>NZ_JACHXN010000007.1 GCF_014192095.1 Phyllobacterium trifolii
CGGATCGAAATGTTGAAGGCGTCTTCGCTCATGGCGGAACTCCTCTGTGTCGCGAGGGCATTGTAAGTGAAGGCGAGTGGTGAGGGAAGCAGGACGGTGACGCGCGGTGCCATGCAAATAGACTCCGATCCGGGAGGGAGCATCGCTGCGGCACGTATCACTTGGTTTATGGCGCGATTCAATCCGAATACGCATTTCCGGTTTCTTTAAACCAACGTTTACCCATCAGTGGTCGCCACTTTTGAATACGAACCATCCTGATATTCTCCGTGTGGGCTCTGAAACTAGCATAATGCGTCCTCTGGGGACCGGATCCGTGTAGGTGCTGATAGCGGCTACATCCTCGCGATTGCAGGATTGGATCGACTCGGTGAAGTTGGGATAAGGGTTTCGAAGAAACAGGTGAGGATGTTTGCCTGCGTGACAACCCGCGCTTTGCCAATTCCATCGGTTCGTCGGAAGTTCGATGGTCGTGAAGTGAGTCTTAAAGGCCAGCCGAGCGTTTGTCCGGCCAAGGTTTTGGAGCAAATCCATGGCAAATGAAGAGGTGCAGAATCAATTGAGCGCGACGCCATGGGCAGCGCTGGCAGGCATTAAGCGACAGTTTCTGTCTTCGCTATTGCGCAAGGGCTGAGTTATCCTCTGCTCAGTTTTATCCTGCAGCGGCAAGGCATGTCGCCCGGCACGATCGGCTTGTCGGCCGCGATGACGCCGCTTGGTTTTATTCTGTCGGCGCCGCTCATCCCATGGCTCTCACGACATTTCGGGGCAGGGCGAACCGCGCTGTCGTGCGCCGGCCTGGCAGCTGTGCTGCTCGCTGTTATCGGCTGGCAGCAGAATGTCTTCCTCTGGTTTCCGCTCCGCTTTCTGCTCGGCTTTGCGGTCAATCCGCTCTACGTGATCAGCGAAACCTGGATGATCGCGCTGACGCCGAAAGCAAAGCGCGGCCGCATCATGGGCGTCTATACGTCAGTAATTTCCGCCGGCTTTGCGTTGGGGCCGCTCACCCTGACCGTCGTCGGAACGCAAGGCTGGCCGCCTTTCCTGGTCGGCACCACGGCTTTCGTGCTGTGCGGGCTTTGCCTGCGGAAGGTGCTGCCAAAACTGCCCAAGTTCGACAGTGGCCATGCGCAACAGGCTTCCGTCCGGCGTTTCGTACCGCAGGCGCGGCTGCTTCTATTTGCGGTGTTTACCGCTGCCGCGTTCGAGCAGGTAACGCTGGCACTGATGTCGGCCTATGGCCAAGGCTACGGCAGTCCGGAAGCCAGGATATCAACGCTGCTGGCAGTCTTCGTCGCCGGCAATATCGCGCTACAGATCCCGCTTGGCATGCTGGCCGAAAGGCAAGGCTCGAACCGGGCGCTGATGTTCTGCGCGCTGACGACCGTACTTGGCTGTCTGCTGTTGCCGCTGTCGTTCAACTCGGTGTTTGTCTGGCCCGTCGCGTTCGTTTGGGGCGCAGCATCGTTCGGCATTTACACCATGGCTCTGATCAAACTAGGCGAACGCTTTTCCGGTCCGATGCTGATGGCCGGCAACGCGGCGTTCGCCATGGTCTGGGGTGTCGGCGGCATCGCCGGACCCCCAATCACCGGCGCGACCATGGTACTGGTCGGCATCCAGGGATTTTCGCTAACCCTCGGCCTGCTTTGCCTCGCGCTCGCCGTAGCGCAATTCATGCAGGACAGACGATAACTGAAGCCTTTAAGTGTAAATTCCCGGTACCATCGATTTGACGAAAGTCGCGCCAATGCCTCTTCATACTTGGCCAGCTTCTTCCGAAGGCGAAGAAATAACAGACGATTTCAAGGGTCAACCAGCTATTGACCCGGGACGTGCATCTGCCGCGCATGCCGATCACACGCGTTACGGCACCTTGGCTCGGTGGGCCGGTGACCTTGGATTAAAGGACGCGGAGCCGCTCTTTATAACGTTGAACGCGGAAGAAGCGACCGACAAGGCTTGACCAAGCTTGCTGAGGCAAGTCTCAGTTCATCCGCGAAGGCAACCTGGACTGGCTACGCGGTGGCTATTCGGTGGCGGCCTTGTTGAAACATCTTTCCATTCACAACCTCGTCAGTCGTTAGCGTCACCTTGTGCCTGTGTGCCTGCTGCATACGTCCGCGCAAGTTAGCAAGACCTCGCCTGACCAGGTGGCGAGACTGCGCCCCGACATTACCTCCCTGGTCGTCCGGAGCCACCTTATTGTAGAATGCAACCCATCCCATCAATCTCGGTCAGGTGACACGGGCTCTACCTGACGCCGAAAGATAAAGTGTTTCGTCGTCATCGCGCTGTTTACCACCAAGAGCTGCAGCCACACTTGCGATAAACGCCCCGAGCAACAATGAGAACGCTGCCATGAACGCCGCGGCGGCCGCGGCCTTTCTTGCACTGTCTGCTGCCTCGGCTGCCGATTTTTTCGCAGCATCCGCCCGTGCGAGGACGGCGTCTATACGCGCCTTCGCATCCGCCTCGCTCAGGCCGCTGCGCGCCGCAACCAACTGGTCAAGGTAGGTGCGATCTTCGGGAGGAAGCGTTCCGGTAGCTGCCGCGTTCAACAAGATGCGTGATACCTCTGCAGTCGCATCCCCTGCGCGCTCGGGGGTTGCCGCCGCAGGCGAGGCCGGCCGCAGCAAACTATCTACGAAGTAGGAGACAGATGTATCGCTTGAGGCAGAGCTGGCCGCCGCTGTGGCAGCATTTGTGGCTCCTGCAGCAGCATTGGACGCTGCCTGCACACCCGCGTGAATTGTCGACGAAACAGCAGTCCCGAGCACAGCGGCAACCAACAATGTCGCGAGCGCCCATGCTACAAAGCCATGCGCGGTGTCGCGAAAGTAGATTTCGTTGGTATGGATCCCTGCCCATTTCGTCCTAAGGCGACCGGTCAAATAACCACCGACGCCGGCCGATATCCACTGAACGAGGATCAGCCAGATCGCGGTGGAAACGGCAAATGACGTAGCTGAGGGATTTTCAGATGACCACGGCGAGATCATCGTCAATCCAAAACCTGATCCCAGCAGGGTCAATAGTAATGTTACGGCGGCAGCAGTCACAGCGCCCGCAAAAATCGGTCCCCAGCTGACGGCGCTCGCACTGCTCTCCTCGGATGCATCAACATCCGTTTGTATATCGGTGATGGACATTACGCTCTCCTATCGCATGAACAGAAAGAGGAGCAGGATGATTGGAATCGGAACTCCGAGTAACCAAAGAAGAATGCCGCGGCCCATAAAAACCTCCTGTAGATTGTTTTTTTGTCGTTACCATTTGCGGAGGAGGCAAGATTTGGCCCCGCCGCAATTCAATAAAGCTTGGACAAGACAAATTGGTTCCCTCGAATTTAAAACAGAAAGATGGAATGATTGATTCGGAGTTCTTCCGCCGAGATGCTGAAGCGGTGGCCCGGGATTTGATTGGCATCTCGATATTTGTCGATGGCATTGGTGGACCCATCGTAGAGACTGAAGCCTATTCCCAAGACGATCCGGCATCTCACAGCTTCAGGGGTCCAACGCCCGGAAACAAGACCATGTTTGGAGCGGCTGGCCACGCTTATGTCTACCGTTCTTACGGTATGCATTGGTGTCTGAACCTGGTTTGCATCCCCGGATCAGCCGTTCTGATCAGGGCGGTCGAACCAACTCAGGGCATCGAAACGATGCGCTCCCGGCGAGCCACGCACGATATCGGCCAACTGTGTTCAGGGCCTGGTAAAGTCGCACAAGCACTGGGCCTCCAAAAATCGCATGACGGAATGTCGCTGCTAGAGGGGCCATTTTCATTCGCTCGCACGCATGAACAGGTCCAGGTTTGCAGTGGAATACGCATCGGCATCAGCCGGGCGGTCGAAACACCCTGGCGTTTTGGGCTACACGGTTCTCGCTTTGTAAGCAAAAAGTTTCAGCTGTGAGCATATATTGGCCTTTGCCTCGTCTGGTTGCGAGTTTTCTGGGAGAGGCCGCTGGTACGGTAGAGGACGCTGGTGTTAACTCGGTCGGTCCCACGGCGAGCAAATTCAAGGCATACGTACAAAGAGAGAGCGGCGGTTCACCGCCTGTCTTGATTTGCTCAGTCCTTGCAATCCCCGGCCTGCGCCAGGGCGTCGCTGGAGCGCCACACCCAGCCCGCCAGAGGTTAGCGCGGAACATTCCCGACATCATGGCGTTTGAGGTTGGAGGCAAACGCAGCAAGGGGGCATATGATGTCGAAGGATAAAAAAGCGGATGGTGATGAGGCATTTGAGAGAAGTAGTGCCACAAGCTTTGGCCATTCTGTGGAAAGCCGTGCGCAAGTTGCGGACGCGGAGAGCCGAGCGTCACCCCTGCCGGGAATGGGTGAGACGCTCCACCTTTATCGGCTAGTACCGACGGCACCCGCTCATGATCCGCGCTGGCAAAACTCGCCCTATCAAGGGGAAGTGCTTGTCGCTGCCCGCACCACGGGCGACGCCAGAATTGTTGCCGCAGGGCGCGAACTCGACTTTATGGAAATCGACTCAGCGCCGGCTGACGATGTGACGACGATCAACGCGAGTGCTTTCAGGGACGATAAACTATACACCGTTATCAAAATTGAAACGGATCGAACCGATCTGGTACGCGGCGTTTTGACCGGGTCAATCAGTGTGGACACTATCAAACCAGTGCAGATTTAACGGCATCGCGGTTATTCGACGCCGCATGAGATGGTCACGTGGTCCAAGTGACCCTGACAGCTATCGCGCTCGTCAGAGACGCGTGATGACCCGAGGCGTACTGTTGGAAAGCCTGCCAAATGCGCAAGAAGAGCCGCTGCTGCTCTGATCGGAGGATGAGCCATGCCATGAAAGTCAGGTTCCGCGATAAGGATTTCATTGGCAATGAGGGCTGGGATCCGGAGTTTGAATTTGAGGTTAGGGAGGCTTTGACGGATACCCAAGAGCTGTCAGGTTCTGCAGAAATAATTATTCACGTGAAGGAGGAGCCTGTTGACGACGTGACCGTTCATGAATCCTCCGATCCAAACGAGTTCCCGTTCAATGGCACCCACGGTTTTCATCCCGAGCTCGGCGAGGTATTTCTCTTTTTAGGTGTGCCCGACGAAGGTGAAGGGCAATTGATCGCGCTCTACAGCGCGAAAGATTTCGGCGACCCACCCTACAACGCCCTGTGCTTTACAGGTGACGGCTCATGACAATTCCAGAGCCGAAGCGCACTAGAAGTGACCCTGATCGCTTCGATGAGTGTCAGCGGGCAGTGGAAGATCGGCTGCTCGAGGTACTGGGGATGCCCAGGTGGCCGGATGGACAAGGAAGAGGTCCTGGCTGCAATGATTGAGGTTGCCGAGAATACCAATCTGGCTGTGCATCCAAACGTGCTGCCGTAGGTTGAGACAAAATTGCGCAAATTGATGAAGAGAAAGGATATTTAAGGTGATTGGAAGTTGAAACAAATTGAATTGTTCAGAGTTTGAAAGCCATGGAAATTAGATGGCAAAAAACTCGCGGGGGACTAGAAGAGCAGGCGCAGGATTTCACGGCGACGAACCGTAACGGAATCGATGTCGGCCGAGTTTATCGCATTGATGACGGCCCGGAAGGTGAACTGTGGTGCTGGAAATTTTTACTCGGCCATTCGCAGTTTCGGCTGGATGGAGTGAGCGGTGTTCAATCGTCGCGACAGCGAGCAGCCAGCCAAGTTCGAATGGCGTATGAACGATATCTCGAAACGCCCGGCAGTGAGGGCGGAGGTTTGAGCAGGATACCGCTCAAGAAGACTGCAAATAACAATGGGAATCCGCCATGCCAATAATGCCACCTCAGGACGACCGTGATGATCTGGATTGCCAAGAGAGCTTGGAGGTCGAATTCTTGGCTCACGCCGGACCAGCATTGAAGCGGCTACTGGACGATGCTGTTTCGATCGGTTGGCCTGCCCACGAGGCGCGTAGAGCGATTGTGCGACTAATCGATGTTCATTTGTCTACGGAACGCAAAGCTTAAAGTGCGAGCGAGATTCTCTGGTTGCCAGAGTTCCTGCGAAGCCGATTGCGCATTACTACGCCACCGAAGGCTGTCCGGCTTGGGTATGGACTTTTGAGAACCTTGTTTGCCACGATGGCCGCTCGATAATGGTCAGGTTTCAAGCCATCCTTCGCATCCGGTAACCGGATCGGACGGTGGAGACAACAGATCATTTATCCGTGTAATCGTTGCGGCGTTTGCAGCTTCGCGGCACAAATCGGCTATCTGGTCTGGAGGATACGCGCCGACAACAAGAAAGTCGGCGCTCGCCTCCAAGCGGCAGTGGCCTGTGCCTACCGGAAGCACGAGCACGTCACCCGCTGTGACACTCACCTCGTGTCCATGGGGTCCGCCGAGCATTAGCCGTGCCTTGCCTTTGGCAACGCCCAAGACTTCGTGTGCCGTTGAGTGATAGTGATGAAAGGGATAGACGCCATTACGCCACTGTGGCGGCCAACCGTTGCGCCGAAACATGCACTCCAGCGCTTCCGGAGCGTGTTCTTCCTCTGGGTCTGTCACGTTGTGATAGATCAGCACCGGGAACTGCGGGTTGTTGGGCACCCAGCCGTTTCGGTCGAGTTGCAAGGTTTCGGGCTTGCCGGTCTCCGGCCGCAGTTCGGTCATGGTTGCCTCTCCAGTGACGAAAGCATCAGTGATGTGCGTGTTCTGCGTTCGCTTGCGTTGCTGCGGCCGTCTTCGCCAACGCCGACACAGCGCCGCCGACGCGACCTCCCTTCTCCGAGGACTTCTTCCCGCGCCGCGATCCGGACTTGCCGCCACGGCTTTCCCTATTGACCGTAGCTCATCCCCGGCGTTCTGCTTCGCCCTTGGACACGCCGCGTTTTTCATAGCCTCCGCTTGTCGGTATATTTGGATTTTTCACCTCGCGCCATCACCTACTTCTTCATTTCACCCTGTCGCTTTGAAAGCGGAAGAATTGAATTTGTTCCTCCGCAAGCCTCGCAGCGACCGATTTTCATCAAAATTTGAACGTGGCGGAACCTTGAAGATGAACTGTCGTTGTCGAGTAGATCAAGGGTTTACGCGTGGCGAGAGGGAAATCAATGCAACGCAATGAGCGATTGCTTTTGGGCGCGGTGACTGATTACGCCATCTGCATGCTGGATGCCAGCGGCACTGTAACAAGTTGGAACCCTGGTGCGCAACGCTTGAAGGGTTATCGAGCAGAGGAAATCATCGGCGAGCATTTTTCGCGGTTTTATTCAGAAGAGGACGAACACTCTGGTCTTCCTGCAATAGCATTGAAGGGGGCAGCGCTCGACGGCAGATTTGAAGATGAAGGCTGGCGGATGAAGAAGGACGGTAGCCGGTTCTGGGCGCATGTCGTAGTCGACCCCATCTGCAGCTTGTCCGGAGAAGTCGTCGGCTATGCGAACGTCACCCGAGACCTAACGGAACACAAGGCCCCGGACGAGGCACTGAGATGGAGCGAGGAGCAATTTAAAATACTCGTCCAAGGCGTAACTGACTACGCCATCTACATGCTTGATCGTAAGGGAAATGTCACAACATGGAACACAGGCGCTCAACGCATCAAAGGCTACGATCCTTCCGAAATCATTGGCCAGCATTTCTCTCGTTTCTATACCCAGGAAGATTTGGATCGGGATCTCCCAAATAAGGCTTTAGAAACTGCCGCCGAGCAAGGTCGATTCGAAAAGGAGGGCTGGCGGGTTCGAAAGGACGGCACGCGCTTCTGGGCGAGCATAATCATCGACGCCGTCAGGAACGAAAATGGCGAGCTTGTCGGCTTTGCCAAAGTTACCCGGGATGTTACCGAGCGAAACCGTAACCAACAAGAACTGGCAAGAGCCCGCGAAGCGCTGTTCCAATCCCAGAAAATGGAAACCATCGGCCAACTGACCGGAGGAGTTGCCCATGATTTCAACAATCTCCTGATGGCAATTATTGGAAGCCTGGAACTTGTGCGGAAAAGACTACCCGATGATCCCAAAACCTTGGCATTGCTGGATAACGCTATGCAGGGCGCGCAGCGCGGAGCCACTCTTACCAAACGGATGCTGGCCTTCGCCAGAAGACAAAAGTTGCATCTTGAGCCCGTTGACGTCCCAGCTCTTGTGCGGGGCATGGCAGACCTTCTCGAGCGATCGCTCGGCTCGACAGTCGTGGTCGAGACGTTGTTTCCGTTGTCACTCGCCAAGGTCCAGACTGATCCCAATCAGCTTGAACTTGCGCTTCTCAACCTTGCGGTCAATGCACGAGATGCAATGCCAAATGGTGGCACCATCTCGATTGCAGCCCGCGGAGCAAAAGTCACCGATACCAACTCGGAGCTCTCGCCGGGCGACTACATCTGTCTCTCTGTACACGATGAAGGTGAAGGTATGGATGCCGAGACCCTCGGACGGGCCGTCGAACCCTTTTTCACAACCAAAGGTGTTGGAAAAGGCACGGGGCTAGGTCTGTCGATGGTTCATGGCATAATGAAGCAGTCAGATGGTCAGCTCGTTCTTCAGAGTGAGATTGGCAAGGGAACAAGCGCGGAGCTCTGGTTGCCGGTTATATCAGAACCAATGAAGACGGCCGCTGAGGATGTATCGACGCCGCAGAAGGATCATGGTGCGCTGCAATCCTTGACTATTCTGGCGGTAGACGATGATGCCTTGGTGCTGATGAACACAGTCGCCATGCTTGAAGAACTCGGCCATACGGTGATCGAAGCTGGTTCCGGTAGACGGGCACTCGAACTTCTGCGGTCCCACAGCAGTATTGATCTTGTTTTGACCGACCAGGCAATGCCGAACATGACCGGAACCCAGCTCATCCGGGAAATCCAGGCAGGGTGGCCGGATATGCCCGTTATCCTGGCTACCGGCTACTCAGAATTGCCTGACGGTACTGGCAAGGATATATCCCTACTGTCAAAGCCGTTTATGCAGAGCGAGCTCTCGCAAAAAGTCTCCGAAGTGATGCTCCAAAGTTCATAACTTGCAGGTCACGGCCTGTAAGTCGTTCCTGGAAGGAAAGACTGTGGCAAGCGATCAACTGCCTCCGATACGCAATCATTTGTTGTCGAAGTTGTCCGAGGAGGACAGAGCTTTGCTTTTGCCTAAAATGCGGATGGTTCCGTTGACGCTCGGACAGGAGATCGAGACCCCCGCGCAAAAGCTTGAACGCGTCTATTTTCTTCAAAGCGGTATCGCCTCGATGATGGCGAGCTTGCCGCGCGGCCGCGATCTGGAAGTCGGTCTATTCGGCAGAGATGGGATGTCCGGCTCTGCGCTTCTCCAATATGACGACCGCAGCGCATACCGCACTGTCGTTCAAATGAATGGAAGCGCCTTTCGAATCGACGCATCCGATTTATTGGATGCAGTTCGCGCCAAAGAATCCATAAGAATATTGCTTACAAGATTTGCGCGTGCGCTTTCAATTCAGGTGGGGTCCACGGCGATTGCCAACGGGCATTCAAAGCTGGAGGATCGACTGGCCAGATGGGTTTTGCTCGCACATGACAGGGTGGACGGCGATAGCATGAGCTTTACACACGAACATCTTGCCCGCATGTTGGGCGTGCGGCGATCGGGCGTTACTGTCGCTCTGCACATCCTGGAGGGAAAGGGGCTCATCCGTTCCAGGAGATCGGAGATCATCGTTTTGGACCGCGAAGGCTTAATGGTACTTGCGGACGGGGCATATGGTCTGGCCGAGGAAGAATCCGTTCGTCTGACAGGCTGGTCATTGCGGTAGTTAAGCGTTGCAAGGCCGAGCGGCGCACTGAATCAGACCAGGGCATCACACAAACCGATGAGGTGGGAGCGCTTACCGTTTGCAGTTGTCAGACGGAAAGGGCTTGATGTTTAAAATGCCGCTTGCTCGAGAAATTCGCAGGGGTGATAATTGCCACCTTCACCCTCCTGGATTTCTCCGCCGTCACAAAAATCCCACTAATTCGTTATCGCCAGGCGGAACAATCATCGTCTGGCGTGGTTCCTTGCTCACCCGTCACATTGTGCGGCGATAACAACCGGAGGACAAAAGCATGGTAACAAAAACATTGGACAATTTATTTCACGAGACCCTCAAGGATGTCTATTACGCTGAACGGAAAATTCTCAAAGCGCTACCAAAGATGGCCAGGGGCGCAGAATCGCCGGAGTTGAAGGCGGCATTCGAGAAGCATCGTGATGAAACGGAAGTCCACGTTGAGCGCCTGCAGCAGGTTTTCGAGATATTCGGAAAGCGTGCGCAAGGCAAAACCTGTGATGCGATTGAAGGCATCATAGCGGAAGGTGAAGAAGTCCTGGAAGATTTCAAAGGCCAGCCGGCTCTTGATGCAGGATTGGTTTCGTCAGCTCAGGCAGTCGAACACTACGAAATGGCCCGGTACGGTACATTGGCTCGTTGGGCGGACGAACTGGGTATGAAGGACGCGACGGCACTTCTGGTGCAAACCCTCGAGGAAGAAATCGCCACCGATGCCGCGCTGACCAAGCTCGCCGAAGGCGGCGTTAACAGCAAAGCCCAAAAAGCAGCTTGATGTTCAGGCGTGCTCACTTTGCAAAATGAGCACGTTTCCTCATCAGAGCGGGGGGACTCCCATGCCATTGTTTCGTTTTGTTTTTCATGAGGACGTCGTTCTTGAGGACGTAAAAGGGATCGAGCTTCCGGATTACGAACACGCGCTGGCGGAGGCGAAACTAGCGGCACAAGAAACTATTGTTGATGGCGTTCTCGAAGGACTCGACCCAACCGGCTGGGTCGTTCGCGTCTATAACGAGCCAGGTGAGCTGATCGGAACCATATTTTTTGCGGATCTACTAAAGGCGGATTCGCAGGCGCGACATGGCAATTGATGGAAATCCAAGGAGAGTCGTGTCCTGACCGTTGGTGCGGTATCGCACCAACGGTCAGCGAGCCGGAACAGTTTTCCTCAGCCTGGGTTGATTGGATACTGGAACTTTTCCAGTCAACATGGAGGAAAGAAATGCCAAATAGTTCGGACCGCAAATCAAGCACCAAGGGTGGTTCAAAAAGCTCGAGCGACAAGCAGGATAAGAGCGGGTCATCGAGCAACTCATCCGACAAGCAGTCGAAAGGCAGCGAGGGCAGCAAGAGTCGCTGACCTCATCATTCAAGCAAAGTGGCCTGTAGCTAGGCCACTTTGCGCGGACCTGGAGCGGTCAAACAAATCATGCCACCGAAAGCACGCGCTCTCAATTGCACTATGCGAGCCGACAGTGCTCGTCTGACCACAGACGACTTGGTAATTACTTTGGTCTCTACAACTCAAAAAATCTCAAATGTTCGATAGCGTACAGTTCCGGCGACGGAGGAACGAGTTATATCTTCGGCGCATTGTCCTCTCATCCAGAAAGGACAAGATATGGTTGCGATCGATCCCGTTTATCAAGATTTTCAGTTAGAAGTTAACTGCAGAGCGGAACTCGTTGCTCTTGTGCCGGCGTTAAGGGCATTTGCGAGGTCATTCTATCGCAGACCCGATGACGCAGACGATCTCGTCCAAGAAACACTCAAACGGGCACTTGGGTCATTGCACCAGTTTACTCCGGGGACGAGTATGAAGTCATGGTTGTTCACCATCATGAGAAATACGTTCAATACAGCGATAAAGCATCGACTGAGGGAGGTCACGGGCGGGGAAAAAGATATCGCTGAAAACGGACCCTCCCGGCCGGCATCCCAGGAATGGACTATTCGGGGTCATGAACTTGAAATAGCTTTGCATCAACTCGATCCGGATTTCCGGCAAGCAATCATGCTGGTTTGTGTCATGGGTGCGAGCTACGACGAAGCTGCGGAAATTTGTGATTGCCCCGTTGGAACCATCAAAAGCAGAATAAACCGGGCCAAGACCCATCTCTTGGAAATGTTGGGTGAGAAGTCCCGTGAGGAAATTCTGGAAGCGCCCCAACACTCAGGGTGGCATCACGCCTCACGTCACCGGCATTAGTGGCCAGCGGTTCGGGAGGTGTCACGCCGCAACAATGAATTCCAGGTCCAGTACGATGCTAACCAAACTCCAGGGCCACAAAGGCGACGCGCAACTCGGAAATGGCCGACATGGAAGCTGGACGGGGCCGTGCCGCCGAGGTCCGCCCGAAATTCCACCGCTAGGATGGAAGGCATTCTGTTTGCTTCTTGCTTTGTTTCCTGCACTCACCGCTTTCACATCGTTGTACGGCTTTTTGGCAGACCGCAGCACGATTGCAGATAACATATCAATTCTCGCTGGGATTCTACCCAACGACTCGGATTCTTCCTCGGGCTTTCGGTGGCCTTGTGGAGCGCGAACAATGCGTCAAGGCCATATTCGAAGCTTCGAGCGTCGCGTACGGACAGAAAGAAACCCGCAGCTTCTTGAGATTGAATCTGATTGCGTTCGTTTTTACATTCGGCAGCATATTGTGTGGAATTTTCTTAAGTATCGCCTTTGGCGTGTTGCCGATACCCTCGGTGAATCTTCACCTGACTGATGAGCACTCCAGTCTCGGTGGCATCCACATGGAGATGATGTGGGGACAAGGGATCGAAGATGGGCCCATATGAGACTTGCGATACCCACCTTCGCTAGGCTGAGACGGCCCGACCTGGCTCTTTTCCCCTGGATCGACATTCAAGACTCGTTTTAAGTTACTGATGTCGCTGGTGAAACGTAGCCAATTCACTTGCCAGCAGTTGAGGGATTTCTTCCGCCATGTGATGTCCGCACGGAAGGCCATGTCCGCATAAGTCGGTCGTCCATAGACGCCATACATCCAGGACGTCGCCGTAGAGAAATTCCAAATCGTCATGTTGCGACCACAGGACCTGCGTAGGGCATGTAATCTTGCGCCCAGCATTGCGGTCCTCTTCGTCGTGCATACGGTCGATTTTCAGGCCAGCGCGATAATCCTCGACCATGCCATGCACGGTTTGCGGATCATGAATTGCTGCACAAAAATCTTGGAAGTTGCCAGTTCCCATCTTTTCCGGGGAACCTCCATACCAAGCAAGCGGATCGGCCAGGATCGCGCGCTCTGGTTTGTCTTGCTGGGCAAAGAAAAACCAGTGCCACCACGCGGTGGCAAATTTCTCGTTGCATCGCTCCAGAGCCTCCAAGATCGGAACGCCATCAAGGATACTGAGCGACTTGACTGTGTCGGGGTAGTCCATGGCAGCCCGAAAAGCGGTGTAGCTCCCTCGATCATGTCCGGCTATGGAGAACCGTTCATGTCCAAGCGTATGCATTAATTCAACGCAATCTTTGGCCTTTGCTCGCTTGGAGGACCCGGCGTGATCGAGTGTGTCCACAGGTTTCGAGGATTGACCAAAACCGCGCAGATCAGGACAAACCACAAAGAAAGACTGTGCCAGGCGCGGCGCAACTTTGTGCCAGGTTGTATGTGTACGAGGATGGCCGTGCAAAAGCAGCAGGGGAGGTCCGGTTCCGCCATGTCGGACACGCAGCGTCGCGTCCCGCAGCGAGATTAGTTCGAGATCGAAGCCTTCGAACATGGGTCGCCTCCACAGATTCTCAAGTCAATGCCAAAGCTTCAGTGCACGTTATGAGCTTCCGCCCAATGTTCCTTCAGTGTCGAGAGCGTCTTGGCCGCGAAGGCTTTCAGTTCCCCTTTTTCGCATTAGTCGCATAGCCGGAAAACAACGCCCTTTATGCACTGTTAATTGATCTGCCATGTACATTTTGTCAAAAGCTGACTTCCCGGCTCTGCGTCATCGGACAGTGGTTCAACTCAATGTGAGTGGCTGATGCCCGGCTGTGGGTTTTCAAGTGGCGGCGCATACTCGATACTTTGCCGATAATCGGCAAACTGGCTTGGCCAACGGGGAGACGAGATGGCGAGGCGATTCTTGATAAATCGGCGGCAAGCTGTCGCTTTGATAGCGGGTGCCGGAGCTTTGTCGGGCTTACCTTACCGGGTGTCGGCTCAGGGGGCGCCGGTCTTGACCAGGCCCATCCCTTCATCCGGAGAAGAACTTCCCGTCGTCGGCCTCGGAAGCTGGATCACTTTCAACGTCGGGGACGACATGCAGCTGAGAGATGAATGCACTGCGGTCATGCAGGCCTTCTTCGCTGCAGGAGGAAGGCTGATCGATTCCTCGCCAATGTATGGTTCGGCCCAAGAGACGATCGGGTACGGCCTTGAAAAGCTGTCGCGGCCTCAAACGTTGTTTTCCGCCGACAAGGTCTGGATCAGCGATCCGCAGTCCGGCAGGGAGCAAATCAGGCAGTCCCAAAGGTTTTGGGGTGTGCCTCAATTCAATTTGCTTCAAGTCCACAATCTGTTGAGCTGGAAAGAGCATCTCCAGGCGCTCTTCGCAATGAAGGACGCCGGCCAGCTTAAATATGTCGGCATCACCACCTCGGAGGGACGCCGCCACTCTGAAGTCGAAGATATCATGATGTCGCAGCCGATCGACTTCGTCCAGATAACTTACAATGTCTTGGACCGCGATGTGGAGGACCGCATCCTGCCGCTCGCCACAGAGCGCAAGATCGCCGTCATCGTCAATCGCCCCTTCAGGCAGGGCGACCTCATCGCGCAGATGGCGGCCCACCCCTTGCCGGACTGGGTCTCCGAAACCGGCGCGAGGACCTGGGCGCAACTGATTCTCAAGTTTATCATCTCGCATCCGGCGGTTACCTGCGCCATTCCAGCAACCGCAAACGTGGCGCATGTACAGGAAAACATGGAAGCGGCAACCGGAACCGTCATAGACCCGGCCTTGCGCAAACGCACCATCGACTACGTGGAAAACCTATGATGGCTGTCAATCGCCCGAATGAGGATGCCTCGTGACAGAGTGGTGGTCATATAGGCCTTCCGATTTTTTAATGTTTTCGCCTCGGGTCTATTTCAGGCAGATCGAGAGCTATAACCTCGCCCTTTGGCCACTTCAGATTCTGATGTTACTGGTGGGTGTAGGCCTCGTTTGCTTGCTCGCGCGTGCTCGGCCGAATGCCAGTAGGATCGTTGCGACAATTCTGGCTGCGCTTTGGCTGCTCGTCGGTTGGGCCTATTTCTGGTCGCGTCTGTCAAGCGTCAACTGGGCCGCCACATACGCCGCTTGTGGCTTTGTGGCTCAGGCGATGCTTATGCTCGCCGTTCAGGTCATCCCGCGCGGAACCGGAGCGTCATTGGCAGGCGGTCCCGCGGGGCTGATCGTCATGGCGGTGGCCGTCCTGATCTATCCAGGCCTGTCGTTGATGGCAGGTCGGGGATTGGGAACTGCTGAAGTCTTCGGCATAATGCCTGATCCGACAGCGATCGCCACGATCGGATTTCTGGCATCGACCCGGAACCGCTACGACGTCCTGTTGTTCAGTATTCCGACGCTCTGGTGTGTTGTCAGCAGCATCACGCTTTTCACCATGGGTGATCCCGTTTGGTGGGTGCCGCTCACCATGTGTCTCGTCGGAATTTCACTGGCGATCGCCAAGAGGTGTGGGGTTTAAACGCCATCAATCAGCTGAGCCCTTCGCCATGTAATCATGATGACGGCGTCGTCGCATGAGAGGCGCTTCTCGTCACAACAGCACTACTGAGCGTTTTGTTGGCAAAATTCCTTGCCCCGAAACAGACGGACAGGTTTGTTGGCTGCGAAATCGTGATCTTTCAAGAGCGAACGTCCGCGCCGCACTGAGCGGCGGCTATATCATCGCGGCGTAAGAAAGTGATGTGTTCTGAACTGCGGAATTGAGCCGATGACCGCAGAGCATTGATTATGTTGACGTCCCCTCCTGCTCGCGTGCGCGATACAGGGCATCAATCGCCGTTTGTATCTCCACCACGTTCTTCAACGGACCCGGGTTTGCCCCGTTTTGGGCAATCTGCAGAATTTCCTGCCGGCGGGACGAGATGAGTTCCTTTATCGCTGCATCGATTTCGTGGACGTGTTGTGCTGCCATGATCGGCCTCCGGGACTTGTCAGTGTGGTGAGCCGCTCAATGGTATCGAAATCAGACCAACTGCGGTGCGCGTATTGGGAGATACACTGCGGGACTGACGAATGCCACCAGAGCGGCATCCTCAAATCGCTGCGGACGAGCCGAAGTGCATCCTCCCTGGTGATGCCGGCATCGATGAGCAGTCGATCGCTTGGCTTGCTCAAGATTTCCAGCAACAACCGCCGTTCATGTCTGGCGGCCCGCCACACTCTGAAGAATTGTATCACGCGATGTCGGACGTTGTGCATTTGGCGCTCCTGGATCAAGACACAGGATTCGCCACAGCTTGACATTTAACAAACGAATAGAAATCATGGCTGCCATCTGAAATTTTTATCGAAAGCATCATTGTGAATCCGCCATTGGACAGTGAACTGCTGCGTACGTTTGTGGCCGTGGCTGCGGCCGGGAATGTCACCCGCGCTGCAGAACAAGTCGGCAGAACACAATCCGCGGTCAGCATTCAGATCAAGAAGCTAGAAGAGACCTTGGGTGAGAGCCTTTTCGAGCGAGGTTCACGCGGCGTGGCGTTGACTCCACAAGGAAAGCTCCTGCTCGTCAGCGCCAACAGGATCATCGGGTTGCTGGACGAGGCCGCCGCCGCGATACGGGCGAAACCGCTCGGCGGTCCTGTCCGGATCGGTATTCCGGAAGAGTATGGCTACACTGTACTGCCGCGCGCATTGGCAGCCTTCGCCTGCCAGCATCCGTATGTCGAAGTGACTGTGAAATGTGGATATTCGGCCGCACAGTTGGCGGCCATCGACGCAGACGAACTCGACCTTGCAGTGATTTTCGATCAGGAGCAGCCGACGACCGGGGAGGTGCTTTTTATTGATCCGACGGTTTGGGTGACGTCGGAAGTCCACTGCGTTCATGAAAATGACGTCGTCCCGGTTGCGATCTATGAGCGCTCCAGCTGGTGCAAGAAATTTGCTGTCGGATCCTTGGACAAAGCTAAAATCAACTATCGCGTGGCCTATAGTTGCGACACGAGCGGCGGACTCAAGATTGCAGCCGTATCGGGTCTGGCGATCGCACCACTTGCCAGCAGCAATATCCCGGCAGGTTGCCGCGCCCTGACGGAAGCAGACGGCTTCCCCCAGATTGATTGCTCGAATGTGGTTCTCAGACGCAATCCTCGCATAAAAAGCGCCGCTATTGATGGTATGGCCACGATGATCAGGGACGCGTTTCGACCCATCAGCGCCGCGCTGTCGTGACCGCGATGCTTCTGGATCAAGCCTGATCGTCTGCACCGAGATCCATTTAAGCCACTTCAATAAGTCCCGGGATCACCGGACGTGTCACACGGATTGGATCACGAGCGTGGGGAGAGCATTGAGGCGGGATCCAAGACCACGACCTTCGTGCCGACCGGGACGAGATCATAGAGTTCAATAACCTGATCGTTCGTCATATGAATGCACCCGTTGGATACAGCCTTGCCTATCGACGACGGGTCAGTGGTGCCGTGAATGCGATAGTATGTATCGCGGCCGTTTTGGTAGAGGTAGAGGGCGCGAGCACCCAGGGGATTCGTGGGCCCACCGTCGAGACCGACCGCGTATTTCTCGTATTTCGCAGGTTCGCGCTCGATCATGTCGTTGGTTGGAATCCAACGCGGCCACGTCGCCTTCCGCCCCACAATTGCCTCGCCTGACCATGCAAGGCCGGCGCGCCCTACGCCTATGCCGTAGCGGCGCGCGCTTGTTGAGTCTTCAATTAGATAGAGGAATTTGTTTTTTGGATCGACGACTACGGAGCCAACCGGAAGTTTCGTATCATAAGGCACGGTCTGAGGCTGGTACTTGGGATCGAGTTGGAACTTCTTGGTTGCCGCCGAAGCAGCAATAGGAGTGAGCATAGCCATCGCCAATCCGCTCAATAATGATCGTCTGCTTATCATGGATTCTCGCATCTTTGTGGGAGGATATTTGGGATCAGGACGCAGTATCGTTCCGCTCTAAGTGTCGCAGATATTTCTATTGTTAGTGACAGATGCAAGTTAGGAGAATTCTTTCATCCATCACTTTCAGGTGAGTGTTTGTTTATACTCGCGTGCCTGTGAAACATTGGGGCAAATAGCTGTGTCAAAGCTGGTGTCTCATGTCTGTCCCTTTGATGTGGCCTCGCACTTGGCCATGGTGAACTTCGTGTGTGGGGGAGAAGCCCATGATCCGGAGATCAAGGCACCGGATATCAGGATCGAGTGAAAAGCGATTGCAAGTGGCAGCTTCATTTTTCTCTTCCTTGTCGTCTCCCGCCTGTTGACAACAAAAGACCGCCCGGTGGGCTTCGGGCGGTCTTTTGCGGACACGGGAGGATGTCCGGGCTTCAGCCGGGGGGAAACTGAAGCGTGGTAGCCGGGGGAACTACCTCGCCCATCGGAGTTCGACAGGCGCGGTGGTAGAGGTACAAAC
Source organism: Phyllobacterium trifolii (assembly GCF_014192095.1). GTDB lineage: Bacteria > Pseudomonadota > Alphaproteobacteria > Rhizobiales > Rhizobiaceae > Phyllobacterium > Phyllobacterium trifolii. The sequence goes on from NZ_JACHXN010000007.1 coordinate 18,386, forward strand.
AATCAGCCCGATGCGAAAGTATACATAGGTATGGTTTGCCCAAACACGTGGTCAGTTTTTAAGCCTTATCCCCGCAGCATTTACCGACTCCCCCTTCCATCAAATTCGTGATCGCTTCAACGCTGTTCGCGGCAAGCGAGAAGAGGATAGAGATACTGGGCTTGTATGGTGACCCGGCATGCCCGGCAACTTCTCGATCCGACCCACCTCTGTGAAAAGGATCTTACAAAAGGACAAACCGCGGCGGCCAGTATACCGCCCCACATCGGCGTTTTTTTAGCATCTCCCTCCCAATTGCCTGGCCGACCGGGATCGTCTGTTATCTTCAATGTGTACGACCAAAGCCTTCGGGCAAAGAGGACCTGCGAAAGTCGGAATCGACAAAATTGGTTACGTCTAACGACTTGTTTTCGACGTTTTCGATGAACCATTCGCGGCCTCTCTGGCCAGGCGAAGTGCGCGCAGGCGTTCGGTCTTGGCTTCAGTGGCGCGTCCACTGGCCGCGTATTCCTCAACAGCTTTTGCCGCCTCGCGTGCGCGTTGTTCCTGCATGACACGCAAGGGTGGCCGTGGGACTGCAGTGACATGATCATCACTGTAGGGCAGCGTCTCGTCGAAACGCTTTTGGTTTTTGGCCCATTTCACAGCTACAATATTCATGGAATCCGCTCCTTTGTTGATGAGTTTCCGCCGCGTCGATGACACGGCGGACTAGGAATTTTTCCCGTATCCGTTAGTCAACCGGCGGTCGTGACGGGTGGTACTTGATTTGGAACTTCCGAAATCTATCTAATCGCCCGGAAATAGTGCTCGGCGTGTTGATAGCAGTTCTCAGCTTCTATTCTGTTTCCGGCACGCTCTTCGTCGCGAGCGCGGGCAAGATATCGCTCATAGCTGTGTTGAGCCTTCTGATTGAGAGAAGGAGGCAGCGGGGTTATGCCTGGCTTCTTCCTTGATCCAGTTTGGGTTATATTCATTCGGTCCTGAGCCGCTTGGCGGCTTACTCCTTTGGAAGGGAGCGGCCTTGACGTCGCAAGTTGAGGTTCGGGATGGGTCAATCGATTTGCTCGGCTACGATCTGGCGCATTTCCTCGCGTGTGAATCCCGACGCTAGCAGTTGGTGCGCGCTCATGATTTTCCTCGGCAACATGTTCGGCATTTTGGGTTCGATTGGTCGCGGGCTGACCGCGGTTTGTTTCATTTCGATATTGTTTTGCATATTAAAATCCATTCGCTGCGCAGCATCGCCCGCAGCCTGTCATTTTGAAAATACGTCGAATGCAAGCAAAGATGAGGCATGCTGCGTAAATGTCAGCATTCAAACTTTGAATGGTGCGGTAAAGATTCTGCGCTCAATTGGAGCCTGCAGAAATGGCCGGACTAATCTTGTCGACCAACCTTATATGGGTGAGAGGAAGAGGTATTTCAAGGGATCAGGCGCTTGGGTCTCCATTGGGAGCCCGGTGTTAAGAGCCCATAGTATCAGTTACTTATAATCTTCAAGGTGGCAGATGCTGTTCCCTCAAGGTAGTCTGACACAAAACATCGCCAATAGAGTGATGTCCGGAATCATCCTAAACTTCTGAAAAGGGTTGCCATGAAAGCCGAAGGTGCGATTTGGCCAACAGGACTGAAGCCTGGCGACAAGGTGAGATTTGTGTCGCCGGCGAGCACTCCGGATAGAGATGACGTTTTTCAACGGGCACGAAAACTCGAAGGCTGGGGCCTCCGGGTGGACTATGGCCAGCACGCTTTCAAGAAGCGGTCGTATCTGGCGGGCACGGACGAAGAACGTGTTGCCGATTTCAACGCGGCCCTGCGCGATCCGGCAGTGCGCGCGATCTTCGCTACGCGTGGCGGAAAAGGCTCCTACCGGATCGCAGATCGACTGGATTTCGAGGCAGCAGGGCGGGATCCGAAATTCCTGATTGGCTTCAGCGATATCACCATTATTCATTTGAACCTGTGGAAGAAATGCAGCTTGGTGAGCATTCATGGCTCACTTTTCAATGGTCGTTCTGGGCACGAAAATGCGGAGAATACGGATGCGCTTCGTACCGCGTTGATGACTTCGGACACCATCACCATAAAGGCCCGGCAAGTGGAAAATACCTTCGCACTCACAACGCAAGGATCTGCCAGAGGAAGGCTGATAGGCGGCAACCTCAGCATGGTTTCAACCGCAGCCGGGTGGGCCCTTCCGAACTTGAAGGGAGCGATCCTGCTGCTCGAAGCCGTCAACATGTATGTTGGCGAGGTCGACCGTCAGTTGACGATGCTGCGCAACGCAGGCCATCTTGACGGCTTGGCAGGTGTCGCACTGGGACAGTTTACCGACTTCAAGCCAAGCAGCGATAACTTCACCATCGTTGATCTGTTGCGCGAACATCTTGAACCTTTTGGCGTGCCGATTTTGGGAGGGTTACCGTTGGGACACGGCAGCAATCCCGTCAGCGCCATTCTGGGAGCTGTGGCACACCTTGATACCTCAGCCCGAGAATTGGTAATTACACGAGGTGCCTGAAACGAAACTCGCGGCAGATATCTCCATGACAACAACCACGATCCAATATTCGACGCCGCACGTGGATACCATAACGGCGTTGCTTCGCGATCGCTATGATCTGCCGGAGCCCTTGACAGTGAGGTTTCTGCGCCGTGGCTTTAATGACTCTTTCGAGGTCCGCACGGGCAGCAAGACATTGGGTGTGCTGCGATTGTCGGGTTCGCGCGTAAGTCCGGAATCCGTCAAATCAGAGACTAATTTTCTCGCTTTCCTCGACAAAAACAAACTTCCGATAGCAGCGCCAATCCCCACCCATAGCGGAGAGCTGTCTACCCAAATAGAAACACCCGACGGAATGCGGTCCGTCGTTCTGTTTCACTATGTTGACGGCGATGAACCAGGTCATCACTCGGCAGAAGATGCGAAGGCACAAGGCATCACGATGGCCCGCATTCATGCGGCCGCAGGCACGTTTCCTCATTGGAACGTTGGCGGACACCGCCTCGATCTCGACCATCTGCTTCACCATCCTTTGGCGTCCGTTTTGGCGTTGGAACTCCTGGACGATGTTGCCCGCAAATCGCTCTCGGCTCTGGCGTCGAGATTATCGTCCGCCGTCGCTGCCATAGGCGGCCTGACCTGGGTGCGCTGTCATGGCGATTGCCATGGTGGCAACGCGCGGATTGCAAGAGATGGGCCTCTGAAAGGACAGGCGATCTTCTTCGACTTTGATGACGGCGGTCCAGGATTTCTTGCCTACGATCTCGCCGTCTTTCTGTGGTCCGTTTCCCTCCAACGGGAGGGATATTCTCAGTGGCACGCTTTCATCGAGGGGTATCGGTCCGTTCGCCCGATAGACCCAATCGATCTCGAGGCGACACACCTCTTTGTGCCGATCCGGCATTTCTGGCTGTTGGGCAATTATGCCATCAAGACAGTCGAATGGGGTTCTGAACTGGTTTCAGCGAAGTGGCTGGCCAGGCAAACGGAATACATGCTGAAATGGGAACAAGACAAACTGTTGCCCAGCGTTCTGTTAACTCCATCTTGACCGCTTCCCTTGTGCCATCTGGTGATTGGCCGCTTTTGGACCCATTGCAGACACTCAACCCTCAACTTTGAACCACGCAACATTTCCTTTTGTTGCCAGCTACGTGAAGGCGTATATCGATTCGGATGGGTCTGTTCTCATCGCCTTTGGGCCAGAGCCGGCTTGTGTGTGCGCGCACGGATCGAACTTGTCACGAGGTTAATCCGCGCCTAGTGTTTGCAAAAGAAGCGCACTCGAACACCAAGGGGATGGGGCTTCGGTGACATCATGGCTGCGGCACCAAACACAGCACATCGCGTGGCCTACACCATCAACGGTGTCATTCGGGTAGCTACAGTCGAACCGGGGGTGACGCTGCTCGATCTGCTGCGGGAGGAGTTTGATCTTACGGGCACCAAGAAGGGATGCGATCACGGCCAATGTGGTGCATGTACGGTGCTCATGAACGGTCATCGGATCAACAGTTGCCTGGTGCTCGCCGTAAGCCGCAGCGGCTCCGTTGTCACAACCATCGAAGGGATTGGAACTTCCGACGGGCTTCATCCGCTGCAGGAGGCGTTCGTGAAACATGACGCTCTCCAATGCGGATACTGTACGCCCGGGCAAATTTGCTCCGCCATTGGGTTGATTTCGGAAGGTACGGCGAAGACGCGGGACGAGATACGCGAAGGCATGAGCGGCAACCTCTGTCGCTGTGGTGCCTATACCGGGATCGTGGATGCGATCGAAGAAGTCATGGCAGCTGTATCCGATGCGGAGTCTTTGCCATGAAGCGGTTCACATATGTCCGAGCCGTGTCGATAGATCAGGCGATCGAAAGTCTCTCCGTCCATCCAGACGCAAAATTGCTGGCCGGAGGCACCAACCTCGTTGATTTGATGAAGTACGACGTTGCGACACCGACAACCATCATCGACATCAACGATTTGCCGCTCCGTGAGATTAGCGAAACCGCGGATGGAGGATTGCGGATCGGCGCGCTCGTGACAAACTCGGACGTTGCCGTCCACCCTTCCGTCGCGCGGCATTATCCTTTGCTGGCGAGCGCCATCCTCGCCGGCGCGTCGGCCCAGTTGCGCAACGCGGCCACGGTTGCGGGCAACCTCATGCAGAGAACGCGTTGCTCATATTTTTATGACGTGCTGACGCCTTGCAACAAACGAGCGCCGGGTAGCGGATGTCCGGCTCGGCCAGGGCTGAACCGCAACCATGCCATTCTCGGCGCAAGCGAGCTTTGCGTGGCAACGCATCCCTCGGACATGTGCGTCGCCCTGGCTGCCATCGGAGCGACAATCATAGTCCAAGGTCCGAATGGACTGCGGGCGATACCTCTGGCTGACTTTCACAGACTGCCGGGCGACGCGCCCGAGAAAGACACGACTCTGTTCGGCAACGAAGTCATTCTTGGTATCGAGTTGCCCCCGGTTCTCGAGCATCATCGATACAGCTATTTGAAGATCCGCGATCGCCTGTCCTACGCCTTTGCCATCGTCTCGGCTGCCGTATGGCTGACGATCGACGACGAAGCGGCGATTTCGACCGCCCAAATTGCCTTGGGCGGCGTTGCGCACAAACCTTGGCGGAACACGGCGGCGGAAGCACTATTAATCGGGCGGCCCGCATCTCGTGTGAACTTCGAGCAGTTCGCTTCGATGCTGCTGTCGGGCGCTGTGGCGTTGTCGGAGAACGACTTCAAGATAGACCTGGCTCGCAGAACCGTCGTCCGAGCGCTGGAACAGGCCGCATCACGAACGCCGCAGTCGCAGTCCGACAAGCGAATCCATTGAGGGAAAAGATGGATCAAGAGCAGACGGTCACGGGCAAGAGCATTTTCCGAATTGACGGACCGCCGAAGGTTCGGGGCGAGGCCAAATATGCTGCCGAATATAAAGTTCCCGATCTCCTGCATGCGTACGTTGTGACGGCGTCGATCGCCAAGGGGCGGATACTGTCAATCGATCTCTCTGCCGCCAGACAATTCCCGGGCGTGGTCGAGATTCTGTCGCACAAAAATCGCCCATGGTTCTGGCCGGTCTCGTTTCTTTATAAGGATGCAGCGGGTCCGCCGGGAAAACCGTTCATGCCGCTCTACGACGACCGCGTGCATTTCAGCGGTCAACCCGTGGCTCTGGTTATAGCCGAAAGCTATGAGGCCGCGCGCGATGCGGCCGCGTTGGTCGGTGTCACGTATAAGGCCGAGCCACATGCAACCGACCTCGCAAGATCGCCGGCGTTCATACCGCGGAAACACCGGATCGGCGTCGCCCCTGTCCCTCATCCGACGGGAGACGCCGACCGGGCGTTCGCAAGTGCTCCCGTGAAAATCGAGGCGGCCTACACCACCTCTCCGGAAAACCATCATCCCATGGAACTGTTTGCAACGACGGTGGAATGGGGTGACAACATCGTCACGGTTTACGACAAGACGCAGAGCCCAAAGAGCGTGGAACTCTTTCTAAAAGTCGCGTTCCGCTTGATCGGACGCAAAGTGCGGGTTGTCAGCAGCTATGTCGGCGGTGGGTTCGGTCTTGGTTTGCGGCCCCAGCAATCGGTCTTTCTGGCTGTGATGGCCGCAAAGTCACTCAAGCGGTCGGTCCGGCTGGTGCTGCCGCGCGACCACATGTTTGCGCTCGGGTACCGAGCCAACACCGTCCAAACCGTCTCGCTCGCGGCCGACGAGAAAGGCCGCTTGCAAGCGATCAGGCATAAGGCCATTGCCGCCACCTCGCAATTCGAGGATGCCCAGGATCCGATTCTGCTGTTCTCTGCTAGCCTCTATCGCTGCGACAACGTCAAACTCAACTACGAACTGGCGAAACTCGACACCGTTTCGCCATGTGACATGCGCGCTCCGGGTGCGGCGACGGGAATGTTTGCGCTGGAATCCGCAATGGACGAGCTGGCTTATGCCCTCGGGGCCGACCCTCTGGCTCTGCGGCTCACAAACTACACCGAGCGCGACCAGAGCGAAAACCGCCCGTTCAGCAGCAAGGCTCTGCGTGAATGCTACGCTCAGGGAAGCGAGCGCTTTGGCTGGGACAAGCGCAGTCACGCGCCGCGGTCGATGCGGGAGGACAAAGAACTGATCGGCTGGGGCATGGCTACAGGAGCCTGGGAGGCTGCGATGTCACCAGCGCCCGCGCGGGCAGAAGTAAGGCTCAGAAGCGACGGTAAGTTTGAAGTAACATCGTCCATCACCGACATTGGCACGGGGACTTACACGATCCTCAGCCAGATTGCAGCGGACGAGTTGGAGACGCCAATTGAACGTATTGTTGTACGGCTCGGGGATTCAGCGTTACCCTTCAATCCCATCCAGGGCGGCTCATGGACGGCAGCAACCTCTGGCGCTGCCGTCCAGTCCGCTTGCCGCAAGCTCAAGGCCAAAATCACGTCGCAGGCTAAAAAAGCGGGCGTTCTGGACCGTCGGCCGGGTACGGAACTGCTTTCGGCCTCTGCTCTTGCCGATTTGTTGAAACTCCGGCGCGGCGGCGAACTAAGCGCCACCGGCACGATGTTCAGCCCCCCGTTCGGCAAGAGATTTTCCAGTGCCACCCATGCAGCGGTGTTTGCCGAAGTCCGGGTCGACGAGGAGCTATCGGTGGTTCGGGTCACCCGCATCGTTTGTGCTGTAGCCGCCGGCCGCATCCTGAACCCGACCACTGCCCGCAGCCAGATTATCGGCGCAACTGTCATGGGGATCGGCAAAGCGTTGCACGAGGATACCGCCTACGATCACAACCTCGGGCGCTGCATGGCGCACAGTTTCGGTGACTATCACATTCCTTCCAATGCCGACGTGTACGACATAGACGTGGTTTTCGTCGACGAAACGGATACCCAAGTCAGCCCGCTTGGCGTGAAGGGCGTGGGCGAAATCGGAGTCGTTGCTGTGGCACCTGCCATCGCAAATGCAATTTTCCATGCGACGGGACAAAGGATGCGAGATCTGCCGATCACCATCGATCGTCTGGCTCGCGCCAGAAGCCGTGCCTCTTAGCAAGCTAGGAGCAAAGCTTCTCTCTTTGTCGGGGAGGCGGCGCCGGGGTGCTTCAGGAAACTCGCGCTGCATTTCAAGGAATCATCGTAGACCCAAATTTTGCGGAACAGCAGTTGATCTGCCCGTTCATCCGATCCCAACAGGAACCTTCCTGCCGAACAACGGTTGTTGTCACAAGGCACCTATGGAGGAGACCGTTATGAAACCAATTGCTTCAATTTTTGTCGCCGCCGCTATTTCCGCGATGGCGATGTCAACTGCCGTGGCTGATTGCCCGGACGCAGCGAAGAAAGACAGCCAAGCGGGCATAGCGAAGGACGGCACGAAAGCCCCGATGCAGGACAGCGCCAACAGCACGACCCAGACTGGAGCCGCCAGTGTGGGCACCACGACAAGCTCCAGCACGGCAGCCAAAACCGAGCAAAAGTCCGGCGACGCGATGCCCATGGCGGCCGACAAAAATCAGGCGGCATCGCAGCAGGATGTCCAGGCCCAGCAGAAAGGCGACAAGACTGCCGCCGCTTCGGCCGATGCCGACAAGGATTGCAAAAGCTAAAGTTGGCAACCGTTGGACACGTAGACCATGACGCGTCCAACGGAGAATGTCCCACAAACAATTGGCTTTGCGGCAGAGTCTGTCTGCTGCCTCCTTTGCGATGTGAGTATCTGCGCAGACAGCAAGGCACACCAAAAGCCACGCCGCGGCTGACGAGAGGTGGCGGAACGAAGGTATAATCTGGCCGTTGAGCTCGGCGAAGTAACGAGGAGGACATGCGATGGGTATCGAGCAAGCTCCAACAGAAAAAGGCAGGCAAGCCGCGCGCGGATTGAGAAAGAGCGCCGCAGCGGATGAAAAGAGGGTCGAGTCGCAAAAAGGTTCTGACCTCGCCAAGGGTGCAGATCGCTTTGAGGAACGCTCGAAAAGTTCCGACGGCAAGAGCGCGGGAAAAAAGCAGGGCCTTTGAACGGCAATTCCGATGTTTACCAAGAAAGTCCGGCGCTCGAACTGATTGCCGACAGACGGTCTAATGAAGGGAGGCCGAAGTCGCAAGGTTCCATGGAGATGAGCGATGCTGAAGGCTCTTGCTGGAATTTTGCTGATTGCTGGCTTGCTCTCTTCGGCTTGGGCGGCGCTCAGTCGTCGACTGAGCCGGCCGCGCCAATCACCAGACAATCAAAACTCGCACGCCTTGGAACCTCGCGGGCAGGGGCTGAAGTTCCTCGGATTGACGCGAAACACTCCGGCGATAGTTCTGAACGCGAAGCCGACTTGGCGAAGGTCATCCCAGTCGCTTTAACCCCCAACACCCGGCTTGGGCCCGATTTCGATTTTCTACCTCACCTTTTGCGTGTGCAAGCGGTGCAACGGAGCATTCTAAGGCTTTCAGGCTCATCGCCGGTGAGCTTTTCGCGGCACGATAAAGGACCTTGGGGGCGAGCAGAACGGCGTGCTTGCAGCGGGTGCAAGTAACGCGGAGAACTTGCCAGTCACTAAAATCGGATAGGCGCATTGCGAGCGGGTCTCAGGTTGGACGCGGTTCGCAACACACATGAAGCGTAATTCTGTTCGCTGTGGCGGGCAATCGCCCGAAGCCGGGTTTTTTTGCTTCCCACTGAAAGCCGAGGAATTGAATTTGTTCCACAGCAAGACCAGCATTCTGGTCACAGTACTCCGAACGACAACAATTCGGCTCCAAGGCTTGATACAGGATGCGTCGAACGATAACGATATTGTTCGAACTTGCTACCGGGAGGATTCATCGTGGCAACAGGTACTGTGAAATGGTTCAATGCGACCAAGGGCTTCGGTTTCATCCAGCCCGATGATGGCGGCGCTGATGTCTTCGTCCATATTTCTGCCGTCGAGCGCGCCGGAATGCGCAGTTTGAACGACGGGCAGAAGATCAACTACGAAATGGTGCGCGATAACAAATCCGGCAAAATGTCTGCCGATCATTTGAGCGCGGGTTAAGCCGTCTCAGCGAACACCAAACAACAGCCAAGGCGGGATCGCGGTCCCGCCTTTCTTGTCGTGTCCCGGCAAGCAAACCGTTCCGGTATTTCCTCAGGGGAGGCTGCGAAAAACGCAGGAAAATTACGGGATCATTGGAGACGACCGCTGCCTTCGGCGCTCGACTGACCGCGCCCGTTGCCGCGCCAATCGCAGCTCGCTCAAAGTTGGCTGCCACCATCCGCGTGAACGCTGCATCAGCTTGGGCTCATGACGAGCAGCCCATGGTGCTACGAGCTCCGCAAGCGTCGGCGCTCGCCATCTGCCCCAGACGTAGTTGATCATGCCGAGAGCAGCATGCGGCTTCCCGGATACCTCCGTAAATGCGAGGATGCCATAGCCCTCCATTATCAACGGACGCTCGAGTAACGGCAGATATTCGGAAGGCAAGGAGGTATCGTCGGCGTCGCCGTTCGGATAATGAAGCTGAGCGGCCTTATAAGTCGCCATTTGTAACCCCTCGCTCTCCCAATTTTCAAACAGCGCCGACAAGAAGTTTTCGTTGGTTAAGCATTGGGCGATTGATATTGAAGCCAAGCCATATTGCGCCAGCTATGTGTGTTCATGGTAGTGGCCAGCGACAGTCATTCCGATCATGCTAATGAGGAACGCTGTCAAAAGGGCAATCGTCAAGCCGTTGTTGCGCAGTATACGCATATCGCTTCTCCGGTGCGAGACTCCATCGCGTTCACGAAAGCCGCGCCAATGCCTCTTCATACTTGGCCAGCTTCTCCCGCGCTTTGGGATCCTCCAGGTGCGATTTGACCTTTTCGATATTGTCTTTCAGGTCAGCGATTTTAACGCGCCGTCCAAGGCTGTTTTCTCGCGTACGCCCGACAAAGTCGAAATACTCTTCGCCTTGGCGACGGCTGACTGAAACGATGGCATCCAGGATATGGCCGGGAAGTCCTTCCGCGCGCAGGCTGTCGAGCGTCAACGCAGTTTTCTCGACAACGTCATGCAGGACACCGACGATCCTCTCATCCTCCGTATCCAGGGCGAGCATTACCCTCAAAGGGTGGAAGATATATGGTTCTTTATCGTCGGCAAGGTGGCCGGCATGGGCGCTGGCAGCAATTGAGATAGCGTGCTCCAAAGAGGTCATGTGGGTTTCTCCCAGCGCTTGGTGATAGCTCTCTCTCTCTAATTCTCCGGGGTACAAGGCGTTCCATCTGACATGGGTTTCTTTCGCGGGCGTCTGCACGGTGTTGCTGACCATTCCTTTGGAACACGCAACTCGCTGGTGCGTTTCAGTCCAACCAACAAGGAGATGTGTCCTGGACTGGAATCGCGTGGAAGGCAATTGGATACGTCATGGCCGGAAAGCGTGACCAGCTGGAAGGCAAGATCCAGGAACGGTACGGCAAGGCGAAGGACGAAGCCAGTCGCGAGATTGACGATTGGTACAACACTCAGGCCTGGTAGGCTTCATAGCGCTCTATCTGCGGCAAATTGAGGAGAAAAGAGGATGACAGACAGCAAAACAACAACCGACCACAAAACAATTCAGCGGTGGTCTGAAGAGCGCAAAGGTGTTCCGTCCAAAGTGGCAGAAAGCGGCGAGGGCGGCATCCTGAGGATTGATTTCGGCAAACCGGAAGAAGGTTTGAAGAAAATTTCCTGGGAAGATTTCTTCAAGGTCTTCGACGAACGCAGACTCGCCTTTCTTTATCAGGACAAGACTGCCGACGGCAAAATGAGCCGCTTCAATAAATTCGTCGCCAGAGACGGGTCATAGACGCCATTGGCTTCTGGTTTACGGTTTGGACCCATAAGAAAAACCTCGGTCCATCTATGTGTCGACATGCAAGGATTGTTTGCGCGGGGAAGTCCGTGGGCCGTTCCCTGGTTTGATCGCGTCTTGCCCAACATTCACAAGCTCGTAGAGACCAACGCAGCACGAACAATTTTCACAAGGTTCATCCCGCCCATGACCCCGACACTGCGGGAGGTGCTTGGAAGCGCTATTATGGGAAATGGCCCGAAATGACCCTCAGTCGGGTCGACAAATCGCGTGTCGATCTGGTTCCGGAACTCGCCCTGTATGTTCCGCCTGCGAGGCTGTTCGACAAACATACCTATTCTCCATGGGTGTCAGGCCAATTGCACTCTGCTCTGACGAAGTCTGGAATCGATACCCTTATCGTCTCGGGAGGAGAAACCGACGTTTGTGTGCTGACAACGATATTGGGGGCTGTCGATCACGGGTATCGCGTGATCGTCGTAACGGACGCTGTGTGCAGCTCTTCGGATGATGCCCACGATGCGATACAATTATTTTTTAACCAAAGGCTGTCCCAACAGATCGAGACAGCCGGGGTGACCGAAATCCTCGAAGCGACGCCGTTGATCTGGCAACCGTAGTGCCGAAGCCTGCCTCAAGGGGCTCATTTTCGGCACGAGACGTTACGGCCGCGGCAAACTGCAAGATTCGTCGACCTCGCCAATACTCGATCTGAGGCTTGCAGCCTCTTCGAACGCTTCATCGATCAGGTGTACCAGAAGACCATAACCTTCAGGGCTGGCCCTATCGCGAACTTCGACTAGAATGTCGCAAATGTCATCAATAGCGAGGCGGTTGCTTCCATCCATTTGAAATCCCTCCGCATGGGATGTTGAGGTCGCGAAGTCCAATAAGGGGGCGCTCACACACCTTGAGCAACGGTTATGCGCTCGTTGGCTGCACACCATGGCAACTTGCCGGATGAAGTGTGGAAGAAAAGCAATGCCACTTCCCGAAGGAAGGGCGGCTCTCGGCAATGGTATACTGGTGTAAAGGAAGAGGCAAGAAGGGCCAGTTGGCATCAAGCCAATCCTTGCGCGCGAAGCAGCTGGGGTAGCTGTAAAAAAGGTTCGGCGGCTGCCAATATCCTATAGTGGATAAATCTGCCGAGCCCCTGTCTGACATGGTGTCGGTGGCAGAGGCATTAGACCCCAGAATGGGCAAGCCCGATGTCCCGACCTGCCTAAAAACGCAATACAAAAGGCAGGCCGGGTTGCTGACATTTGGGGCTCAGCGATCAAAGCATGCTCCCAATGGGTTAAGATTAGGTGAGACCCGAGGCGGCGTTAAATGGGGCGGTGACACGACGGGCCGGCCGGAGCTCATGAGCTCTCCGGCAAGGGTCCAACGTGTTCGATGAAAAATTGCTCCGGTACTCATTCGAATGGGCTCGGTGAGGCCCGGCGCCCTCCTTGGGGCTCGGATGACCGACGCCGGAGCCTCTGTCGAGACGTGGCCAGCTCGACTCGACCACAACGCACGAACGGGAGTTCTGATTCTAGCGAAATGGCGATAAGTGGCGGGTGGGAAACTGTCCGCCGTACTCTTTCAGCATCGCCGCAGATATGGCTCACGCCTTGCGGAGTATCTGCCCGTCCTTCATTTCAAACACTCCATCTTGTCCACCTTGGCTGTCAAAATCCCGCGCCAATTCTCCCCAATAGCCAATGAATTGTCCGCATGACGAGCAATGTATCGGCGTGACACCGCGCACATCATCAGGAATCTTGAGATAGATCGTACCGCAAGATTTACAATCCAGCTTATGATCCAAGCGTTCCATTAGAAAATGCCCCGTAGTGTCGGCCAAATGCCGAGCACGATTAAATTCCGCGTTTCCAAATTTGTCTAGTCACACCTTTGCGCGAACTTGCTCTCGTCAACCCACGTACTGCAGGTTCACGGCTTTTGCCGCAATCATGTCTTCGTCACGAAGTCCGTCGTCAAATAACCTCATGACGGTCCGAAGCGCGTCCGCTATGCGCTACGATGGTGAAGCCGGTTTCGGCCTCGACCTGTTCGCGTGTCCTGAATTCCTGGTTGAAGAAGTTCGTTGCGTCCATCCGTTGTCGACGGATACGTATGTAGCTGATATCGCTACAATGTTTCAATGATCCTGTAGCGATAATAGAAACAAATCTCGCGAGCGGCTCGTTGAGGCAAAGCCCTTACATTTCACACGAGAAAAACGCCCGCGGCGGCCGGGCGCGTACGAAATTGCACGCCCTAATAGGATTCTCTTTGTAGCCCGAGCAGCAGCCGTAATGTTCTGATTGCGGCTGCTGCCTCATGCATTATCTCGGCTGTTTCATCGTCGTAACGAAACTCAATGCCATACGCGAAGCTAGCCAATTTGCCGGCTAAAGCGCCTTCCTCAACGATTAAGCCTGACAACGCTACGAGCTTTGCACCCCATTCAATGGCTTGTGACGCTTCCATAAGCAGCGCTCTCTTATCTTCTGCGGACTTTGATGACGCGTCCTTCGCACAATTAATTAAGTCGCGACTGATTCCATCGCGAAACATATATTCTATTCCATTTCCGGGACTTCGCCCGATTGGAGGAGGATAGTGGGCGGGTGTTCGCCCACATCCGGTTCGGCTTCGCGCACCCACGCAATCACGCCCGCATGTTTTGGCGCCAGGTCACGAGAAGCACGGACAGCGCGTTCTTCAACGTCGAATTGCATCGCTTCGAACGCTGCGACGTGCTCGCCTTCATCCGATCGGTCAAATGCCATGACTACTATGAGGCGAATGGGATCCATTATCTCGGCTTTATCCAATCAATTGGCGCTGCCCATTTGACTATTTGGTCTACCATATCGGCATACTGTCCGTTGATGCTTGTAAGGGTCCAGCTAGATTCATCTGCTCCTGGCCGAACTGTCTTTACAACGATCCGTCCATCACTCAGTTGCACCACAGCTCTCTTGTTCACGAGCTCTGAGGGAGGAAGCAATTTCGAATAGTATAAAATGGTTCCCTCTTCGTAGACGGGGAACATAGAATCTCCCGCCACTTGGACGGCCACGGTGCCGTGCCGAGCATCAGCGGGTGCTTCAACGGTATCATCGCCACCATTGTCGATTGCCAAGACGGCCGCTCCTGCGCCGACCTTTCCCTTCAGGGGCACATGGATTTCTTTGGGCGCGGTAATACCGGTAATAGCTTCTATGGCAAGGAGCTCTTCGCCGGATATCGTGCGCGAGCCTTTAAGCATTTTATTGACGGCTGCGCGGTCGATGGAGCGGGCGAGGCGTTCCGTTAGCAATCGAGCAAGCTCCGATTGCGAAACACCAGAATCATTAAGGGCGGTTTGTAGCCATTCTGACAACATCCCCAAGGCATAGCGGTTCTTTGTTGAACTGTCTTTTTCCATATTCGCTACATTAATGCTTGCAATTGTTGCGTTATTCGCTACATTTTCAGGCTTGTAACCAGCTCGGACCACCATAAGGAACCCCTTGGACGGCCCTCGGCAGACGCTTCGATCGCGGGAGTTCATCGGGCGTATCGAGGATCTCCGGGGGCAAGCAGGTCAACGACAACGACGGTGGTATCAGTACTGATATTTCGAACGAAACGCCATTTGAGTGCATAATTGTTTGTGAGTTGACGCCAGCCACCCGAATACTATCATCCTTAGCGCAGAACCCGACGCCAGACAGACAAGGCTATTATGGGTGGTCAAAGGCACACAACGCGACTATCCAGGTTATCTTCTTCTTTAAAATGTTGCGCGATGCTGAACTTAGGATCGGACATTTTTCGATCAGCTGAAGCCAGATGCGAAAACTGGTCAGTGGCCAGCTTAGAGCCTGGCAAAGCAACTTTGCTCCTGCAAAACGATTGTGATTGATCCTCAGATTTTATCTCTGTTAGCCCGCTCGAAGCCTTCGTTCCATTGCTTCCAGTGGCGTGAGTTTTCGCGGTAGGGATTGTCCAGCTTGACGCCAGTTTCTCTGGAGCGGCGAGCGTCTCTCAGCCCATTGTTGTAAGGGACACCCTGCCTCCGGTCGATCTCGGGTTTTGGTTTGATCGCTCCGAGTTTGATCGAAGCTTTGACTACGGCCATCAGTGTATCGAAGTGCTGTTTGAGGTTCATCTTTTCAGAATACTTATCTGTAATGTTTGAACAATAGGTGTGACCAATGCGCTGGACCAAAGGTGAACCCGAGCAGGCGATGGCTGATCCCATCCTTGTCTCGCACAAGGACTGATGCCTGCCACGTGGCAGGAACACGGTGGTTCTGACATCGGCGTGAAGGCGACGGGCGATACTCACGCTCCGTTCTTTCATGGCATCATTGAGCCAGGCAGCATAACGAAGTGGTTCAAGCCGTCATGAATCTCGCGGCATTCTTGGCACTCGTCGCAGTTGTCTTCGTATTGCGCTCAGCTGAGTTCTTGGGCGAGTCCGATGAGAAGCCCACCAGGCCCGCGGATGTAGCAGAGCCGATACACGTCTTTATACTCGACTACTTCACCTACCAGCTGCGCGCCGCGCGTGTGAAGCTTCTCAAGTGTCTCGTCTATGTCGTCTACAGTGAACATGCAGCGGAGGTAGCCGAGGAACGAAGCGTGAGAGCTCGAGTCGGTTGTGGCCGTCCGGTGTGCGCATCATGGCAATCTCGACATGCTGATCGCCCAACCCAGTGACACGTCCGGCCATTCTCTTTTATCGTGGCCCGCCCTTCGAGCTCAAGGCCAAGTTCGAAAGCTTGTGCAAGGCGGGGGGACCCGATCGTTGAGAACAGTCACCGCCAAATGCAATGGGGAAGCCATGACCCGCCACTAGCAAGCGGTGTGGATTGGATACTCGTGCCAATGCAATAGAGCATGGTGGTGATTCCAGGGCAGAGGGGCTAACGGATTAAGACGGCGAGGCGATGGCCAGCGATAGCAATTACCAGCAACAGTTGTCCCATCCATCTGCAATGGTTTACAAGGTCTGCGAGCCACGCATTCTTGGCACTTTGGTCGGGAGTTGGAAACGATAGGTAACGGAAGCCTACAACTGTCATCCCAATCCGGCGCAAAACATAATGAACTCGTGAAGCGCTCTCCGATGTTTGGTGAATACCTTCTCCGGAAGACGGCAGCTTACCCGGACTTGATGGCTTTATCGACGAATACGGGAAGCTGTCCGAGCAAGAGCCAAGCGAAGAAGAGCTGATCGCTTCCACAACGCCTAAAGCTGAGCCTCGATAGCTGCCTTATCAACCATCGACCATACTTCTACGATCTTTCCGCCACGAAATTCGTAGAAGACATTCTCGGTAAAGGAAACCTTCTTGCCATTTACTGGAAGGCCAAGGAACGCAGCCTTCGGAGTGCAATCAAAGGCTAACCGGCTGGCAACGTGGGAAGAGTCTGTGACCAGCAGTTGAATGTTGAAATGGAGGTCGGGGATTTGTTCAAAATCTCGTTCGAGCATTTCGCGATACCCAATCAGTCCGATTGGTCGGCGATTATGGATCGCATTCTCGTCAACGAATAGTTCCAGGTTCGGCCAATCCTGTCTATTCAAGCAGGCTATGTATTCTCGATAGATATCTGAGAGTTTCGGATCACTCACGTCAACTGCTCCTGTTTCTGGGACGCTTCGGTTCGCACAACCCCGCGCTAGATTGAAAACGCCTGAACTCCGGCAACGCTCCCATTAATTTAACCACAGCCGAAGGGCGCCCAAATCATGCAATTCACAGATGCTGTAACTGTCGCGGGAAAGCGTCGGCGTGATGACGGCTACCTTGTTGCCGATGCTCGTATCGCGCGTACCGGTATTCAGAACTATCTTGGTTCGGAAGTCGGCAGCCGGATATGGCGCTGGTTCGCGTCTATCAGCCAGGATCCGAGGTGTTCAGCGATGAAACCTTGCGAGGCGCTGCCCACCGTCCGGTGACGAACGATCATCCAGACGAGCATGTCACGTCCAAGAATTGGAAAGACTATGCAGTCGGACAAACGGGCGACGAGGTGACGGGCGAAGGCATCTTCATTCGCGTTCCCCTGATGGTCAGCATTGAAAGCGCCATCATCGACATCGAGGCGGGCAAGCAGGAGTTGAGCGCCGGGGTACACCTGCGACCTCGATTTCACCGCCGGTACCACGCCAGCGGGCGAGGCCTACGACGCCATTCAAAAGAATATCCGGCTCAACCACGTTGCCATCGTGCCGTACGGCCGCGCCGGAAAACGGGTTCGCATCGGTGACGCGAGCGCATGGGAGATCATGACCTTGAAGACGGTTAAGTGCCATCCGGCCCGCGAGACGTCACGCGGCTTAGCCCGGCCTGAACCAACGTCTATTTCGAAATGCAGGCTCGAATCTAAAAGTTCTGTTCATGTTCCATTAACACCCAAAGGCGCACCACTCAGCGCATTGTTAACAGGAGCTACTATGAAAAGAACCGTCTCGCTATTTATTGCAGGAATCATGGCCGCCTTCATGGGCCTGACATCGCTTGGTACGGCATCCGCAGCGCCGGTTGCCATACAGGTTCCTGCCGCTTCGAACGTTGTGCAGGTACAGTACAGTGATAAACGCCGATACGAACATCGGAACGAAAAGAAGCGTTGGGAGCGGCATGATCGTCGCCACGATCGGTATGAAAACCGTCGTGATCGTCGTGGCTACTGGAACGGCCACCGTGGTTATCGCGAACATCGCCGCGGCTACCGGCGTCACAGTGACGGGTATTGGTACCCATTGGCGATCTTCCGCCTCTAAAAATAGTCCACTGCTCTGAGTAGCTGAAGGCGGTCCTTGCGGGCCGCCTTTTGTATGGAGAGATTAATGCCCAAGCCTCCTCCGACCTTTAAGAAGTTCAACTGATGGCCAGCAATCGAAACATCTTCGAGCAGCTACTCGACAAGTACGATGCAGCCCTTGCCGAAGCGTTCTTTCAGGGCATCGATGCGATCAAATCGCAGGTTACCCTTCGCGTCGTGGTCGAACGTCTGGAGAAGGGCGACATCGCAGGCGCAATCGATGCTATCCAGGTCGAACGTGAAGCATTCTCTGTGCTGGAACTCTTCTTCGCGGACGCCTACAACCCAGGCGGTATCAGTCTGGTCGAGAACCACCTGCCGAAACTGAAAGACTCTGAAGGCAATCGTGTGATCTTCCGCTTCGGTGTCTATAATCCGCAGGGTGAAGCATCCTTCGCGATCATTCGGCGCAGCTCGTGACCCGTATCGTTGACGATCAGCGTGTCGCGATCCGCCAGGCACTTAAGACAGGTCTATCGCAAGGCGGAAACCCTCGATCGACTGCGCTTGACGTGGTTGGCCCGATCAACAGGGTAACAGGCAAGCGCGAAGGTGGCATAATCGTGCTCACGTCGCGGCAGGAACCGCCAGCCAGAACGCGAAGCGGCAGCAGATCGATAACGGCAAGGTTACCGCATCTGACGTAAAGAAGATCTGGAGATCGGCCGGAGACAGCCGAGTCCGCCATGCCCATCGCGTTCCAAACGGCAAGGGTGTCGGTGTCGTCGGGATTGCCTGCACGGCATTCGGTATCAGCCTTGCCAGCTCGATCGAGTGGATATCCAGACTGTTTGAGAGATAGCAGTCGCACCGCCGGTCAGGGCTGCCGGGAAGGGATTGATCAAAAGCCGATGGAAAGGCACGCCTTCATATGCAGGTAACGCCGCGCGGTCTTTTTCATTGTGAAATCGTAGATAAAAATACCATCAAAAGCGCCATGACAAACAAAAGGGCGATCAACCAGGAGATTACAACGGCAACTGTCCGGATCCTCTTCCTGTGACGAGCTCTACGCCCATTCCAGTCATATCCCGGATAGATATCCAACATTCAGACCCTCAAACCAACCAAAGCTCGTAGTGGCTAAACAGTTTCGCCCGCGTCTGTCAGTGGTCGTTCGGCAACCGTTATCCACCAATAATGAAATTCATTCTTCTTGCTGTCACTCCATGCACACCATCTATCGCTAGCTGGCTCCTCCTCATAATGATCGAAATCAGCAATGAAGCTTTCGATGGCGGCGATACATTCTTCACGAGTTGCATAGATCGGCAGCAAAGGTTCATCCCACAGGATGTCCCCAAATGTCGTTTGAACCCCGTGCTTGATCCTGAGCATCGTCGAAGCCTGCCGTGTTTTATGGAAATGAGGCCCGACAGTGCCGATACCTAGAGGGGTACTTCCGTCGAGCCTCGGTCCAGTGGGCACCGGACTTCGACATTTAAATCTAAACGAAGGGCAACCGGCAAGGACTTTGCTACCGGTCTTTGAAATTTCGCTGATACTTGCAACACAGCGCCGCGCCGTCCTTCGGGATAGTACGACGCCTTTTTTGCGTTTTACGTTCTGCGCCGCGGCTTGCTGTTGTGCCAGCGGAAGACTTGGCTGTCGGGGGTCCACGTTCCGGCTCGTCGACGTAGTTTCCAGCTTCGTTGTTGCCTGGACGAATGCAAAGCGCGCCGATCCGGGGGAGAGGTTCCCTTCCCAACAGGATAGCAGGGCATGTTTAGCAGCCGTCAGGTCTCGCTTTCCTCGATCGGCCACTCTTGAGAATCATTTTCTGCCGCTTGAAGCGCCGAGGTGACGACGCGCATCCGGCCCGGAATGGCTTGTCATGATACGAACTCTTTGAAGCGTCTTTCTTCCATCATCGCCAAACGGGAAGCGATCAGCCCCGATTCTGCTAGGTGTTTTAGTCAAATTTTACCAGGTACGGCGGCACCGGGCCCCGAAAACCGCATCATCGCATCCGGCGCCGCACGATAAAAATCACACAAACGGTTACGATGAGGACTATGGCAGCCAAGGGATACATAAGAAAACTGGATGAAAGCAAATTAGCTGGAATGGTCGTCATTTCTTGTTCCTGCGCGCGGGGTTGTAAATTGGTGGGCTCGGACGCTTCCCCGGAAAGGTATGTCGGCGCCGGGGCCGGCCGAAGAGCGCTACCGCTCCCCGACGCGATATGAACCGTTCACGATGTCGGAAGTTCCACCAGGTGAGGAGAGGCCAACCCGGTTTAGGATTCACTGGCAGCAAGGTCGATAAGGCGCATCAAAGAGTGGCAAGCCTGATGTCCCGACCTGCCGGATACGCAATACGAAAGCAGGCCGGGTGCCGACACAGTGGCACTATAGTCAGCATCCAAAGCGCGCGCGTATGGTTAACAAAAAGTGAGGCCCGATATCGGGGTCACCGTCCGACATCGAGCCTCTTGCTGAGAGAGTGCCAAGCCCCCCAACCACCTAACAACACTAGGACGGGCGGAATGTTCCTCAGAAAATAAAAGCATCAATTCCAAACCTTCAAGCCCTCCAGGTCAAAAACCTCAGCATGGTCAGCTACCTCACGCATCCCCTTGAAAGATGCGTGGCGCAGTTTAACGCCATGGGTCCAGGCGCCATAGTTGATCTCCGCGACCAGTGTCGGCTGCACAAAACGTATCTCTTTCCCTTGATGCCAGGTGCTGGAGGCTTCTCAATTCGCCGGATATCCAGTTGCAGCTGAAGATCACGCGCCAGCTTTGCGGAAAATCCCCTTCCAACATGGCCGACGTAGACCAGCTCGCTGCCATGTCTCGCTGCCAATAGAGGGCTGGCGATCGAGCCCAGCACCTTCACCGATCGCTTATAACCGATCACCGCAAAACGCTCGCTGCTGCTGCATTTGATTTTGAGCCAATCACCGGACCCTGCCAGAGCGGTAGAGACGGTTCCTGTCCTTTGCGATAATCCCTTCAGGGCCGTGCCTGCACGCGTTCGGCAAAAGGAGCTCTCCGTCGGTATCGAATTCTTCTGAAAGCCGGATTGCACCTACGGCGTCCTCGATCAGGGTCGCCAGCATCTACCGGCGCGATGATAGCTCAATGCCGGTAAGGTCGTGGCCATCGAAATGAAGCAGATCGAATGCGTAAACGATGGCTTCCCGCGCTGTCCTTTTCGCCTTGGGTATTGTCGGAACGGGCCTTTTGGCCGTGCCGGTGCTTGGAGGTTCTGCTGCCTATGGAGTCGGGGAGACCCTGAATGGCCGACAGGTCTCAACCGCAAGCCCAAAGAAGCCAAAGCTTTTTATGCAACGATCGCCCTCGCCACAGCCATCGGTGTCGGGCTCAACTTTACCCCGATCAATCCGATGCAGGCGCTCTATTGGAGCGCGGTCATTAATGGCGTCGTCGCTGTTCCGGTGATGGTAATTATGATGCTGATGGCCACCCAGTCACGTATCATGGGCAAACAGACCATTGGCCTGACGCTTCAGATATTTGGCTGGATCGCGACGGTGTTCATGGCATTGGCTGCTATTGCTATGATCGTGACCAATGTCATTCCGTTATGAAGCAGTCATTCAATTTGTTACCGGCCCAAAGTGCCCAGCCCCAGGGCAACCGTTGGCACCGTGCCAGGTTCAGGCAGCGTATGCTCCCAAGTCGTCCACGTACAAGAACCACCCGATCGCGACAGCGATGGCGAGCGCAACAATAAATGCTAAGCCATAGAGACAGTAGGGCAGGTCACGCGGACCGTGTTCCGGATCGTCACCGAAATCTATTCGCATGGGACTATTCCCTGCGTATGATTTGGCCATCGCGCATTTCGAACACGCCGTTGCCGCCGCCTTGCTGGTTAAAATCACGTTCGAGCTCATCCCAACGGCCAAGGAGCCCTCCGCAGGAGCTGCAATAAATCGGAGTGTGGCTCTGGACGTCTTCAGGGATTTCCAGATAGACTGTACCGCAAGCTTTGCAGTCCAGTTTGTGGTCTAGACGTTTATCCATCTGACACCTCCAACATCGGGGCCCCACCGAATTCCACTCTTAATTTTCGTTGCTACAATCGTGTATCTGTCGGCGGACAAAATGGCGCTTTGGTAGGTTGGTATCTCAGTGTTTCGCATATTTGGCGATCTTCATTTTCAACTGCACACCTTTGTAATTTTGGGGAATGCCGGCCTTGGCATGGGCTCTCGCCAGCTTGTCGAGCCAAAGTGCAATGTCATCGGGGATAGGTTCTATTTCATTTGCCCAGGCATTGACCAAAAATACGTCGCATTCTAAGGCGGCTGCTAAATCCAGTTGAGACCAACGTAGAAGTTTGAGACATTCGTTAAATCGTTCTGGCGTCAAAATCACTCCAGGTCCGGTACGTCGCCGGATTGAAACAGAATCGCAGGTGGCCTAGTCATCGATAGCAAATTAAACCCGATCAGCTGGAAGGTAAATTCAGCTGATCGGGCTATTGGCCTTCCTGAAGGGCCATCCCGACCGGGACGTGCCGGGATATAAAGCTAACATGCTGTCCGTAGTGTGAAATCGGACCAAAGGCCTAGTCAACAATAGTCGAAAGCCCTATAGCCGCGTGTGAGTGACGTAAATACCCGTCTCTTTAGCGGCTTCAATTAAGGCTTCCATGCAACTCAACTCGTACAAGTGGCCGCCCCCGGCCGGAGCATCCAAGCATGCCCGCTTTGCTGCCGTGAGCCTGTCGCTGTTCCCCATCGGCCAATGTGCAACAAGCCATATCTCCGCTTCGATTACAGACCGAATGTTCTTCGTTTCACCCAATTGATCGGTAATGGTTACCATAAGGGAACGGTAGATCGCGCATGCCAATAAAACGCGCAGCCCGAAAGGCCGATTCCTTGGGGCGAGAGCCTGGGCGCTAAGCGTCGGATTGTTCGCGATTAGCAACGCGCCAAGCTTTCATATACGCCCTGTAGCGCTGCTTGTTCTCCTGCCGCCACTTCCGGGACCTTGCCGCTGCCTTCGCTTTCTGCTCGGGAGTGGGCGGATTGGCGGACCGCCATTTACGCTGCCTTGCTGCTACCTTAGCCTTACTCTCCGCCCCAGTCACATCATCGCCTTTTGTCATGCGGGCTCCCTATATTTCCGCATCGCCTTTATGCTCGCCGCAATACCATTCCAGCCCATAGCGCTTGTCAAACCGAACGATCCCCACGACGTACAGCCTTCGTGCATGCAGTAATGCTCAAACAGACCGGTTGGAGCTTTGTCTATGTGGGAAGGGTAAGCGGGTTTTTCGGGTGTTTCAGACATCGTTTCTTTAGTCAGCGCCTTCTAGTTTGATGAAGATTTTACCGTAGTTGCCCCAGGGAATGTCCTTACGCGCGGGAAAAACGAAATCGTCAGTCTTTCGGATCCGAAGGTTTGACTGGGTGTATTTAACATTGGCTTCAATACTGAGATGGTCGTTGTCTTCTTCGAAAAAGCAACAGCGTTCCCTTCCAAGCCTGGAGTCCAGCAGTTGCACCAACGCCCAAACTATCGGTGGAGCACTTGGTTCCAGTAATTTAGGATTGGTCATGCCCGCCAAAGCTTGCTCTTATGCCACCGGAAGGACTTGCCTGTCGACGGACCACGCTCCGGCTCATCCACATAATTGCCAGCTTCCTTAGCCGCCTGGATAAATGCAAAGCGTGCCGATCCCGCTGACAGTTTGCCTTCAAGACAGGCAACGAGCGCGTGTTTTGTAGCGGTCAATATCTCGCTTTCCTCGATCGGCCAATCTGTGAGAATCAGCTGTGCGGCTTGAAGTGCCGAGGTGACGACCCGCATCCGGCCGGGATGGCTTGGCATGATGCGGACTTCTTTGAAATACCGTTCTTCCATCGCGAACGAAACGACTCTCTGCACGACTCAGGTCCGTTGGGCGGAGGTATTGAAGGAGTGACGTCAAACAGCGTCATGGCTATGTATAGCGGTAGACAATAGGCGCTTCCTTGAAATCGCATCCGATTCGATGCACTCTGCGATCAAATCTTGGGTCTGTGGCTCTATGCCGACTTGGTTATGGGGAGTGGGCGTCATGGACTTCAACAGTCCTCGGGGAAGCGTGGGAGTAGCGCGCCGCTCAATTCTACTATTATCGACCGCTGCATTGGCGCTAGCCCCGCGTGTGGCACTGGCAAACTGCACCACGGTCACGGGCAATGAAACCGCCGGCTGCACGCTCGGGAGCGCGGGCCAATCGCTGACCATCCAGAACGGCGGCACCCTTAACGGCTGGATCAACATGACGGGCTCAGGCGCCACGGCGACGCTCCAAAGTGGTGGGACATTCCGGTATAATCAAAGCGTGGGGGCTAATGGCAACACTGCTATTTCAATAGGGGGTCCCAACCAGACACTGACCAACAACGGAACGCTGACGAATACAAACAACATCGGTGCCGATGTGATTGGCGCCCACGGCAATGGGTTCATGATTGTCAATGGCGCCACGGGGATAATCGCCAGCACCAACCCCAATGCCGTTTCAAATGCCATTACCGATTTCGTGGCAAATGTTTCTGGCACGGTCATTAACTTTGGAACGATATCGGCGACAGGCGGCGCGAGCGAGGGCACCATCTACATGCCTGCCAATGGTGGCGTCTTTACATTGGACAATCGCCTTGGCGCCACAATTCGCGGGAACGTGTCCGTCGCCGTGAATATCGGTGGCACCAAAGTTACCAACCTGCGCAATGCGGGCACTATCGCGACGGGTGTCGCCGGCGGCACAGCGATCGCGCTTGGAAATGGCAACGACACGGTGACGCTCGAGCCCACTTCCGTCATCACCGGCCTCGTCGATGGCAGAGGTGGTACAGACACTCTCGCCCTCGGTGGTATTGCCCTTAATGGCAGCTTCAACATTGGCCAGATTGGCGCCGCTGCCCAATACCGAAATTTCGAGACTTTCCAGAAGATCGAAGCGGGCACCTGGACCGTCACCGGCACCGCTGCAACGGCAACCAGTTGGACTGCATTGGAAGGGACATTGCGCTTGGGCAGTTCCTCCTTGGGCCTGACTTCCCTTACCGCTGCGGGTGGTGATTTCGCCTATGCCAATGGCGTCGTCATAACCAGCCCTGTCATACTGAATGCTCTGACCCGCCTGATTGTCGAGGGTACCGACAGTGCCACACAAACGGGTGTTGTTTCGGGCAGTGGTGCAATGACCAAGAGCGGCACCGGCACCCTCGTTCTGACCGGGACCAACAGCTATAGCGGTGGCACCACCTTCCTTGGCGGGGTGTTGCAGGTCGCGCGCGATGCCAATCTTGGTGCCGCAACCGGCGGCTTGACCTTCAATGGCGGTACTTTACGTCTGGGGGCCGCGTTTGATCCTGCCGCCACACGGGCGGTTCGGATAGATGGTTCGGGCGGCACCGTCGATACCAATGGCTTCAACGCGACCATGGCCTCGGGGAGCACGGGAACCGGCGGCCTGACAAAGGCAGGGGCAGGCACGCTCACCCTGACCGGGAACAACACCTATACGGGCGGCTCAACCATCGCTACCGGCACGCTGCAACTGGGAAATGGCGGCACGAGCGGCAGCATCGTCGGCGATATCGTGAACAATGGAGCGCTCATCTTCAACCGCAGCGGGACACTTGCTCTATCGGGTCGGATCAGTGGGACCGGCACGGTCGATCAAAACGGCTCCGGGACGACGGTACTGACCGGATTGAACAGCTATACAGGCACGACAACCCTCAATGCCGGCAGTCTTTTTATCAACGGCAATCAGGGAGCGGCGAGCGGGGCGACCAATGTCAACGCTGGTGCAACCCTCGGCGGCATTGGCACAATTGGCGGCGACGTCAACATCGCCAGCGGCGCGACGTTGGCACCTGGAGACGTCGGGGTTCTGCCCGGCACCCTGACCATTAACCAGGATCTCACCTTGGCCAGCGGCTCAACGCTCGAATACAGTTTCGGCCAGGCAAATGTCGCGGGCGGTCCATTCAACGACCTGACGACGGTCAACGGCGATCTCGTATTGGACGGCACTCTCAACGTCGTCGCCTCGCCAGGCGGCTCCTTTGATCCCGGTGTCTACCGGGTCATCAGCTATGATGGAAGCTTGACTAACAACGGACTTACTGTCGGCACTGTGCCGACCCCGACTTTCCTGGTGCAGACCGGTGTTGCCAACCAGGTCAATCTGGTCAACACCAATGGGCTGGCGCTGAATTTTTGGGACGGCGACGCTGGCCCGAAGGACAACAGTGCCGTCAATGGCGGGAACGGTGTTTGGCAGAACATTGCCGGAAACGACAACTGGACGGACCAGGACGGCACGGTAAATGCTCCATTCGCCGATGCAACTTTCGCGATCTTCATGGCAGCTCCCGGAGCGGTCACTGTCGATAACAGCCTTGGCGCGGTCAGGGCGAACGGCATGCAGTTCGCCTCCGACGGCTATGTCGTCAATGGTGACCCACTCACTCTGGCCGGTGCGCCGTCATCGACTATCCGCGTCGGTGACGGCACGGCAGCGGGGATCGGCTACACGGCTAGGATCGATGTGGAACTCACCGGCAATTCCCAGCTGCTCAAGACCGATCTCGGCACCCTGGTTCTCTCCGGGACCAACAGTTATAGCGGCGGCACCACGATCCGGGATGGGATGATCGAGATTGCCCGCGATGCCAATCTCGGTGCGCCAGCGGGAGCCCTTGCCTTTACCAACAACGGCACCCTGCACACGACAGCAGACATTGCGACGGGCAGGTCTGTCGACTTCACAACCGGCCATGGCACCCTGCTGACGGATGCTGCGACCACACTGATGTTGAGTGGTACCCTGACCGGGGCAGGCAACCTGACCAAGAACGGACAAGGCACGCTGCTGCTGACCGGCACTGACTCCCATGGCGGCTCTACCACCGTCAGTGCAGGAACGTTGATGGCTGGAGGAGCCAACGTACTCAGCGCAGCCTCGCCATACACCGTCCTAGGCGGCGCAACGATCGATCTTGGCGGCCACGACCAGACCATCGCCGCGCTCGGCAATGCCGGGCTTGTCCGCTTTACGGCGCTGGGCACAACACTCAACGTTGCGGGCGACTACGCTGGCAATGGCGGCACGCTGCAGCTCGACACTGCCTTGGGCACGGACACGTCCGCGACCGATCTGTTGCGGGTTGGCGGGAATACGTCTGGCACGTCGACGCTGAAGGTCAGCAACACCGGCGGCAGGGGTGCGCAGACGGTAGAGGGTATCAAGATCGTCGATGTCGGCGGTGCTTCGGGCGGCACATTCTCGCTGCTCGGCGATTATGTGATCAATGGCGAACAGGCGGTCGTTGCCGGTGCCTATGGCTATACCTTGCAGAAGAATGGCGTGAGCACCCCTGGCGATGGCGACTGGTACCTGCGCTCCGAACTGACGCCGACGCCTCCGGGTACGTCGCCAACCGCGCCGCCGTCCGGTCCGATCTACCAGCCCGGTGCGCCTCTCTATGAAGCCTATGCGCAGGTGCTGCAAAGCCTCAATGGTGTCTCAAGCCTGCAGCAGCGTGTCGGCAATCGCTATTGGGCCGGGGCGGGCAACAGCGCACTTGCACAAGGCGATGGCCCTGGAACAGTTGAAGCCGCCCCGATGCCTTCAGAAGGCGGCGATACCGTCACCGATGCGCGGGGCATCTGGGCACGGATTGACGGTGCCCATGGCAAGTTCGAGCCAAGGACTTCGACCACGGACGCTGATTACGATATCGACACCTGGAAGCTGACAACCGGCATCGACGGCCAGTTCTACGAGAGCGATGCCGGCAAGCTCATCAGCAGTCTTACCGCCCATTACGGCCATGCCTCGGCCGACATTACCTCGTTCTTCGGTGATGGCTCGATCGACACCGACGGTTATGGACTGGGCGGCACGCTGACATGGTATGGCCAGAACGGCTTTTATGTCGACGGGCAGGCACAGGCCACCTGGTATGACAGTGATCTCACCTCCGACACGCTCGGCACCAGCCTTACCGACGGCAACAATGGTTTCGGCTATGCCTTCAGCCTTGAGACGGGCAAGCGCATCGATCTTGACCAGAGCTGGACCCTGACGCCGCAGGCGCAGCTTGCCTATTCCAATGTCGATATCGACGACTTCACCGACCCGTTCGGCGCCGACGTGTCGTTTGGCAGCGGCGACAGCCTCAAGGGCAGGGTCGGGCTTTCCGCCGATTACCAGAATGCCTGGGAGGATGGTGCCGGCAAGCTGACCCGCACCAATCTTTATGGCCTCGCCAACCTTTATTATGAGTTCCTCGATGGCAACGAGACCGATGTCTCCGGTGTGAACTTTGCCACGGCCAATGACCGCACCTGGGGCGGTATCGGCGCCGGCGGCAGCTATAACTGGAATGACGACAAATATTCGCTCTACAGCGAGGTTTCCATCAACACCAGCCTGTCCAACTTCGCCGACAGCTACAGTCTCAATGGCACCGCGGGGTTCAGGGTGAAGTTTTGAGTCACCGGAATCGGTCCCGACCTGCCGGATAAGCAATACAAAGACAGGCCGGGTGCCGACACAGTGGGCACTATGGTCAGCATTCAAAGCCTGCGCCTGCATAGTTAACAAAAGGCAAAGCCTGAACCTCCAGAACGCATATTACCGGAGCATCGGGCGTCGGAAGGGGCTGCTGGTGAAAAAGAAGCACGATGCCTCTTCTAGCAGGCCCCGCCAGGCACGGGGGTGTACCAAGCGTTCCTAAAATACTCTCAAAACGGCGGTGCCACTACGGACCAAGGGCCAATGAAGGCTCCGACTAAGGTCCAACTTGGAAATTCCAACACTAGCCACGCCGCCACGCCTTTGCCTTGCGCCATCGCGTCGGCTTGCCTTTCACGGGCTCATTCTCGGGTGGGGTTATGTATATGTTGGCCTCTCTCGCAGCCTCGATGAACGCAACGCGCGCTACTGCCACTGAACATTCGCCAGCGAGGCACGCCAACAGGATTTTTTTGGCTGTGGTTAGCTTAGGTCCGCTGCGTTCAAATGGCCATTGCTCCAATACGAGCGTCGTCGCGTCATCCGGCGAGTTGATGCTTATCATTTTGCCAGGCTGGCTGCTTAAGACGGTTACGGGAGCGAATGCGCTGTAGTCTTCCATGCGGGAAGAGAAGCATAGCGGCGACGAGGATTCTACCCCATCGATTTGCTTATGGTTTCCGTGAAACGGGTATCATCGCATTACACAAACGGTCAGGATGAGGACTATGGCGGCTAGGGATACATAAGAAAACTGGATGAAATTAGCTGGAATGGTCGTCATTTCTTGTCCTGCGCCCTGGGCCAGTAGTGGTGGGGTCCGACGCTTCCCCGGAGAGGAATGTCGGCACCGGACCCCTGCCGAAGAGCGCCACGCTCCCCGGCGCGATATGAACCGTTCACGATGTCGGAAGTTCCAAGGGAGTGAGGGCGCAGAGAATTCCACCCCTCCATCGATTTCTTTACAGCAAACTCCGCTTTCCGGATGATTTGCCAGTCACCGGAAGTAGTTAGGAACGATCCGACTCTACCAAACGTTCCTAGAGATGCGTGATCTGTCTTTCCCATACGTGACAATTTTAACCGACTGTCCCGCAGTGACGCGAAACATAAGCTCCGTGGCCGAGGCGGCTGAACGGCTCGTCCTATACTGGCCAGATCACAATGGAGAAAAGTTGATGGCTGCCCGTCACGCGTGCCAGGCCGCCTTGGAGGGTAGGATCACGTGCACGCAGGCGCGACAAGCCTTTATCGACGCGGCGCGAGAAGCGAGGATCTATATCGGGCAAAAACACCTCTAGCTCGAACCATCCTTCTTGCCGTCCTATGCTGAAAGAGAGGCCCAACCGTGGGCAGGACGCCTCTGGAGAGTGGCCGGGCCTCAAGGGGTAGGCATGGGCAGGATGTTCAAACTGGTCAAAATCGTCAAATCACAATCGGAACTCTCCACCGAAGATGGCGTGAACGATGCGCCCGGACCTACTTCGGAGGGCTAATCAACTGCGAATGAAGCGCACCTTGTCGTCCCCATGTCTCTCTGCAGGTTCGTTCCAAAGTGTCCGCTGGCAGACATACTATTGATGTTAAGTCTCCGCATCGCTTTTATGTTCGCTGCAATACCATTCCTGCCCGTAGCGCTTTTCAAACCCAAACGATCCCCACGATGTGCAGCCGGAGTGCATGCAGTAATGCTCAAACAGGCCAGCCGGAGCTTTCTCCATGTGGGATGGATAAGAAGTTTGTGGTGGGAGCCGAATTGGTTCGTCGTTCATTCGTCATTCCGCTTACGTTTCACACTTGAACAGTCAGGCAATTGAAATAGGTGAGGCCGACGTCGTCACGACCACCCTAACGACGCCAGACCTCGGCCGAAAAGTTCGGCGCTCTCCGACAGATTGCCAACTATGATCGTGCAGTTTTGTTCCGGCAGTTGCGTGCAAAAAGGTGAGGCAAGACGCTTTGACCCGGAGAGGTATGTCGGCGCCAGGCCCCTGCCGAAGAGCCCACACTCAAGAGATCGTTTGGAAGACATCTCTGCCCACCCTCACGCGGACATTCTTTGAACACCACGTCTTTTTCTTCCGCTCCGCCGGTGTGATCCATTCTCCGTCAAATGCCTTCAAGAAGCATTCGGCGCTGTCTCGTTTAGGAAAACAGTAGATGATGAAGCGTTCATCGTCGACAAAGAGGGTATGGTTGAGTCGCCAGCACCCGAGTTTTTGCGACAGAAATAACACGTTGTCGAACCGCCATGACACTTCACAGGCAGGCAGAGCAACCTGAAACGGCAATTTCCGGTCAATCAGTCCTGCAGCCGGTTCGCCTCGACTCCTCGTCATGATCAAGACATCGATGTGAGCTTCGGCTTCCAGCCACGGGCAAAGCCATGGCCCATAGCGCTGGAAGCGTATTGGAGCTCGTTCAACAGAAACTCACGTTCGGATAACAGCGTCAGGATGACGGCATGGGCATCGCCATTGTGATCGGAAATCAGCTTATCGACCACACTGTCATGTTCCAGAGCCGGTTCGTTCCTTGGCCTCTCCCTTAACGACAAGTCTATCCGGCCCCATTTCAGACAGAGGTTCATCAGTTTCAATTTGTTGGTTGAACGGCCGTCGCTACCGTGTACGTTCTATATTTGTTCTGGCGAAGCGAAGAGTCAAGGGACCGATTCTGAATTTGTGTGGCAGAGCATCTAGCACGCCGCGCCCTTCAGGGAGTACCGGCCAGTCGGAAGTTCATATGAAGTGTGGTAAGGTTCCCGGCTGCTAACGGAAGGACAGGACAATGAGCAAAGAGGCGGAATTGCTGGCAGAAATCGACGCTCGGGCTCAACGTGCCAAAGATGCTGATCTTAGCCTGGATTATATAACGAGAGAGGCAAG
Organism: Phyllobacterium trifolii; assembly: GCF_014192095.1. Lineage (GTDB taxonomy): Bacteria > Pseudomonadota > Alphaproteobacteria > Rhizobiales > Rhizobiaceae > Phyllobacterium > Phyllobacterium trifolii. The sequence continues at coordinate 49,907 of NZ_JACHXN010000007.1, forward strand.
GGACCTCCACGAGAAGTTCCCGCACCGCTCTGTCGTGGAAATCGAAGAGCGGATTAAGGACGCGTGGCGCACCTATGGTGTGGTCTGGAAAACCAGCGGCCTAAAGGATCGCGATTAGGGCGATGTCCGCCCTGAGGAGAGCCGGAGCAATCCGGGGAGCGGGTTTGGATGGGGAAAAGGCTGGAGCAGCGCAAGGGTGGCTTGGGTTGGCGGCTCCAGCCCTGCTAATACGGGAAGGGAAGGTTTGGGCAAAATTCCCCGTAGAGCAGGATAGACCTTACAAACTAGACCCGAAAAACCTAGTCGTTCATTCGACTTAATGGGAAACCCTCAATTCTCGCAGTTTTGCCCCCATAGCAGGCAAAAAAAGCCGGGCGTCACAATGGGTTATTCACACAAAGAAAGCCGGAAGACGAAGCACTCACGTTCAGGGGGGACTGAGATGGAGTGCAGTTTCGGACGCTTCCGGCTAGTTCCTGACCAGCAATTAGATTGAGGGCGAAACTGCCGGTCAGATGAAGACATAATACACCCGGTACGGGCTGCGACCTCAATCACTCTTTCTTGAAAGCCGGGGGAACCGTGGAGCGATGACGACCAAGAATTGATGCAATCTGGGCCAAGCGTGCCTTGGCCTGCAGCATCTGCGAAACGATACGCCGTTCATCGTCAATTGCGTGAAACTGCGGGGCATTCCATCCTCCTGAAACAAAGAGGGTTTTGTACGTGTCGCATTTGAAAATAGAATGTGCCCTCTTACAAGTGCTTGAGGCATAATGCGGGTTATGGAACTAAACTATTGATTTTAAAAGAGCAATTGTCAAAAGACTTTGCTAATGCCATGCGTTTTAGTCGTCGCGCGATATGATTTGACCCTTGCGGCTATGTTGCAATTGGAGAATTCCGCGGCGTAGCTGCTCGAATAGACGCGGCGGCAGCATTCCGTAATCATAGCCTCCACCAGAGCGTGGCCGCAGATCATATCCCGGCCATAAAAAACGGTTCAATTCATCGAAACGTAGCCAGTGGCGGCCCTGGTCAAAGCCAAGACTTCGGCATATTGCAGCGGGAATCTCGAGCGACGCTCCTAAATCATCGGGCGGACGGTGCGTGATCGGCGCGACGATCGTGTGGATATGTCCGTTTTCGTCACGGGGCGTGGCGACAACAATGGCACATGGCCGATCCTTGGAGCCTTCGATCGCACCTTGATCCCGCTCATGGCTCCAGAGAAAACTATAACGGATGACAAGACCCGGCTTCGGCGCCGGAATGTTCACTTCGATTCAGCACCGTACTCGGCAGACTCAATGGCCGACATCGTTTCGTCATCGAGATCGCCGACGACAAGAATTTCGCGTTCACGGCGTTTCAGCAGTTCGTAATGAGCAAGTTCGGCAGCCGACAAGTATGCCCCTATTACGCGTCCATGACTGGTCACATTAATGACCTTGGCGGCGATTGCATCGTCCTGATATCTGGCAAAGTTCCGAGAAAAATCACTCGCCCGGACTGTTACATTTTGAGGCATAACCAACTCCATTGAGTATGTGTAAAATACGTAATTTACAACAAATGTCAAGGTGGCGTTGATTGATCAGATGCACCGGCAGAGTCATCTTTCACAGCCGGCAACGCAGCGCCAAACTTCCGTCTCCCGAAAATGACATGACTTATAAGCGGCCAACGCAAATATTGCAGCCATCATATCATTGTCTCGGGCGATGCATCTTCTTTTGCGCCTCGACTTTGTCGATTTCGCGTTTTTCCTTGAGGAGTTCGGATTGATCCTGCGCAAGGCGCTCGATCTCCGGTAGAGTCGGAGGTTATGTGTTCGCATGATCATACGAAACGCATCAGCGTCGCGGGTCAGGGCACGCCGCACGAGATCGAGATCGCCTGAGCGATCGGATACGGTACTTCTATTTATCGAAATTGCGGGCTCACCAATCTCCTCACCGTTAGATGCAATTTTCTCCAGAAAGGTTCCCGGACTATCTCCAAAGGGCGTGAGAACTCGCTACTTCGATGCCTGATGATTGTTGCGGTTCCTATCGGCTGACAATCGAGCAGCTTAGGGGCAATCATTTTCCAATGGCACGCTCCTCAGACTCTTCGCCAATTACGCAATTGTAGGGTTGTGGGTGTTGCACGGATGCGACGACCGGTCGTCGCTCCTGAACTTCGCTTAGCTTGAACCCCGCGATCTCGACAACGAGCTTGTTGCGGATTGCCTCGGCAAACTGATTGACGTCTGACACCTTCACTAAAAATGCCCCGTCTCCCCCGATGACACATGCCTCGTAGTATGCATCAAGGTCATGGATCGCTGCCGAATCCGGTCCGGTCTTCAACTTGGTCGGCAGACCATCGACGGTGATTCCATCCGCGATCGCCGCATTGCGGGCAACCGGCACCGGAGCCCCGGCATTGTTGGGCCCATCGCCCGAAACGTCGATTACGTGTCGGCTCGCCCGAAATTGATTTGTTCGGATAAGCTCTCGCGCCAACGCCAGCGCGTTTGAGATCGATGTAAAGGATATCCGTCTTATTGGCTGCCGGCGCAGCTCCTCGGCAAATTGGGCGGCAGACTCCGCACCGTCAATCAGAGTCGTCCACGGCACCACCTGACCCTCCGAGCCACCCCACTCGACGAACGTCACTGCGGTCTTTCCCCGCGGTCCGCCGAGCACGGCCCTGACGACTTCCGGGCTTCGAAAGGCGTTCACATAGCCTTCTCTTTGAATCCTCTGTTCCTCGCTATCCATCTAATAAGAGACATCAACGGCAATCACCAATTCCAGATCGACGGCCACGGGAACCTGCGGGGCTAAAGAACTTCCGCTTAAAACACAAAAGGAGGCAATAAGCGCCCATCGCCGTCTCATTATCGTATCCCCAGTCATTTCACTCAGCCATCTGGCAGCAGAGCCGTTAGTGGGTGCAACCACTCGCGGAAGATTGATCTTCAGGTGCTCGCAGAAGCTCGGAAGAGACCATAGCGCCATGCACGTGGACCTGGCGCCACAGCTGAACTCTAGGTGCGGATCAAAGAAGCTTGGCCTCAGCGCGACGCCTTACTAGGGCTTCATCTCATGTGGAACGAAAACGACCGAATATTGTTTTGCAGTTAAGTAAAGAACGGGAGGAATTTAGATGGCCGACGATAAAAATAATCAGGATAACCGGGATCGTTCGAAAGTGTCGTCCAGTGACGACTATGAAGCCCAATATCTGATGACCAAGTTTGACGTAAGCAAGTATCGTGCTGTCGAATTAATTATCAAACATGCAGGAAGTCGAACAAAGATCGAGGCCGAACTCTCAAACTCCTGAGGAGATAGACAATGTTCAAGGCTCTCGGCGCAATTCTCGTGATCGCTGGCGTGCTCTATTCGGTTTGGGCAGCGCTCAGTCATCGCAAATTGAGCCAGCCGCCCCAATCGTCTGCCAATCAAAACTCGGCATCTTTGGAACCTCGCGCCCAAGGACTTAAGTTTCTCGGTTTGACGAAAAACCTCCCGGCAATCGCCCTGATCCTTATTGGTGGCGTCCTACTTCTTTACGCAGATTGAAATCTTCTGATACCCTTCATTTAGCAAATGTGATGCCCCTCGGGGAAGTCTACAGGTGCCGAGTTGCATGACGCGACCCTATTCAAGTCGCATAAGTATCAGGCATGGCGTTCCGAGTTCAGGTGCACCTCAATCAACCGCATAATAGCTTTGCGCGCTTCCGCTTCGGGCCAACCCACCGACTTGGCGTCTTCCAATAGCTGCAGTAACGCCACTCCCGCATGGGCCTGGAATTCCACTTCCAAAGCTTCCTGGCAATCCAGGTCGTCCCGGTCATCCTGTGGCGGCATTATGGGCATGGTGGCTTTCCGTTGCTGTTCGCAGTGGTGATTACGGGTATCCGGCTCAATCCGCCGCCGTCACTACCAGCGGTTCCAAGATAACGCTGATAGGCCCGTGCGACTTGCTGGGCCGCGTTTGGCCTTGAGCGTTGAACGCCACTGACGTCAGTCATACGAAACTGCGAATGACCGAGGAGAAAAGTCCAGAACCAAAGTCCGAGGTCTGGACCACTATCGATTTGATAAACCCGGCCGATATCGATGCCGTTGCGGCTTGTTGCGGTAAAGTCCTGCAATTGCCCGTCTGGTCCGGGAGGTGTTTTTTGCCATTTGATTTCCATGGCTTCCAAACTCTGCATTGATGATTTGGTTGCAGTCTACAACGGACTTCAGAGGTCTTTTCGTTTCATCAACTTGCGCATATGCGCGTAATCTGTTGTGCCCTTGAGGCTTTAGAGCAGCAACGGTTCTTCTTCCTCTGCTTTCGGTTGTGGCAGAACAATCAGTTCATTGTCGGGCAGGGGTCTTTGCAACTGCAGGGCTTCCTCGGCCGGCGCATTCATCCAGATGTCGATTTCCTCGGAAGTGCGCAAAATGACCGGCATCGCCTGTTCATGGAACGGTTTGACGACGGCATTCGGGAAGGTGGTCAGAAATGCGAAGATGTCGGCCTGCACTGGCCCTTCCTTTTTCTTCCGCACGCTGTACCAGCTGGTCCAGATGCCAGCGAACCAGAACAGTGGCTTGTCCTCATTAAGCGCAAACCAATGGAGTGGCTTCTTCCTGGTGACAGGATCTGGAACCTTCCCGTATTCGGAGAAGCTTGTCGCAGGGACAACGCAACGGTTTGCCGGATTAAGCCAAGCCTGCCAGTGCGGTGATTTCACATTGCGAATGTTGGTCACACCGTAGTCAACATCGCCTTTCAGAAATTGAGGAGGGGTCGGCATGCCCCACCGGGCAATTGCCAGTTCACGGTCGCCATTGGCGTCCTTGCGACCAATCGGGGCGGGATAGTCGGGAAAGACATCCATCTGCGGTGTCAGCCGGTTGGTCAGGTCGTTGATCGGCAGGAACAACTGCCGCATCGCTTCATGGGTGGTGGTGGCATTGTACAAATTGCACATGGCTCAATGATAATTGATCCCCAATCGTTCGCAAGTTGCGGCATCTTCGCCCTTGACCGGCCAAGAATATGTTCCCATTTTGTTCTCATGGCAAGAACAATAAAAACATTGGGCCAGGCTGCCCGCCATCGGATGCTCGTGCGATCCCGCTGCCGGAAATGCAACAAAGCTGCAAGCTTCACAGCAGACAGCCTTGCCGGGATATTTGGCCATGGTCGCGAAATCAGAAGCCTCAGATTCAGGTGCAAGGACTGTAACAGCGCGGATTGTGAGGTGATCGCGTACGAAGACATCTTGAACCAAAACCGAGGCCGCAACCCGTTCAGGTACAGATTGATACCAGCGAAAATGGCACCATTGGTGGGTTGATCGATCACGGATACACGCTGTGGGCATTCTGTCAGCGGCTAGGATGCAAACACGCGTCAAAAATCGATCTACAGATGCTGGCAAAGGAGCTCGGGAGAAACCACAGCGCCATGCACAAGGTCCTGGCGCCAAAACTGAAGTGCTCGGCGTGTGGATCAAAGCAGCTCGGTCTCAGCGCGACGCCGTATTAGACGGTTTTTGCGAGCGGAACATTCCCTTGCTGAAAGTCGTTAGGAACTCATCACGAGGAGACACTGATATGGGCGATCCGATACCTACCCCAGAGCCAGAACCGTACCCGCCACTACCGGATGATCCGCCTGTCCCCGACCCTGATAAGCCAGGACCAGTACGGCCATTGACGGAGCCACCGCTAATTGAAGTACGCGATACGACATCCTTATTCAAATCCCGATGAGCGAGAAATCGCTTAGCAGGCCACGTGGGGCGCTACACTTTAAGCCGTCGACCTCGGCGCTAGAGAGTCTAGACTCCGCCTGTTTAGTTCAATTTCGGGCGGTCATTTTTTTGAACATTCGTTGATTTATAACAATTTCTTACGGCCGCCTCGAAAATGGCGGGCAGGCACATCACCTTTGGATCGCCAATGCGCCATGCCTTTAATGTTGAGAGTCAAACGCAATTTCTGTCCATAACCGTACACGTCCTTCAACATGTAGGGTTTCGACATTGCGGTTGCTTGAGTCCTTGTTCCAAGGTGACATGGGGCTTAAGTTTCGGTCAACCCATCGAAGAATGCACTCCAACGCCAAAGCGCAGGGAATGAGCATTGACCAAACGAGCCGGCAGCGCTGATCTTCCACTTCATCACGGACGGGTTCCCAAATGGCTCGGAGATCGCATGACCAAACTCGGTGCGGTCATGTGCGAGGCGATAATTCAACACTACGGCCGCGATGAACTTCTACGCCGGCTATCGCATCCATTCTGGTTTCAGTCATTCGGTGCTGTAATGGGAATGGATTGGCACTCTTCGGGCATCACCACCAGCGTCATTGGAGCGTTGAAACGCGGGCTGACGCCAATGTCACGGGAACTGGGCGTTCATGTGTGTGGTGGTCGGGGCGCTCACTCCAGGAAAACCCCTGCAGAATTGGCAGCGATAGGAGATCGTGTGGGGTTCGATGGTGCAGCACTTGGGCAATCCAGCAGGCTGGTTGCCAAGGTAGACAGTGCCGCGGTACAGGATGGCTTCGACCTTTATCTGCACGGGTTCATCGTGGCTGATGACGGCAAGTGGGTCGTAATCCAGCAAGGAATGAATGGCGACAGCCGTCAGGCGCGCCGCTATCATTGGCTATCCGAGGGATTGAGCAGTTTTGTCGATTCTCCCCATGCAGCGATTGAAGGCCATGGACAAGGAGAGATTATAAATCTGGCGGACCGTCGCGCTGCGGCATCCCGCAACCGTCAGATCAACCTCTTGAAGACGATCGACCCAGCGGGAATTGTCCGTGAACTTGTGACGCTCGAACCAAATCCAACTGTGAATGCTGAAATTGAGCAGACTGATCAGCTTATGCTGCCGCATCTGATTATGCCCGCGCATCACGATGTGCGCGAAAGCGATATCGTGATGCGACGGTTGCATGGAAGTCTGGCTGCGGCGGCCAATGCTGCTCCGGCCGATTTTGAAGCGCTGCTCCTTGTCCCAGGCGTTGGCGCGAGAACAGTCAAGGCGCTTGCGATGGTGGCAGAGGTCATCCACGGTACTCCTTGCCGTTTTTCCGATCCGGCGCGCTTTTCTCTCGCCCATGGCGGCAAGGACCGCCATCCGTTTCCGGTCCCCTTGAAAGTCTACGACGAGACGATCGAGGTTTTAAAGTCGGCGGTTCAGAAGGGAAAACTTGGCCGGCAAGAGGAACTGCATGCCCTTGAACGGTTGGATAATCAATCTCGGCAACTAGAGCAATACGCAATAGGACCAGACTTGCAGGAGATCGTGGCCGGCGAATTTAAACAGTCCGCCGAGTGGGGTGGACGAAGTGTTTATGGATGGGAGCCGGTGGCTTCCTCCAGCAAGTCCGAAGATTAAAGTTGGAGCGCTGCAGTCGCGTGTCCGCCGGGCATGTGCCTGGCTGCTCATGATTTGCGATCGCAGATAGTAAGAGCTTTGGACTTCTGATCCGTGCGGAGCGAAAAGCGCAGAAACTGACACAGGAGCAGCTCGCAGCGCTGACCGGAGTTGGGGTGCGTTTCGTGCGCGAGCTCGAAGCCGGGAAGGATAGTTGCCAGATAGGGCGCGCCCTACAGGTGGCGGCGACCTTAGGATTGCGTGTTTCCGTCGGCAGTCGTCGGGAGCACGCGTCATGATGCATCTCCTGGACGTCTATTACAGGGAACAGAAGGCAGGCGTGCTCAGCCAGGGAGATGGTGGCGCGCTCAGCTTCGCTTACGATGCTGGTTATCTAGAAGGAAGCACATCCAGCGCCATCTCCTTTTCCATGCCGTTGCAGGAGGCGGCTTACGGAGACAGGATCGTTCGCCCTTTCTTTTCCGGCCTGCTGCCAGATGAAGGCGCGCGACAGCGCCTTTCGGGCGCGCTCGGGATTTCCTCAGGCAATGCCTTTGGCCTTCTGGAGGTCATAGGCGGGGAATGCGCGGGGCCTTATCGCTCTCTCCCGCAGGTGAGGCGCCGTTATCATCGGATGACGATGGTGTTGAATCTCTCAGCACGGAACGGCTAGAGGAAATCCTTGGCAAACTGCGTGAGCGCCCTCTGTTAGGAGGGAGGAAGGGGTACGCCTGTCCCTTTCCGGTGCGCAGGACAAGCTTGCTGTCTGTGTTGAGGGAGAGACTATCGGGCTAGCCAAGGGCGGCCGTCCGACGACCCATAGGCAGCTTAAAGGTCAGAAAGGCACAAAGCTGACGCTCGAATCAAACCCTTAACCGATGGTCTTGTATATTGCCGGCTGACTTGGTGCGCACCGATCGGGTTTCCTTGCCTCTGCGCTTGTTGGACTCGACACCAAATGCGCAGTCTGGCTTAGCGGCCAACCTTGAGAAAATCGACGAAAGCCCGCATCGCTGTCGGAAGCTGCCGTCGGCTGGGATAATACAAAAAGAACCCCGGATAATACGGGCACCAGTCCTCAAGAACCCGCTGCAAGCGCCCCTCGGCAACAAGTGTCTGCACCTGTTCTTCAAAAAGATAGGCAAGGCCTGCACCATCCAGTGCCGCGCCTATCATCAGATCCTGATCACCAAGGGTAAGAGGACCTGCCACTTCGATCTCCAGCTCAATTCCGCCTTTTTCGAACTCCCATTGATAAAATGATCCGCCCGCGAAACGATAGCGGATACATGGCTGCTGGCTCAGATCATGCGGTGTTACCGGTTCGGGATGCTGTACAAAGTAGCCGGGTGAGGCCACCACGGCGAAGCGGTGCCTTGGACCGATTGGCACTGCAATCATGTCGGCCGCCACCATCTCGCCGAAACGCACACCCGCATCACAGCCCTCTGCGACCATATCGACCAACGCATCGTCGACCAGCAATTCGACCTCTACTGCGGGATAAGCCCGCAGGAACTTCGAGATAATTGGTAAGAGCACCAGTTTAGCCGCTGCCCGCGCTGCATTGATACGCAATTTGCCGGAAGGCTGACCGCGAAAGGCATTCAAATCCTCTAGCGCATCCTCAATGTCAAGGAACGCGGGGTTGACCCGGCTGAACAATTGCTGCCCCGCATCGGTCAGCGCCACACTTCGGGTCGTCCGGTTGACCAGACGTATCTCAAGTCGCTCCTCTATGCTCCGCAATGCGTGGCTCAATGCCGAAGCCGTAACGCCGAGCTCGACAGCGGCTTTCCGAAAGCTGCGGTGCTGCGCAATGGCAAGAAATATGGCGAGGTCGGCAGGGCCAATCTTCCGCATTAATGAATTTTCCTCATTAGCTTGTAGAAATTTACGGCGATTATTTCATCTTCTTACATGCGGTAGAACTTGGGTGCATTCAACAGGAAAGGAAAAACATCATGCGCATCTGGTTCATTACGGGAGCATCACGCGGCTTTGGCGCACTGATCACCGAGGAAGCTCTGAAAGCCGGCGATGCCGTTGTTGCAACCGCCCGCACGCCTGCAACAGTCACTGCTCGGTTTGGCGATCATCCGAACCTGCTTCCAGTCGCACTGGACGTCACCAATGAGGAACAGGCCAACGCGGCAGCCGAGCAGGCGATCAAGCGCTTCGGCAAGATTAACATTCTCCTGAACAACGCCGGTTTCGGCCTGCTCGGAGCTGTTGAAGAGGCAACAGCATCTGAGATTGAAAAGCTCTATGCCACAAACGTCTTTGGCTTGCTTAAGGTCACCCGCGCTGTGCTTCCCCACATGCGCAGACAGCGTTCCGGCCACATCATCAACATTTCGTCCATCGGCGGCTATGTCAGCCATCCCGGATGGGGCGTTTATTGCTCGACGAAGTTTGCGGTGGAAGGCCTTTCCGAGGCTTTGTCGGACGAGCTCGCACCACTCGGGGTTAAGGTCACTGTCGTCGAACCCGGCTTCTTCCGCACCGACTTTCTCGACGAAAGCTCGCTTTCCATCAGCCACAGCGCCATTGCCGATTATGACGATACCCCCGCCGGCGAGATGCGATCCGCAGCTGCACAATTCAATCACGCGCAACCTGGCGATCCGGTCCGTCTGGCAAAAGCCATGATCACTGTCGCCCATTCCGACAATCCACCGCTTCGCATGCCATTTGGCTCGGATACGGTGGCAGCAATCGAAAAGAAAAATACCGCGGTTGCCGGAGAGCTTGCCGCATGGCGGGATCTAGCGATCTCTACTGATTTCCCGGCAGGCAGCTGAGCGAATATCTAACAAACAAGGAGCAATACAATGCTTAAACAGACGATCCACTTTCCATGTATTCGCGATTTCTGTGGCCACAGTTCAACCAGGCTTCGATGCCTGAAAGAACGGAACCGGAAGTCTCTATGACGATCAGGCGGCCGGCGCTCTACGTGAGCAAGGCAGACTTCATCGAGACGGTCATTCGCCCGTTCAATACGCGCATCTCGGACCGGCTTGTTCCCACCATCCGCAATATTTACGCTAATGGTGACACGGTCATCATATTCTTCCATGCTGAGGGCAAGGGGGTCCGCGATGGCACTGCCTGACGCAACACTTTTACGTGTCATTTGCAATTGCAGGAGAACAGATCGTGAAGCCTCTGCCTTCTTCGACAGCGTCGCCTTCAATGGGCTCTTTGGTGCATTGCTCACTTGCCTAGACAGGGGTAGGCGCGGGAGCCACGATCGACGCGGGTCCCACATTTCGCACCAAAAAAGAATGGATCTGCGCGATGACCGCCGCGCCCTCACCGACGGCGGCCGCGACCCGCTTAGTGGAGCCGGCGCGTGCGTCTCCAATGGCAAAGATCCCGGGACAACTCGTTTCGAGCGGCAGTCGCTCGCCTTGGCCTATACCATCTCCCGTGAGAACGAAGCCCTTTCCGTCGATCGCCACACAGCCGTCAAGCCAGCTGGTATTAGGATCGGCGCCAATGAACAGGAAGAGATGGCGCGAGGCACACTCCTCGGTCTCGCCGGTTCGGACGTCACGGAAGGTGGCGCCGGTCAAACCTGTCTCTCGGTCGCCATGCAAGCCCACAATCTCGCTGCCCACATGGAGTTCTACATTGGCCAATACCGCGAGCCGGTCGATCAGATACTGGGACATAGTCTGCTCGAGTGGTCGCCGGACCACGAGATGCAGGTGCCTGACCTGTGGTGCGAGGTAAGCAACGGCCTGGCCGGCTGAGTTTCCGCCGCCGACGAGAGTGACTTCCTCTCCGGCGCAGAGGCGGGCCTCGATCGGCGATGCCCAGTAGGAGACGCCAGCTCCCTCCAGCTCTTCGATATTGGTGATATCAGGCCGTCGGTAGCGCGCTCCTGACGCGATCACGATGGAACGCGCCCGTGCGGTACACTCATTGCTGAGCTCCAGAGAGAAAGGAGCTTCCGACTCAGGTCCATGACAGCACAGCTTTCCGACGGTCAGTGGGATCGCAAGCTCGGCACCGAACTTCGTCGCCTGATTGAAGGCACGCCCTGCAAGAGCCTGTCCGGAGATACCAGTTGGGAAGCCGAGATAATTTTCGATCCGGGCGGATGCGCCCGCCTGGCCGCCGAAAGCCCGCGAATCGAGAACCAAGACAGACAGTCCCTCAGATGCCCCATAGACAGCGGTGGCCAGCCCAGCCGGTCCCGCTCCGACGACTGCCACGTCATAGACATTCTTCGGATCGAGATCCGGCACGACGCCCAGACAGGACGCAGCATCCGCGTCGCTCGGATTTCTGAGCAATGTGCCGTTTGGGCAGATCATCAATGGCAGATCGTCAGGTGCGATGCCGAGCCGTTCGACCAGCTCGCGCCCCTCGGCCTCGCATGCGGCGACGAGGGAGTGGGGATAGCCGTTGCGGGTGAGAAATCCAGACAACCTCACGATGTCGGGAGCATCCCGGCGTCCAACCAGAATCGACCCTGCACCGCCGACCCGCCCTTCTTCGATCAGCGAGACGCGACGGAGGATATAGGCGCGCATGATCGCTTCACCAACATCCGCCGACCCGATGACAAGCGCGCGAAGATGTGGGGCATCAAAGGGTATTGCAGTTACGCCCTTCTCGCCCGCGACCACCGACGCCAAGGTTGCATGACCAGACAACTGATTGGTCTCGCCGGTGAACTGGCCGGCACCGTAGGTGGCGATCACGGACGACCTGCCAGCCCCGCCGCGCTGAATTGCATCGGCGGAGCCCTCTAGAATAAGCCAGGCAGGCACGTTGCGGGTTCCGATCTCATAGAGGATGTCGCCTGGGCCGAAACGCCTCGGCTCGCCGCTCGCGAAGCGTCGAGCCATCCCGATTTGGAAAGTCGAAAGTGTTGGATATGCTTGCTCCCGCCGAGCATCGGTGATCGCCATTGTGTGAACTCCATATCGACCTATGCTCGTGCTCGTGAGCGACGGTATCCCGATCAGTTTGTCAGTCTATCCTGCGCACCACCAAAGCCTAAGGCTTGCCGCTTTCTGCCGCGGACATTTCCATGCAACCCATGGCGGGTCAAGCAGGCGCCGGCTGAGGTGCCTTCGGCAAGGTGAGCGCAAAGACGAGAAGACCCAGAAGGGTCAGTCCAAAGCCCGCCCATACGGCGGAGAGTAGCCCATATCCGGCTGCGATAGTCAGGCTGCCCGCCCAGGCACCGATCGCGTTGGCGATATTGAGCGCTGCAAGGTTCAGGGCGCCCATCAACGTAGGGGCCTCCGGAGCAACGCGCGTCAGGCGCACCTGGATCGTGGGGATGGCGACCATCATGGTGACGCCGACGCCGAACAGCGCTGGCATCAGTATCCACACGTTTCCGCCACCGGCCGCCAGCACCGAAAGCACGATCAGGGCGCTGCCATAGCCCACGACCAATCCTCGCGCGGGATATGAATCCGCCAGCCGTCCGCCTATCAAATTACCCGCGGTCATTCCGAGGCCGAATAGTGCCAGCGCTACCGGTATCCATGTTTGATCGAGCGTTGCAAGGTCGGTAACGAAGGGACCGATAAAGGTATAGACAGCGAAAATGCTGGCCACGCCGAGTGCCGCGACAAGCATCATGGCCCAGACCGCCGGCCGGCGCAGAGATGCCAGTTCCTGCGTCACGGGTCCGCCCTGAAGCGCTTGGGTTCGAGGCACCCAGGTCCACAAGGCAATGAACGCCAGACCGGCTACCGCGGCGACGCTGAAATAGGTGTTTCGCCAGCCAAGACTCTGGCCGAGGAAGGTCGCCAGCGGCGAGCCAATGATCGTCGCGATCGTCAGACCGGACATGACCAGTGCAAAGGCCTTGCCGGCGTGACCGGGGCCAACGATGTACGACGCAACCACGGCGCCGGCACCGAAATAGGCTCCTTGCGGCATGCCGCTGATGAAGCGGGCGAAGGCGAACGTGCCGAGATCGGTGGCGACCGCCGACAGGACGTTGCCCAGGATGAACAGGCCCATTAGGCACAGGAGAAGGGTTCTCCGGTTGAGCCGAGCCGCCGCCAGTGTCACGAGAGGAGCTCCGATCACCACACCGAAGGCGTAGGCAGCGATCGCATTCGTTGCCGTGGGGATGTCGATTCCAAGGCTGGCGGAGAACAGCTGGAGAATCCCCATGCTCGCAAACTCAGACGTCCCGATGCAGAAGCTTCCGAGTGCCAGGGCGAACAACGTGAGGCCCCGCTTTCGCCGCTCCGCCTCGTTCGTGCAATGCACCTTCACGGCAGCGCATTGACCACGATAGGCTTTCTCCAGCATCCCTGCCTCCTTTCATAACGGACCGGGAGGATCGTGCCGACCGGCACGAAGTGACCCGCCCAAATGTCCAGTTGTCCGCCCAGGGCGCTATTTTATCCGGGCGGAAAGTCAAGTCCGCGACAAGTGCATGAAGTCCAGGTGTGGGCCAACCACGAGCGTTCATCCGGGCATGGTCTCGAATTGCGGCACATCGAGCGGAATGGCCCAGGCGAGCGGTGCTTCTCCAGCACAGAGTCTTACGCCTTCAGGATTATCCAGGCTGCCGATCGAGACGACGACCATGCCCAAATAGCTTTCCGCGTTGCTGGTGAACAGCCGCGTGCCGCAAGCGGGACAGAAATTCCGGTCCAACCCCTTTCCCGACGAAGCAGTGTAGTGGAAAGCCTTGGGTTGCCCGCTTAGGAGCGTGAAATCATCTTCAGCTAGGCCGAGAAGTGTCATCGCCTCGCCGCCCGATGCCCTTTTGCAGTCGCGGCAATGACAGACTGCGACAAAGTCAGCATCGATATCGAACCCGAATCTCACCACGCCGCATGCGCATCGGCCAGTATGTTTCTTGATCATAGCTGCGTATTTCGATGGTGAGATGACCACCGCAATGGGGGTGCGAGGAGGCGGCGCGCTATCGCAATACGACCCCTATACGGTCTGCGCGCCGGACACTCAGGGAAACATCGCAGTGTCGACGAGGCCTCCGATACACCTAAGACCAGTCTATCATCCGCTGATTGACAGAACCACACCATAGTCTCCTCCTTAGTCCGGACAGGGCTGGCCGGCGGCTCCCCAAAGAGCCATGTCTTTGACATGATCCTCGAAGGTTCCCGGCGGGGTCGTGCGGCCAGCGCCCGGCGCCCACGCTCTCGGAATAAATCCGCTAAGCGATGCGTCGTGCCTCAAATGCTCGAGGAGACCGGCAGCGTCGCGGCCGCCATTGCGTTCGGGATCCTTCAGTTGAGCACAGATCTCGGCGCCACTCTTGCCAAACCAGATGAATTCCACCGGCGCAAGCTGCCAGTCGATGCCTGCATGCAAAGGCGCCGGTGCGGGGTCGTTCGGCGTGGTCGAAGTGACGTGACACGTCGAACATGGGATTGTCTCTGCCCCGATGCGGCTTTCTCCTCCATGGATATTCATGCCGTGCACTCGGGGCTTGCTTTCGCCAGCCGGTGTCCAGATCGGAATAGCCTTCGCATCGACGTGACAATTGGCACAACGCGGGTGCGTCACCACCGCTTCAATTCTCTTCCAGGCCTGCAGTCCCTCGGCGCTGCTGACGCTGCCAGGCGGCAGCGTATCTTTCGCCCCGTCTTTAGCCAAAACCATTCCCATCAGGGCGAAGATTGATGAACTGGCAAACGTGAGCGCGATCAGAGTTATCCTCATGGCGGGCCCTCACACGAAATCGATGAACTTGTTGAACGGCATCTCGCGGATACGCTTGCCGGTCGCAGCGAATATGGCGTTGGCGAGTGCGGGCGCTGCAGGTGGTACTGGCGGCTCACCAATGCCCCTGACGGTATAATCGTTTTCCAGGCCACGCACTTCGATCACCGGGCACTGATACATGCGCATGGCCTCGTGGCGGTTATAGTTGGTCTGTTGGACAGCCCCCTTGGCATAGGTGAGTTCGCAATTCATGGCGTGGCCAAGGCCCCAGACGACACCGCCCTGGACGAGATTCTCGAAGTTGACAGGATCAATAATCTTACCGACATCAGCGGCCACCCAGACCTGGTCGATCTTGATGCCTGCGCCTGTCATAGTTACTTCGACGATCTCAGCGACAGCCGTACCAAACGACTCGACAAACGCCACACCGCGGCCTTTTCCGCTTCCAAGGGGGCCCTTCCAGTCCGCCATCTCACCAACGGTTTCCAAGAGCTTCCGGTAGATCGGAATCTTGCACATCTCGATGCGCGCCCCGAGCGGGTCCAGCCCCGCGGCGTAAATCAACTCGTCGATGAAACTTTCGGTGAAGAATCCGTTGGCGGAAGCCCCTACGGACCGCCAGGTCGTCGAAGGTGACAGTCCTTGTACTTCGAAGCTTGTCGCCCGGTAATTAGGAATGTTGTAGTACACGTTCCAGATGCCAACCGCCAGTTGGCCATCGGGGTCCTTCGTGGGCGCGCCCATCCTTGCCAAGAGCTCTTTGAATGGCGCTGTTGCGGCGACCTGCAAATCGGCCGCGACTATCTTTCCATCCTTGACACTTCCCCTACACCTGCCCATCGCAATCTGTCGGGGAATGTCCTGCAGGAAGTCTTCCTTCCGCGAGAAGATGAGCTTTACCGGTATCCCGCGCATCTGGTTCGCGATCTCGGCAAGCGCTCTGATATTCTCGAATTCGAGGCGATGCCCGAAGCTCCCACCCATCCACTCGTTATGAAAGGTCACTTGTTCTGGCTTCATACCGATCGCTGTGGCAGCGATGTACTGCACGGATTGTGGCGTTTGATGTCCGACCCAGATTTCCATTCCCTTGCCGGTAACGATGCCGATGCCGTTGAGCGGCTCCAACGGTTGATGCCCCACATAGGGTGCGCGATATTCCGCCTCGACCAGCGTCCCATCTTTCAATCCAGCGTCGATCTTGCCGTCGTTGCGCCACTCCTTACCGAGGAATTGTGGAGCAAAGGAAGAGGCCACGACGTTCCAGTGGTCAGCCTGCTCGGCCGGATATATGCTCGGCTCCCATACACAGTCCACCACCTCGGCCGCTTGCATCGCGTACCAGCTGTTTGTCGCAATCACGGCGATACCATTCGATATCTTGAGGATGGTCTGGACGCCCGGCATCGACTGAGCTTTGCTGGCGTCGTATGACTTGATCGGCTGCCCCTTGTTGGGGTTCAGCTTGACGGCGGCGTAAACCATGCCGTCCATCGTCCTGTCGATACCGAACTTCATTTCGCCGGTGACTTTCGATCGGATATCGAGTCGCTCCATCGGCTTGCCAATAAATCGCCATTGTGATGGTTCGCGGAGCTTGGCGACCGCAACCGGCGTAATCTTCGCCGCATCGGCCGAAAGGGCGACGTACGGAATTTTCGTCCCGTCGGGCAGGATCACGCTTCCGGCCTCTGTACGCAAGTCAGCGGCCGCGAGTCCGCTCCGCTTGGCTGCAGCCGCCTTGAGCGTTTCCCGGGCGATCGCGCCGGCCATGCGCAGCTTTTCGAAGGTATCGGGAATCGCACTGGAGCCGCCGGTCATCTGCAGGCCGGCCTTCCTGAGCCATTCCAGCGCTGCCGCGCGAGCCTTTTCGGCTTCGGGGCTTTGGTCTGCCGCCATGAACGGCGCAAGTTCGTGGGCAAAGCCGGTATTGAAATAGACGGGACTGGGTCCGGCAAAGTGAATTTCAAATTGGCCCGGCTCGAGGTCCAACTCCTCGGCGATCATGAGCGCCTGGATAGAACCGACGCCCTGGCCCTTGTCGGCATGCTGGGCAATCAGGGTGATTTTTTCTGGACTGATTTCGACCCAAGGATTGAACGTAACCGAATTCGGACCGAGGTCCGCCGTCAACGGATTCGGCGCGACAGCGGAAGAAAGTGCCGGTTGCGCCTGACCATACTGCCCGAACGCCACACCTCCGGCGATCGCGACGGAGCCGAAAACGAAGGCACGGCGCGAGAGACCCGGTTTCTCGCCCATCTCAATTCCCTCCAATCTTCTCAGCGGCTGTGTGGATCGCGGCACGAATACGTTCATACGTTCCACATCGGCAGAGATTTCCCGACATGACCTCGTTGATGTCCTCATCAGTGGGTTTGGGATTTGATTTCAGCAGCGAGATCGCCTGCATAATTTGGCCGGTCTGACAGTAGCCGCACTGCGGTACCTGATGTTCGATCCAGGCTTCCTGCACGGGGTGCAGCTTGCCATTGCCCACGGCTTCAATCGTGATTATCGCCTTGCCCGCAATATCAGCCATACGTGCCTGACAAGAGCGCACGGCTGCTCCATCGACTTGCACCGTACACGCGCCGCATTGTGCTATTCCGCAACCATACTTAGGACTTGTTATGCCAAGCTCATCGCGCAAAACCCAGAGCAAAGGCATCTCGGGAACCACGTCTACTTGATGCTTAACGCCATTTACCGTGATATCAAACATGGCAAGCCTTCCCCAATTCTCCAGGACCTAGCTATTGCGTGCAACCGTACTCGAGACTTCCGAAGCTGCAAGGACAGTTGGCCAGAATTTACCTCTTTTAACCGGTGGTTGGACATCGACAACGGCCAACGTGGGGCCCGATTCTTCGTTTAGATCTTGGCCGGCGAGGTGTTCTGCGAACGCCATGATGAGCAGGAAAGGCTGCGCTTGGTAAAATTTCGACTGCGGGTTTATACTTTTCAAGGCTGCTGTTCGTAACGAACGCTGTTTGCAGTCGAGGCAATGACAGCGACAGGGTCGGGCTTGGTGTTGCGTCAGAAACCTAAACGCACGGCATGAGCAGTGTGCCGAACGCCTATTGACGATGGCTATCTAACGCGACAGTGGAATAGCGATGCGCGGCGCTTTCATCCCCGATGTCTCGTTCAGGCGTTGCTTGAATTGAGAGCCGCGATTGCCGCCTCAGCGACCGAAATATCTTGTTCGACCGTTCCGGCGCTCGCGCCCACCGCACCAATGATTTCACCGTCGATGCGCACCGGAACTCCGCCGCCGAAGATGATGACCCGCCCGCCATTGCTTTGCTCGATGCCAAACAGCGGCGCACCGGGCTGCGCCAGTTCGCTCAGATAAGCGGTGGTCTTATCGAATAAACGGGCCGTCACTGCCTTGCCGATGGCAAGATCAATGCTTCCGATGAGGGCGCCGTCCTGACGCGCAAACGCCACGAGCGCGCCACCCTCATCGACGACGGCAATGTTGTACGCAACGCCGAAGCTTGCTGCTCTGGCTTCACCCGCCTGCAGCATCCGCTTCGCATCAGAGAGGGTGAGGGTGGTGCGAGAACAAGGCATCGTTTTTCCTCGGCTTAGGCTACCGTTTTGGCGACTGAATCAAGTTCTTGCGGCATGCTCGTTGCAAGCCTCTCAAGTTGTTATCGTCCAGGCAACCACGGTCCGAGTAGCAGCCGAACGGTCATCGCGATTGTCCCGTATGCAAAGCAACGGTGCGTGTGAAGCACATTACAACCGAACGAGCCAAATTGGGGGTAAAAAAAGGTAATTCTGGTAGGGCAGGTTTGCAAACTGGGCTTTCTCTGGGTAGTTTAACAGCAGGGAGGACCAGCGCTCCGGTCGCGCATTGCTGCTTCACTACGACGCTTCGATTGGTATCCCGCGCGGGACCCCCTCCTGCATGCCTTTGCTTCAGAGGCCGTGGCATCTCGTTCAGCAAAAACGAACTCATCCCCGTCGCCCGGCCGAATACATTCGTCCGCAACACCAATCCAAAGGCCAATGGCGCCGCGTCCGCACGATGCTATACGCGAGCGGATAAAGAGGTTAAATTGGCTGGTACGCCATAGCTCACCTAGCCGAGCCTGGAGTGCGTTCTGGCAGATGCGGGAGTCGCTACTCGGAACAGCGTGTTCATTACGGAGCCATTCGGGGGTGCATGGAACGATCCGGCAAACTAGACGGTAAGACATATTGCTTCGGGGACTATCGGTTCATTCCAGACCGACAACTGTTGATGCTTGGCGACAAACCGCTGCGGGTGGGAGCCCGGGCTCTCGATCTGCTTCACCTGCTCCTTATCCACGCGGGGGAAGTCGTCGGCAAGGATCGGCTGATGAGCTTCGTCTGGCCCGACACCTTCGTGCATGAAAGCAATCTGAAGGTCAACATCGCCGCCTTGCGCCGTGCTCTTCGGCAAGAAGCGTCAGGACTGTCGTGCGTCGCCACGGTAAGCGGCCGCGGCTATCGCTTTGTCGCGCCGCTGCGTGTCTATGGAGGAGATCACTCGCCGACTGCTTTCGAACCTGGCAAGGCGGTAGCGAGAGAACTGCCGAACATTGCGCCGATCATTGGTCGCGATCAAGTAATCACCGCGCTCGAAGCCAAGCTTGCGACGGAAAAATTAGTGACTGTTGTCGGCCCGGCCGGCGTCGGCAAGACGACCGTCGCATTGGCCACAGCGAGCCACCTTCTGAAACGCTATGGCGATGGTGTTTGCTTCGTAGATCTTGCCACCATCGGTGACCCACAGCTTGTAGCCGCGACGATTGCGGCTTCGCTGGGCGTCAGCGGCAAATGGACCAATGTGCTTGCCGGCATCGTCGAAACATTGCGGGATTGCGAAATGCTGCTCGTGCTCGACAATTGCGAGCATGTTCTTAGCACGGCCTCCGCCATCGCGGAGCATCTGAGGCTGGCGGTTCCCGGCATCCACATCATTGCGACGAGCCGGGAACCGCTCCGCTCGCGGTCCGAGAATGTCTATCGCTTGTCTCCGCTCCCATATCCGGACGAGAACGGTGGCACCAACCGAAAGGAGGCCCTGGCTTTTGCTGCCGTCGAGCTCTTTGTCAGGACGGCACACGAGGCGTGTGGCTACGTGTTAGATGACATGGATGCGCCTAAGGTGGCGACCATTTGCCGACGTCTCGACGGCATCGCGCTTGCGATCGAACTCGCCGCGTCGAGGCTGGCGACTATGGATCTGGCAACCTTGCTCGGTCTTCTCGAACGCAGCTTTGAGCCGCTCAACGCGGGATCTCGCGAAACTCTACCGCGCCACCAGACCCTTCTTGCGACCCTGGATTGGAGCTACCAACTCCTCTCCACGGATGAGGCTCGGCTCCTGCGGTTGCTTTCGGTTTTTTCCGCAAGCTTCTTTCTATCCGATGTGATCGGCGTCGCCGGCCGCATGGGCGGAAGCATCGATGAGATAGCGGCGTGCACTGAAAGCCTCGCCGCGAAATCGCTCCTGTCGGTCGCGTACGATGCCGGCGCGCTACGCTATCGCCTCCTCGACAGTACTCGCAGCTTTGCGGCCGAGCGGCTAAACAGGAGTGGAGAAGCCGTCGACGCTCAATCCAACCTTGCGCGCCATCTTCTACGAGTGTTCGAGCAAGCCGAGATGGAGTGGCAATGGCAGCCGAGGAACCAATGGACCGCCACTTACGAACCGCGCGTTAACGACTTGCTCAACGCGATCGATTGGACTTTGGGCGATGGCGCCGATCCCGAGGTCGGCGTGCGTCTTACCAGCGCTGCAATTCCGCTTTGGGACGAGTTGTCGACCGTCGCTGAAAGTCGCCGGCGCGTAGAACGGGCACTGCAATCAGTCGAAGCCCTGTCGCGATGCGAACCCGCTGTCAAAATGAAACTGATCGCGTCCTACGCCTCGGGCCTCAATTTCTCCGACCATTTCGGTCCCGAAGCCGACGCGGCGTGGATAGAGGCCAGCCAATTGGCGCGCGAGATCGGCAACGTTGATTACCAGCTACGTACCTTGTGGGGACTTGGCATACTGCAAAGCTTCACCGGACGGCACAGGCAGGCAATTATGACGCTCAGGCAGTTCGCTCAGCTCGCCGATCAGGAAAATGAAAGGGCGGTCATAGCGGAGGGAGAGCGGGTGAGGCTGATGGCCGCCTTTTACTGCGGCGATGTCCGGTTTGCCTGCGATGACCTGAGGAGACTCGTGCGCGAGCATGCGATCACCGCGAAGCGATCGGGCGTCGCCCGATTCCAGATGGACCGGTACGTATCGATCCGGGTGGCTTTGGCGGTGGCGGCCTGGGTGTCCGGCGATCGAAGCGAGGCGACGACGGCGCTGCAAGATGCACTCGACCACAGCCTCGCGCTCGATCACTTGGTTTCACATTCCAACGCCCTTGCACAGGCGGCCCTGCCTCTGGCGCTCTGGTCCGGCGAGACCGAAACTGCGCGCCGACATGTTGCGTTGCTGGCGCGCAATCTTGCCTTGCGCGATATCGCCATCTGGCGACCCGTCTGTCATTTTTACGAGGGCGCCGTGAGGAGCATGGACGGCGAAGGCGAGGGTGTCGACGCGATGCAACTGGCGATAGGGCAACTCGTTGCCAACAATTTCCTCGTCCGGGTGCCTGTCTATCTCGCCATGCTCGCGGAAGCCGCATTGCGTCATAAACGTATCGCGCTCGCCCGTGACAGCCTGAGCGCTGCCTTCGACCGTGCCGACCGCCAAGGCGAATACTGGTCCCAGCCGGAACTGCAGCGGGTGCGCGGGCTGCTGCAGTGGCGGGATGGCGACTTGTCGGGCGCGTCGGAAACGCTGCTGCTGGCGACGGAGACTGCAAGAGAAAGCGGTGCGCTTTTCTTCCGGCTGCGGGCCTCGACGGCTCTGGCGGAACTGTGGGCGGAAACCGACCGGCACGTGGCAGCAGCTGATCTGCTGTCGCCCATCTGCGCCGAATTCGATAACGTACCGCCCTGTGCGAATGTAGCGAAGGCACGTCACCTGCTCGAGACTCTCAGGCGATAGTACACAACCCGGTCCAATGGTGCTTCTTAAACCACGTCAGCCATTCTTGTTCGCGACCAGCGCGGGCTCGAGGACAAAGGCATTGCGGTCGGCCAGGTCGTGGATTTTCGACAGATAGTTCTTGAAATGCGGTGTCTCGCGGTGGGCTGCCACCGCTGCATTGTCGACATAAAGCTCGTCCAGCGCATAGCGGTCGGCTTTCGTCTGGTCCCGCCAGATGTCCCATCGCAGATTTCCCGGCTCCGCCCTACAGTGGGGCGCCATGCTGAAGAGCAATGCCTCAAGCTCTCCCGCCTTGCCCGGCCTTGCCAGCAAAGTCGCCATAATCTTGATGTGAGCCATGATCCGGATCTCTCAGTCGGCTATTTCGCGCTGCCCGCAGTTTCTATGAAGGCTGCGACCTCCTGCGGATGGGAGAGCATCACGGCATGGCTGCTGTTGATCTCCATGGTTGTGGCGCTGGCCCGCTTCGCGAACGCCCGCTGGAAGGTCGGCGGGATCATCAGGTCTTTGGTGGTAACCATGAAATGCGATGGCTTGGCCTTCCACGCGACCTTGGTGATTTTTGTCTGCACCGCTTCCAGCCCCCACGGTACCTGGGCGATGGCCATGAAACGTGTAATCGAAGCATCGACATCAGCGGCGAAAGCACCCGGGAATTTTGAAGGATCCACGAGCAGGTAGCCCTTGTGGGGCGGCAGTAGCGGCGCGCCCGATTCTCCCGGCGGTACCGGCTCTTCGGCAAGCGATGCTACAGACTCTCCGGCGTCGGGCGCAAAAGCTGCGATATAGACCAGATCTCGTACTTTCGGATTGTCACCCGCCTCCGTGATGACCATTCCGCCATAGGAGTGGCCGACGAGGATTACCGGGTGTCTTGCAGCTGCAATAACCTGCTGCGTGGCCGCCACGTCGCCATTGAGGCTGATCGTCGGGTTCTGGACGACGAGCACCTCGTATCCTTCATCAGTGAGTATGTCGAACACCGCCTTCCAGCCGGAGCCGTCGACGAACGCCCCATGCACAAGAACAATCGATACGGGCTTTTCGCCCGTCTGCGCCAACGCGGCTGCAGGAGCGATCAAGGACAAGAGAAGGACTAAAGCGATGCGCATCATAAAACCCGCTCCGTTTGAAATTGACGATGTCGAAGGCGAGGCGTTCTGCCGCGCTCTCGTTCAACGCGCCGCATTGGCGCGATCGAGTGCTTCGATGAGCTTTGCCGCTATCGGATGGTCAGAGCGAGGATTTTGGCCTGTGATGAGTTCCCGATCGACGACCACATGAGGCTCGAAATCTGGACCAACTGTCGTCTTCGCGCCAGCCAAGTCCAAGGTTTCGGGCATATTGAAATAAAGCTTGCCGTGCAGGATAGTCTCCTCGATGGGTTTTTCCTCGCTTGCCGAATAGACCGTCATCCTGTAGCCGGCATATTGCCACCCCTTTGCAAGTTCTGCCGCCTTGACCCGGTCACCCTGGATCAGCGCCGTGCGAAATTCGCTCGCCCGAGGCATTGCGGAAATCGAGACGATCGGGCCGTGGCAGAGCAGGGCGGTGGGCTTTCCGGCCGCGTGGAAATGCCGAAGGATCTCTCCCGCGTCAGGATCCTGCATCAGATCGACGACGGGCCCTTGGCCGCCTGGCGCGAATACGCCGGCATATTTATCCAGCCCCTCCTCGATCACAGATCCCAGAGTGCGGCCCGTATTCGTCGAGGGATCGTTGGCGAAGAAATCTTTGCCGCGCTGATACGCCGCCTCGTCGCCGCCGAAATGCTGGACTGCGTCCGACGCCGGGTCAATGTAAGGCTTGGCGCCCGAAGGAGTGGCAAGCAGAACGTCATAGCCTGCCCCGACAAGCGCCAGCATGGGCACCACCGTTTCATTTAGATATTGTCCCGTCGGCCCGGTGCCTCCTCCCTGAATTTTGATACGCGTAGCGTTCGAGCCCATCACCAGCACTTTTCCCTTGCTCATAAAGCCGCCTCCTGATGTTTCGCGGCGGTGGCGGACCGAAGCCGACCATCCGGAATTGGGCAGATGATATCGCGGCGACCTCCCGACGGCTGGTTAAAAGAGGTAAAACCGACATAGGTGCAGATGGCGATCGCCTGGCGACGTCAGGCGAATGCCTGGGTCTTTCGGGTTGGATAAGGCCCCAGAAGAAGAATCGTTGCCGCCCCAGCCGCGAGCAACAGCGCACAGGCTTTGAGTATTCCCGAATAGGTGCCTGTGCTGTCGAACGCGTAACCGAACAGGCTGGGTCCCACGAAAGCACCGACTACGAAGATGCCGTATAGCGTGGCGTAGGTCGTGGCATAGCTGCGCATCCCGAGATAGCGGGCGACCAGATAGGCCATCAGGTCGAATTCCACTCCAGAAGTGAGGCCAAGCAACAAGATAGCTATGCAGGCCATGGGAAAGCTGACATGGCCCAGCGAAAGGATAAGGCAGGAGACCGCGCCCAGCGTCAATATGACCGTACCGACTGCAGGCGCCCAGAAACGATCGACCAGTATGCCGCCAAGCAGTCGGCCGGCCACGGCCGCTATTCCAACGAGCGAGGCGAGTTGAACGACTTCGCTGGGGGACAGGCTCAGCGAGCGAAGTATGTTCTCGATGTTGGGCAGTGGCGCGGCGATAGCGAGCGACATCGGCACGAAGACGATGGCCAAGAGCCAAAAATAGCGGGATTGGAAAGCCTCGCGAGCGGTCATGCCTTCCGATGCCTTGCTCATCGCCGGTTCCGTGCCAGCGCTCCTACTTGGCAACCTGGCAAAGCCCCAGAGAACCATTGGGCACGCGATCAATATGGGCATTGCCCCAACCACCAAGATCGCGACACGCCAACCACCAGTTTCTATCAACACCTGAGCCAGCGGTTTCACCACGAAGGCGAACAGGCCCGCGCCAGATAGCACGATGCCAAGGGCAAGACCGCGGCGTTCTTCGAACGCATTATTCATCACCCGCGTGAAGACGACGGGGGTCGCTCCCAACCCGAAGATCGCGATAGCCAGCCACGACAGATAGTATCGTTCGATAGAGCCGTTCGATGCCGCGAGCGTCATGTAGCTCAGGCCCAGGCACGGCAGCGAGATCGACGCCACCAGGCGCGCACCAAACCTGTCGATCAACGTCGCGAAAAATGGACCGACGATGAAAATTGCACCGGCCAACAGCGACAGACCGCCAAAAATGATCGCGAAGGACCAGCCGAATTCTTTCACGAAGATCGGCGCAAAGACGCCGATCGTGTAGAACGGAATGGCGGGCATGCCCAAAGCCGTTCCGAGCAAGCCGGCCAACACCAGCCGCCATCCGTTCCTGAACTCGTTGAAGTCTATTCCTTTCAACGGGCACTTCCTGTTTTTCGAAAGTTCGGCAATCGCATCGTTGGGCAAGACTATGCGCAAATGTATCCCTGTCTGCAACCATGCAAGGTTGCGACAATCTCGAGAACGGCAAATATGGTCGGATGAATGCGGTCAACCGTGAATGTGCTCTCCTTTTGCATGTCCGCTTTCAGGATGCAGCCGCTACCGGATCCAGGCCTGAAGAGGGCGCATAGCGGTCGGGCGCGCCACGATCGCCAAACGCCAGCTTCGGGGCCATGTGCTGACCGACAGCTTCTACCCTCACAAGCAGCATACCGGATGTTTTTCGGCACAGCAGCGGCACATTTATCATGCTCGATCGGCCAGCATGTAGATGGTCAATAGCACTTGAGCTTCGACCCTTCGGGTAAGAAATTTTCGATGCCACATCAGTGAACGCGTTGCTGCAACGGCATGGATTTTATCACCAACGGTGCTATTTTTCGCGCTTCAGTTAGGGAGCTACATCATGCGATCGACTATTAACCTCGACGACGCGCTTATGGAGAAGGCTAGGTTGTTGACCGGTACAAATGAAACTGCGGCCCTAGTGCGCCAGGCGTTGGAAACGCTTGTCCGTGTGGAGTCGGGAAAGCGTCTCATCGCGGTCGGAGGAACTATGCCCGATGCTAAGGCAGCTCCGTGCCGCCGGAGCGCAGCGGATCGCCACAGTCTTTCAGCATCGGCATTGGCTACACCGATGCTCACTTGCTGGCATCCGTCCTTCTTGACCAGCGAGCGAACTTATGGACCAGAGACAAGCGCCTAAGAGCAGCGGCCGAAAGGGCAGGCGCTTCACTGCACCTACCCGTAAATCGTCCCGACTAAAATTGCCAAACCAAAGCCCTTATTTTAAACGCCCCAGATCGCGAAATGCCACTGCCTTGCTATCAACAGTTGGAAGATCGGAGTGAGGTCCTCCCGCTCAGGTTCCGCGGGGAAGCTACGGTGACGCCTGATTCGGTTAAATAACTACATCGATCCAGATTAGCTCACTATCGTGTGGTTGCGACTGAACCTTTTTAAGCTCTCCACGCGGGCCGAGTATAAATCAAAACAGCAAGCCAATGAAGTCGGTCCGCGTTGACGGGCATGTCATTGAAACATGCGTTCTGTTCTTTGGACAACCGGATATGCCTTGATTTCGTCTTCGCTGTTCTTGTTTTTCATTCATCTAAACCAAGGAATATGCAGCATTTAATGACTTACGTTGACTTGTTCGCCTTAAAGGACGACTCTGGTCTTGTCGTCAGGCATTGGATCGGCCGCTGACGCTGGAGAGATTAGTTGAGCTCCCGCCCAAAGGGAGCAATCATGTCATTTCAAATTTTAACGTCAGTTTCCAAAGATGCATATACCAAGGTGAACTGGCACGTCATGTCGGCAGCCTATGAACAGGCTATGTTCCTGCTCGATGCATCGGATGATGGAAATCATAACGCGGGCCGATTGGCACGTGAAGTAATGCGGCTGTTTAACAACGGAAAACGTGACGTCAACTTGATCGCATCGCTGGCCGCGGACCGGGAGCGCACCATGGGTTTTAGCACAGAGATGCGCCAACAAACGGTGCGCGCGCGCTCGGGCGTAAGGCCCTAGCCCCGTGGCCGATGACTATACCCGGATGCAATTGCCTTGGCTCCGGAGACTTTTCCTCCGTGCTCCATTGAACGAAAATGGCACACGTTCCGGCTGTTCCAATCCCCAGAGCGGCGACTTGCAGATCGATCGTTTGACCGCAACGATCGGGGGGATGGCAGCGCGAAACCATGACGGCCTTTTTGCAAGCACGGAGTGGACGGCAGAGCG
Source organism: Phyllobacterium trifolii (assembly GCF_014192095.1). Taxonomy (GTDB): domain Bacteria; phylum Pseudomonadota; class Alphaproteobacteria; order Rhizobiales; family Rhizobiaceae; genus Phyllobacterium; species Phyllobacterium trifolii. Next base: position 77,201 of record NZ_JACHXN010000007.1, read on the forward strand.
GAATTTGCTGAGGGCAATGATAGATCAGGTACCCGATTATCTGTTTGCGAAAGATCTGGATCATCGCTTTGTTATTGTAAACCAAGCGGTAGCGCGCATCCACGGTTACGACCACTCGGAGGAGTTGATTGGCAAAACCGATTTTGATCTACACGCGGCCGATCTTGCGACAAGGTTTTTCGAAGTCGAGCAGACGATAATCCAATCCGGCAGCCCGATGATCGACATGGAGGAAGAAGTCGTCGATGCAGTCACCGGAGGCAAAAAGTGGCTTTCGACCTCCAAAATCGCCCTGCACAATGACAAGAACGAAATCATAGGACTTGTCGGGATATCGCGTGACATAAGCGTTCGTAGACAGGCGGATCGTCTTCGCGACGAGCAAAGCCTTGTACTTGAAATGATCGCAATGAACTCGCCTCTGAGGGATGTCCTGGACAAAATAACGCGCCTGATCGAAGAGCAGCTGGAGGGCGTGTTTGCCTCAATCCTTCTTGTTGACAGTGATGGAGAGCACCTCTGGCACGGTGCCGCGCCGAGTCTTCCGGGGACCTATGCCCGCGCTATTGATGGCATCGCGATTGGCCCGAACATGGGTTCTTGTGGCACCGCAGCTTATCGGCGGGAGAGCGTCATAGTCGCGGATATCGCAAATGATGCACTTTGGAGCAACTTCAGGGACTTGGCACAACCTCACGGCCTGCGCTCCTGCTGGTCGACGCCAATTTTGTCGCATCAGGGCGATCTCCTTGGTACCTTTGCCTTGTATTCAGGCGAGGTGAGGGAACCAGGTTCCTTTGAAAGACGGCTCACTGAAAGGGTAGTAAGGATTGCTGCCATCGCGATTGAGCGCAAGCAAAACGAAGATGAGATATTTTTCCTGGCCAATCATGACGCTCTGACGGGCTTGCCAAATCGAATTTTGCTGAAGGATCGTTTGACCCAGGCGATGTTGCACACGCAACTTCACAATCATAATCCATGGGTATCGGTGGTCTTCGTAGACCTCGACAATTTCAAAACGGTCAATGACAGGCTGGGCCATACGGCAGGAGACGAGCTTCTCAAGATTGTTGCGGGTCGTATGGTGGGCTGCGTGAGGCCGATCGATGCCGTTGTTCGGCTTGGTGGCGATGAATTTGTTATACTGCTGGTGGATCTGCCCGCAAGCACCGATGCGATCTCTGTAATCCTGCACAAGCTCAGGGCAGCCATTACTGACCCGATTGCGCTTGACGGCCACGAATTCCACATCACTTGCAGCATGGGCGTTGCTACTTTTCCACATGATGGCAACGATGCAGAGGCGTTGCTGATGAACGCCGATGCGGCAATGTACCAGGCCAAGAATAGTGGACGGGACAGCTTCCAGTTTTTTACCGCGGAGATGAATACCAAAGCGCACGAACGCTTTGCAATGCAGGATGCGATACGCTCGGGCATCGCGCGGTCGGAATTCTACCTCGACTATCAACCTCAAGTCGATCTGCGCTCGGGGCACATCTTCGCGGTAGAAGCTTTGGTTCGCTGGAGACATCCCGTTCTGGGTGTATTATCTCCCGTTCATTTTATATCACTCGCCGAGGAAACGGGTCTCATTGTTCCGCTTGGGGACTGGGTCCTCAACGAGGCCTGCCGGCAAAACAAAGCCTGGCAGGATGCAGGGCTTCCGCACCTCAGCGTCAGTGTCAACGTTTCGGCACTCCAATTTCAGGAAAAGGACTGGCCGCAGCGGGTGAGGCGGATATTGAAAGAAAGCGGTCTTGAAGCCGAGTATCTGGAACTGGAAGTGACCGAGAGCCTGTTGATGCGCAATGTTGATCAGGCAATCGCAACGATGAAAGAGTTGCAAGAGCTGGGCGTCCATTTTGCCATCGATGATTTTGGCACGGGCTATTCCAGCCTGAGCACGCTGAAATGTCTGCCCGTAACACGTCTCAAGATCGATCAATCGTTTGTGCGTAACCTTGCACATGACGAGGATGATCGAAGCATCATATCTGCTGTGATATCCCTCGGACAGCGCTTGAACATGATGGTAATTGCAGAGGGTGTCGAGACGGAAGATCAACTTGCCTTCCTGCGTGCCAACGGGTGCGACGAGGCCCAGGGGTACCATTTCAGCAAACCCGTCGACCCCGGCGCGATGGCTGATTTACTTAATGCTCCAGAGCTGATCCTCGAGCACATTTAGTGCAGCAAGACCGCTCCATGCATAAAGCCAGCTCCGTTTGCGGTTATGGTTGATGAGCATTCGCCATCTTATCTTGGGTGATATTTGCTTGCGCGGCTGTGCTCCGTCGCTTGAAGTACCTGGAAGCTGTACTGGTCCCATGTGAGCGGCTTGCCGCTGGACAGTTTACTGTTGCTGATATTTTGATGACAAACGTGTTTCGGCTACCAAAGGCAATGTCTGCCGGCGATTTTCCGGCAATACGATCCTACGTAGACCAAGCCTATGCGCATCCTGCCTTAAAAGAGCCTACGACGGCCAGGCGCATTTCGTCCGCAACCTCTCCGTTCCATCCCGCGTACACCGATCCGCTTCCTCGTCCATTGCCGCTAGGCCATGGCCGAATGGAATGCTGTGGCTCATAAACTCGTCTGAGAACCGGAGGGGTGGGGCAAGGCGTGAAACCGCCTCTCGAATCGTTTTTCTTCGATTGCGGAATGCCACGGCCTTACTCCTATCAACTGTCTGGAAGATCGGAGTGAGGTCCTCCCGCCCGGGTTCCGCTAACCAAGCTATGGGGACAAAGGAGTCGGGTAAGTAGATACAACGATCTAGTTTGGCTGACCATCGTGTGAGAATTGCGTAAACGGATAGTGGGGTCGAACGCCGTTCGGGCGTTAATCGGCGCCATACAAGTTGCAGAAGTTGCTATCGCACCAGACGGGCGTGCGCTATCTAACTCTCCTCCAGGCGCATCAGGAGTACTGCAAAAACTCCAGTCGTGGGGACGATGGTAAAGCGCGACATCATGGCGATCCGGAAGGGGGATTGGTCGACTTGCTTTCGAAGCACAATTGCCAGAGGTGGAAACTTGGATTTGTCCATCTCCGTACAACAGTCGCCGTCATCGTTAGTTCCGATTGTGCTCATGCAGCCTTTGGCATGCGCGACGTGAAGGTCGCCCGCGTGATCGACACGCGTGTGCCTTTTGCGCTGCTGGCAACATCCATCTTCGCGTCAAGTTGTTTGACCAATGCCTGAACGATGGCAGTCCCCAGTCCGCCGGCAGTTTCGCTGGTGGTAACGGTGTTTTTGCCGATGCCGTTGTCGGAGACGACCAACTTCCAGTCGGTCTTGTCTACTTCGTAGGTAACAGCGATCGCGTCATCTGCCCGAACCACTGGAAAAGCATATTTAATGGCATTGATCACAAGTTCGGTTACCATCAGTCCGATGCTGACAGCCTTGTTCGAGCCGATCCATTCCTTGTCCGCAACCACATCGATGGCGACCGGATTGTCTTCACCCGTCATCGAGGCCGCCAGACTGGCGCAAAGCTTGGACAGGTAAGACCCGACTTCAATCTGGTCGACGCTTATCGACGTATGCAGGTGCCGCTGCACCTCTGCCACCGACATAACACGCTGATGCGCGTCCTGCAGATGCAGCCGTGTTTCCTCCGACGTGACGGCGCGTGCCTTCAAAAGCAATATGCTGGCAATGATCTGCAGGCTATTGGCAACACGATGTTGCATTTCCTGTAGCAGCGTATCTTTCTGACGCAGAAGCTCTTCCGTCTGCTGCAGGAGATCTTCCTTTTCGCGTTCAATTGCGCGGCGATCGGTTACATCCGAAAACGCAAGTAGGATCGTCGAGAGGCTGCTGTCGTCATAGAGCACTTTTCGCGCATTGAGCAGCATCGTCCGGCGCCCGAGACTGGGGAAATCATGTTCGACTTCAAAGCCGTCCATAGCTGTCTTCTCCGGGATGATTGTTTCGAGAAGATCGCGCAGGGCAGGGATGTCCCACTGGCCGTCTCCAAGTGAGTAGAGCAAATGGCCCCGCGTCCGCTCGGGGTCGACCTTGAATTTTTCGTAGAAGGAACGGCTTGCGGCAAGGACCCGAATTTCATCGTCTAGCACGAGAAAGGGATCGGGAATGGTGTTGACGATCGCTTGCGCAAGCTTTTGCGCGTCTTCGAGATTAGGCAGGTCGATCATGACAAAGCGTGGATCCAATCTGAACCCGGTACGGCTTCGATACGAGCGCGCCCTTTTGATCCTCATGGAGTATAGACCGAGCGTTTGTTAATGTCGCCAACCCATTTAGTTGGCTGAAGTGACCCCGCACTCCATCCGGACGTCTCGACGTGCAGCGGGTTCTGTCGCAACACCGATTACTTACCGCTCATCCTGCATAGAGCTTCTTTCTTGCTTGTAAAACACCCCTCACGGAACGCGTGAGCAATGCGAGCTGCTGTCACGACGACCTTGATCGGCCTTTACTGCGGAATACTGACATCACCGCACGGAGGACCGCTCGCTCCTGGCTAGCCCGGATCTTCGGCCAGAACCATATCCTTTGCGGATTTTGGGGTCGGCGCAGGCGAATAGCAGCTTCATCACACCGGGTGATTTTGGCCGCCCCAATTTTGACGAGGTTTTGCACGGTTGCTTCCCACGTCATCTTGATAGCTTGATGGTTATTCCAGCTCCGGTACGTCGCCAGATTGAAACAGGATCGTCGGAGCCGCATAGCCTCCCACATCAGGCTGTACATCGCGAACCCACGCCAGGACGCCAACACATTTTCCCGCGAGATAGCGCGCCATTCGCGTGGCGTCTTCCGGGGTGTCGAACTGCATCGGATCGTAAGCCGGCACAAGTTGCCCATTGTCTGCTCGGCTGAATGCGACAACAACGATGAGACGCGCGGGATGATCATTGGCGTCAGCCAATTCAGACATCCTTTTTCTTTATCAATTTCGCCAACCGGGTTTCTATCGCGAGCGCGATATCGTCACGCCGCGCCAAGGACAGATTGTCGGCTATTTCGATTATCGCCGACAATATCTCATCCCTGTGCCAGCCTACGTCCCACGCTTGGCCGACCAGTTCTATCAGTTTGTCCTCAATCGCCAACTGGCATGCATCAAAGCGCTCGGGATGATTTCTGGAATAGTGTGGTCTTGGAATTGGCATGATATCTTTCTCCTCAAAGGATATCTCATTTCATCAAACACCACCTCGGCAGCGTATCAACCGGCTCGTTCCTATTCAGTGAGCTCTGGCGGAAACTCAATGGGTGCAAGACCCTGCTTGACACGAAGCTTGTTCGCAGTCGCGACGGACAGGTTGGTCCATATGTCGGCGATCGTCTCGGCCGCCCCGACAAGGTCATCGTCAATGTCGTGCTGGTCCATTTCGTCAAGGATGCGATCGAAGGTCTGGGCACCTTGCTCGACCACGCGGTAAAGCCTGACTGCCTGAGCAGTACTCAAATCAGCAATCTCGAGCGTTCGTGTAACATCGTCCGCGATCTGCTTGGCGAACTCCGCCTGCTCCTGCAGCGTTAGAACCCAATCGATGGCCATGATCTCTCCCACAACAAATTCGCAGAGCCTACGCTCGCCGTCAATCGGGCTGTGGACCATCAGGATTGTCACAGTCGACCGAGACACAGCGAGAACCTGATTGGAGACGCGGTCACTTGGCTACAGCGCGCGCAGTGGCAAGAACGAAACGTTCCCATTGCCACTGCCAAACGCACCTACTGTGTCTGCGCCATTAACGTGATCGATGCAACAACCGAACCTGAAATGTTCCCTCAAGAACATTTGCCGAACGTGGCTCCCAGAATGATGTTGGCTTCGTCGTCCACTTCCTAGCGGATCCGCGTGGCCGCCTCATCAACTTCGAACAAGGTCACATCCTGGCTGCCAGAAATGGAAACCAGGACCCTCAGCTCCTTTCATCGAAGCGATATCGAGTAGCGGACTTGCAATGGCCGCTTCGGCCGCGGCTAAGGTGTTAGGGCAGCCAAGGATTGATATGGCGGAACGGTCGATGAACCGGAGTCGGTAAACGTAAATAAGCGCTTTGACGATCTGGAAAAGAAGATCGAAAAATCTCAGGCATTCTATTCATTGCGGGTCTTGTATTGGCCTTCGTCGCCTTCATTGTCAAAGGAGGATTCGCGTTCTGCGAGTGCTGTCGTTGCCTATCTCTCTCGTGCGGTTTTGGCGACATTTCTGAATCCGCTGAATGCCCGACTGATTACAACTCGCGGAGGGGCGCTTTAGCTCGTCCCGAACGGTGCACGACGAGGCTGACTTCCGCAACCTCAGATAGCCAATATTCAATATTGAAGAGTTTTTCGTTGCTGCGCTGCAACAGATTCAAGTTTTCTTAAGCAACGCTGAAGTTTTGCCTCTACAACCTGTTGTTGTATCCATCGAATCCCATAGCTTGCGACTTCGGGTATAGGGATATGGGGTAAGGTCGGTGGCAACAAGTATCAGCAGTAGGATTTTGGACAAGCGCAGTGCGCTCCTCGCGGGGGTGTGCACTTCGGCCTTGGCGTTCTCCCTGGGATCGCAAGCATCTGCGGATGAATATACGGTGTCCAATGAAGCGGAGCTGCGTGCGGCGGTCCTTTCGGCGAACGCTGATCCAGACGCCACTGCGACAATCATCCTGGCGGGGGACATCCTGATGAGCTCGTCTACGAGCCTACTTCCTCCCTCCAAGCCCATCACGATTGACACTCAGGGTTTCACTCTCACCGGCAACATCAGCACCGGAAACGGTGCTCTTTTTCTTACAGATAGCGGAACAAGTGATCCAGTCACGCTGGAGGGCAACTTTGTTGGCGGGAACGCCGCCGCCGGCACTGCAGGAAGTGGCCTCATCATGCGGACAGGTGTGTCCGCGATCAACAACGGTGTAATTGTGGGCGGCAACAGCCTGGATGCTGATGGCGGATCCGGCGTGCAGCTCGGCACCACCGGTGTCGGACCCACATCGTTCGTCAACAATGGAACGATTCGCGGCGGGGACGGCCCGACTAACGGTGTTAATGCGAACGGTGCTGGCATTCACGTGCGGGTGCCGACGATAATGCCCCTTATCAATAATGGGACTGTCGAGGGCGGTGTGGGAGCGGCTGCCATCATCGTTCGGCCAGGCACAGCATCGCTGAACCTAATCAACAGCGGCACGATCAGCGCTGGAGCAGGACAGGTCGATGCAATTCGATGGATGACTGGAGCAACGACGGGCACGCTGTCGTTGGAGTTGCAGTCGGGCTCTGTCATTAACGGTAATGTTGTTGCAAATGCAACGGCAACCACTGACACTTTGCGCCTCGGCGGGGCAGCGAACGACACCTTCGATGTGTCGGCCATCGGCCCGCAATATCAGAATTTTGACACGTTCGAGAAGACAGGCAGCAGCACCTGGGCGCTGACCGGCACGGGCACTGCAACCACCGACTGGGTGATCCAGCAGGGTACTTTGCAAATCGGAAATGGCGGTACGAGCGGCTCTGTCACAGGCAACATCACGAATAACGCAGCGCTTTCCTTCAACCGAACCGATGCCATGACCTTTGCAGGAACGATCAGCGGCACCGGTATTGTGAGCCAGATCGGCAGCGGCACGACAGTGCTCAGCGGAACCAACGCGTACGCGGGCGGCACGTTCCTCAACGCCGGAACTCTTTCAGTATCGTCCGATGGCAATCTCGGGGATGCGAGCGGTGCGCTCAACTTTGAGGGCGGCACGCTGCAGGTGACAGGCACAGGCTTTACTGGCACGGATCGGACGATAAATTGGGGCGCCAATGGCGGCGGATTCGACATCGCCGACGCGGCCAACACATTCAACGTCGACCAGGATATCGCAGGCGGCGGCCGGCTGGCAATGACGGGTGCCGGGACCCTGGTGCTGACCGGCAGCAATAATTTTAGCGGCGGAACGACGATCTCAGCCGGCACGCTGCAGCTTGGTGACGGCGGCACCAGTGGCAGCATTGCCGGAGACGTGCTGAACAACGGCACGCTGGCATTCGACCGCAGCGATGCGCAAACTTTCTCCGGAACGATCTCCGGTTCCGGTACAGTGAACCAGATTGGCAGCGGTACGACCGTGCTGACCGGCAGCAACAGCTATAGCAGCGGGACAACAATCTCGACCGGGACGCTGCAGCTTGGCAACGGCGGCACGTCCGGCTCCATACTCGGCGATGTTGTTAACAACGCCACCCTTGCGTTCAATCGCTTGAACAGCATGAACTTCGCCGGGACAATTTCCGGCTCGGGAGAGATCCATCAAGTGGGATCGGGCCTGACAAACCTGACGGGAGACAGTTCCGGCTTTACCGGCACAACCACGGTTGACGCCGGCACTCTTGCCGTCAATGGCAGCCTGTGCGGTGATGTGAATGTGCTGGCCGGCGGACGGTTGCAAGGCATCGGCACGGTCTGCGATACCAACAACACCGGCACTATAGCGCCGGGCAATTCCATTGGCACGCTAACGGTGGCAGGCAATTACACCGGAAACGGCGGTACTTTGGAGATAGAAACCGAGCTTGGCGGCGATGCCTCGCCGACAGACCGGCTGGTGGTTACCGGCGACACGGCGGGCAGTACCAATGTCAAGGTGATCAATGTCGGCGGGACTGGTGCGGCGACGGTCGAGGGGATCAAGATCGTCGATGTCGGCGGCGCGTCGAGCGGCACATTCTCGCTGCTCGGCGATTATGTGATCAATGGCGAACAGGCGGTCGTTGCCGGAGCCTATGGCTATACCTTGCAGAAGAATGGCGTGAGCACGCCGAGCGATGGTGACTGGTATCTGCGTTCCGAGCTGACATCGCCGACCGCACCTGGCGAGCCCGAAAATCCTGGAGAACCCGGCGGTCCGATCTACCAGCCCGGTGCGCCTCTCTATGAAGCCTATGCACAGGTGCTGCAGAGCCTCAACGGTGTCTCAAGCCTGCAGCAGCGTGTCGGCAATCGCTATTGGGCCGGCGCAGGCAACAGCGCACTTGCACAAGGCGATGGCCCTGGAACAGTTGAAGCCGCCCCGATGCCTTCAGAAGGCGGCGATACCGTCACCGATGCGCGGGGCATCTGGGCACGGATTGACGGTGCCCATGGCAAGTTCGAGCCAAGGACTTCGACCACGGACGCTGATTACGATATCGACACCTGGAAGCTGACAACCGGCATCGACGGCCAGTTCTACGAGAGCGACGCCGGCAAGCTCATCGGCAGTCTTACCGCCCATTATGGCCATGCCTCGGCCGACATTACCTCGTTCTTCGGTGATGGCTCGATCGACACCGACGGTTATGGACTGGGCGGCACGCTGACATGGTATGGCCAGAACGGTTTTTATGTCGACGGGCAGGCACAGGCGACCTGGTATGACAGTGATCTGACCTCCGATACGCTCGGCACCAGCCTTACCGACGGCAACAATGGTTTCGGCTATGCCTTCAGCCTTGAGACGGGCAAGCGGATCGATCTTGACCAGAGCTGGACCCTGACGCCGCAGGCGCAGCTTGCCTATTCCAATGTCGATATCGACGACTTCACCGACCCGTTCGGCGCCGACGTGTCGTTTGGCAGCGGCGACAGCCTCAAGGGCAGGGTCGGGCTTTCCGCCGATTACCAGAATGCCTGGGAGGATGGTGCCGGCAAGCTGACCCGCACCAATCTTTATGGCATCGCCAACCTTTATTATGAGTTCCTCGATGGCAACGAGACCGATGTCTCCGGTGTGAACTTCGCCACGGCCAATGACCGCACCTGGGGCGGTATCGGCGCCGGCGGCAGCTATAACTGGAATGACGACAAATATTCGCTCTACAGCGAGGTATCCATCAACACCAGCCTGTCCAATTTCGCTGACAGCTACAGTGTCAATGGCACTGCGGGGTTCAGGGTGAAGTTCTGAGGGCACCAGAGCCCGTCGCGATTTACCGCAATACACAATGTGAAGGGCAGGCCGGGTGCCGACACGGTGGGCACTATGGTCAGCATTCAAAAGCGTGCGCTTGCATGGTTAACAAAAGGAAAAGCACCCGAACCTCCGGAACGCAAATTACCGGAGGATCGGGCGTCGGAAGGGGGCTGCTGGTGAAAAAGAAGCACGATGCCTCTTCTAGCAGGCCCCGCCAGGCACGGGGGTGTACCAAGCGTTCCTAAAATACTCTCAAAACGGCGGTGCCACTACGGACCAAGGACCCATGATGGCTCGGACTAAGGTCCAACTTATCCTTGGCGGCCCATAGTGGGGCGATCTATAAACACAAGAAAGAGGAGCAAAAAATGGAAAGGGACGAATTTATCCGTCATGCGGCAAATATACCGGTGAGTGATGACCCGAAGGGTTCAAGTTAGTATGCTCCGGTGATCGAAATCGCCGAAGCTGGATCAGGCAAAGGGGTTGAAATGAGCGGAGCGAGGTTTGAGAACGTTGAGGCCTGCGTCTTCGATGCCTACGGGACGCTGCTCGACTTTAATTCTGCTGCCGGGCGGGCGAAAGACACCCTCGGTGACAACGCAGATGCTTTGTCGAGTCTATGGCGTCAAAAGCAGCTTGAGTACACGTGGCTGCGCTCGCTGATGGGCGCCCATGCGCCATTTTGGCAAGTGACAGGCGAAGCGCTGGACTATGCTATGGAAGCTCTTGCCATCGCCGACGATGAATTGCGTCAGCGACTGATGCAGTTCTACCTCGCGCTCGATCCATTCCCGGAAGTGGCCGCGACATTGAAGATCCTGAAGCAAGCGGGGATAAAGACGGCGATACTGACCAACGGATCACCTCAAATGATCACAGCCGCCTGCCGCAATGCAGGCATCGACGTTTTCCTCGATGCTATTTTGTCGGTTGATGAAGTCCAAGTCTATAAGCCGCATCCGTCCGTCTACCAGCTTGCCGTTGACAGGCTCGGTGTTGCCAAGGAGCGCATCTCCTTTCAGTCCTCGAATTCCTGGGATGCCGTTGGCGCGTCGCATTTCGGATTCCAGGTCGCATGGTGCAATCGCTACGATCAGCGGTTTGATCGCTTGCCGGCACAGCCCGACGCAGTCATCAAGAGCTTGGCGGAACTACCGCTCCTTATTGGTATAGTGTGAGGACAGATTTCTGCCGACATTGGCGCATTTTTATCGCCTCGGCTGATTGAAGCGCTGGATGGATTTTATTCGGCCAGCGGTGCTGGCTCCGCCCGCTTGCGCCGAATAGCATCAGCGATAAAGACGCGGGACAGGGCGTGGTAAAGCGGTTCGTGCGAAATCATCCGCGCCGTGCCGTAGCCGAGCATCGCGGTGCACATCAGCGCGATGACGCTGTTGTGACTTCCCGTCATTTCGAGAATGATGACAAAGGCCGTCATCGGTGCCTGTACGACACCGGCAAAGTAGCCCGCCATGCCGAGGATTGCCGCAAGTCCGATATTGCTGCCGAGCAATTGTCCAACGGCGCTTCCGAAACCGGCGCCGACCGAAAGCGAAGGCGCAAATATGCCGCCGGGAATACCGGAGACCATCGACAGAAAACCCGCCAGTAATTTTTCGAGAAAATAGTACCAGGGCAGGGCGTTCCCCTCCACCGCGCCACGAGCCTGTTCATAGCCGGTACCAAAGGTCATTCCGCCAGACAAAATGCCGATTAAGGCAACCGCAAATCCGCAGATGACAGCCAGCAGGATCATCCGGTGGAGCGGCTTTGATATCGCCCAGCGGCGGATCCTGCGAGAAGCCTTGAGTGCGGCCGCGCTGAAGCCAGCACCAAAGGCGCCGCCGCCAACGCCGCACATGATCACCAGGAGCCAGTCGGAAAACCCGGTCGATGCGCCAGCCGACTCGCCGAAATACGTGTAGTTGCCCACAAGCCCGATGGCGGCGAGACCCGACAGGATAACCGCCGTCAGAACGAGACCATTGGCACGGGATTCATAGGAACGTCCCATCTCCTCGATGGCAAAGACAATGCCGGCGAGCGGTGTGTTGAATGCAGCGGCGATGCCCGCAGCTGATCCGGCCATGATTAGTCCGCGCGCGTGTGCCATTTTACCCCAGCGTGCCGCCTGCAACATCAGTGATGCACCGACCTGAACGGTTGGTCCCTCGCGTCCGATGGAAGCGCCACAAAAAAGACCGACGATGGTCAGCAGAATTTTGCCGGTGACCATCTTGAGGGAGAGCAGACGGGCCCGATCGTCATCATCGGTCAGGTGCCTTGCTGCGATCGCTTGCGGGATGCCGCTCCCCTGGGCATTTGGAAAAAACCGCATTGCCATAAAGGCGCAAAAGCCAAAGCCAAGCGGCGTGATGATCAGCGGCAGAAATGTCGTCCAGCCATGTGTGCCGGTCATGACGTGAAAGAGATGTTGCGCAATATCGGCCAGTTTTGAGAAAGCGACACTGATGACACCAATTGCTAAAGCCCCGGCCCAAAACACCAGTCGCGGCCGCCAAACCCGCCTGTTTCCCCACATCGCCTGAGACCGGCGCAACATAGAGTTCTTTCGGTAGATTGGGCGCACAATGGATCCTGAACTTTACGCGATGGCAGTGTTTATCGGCAGTTCCACCTAGCACAGGGATGCCGTGGGGTGCCAGCGCGGATGGGTATGGGCGGGTCCGTTAGTCTCGTCCGCCGATCGATTTCTCGAATGAGTTAAACATGCCTTTCGCCGCGCTATTCAACTTTTCGGTTGTCGATGCCGTCAAGGGCAACGACAAGATGGAAAACCTTGCCGCGATGAGGAAGGGCCCGCTGAACCGAGCGTGCCGATCTCAACAGCGAATGGCTTAGGTGCCCGCAGTTGTCGTGCTATCCGCTCTACAAGCCAACGCAGGCGAGGATGTGGATTATGACGATCAAGATGCAGATGACGGGAACTTTGACGAGGGTGACTAGACGGACAGCAGGGGGCAAGTCTTTCCCTCTATGATTGCAAGCTTAACCCCGCGCCAGTTGCGGGACGTCACATGCCATATCGATTCCAGCTTGCACTGGCGCCCAACGAATGAGATCTGATCCGCCAAACCGGTAAACCATCACATCGCCAAATAACGCATAGTGCGTGTCACGCCGCGTTGACAGATGTCCAAAACGAAAATACGTTTCTAGAAATGGACCGATGTTCGGTATAGAAGAACAAGTGGAACAAGTTGGAACGGATCGGTGGAAGAGAAATGTGATCGTCCATGTGGTTTCTCACTCGAGCCAGCACGAGCGTCATTCGCGTCAACGCGGCAATTGAAATGATATGGAGGTCATCATGAAAGCTGTTTTGCGCTTCCTTCTGATCCTGGTCGCAACGACATCGGCCGTCGTTGCATCCAGGGCTGAAGACCTCACAAGGATCGATGTTGCGCTTGGCGATGTCTCTTTGAACAAAGTCGCGTTCCTTGTCGCTGCTGACAATGGAATCTACGCCAAATATGATCTGCATATCCATCAGTTCATCACCAAGAATGCCGCCTCTCGCATCAGCCGCAGCGGTATCAATGTGCCTCAGAGTTTCATCGGCACGGATGAAGAGGACGAGCGTGCCCCAATCTCGATTGGCGGCGGCAGTCCGCTGATAGTTTCCATGACCACGGATGCTCGTTCAACCGACCGGGTTATCATCGCCACCACTGACAGCACAGCGCGTTTCCATATCATCGCTTCAAAGGCGTTGAGCTCGGTTGATGATTTGAAGGGCAAGCGGCTCGGTTATTCGAGCTACGGTTCGGTCAGTCATCTGATGGCCCTGGCATTCTTGCGGCAAAAAGGCTGGAGCGCTGATGACGACATCTCGCTGATGGGTGAGGGCATGGCCTATTCCGCTCTCAAGCAAGGCGAGGTTGACGCGTTTATCGGTAGTGAAATCTACTATACGATGGCCGACAAGAACGGTGCCAAGGATCTCGTCAATCTGACAGACTACAATATCCCGCTGGCCGGCTCAGGGATCAATGTCGAGCGCAAGTGGCTTGCCGCCAATCGCGACACCGCCATGCGCTTCGTCAAGGCGACGATCGAAGCCTACGCGCTGATGAAATCGGATGAGAACGTCGTCCGGACGGCGCTCGCAAAATGGTACGGCATTCACGATACCAAACAGCAGGACGACATGTACGCGCAGGTCGTCGCCTCTCCGGAAAAGCCCTATCCAGCGGTTGACGGCATCAAGCTCGTGAAGAGCCTCTTCAACCACCGTGAATTGCGGCGCTACGAAGCTGAACATTTCTACGATGCCAGCTTCGTTACCGAATTGGACAAGAGCGGCTTTATCGATGCGCTTTACAACAAGTGACGTCGGCGGCCTCGATGTGATCAACGCTCCGTTTGCTGGAATCCCATTACCCAGATCTGAATGATGGAACTTGCCTTGGGCGATTTTTTGGAGGAGACACATGCTTTTCATCAATAGAATGCTGAAGTTCGCCCTGGTGCTTGCCGCCGGCTTGACCGCTTGTGGCCTTGCCCGGGCACAAAGCCATCCGGAATATATCCAGTTTTCTCCGAGCGCCACAAAGGGAGCGCTCTACAGGCCGGATTCCGGCAGGACGTCGCCAGTGGCGTTTCTTGCCATTCACCGTACATCAAATTTCATGAGCATGATCGCGACCAAGGAACTTTCGCAACGTGGTTTCATGGTGCTTGGCATGAACCCTCGCTCGGACAACAACGAGGCTGCTGTCAATTTCGAGGAAATCGCCCTCGACATCAAGCAGGGCGTGGAGTTTCTCAAACAGCAGCCGGGGATCAAGGCCGTGATTTTGATCGGCCACTCGGGGGGCGGTCCGAGCACGACCTACTATCAGGCCGTGGCAGAAAAAGGACCATCCTACTGCAACGGACCGCACAAGCTTTCCAAATGCAGCAATGACGATGTCGCCGCTCTGCCGAAGGCTGACGGCATGGTTCTTCTCGATGCGCATCCCGGCAACACCATAAATACGCTGCGTAGCCTCAATCCGGCCGTGACCAACGAAGGCAAACCTGACGATCTTGATCCCGCCCTCGATCCCTTTAGTCCGCAGAATGGCTTCAACGCGAAAGGTAATTCACACTATTCGGCAGAATTCATCGATCGCTACTCCAAGGCGCAGTCGGGGCGTATGAACCGGCTGATCGACAAGGCCCAGCAAATGCAAGCCGATCTCAAATCCGGAAAGGATCAGCGCGGCGACGATGCACCTTTCATCGCCTTCCGCGACAGGGCAAGACTTTCTGATATTTCCACGGATGTCTGGTGCTGCACGGAGCGACCGGAGAAATTGTTGAAGAACGACGGTTCCATCTCGAGGGAAGTCGTCCATTCCGTACGCGTCTCGACGCCTAAAAATGCCAAGGTCGATACGAGCCTGAACGGCGGCGCATTGTTCTTGACCGTAAAATCGTTCCTCAGTGCGAATGCCATCCGATCCAAGGATGCGCTTAACGACATCGATATCTGCTCCAGCAACAATTCAACGCTGTGTGCCGTCCAATCGATCAGCGTGCCGATGCTGGTTATGGCGATGGGCGGGCATTACTTCATCAAGGACGGCGAGACGATCTTCGATCTGTCGGCTAGCAAAGACAAGGATTTCGTCGTCGTTGAAGGCGCGGTTCACGGGATGACGCCATGCAAACCTTGCTCGGAGCAAACCGGTGTTTCCTACGATAATGCAACGCGCAATCTTTACGATTACGTTGCCAACTGGGCGAACAAGCGGTTCCCCGCACTATAGTTGTTCGGAGCGACTTAGCCAAACCGGTGGCATGGCGCACATGCTACAGCTCATGCCACGCCTTTGGTGCTCGCAGGACGCAGCGACGCAGTTTTTTGCCCGGATCGCCTTCGAACGCGCTGCGAAGTCGCGAGTTTTTGCGCTTGATGAGGCCGGATGATTGATCAGGCACTGGCGGATGTTGCCGTCATCGTGAGCTGTGCCGGTTCCTCCCTGCGGAGTGTTAAGGCATCCATTGGCAACGGCGCGCACTATTTCCACGTCGCTGCGTAGCTCCACCCCACCGATGATGGCGTTCGGCCGCTGGCGAAAACGTGCGGTCTAAGTCTTGACGCCGTATGCGCGATCCTCGCAGGAATAACAATCTTCGGCTTGCGCAGAACCACGCCTTCCAACTCGCCCGCACACTTATAGTTCCGGTCACGCTTTTCAGGTCCGGCGAAGAATTCAGCATCCTTCCGAGCCACGAACTCGACGATGAAGACGATCTGAAGATCGTCCACACATTCGATCCCGGGCCGGCTCGTTGAGCCGGCATTTTTCTTTTCGGGTGCCGCTTGCGAGCGGCAGGCGGCAAGGGAAGCTTCGCCGCGGCTGGAGCGGCCGGTTGGCACAAGATGCAGCTCTGCAGCTCCTCAGCCGCCCCCTTGCCGCCTTTGCTCTTCGCGGGCCGCCGAAACGGTGCCGCAAACTGCGGGAAAAGAGAAATCTGTAAAGAAAGGCGGACGCACAAGCGCCGGTGGAAGCATGGAGAGAGAAGAACTGGAAGAACTGCGGGACCGCGTCTCGTGCGCCGTCGTGCTGGAGCAGGCCGACTTTGCTGTCGACGTGAGGGAAAGCACCCGCAAGGCAGTGAAATACCGGCGCGGGGCGGAAATCATTATCGTCATCCATGAGGGGAGGGGGTGGTTCGATCCGCTGTCCGACGCGAAAGGCGACGTCTTCCGTCTCGCCCAACGCCTCGACGGGGTGTCCTTTGTTACAGCCCTTGACCGTGTCGCCTCGTTCGTGGGTATCATGTCCAAAGAGCCGGTCTGCAACCGCCCGCCCCGCGATTCAGTGCCCACCAGTTCCATGCCGCAACGGTGGGATAACCGGCGCAAGCCATGGAGGGGGTCGATGACGTGGCGCTATCTGCACGCCGAACGATGCCTGCCGGAGACCATCATCCGCGAAGCCATCCGTCGTAATATGCTGCGGGAGGGCCCATACGGCAGCATGTGGGCAGCCCACGTCGACGATGAAGGTGTGGTCACCGGGTGGGAGGAGCGTGGTCCCGACTGGCGTGGCTTCTCAAGCGGGGGTTCGAAGGTACTGTTCCGGTTTGGCTCCCCCGGCGCACTTCGTCTGTGTGTCACGGAAGCTGCAATCGACGCAATGAGCCTTGCCGCCTTCGAAGGGTTGCGGGAGGGCAGTCTTTATCTCAGCACCGGCGGGGGATGGTCGCCGACGACGAAAGCGGCGGTTCGCGTGCTCGCCGCGCGTCCCTGCGCCCGGATCGTCGCCGCCACCGATGCCAACAGTCAGGGAGAGACCTTTGCCACTCGCCTGCGCGGCATCGCCGATGAAGCTGGTTGCGACTGGTTGCGCCTCGCGCCCTGGGCTGAAGATTGGAATGAAGCGTTGCGCGCTACCGATACGCCACCATGCCGTTGCGCGCCGGGGTGATTATGCATTCTATCTGTCGGTGGCGGTGACGCCGCGAGTTGGCGCAAAAATGCAGGCAACTCGCCGAGATTGAGAAAGTGCCGGCAGCCGCTGGCCAGTTCCTGCCCAACATGGCGAGCGAGGAGTTCGTCCCATGCCTGTTGGCGCACTGCGCTGGAAGCCGTGGCGGAAACTGCCGGTGTTCCAGGCCGCAGCAAGCTGAAGGACACCCGCGCGGGCGTGGTCGAACATTTTGCCGACCGCCTTGTTCTGCCAGCACCTGGGGGGCGGTGGCGACTGCCTTTCCGGCACTGTTCGCCGCTATCGAAAAACGCCAGGCTGACGACATCTTGCGCAAGTCTACCCTCAGGCCTGGAGGCAAGACATGGTCGGGTTCTGGGAGCCCGGACAGTCCCGCGTCAAGGACCGAAGCCGCTTCGACCGCGACAACGCCGATCGGTGGTCGTCTTGGCCATCCAGTCCAAGCAACATCCAGGCATTCGTCGAATGCATCGCCATGCTCGGCGGCAGGCGATCGACCGGTTTTCGCGCGCCGGCCGGCGAACAACGACGCTTGCTGTTCGACGAGGCGCTCTACGACATCGGCGCGTTCGGTTCGTGATCGAGGAGGTCCGTGACCGCCAATATACGGGGCCATCGAGCTTGCTTGGCTGGGGCGAGCCGTGAGATGCGGCGTCGAACCGGAAAGAGCGCTCGGCACGCCAGGACCGGCCACGCGCTGAGGCCGGCGCAGAGGCAAGCCGACGACCGCCGCAACCGTCGGCTGAAGACCATGCTGGTGCAGGGCCGGTTTGTCTTTCGCAGATCCTCATGCGTTGCGGCGGCATTACCCGGACCATGCAGCGCCTTGTGCACAACAGTCCCGCCGAACCGCAGTGACACATCGGTTTGCGCGTTAGGGCACAACCGGAGGACCCGCCGCCTGCCGGTTCTGCGGCGGATGGCCGTGTGTCGCGGCGGACATGCGCGATGCCGTGGTGACCGGCAAAGCCGTCGAGCAGCTTCCGGCTCAGTCCTCGGCTTGCTGCGGTCTGAACCAGACGTCGGCCTGGTCAAAGGCCGCGTTCCGCGCCGCGCAGCGGCAGAATCGATGCGCTCTTCGCAAGGCGCGGCCGCGGTTGCTGCAGACCGCGACGCGGCCCGCATCCTCCGCACCCCCACCCCGCTCGATCGCATCGCCCTGACCTTGGGCCAGGCCGCCTGCCCGGTTCGTGTCGACCGCACCCGAGGGACGGTGCCGGAAAACGGCAGACCCGGGCTTTGCTCAACCACGCACAAGGACATCGACCATGACATCCCTCAACCGCTCCTCCAAGACCCGACCGGCCGCACAACGCGCCACCACCCTCGAAATGGTCCGCCTTGCGTGCCCCGACGCGCCCCAGGCAAGCCGCATCTGCGAAAGCTTCGGCCTTGCCATCGTCGACAGCGACGGCATTCGCGACCTTCACCGCAGCCAGCTCATCGACAGCGCCGACGCACTGAAAGAAGGCCTCGCCGAAAAGGCCATGCAGATCCACATGCAGCGCATCGTCGGCTCCTTCGTCGGCTCCGCCTATGGCGCCGGACAATTCTACAGCCGCGCGGTCACCGAGGCGCGCGACCTGACCACCAAGCTCTCCAATGACGATCGCAACGAAGATCTCGACGGTCCCGTCGGCTTCGACAGCCGGGCGCAACGCAAGCGCGAATTTGCCGCCGACATGGGGTTGCAGGCGCACGTGCTCCGCATGGCAGCCGAAGGTGCCGTCTCGGCTTACGAAGACATCACCGGCGAGACCTGGAAGCCCTATGAACGCGCCGGGTCCGCTGTCGCGGCGCCGTCGATCGACCAGAAGGCCGCGTCGCTGCAGATGTCGGCCTTCGATTGAACCGAAGGGGACGAAGCCCCTTCCTTCGTCCGACAAGAGCCGGCGCGTTTTTTATGCGCCGGCTCGTCTCGTTTTGAAAGCCAGTCGCGCCGATCACGGTACATCCCGGTGAGCGGTCTAGCGTCGCCGGAGATCGACGGTCGCAACGGCCAAGCCGTCCTCCACTTCGTTTCGGCCCGTCCGCCAAGGTTCCAACGGTCAAGCTTTTCTCTCAGCGGGTGCGCCGCCTCCGCCTGCCGCTTCAACGACCGCCGTGACGAACCGCGATTGGCGCGGTTTGCAAAAAGTGAGGACAGGACGATGAATAAGGATAAAAGGACCAGCGAGCAGCGGATGGATATCTATACGCGCATCACCGACAAGATGATTGCAGCATTGAACGAGGGCGTCCGCCCTTGGGTTCAGCCCTGGAACAGCAAATATCTGACCGGTCGCGTGTCCCGGCCATTGCGCCATAACGGCGAACCCTATTCGGGCATCAATGTGCTGCTTCTCTGGTCTGAAGCCATGGCCCGCGGCTATGCCTCGTCGACCTGGATGACGTTTCGTCAGGCGCAGGAGCTCGGCGCCTGTGTCAGAAAGGGCGAGACAAGTTCGATGGTGGTCTACGCAAACCGCACCAGCAGGACGGAAACCGATAGAGAGGGACATGAGATCGAGCGCGACATTCCATTTTTGAAAGCTTACAGCGTGTTCAACGTTGAGCAGATCGACGGCCTCGGGGACCGATACGCAGATGCGTCTGGCGATGGGATTGTTCAACGGGTCGACAGGATCGCGCATGTGGATGCCTTCTTCGCGAAGACAGGCGCGATTGTCCGTCAGGGCGGCGACAAGGCCTTTTATGCGCCGGGCCCGGATCTGATCCAGATGCCGCCAATCGAGACGTTTCGGGAC
This sequence comes from Phyllobacterium trifolii, assembly GCF_014192095.1. Lineage (GTDB taxonomy): Bacteria > Pseudomonadota > Alphaproteobacteria > Rhizobiales > Rhizobiaceae > Phyllobacterium > Phyllobacterium trifolii. The sequence continues at coordinate 97,341 of NZ_JACHXN010000007.1, forward strand.
GTCGAGAGCTACTATGCGACGCTGGCGCATGAAAGCGTGCATTGGGCTGGAGCGAGCCACCGGCTGAACCGCGATCTTGCAAAGTATGCAAAAGATCGCACGGAGCGTGCCCGGGAAGAGTTGATCGCCGAACTCGGTGCCGCTTTTATCGCCGCGGACCTCGGCATCGTGCCGGAGATGGAACCCCGTCCGGACCACGCCAGCTACCTCGCCTCGTGGCTCTCGGTCTTGAAGAATGACAAGCGCTTTATTGTTCAGGCCGCGGCCCATGCGCAACGATCCGTCGCTTTTCTTCACGATCTGCAGTCGGAGCCACGACGTGATGCAGCCTAGTCATCGTCCAAGACGTATGTGCTAGGTCAGCTTTCGCAGGGAGGGGGTCTGGTGCTCCTCCCGGCGCTTGGCGATCCGGAACGGCGCGGACGATTCTGATTGGCAGCTTCAGCCCCGCCTTTCTCAAGGCCACCGCCAGCACCGTCAAACAGGCGGCTGCGGCCCGAAAGCTCGCGGGGGTCGCGCGCTCGTGACGTTGATCTTAATACTTCAGGGGAGGCGGGGAATCAATATCGCGGCATTGTCGCTGGCAGAGCAACGCCGAATGTCGCCATGCCTTTCCTTTCAATGTGAGCACGGCGCGTCCACTGCGGTCTCGATGGGGCATGTCTGACCGAAGGCCGCCTCACGCTGTTCGGCTCGATCGGCATCCGCAACGGCCGGCTCGTTTTCTTCCCCTGGCGGCTACACCGCCATTCCTCGCGAAACAAGAAAGCCTTGGCCCGTGGCCGTCCTCCACTTCGTTTCGGCCTTTTCAGGTGCGGGCCGATCGCCCCCGGTCTGATCGACAGCCATCGAGGCCGCGATGGGCGCGGCCCGAGCAACTGAAAAGGAATAGGACAATGGCAACAATCGGCTCTTTCACCGCTTCGGAAAACGGCTTTTCCGGTACCATCAAGACCCTCAACCTCAACGTCAAGGCAAAGATCGTCCGGGTCGAGCGCACCTCCGAAGACGCTCCCGACTTCCGGGTCCTTGCCGGCAATGTCGAGTTCGGTGCAGGCTGGCAGAAACAGGCCCGGGAAACCGAGCGTGACTACATCTCGGTCAAGCTTGACGATCCGAGCTTTCCTGCCCCGATCTACGCGACGCTCACCGAAGTCCAGGGCCAGGAAGGTCTGCAGCTCATCTGGTCGCGCAACACCCGCCGCTGAACAAGCAACAAAGCCCCGCTCGCTCCGAGCGGGGCTTTTCCAATTTCACTTGTTGAGCGCATCCTTCAGCGCCTTGGCTGGCGTAAACGCCAGCTTCCGGGCGGCCGCGACCTTGATGGTCGCGCCGGTCGCCGGATTGCGCGCTTCGCGCTCTGGCGTATCCTTCACCTTGAACTTCCCGAAGCCGGGAAGGCTGGTTTCGTTGCCGGCAATCGCCGCCTCGGTAATGGCAGCAATCATTGCCTCAACCACAGCCTTTCCCTGAACCTTGGTCAGGCCGTGCGCGGTTGCAAGCTCGTCGGCAATTTCGTTTGTTGTCGTCATGTCAATCTCCGCATTGTCATCAATGTCGGAATGAGTGACAGCCAATCGGGGCGATGTCATTGTGCTGCCGCAGCAAACCGCGCCGAATTCCCTGGGTTTCCGCAGCTTGTGCGCGGGCGATAGCCCTTTTGCGCTTTTCGGAAAGCAATTCGAGATACAGCTCAACGGCCTCATCCTCATGCTCGAACACATGAACCTTATGCTGGCCGCGGCAACCGATGCGGCCTCAGCATCACAGAAGCGATGCTTGTCCAAACAAGGTCGGCTGAATCGAGAGCGCATAAAACCGTGTCATGTTCTTCGCGGCATCGATCCGCTCGACATAAAGATAATAGGGCTGGGCAATCATGGTGCCAGAATCGTCTCTTTGCGATTCCGCGTCCAATGAGTGTTTTGAATCGGTCGCCGTTGATCAATTCACCACAGTGATATCGATCGAAGGTCAGATCATCCAAGAGGAAGGGGCGGCATCTCGCCTTCGGCCACACGCCAGATCCAGGGTTCGACATCGACCCGCGCAGCAATCATCTCCGAAAGCGCGGCCTCGAATTCTTCCTCGGCATCCGGAGGCACGATATAAAGCGCTGCCGGCGACGGCCGGCGATGCGGAAGGGTGGCCGCTGCAATCGGCTGCGTTGACGACAGGTTGAACCGCAGACCCTTGACGCTTTTCAGACTGAGCCGTGACAAGCGCTCGACCAGTTGTTGTTCGTAGGCATTCTCGATCGGGAGCCATTGTTCACTTGCCGACATCAGGGCGATCTCGTCGATCGTGGCGAGGCCGGACTGCGTCATGCCAAACGTCGCGATGACGACAAGATGGAACCCGTCGTTGGCCCGCCAGAGTTCAAGCTCGGCAGCATAGCGCGACTGCAGCCGGCGCCACGCGCCTTCTTCGATCATCAGCGGGAAACCCGGCATGTGCTTGATGACGATCTTCTGGCCGCTGCGGGCTGACGCAAACTGTTTCACCTCGCCAATCAAAACCATCAGTTTTCTCGGCCCAGACGACGGCGCGCGGATGTCAGCCAGAGCCACAGCCCGCCGCTGTTCGATGGCGGCCTTGTCCTCCAGTCGAAAGTTCTCCGGAATGAACAGGCGCTCCGATAGCGCCGAACCTTTGACCGTCGTCGTCGCCGCGGCTTCCATGAGATGGCTGCGCACCTGAAACCAGTGGCGCTTGCCCGCCCAATGTGCCGTCCATTCGGTCAATCCACCTTGGTGCCACAAGTAATGAAGAAGTGCGCGCAGCGACAGTTTCCTGATCTCATTCTTGACCGGTCCTTCATTTTGCGCCGATCCACCCGCGCTTTTGTGCGCGCCGCGCTTCGAGAGGGAAAAATCCAGTTTGAGCGTCGCCGTGCCGTTCGCCGGATCGAGTTGTATCGCTCCGCCGATCAATGATCCCAGGCCAGAGAGCTCATAGGGCGGTTCATAGGACTGGCATTGCGGATCGTGGTCAGACCCTGACAGTGGCATACGCTTGACGACAAACTGCTCGCCAATACGCGCAATATACATTGCCACGCCCTTGTCGCAGCACAGGCAGACCGGTCTTTGTCGGGTCCGATATGCCTCTGTCAGGATTGCGCCGAAGGCTGGATCCTCCTCTGCCACAATGGCTTGGCCTATTCGGTAGCATCTGCTCATGCCAAATGCGCCTTCAAGCGCTCTCTCGTTTGCCGCGCCGTCCCATACTCGTGCCACACGAGAGAACAGCCCTGTCTGCCGAGATCTGTGAGTGTGGCGCAAGAACAATGCCGCCTAAGGTCGCGTAGCCCCTCCAATTTTGCCTGCGCTTTGTTCCGGCAGAATCGGCTCCTCCGCGCGCCGGCTTCGCCGGTCGCTGGCGCGAACCTTGCCCCGTCATTTTCCTTGCGCAGCGTCGGTTCCATCTTTCACAAACCTTAAGGAGACGAAGATGACGATCGAACCCCATATCGAAGAACTGCACGCCGACCTTCGCAATGCAGTCGACCGCGACGAACGGCGGCAGATCGTGGTGGAATTGGCCGCAGCGGTCGCGGCATTCGATGCCTTGCGCGAGAACATGCTCCCTGCCTTGAAACCAGATTTCCGCCGTGGGTGCGATCCTACCGCCGGATCGACCGGCGCCGGTATCGTCGGGCGCCCTCAATACCCATTTTCCGTCAGGTAATAGTCGATCGCTGCCTTCACCACAGCGGTCATTTTGAGATCGTTCTCTGCAGCGGCCCGTTGCAACCGCGCTTTCAATTCGTAATCGAGAGCAATGTTGATGAAGAATTTGACATTGCGCTGCTTGGAGCGTTTTAGATTCTTGAGGCTGTAGCGCGCATCCTCCTGCGCGATGGCGCGCGCCTCAGCCGTTTCACGACGTTGCGTCTCAGTCGGGTTCGGCAACATCTGTGCGGCGACTTTGTCTGCCGCTGGAGGCGTGACGGACGCGACCGCGCTGGCCGCAACCTGCGTTTGCCGCTTCGCCCTACGGGGCGCGATCGAAAGGTCCGATAGCTCAAGCCCTGCCTTGCTCATGCTGCACCCTCTATGGGCCCGAAGCTCCTGTGCTGCTCGATTTCGTCGACCAGTGCATGAACCTCAATTCTTGCCTTTCGCACCGGATCTGTCAGTTCCTGCATTTGCAAGGTACCGAGCCCATTTTGAATCGCGCGATAGATGTTGCGCTCGTACGTCCTCGACATGACGGAGTGGCGTCAAAAGGCATTGGACAAGACGCTCGGACGCAAACCATCAACCTGCTTTCTGCGCGCCAAAGCGAGATCACGCCTCCGTTCGCCGATGCACGCCGTCAACCAAGCCGCCGAGACCGGTAGGCCTTTCAACAACAGGTTCAGGGGGACATTTTCCGTGAAATTTATCCTTGCATCAATGCTCGCACTCCCATTTGCCCTTTGTTTTACTTCGCCCTCGCAAGCCAGCGATTGGGGGTGTGAAGTCCTTTTGTGCGCTGCGTCTTCCAACCCGTCCTGGCAGGATGTCGCAAGCTGCCGCCCCCCGATGGAGAAACTGATCACGGCCATGAAGAGGCCGGGGTTCTCCTGGCCGATTTGTCAGGGAGCCAGCACCGGAGAGCCCGGATATGAACGATACGCAGAATGCCCGGAAGGCTGGACGCCGATTGCCGGTAACAGTGTCCGCCATGAAGGCTCCGCGAAGCCGCCCGAATGCATGCGCCGCCAAACGACGTGCCGGCCCGGCGATCGTTCGTCGCGATACTCGGGTAGCCGAACGGTGGCCTCCAACGACGGTGTGACGCGGGTCTTCTCAGATGGTCGTTCCTGCGCCTTCACTGAATTCATGCAGAGGCCATTGCGGCGCGATCCGTATTATTTCGACATGAAGGAGGACATCTCAGGTCAAATCACCCGGTTCTGGTTCAACTTGCGAAAATGACAGATGATCCCGACCGCTAAAAGCACTACCGTGATGGATAGCGCCTATTTGAATGAAATGCATAGCATTTGGGCGGCGTCGTGATGTATGACATCAGCGCAACGTTTTGGTGATTGGGGGAAATGACTAAGGATTTGAAAGAGCACATCGTGGAATTGGAACTGGTGCAAACCACTGATCCCGACAATGAAAAACCGGTTTACAGAAGGCCAGGTTTCGACGGTATCGCGACATTCGGAGAACTGGATGATAGGCTCGGCGAAGCACTGCGGCGCTGTCGTCAAAAAAAGAATCTCAGCAGGGCGGACGTAGCAAGACTTGTTGGTTTAAGCGAGCAGGTGTACGGACGTTATGAACGAAACTCATCTAAAATGACCGTCAGCCGACTGATCCACCTCAGCGAAGTCCTGGGCGCATCACCACTTTCCATGCTGTTCAGCACGGCACCTCACTTATGGGGTACGTCGGAAGTGGAAGCTGAACGCAGACTCCGCATAATGAAATTGCTGGAGGATCTTCCTGCAGAAACGATGGCTTCCGTCACAACGCTGCTCGAGACTGTTGCAGTTCTCCAGGCAAAGGCGGGCGAGACTTAGGCGAGGCGGTTCGCAACGTTTCGGTCAAAGAAAACGTTCCACCGATCTCATGACTCGCGCAACGGTACTTTCATTCATGGAGGTGCGGGTCTTTGCCAGCATTAGACTAAGATATATCAATTTGGATTGGGCTCCGTGGTTCGTAGACGGGCGGATGTCAATCAGATGCTTGCGGAGGAACTGTTCTTCAAGGATTTTTATCGCGAGGATGTGTCTGGCCTCGCTTGTTGCGGGCACTTTCGTTTGCAGCGCTTGGATAGATGCCGATAGACGAGCATGCCGATCCAAAATTGCCCAAAGCTCCTGGTCCAGGCACTTTTCCGATATTCCTGCTGGCGCTTTGCGGGATATCGACTGCATGCCCGTTTCCCTACTCACGAGTGTGACTGCTACTGCTCAGAATGATGGATAGGGGTTCAAACCAGGAGCCTGATCATCAGGTGCTCACCCACCTCGCGAGGTCGGTGTAAGGCTCCGGCTCATAGACGTATTCGAGAGGTATCGCAGGATAAACCATCAATGACAGGTAACGCCGAAGATTCTCCCTGCTGTTGCTGGCCGCCAGACCATAGAAGTTTCCGCTGTTCCATGTGACGATGCAGTGGCTAAATTGTGCGTATATGGCGCTCGCCATCTCCGCCAGGGTCACTTGGCCGTCGTGCATTGTTGTGAGCACGAGTTTCGTCTTCCTCGCTATTTCCTTGGAGCCGAAGTAATGCGTCTTGAAGCCAAAGTCCTTTTGAGATTCACGTCCCTGGTAGTCTCCGGGATCAACGGCCCGGAACTTCTCCAGCAATAAGAGAATGCCGTCATCTTTGAGATGTTGAGCGACAAATTCGATTTGCTTGTGCCGATTAGGTGAATACATCTGAAACGTCGTGTCTTCCAAGATGAAGTCGAACCCTTCCGAAAACGGTTCAAGCTTTTTATCGGAACGGAGGTGCTCTTTGGTCAACCGATGAAAGGGGCCGAGGAAAAAGCTGGCGTAAGTGGGCTCACCAAAAGCCATGAAGCACTTATAGTTCTCCTCATTCGGGCTGCAAGACAAGGATCGGATACTCCCCCGGCTAATTTCGGATAGAGTGCGAGCCATTGTACCTTCGGCAGTGCCAAGACTGTAGAGCAACACGTCATTCGTGTTCAGTTGGCTGTAACGCAGGAGCGCATGTGCCATGCGGCATTCCTCTTCCAGGCGGTACGGAATACTGCTGTGATAGTGTTGGTCGAAGAAGCCTTGGCGGCGTGAATGAAGTTCGACAAACCGAAGAAGGAGTGTGTCATATGGCAAAAGCCGCGTATCGACGGCGGGTTTGCGAATAGGCATTCCACCCTTGCCGGCCGCGGTCTCCGCAAAAAATCCGGCGAGTTTGTTCAAACGCGGACCGCGGTCACATTCTGCGATAAAGTCCGTGAAAGCTTGCATCGTGGTACCACCTCCATGATTGCACTCCAAGGTACGATGCCGCCGGACTGTAAGAGGTATTGCGCAAAGTGCCGATCTGCCGCCAGCGCGTCGTCCGATAGTTGGTAGACGGCTGCTCGATGACGCGCTTTCACCGCCATGCCGTTTTTTCATGAAAGTGCCAACTTCGCCAACTAGGGGTTGCCGCCCGATTGTTTGACAACCTGAGATGAATCTATAATCCGTTCTGATTAGTTATTTGGAGGGATCGCCTCTTTGACGGAGCCATCTCAACCTCGACCCGACGACGTCCGCCGCTCGGTTCATCAAACTCTGGTCCACCACTTCATCGATTGGGGCATGGTGCGCGCCCACATCGTTAAAAGAACCGGGTTAGCACGCCAGGAGACGCACATTGCCCGTGACCAGCACTCGTTTCTGATCAACCTGAAGGGTAGGGCACGCTCTGGGGAGGATTTTGTCGAAGGGCGTTCGATTGGGTTTACCCCGCGCCGTCCGGGCTCCGTTGTTTTCGTACCTGCTCACCGTGAATGGAAAGGATGGGATGAGGGAGACGCGATCGGTTCGTACCTCTTCGTGTCCGTCGACACCACTTTCATTAACCAATGCATTGATTCCAGACACCTGGTGGGTTTAAAGCCCGCTATCGGATTTAGAGACGTTATGATCGAACACTCGCTTCAACGGATCGCGACCGAGCTCAACAACCCCGATCCAATCAGTGTGAGTATGGCTAAGAGTCAGGCCGTTCAGCTGTTCGTGCAGTTGCTCAGACGTAATGGCGTCGGTCTCGAGCCAGTTAAGGGTGGACTATCACCGCATAATCTTAAGCGTATCAACGCCATGATCGAGAGCCGACCGGCGAACCCTCCTAGCGTTGATGAACTCATAGGAGAAAGTGGCGTAAGCCGACGTCATTTCTTTCGCGCGTTCAAGCAATCTACAGGCAAAACACCTCATTCATATGTTTTAAGACAGCAGTTGAAATTCGCGGCCGACCTTCTTCGTGCCACCGATCTTCCGGCGACCGAGATTGCACTGGAATGTGGGTTTTCGAGTTCAAGTCATTTTACCGTTGCCTTCAAACAAGCCTTTGGCGCCGCACCGTCGCAGTTCCGAAAAAGGTAGTGCTGCTGATGCGTGTGCCGGGAATATTTTGGCACAATTTCTAAAGCACGGCACGGTTTTGAAAGCGCGACTGTCTTGAATTTCCAACGATGATTGCACAACCAACTCGAAAGCTACCGATGCCACGATTCTGTTCCGTCGCAGACTATGGATCGCCGTCGTTCAACTGGTACCTCGCGAGCACCCTTGCTACGGCCATCGGGCGGAACTCCTACAACTTTGCCTGTGCCTGGATCCTTGTTGTTTCGGGACACGGCGTATCGGCCGTAGCAGTGTTTTTCGCGTCCCTGAGCATGGCAGAGTTGATCGCGAGCCCACTCGCAGGATGGATGTCTGATCACTACGATCGACGCCTCCTTTGTCTGATCGCGGATTTTGTCCGCTTTTTAGCCATGCCGGCGCTCGGGGCAATCATGACTGCGTCGGATCTGCATTGGGCGGTCTGGTTGTCAACGATCCCTTTCGCAATGTGTGACCGGGTCGCCCTTACGGCTTCCCAGTCCATGATACCATCCGTAAGTGCTGTTTATTCCCTCTCGACAGCGAATTGCATCATTTGCTTCTTGACGCAGTCAGGAAGTCTATTGGCAGCAGCTCTCACTGGTGTCTTACTCCATGTCTGCACCCCGATGGTTACACTGGCAGCTTTAGCCCCGGCTTTTGCGTTATCTGTATGCTGCCTGTGTTTCGTCCGACGCGAACCACTTCCTGCCGAGGATGCCCGTGATACAGCCGATACAAAACGATCCGAATTGCATTTCGATGGCCATTTGCTCTTATTGGCTGTCATCTACACGCTTCTGTACGTTTGCGGCATGATGGTAAGCGTTGTTAGTCCGAGCTTTGTATTTGAAGAACTGGGAGGCAGCGCGATTGATTTTGGACAGCTTGAAAGCGCTTGGTCCGTTGGCTCCATTCTAGGTGCCATACTTCTTGTCCCGCTGATTCGGGCCATGGATATCTCAATCTTGCAACTAGTCATACTTGCCCTTGCCGCTGTCTCATTTGCAGCGCTAAAGATCTTGAATTTGCCGTGGACGCTACTCGCTTTCGCTATACTTGGCATACTCCACAATCTGGGCAGGGTTGCCGTTGAGGTCAGGCTTCAATCAAGCGTTCCACGAGCAGCGTTGGGCCGGGCAAAAGGCGCTTTGCATTGCAGCGGCATGTTTCTCAGTTTGATCCTACTTGGAATGGGGGCGGTGGTTTCCGATGAGATAAGCCCCTCTACAGTATTCTTGGTGTTCGCTGGGATACTCGCTGTAAGTACAATCGCCCTCACCATTATCCAGATCGATTGGTACCAAAAGAGCTGAACGGCTAATGATGGCTTGATGAGGCGTTGGAACATTTTAGCAGGTATTCGCTCTACCGCTTGCCAATTGGTCGCTTTTCGAGGCGAACAAGCTGTGAATGCGCCGCGGTCCTTCCCCAACCGATCCGGGCGTTATCGGCGTGTTTTTAGTGGTTAACTCGCGGCCGAGAGCGCGGTAGCGCAAGCCCAACCATCGTAGCTACAATGCTGGTGGCTTAAAGCAATGGGCGGGTTTCTGTAGCAAGGTGTCGGTCTTAGCGTGCAGTGGGGGCCGGTTACAATCTACATCACCTAACAGGAGGCGATCGCATGAACCATATTGTGAGCAGCAAGTCCTGCAATGGCTCGATTTCAAGAAGTAACCACCTTCGATAGCCAAAGGATTTACCAGAACACCTTGGTTAGCTGCCACAACTGATGTCGGTTGTAGGTGCTTAGCTTCAGCTATTTGTTTCGCGTAGCCGGCGACAACAACTCCAAATAATCAACTCCAAGCGCTTGCGCGAGTTCGTATATTGTAATGACTGTAGGATTCCGCTGCCCTCTTTCAAGGCCGCTGAGATATTGTTGGCTGAAGCCTGAACGCTCTTCGATTTCCTCTTGGGTAAGCCCCTTTTCTCTCCGCAGCCGCGAAAAGTTTTGGCCAACCAGTTTGCGCATATCCATGCAAAAAAGGTGGCAAATTATACACTATAGTGTTATCAACTATAATATGTATTACGGTCCTTCGCGACAGATTCGCATAACGCACGACTTGCCAAATTTGCCCCGCCAGAAATCGTTTATGGCGGTGGCCTTCTTCACGATGCTTCAACTCCAGCACTACTTCGCCCCAAGAAGTCGGCGCCATCCTCGCCGAACAAGCCGGGGCAGGGGGTGATTGCAGAGGAACCGATCGGCTGGATCCATTTTCCCCGGCACCAAACGCCGTTGTTCCGTCTGGCACAGTTTGGGACCCGCTGATCTCCGAAAGTCAAGTGAGCCTCTCGCAGGAGCATACCACCGCGAGAAACTCACTCCACGGGGAGTAATAAATGCAGCACCGGAAGGTCCAACAGCCAGAAACGCCATCGGATCCACTTCACCTGCAAGCGTCCGCGGGCGAGGTGCCGCATGCTGCTGATCTTTATGTCGGGCGTCAGGTTGCCGCCGTGCGCGTTCAATACGAGGTGACTCAAGCTGCGCTCGCCCGTGCTGTCCGGATAAGCCCGCAGCAGCTGCAAAAATACGAGAACGGCAAGAACCGCATCAGTGCGTCCATGCTCTTTGAAATCGCGACATTCCTCGGCGTGCCCGTCAGCCGCTTTTTCGAAGGTCTGCCTGGAAATGAGAAGCAAAGCGGCGAGGTGGCCTCGCTGCCGGTCGACGAGCGGATCACTTTCATAGCAAGCAGTGACGGGCGCCGCCTCGTTGAAGGGGTGATGCGGCTGCCTCCCCGCACACGCCGCCGCGTATCCTCGTTCATCGCCGCTTTGGGGGAGGAACTGGCAGCTCTGAACGGCGCCATGGCGTGCCCACTGCCGAAGACAGAAAAAGGGTATGGCAAGGCACCGGACACATATGGGGCAGGGCGGACGGGCTCTACATCCGATGAGGATCGGGGATGAACATGGCGATCTCCGAGCCGCAGCCTGCCTTCAAGGTTGGTGACTGCAGGACAATCTCCCGTGACAAGAGGTCATGGCATCGCCTCGAGGCCGACCTTGTCCGGCGCAGCGGGCTTGCCAAGGAGGAGACGGCGATCACCTCCAGCCGTCACGTTGTCCTACTTAATGTGCAGGGCAACTGCGAGCGCGGCGAATACTTCATAGATGGCAGGAACGCCGGATTTGTACCGCGAAAGCCCGGCGCAATCCTGTTTGTTCCCGCCGGATGCAGCTGGCGGGGCTGGGAAGCTGGCGCCTCGACAGCCGCCTATCTGGCAATCCAGGTCAAACCGGCACATGTGGCAGAGCTTCTTGCCGGGGTGCAGCTCGACGCGCTGCCGTCGCTCTCGCCGGATCTCGGCTTCGAGGATCCCATCATACTGAACGCAGCGCGCGGGATAGGCGCAGAGATCCATGACCGCAATCCTCTCAGCGCCATGCTTGTCGAGAGCTATACGGCGACAATCTTCGCCCAGCTGATGCGCAGGCAAAGATATCCGGCCGCTGTCCGTAAAGGCGGGCTCGCCCCGATGAACCTTAACCGGGTGATTCAGAGAATTGATGATGACCTCACGGCTGACTTGTCGCTTTCGCAACTGGCCGACCTTGCCGGTTTGAGCGTTCCGCACTTCTGCCGGGCGTTCAGGCAAACGCTTGGCTGTCCGCCCTATGCCTTCATTATCCGGCGCAGGATCGAGCGGGCAAAGGACTTTCTGCGCCATTCCTCCATGCCTGTCACCGATATCGCCCTGTCGTGTGGCTTCTCCAGTTCAAGCCATTTTTCCAATGCCTTTCGCCGGGAAGTGGGCACGACCCCCGTGGCATATCGCGGCAGCTGGCCGTGCAAAGCATAGCAATGTTTTACTGATCAGATCCCGCACCTGCATCAATTTACTGCAAGCATCCTCGCGCTGGCTGTCGCATCTTCGCGAAGAACAAGCGAGGGTCTCCAGTGCATACGCAATCGGATAACGGTAAATTCAGCCCCTCATTTCTGACATCAACGCCCCGCTGCGCGTCAAAAATCTGAAGAAGCGCTTTGGGACGCTCGAAGTCCTCAAAGGGATTTCCCTGACCGCGCAGCGCGGCGATGTCATCTCCATCTTGGGAAGCAGCGGTTCTGGAAAAAGCACTTTTTTGCGCTGCCTGAACTTTCTGGAAGAGCCTACGGAAGGTGAAATCTGGATTTCCGGCAGACGCGTCAGGAAGGGCGGAAGTCTTGCGGGTTACCAAGAGGTCAACGCCTTGCGCGCCAAGCTGGGAATGGTCTTCCAACACTTCAACCTCTGGTCGTGCAAGACTGTTCTGGAGAACATTATCGAAGCACCAATCCATGTTCTTGGCATTTCTAAACGGGACGCGTGCCTTCGGGCAGAAGAGCTGCTCCTGAAAGTGGGCCTGGCTGACAAACGAAACGATTATCCGGCTCATCTTTCCGGCGGGCAGCAACAAAGGGTGGCGATCGCGCGTGCTTTGGCAATGCAACCGGAAATCCTACTGTTTGACGAACCGACCTCGGCGCTAGACCCGGAACTGGTCGGGGAGGTCTTGAAGGTCATTCGCGCGCTCGCAGATGAAGGACGCACGATGCTCATCGTTACGCACGAACTCGGATTTGCACGTCAGGTATCCAACCACATCGTATTTTTGCATCAGGGACAGATCGAAGAGGAGGGCAATCCGGACCAACTTTTCACCAAGCCCTCCTCACCGCGGTTCAAACAGTTCTTGTCGGCACAGTTCGGGGAACGTGGCCAATGACAGAATTGCAAGGCTTTGGCGATCAAATCGCCCTTGGCGCATTCACTACACTTCGCACAGCACTCACCAGTCTGGCGCTGGGTATCGGCGTTGGTCTCTGCGGAGCCGCGGCCAAACGCAGCCGGGTTCGGATTATCCGGTGGCTCGCTGGCTGTTACACCACGATTGTTCGCGGTGTTCCCGAACTTCTCATTATCCTCATCCTGTACTTTGGCGGCACCGTTGCGTTGACAACGGTGTTCGGTCGCTACGTCGAGGTCGACGCATTCGCCGCCGGCGTATTTGCACTGACGATCGTTTTTGGAGCCTACGCGACCGAAGTCTTCAGAGCGGCGATTCAGGCAGTACCTTCAGGACAGATCGAGGCGGCTCAGGCTCTTGGTCTGTCGAGATTTTGCGTGTGGTGCTTCGTCATCCTGCCCCAGATGTGGCGCTACGCGCTGCCTGGGCTTGGCAACCTGTGGCTTACCCTGCTTAAGGATACGGCGCTGATCTCCGTGGTCGGTCTCGAAGATCTGATGCGCAAGTCGAGTATCGCCGCGGGATCAACCCACGACCCCCTGACATTCTATTCGATCGCTGCCAGTCTCTATCTGTTGTTCACCTCCGTTTCGCTGGTCGGCCTGACATGGCTTGAGCGACGCGCCGATCGCGGCGTGCGGTTCGCGAAATGAGACGTTTGTCATGAACCTGCATCTCATTGTCGAAGTTCTGCCACGTCTTCTCGAAGGTATGTTCCTCACGGCGAAACTGACGGCGGCTTCCGTTGCGTTCGGCCTTCTCATTGCGGTCCCACTTGCGCTGTTGCGAACATCACCGTCTTCCGTTCTCTCCTATACCATTTTCCTCTACACGTTCGTGTTCCGTGGCACCCCCCTGCTGGTACAACTATTTCTCATCTATTACGGCGCCGGCCAGCTTGAGTGGATACGATCAAGCGCCGCCTGGAGTATATTGAGAGATCCCTTTTGGTGCGCACTCATCGCGTTCTCCCTGAACAATGGCGCCTATACGACAGAGATTTTGCGTGGAGGAATTCGGGCGGTTCCCTCTGGTGAAATCGAAGCTGCCAAAGCACTCGGTATGTCCTACGCGTTGCGCATTCGACGGATCGTTCTTCCTGCCGGCTTTCGGCTTGCCCTTCCGGCGTACGCCAATGAGGTCGTCTTGATGCTGAAGGCAAGTTCTCTCGCCAGCACCATCACTCTCATGGAACTAACCGGGACGGCCCGCAAGATCGTGGCGCAGACCTTTTCTCCGTACGAGGTCTTTATATCGGCGGCCCTGATCTATCTCGGCTTCACATTCCTGATCGTTCACGTCTTTGGCCGATTGGAAAGGCATATGGCAAAGCATCAGCAACGCGCCAAACTCAAGAACAACAGCCGATCACATCGCAGGGCAGCCGCAAAAATCTCCGCATCGCAGAAAGTGGCATCATGAGGACCGTTCCGGTGCCCCTGTCAGGCGTACACGCTGCAAATCAGTCCAGCGCCGCAATGTTGCGCGGCAGCTGGTACGAGATCGACCTTGATGCCATTTGCCACAACTACCGGCAACTCCGCAGCCATCTGCCTTGTCACGTTAAGGTCTATGCCTGTCTTAAACGCAACGCATATGGCTGCGGCGCCGGGCCAGTCGCTTCTGCTTTGGCCAAGGAGGGCGTCGATGGTTTCGCGGTTGCTTCTCTGCTCGATGCAATCGCCATTCGCCAGGAAGGCCTATCCCAGCAGCTTCTGCTCTATCCAGGTGCCCTGCCGGCGGCCGCGCCGACAATTCAGTCGCTTGATCTGACCGTCAGCGTTTCGAGTATTGCAGAGCTGGCGCAATGGCGCGCTGCCATCACGAGACCGCGTGTCTTCATAAAAGTCGACCTTGGGTTCTTCCGCGCTGGGGCCACGCCTTTCGATGCGGGTAAACTTCTGGCCGCAGCGGCAGGTCTTGCCGATGTGCAAGTCGAGGGCATTTACGCCCACATGAACGAGCTGCCGACCATGCAAGCCTCAGATGCGGATAAGCAACTTGCCAGAATGCACGCGATCTTGCGCGAGGCCAGCGGTTTCGGTTGGCGCCCCGCCGTGGTGATGATGTCCAGTACAGAGGGCGTGCTAAACCATCCCGACATGGACTTCGATGCCGTTGATCCAGGAGCGCTGTTTTTTGGGCTTCCAGAGTCCGACAAGCCGACCCGCCGGGTCATGTTGCGCCCGGCACTGAAATCCATTTGTTCAAGCCTGGTTTCGGTCAAACGCCTCGATGCGTCACTCGGACCCGCACCGGCTTTTTTCGGGAAGAATCCTGGAATGATCCTCGGGGTGATTGGCATGGGCTGGGGAGACGGGCTTCCGAGGCACATTCCAAGCGGTGCGGTGGGGCTCATACGGGGGCGGCGGGCCCGGTTGCTGCCTCCCGCCCATCTTGAACACATACGTATCGACCTGACCGATGTTCCACAAGCTCGCTATGGGGATCAGGTCGTGCTGCTCGGCCGTCAAGGTGATCAATCCATCACGCATGAAGAAGCAGCCACTTTCTGGGGGACCGATATCGTCGGCCTCTATGCGCAGCTCAGAGATCATATCCCGAGGATTTACACCGCAAGGCCAACTGACAAGGGAATCCACAATGAATAGGTTCAAACTACCACTGTCTTTCCTTCTCGCTGCCTTGATATTCGGGCAGGCGCGTGCCGGGGACGGCAAAACGATCAGGATCGCCACTGAAGGCGCATCTCCACCCTGGAATTCAGTCGACACTTCTGGAAAACCCGTGGGTTTTGACATCGATGTCGGCATGGCGCTTTGTGAGCGGGCCAAATTAACATGCGAATTTGCGACGCAGGCATGGGACGGTATCATTCCCGCCCTGAACGTCGGCAAGTTCGATGCCATCATGGCCGGAATGTCGATCACCGAAAAAAGACAGCAGGTTATCGCCTTCTCAAAACCCTATGCCCTGACCTCCAATTACTTCGTTGTCAGAAAGTCGCTGGGTCTTGCTGAGATGGCCAGCCATTTGAAAGTCAATCTCTCGTCGCAAGCGGAAGAGGAGAGGGGCATTCTGCAAGGCCTGAAGGACGCACTCAAAGGAAAAATCATCGGCGTGCAGGGATCGACGAACGCCGAAGCATTCGTCCGGGGGTATTTTGGCGACACCGTTGAAATCCGCACATACGACAAACAAGACAATCTGAATCTTGATCTGGTTGCCGGCCGCATTGATGCTGGATTGGCAGACTACTCCGTCTGGAAGGCTTTTCTGGAGTCCAAGGACGGTGCGGTGGCAGCGCTCTATGGTCCGAGAATTTCGGGCGGCCCCTTCGGCCCCGGGGTCGGCATCGGCTTGCGCAAGCAGGACAAGGACCTTGCCGAGCGGTTCAATGGTGCAATCGAAGCAATTGAAGCGGATGGTTCGCTGAAAGCGATAAGCCTCAAATGGTTCGGTGCGGATCTGGTGTCGAACTGAACCAGCATTTGAGATGGATTGGCCGAGGGTTTGCAAGCGACGAGCAGCAACGTGCATCGGAAAGGAATCGCAAGGTGGGTAATGCCAGCCGTCTGACCAGCGTCACCAATCAAGGCGATGCTTGAACACGGGTGTCGACCCCCAAGGACTCCCGTGAACGTGCGACTTTGTGAGCCTTCTTTCCAGACGTGCATGGTCAACGATCACCTTTTGATCCATGCCAGCCGACCCAGTGGCCATCAGGAGCGAGACACCGCGTGCGCTTCCATCAGGGAGGCATGCTGCCCTGCGTGAGGCGGAACTTTTTATCAAGCCGCGCACAGGCGAAATTCTCGTTAACCTTTAATTGCTTGACGACTCACTCAGACTCAGTTGAATTTACGCTTTAATCTCAGAAATTGGATTTAGAGCGTGTATGTTGTCTCCAGCTGAAAAAGACCAGAGTCACCGGACCGGTAAGAAGGTGCGCTCGTTGACGCGTCTGATTGAGGCGGATGCTGACCTGCTCAGCGCCCAATTGCAAGAGTTGCGCTCGCGCGCTTTTCCGCCGACCGCCGTAAAGGAATTGCGCAAATTCACCTCCGGCGAAGCCGCCAAGCTCATCGGCATCACCGACGCTTATATCAGGCATTTGTCATTGGCGGGCGAGGGTCCCGAAGCGGAAAAGACATCCGGCGGGCGCAGGCTCTATTCGCTTGAGCAGGTGCATGAAATCCGCCGCTATTTGGCCAAGTCGAAGAAAAGCTATCTGCCCGTTCGCCAAGGCAATGAACATATGCAGGTCATTGCCGTCACCAATTTCAAAGGTGGTTCCGGCAAGACGACGACAGCGGCTCATGTCGCGCAGTACTTTGCCATGCGCGGTTATCGCACGCTGGCGATCGATCTCGATCCACAGGCATCGCTGTCGGCCCTGTTCGGAATCCAGCCCGAATTCGATCTGGAAGACAATGACACGATCTATGGCGCGATCCGCTATGACGATCAGCAGCGTCCCCTCGCCGACATCATTCGCAAGACGTATTTTCATGGACTCGATATCATTCCGGGCAATCTGGAACTGCAGGAATTCGAGCACGACACGCCGCGCATCCTTGCTGAAAAACGCCGTGGTGCCGAGCGGCTGTTCTTCTCGCGCATTGCCGCGGCGCTGGCCACCGTCGATGACCGCTACGATGTTGTCGTGCTCGACTGCCCGCCGTCGCTGGGCTTCCTAACGCTATCGGCACTGTGCGCGGCGCGCAGCGTCCTTGTCACCATCCATCCGCAAATGCTCGACGTAGCGTCCATGTCGCAGTTTTTGCACATGACAGCTGGCTTGCTCGACGTGGTGGAGCAGGCGGGCGGCGATGCGGATTATGATTTCTTCCGCTACGTCATTACCCGCTATGAACCGAGCGACGGTCCGCAAGGACAGATCGTCGGCTTGATGAAGAGCCTGTTCGGCGAGCGCGTTTTGACCAACGCCTTGCTGAAGTCGACGGCCATTTCCGATGCGGGGCTGACCAAACAGACGCTCTATGAGGTCGGCCGCGAATTTTTCACCCGCGCCACCTATGACCGTGCCATCGAAGCGCTTAATGCGGTCAATCTGGAGATCGAGGATCTGGTGCGCGAAGCATGGGGCAGGTCGCCATGAACAAACGCAGAGACGCTTTGAAAGCCATGATGACGCCGATCAACGAGGCGTCGCAGAATGAGCATCGGCTGGCGAAACCGGCGCAGAAGTCCGGCTCGCTGAAAGCCATGGGCCTGTCGCTGCAAAGCCTTTCGGACGATGCCGAGGATGCGCAGGCTCTGCGCGCCCAGCTCCAGTCCGGCGAATACGTTATCGACATCGAGCCTGGTCTGATCGACGTCTCGTTCATTCGCGATCGCCTTGATGATCTCGATACGGTGGATTTCGAAGAACTGAAGGCAAGCATCGCGGAGCACGGTCAACAGGTTCCGATCCTGGTCAGGCCCAGCCCGCAAGTCGATAATCGCTATCAGGTCGCCTATGGCCATCGTCGTCTTGCCGCCTTGCAGGCTCTTGGCCGCCCTGTGAAAGCGATCGTGCGCGATCTTTCCGATGAGGATCTGATCGTTGCCCAAGGCAAGGAAAACCTCGAGCGCAAGGACCTCTCCTTCATTGAGCGGGCCCTGTTCGCCGCCCGGCTTGAGGCGCATGGCATTGAGCGGCATGCGCTGATGGCGGCACTATCGGTTCACAAAGGCAATTTGTCGACCATGATCGCTGTGGCCAACTCCCTGCCGCTGGATCTGATCCAGGCAGTCGGAGCTGCACCCAAGGTCGGCCGGCCACGCTGGGAGCAGCTGTCGCAGCTGCTGCAGGAAACGTCCGGATCCTGGAAGGAGCGGGTGGATATGCAGCGCTTCATGCGGCTCGACAGCGATGCGCGATTTGCGCTGCTCCTGAAAAGCCTGACGCCGAGGCGGAAGTCCGCTCCCTCTATCTACCCGCTGAAATCCGGCGAAGGTGTGCCCTTTGCCAGGATCGAGCAGAACGACGGCAAGACGAAAGTGATCGTTGACGAGGCAACAGCGCCGGAGTTTGGTCACTATCTGATAACGCATTTGCCGGAAATCTACGCTGCGTATCTTCGCAGCGAGGAGAGTGAACCGCGTATGAGACAACTCTAACTGGAGAGAGATCACAAAAGAAAAGGCCCCCGAAACAAGTCCCGGAAGCCCTCTCAAAGTCTAAGCAGCTTGAGAATCGCATTTCCGAGAATCACTGTCAAGCACTAAGCGTCGTTTCGGCGAGCAGATTTCTTTTGCCTGATTGAAGGTGAAAGCTATGAACAGGGAAATGACGACGACGCCCTTTGGGCGGCGGCCGATGTCGCATGCCATGCTGGAAGCACAGACTGCGGCGCGCGCTTGTCCGGCTACGCAGGTCGCCGACAAGTGGAAATTGTTCCGTATGATCACTGAGGCGCGTCCGGCGCTTGGTGTGTCCGATCGGTCGCTGGCGGTACTGCATGCGCTGCTGAGCTTTCACAAGCCGGGAGAACTCGACAGCGAAAGCAATCTCGTTGTCTTTCCGTCCAACCGCGAACTTTCGATGCGTGCTCACGGTATGGCGCCAGTAACATTGCGCCGGCATCTGGCGGCGTTGGTTGAGGCTGGCCTCATCATCCGCCGCGACAGCCCAAACGGTAAACGCTATGTGCGCCGTGACCAGGAAGGCGACGTCAAAACGGCTTTCGGGTTCGATCTGACGCCGCTGGTGGCGCGGGCAGGGGAGCTTGAACAACTTGCTGCCGCCATCCGCGCGGAGGACCTGGTAAAACGCCTGTTGCGGGAACGTATCAGCCTGCATCGTCGCGACATTGCCAAGATGATAATTTTTGCCGAGGAGCAGGAATTGGATGGGCCTTGGAGTGCCATCAGTGAGCGTTTTATCCCGCTAGCCCGACCACTATTGCGTGGCTTTGACCGCGGGGGACTCGACGCGTTGGCCGCAGCGCTTGATGATTTACGGTTGGATGTCGAGAAGTTGTTGGAAATTCACGTTAATTGTAAAAAATCAAACGCCAGTGACGTTCAAAATGAACGGCACATACAGAATCAAAATCCCGACTCTTCATTTGAACTTGAACCCGGCTTTAGAAAAGACCAGGGGGCAAATACCGAAGCTGGCTGGAACGATGACAGCGAACCGGAAAGCAGCGAAGAGGGGAATAGCGGGATGGCCAACCACCCCATACAATCCCGCAACAAATTACCGCAAAAAGCCTTTCCGCTCGGCTTGATCCTGAAGGCTTGCCCGGACATTGTCGATTACGCTCTGCGAGGCATTGAGAGCTGGCCGGATCTGGTGCAGACGGCCAATCTGGTTCGGGTGACGCTCGGGATAAGCCCTGACGCGTGGAACCAGGCGGTCGAAACCTTTGGTGCCAATGAAGCGGCAATTGTCGTGGCGGCTATCCTGCAAAAGGGCGAAGCCATCACAAGCCCCGGCGGCTACCTCCGGTCGCTTACTGACAAGGCTCGTGCCGGTTCGTTCTCCTCAGGTCCCTTGCTGATGGGGTTGTTGAAGGCAACCCAAAAGCAGCATGAGGCGAGGGCAGGGTAAAAAACTATGGCAAAGCTTGATGGTCCCCGCGGCATGCCAGGCATCGACCTCGCGTCGATCCGGTGCTAAGCCCGAATGGTCTGCACAGAATCACGGATATAGAATTTTATGAGTCGTCTCGATAGCTTCATCCGCCGTATGACGGCACAACGCGATGTTCTCAATCATATTGGCGAAAGGGTGAAGGAGTTGGATGGGCCGGTCCTCGAGCTCGGCCTTGGCAACGGTCGCACCTTCGATCACTTGCGTGCCCACTTTCCGGGGCGCAGGATCATCGCTTTCGATAGGGCTGTCGGTTCGCATAAGACCTCGACCCCGGAACCGGAGAACCTGATCGTCGGAGAAATACGTGAGACAGCGAAGTCATTCGCAGGTATCAACGCGGCCCTTGTGCATGTGGATATCGGGACAGGCTATGAGGAAAAGGATGCCATAACGTTGACCTGGCTGCCGCAATTGGCGGTTGCGCTGCTTGGCCCCAACGGCATCGTCGCCAGCGGACTTGAACTGGACCATCCGCAGCTTGAAAGCCTGCCATTGCCACACAACGTCAAGAAGGGCCGCTACTTCCTATATCGCCGCATCGAATAACAGGACGTCGAACTGTTTTTCGTTGATGGGAATTTCCCTGACCTTCGCCAGCGTACTGTCATCCTCACGGAAAATCAGGCAGTCCTCGTAAAATCCTGCAAGAAATTGCACGAAGGCGGCGGATTGGTCTGGACCGTAGAATGTCGGTGAAAATTCCATGTAAAGTGGAATCTTGCGGGCGAACAGAGCTTGCATCGAGTGGCAGGCGAGGGGCTCGTATCCCTCGATATCCATCCAAATCAGACCGACGTCGTCGGGATTTGTTCCAGCTTCTGCGAGGATTGAACCGACCGGCTTGACCGGAACGACAATCTTGCTATCGGACGCATTCTGCCGGGTAACACTGCTCTTGCCATGATTGCTCTGATGTTGAAAGAAATCGATCTCGCCTTGGTTCTCTCCGGCGGCGCAATTGACCAGGGTCACACAATCTTCGAGCCCGTTCTGCGTGACATTGGCGCGAAGCAAATCGAAGTTGCGCGGATCCGGTTCGACAGTGACGATGCGGGCGAACTGCCCGCTCAGGGCAAAATAGATGGTTTGGGTGCCGATGTTTCCGCCAAGCTCAAGCAGCGTGGTGCCCTCGCGCAGCAGACGGCGCTCCTTTAAAATACCGAGCAGCCGGTCCACATGCTCGCGCTCGAAGTGGCCCTTCCGGAAAATTTTCTTGCCGATATAATCGCCGGGCGAAAAACTCATGACGTGATCGCCACAATCGAGTGTCATCGTTTGAACACGCGGGCCAAGCGAATTGATCAACAAATTCCGACCGTAGCGCGTGTCGAAAAGCCTGGAAGCCAGCTTATTTCGGGCTTTTCGGAGATGGCGGCGGATCGATTTTGTGTCCAGCATTTGATTGAGCCCTACCCGACATCACTCCTAGCTCAATTCCAAGACATGTAAAGCCCCGACACGTTTTGGTCAGCTGCCGGGATCAGACAAACCTCGCAGTCAGTTGCTGGTGAATGATATAAACGCGCAGTGGTTCGGCCCGGCCGCGAATCGAGATTTCCTGGCTTTCGAGATTGGCGGTGTCGGAACCCGCCAACTGGATGGTTGGTTCCGACACGACCAGCGCGGAGTCCAGCTCCTTGGCGATGGTTTCCAGCCGGCTGGCAACATTGACCGTATCGCCGATGGCGGTGAGGTTCTTCACATTGCCGTATCCCATCGTACCCACAATGGCCGGACCGCTATGGATGCCGATTGCAACACGAAGCGGCATGGAAAGTTCGGAGGACAGTTCATCATTGAGCCGTTCTATTTCGCTGACGATCCTGGCGGCTGCCTTGAGCGCATTACGGCAGGCGTCTTCCGGAGAACCGCGCAGGCCGAAGAGTGCCATGGCGCCATCGCCGATGAATTTGTCGAGGCGTCCACCAGCGTGCTCGACGGCCTGACCGACAATGGCAAAATAGCGATTGAGCAGGAAGACGATATCGTAGGGAAGCTGAGCCTCGGTCAGCATGGTGAAGCTGCGGATATCGCAAAAGAGAATGACGATTTCCTGTTCGCGTCCAGGATTGGTTTGCTGGCTGCCGACCGGAAGCGTGCCTTCCACGGTCGGCACAAGCAGCGGAACGACGCTAATGTCGTTTAGCGGCCGCAACTGGCAGGCGAGGCGCACGCCGGGATCTGCGTTGATACGGTTCAATGTGGTCAGTTCTGTGGATTCAGGTCTCGGGAGTGATGCCGCGCCCTCAACGACCTGGACACGGCAGGTCGAGCAGCGGCCCTTACCACCGCAGACCGCATAATGCGGGATCCCCCCGAGCCGGCTCGCTTCCAGCACACTGAAGCCGCGCGGAACGTTGACGATTTGCCCCTCCGGATAACGGATTTCGATCTGGTCAATCCGTTCGCGCCAGCTGCGACGTGTGCGCATGGCAAAAACAGTCAGCAACGTGCCCGCAAATCCGCCATAGAGTGCGTATTTCGTCATCTGCACCCGTTGCTTGCGAACTTCGGCCGTTGCAAACGAATATGCGGCGTCATCGCTCTTCGAACCGCCGTAGCCGGTGCTTTTACCCGCCGGGCCGTAGCCGCTGCTGGATTGCGGTGGCTCGCTGGCGAGTATGCGCCCCGTACTGGCAAATCCAAGCAGGGCCAGCACCGGCAAGAGAATGGCAAAGGTCAAAAGCAAGGGTGCGACCTTGTCGTACCACGGGCGATAGCGCAGCCAGAAATGGACTCCTATACAGCCATGCGTCCAGACCACGACAAGGGCAATCGACTGGCGCAGACCGTTCATCGGTGAGTTGATCCATAGCGAGCGGATGACTAACGCATAGACGTCCTGCGTGCCCATGATTTGGGAGCTGATGCGCGTTGCAATTACGTGTTCAATGATCAACAAAGGGATAAGGATGCCGAGAATAATCTGTAGCGCCTCCCGAAATGGCATGACGAGGGTGCGGCGCCGATAAAGTGAACGCATGACGAGTGCGATGTGAACGAGAACCGAGCCGTAAAGAAGGACGGTACCGACCGGATTGCGCCAGATGGCGGTGAACCACAACCGGCCTTTTTCTGCAGCATCCAGAGAGATCAGGTTCAGCGCGTGATTGGCAAGATGCAGCGTCACGAAGACCAAAAGGATCAGCCCCGAAATCAATCGTGCCCTGCGCAGGGATCGCTCGGACAAAAGCGGCACTGTGTCGATTGATGTCATGAATACCCGGATTATTTTCTACCCGAATCAATTTAAGCGACGAATGGTGATTTGGCGAGAAGATCAATGCCGCCGCGAAAATGGCGAGATGAAGCCGCGCTTGCAATTATTGGAAGAACATTTGAAAGCTTGTTCATACACCTGGTTTGAAGCACAAAGAGATAATGCATATCGCCTTCTACGCTCCGCTGAAATCACCCAATCATCCGGTGCCATCCGGCGATCGGCAGATGGCGAGATTACTCATGGCAGCGCTTGAGTTGGCGGGTTACGACGTCGACGTGATATCGCAGCTGCGCAGCTTTACGGCGACGCCCGAAGCCGCCGGACGCGAACGCGTTGCGGAACTGGCAAAACAGGAGATCGAGCGGTTGTCGCGGCAATGGCGGCGCGAGGGAAAGCCTGATCTATGGTTCTGCTATCATCCTTACTATAAAGCGCCTGACCTGATCGGGCCGCCGCTTGCCGCTGCGCTGAACATTCCCTATGTCACCGCTGAAGCGTCCTATTCGAAGCGGCGGGATGACGGCGGCTGGGCTGGGCTGCAGTCCGTGGTGGTGGATGCAGTTCGGCACGCGGTGGTCAATATCTGTTTTACCAAACGCGACGAGATCGGACTTGCCGCACATATTCCGGCGGCGCGGCTGGCGCGACTGCAGCCTTTTATCGATGCATCGGTGTTTCGTGCTGAGCCGGCAACGAATGACCCGCATCGGCTGGTGACGATCGCGATGATGCGGGCGGGCGACAAGCTCGAAAGCTATCGAATGCTCGCCGGGGCGTTGGCCTTGCTCGGTGACAAGCCCTGGAAATTGAGCGTTATAGGCGATGGACCGGAGCGCGTGGCAGTGAAGGCGATGTTTGCGGAGTTTGACGCCGGACGCATCGAATGGCTTGGCGAGAAACGGGCAGGGGAGGTTGTGGATTTGCTTTATCGTGGTGGCACCTTTGTCTGGCCGGGGACAGGCGAAGCCTACGGCATTGCCTATCTGGAAGCGCAGGCGGCGGGATTGCCCGTCGTGGCACAGAAGACCGCGGGTGTGCCCGAGGTGGTCAAGGACGGTGTGACGGGTACCTTGACGACGGCTGGAGATACAAGGACCTTTGCCGATGCCATTGTGCAGATGATTGACGATGAGGATCGCCGCCTTTCCATGGGGCGGGCGGGACGACGTTTTGTATTGGAAGAGCGATCGCTTGAGATTGCGTCAAAGCGGCTGGACCAGCTATTGCGGGAAAATATGGTGCATGATGGATGAAGCCGCATGGCAGCCATTGCGACAGGAGCTTGCCCGCTGGACAAAAGCCAACCGCATTGCCCGATTTTGGCTGCGCGACGATGATGCGGTCGCGCCAACCGCTGCGTTGGAACGGCTTTTAATGTTGCGCGAAGCGTACCAGGTCCCGCTGACGCTCGCAGTAGTCCCTGCATATGTGAAAGAGCAGCTTGCCCGGCGATTGGCGCACGAGGTCGGTGTGAATGTCGCGGTGCATGGCTGGTCGCACGAAAATCACGCATCGGCAAACGAGAAAAAGCAGGAGCTGGGACCGCATCGAGCGCTGAATGTGATGTCGGCGGAACTCGGTGAAGGGTATAGACTGCTTGAAAAACTGTTTCCCGACCGCTTCGTACCGGTGTTGGTGCCGCCGTGGAACCGGATCGATCCGCTGCTTCTGAATGAATTACCAAATCTCGATTTCAAGGCACTATCGGTTTTCGGTCCGCCAAACGAGAAATTCACGGGCGTCCTTCCGGTCATCAACGCACATGTTGATTTGATGGACTGGCACGGAACGCGAGGCTGCAGGGATCATGGGCAATTGGTTGAAGCGATCGTCAAGGAGTTGCAGCTACGCTTCATAAGCAGTGATGAGCCTGTCGGCATCCTCACGCACCACCTTGTGCATGATGATTCGGCTTGGGACTTTTTGCGGAGATTGTTCGCAGTGGCGGCGGCAACGCCCGCTGGTCGCTGGGTTTCGCTGCGGGATTTGCTCTAAAGATCGATCACCTGAAAATCCCGCGCGGCAAAGGCACCGGTAAAGCGTTCTTTTGCCAGGCGCTCGAATTCGTCGAGTTCGTCATCCGTGCGATCCGGCGCGTGATGAAACAGCGCCAGTCCGCCGATCGTCGCTGCCTCCGCCAGGAGGACGCCATGCTGCCACGTCGAGTGACCATAGCCGAAACGCCGCGGCATCTCGTCTTCTGTGTAAGTGCAGTCATAGACGACGAGATCGGCGTCTTTAATGAGCTGCAGAACGACCGGGTCAAGCTTGCCGGCTTCATGCTCGGTATCGTAGATCAACGCCAGGACGCGGCCGGCAAATTCAACGCGGTAACCGATGCAACCGCCCGGATGATTAAGGCTGCCGGTGCGGATCGTGACCCCGTCGAATGGTGTCAGCACTTCGCCCGAACGGAAATCGCGAAAAGCCAGACTGGCCTTGCAGATTTCAGGCTCGACGGGAAACCACGGCGGGCGCATGAACTGCTTGACCATTTCACGCGTGGTCATGATCCCGGCCAGATGTCCGGACCAGAGCCGTACATTCATCATCGGATTGTAAAGCGGCATGAAATAGGGGAGGCCAATGATGTGGTCGTAATGACAATGGGTATAAAAGATGTCGAGGTGGTCAATGCCTTCCAGTGACAAAGCATCACCCGCCTGCCTTATGCCTGAACCGGCGTCAAAGATCATACGATGCTTGCCGCATTGAACTTCGATACATGCGGTATTGCCGCCATACCGTTTGAAATCGGGACCCGATACGGAGACGCTTCCTCGCGTTCCCCAGAATTTCACCCGAAACACTTCGTCGTTCATTATGCTCTTTACACCCAATTCCCCTTTTTCAAGGCATCGTAGCCAAACTGCAATCGTTATGCGAGGCTTGGATTTCGATTAATTTATCTGCGGCGCAATAAAAATCTGCGTCAGATCATATGTAAGCGATAGCGATTTGGATTTTAAGCTTTATGACAATTATTGATACAAACGTATAAATATGCTGACTTTCTTCACCACGGAACGGATGATTCATGTCTTCTTTGACGTTTCCGCCGATTGCTGTCATCGCCGATGCGCATTTCCACGATCTTTATGGGAACTATGATTTCGACGGCATTGATGTTGGCGGGCGCAAAATGACAGCGCGACGGCTGACCGACACGGTGCGCTCTACCCGGGTGTTCAACGAAAGCTATTATGCTCTGCGAGGGGCACTGGACGAGGTCGTGACCCGCGGCATCAAATATGTCGTTCTGTTGGGTGACTATTCCGATGACGGCCAGATTGCGACGCTTGCAGCGTTGCGGCAGCTGCTTGACAGCTACACCCGCCAACACGGACTTTTTTTTATCGCTGTCCCGGGCAACCACGATATCTTCGGCCCAGACGGCAAGCACCACGCCAAACGCCTGCTTAATCCGGATGGTACCTATACGATCGTCGCCAGCGATGATGAATTCGTCGATGACGATGCAGACGGTATGGTGGTTACCAACAGGATGTATTGCTCGGGATACCCCGCCGGATTGCTGGCGGTGCCGGATATCGGCTTCTTTCGCAGGCCATCGGATTTGCATTGGGAGACACCGTTCGGGATCCATGACGATCCAGCCAAGCGGCTTTATTCAGTGTGTTCGGACGACGGATTGAACCAGTATCGGTTAATGGATGCATCCTATCTGATAGAGCCGGTTGCGGGTCTCTGGCTTTTGATGATCGATGCCAATGTGTTCGAACCGCGCAACGGCGTCTTTGCCAAAGGGGATGCGGGGGCATTCGTCGACAGCACCAATGCCGGCTGGAATGCCATGCTCAAGCATAAGCGCTTCGCGCTGCATTGGGCAAAAGATGTCGCCGAGAGAGCCAGGCGAGACGGCAAGCGGCTGCTGACATTCTCACACTATCCGTTGCTGGATATGCTCAATGGCACAGCAGAGGACGAGCGGTCACTGATAGGTGAAACGATATCCACGAAACGGACACCGACAGATGCGGTGGCGCGTGCGGCCATTCATGCAGGCATCTCAGTTCATTTCAGCGGGCATCTTCACATCAATGATACGGCGCTGGTGCGGCACGGCAACGATTTCCTCGTCAATATCGGCGTGCCGTCGCTTACTGCCTTTCCTCCGGCCTTCAAGGTGGCAACGCTGGACAATACGGAGTTAAGGGTTGAAACGGTCAGCATCGAGCATCTGCCGATCGACCCTGTGATCAATCGACATTATCGTACTGAGATCAATGTTACAGGCAAGAACACCGGTCGTATGCTCGATGCCACTGACTATGGAGATTTCCTGTCGGAACATATGGACCAGTTGATTGTGCATCGCTATTTGCGGCGCGAATGGCCGAACAACATGGCGAGAACTATGGCGCGGCTCAATCTTGGGGATTTGTACGTGCTCAGCCAATGTGACCAGCCATTTGCGATCGAGGACACCGAGGCACTTATTCATGCAAAACGCGTCAGCAAAACCTCCGACGATTATAATGAAAACGCAATTGAACACCTTGATCTTATCCCGGTACTCGATCTGCTCGGCGATTGGTACCGGCTGCGTATGGGCAGTGAACTGGCATTGGATCGCATATCGCCGGATCGGCTTGCGGCCTATCGTTTGCTGATCGAGATGTACGCGAGCTCTTGCGCACTTGAGATTGGCGGCGCTCAGGGAAAATTCGCGCGCCTGTTGCGCATGATGGGGCGATATCTGTCGGGTCTGCCCTCGCGTGACTTCCGGATAAATCTAACCAGCGGGTCAATCATGCGCAACGAAGACCAGTCAGCCAATGATTGAACGCAGGAGGAGGAGCATTCCGCCAGTTCAACCCCGCTATTTCGCTGCCTGCTTCTGCTTGCTGCGCGCTTCGCTGAGTTCGGTTGTTGTGTGGCTCAAACGGTCGGCAAGAACACGCATGATCTCGATGGTCATCTCCGGATAATCACTCAGGAGCTTGAGAAAGTGATCCTTGCTGATGCGCAAGGCCTCGAGTGCCGAATTTGCCCGGACCGTCGCAGTTCGCGAAACGTCACACAGGATCGCGATTTCGCCGACGATGGAATCGTGCTCTATCTCCGCAACTTTGATCTCACCGCTTGGGGAATCGGAAAGAATATCAGCACCGCCAGTGAGGATGACATAGGCTGCATCGGCTGGATCACCCTGGCGAAACAGGGTCTGGCCGGATTTGTAGCTGACGCGCTCGGACGTGAAGGCCAGAAGCTTGAGCTTGGCCGGCGCAACGCCCGAAAACAGCGGTACCCGCCGCAACATTTCAACTTCATCTTTCAGCAGCATCAACGTCCACAACCCCCTGATAGAGACTTTTCGATAATTTCAGCCAGACGGGCGTAAAGCTGAATTCTCAAAAGATCTCCTGTTCCCCTTATGACACCAGCTCCTTGAATATACCGTTTTTCTCAAGGAGAGTCGCGTGTGTTCCATCTTCGACCAGTGTTCCCTTGTCGAATACAATCACGCGATCGAACAGATTGGCAAGTGCAGTGTTTGACAGAACCCAGATGATCGCAGGCGCGTGGCCCTCTTCGTGCAAGTCCTCCATGATGTTGTGTGTGATGTGGTCTTGCACGCGTTGATCAAGTGCGGGCAATGGGCGATTGAATATCACATAATCGGCACGCTTGAGCAGGGCTCTCGCGACGTTGAGCTTCTGGCGCTGCACATTGGTCAATCGCTTGCCACCTGATCCGACATCGAAATCCATGCCAATCGAAAGGACGCTTTCGAACAGGCCAAGACGGTCGAACAGGTCGCGCAAAATGGTACGTAGGCGATCCGAACCATCGGCTTGGGTGAAGCCGATCCTGCCGAAGAGGACATTATCGAGAAGTGTCGCCGAAGAGATAAAACGTTCAGGATCATAGCGTTCGATGACAGCTTTGAGATCGTCCGGCATATTCTGGTGGAAACGTGCGCGCGCATCGACGATCTTGGCCATGAGCTGGCTGTTCAAAAGACCAAAGCGATGCCTCGGCTCGATGTAGGAGAAACTCAGGCGGATTATACTCGTTCGTTCGTCTGCCGACGCCGCGTCGATACCGCGGCCCTGCAATTTTTGCAGCAACACCTGATAGGCCGGGATATCATCGGCGGTCATGAAGGTCAGTTGCTGGAAGAACGGATGATCCGGCGGCAGATCCTCGAAAAGCTCGACGGCATTGGCCGCGATCTCCAGACCCATATTGTAAAGATCGATGTAAAGGTCGTTCTCGCGCAACACCGAGCGGAAATAGGGATGCGCCGCCAGTTTTCGATTCGTCATCATCGGTCGCCTCATGCTGCCGAATAGCAGGTTTTCACCAACGGTGGCTTGAGGGTTATATTCATCCAGCTTGAACGGAACGACGAGATCGTCGAGATCTTCCTTCTTCAATCGTTTGCGCAGCGCCTGACGCAACTCGACGATGCGATCGGTCAAATCGGCGTGTGTCTCGATGTCGACATTGGAACGCAAAGCCATGTCGAGAATGTCCTGAGAAATCAGAACCGCATCAAGGACCGGGCGCACAACTTTGAAGAGATCGTCAGGCCCTGTCACGCCCGCGGAGACGTAATCGACCCAGTCGCTGTTAACGTCGAGTTCGGGATTGCCCGCGCGGCGCGCTTCGTTGATGTTCCATTTGTTCTTCGCAGCTTTTGCTCCGTCATACTCGACCTTGGTCAGGGGCGCATGCTTGAGGCCATAAAGCAGATTATCGCGCAAGGTTCCGTGGAAGAAGTACGTATCAGATGCTGCATAGGCGATGCGGCGGCCGGTTATTGATTCTGGCAGTTCGAGGATGTCCTTGCCATCGATGGTGATACGGCCTTGCTCGGGCCAGATAAGGCGTGCAAAGGCCTCGGCGAGGGCCTCAGCACCGCTTCCGCTGTTGCCGACGATGGCGGCGGTTTCGCCCGGTTTGATCTCCAGCGTGACATGTCTGAGCAAGGGTGCACCGCTGTCGTCGGAAAGCGTCAGGTTGACCGCGTGCAGCGAATGCTCAAGACGGTTGACGGGATCGGGTGCCAGAGCCTGGATTTTCGAATCAACAAGCATGTCGACGTTGAACTGTTCTACCACCTGATTGTACTTGACCTGGACATCCTGACGGGCCTGGTCCCAATCGATCAGCTCTTTCAACGGCCCCGGCAGATCCTTGTAGGCATTGATCACGGCAACGAGCTGGCCGATATCGAGCCTTCCCTGCAACGCCAGAAAGCCACCGATCGAATAGAATAGAAACGGAGTGACCTGTGCGAGGAAATTGTTGATGAATTTGACCAGGAACTTCCATTGATAGAGATCGTACCGGATCGAAAAAATGAGGCCCAGACGCGACGCGATGTCGGCCCGTTCGAAGTTCGATGTGTCATTACCGTGAATGGTACCAATGCCATCGACGATCTCACCCACACGGCCAGACAATTCGCGCGCCGTGAGCTGACGTTGGCGTCCGAGTTCAAGCAACCGTTTGCGCATGCGGGGAATCACGACGCCCTGGACCGCGACAATCCCTGCGGCAATCATACCAAGCCAGAAATTCTGCATGATGATGAAGACGAGGGCCGTGATAGCTTGCCCGCCTAACAATGCCGGCTGAACGAAAGCGTCCCCCGTGAAACCGCCCATAGGTTCCACTTCGTCCTTGATCATCGTTGCAATTTCCGCCGATTTTACCCGCTTGAATTGCGCCGGCGGAAAACGCAGCACGCGGTCAATCAACTCGAAGCGAATTCGTCGCAACATGCGCTCGCCGAGACGGCCCTTGTAGGTGTTGATATAGAGCTTGAACAAACCGTTGATGATGACGAGCAGCAGGAAAACCAGGCTCAACGCCATCAATGTCTGGAAACGCGTGAGTTCAAGGCCGTCGAAAAACACCACCTTGCCGAAAGCGGGAAGGTTGTATTCGAGATGCATGAAGGTGCGGGTCGCGCCTGGGGTCTCGAAACCGTTCCCCTGGATGGGACCGTTGACGATCTGTTTTGGCAGGTCGAAAGACATGAAATACGGAATCATCGAGACGGCTACGACAAACAGAATCCATATCTGCTGCAGCCGCGTGTTCGACCAGATATAGCGTGTTAGACTTGTTTCCATGGGCGACCGTGGGCTGTGAATTCAGCTGAAATTTCAAATACTGAAACGTTTGAAGAGCACATGGACGAACTCCATGATTGAATCGTCCCAGCCTACAGCATCAGGTTCGTGAAGGCTATATGACATGGGGACGGAACGTTGCGTTGTCAATTGGCAGGCGTTGGCATCTGGTTGTCATTGCGACAGATGATTTTCAGGAAGTCCGAGGGATAAGCGCGGGTGCTGTCGCTGAAGGATAGTGCTTGACTAGAGGAGATTTCCTAACACCCCGGCCGTGCGCTCGGCACCGTCGAGATCAAGCCTATGTGATGATGGTTTTGGCTGTGCCAACGCGGCCTCAAGGGCATTGCCGAGAATACCGGCGTTGAGGCCGTTTTCGGGCAAGGTGATGGCGAGGCCGAGGGCTTCCAGCCGTGCGGCCCGTACACTCTGTTCCGTTTCGCCACCGGCCGCGAAGGGGACAAGGATGGAACGGCACTGCGCGCGCAGAATATCGCATACCGTGTTGTATCCTGCCTGCGAAATTGAAAGCTGGGCTGCTTTGAGCAATGATGGAAAATCCTGGCGGAAACGGACGACGCTCACATTGCCGGGAGCCTGTGCCGACAAGGCATTAAAATCGCGTTCCGGCAGATTGGGTCCGGTTATCAGGCACCACGATCCCGCGAATGCCGATTGCTTTGCCACTTCCAGGCTTGATCGGATCAGGTCGAACCCCACGGCCCCGCCACCGGCAGACACAACGATATCAAAGACCTGCGATGGTTCGACCGGGTCAGGACCTGCAACCAGACCGGTATAGATGATCTTGTCGGCAATCTTCTTTGCCAGCGGAAACGTATCGGCAAGCGTTGCAAATGACGGGTCGCCATGAACCAGGATATGGTCGAAATGTGCCTTGATGATGCGAACCGTCTCTTCATCACGGCCCGGCTTGGTGCGCTCCTGCAGGATATCACGGACTGAACTTAGAAGCTTCGGCCGCGGCGACATTGCCTTGATGGCACCCAGCAATGGCACAAGTTCGAATCGCATCTGCCTGCGTCCAAAAGGGAACGCTTCGATGATGACGATAGATGGGTTGATTTGGTGAAACGCTTCGAGCAGGAGATCGCGGCGGCGAGCCAGAAATTCATCGTCAATCGAATTACCGAACTCATCTGCCAGACCTGAAAATCCGCCATTGCCCGCAAGCACTGTGGGCAATGCGACAGATTTGACATCCGATCCTGGAAAACCCGAAACCTTCGATCCACCAGTTACAACCGTGACATCGAACTTGTCAGCGGCCAGCGCCGAGGCGACGCGGCTGGCGCGGGCGAGATGACCTATGCCAAGAAGATGCTGAACGTAAAAAAGGACGCGCGGTTCGCTCATGGTTTTTGCCATTCGCTCTCAAAAAGGCGGGTCAATTGGCGGATGCTCGAATTATGATCGAAGTGTTCACGCACCCGTTTCTCGGCGGCCTTGCCCAAGCGGTATCGAAGGTCAGGTTCGCGGATCGCGCGTTCAAGTGCAACGGCCAGCAGTCGGGGATCTTCCGGAGGGACGACGAAACCGTTTTCTCCGCCGGTCAGAAGCTCGGGTATGCCGGAAATATTCGTTGAGATGCAGACAAGGTTTTGACTGGAAGCTTCAAAAAGCACATTCGGTAAGCCGTCGCGGTCTCCATCTGCTGCGACCCGGCAAGCGAGGGCAAACATGTCGGCGCTGCGATAGTGCAAAAGAACATCCTCCTGCGCAAGCGCGCCTTTCCAGGTGATGCGGTCGGCGATGCCGAGCTTTTCGGCAAGCGGCCTTAATCGCGCCAGTTCATCGCCCCCGCCAATATGAACGAACCTCCAGTGTAGACGAACAGGAAGGAGCGCCAGTGCTTGCAAAAGGATGTCGTAGCCCTTCTTCGGCACGGCACGGCCGACGCTCAATATCTGCACGGGATCCGAGCTGTCCGAACCGTCGCGGCTCGGACGGACGCCAGAGAAATATCCGAAGCGGGCAAGATCAAGACCATGATAGCTCAGATGCACCTGTTCCTTTCGATTTGTCAGCTCACGCATGTGTTCAAAGCCAGCGCGCGTGCACGTGACGCTCCAGCGCGCCGCGCCGAGTTTCTCGATCAATTCCCAGTCGGGGGAGGTCCATATGTCTTTGGCATGGGCCGAACAGGTCCAGGGCACATCTGTCATGATGCTGGCATAGCGTGCGACGGAAGCCGGCGTATGGATAAAATGGGCATGCAGCCATTCGCCTGCGTCCGGCCATTCATGGGCAAGGACAAGTGCCTGGCCGAGACGACGGATGCGGTTGCGCGACATATCGCGACGCAGGTCTTTCCAGAACCGCAGGAGAAGCGGCTTGAAATTAGGCTTTTTCCGCGATGCCATCAGTGCACGGAACACTCGGATTGGTTCTTCGTGGAGATATTCGGGCAGATAGACGACGCGCGCCTTGATCTCATCATGGATCGGATGACGTTTCTTGTCCGTCGGCTTTCGCATGGAGATCAGTGTCAGGTCGAAGCCTGCGCGCTCCAGTCCGAGTAGTTCCTGCGCGATGAATGTCTCCGAAAGGCGCGGATAGCCCTTCAGAATCACCAATGTCTTGAGGCGTACTGACAAGTTTATTCTCTTATTCCGCGACTGCGGGCAATGGCTGTTCGCGTTCGTCCAACCAGTCGCCGACGATCTCGGATATATGCACGAGACCCTCCAGCCGCATGCCTTCACCCTTGCCGGTTTGCGATGGCGGGGGACGATCCGGCAAGCGCTTGAGCACCTCTGCAAAGCGCAAGGGATCCTCGGCTTCCTCTGGTAGAAGCATCTCGATGAGACCAAGTTCGGCGGCGCGCGTGGCCCGGATCAGTTGCTCTTCGCGTGGCAGGACACGGGGGACGATCAGTGCGGGCTTGTCGAAAGACAGAATCTCGCAGTAGGTGTTATAGCCACCCATTGCCACCACGGCCTTTGCACCTGCGATCAATTCTTCCATGCGATTGTCGAACTCGATGACCTGGATGTAGGGAATTTTTCCGCCTTTCTTGACCAGTTTCGCCCGCTGCTTCGCCGGCATGTAGGGGCCGAGCACGATGAATGCCTTGTGCTGGAGGGTCGGATCTTGCTGATAGGCGTGGATGACATTGTGCACGAGGTCGGCCCCGTCGCCACCGCCGCCCGTCGTCACCAAAATATAATCGCCCTCGGGAACATGGGTTGGGGTGTTGTCGTTCGACAGGCTCCGTTGCAGAAACCCGACAAATTTCATCTTGTCGCGCAGGGTAACTGGCACATCCAGGTTGATGAGCGGATCGTAGAAATCCGGCGGACCATAGACCCAGACCGTGTCGTAGAACTGATCGATCTTCCGCATCACATTGTTGTTCTTCCACTCGGCCTCGAGCAGATGCGGCGCGTCCATGACCTCACGCAGGCCAAGGACAAGTGTCGTGCCGCGGGATTTAAGATAGGCGAGGGTTTCCTCAACTTCGCCTTTCAGCCCCATTGGTTCCTTGTCGACGATGAAGATATCGGGTTGAAAGGTCTCGGCCGTATGCCGGATGATCGACTGGCGCATCTTCAGCGTTTCATGCAGATCGATGTGGCGTGCAAGGGAGGTGTATTCGCCATTGCGAAGCTTGATTACGCTAGGCACTTTCACGAAATCGACGCGGGCGCGATAATCGAATGCACCCGCGATCGTTGCGCCGGATATAATCAGGATATTGAGCCCACGGTAGTCCTCGACAAGCGAATGGGCAATCGTCCTGCACCGCCGCAAATGGCCAAGGCCGAAGGTGTCGTGGCTATACATCAAGATCCGGGCATCTTCGAAACGCCGCATCATGGTCAAACCCCCTTGTTTTGCGGTTTGACCCGCGCAGTGCATTCGAAACGATCGTGAGAATGCGAACTCATCGGATTCTCGTTTCCCTATCTGTAGGGATCGGCAGCGTCACGCAACCCATCTCCCAAGAAATTGAACGCCAGGATAACAAGTATGACAGGAATCATTGGAAACAGCAGCCAGGGATAAAAAGCGATGACGCTGACGCTGCGTGCTTCGGTCAAGAGAATACCCCAACTGGTGATCGGGGGTCTGAGGCCAAGCCCAAGGAAACTCAGTGCGGTCTCTCCGAGGATCATCCCAGGTATGGAAATTGTGGCCGTGGCGATCAGGTGCGACATAAATCCGGGCACCAGGTGCCGCCCGATAATCCGGCCGCTCTTGGCACCCATCAACTGCGCCGCGAGCACGTAGTCTTCCTCACGCAGCGAAAGGAGCTTGGAGCGCACGGAACGAGCAAGCCCGGTCCAGTCCAGCATGCCAAGGATGATGGTGATGCCGAAATAGATCAGGATAGGACTCCACGTCACCGGCATGATAGCCGCCAATGCCATCCATAGCGGCAGGCTAGGCAATGATTGCAACACTTCGATGACGCGCTGCACCAGCAGATCGAACAAGCCGCCGTGATAGCCTGCAAGTCCGCCGATGACGATGCCGAGAACGAAACTGATGGTTATGCCGATCAAGCCGATAGTCAGCGATATGCGCGCACCATAGATGATGCGGGATAATACGTCACGGCCGAGACGATCAGTGCCAAGCAGGAACATCTGGCCGTCCTTTGCCGGACAGACAAGATGGACATTACCCTCGATCAGCCCCCAGAAACGGTAACTGTCACCACGACAAAAGAAGCGAAGCGGCTGAACATCGTTGCGATCGTTTGTGTAGATACGCTTGAGCGATTCCATATCCAGTTTCATTTGCCGGCCATAAACAAACGGACCAACAAACTTTCCGTCATGGAACAGATGCACCCGCTGTGGGGGCGAATGGATAAAGTCGACGTTACGCGTGTGCAAATTGTAAGGTGCCAGAAACTCGGCAATAATGATCATGCCGTAAAGCACGAGCAAAAATATGCCGGATGCCAAAGCAAGCTTGTGCCGCTTGAATTTCCACCACATCAAACGCGCTTGTGATGCAAGATGGATTTTCGCCTGCGCATCCGTCATCGCCTCGATCGACATGGGATCGAACGGGGCGGTGGAAACGTAATGTTGCAGGGGCGCGCCGGGCGGAGGAAGCGGTGCCGTCACTTGGTACTCCTGCCTTGCAAGCGAATGCGCGGATCAAGAAAGGCAAGCGCAATATCCGATATGAGCACGCCGATGACCGTCAGGAGTGCAAGGAACATCAAAAAGGAGCCTGCAAGATACATATCCTGACTTTGCAAGGCCTTGATCAGCATCGGGCCGGTTGTTTCCAATGAAAGAACGATCGCGGTGATTTCAGCGCCGGAGATGATCGAGGGCAATATGGAACCGATATCGGAAACGAAGAAGTTCAGCGCCATTCGAAGCGGGTACTTGACCAGCGTGCGGAACGGGTGAAGCCCTTTGGCGCGCGCCGTCATCACATATTGCTTTTGTAACTCGTCCAGGAGGTTGGCGCGCAAACGCCGGATCATGCCGGCTGTGCCCGCTGTGCCAACGATAATGACTGGAATCCACAGATGGGAAAGAATAGACCGCGCTTTTTCCCAGCTCATCGGTTCGCCCAGAAACTTCTGATCCATCAAATGGCCAATCGATGTGCCGAACCAGATATTGGCGAAGTACATCAGTATGAGCGCCAGCATGAAATTGGGGATGGCAATGCCGAGAAGCCCGAACAACGTCAGGCCATAGTCGCTCCAGCTGTATTGATGTGTGGCTGAGTACATGCCGATAGGAAAGGCGATGACCCAAGTGAACAAGATAGTGACGAAAGAGACGAGGATTGTCAGCCACATCCGTTCTCCCACCACCTCGCTCACGGGCAGCTGGTACTCGAAGGAATAGCCGAAATCACCCTGAAGCATGCCGCCTAGCCAATGAAAATAACGCAGCACAGGCGGTCGGTCGAAACCATACTGGTGGCGCAGTTCCTCAATCTCCTGCAGATTGACGGTTTCGCCCTGGGCACGGAGCTCCGCGATCTGGCTTTCGAAGAAATTGCCGGGCGGCAACTCGATAATGGTAAAGACCAGGGCCGAGATGACCAAGAGGGTGGGGATCATCGCAGCAATACGCCAAAGTATATAACGCAGCATTTCTTTAGACCTGCTCCCCGCTCAGCCAGAAAGTATCAGGCATGTAAATGCCGAGATAGCATGTGGGATCAAATCCGTAGAGGCCCTTTTCGGGAACGTTCTGCAAACGTGATGTACGCACGATCGGTTGCAGCGTGCCATTGACAAGCCCAATCGAAAATACCTGCTGGGTATAGATGGCCAGCATCTGCTGCCAGATTTCAGTGCGCTCCGCCATGTGGGCGGATCGCTGCCAGCGCCCCAAAAGCTCGGTAAGCGCAATCGCTTCAGGAAGGTCCGCTGCCTTGCCCTGGCTGCCATGCGACAGGTAATGCATTCCCCAGAGCGGCCATTGCAGCTGATCGTCCATCGTGGGCGCCAGCTGTCCCGGGTTCATGTCGGCAGTTGCCACGCCGTTGTCCATGCCATACCAGATCGACATCATGATGCGCCCGCCCATGGCACGGCTGCGGAAAATGTCGCGCTGGGATGTGCGAATGAACAGCGCGATTCCGATCTTGCGCCAGTGATCCGTGACGAGTTCAAGCACATCCGTATCCACGGAGCTCTCGCCCGGCGTTTCGATTGTGATCTCGGCTAGCCGGCCGTCCGGGAGCAGGCGAATGCCGTCCGCATCGCGATTTTGCAATCCGGCCTCGTCAAGAAGCGCGTTGGCCCGTTCCGTATCGTGATCGATCCACGCATTAGCATACTCGGGCTTGAACAGAGGACTTTCGGGCAAAAGTGTATCAGCACTGGGAACGCCGAGACCGTAAAACACCGCCATATTAATTTCGTGCCGGTCGATGGCAAGCGACAAAGCCCGTCGCACCCGCACGTCACGAAACAGCCCACGCCAGACGTCATCGCCGCAATTGAGATTCGGCAGGATTGCAACGCGCGAGCCGCGAGTCATTTTCCACAAATCAACCTTCACAGGATAGCGGTCTTCCGCGTCCTTCAGAAAGGTGTAGTCAGCAAAATCGATGCCGGTTGCCTGCAGGTCACTTTCTCCTGCGCCCGTTTTCGCGGGAATGATAGAGGATGAACTGACATTGAGCACGAAGCGGTCGATATAGGGTAGTTGACGGCCGTTTTCGTCGACGCGGTGGAAGAACGGGTTGCGTTCGAAGATGAATTGCTCCGCCGGCGGCGCTGTCGTGTTTCGCCACGGATCAAGCGTTGGCAACTTGGGATTCTCCGGCCGGTAGGTTCGTGACATTTTGATATGAAGGTCAGCCCACTTCTTCACCCGCTGTTCCTGCATCAAGGCGGAAAGCCTGAATTGGTCCTGATAGTCCTTGTGGAACTGCTTGAGATAGGCTGATGGCCCGACGAGAACCAAAGGCTGCGGCCCGGCGAGATTTGGCAAGAAGTCCGGATTTGGCTTGTCCCAGGAGTAGCGGATGGTCCATTCGTCGAGGACTTCAAAGCGCGGCAGATTTCCATCGACGCGCAACACCATGGAGCCACCGCCAGGTGTCAGATCCTTATTGAGCAGGACGTCCTCCCACCAATAGCGGAAATCATCGACGGTAAATGGAGACCCGTCCGACCATTTGTGGCCTTCGCGGAGCGTGAAAGTGAACACGGTGTCGTTTTCGGACTGAAAGCCCTCAAGAATATCAGGCTGGAAAACCAGACGTTCGTCATAGCCAATCAGCCGCGCATAACCGTAAATGGTCATGAACCGTATATCTTTGGCACTGCCGATGATCGTGCGAACCGTTCCGCCATATTGCCCTGGGGTGCGCCCCATTTGCTTGAGGCGCACAATGCGCGGCCGCTTTGGCAATCGTTGGGAAAGGGGGGGCAAACTGCGCGCGCGCAATTGCTCCGCAAGATATTCCGGCTCAATATCGCGGTCGGCGGCATTTGCCAGGCTCGGCAGCATCGCACAACCCAGCGCACCGAGGCCAAAAGTACCAAGGACAGTGCGGCGCGTTACCACGAACGTAACTCCCTTGCATCGGCATTGCGGTGCGCCAGGACGAGATGGCCGCCACCCAGATCGGCTGGAGCCAGGGTCTCACTGTCGCCGTCACCGGCGAACTGGGCACCCCAGGAGTGTTGGTCCGAAGCGCCACCCATCTTCAATGTCTCGAAGTCAAGCGGCCTGTCCAGATCGGGAAAAGGCACAGCCGCCAGCAGCGAGCGCGTGTAGGGATGAACCGGGTCACGAAGTATTATTTCGCGCGGTGCTATCTCGACAATCCTTCCTCCACACATGACGGCAATACGGTCCGCCATATAGTCGACAACGGCAAGGTTGTGAGAAATGAACAGATAAGTGAGCCCGAGTTCCTTCTGCAGGTCCTTGAGAAGATTGAGGATCTGCGCCTGAACTGAAACGTCCAGCGCTGAGACGGGCTCGTCGCAAATTAAGAGTTGCGGCCCAAGCGCAAGAGCACGGGCGATACCTATGCGCTGGCGCTGACCGCCGGAAAAACTGTGTGGATAGCGGTTGAGATAGCGCTGGTCGAGACCGATGGCCTGCATCAGCGCGCGCACCTTCTCCAGACGGTAAGCATTGTCGCCAAGTCCATGGATCTCCAGCGGTTCGCTGAGGATGTTCTGCACGGTCATGCGCGGTGAGAGCGATGAGACCGGATCCTGGAACACCATCTGGATGCGGGTGCGCAACTCCATGAGCTCGTCGCCCTGCGCCTTGAGAACATCGATCTTGCCCCTGCCGTCATCAAAGGTGACGGAGCCGCTGTCGGGTGTGATAGCGCGCATCAATATTTTGCTGACCGTGGTTTTGCCGCTGCCGCTCTCGCCGACAAGACCGAGGCATTCGCCGCGCCTGATATCGAAGCTGATGCCGTCCACCGCTTTGACCAAGGTCTTGTCCTGCTTGCCAAACAGGCCCGATTTGCGGATGCCATAGGCTTTCACCAGGTCGCGAACGGAAAGAAGAATTTCCGGCGCGTTTTCGATCTGCTTTTTCTTTGCCCACAATGTGTTCGAATTGACCGGGACCTCGCGCAGTGCCTTCAAGCGTTCACCAGGCTTCATGTCGAAATGGGGTACGGCAGCCATGAGGCCTTTCAGATAGGGATGCTGCGGCCGACGGTATATGGCCTCGACTGGTCCTGCCTCCATGATCTCACCGTGATAGATGACCACCACCTCGTCGGCCATATTGGCGACGACGCCGAGATCATGGGTGATGAGCAGCATTGCCATGTTCAGCTTGTGCTGGAGATCGCGCAGCAGTTCGAGGATCTGTGCCTGGATCGTCACATCGAGCGCCGTGGTCGGCTCATCGGCGATGAGGAGGGCAGGACGGCAGATGAGCGCCATAGCAATCATGGCACGCTGGCGCATACCACCAGAAAGCTCGAACGGATACATGTCATAGGTGCGACTTGGCTTGGCAAAGCCGACGAGTCCAAGCATTTCTTCGGTTTTGGCCCGTCGTTCGTCCTTTGTCGCGTCGGTGTGGATGGCCAGGACTTCGCTGATCTGATTGCCAACGGTGTGCAGCGGAGACAGCGATGTCATCGGCTCCTGAAAGATTTTCGCCATGCGGCTGCCGCGTAACGCCCGAATTTCAGGCCCATCGCGTGACAATTGCAGAATATCCGTGCTTCTGCCGTCGATTGGATCAGTGAACAGTATTTTCCCGGTGACCTTTGCCGTATTGGGCAGGATTCCCATAACGGACTGACTGATAACAGACTTTCCCGAACCGGATTCACCGACCAGAGCAGTTACTTTTCCCGGGAGAACGCGCAGGTTGGCGCCCTTGACGACTTGCAAACGTCCGCCAAGCATCGAAAACGAAATGCCGAGATTTTCGATACGCAACAGATCAGATTCCGACTTCATTTCAGCCAATTGTTCCCTCGGAGCCTTGTTCGTTGCTCACTTAAAATTGAACCTATCGCACGGCTTTGGGGGAGTCTAGCTGGCTCTATGTGCCGATAGCATCGCATACCTTTGGCGGAGGCTGTGCGATGATCAGCTTTGCACGGAATTCAAAGCGATATGGCGTCTTGGAAATTCGAGATCTATTAAAAACAATCAAGGTGCGGGACAAATCCCCGGACCAAGCACGTCTTCACAGCGCGGCG
Organism: Phyllobacterium trifolii; assembly: GCF_014192095.1. Taxonomy (GTDB): domain Bacteria; phylum Pseudomonadota; class Alphaproteobacteria; order Rhizobiales; family Rhizobiaceae; genus Phyllobacterium; species Phyllobacterium trifolii. Next base: position 139,215 of record NZ_JACHXN010000007.1, read on the forward strand.
AGCGGCGGAAATTATCGTAATATAGGGTCCACTCAGTCTTATCGGCAGCTCGATAAGGACCGAATTTGAAATACTGATTTTTACCAAGGCCGTTGTCGCCGTGACCGATATGCCCTTTGACTGTCACGATCCATTTCTTGTTGGCGAAAATCTCGATATGGCCGGACCCGTCAGGACCGGGCTTTGTGTAAATGGCAAAATCAATCCAGCCGGAATCTGGCGAAGGCAGTTTGTTGCCATGATCGGTCACGGTGATCGCATCGGTGCAGCTATTGAACTGGCTGCCGTCCTGAGGTGTCCAGTTCCCGTCGGTTGCTATGAGTGCGCGCATCTGGTTTGTGTCCGGCCGGAACCAGACCGGCGTCTGGGTGTTTGCGCAGGCCTGGATAGTACCCGTCCCTTCCGCTTTGGAAGACGCGACATAATTGGTTTCGACGGTCGCGAACAGTTTGCCCTGGTTCAGGCGCAGCGCCAGGAAAGGACTGAAATCACCGACCGCGTCGGGCCCGATCTCACGCTTCCATTGCGCGATAAGATAGCGATGGTCGCCTTCTGGAATTGGATCGGCGAACTTGACGGCAAAACCATACCAGACCCCTTCGCTATAGGGCACACGACGGTCGGTTTTCTCCCAGATCTCTGCCCGTTCACTGCAGTTCTGTTTGACGTTTGGGCAAAATGGCCTGACGCTCAGCTTCAGGGCGCCCGTACCGGTCTGCTTGACGTCGGACTGGAACTCGAAACTACCAGCCCGCTGCTCGAGATTCTTGCGGTAGTAAAGTCCGCCACTTGCCGCAAAATCCTTGCCGTCGAAACCATCGAAAAGCGTGTCGCCTCCTGGCTCTGCTGCCGCATCAGATAGGTTGAGAGTTGCGGCAAGGAGAGCCATCGCGATGATCTTTCCTGTCATTGCATGAATTTGTCTATCATGGGCCGCCGTTCCTGGGTCTTGGCATCGCGATGCAACAGCATAACCTGTTCTGCATCTGACAGGCCATCATAGGTGACCTGATCATACGCATCGTCAAGCTGGGCTGTTTGTTCAGAAGATTTTGGCAATAGAACCGTGACTTTCTGTCCAACACCGCGCAATTTTTCCTCGCCCAAGGTGACCCAGTCGCCACCACAATAGGTGGCAAATGCCTGACTGGCGATAACCTCGCGCGAATATTTTTTGGTGAGGCCCTGCAAGCGCTGCACTTCGTTTACGGCAGAGCCGAAAGCCGAGAAAGTCAAGCGGTCTTTCAGACCGACATTGCCAAACATGACGTTACCGACGTGCAGGCCAATGCCATAGCGAATATCGCCAAGACCGTCCTTGCGCCGCTCCTTGTTGAGTTCTGCGACACGGGCCTGCGCCTTGAACACCGCGTTGAGAGCGGTTTGGCAAGCAATCTTCGACGGATCCTTGTGACGACCGCAGGGATAGACCGCCAAAAAGCCGTCGCCCATAAAGCTGAGAATTTCGCCGCCACCCCGATTGAACGGGGCCGCAATAGCATCAAAAAAATGATTGAGCGTATCTATATAGGCCTGCCGGCCCTCTTTTTCGGCCAGGACGGTAGACTCGCGCATATCGCCCATGACGAGAGCGGCTCTTATCGTGTCGCCATCACCACGCCTGATCTGGCCGTTCAGGACGCGCTTGCCGGCATTGCCGCCGAGATATGTGGTCAGCATGTTATCAGCGAGTTTGCCGAGGACAGCCATTTTCGCGGCAACTGCCAGATGGTTTTGCAATCGCAGGAGCGCCGCGATCATGGCATCGCTAAACCCTTCCTTGCTGTCGGTTGACCAGGAACCCATCATGCCCTGCGTCGACTGACCGCCAAAAGGCTGCAAGAAAGCGAGATAATCGGTGACACCTTCCTGTTTCAACTCGTCGAGGACCGGGAATTCGAGTTGTCCATCGACGTCGATGCGTCGCCGCAAATGTTCCAGATTGTTGCTGAGAAGATAGAAGTAGGGGCTGAGCAGGAAGCGTTCAGGCTTTCCGGCCGGGTCGTGCCGGTACCCTTCAACACTCATGCCACTCGCGCGTTTCCAGGTGAATCCCAACGCATCGTAGAGCGGATGCAGCATTGAAAACGAGAGATTGACGCGGGCGATCGGGAGGCCCGCCGCTGCGATACGTTCGCAAAAGCCGCGCACAATGGTCTCCAGATTTTCCCCGGCAAGCGAAGTTTGTGTGAGCCAATCGGCTACCTTGTCGAGAAGTATGCTGGATACGTCAAATTCGGTCGTGCTCATCCGTTGTCGTCCTTGCAAATGCGAGCCACGTCCACTTTCCCGCACCCAGTCGTTGCTCCCAAGCAAGCGTGATCGATCGCACGGACTTGTCAGAGAACGCGAGGAAGATGAGCGAATCGGATAGTGGTGTCAACGTCGGCGACAGGGTGATAACACCGCAATCTCTCCGATCCGATACAGCTCAGGCGGGTAGTTCGGCGGGAGGTCCTCTGTCAGTCGTTGTTTGCGTTTTCTCAAATGGGCATCTTGCCCGATCGAAACAATAGGCAATTGTCACTTGATCGTGAGCAACCTGTCGACAGACATGCGGCCTGATTTCTTGAAGAATCTTCGAGACAGGTCGCGACCGTCCACGCTTGACAGCCAACGTCGTAGCGGCCATCTAAAACCGACCCGATAGCCGGCAGCGGCGCTTGTACAAGAAAGAACATATTGGCTTCGTCCCCTTTTTCCGACCTTTCCGGTAAAATCTCAACGCGGCAGGCCCACGCCGGTGTTATAGGGCTTGGCTACGTCGGATTGCCGCTTGCGATCACTCTGGCGCGCAGCGGTTTTGCCGTTACCGGCTTCGATATCGATCCGGGCAAGAAAGTCTCGCTCGATGCGGGGCGCTCCTATATCGAAGCGGTAACGGACGAGGCTCTCAAAACCGAAATGGCCGCGAAAAGGTTTGGCTCGACAAGTGACTTTTCCGAACTTGCAAAGTGCGATGTCATCATCATCTGCGTGCCGACGCCGCTGACGAAACATCGCGATCCAGATCTTTCCTTTGTCGAGGCGACTTGCCGCTCGATTGCGGCGGCCTTGCGCCCCGGGCAACTGGTCGTGCTTGAGTCGACGACCTATCCCGGCACGACCGACGAGGTGGTCAAGACAATCCTGGAAAAAACCGGTCTCAGATCCGGCACGGACTTTTTCCTCGGATTTTCGCCGGAACGCGAAGATCCTGGCAATCGCGACTTCCAGACTGCCACGATCCCGAAAATCGTTGCGGGCGACGGCGGGGAGGCACGCGAGTTGATGCAGGCCTTTTATGGTGCGGCGGTAAAAACCGTGGTGCCGGTCTCGTCCAATGCGACAGCGGAAGCGGTCAAGCTCACGGAAAACATCTTCAGATCGGTCAACATCGCGCTCGTCAACGAACTCAAGACTGTCTACGCGGCAATGGGTATTGATGTTTGGGAGGTCATCGAAGCAGCGAAGACCAAGCCTTTTGGCTATATGCCCTTCTATCCTGGGCCGGGACTCGGCGGCCATTGCATTCCCATCGATCCGTTTTATCTGACGTGGAAGTCGCGTGAATATGAGCTACCGACAAGGTTCATCGAGCTGGCCGGTGAAATCAATTCCGCCATGCCGCGCCATGTCGTAAGCAAGCTTGCGGAGGCGCTTGATGTTCGGGCAGGCAAGGCGCTCAGCCGTTGTCGTATTCTTGTCCTGGGACTGGCCTACAAGAAGAATGTGCCGGATATCCGCGAGAGCCCGTCATTGCGGCTGATCGAGATCATCGAGGAACGTGGTGGAACAGCGGATTATCATGATCCTTTCGTTGACGAAATCCCGACAACGCGTGAATACATGGCGTTGAAGGGTCGCAGGTCGGTGGACCTCAACGAGACTTCAATCAGATCCTACGATGCCATTTTGATCTCGACCGATCATGATCGCGTTGACTACGCCGCTCTCGCGAAATGGGCGCCTCTCATCCTCGATACGCGGAATGTCTTTACCAGGCTGGGGCTAATGGCCGAGCATGTTGTAAAGGCGTGACCGACCGGCGTCCTAAGACATTTTCGCTTTCAGATTGCTTGCTGCCATAGCATAGCCACCCATTGCGCCATCGATAAAGTGAATGTGGTCGTGGGCGCGTGGCGTCGGCACGAAACAGGTAATCAGCGCGGCATCCTGCCGGTGCAAGCCATATTGAACGATGCCCGCTTTCGCAGCGTTTTCGAGCAGCATTTCGATGCGGTGCGAACGCTGGCCATCGATGTCGATGGTCATCTTGAGGCCGTCGTCGAATTTGCGGAAATCGGAATTTTGCGACAATTCGATTTTGTAGCGCTTGGGATCGAAGCCGCCCGCAGTAAGTCCGAGCCTGTCGAGCAGAAAAGTTAAAATAATCTGTCCGATAATCGCGAGTTTGCGCGAAAGGCGTTTACCCACCGGGGCGGTGGCCCGCGCTTCGACATCGACACCCTTGATCAACAAGTTTATCGGCGGGCCTTCGGCGGGAAGCGGGTGGGCGCCGCGGCTCTGCTCGGCTGTAACGGCAACGATATCGCTGACAAGCGTCTGGAATTCCTTGCTGGCACCTGATGGCCCCGGCACTGCGATGATCGACATGATTTCGCCGTTGCGTGCCTCAATCGGATTCCAACGGCAGGAAAGACCGGTCAGGTCAGGCCTCGTACCGGAAGGAGCAGGTTCGATCGCGTAGGCGCCTGCTTTCATCTGCGCTTCCGCCCAACTCGCCCCACCACCGGCAAACATCGCGTAAGAAACGTCGGGGCTCACCCTGAAGCGGGCGACCCGCACATCAAGACCCTCATTGCGGATATCGCGCATGGGGACAAGGGCGGCACGCAGGTTTAACTGTAGTTCATCGGCAACCCAGGATTGTACAGCTGCCAGCGCTTCGCGAGCGCGCGGAACGGTGAATGCCGGTAGTGCCACCAATGCCCCGTCGCCACCGAAAACAAAGGGATAGTTTTTCCTGTCGAGCACGTTGAGGAGAGCAGAGATGACACTCACGCCGGCCATGTTTACAGCCTTGTAGCGTCCCGCCTTGATCGCGAGGGTCGACTCAACAATATCGGCCGTTGCCAACACCCAGTCATCCGGGAGTGGCTTATAGTTGCCGGGGTCCGAAACACCCTCGAAGTGTTCGAAGACAGGGAGCGTTTCGAAGAAGTCGCCAGATGTTTCTGTGGTCATGCATAAGGGTTAGCACAATCCAAAGTGGCGAGCGATGGGCGAACTGCATTGTGTGATGTCTGGACTTATAATGGAAAAACAACGGCCTCCTGAACGAGAGAGCAGGACAAGCGATTATCAACGGGAGATTGCTGTTGCGTTGTAAAAATGTGACAAAGCAAGAATACAATAGTTCATCGACTTGTGCCTCGGGCAAAGGTAGTGCAACCATGTGCACATTATTGATTCTGTGCCCTTTTCAACCAGTTCGAATTTTTAAATTTTAACGAGGATACTGGCATATTTTTGCTGCCAAGAGGAATGGTTCACTCCCACGATGCATTTTAATCTGGCCCACTTTCCGGATTTCGAAGAAGGTTTTATAAGTGGGGCCGTCAAGCACGACACCCTTGAAATGCTTGTTGGCATCAGGCAGCAGCTGAATTGCCGCCACATCACGCATGTTGGCCATAGCGATCAGCCTGGCCCTTATCGCGGTCCTGCTCCGGATATATCCGTGCTCACCACTGTGCCGACGAAATGGGTGATGCGCTATGCAGCCAAGAACTACTTCTCGATTGATCCGATCATGCAGGCCGCAAGGGCATCTGGACAACATGGAAATGCACCTGGCACCATCCGCAACCTCGCAGCAGAGGGTGGATTGTCGCTAGAGGTGAGACACTTTCTGCGCGATTGCGAGTTGCGTGGTTTGGGTAATCTCTACCTGGCTGTCGATGTTTCGAATGCACATGGCTTTCGCGGCGTTACGCTTTTTACTTTCGACATTGAACCGGCACATGAAGTTGCATTCGTGGACGGGATGCGAAAGCGGTTGGCGACCGTTTCGACGCGCCTGCACAATGTGCTGCATGGCAATCGTAATCCGGGTCTTGCAGCGGTTGTCGCGAAGCTGTTGACGAAACGCGAAATGGATTGTTTGTACTGGGCCGCCAACGGCAAAACCGACGGCGAAATTGGCGAGATTCTCAACATCGCCCGCTGGACCGTAGTGACCTATCTGCAGAACGCCAAGAACAAGCTGGGTTGCTCCAATCGTACATCAACGGTGGCGACGGCCCTGGCCCTGGGCGTTATCGAGATGCCAGCCATCGCCAGCAGGTTCTGAAACTATTCGGGTGCAGTCAGTTGTGGCAGCCGGGCGTTGTCGAATGCTGCCGCGAGCAGAGCCGTATTATCGGCCGGACTTTTGCCCGTTTCGGAAAATCGAACGTGATGCAAGTCGATTTCGCTGGAATCGGATGACAGGGTCAATCTGAAATAAGCATTCACGCCCATATTGCTGAATTCCAGATCAAGCATCACTTTTGGCGTTGAATTCCAGTCGAGTATGTACTCGCCACCGAGGCCGAAGGTAAGTGTATTGGGGTAAAAGGTCAGTTCCGTCGCAGAATTGACGATGTCGGCAATATTGCCGAACAGTTCGCAACGAATGAAGGCGATATAGTCTGCGACATCCACCAGGCGAAGATCGTGTATGACTTCCTGCAGATGCACGGAGATGATCTCGACGCGGGCAACGGAATATTGTGTTCTCTTCATATACTGATCCGCTTGAATTTAGGCAATTATTTACGGCGTCCATTAACAAATTGAATGAGTTCGGCGACCGCCTTATAAAATTCCGGAGCTATCACGTGATTGACCTGGACCTGCTTATAAAGTGATCGCGCCAATTGGATATTCTCGAATATGGGTATGTCATGCGCCTCGGCGATCTCCCTGATCTTGAGGGCGATGATATCTTGACCCTTTGCCACAACGACGGGTGCCCCGTCTTTGACAGGATTGTAACGCAGAGCAACCGAGAAGTGTGTCGGATTTGCGACGATCAGTGTGGCAGTCGGGACCGATGCGATCATGCGCTGACGCGCCCGGTCGCGGCCAAGTGAACGCAAGCGCGATTTGAGCAGCGGGTCGCCTTCTGCCTGTTTGTGTTCGTCTTTGATCTCCTGGCGTGTCATGCGAAGTTCGCTGCGCCAGTGAACACGCGTCCAGGCAAGGTCGAATGCCGCAAGCACGGTAACGGCAATCGCTACGGAGGAAAGCAGGCGCACGATATGCGTGCGGATGAGTTCGGGCAACTGGTTCGGCTCGGTGATGATCGCGTCGATGAAGAAATGGCTGTCCTTAAAGAAGATCATGAAGACGATGATGCTCGCGGCGGCAAATTTCAAAAAGGATTTGAGGAACTCGACGCGGCCTGCTGAACCGAAAAGACGCGACCAGCCCTTGACGATGGAAACGCGCGACGCTTCCGGCTGGATGCGGTCGAAGACGATGCGAGGCGCGTTCTGCAGGACAGATGCGAGGATACCTGCGCCAGGGACGATGATGAGGACCGGCAGCAAGGCCAAGCCGACCGCGGAGCCGATAATGCCAAATAATTGTCGCGCATCGTCGGCACTGTTGAGCCGCCAATCGTCGGATTTATCCATTAGTTCTGAAAGAAACAAGGCAAGCTTGGCGCCGCTGGGTACAACGACGAATACCATTATGATGAGAAAAGCGATGATCGACGCGAGGATTGGTGCTTCCCGGGAGAAAGGCAGATTGCCCTTTTCAATTGCATCACTGATCTTTTTCTCAGTGGCTTCCTCGGTTTTGCTTTCCTTGTCGGCCGTATCTGCCATTGGCTAGCGAACTCGCCTCACGCTGCAGGCTCTTCGGCTTCGAGTTTGAGGTCGCCACGATCTGCGAGCACAATAGCCGTGCGGGCAATTGTACGCCGTGCTTCTGTCACCGCATTGGCGTTGATGTTGGTCTGGCTGGAAAGTTCGGTTTCCACCATGCGCCGCCCGCGGGTGGACAGTGACTGCAAGATGAGTTCCTGTAGCTGCGGTTCGCAGCCGTGCAAGGCTGTCGTGACCACGTCGGTCTGGATTTCGTCGAAGAGAACAAGCCGCGCGCGCTGTGATATGCGCACGATATCCTCGAAGGTGAACAGCTTGGCTTTGATCTTGGCGAGATCGTCAGCACCCAGATCGGTCAGGCCCGCAAGCAATTCGTCGATTTCGGATTTTTCCAGCTGATTGATGATATTGGCGATCGTTCCATGATGGCTCTTTTCGGAACTTGTATTGTCCTTGCCGGTGACTTCGCGCTGCAGGATGCCCTCCAGCATTGTCGAAACGGCTGGGCCAACCTGACGAATGTGCAACGTGCGCTGTATGATGGCGCTCCGCGCAGCTGCATCGAAACGAATCAGGAGTTTGGCAGCAATATCCGACGGCAGGCGGGAAATAACATAGGCGCTTACCTGCGGATGTTGTGCGGTCAGATAGGCATGAAGCACGTCGGTTGGAATGCGTGGCAGCTGATCCCACACCGACTCCTGCGTCACCAATTCCGGACGCCGGTTCTCGATGACGGCGCTGGCCTCGTCGGCTGAGAGCGTTTCGCGTAACAGTCCTTCGAAGCGCATCCCGGCCTCGGATACCGGCGCGCCATCGGCAAAGGCGTTTTCGAACTGCTTGACCAGCTCTTCGAAATCACCCGGCGTGATCGGTTCGAGCTTGCGCGCGTGGCCGGCTAGCGAACGCAGATCATCGGCGGTGAAATGCTTGAGAAGCCGCGATGCGGATGGCCGCCCGATGGCAACGAGCAATGCCGCCACCTTTTCGGGACCTGACAGATCCATGATGGCGCTTGAACTTTGAGGTATTTCTTGATCGCTCATGCGGCCCGGCTTCCAAGAGTTGTGGTGTGAATTTTGGATCAGATGCCGCTGCCGATAACCTCGGTGAGGCTGACGCCGAAGCGAGAGGAATCGTCCTCAAGAACGATGACTTCCCCGCGGGCGATAACCCTGCCATTGACGACGATATCCACCGGATCGCCGATCTGCTTGTCCAGGGTGACAACGGCGCCGCGGCCAAGCTTCATAAGATTGGCGACGGGCATCGATGTACTGCCGAGCACGACCTGGACATCCACCGGGATGCCCATAATGAGATCGATGTTGGGCTTCGTGCCTCCCGATTTGCGGTTTGGCTGCGGATCATCACGCTTCAAATCTTCGATCGCTTCGTTGAGTTCGTCTTCAATGGAGTTCTTGTCGGATATGGCCATGATTTGGAGAGCCCAGCGTTAGAGGACGGCGCTTGCCACATCGGCACTGCGCACGATGCGGTTGACGAATACAGGGAGATTCTTTGCGGAAGCCACCGGTGCGGCCTTGGCAACGAGCGCGGGCATTGCCGGGGCAATATCTGATTGCTGAACAGGTATCGGCATCACCCTGACATTATCCTTGAGATCATTTTTGGCCCGTTCGACGAGGTCGATGGCGCGGGTGATTTCGGAACGCACACGATCCGAATCCTTCAGCCTGGCCTCAAGCCGGACGCTCTCGTCGCGGCAGGTTTCCCGCTCCGCCTGCAGGATCGCGAGCGCCTGCTGCAGGTTTGCGGCAGAGCTGGCAACTTGATGCGCCATGATGCGGCTCATAGTTGTGAGCCGGTTGGCCCTGCGCAGCGCCGCAAAGAAGACAACGAGCGATACCGCCGTCAGCGCGATCGAAATGAAGTTAATCAGCGGCAAGCTCATCGAGGAGATCCTCTTCTTCATTGACGGAATCGGTGATCCGCACGGTGAATGCGCTGCCCGCTTTGCCAAGCCGACATTTGTAGAGCGCCTGTTTACCGCTGCGCAGACGGACCTGGTCGATTGCGTCCTTGGGCAAATACAACACCTGACCGGGCTGCAACAGGGCGACTTGTTCGAGCGTCATCGAACCTTGCTGCAGATAGGCTTCAACATCAATGCGGGCACGACTGACTTCGAGCCGCAGTTTCTTGGCCCATGCAGGATCGGAATGATGTGCAGGCTGGCGAAGCAACCGGGCAATTGCTTCCTGCATTGGCTTGAAACTGGATCGCGGCAAAAGGATCAGGATCTGACCGGAGCGGCCCGTAGCTTTCAAGGCGATCGTGCAGCAGATCATGCGTGTTTCCGTGACCGCACCTGGTGCAAGATGCACGGTCTCGACCAGGTCGCCGATCTGGAAAAGCGGCTCGCCGCCGGCCGAGAAGATATGATCGAGCGAAGCGGTAACATCGCTGAATATTTGTCCGGCGATGCCAAGGTCGACGGAGGTCAGCGGGCGCGCCGCAGCGCCAATGTCGGGACTCGCGCCGGAACCGAACAGTGCTTCAATACCGCAGTCGATAAAGTTGCGATCTGCAGCGAGCATCAGGCGTGATCCCCACTTGGCAACCGGAACCATACCGACGAGGCTGGCTCGCAGGAGGTTCTCGCCGATCGCATCCTTCTCAAGCGCTTCAATGCGGATGAATTCCGCACCTATTGCGACGTCTGTTTGAGCTGCAACCCTTGAACCGAATGAACCCGCAAGATCGCGGAAGACTGCTTCCAGCGATTTAAGGTCATCCACCGAGAGGCCTGCGGCCCGCAGAATGTTCTCTGCGAGTGCGTCCGGTCGTCTCTGTTCGACTTCAACCTCCATGATCGTCTTACGCCGCTTGCTGTAACGGGGCAGGGGCCGATGGCGTCAGCGTTTCCTGCTCGACAACATCGATGGACGGGCGATCATAGGCGGAAATGGTCTTGCGGCCGTACTCCAGCGCAATTTGCGGCAGAGCGCCATTCATATAAGCAAGCAACGTCTGCTTGACGATCATGTAGAGACGGTTTTGCTTCTCACGGGTGGTCTTGATCTTGGTGGCGATCGGGCCGACGACGCCATAGGAGAGAAAAATACCGGCGAAGGTTCCGACCAGTGCCGCGCCTATCAAATGGCCGAGCACCTCCGGCGATTCGTTTAGCGCACCCATGGCCTTGATCACACCGAGTACGGCCGCGACGATGCCCAGTGCCGGAAGGCCTTCGGAGACGCTGACCATGGCATTATAGGGTTTGAGCTTGTCACGGGAGATGGTGTGGATCTCTTCGTCCATCAAGGCTTCGATCTCATGCGAGCGCGCATTGCCGATGATAATGAGACGGCAATAATCGCAGATGAAATGGGTCAGATCGTGGTTCTTGAGCACGCTCGGAAAGGATTGGAAAATTGTTGATTCCGTTGGGTTGTCAATGTGAACCTCAACCTCATTGCGCGACTTGGCACGCAATTCCCGCATCAGGGCGTAAAGGACCCCGAGCACATCAAGGTAATCCCGCTGCTTGGGAATCTTGTTCGTAAAGGCTTCCATACAAGCCCGACCTGTATCCTTGACCGCCGAAAACGGATTGGCCACCAGGAAGGTGCCGAGCGCAGAGCCGCCGATGATGACGAATTCCCAAGGTTGCATGAGCACGGCAACATGGCCTCCCATTGCGATAAATCCGCCGAGAAGACATCCCATCGTCACGACGAGTCCAACAAGAATACCCAAGACGCTCTCCTGCACGTTTATCGATAGAGCGCTAACAGCGTCGGCTTGCGTGAACCTTGCAGCAATGGGAGTTGGCCCTGTGGCGCGAGGATCCGTACCGCCAGCTTCAGGCAAGCTTGATTTGACACATAGGAGCCAAACGTTTTCAGGAAAGGCGCATCATGATCAATACGATGACGGGCTATAGGCTCATTGCCGCCGACTTGCCGCGCTCGCTCGCCCGCGTCTCCAAGGAGCCGATCGTTCAGCGTGAGAGCGATTACTATCTGAAAAATATAGGCAATGTGAAATCCCTCGACGATTTCATGAAAGACACGAAGCTGTACAATTATGCATTGAAGGCGTTCGGGCTTGAAGATATGGCCTATGCCAAAGCCTTCATCCGCAAGGTACTCACCGAAGGCATCGACAATCCCGACAGTTTCGCCAACAAGCTTACGGACCCCCGTTACAAGGAACTCGCGACGAGATTCAATTTCGTCAAGCTTGGCGACAAGACAACCGCCCAGCCTGAAGTGAAGCAGCCCATCGTCGACAAATATGTGCGCCAGACGCTTGAGGTCGAGACGGGTCAGCAGAATGAGGGCGTGCGGCTGGCACTGTATTTCGCTCGCAAGGCGCCGACCATTACCAATGCTTTCGAGATACTTGGTGACAAGGCGCTTCTGCAGGTCTTCCAGGCAACCTTCAACATGCCGGCACAGATGTCCAATCTCGACATCGACCGGCAGGCCAAACTGGTCGAGGACAAACTTGATCTGAAGGATCTCAAGGACCCAGCCAAACTCGAGAAGCTGTTGACGCGGTTCACTGCCATGTATGAGATGAACAATCCTTCCACCGCTGCGAGCGCACCATCCTTGCTGCTCGGCGGAACCTCAACGATCGGGATATCGGCAAGCATTCTCGCGACCCTGCAATCCTTCAAGCTGGGTGGTCGTTGATGGAAAATTCGATCTATGTTGGGCTTTCGGCACAAATTTCACTGGAGCGCCGGCTCGATGCGCTGGCTCACAATGTCGCCAACATGTCGACGCCTGGCTTTCGCGCCACAGGCATGAAGTTCGAGGCAATGGTGTCGAAAGCCGCGGAAAACTCAAGTTTCGTTACGGCCGGTGAGAGCTATATCAAGACCGAAGCCGGTCCGATCACCCAGACAGGCAATCCACTGGATGTGGCTGCAAAAGGCGACGTTTGGTTCTCCCTCCAGTCGCCGGCCGGTCAGGTCTATACGCGCGATGGTCGTATGCAGATGTCGACCACAGGCGAACTCCTCTCCGTGAAGGGCTATCCAATTCTCGATGCGGGCGGGCAGCCGTTGACGATCGATCCCAATGGTGGACCGCCGGATATCTCCTCGGATGGCGCGGTCTATCAAAACGGCAAGCAACTGGGCGCGATCGGTCTTTTTACCATCAGCCCGAACGCCAAGCTGACCTATTTCGACAATTCTTCGGTCATTCCTGATGTGGCGGCGCAGCCTGCCATCGACAATCCCAATGCCGGTGTAATTCAGGGTTCGATCGAAGGGTCGAACGTCGACGCAATCAGCGAAATGACACGGTTGATGAGCGTATCACGCGCTTTCGAACGTGTTGACGCTTTGCTTCGCGGCAGTGAGAATACGTTCTCCGAAGCCATAAAGACGCTCGGATCGAAGACGTGATCGCCGTTTGACCATGCAGTCGCTTGAAGCAGCCTTGCCTACGATACGCCAACGGACGGGCAGCCTTGAGACGCTGGCAAGGATCGTGTCGCAGATTGTCCAGGAGCGAAATCCGGTTGTTGTCGGCGGCTATGTCAATGAGGTGTCACGCTCCGCCATCGGGGTTCGTGGGATTTCGGACAAGGTTCAACTCGGCGACATCGTGGCAATCCGTGCTGACAGCCAGCTCCACCCGGCCGAGGTTGTCCGGCTCGAACAGACAAGAGTGCTGATCAAGCCGTTCGATGACCGCATCGTGCCATCGCTTGGAACACCGGTCTTCCCGGAAGGACCGTTGCGCATCGCTCCTGCACCCGACTGGAAGGGCAGGGTGATCAGTGCTCTGGGTTATCCACTCGACAGTAAGGGACCATTATCAGCCGGAACCGATCCGAAACCTGTGGATTGCCCGGCACCGTCAGCGATGAATCGTGGCCGGGTGGAAAGGGGACTGCGCACCGGCGTCAATGTCGTCGACGTCTTCATGCCGATGTGCTTCGGCCAGCGCATGGGCGTTTTCGCCGGGTCTGGCGTTGGCAAATCCACACTGCTCGCCATGATGACGAAAGCCACCGACTTCGATACGGTCGTGCTGGCCCTGACCGGCGAGCGCGGGCGCGAAGTACGGGACATGCTTGAAGACACGATGGCCGGGAAGCGCGAAAAAACCATCGCGGTCATCGCCACGGGCGACGAAAGCCCGATGATGCGCCGGCTTGCACCCAATACGGCAACGGCGATTGCAGAATATTTCCGTGATCGCGGCGAGAATGTTCTGCTGATCGTTGATTCCATCACGCGCTTTGCCCATGCAGCGCGGGAAATCGCCATCGCGGCGGGCGAACCACCGGTATCGCGCGGTTATCCACCAAGCGTCTTCAGTCAGTTGCCGCGCCTGCTCGAACGCGCCGGACCTGGTCTCGAAAGCGGCGGCACCATTACCGGCATCTATGCGGTTCTTGTCGACGGCGACGACCACAATGATCCTATCTCCGATGCCATTCGCGGCACGCTTGACGGCCATATCGTTCTTGATCGTGGCATCGCGGCGCGGGGACGGTTCCCTGCAGTCGATATTCTCGGTTCCATCTCTCGTCTTGCACAGCATAACTGGACTACAGAACAACAGAAATTGGTGACCAGTCTGCGCGGCCTCGTCGCGCGTTATGAAGAAACGCGCGATCTGCGCATGATCGGCGCGTATCAGGCGGGAAGCGATGTTCTCATCGATCAGGCGGTCAATCTTGTCCCTCTCATCTATGACGCCATGCAGCAAACGCCGACGTCGCCACTCTCGCAAGACCCTTACAACGACCTTGCGGCATCGCTGCGACCAAAGGAGCCATCATGACGAAACAACAGGCGCCGCTCGCGAAATCGGCAGCCGCTGAGCCCAGGGCAGTTCGTCCGCGCGATAAACGCTTTGACGGTTATTTGAAGAGCGCCGGGTTCGTGCTGGCGGTCGCCAGTTTCGTGCTGCCCTTCGTCATGTACTTCGACGTTCTCGACGCGCGCCCGAGGCTCGAATCCTCGGGCAAAAAGGTCAATGATCCGCTCAACCGGACCAATCAGAAGGTCGTACGTGAGACCCATGGCAGGAACGGAGCCTCGCCGGGCAAACCGAGCGAGGAACTTGATCCCATGACAACCGCCACGACCGCGGATCTGAAGGAAGACCGGACAACCAGCATCGAAGAGGCCAGCAAGCAGCCGTTTCCCCGCAAACCGGTTTTTCTGTTACGCGAAATCGTTGGTGGCCTGGTTATGATCGAAGACGATACCGGCTACTGGTTCGTCGAAAAAGGCGCAACCCTCCCGGATGGAAGCAAGCTCGTCGCTATTGAACGTGGTGATGGCAAGGACGCTTGGCAAATCAAGACATCTGACGGCGATGTGATCGCTCGCACCAACTAGTGAACTTCGTTTTGAACATAAGTTCCTGGCGGATCGGGCCGCAAGTCTCACGCAAGTTTGAAAGCATAGGTTAAGGCAAGATTAACCGGGTCAGACGTGCGAGGAAAGACATGCAGGGCATCCATCTGTTCGAGCTGGCATCACGTCAGGCTGAATGGCTCTCGGTGAGGCAGGCGGCGATCTCAGGAAATGTGGCCAATGCGAATACGCCGGGCTTCAAGGCACGCGATGTCGAGCCGTTCAAGGATGTGCTGGAACAAACGCAGCTGACCATGGCTGCGACCGATCCCAAACATCTTGAGATTAATGCGTCCGGCATCAGCGCGACAGCGCTGCGCAAGGATGCGGTGACCGAGCAGAATCACTCCAAAAATACGGTCAGCCTCGAGGAGGAAATGGTGAAATCCGGCGAGATCAACCGTCAGTTCTCTCTCAACACCAGCATCGTGAAAGCGTTTCACCGCATGATGCTGTCGGCGGTAAAGAGCTAGAATGTCCGATCCGTTGCAAGCCGCCCTCAAAGTCGCCGCATCCGGTCTTTCCGCCCAATCGACGCGCCTGCGCATTGTTTCGGAAAATCTCGCCAATGCACAGTCGACGGGCAAGACCGCAGGCAGCGACCCTTATCGACGCAAGACGGTTTCCTTTGCGACAGAGCTTGATCGCGCCACCGGCGTCGAAACAGTACGCATTGCAGAAGTCGGCAAGGATACCTCCGCCTTTACCGAAGAATATGACCCGAGCCATCCGGCAGCCGATGCCAATGGCTATGTGAAATTGCCCAATGTCAGCATGGTCGTTGAAATGGCGGACATGCGTGAAGCCAATCGCTCCTATGAAGCCAATCTCCAAGTCGTCAAGCAAGCACGCGAACTGATTGCCATGACTGTCGACCTTTTGAGGAATTCCTGATGATAGACCAACTTCTCAGTGTTTCCACGCGGAACGCCCTCTCGAATTTGGCGGAGACCGTAGCCCCAGGCGCAGCGTCCCCCACTGCAACCGCTGGCCCGTCTTCATTCGGCAATGTTCTGTCACAACTGGCAGGATCGGTCAGTAACAAGCTTGAAGGTGCCGAAGCGGTTTCGATGAAGAGTATGACCGGTGACGTGCCGACCCGCGACGTCGTGAATGCGGTCATGGATGCGGAACAGTCGCTGCAAACGGCCATCGCCATCCGTGACAAGATCGTCCAGGCCTATCTCGAAATCAGCCGCATGCCTATCTAAGGATCAACGATGAAAGCGCTTACTATTGCTGCAACCGGCATGAATGCCCAGCAGCTCAATCTGGAAGTGATTGCCAATAACATCGCCAACATCAATACAACGGGATTCAAACGCGCCAAGGCGGAATTTTCGGATCTGCTGTATCAGGCAGAACGTACCGCAGGCGTGCCCAATGCGGCGAACCAAAGCATCATTCCAGAAGGGGCAATGGTCGGGCTGGGTGTTCAGACATCGGCAGTGCGCAATCTGCATATCCAGGGCGGGCTCAACCAAACGGGCAACCCGTTCGATGTGGCGCTGGTCGGCCGCGGATGGTTCCAGATCCAGAACCCGGCTGGCGAGACGCTGTACAGCCGGGCCGGCGCATTCAACACGAACAGTACCGGCCAACTGGTGACGCTCGATGGAAATCTGGTCGAACCGAACATCATTGTCCCGACGGATGCGATCGAGGTCAAAATTACCGATACGGGCCAGGTGTTTGCGAAAATGGCCGATCAGACGGCACTTGTCGATCTCGGCCAGCTGACGATCGCCAATTTCGCCAACGAGGCTGGGTTGGAACCGCTTGGCGACAATCTCTACAAGCAGACGGATGCTTCAGGAGATGCAGTTGTCGGTGTCCCGGGCGATCCTGGGTTTGCAACGTTGAAGCAAGCCTATCTGGAGAATTCCAACGTCGATCCGGTCAAGGAAATCACTGATCTGATCACGGCGCAGCGCGCCTACGAGATGAATTCGAAGGTGATTCAGGCTGCGGACGAAATGGCTCAAGTCGTTTCAAAGAACCTGCGCTAAGGAACATGATGAAGGTGGCAACGTACTCGGCCAAAAATATCATTCGCATAGTGGCCCTGGCCGGCTGCGTCTGGCCGTTTGCGTTTGCCGCCTATGCCGACCGCATAGCGTTTCTCGTTCCATCGCAGATTATCTACCCGGGCGAAATAATCGGCGGCACAGGACTTCACGAAAAATACTTTACCATCAGAGCAAGTGCAGCGGGCCAATATGTCCTGTCTTCGCAACAGCTTGTCGGCAAGGTGGCACGCCGTACCCTGCTGCCGGGACAGCCAATTCTGGTCAATGCATTGAATGAGCCTGATCTGGTCGAGCGCGGTGTTCCGGTAGCTCTGGTGTACAGCACGGGCACATTGGTCATCACCGCCAAAGGTTCGCCGATGGAAGCCGGACACGCTGGCGACTTCATCAAGGTACGTAATATGGACAGCGGCATCATCGTCTCCGGCACGGTGTTGGCTGACGGCAGCATCCAGGTCGGGATGCAATGATGCGTTTTACAGCCGCGCTCCTTGTGGGCATACTGGCAGGTACGGTGGTCGTGAAGGCAGCGGAGCCGTCGCCGAACGCCAAACTGTATGGCACAGCTGGCGAAGCCAAGGCTGCATGGCGAAAGGCTGAAGCGCAAGCCGCACTGCAGAGAGGCGATGACGGGCACTGGGGCGGTGCCGCGTCGCCTTTGGGGGAAGGCGGGGCGATTGCCCGCTTGAAGGATATCGCCAACATTCAGGGCGTGCGCGAAAATCAGCTCGTCGGCTATGGTCTCGTCATAGGCTTGAATGGGACCGGCGATAGCCTGCGCAGTGCACCCTTCACCGAACAATCCTTGCGCGCCATGCTCGACAATCTCGGTATTAGCCCACCTCCAGGGTCCTCGCGCGTGAAGAATGTCGCGGCGGTTATCGTTACCGCCAACCTGCCACCCTTTGCCGGACGTGGCTCACGCATCGATATTACGGTTTCCTCCCTCGGTGACGCGACATCGCTTGCCGGCGGAACACTGGTGATGACGCCGCTGGCCGCGGCCGATGGTCAGACCTATGCTGTTGCACAGGGTAATATGGTCGTCTCCGGGTTCGTGGCTTCGGGACAGGCTGAGACCTTGACCCAAGGCGTTCCGACCAGTGGCCGCATTCCGAACGGCGCGCTCGTTGAAAAGGAAGTGACCGGTAATTTCGGCCAGGACGAGCTTGTGGTTGAATTGCGCGAGGCGGACTTCACGACAGCCGTACGCATCACCGACACGATCAATGCCTTTGCCAAACGCCGTTACAACCAGCCGGTTGCGAAAGAACGCGACTCAAAGTCGATCCGCCTGCGCAGGCCAAAGAATATTTCCGCAACACGGTTCCTTGCCGAAATCGAGGGCCTGCCGGTCGTGACTGATGAGGTCGCGCGCGTTGTCGTCGACGAGCGTACCGGCACGGTGGTGATCGGTGAGAAAGTGCGGATTTCGCGTGTTGCAATCAGCCATGGCAGCTTGTCGGTGCGCGTCACCGAGACACCGACGATCGTCCAGCCCGAGCCTTTTTCCGATGGCGTGACGGCAGTCGAGCCGAACACGACCATCGATGCAACACAGACGTCGAAGCTCGGGATTCTCGGTGGTACCGATCTCGAAAGTCTCGTTAAAGGGTTGAACCAGATCGGCGTCAAACCACAGGGAATTATCGCGATCCTGCAGGGTATCAAGACGGCGGGCGCATTGCATGCGGAGCTGGTGGTCCAATGATTATGGTATCAGGCAGGAAGAAATCGATCAGGTCGAGTATTACTGCACTTGTCTTCACTTCGGCTCTGTTGCTGCCTGTTACCCATGGTCTTTCGCAGGAAACGGCAGCCAAGGAAGAGAGCGGTCAGGAGATTGACCGCTATTGCACCAACATCAGCGACAAGGCAGCTGATGAACGCTATGCCATGCAGACACGCGAATTGGCACAGCTTCGCGCCGACATTGACAGCCGCATCGAGCAGCTCGATGCCAAGCGCAAGGAATATGAAGTCTGGCTGAAGCGGCGCGACGAGTTTATCGACAAGGCTGAAGATTCCCTTGTCGGCATCATCTCCAAGATGCGGCCGGACGCAGCGGCAGCGCAGATGGCGCTGCTTGGCGACGAGGCCGCGGCAGCACTTCTTCTCAAACTTAATCCCCGCGTCTCCAGTGTCATTTTAAATGAAATGCCTGCGGAAAAATCATCGAAGCTTGCCCGGGTTATCGTCGGGTCGCGCATTGTTCCAGCAGCAGAAAGAACCGCCCAATGAAAAAAGCGGCCCAAGCAATCGCTCTTGTCGGTGTTCTCTGTCTTGCAGGCTGCGCCAACAACCTGCGCGATTTCAATCGCGCGCCCGAAATGTCACCGGTCGGCACAGGCGTTGGCCAAGGCTTCAATGTTGCTGACCCGGCTTACTACCCGTCGCAACCGCGGCCACAAAAATATTCGCTCTGGCGGGATAGTCAGGCAAGCTTCTTCCGTGATCCGCGGGCGACCAATCCCGGTGACGTGCTGACCGTCGACATCACGATTGATGACAAGGCAAAGCTGGACAACAAGTCTGACCGGTCGCGTGTAGCATCCTCTGGCTATGGATTGTCCGCTGACATAGGCGGCAGCGGAGTGTCGCCGAGCGATATCAGCGGCAATCTCGACCTGAATTCGGATAGCCGATCAAAGGGCGAAGGCAAGATCGACCGGTCGGAAAAGATCAATCTCCAGGTTGCAGCGATCGTCACCGCTATTCTGCCGAACGGCAACATGGTTATCCGGGGCTCGCAGGAAATCGGTGTCAACAACGAGTTGCGGGTTCTTAATGTGGCGGGCGTGGTCCGTCCCAGGGACATCACGAATCTGAACAGAATTCCATACGACAAGATTGCCGAGGCGCGGATCTTCTATGGGGGACGCGGACGCCAGAGCGAGGTGCAACAGCCGCCTTGGGGCCAGCAGATACTCGACACCGTCTCGCCGATCTAGGATTGATAATGAGCGTTTCTGAAGATACTTCATCTGCCCCGAAAGGCCCTTCGATTGTCGCGCTGATCGGTGTCGTTGCGGTGCTGACGCTTATCGCAGCGGGTGGTGGATGGTTGCTTGGTGGCCGACTTGGCCTTGCGGAAGCCGCCAAGCCCGAGGGTGAAAAACCGGCCACCGCAGCGGAAATGCCTACCGGCAGCGTCGTTCCGCTGAAACCAATACTCACCAACATCAAGATACCGCAGGACGTGTGGATCAGGCTCGAAGCTGGCGTCGTGGCGCGCCCTGGCGAAAAAGTCTCCGATGAGCTTGCCGCCACGGTCGCTGGCGATTTCACGGCTTTCATGAGAACCGTCAATTTGATGCAGCTGCGTGGTCCCGCAGGTATCGAGTATCTGAGGACTGATTTGCAGGAGCGCGCGGTGATACGCTCCCAAGGCAAGATCGAAAAAGTCTATATCTGGGCGCTGGTGATGGAATGAAAAGACGTTATCTGACGCCTGCGTTACTCCTGGTACTCAGCGGGACCGCGATGGCGCAAACCTCGCTGCTCGACGGTTTGCTCCCGCCCGGCAGTGCATCGACCAGCGGCCAGATCATGCAGATGCTGGCGGCGCTGACGGTGCTGTCCATCGCACCGGGCCTCTTGATCATGGTGACCAGCTTCACCCGCTTCGCCATTGCCTTTTCGATGCTGCGCTCAGGCTTGGGCCTGCAGACGACACCGGCTAACCTGGTGATGATCAGCCTTGCCTTGTTCATGACATTCTATGTCATGGCGCCTGTATTCGATCGAGCCTGGCAAAATGGCGTCCAGCCGCTGGTCAACAATCAGATTACCCAGGAAGTGGCGATCAACGAGATCGCCACACCATTTCGCGAGTTCATGCTGCGACAGGTGCGCGACAAGGATCTGCGCCTCTTCGAGGACCTGGCGGACGAGTCATTTCGCACCAAGGCCAATGACGTCGTCGACATGCGCATCCTCATTCCGGCCTTCATGATTTCTGAACTGCGCCGCGGTTTCGAGATCGGCTTCCTGATCGTATTGCCCTTTCTGGTGATCGACCTCATCGTTGCGACGCTGACAATGTCGATGGGCATGATGATGCTGCCGCCAACGGTGTTGTCGCTCCCCTTCAAGATCCTGTTTTTCGTGCTCATCGATGGCTGGAATATCCTCGTCGGCAGCCTGATCCGCTCGTTTTCCTGAACGGTTTTCAGCCATTAACCCAAGAAGAAAAAATTAACGTTTTGCGTTATTGAAACTGTAATACTTATGTCGTACTCATCACGCCATGACGGGTTGTCATCAAGACAATAGGCATCATGCCGCTCCGTCAAATCGGTAAAATCCGATATGTCCCGATCCAAATATCTCATCAGGGGCTTCATCCTATGACCAGCATTCTTACAAACGCATCAGCAATGACTGCGCTGCAGACACTCAACACAACCAACAAGAACCTTGCGACCACGCAGGACCGTATCGCTACCGGCCAGCGCGTTTCTACGGCTTCCGACAATGCCGCTTACTGGTCAATCGCGACCGGCATGCGCACGCAGAATTCCGCTCTTTCCGCAGTCAAGGACGGTCTCGGCCTCGGCGCGTCAATCGTTGATACTGCTTACACTGCATTGACCAGCGCTATCGACCTCGCCCAGAAGATCCAGGCGAAGTATGTCGCCAAGGAAACTCCCGGCACCGACGCCACGATCATCGACGCCGACATCGCTCAGATGAAGGCCCAGATCGTCGAAATGGCGAAGGGCGCGACTTTCCAGGGCGTCAATCTACTGTCAGCAGCCGGAGCAGACCAGGACGTCGTGACGGGCTATGATTCGGTGACCGGCGTGAGCACGCTGACCGTTGCCGCCTTCGACCTCGAAACTGAGATTGGCGACGCCACGACCGTGAATAGTTC
Organism: Phyllobacterium trifolii; assembly: GCF_014192095.1. Lineage (GTDB taxonomy): Bacteria > Pseudomonadota > Alphaproteobacteria > Rhizobiales > Rhizobiaceae > Phyllobacterium > Phyllobacterium trifolii. The sequence continues at coordinate 161,301 of NZ_JACHXN010000007.1, forward strand.
CGTTCTTATGGGAACGGCTATCACCAACATGAAAGCTGCGGCTGCTGCTTACGGTTCTGTTAAGACCCGCATCGACACACAGCAGAGCTTCACGAGCAATTTGATGGACGCAATCGATCGCGGTGTTGGCCAGCTCGTCGATGCTGACATGAACGCAGAATCCGCACGTTTGTCGGCTCTTCAGGTTCAGCAGCAGCTGGGTATCCAGGCGCTCTCGATTGCCAACTCCAGCAACCAGAGCATCCTGTCGCTGTTCCGCGGCTAATAACCATAATTTTTCTAATTCAGACTAGGGTCACGCTCGCGCGTGGCCCTTTTTGTTTTGCAATAACGCTCCGACACGAGGCTCTAACTTCGCGCAAGCTTCGCGCTCTATGGTTCCATCACGCGACGGTGGTGGGAATTGATGGAAAACATAAGACAGACATTTGCGCAGCTCGGCACGGCGATGCAGAAGCTTGGCGCAAGGCGGCTCATTGCTCTTGGGATCATTGGCATCACGCTGTTCAGCGCCATTCTTGTATCAAGCCTTTACCTCAACCGGCCGCAATACGAGACGCTGTATGTCGGTCTCAGCCGCGACGATGTTAACCGCATGGGCATGGCGCTTGGCGAAGCCGGCATTCCCTTCGATGTGAAATCCGACGGCACCTCCATTCTCGTGGCCTTTGGCAAGGCGGATCAGGCACGCATGTACCTTGCGGAAAAAGGTCTGCCCACCAGCAACAATGCCGGTTACGAGCTGTTCGACAATATGGGCTCGCTCGGCCTCACATCGTTCATGCAGGAGATTACCCGGGTTCGAGCGCTCGAGGGTGAAATTTCCCGCACCATTCAGGCAATCCGCGGTATCAAGGCCGCCCGCGTTCATATCGTCTTGCCGGAAAAGGGAAGCTTCCGGCGTGGCGATCAGGCGCCATCCGCCTCGGTTGTCATTCGTACGGAAGGCGACTTCGCCATCGAATCGGCACAGTCGATCCGCCAGCTTGTTGCTGCCGCGGTGCCGCAGCTTACCGCTGCGGAAGTCACCATTCTCGATACCAATGGCCGTCTTCTTGCCTCGAAGGATGACGGCACGAATGCGGGTGCAGTGATGTCGGCGACGCTCGAACAGAATGTTTCAGCGTCGGTGGATGAGAACATCCGCAAGGCGCTCGCGCCTTATCTTGGCGTTGGCCATTTCCAGACCAGCGTTCAGGTCGCGCTCGACACGGATCGCCGCCAGACCAACGAGACGGTCTTTGATCCGGAATCGCGTGTGGAACGTTCGGTGCGGGTGGTGCGCGAGAGCGGCGATTCGAAGAATTCGACCAGCGACAATGCAACGGGTGTCGAACAGAACATTCCGCAGGAAGAAATCGCCAGCAAGAACGGTGACAGTTCTACAGAAAAGACCGACAAGCGAGAAGAACTGACCAATTACGAGTTGAACTCGAAGACAGTCTCGACGACCAGCGACAGTTATCAGATCAAGCGGCTTTCGATCGCAGTCGTCATCGATCAGGCGCGCCTGCTGGCAACGGCCGGCGTGACGCCGGCTCCGGACAAATTCCTGGAGCAGCAGATAGCAAAAATCACCGAACTTGTCGCAACAGCGGCGGGTCTCGACCAGAAGCGTGGCGACGTGATTAATGTGACTGCGGTCAATTTCATGGAGGCTTCAGACGAACAGCTGGCGCCTGCTTCAACGCCGGTATCCGAGATGATCTTCCGCCAAGCCGGCAGTTTCATCAACGCCGCTGCGCTGATCGCTGCAGTGGGGCTTGTGCTTTGGTTCGGAGTCCGCCCCCTGATGCGTGAATTGAACAAGCCGCAAGACGCTCTGCAACTCGCCGCAAGTTCGAACCTTCCGGTTCCAGGTTTGGCACCTGCGTCTAATCTTCCGGTCGTGGCGCAGGCCCGTGCGGAACACAGCCTGCCATATGATGATCTGAGCGAACTCAGACGACGCATGCGTGTGCCCGCGCAAAATCGTCTGGAGCAGATGATCGACATGGATGAAGAACGGGTCGCGGCTATCCTGAAACAATGGGTTCACGAGGCAGCCTGATGGTCGCTCGCTCTGTCGCCAGTGTGCTGACTGATTTCACGCCGAAGCACGTGCCAGCGGACCGCGTCACTGTCTTTGCGGCCGTGAGCAGGGAACGAGCCGACTTGTTGGCAAAGATCGAGGAGCCATCCGAGAATGTTGTCGAACTTATCGACTACGAGTTGAAGATCAAGGAGGCATTTGTTGCGGGGCGCGAATCCGGCCAGGCGGAGGCCGCGGTGCTGTTCGAGGCCGAGAAAATCCGGCTTGAGAGGGAGTTCCAGGATCAGCTGGCCGCCGCTGAAGTGCTCTTCATGCAACAAACCGGCACGCGCATGGCGGAGCAGATCGGCGACGGTCTGGCCGCAATTTCATCGGACCTTTCGGGGTCGCTCGCTGCTGTTCTGGCGCCTTTAGTCGAAGAGCGCTTGCGCGAACGCACTGTCGAAGCATTTGCTCAGGAGGTGGAACGGATGACCAAGCAATTCGCCGCTGTCAGCATCGAAATTTCCGGTCCATCCCATCTTCTCGACGTGCTTCGTATGCGGCCGGAGATCGATCAGATGCGTTGCACCTTCTGGGAATCTGGCCAATCGGAATTGTCAATGAAACTGGATGATGCAGTGGTCGAGACACGGCTTGGCCGCCTCATCGACGCGTTGAGAGACACCGCCAATGAACATTGATCCGGAAACGCACCGTGAAATCATAATTGTCCGGCGCGGCCGTGAACATGAAGAGGGTCATCACGGCGGAGTCTGGAAAATAGCCTATGCGGATTTTATGACCGCGATGATGGCCTTCTTTCTTGTCATGTGGCTCATCAATGCGGCCAACGAGGAAACGAAGGCCGCCGTTGCCGCCTATTTCAATCCGGTCAAACTGATGGACCGGCAGTCGAGGCCGAAGGGCATCGAGGAAACCGACAACCAGGAGGGCAAGGTTCGCTTTGAAAGCCTGGATGCGACCGATGCCGAAACCAAAAGTGCGCGCAACGAAAAGCAGGTTCAATCACCGCCTGCGACCGAAGAACGTCAGATTTTCAAAGATCCGTATGCCGTGCTTGCCGAGATCGCCACGGAGTCCGGTGTCCTGCAAAATCGTTCTGCAGCGGGGGAGGGCGGTTCCAATCGCGCCGGTCCATCGACAGGTGCCGAGGGCGGAGACGCCTATCGCGACCCATTCAATCCCAACTACTGGTCGACCCGCGTAGAGGATGAGATTTTCCCCCTGACGGACAGTCCGGTAACGTCACCTCCATCCCAGGACAAAGCGATGGCGCCAAAGCCGAATGAGGCTTCTGATGCAAACGTGCAAGTAAAGCAGGTGGCGCTGGAGAAACGAATGGCCGCTGGCGAACCGCAGGCCGATGCAAAAGCTGCTACATCCAATGATGTCAAGCCGGATGCCGGGAAGGCAGCGGCTGCGAAGGACGAAAAGCCCGGCGCGGCTGAGATCAGTGCTGCCCGTGAACTTGCAGCCGAGATTTCGAAGAAAACGGGCGCAAGCCCGGATGAAAAAGCGCCTGACATTTCGGTCGTCCCCACTGAAGATGGCGTCATGATCCAGCTCACCGACAAGGCTGATTATGGCATGTTTGCCATAGGATCGGCCAAGCCCGACAAGCGCGTGGTGCAGGTGCTCGATGAAATCGCCAAGATCATTGCCACCCGCAAGGGCGACGTCGTCATCAGCGGACATACCGATGCGCGACCGTTCAAAAGCGAAACCTATGACAATTGGCGCCTGTCATCCGCGCGGGCGCACATGGCTTATTATATGCTGACGCGTGGTGGTCTTAACGCCAAGCGTATCCTGCGCGTTGAAGGCTATGCCGACCGCGATCCAAAGATTCCGGCAGATCCTTACGCTGCCCAGAACCGGCGCATCGACATCTTTCTGAAGACTGCTCCCAGATGATCGCACGGCAAACCATCCGCTGGTTGTTGTTCGGCCTGATCAGTATGCCGCTGACGACGGCGCATGCTGCCATGCCCTCACCTGAGCCCTACATGCTGGTGCGGTCCATGCGCATGCTGCAGGATCAGGTGGCGTCGGGAAAGCCGGAAGCATTGCCGATGCTCAATCGCGTGCTCGGCCATATTGCTGAGCAGCTACAGCTTGCCAGGCCGGAAGTCTGGTCGAAGCCGGCAAATGTCTACGCCATTTTCATTTATCTCCTAAATGGCGGCAATCCGGAGGTCGTTCGCACCATATTGACCTCGGCAAATCTCGGTCAGGTCGATCCCAAACTCGTGGCGGGGTCTCTGGCTTATGCCGAGGGCGATACGCTGCGCATTATCGAGAATTTCCAGGAACTGCCGCCCAATGTTCCCATCGAGCTTGTCGCATCGATCTATCTGGTCACGGCGACGCAGCTTGCGGGCATCGACGCGGGCACTGCACTCAAGCGGCTCGATTATATACGCCTCAACGCACCGGGAACGCTGCTGGAGGAGGCGGCGCTACGGCGTGGGCTTATGATCGCGGCACGTCTTGGCGACAAGGACAAGGTCAGGTTGTTGGCGCGGAATTATCTGCAACGCTTCGCCCTCTCTCCCTATTCGGAGGACTTCTTTCGCCAGCTGGTCGACGCTTTGATGGTGATCAAGGACAAGATCAGCAATCAGGAGATCGAAGAAATGGCCTCCTTGGCGTGGCCCGGCGCCCGCTTGCCTTTCTACCTGCGCATTGCCCGAGGTGCGATCGTGGATGGCGATATGCAGCGGGCACGATTTGCGTCGGAACAGGCTGACGCACTTTCAACTGTGCTTAAAACAGACGACACGCAAGCCAAGCTTTATCTGGCGGTCAGCAATGTTGGATCCGACAAGACCGGCGACGCCAAGTTCATGCTTTCGAATCTGCCGCGAGACCGTCTGCATGGTCGGGACATCAATCTCCTGGAGGCTGCGATCGTGATGGCAAACAAGATTCTTGCGCAACCAATTCCGGGGATGGATGGACTGCAGAAGGCTTCAGTCACGGGCAATGCCGTTGCAACCGCCGAGCCTGGCAGCGCTAGGGCAGCTCCAGTCGAATCCGTCGATCCAATGATCGATGAGACACGCAAGAAACTCGACGCTATCGACGCGCTTCTCGGGAAGGCCAGGAAATGACCATTGGAGCTCAGATGCCACTCAAGACAATGCTTGACGCCATTGTCCGCGACAAGGGCAAGGACGATATGCCCGACCAAACGCCGGCAAGGGACAAGGATCTACGTTCAGATTTCAATTCCATGGTGAGGGCGATTGGCCCGAAGCTGAAGCTTAACAACGAGAATGCAAAGCCGGACAAGAGCATGGCGGAATCGCGGGATACCGCGCAGCCGGACGAGAAAAAGGATATCCCGGACGCTCCCGCTCAAGGCATCTTCGGGCAGGCAATTCTTGCTTTCGAACAGCTGCTCGACCGCCAGCAGCACGAAAATGGCGAAGAGCCACAATCCGTCACCAACGCCAGGACGTCATCCAAAGCCGATTTGGTTGCAGAACCCATGCAATTCGTCGAGGCGGATCAGCAAAGCGAAAAACCGGCCGAGATATCCGTGCCCGATAAAAAGCCCGGGAAGACCGATCTGAAAGCCGTCGCGGATACGCAGCTAGCCGCTGCGTTGCAGGACAAACAGGAACCCGGCAAATTAGTCTCGCAAGGCGGGCAGGACGTTGCGCCAGCGACCCAGGCCCCTGAGGCACCGAAACCCAAGGTGAGCACCAAGGCCGCCCCGGTGGAATACACCGCGCCTGTTGAGGCGGCTACGTCCGCGCCGTCGCCGTCGATTCACGCTGAGGCAAAACCCGGTGCGACTGCGTCGAACAATTCGGTGCCAGTACAAACCTCCCGCCTGCCGATAACCGATGTCCAGGTTCTTTCTGATCGCAGCATGCCGGGCGTCAGAACGCTGGTGATTCAGCTTCAACCCATCGAACTTGGAACGGTAACGGCGCGCATGCGTCTGACGCCCGAAGGCATGCATATCCAGTTGATGGCAGAAAACCCGGCTATGGCAGAACATCTGGCCAAGGACCATGACATGCTCAGTAAGGCCTTGCAGCGGGCGGGTGCGGCAGATGATGCCTCCTCAGTCACCATCTCGGTCATTGATCGCTCCGGCGCCGCCTCGAGCACACAGACAGGGCAGCAGAACCCGTCCGCGCAGGATCAGCAGTCCGGTGGGCGACCCAGCGGTCAGGGTCAACCAGGATTCCAGGGCGCGCCCGGTGACCGTTCCGGCAATCAATGGCCCTTTGGAGAGATGCGATCCGATGAGCATGTGGAGAAGGCAACTGGTCCGGATATCGAGTATGGCCTTTCACGCGGGTTGGTTGTCTAGCCTTTTTCTCGCGTTGCAGCCTGCCTCGGCGGAAAATCTCTGCGAGCGGCAAATGCAGCATGCCTCGACGAAGTACGATATTCCTATCGGGATTCTCTACGCGGTGGGTTTGACCGAAACCGGGCGCAAGGACTCGCTCCAGCCCTATGCGATGAATATAGAAGGCAAAGCAGTTTTTATGCCGTCAGCGGCAGCTGCCATTGCCAAATTCAACGAGGCGCACGCGCGGGGAGCAAAGCTCATCGATATCGGATGCATGCAGATCAATCACTATTTTCACGCCAGCAAATTCGCGTCTGTAGAGGCAATGTTGAACCCTGCCGCCAATGTGGATTACGCCGCGCGATTTCTAAAAGAGCTGAGAGCACGCGAAGGCGGTTGGACCATGGCGGTTGCGCGCTATCACGCGGGGCCCAACAACGACCCGGCCCAGAAGCAATATGTTTGCCGGGTAATGGAAAATATGGTGGCTGCCGGTTTCGGCAACTGGACGCCGAAGGCGCGAATGTTTTGCGATAAGTGACGGTGTTAATACTTGGTAATAAAACGTGAATTTGTCTTCATAGTCATATTTTGTAAAGTTCAAATTGGTAATGATCCTGCCGGCGCAGGACCTGCCAATCTCCCCGAGAATTCATCTAATCCGAATTATTTAGGTCTCCCAATAAATTAGGTACAATATATTGGGAATTGTCGCCGAGTCATCGACCCCGCTAGTTGTGTGTTGCTTGGGGCAAAATAAATGATTCGGAAGGTGGGGCAGTGATTGTAGTCGTCGACGAACGAAGTCTGGTGACGAGTGGGTATTCGGCGTGGTTCGCCCGTGAGGGCATAACAACAACAGGTTTTACTCCGGACGATTTTGGCGATTGGGTCGCCACAGTTCAGAAAAACGATATTATGGCGGTCGAGGCATTTCTCATAGGAGAATGTGTCAATCGCAGCCAGTTTCCACAAAAAATTCGGGAGCGCTGCTCAGCGCCGGTCATCGCTGTCAATGAGACGCAGTCATTGGAACACACGCTGGAGCTTTTCCAGGCGGGTGTCGACGATGTGGTTCGCAAGCCGATGCATGTGCGAGAGATACTGGCGCGAATCAATGCCATTCGCCGCCGCTATGGCAGTGGCGATGCGGGAACGCAGGTAGGCCCGATCCGGGTATTTTCTGACGGCCGCGATCCGCAGGTCAATGGGCTTGATTTTTCTCTGCCGCGGCGGGAGCGTCGAATACTTGAATATTTGATTGCCAATCGCGGGCGGCGCCTGAACAAGGCGCAGATATTCAGCGCGATCTACGGCATTTTCGACAGCGATGTCGAGGAAAGTGTCGTTGAGAGCCACATCAGCAAGCTTCGCAAAAAGCTGCGTGAGCAACTTGGTTATGATCCGATCGATTCCAAGCGCTTTCTCGGCTACTGCATCAATCTGGACTAACCTGCCAGAGCAACTTTGACCGCCGTCGGCGGTCAAGTCGAAATTCAAGTATTTCCCAGTGACACCATATGAACGTCAGCTTCGCGCAAGTATTGCGCGCTAACGATTTTGAACGGAATCACGGTGCAAGGAGACGGAAATGAGCCTCTATGGAATGATGCGAACCGGTGTGTCGGGCATGAATGCTCAGGCCAACAGGCTGTCGACCGTGGCGGACAACATCGCCAACTCCAGCACGACCGGCTACAAGCGCGCCAGCACACAGTTCGCATCGCTGGTGTTGCCAAGCTCTGGCGGGGCTTATAATTCCGGTGGTGTCGAAACGGTCGTTCGCCACCATATCTCGGATGATGGCTCGCAGCGCTTTACGACTTCTTCGACCGACCTTGCGCTGAAAGGCAATGGCTTCTTCATCGTCGGCAATGCCGACGATACGCCCTATCTGACGCGCGCCGGTTCATTCGTCCCTGATGCGCAAGGCAACCTTGTCAATTCGGCCGGCTACTATCTGATGGGTTATCCTGTGGTCAACGGCAACGTCAATCCGGTTGCCAATGGCTTTCAGGGGCTCGAAAAGGTCAACATCGCTCAAAATGACCTGATCGCCGATCCGAGCAAGACAGGGATCTTCACGGCCAATCTCCCGGCCGGCGCTTCGATCGTTGCCGCAGCTGACCGCCCGCCGACAAATGCCACCGCGTCAGCTCAATATACGGCCAAGACATCCGTGCAGACATTCGACAATCTCGGTAACGTCGTCGTCGTTGATCTCTACTTTACCAAGACCGCAGACAATACCTGGGAAGTTGCCGCCTATAATCATGCCAATGCCTCGGCCGCCGGTGGGTTTCCCTATACTCCTGCCGCACCGTTGGCGACGGAAAATTACACGTTCGATGCCGTCACCGGCAAGCTCACTTCTGCTGACAAGTCGATCTCGGTTCCTGTGCCAAACGGACAGGCGCTGGAAATCGACTTTTCTGCGACAAAACAGCTGGCGGGTGACTACACACCTATCGAGGTAAAGATCGACGGCAATACACCAAGCCCAATCGAGAATGTCAGCATCGCCGATGATGGCACCGTAACCGCCATCTACAAGAATGGTGCGAAACGGGCCATCTACCAGATTGCGCTGGCCGACGTTCCAAGTCCCGACAACCTGCTTGTTATGACAGGCAATGTGTTCTCCCCGAGCGCCGAATCCGGCGATGTCCAGCTTGGCTTTGCCGGTAGCGGCAGCTTTGGCACGCTGACATCCGGGGCGCTGGAAGAGTCAAATGCCGACATCGCGCAGGAACTGACGGAAATGATCGAATCCCAGAGAAGCTACACAGCAAATTCGAAGGTCTTTCAGACAGGCGCGGATTTGATGGATGTGCTGGTCAATCTGAAAAGATAGCTGAACTTCTAATGGCGAATGGACACAGGGCATGTCACTAACTTCGGCGCTCCTTACTGCTCAGAGTGCTCTCAATACCGTATCGAAACAGACAGCGCTGGTCTCCCGGAACATCGCGGGCGCCAACGATCCTGATTTTACGCGGCGTATTGGTTCCGTCGTGAGCGGGCCAAACGGATCGACCTATCTTTCCATGACCCGCTCGGCCGACTCCGCGCTTCTGTCCAAATTCATTGAAAGCAACAGCCAGTATAACGCGTCCAACACGTTGCAGGCTGGTCTCGACCGGCTGTCGGGGATCTATTCGGCCGATGATGCATCCGGATCACCAAGTTCGCTGCTTGGGGACTTGCGCGATTCATTGCAGCTCTACGCCTCGCAGCCCGGCAACACGTCAGTTGGGGAATCTGCTGTCACCAAGGCGACAGAACTCGCCAACGCGCTGAACAAGGGTACGGAAGAAACACAGAAGCTGCGCCAGGATGCCGACAACGACATCGGCGATTCCGTGAAGAATCTGAACGCGCTGCTGGCGCAGTTCGAGACCGTCAACAACCGGATCATCAACGGTACGCGTTCCGGCACAGACGTCTCGGACTATCTCGACCAGCGCGATGGCCTGCTGAAGCAGATGTCAGGCGAGATCGGCATCACGACACTCGTCCGCGGCGATAACGACATGGTGGTGTTTGCCGAATCCGGTGTGACTCTTTTCGAAGGTTCACCGCGCACGGTCAGCTTCACACCGACCAGCGCATTCAGCGCCGGTACAGGCGGCAACGATGTCTATGTCGATGGGGTACCGCTGTCGCATGGAACATTTCAGCAGCCCTATGGCACTGGCCGCCTCAGCGGCTTGTTGCAATTGCGCGACGACACGGCACCGGCCTATCAAAACCAGCTCGACGAGATAGCGCGCAGCCTCGTCAGCATGTTCGCGGAAAAGGACCAGAAGACACCGGCGACGCTACCGACGGTGCCCGGCCTGTTCACCTATTCAGGTGCACCGACGATGCCGGCGGACGCGGCGATTCTCCCGGGCATTGCCGGTACAATCAAGGTTTCTGCCGCCTTCATCCTGACCGAAGGCGGCAATCCCGCGCTTTTGCGCGATGGCGGGGCGGCAGGCGCAGACTACGTACAGAATCCCGACGGCTCGGCAGGATTTTCAGCGCGCCTCCAGGATCTCATCGGTTCTATCTCGGCGCCTCGCAACTACGATCCGGATGCAGCCGCCGGCGATGGGAAAAGTCTCCTTGATTTTTCTGCGGCCACGATCAGTTCGCTTGAGACCAAGCGCAAATCCATAACCCAGACCAATGAGTACAACACCGTTCTGGCATCGCGTGCCGAGGACGCCATTTCCAATACCAGTGGCGTGAATATCGACACGGAGATGGCGTCGATGCTCGATCTCGAACATTCCTATAAGGCATCGGCGCAGATCATCTCCGCGGTTGACGCCATGTTGAACGAACTCTTTCAGGCGGTGAGATAGATATGAAGACCCAGTCGGTTTCATCCTATATGCTTTCCAACTCGACGCGTAATATCATCGCCAAGGCCCAGGCAGAACTGGTCAAGGCGAATCAGGAAGCCACAACGGGTTTTGTTTTCGACACAGGGCTTACCCTTGGAAGCCGCACGGGCCAGTCGATTTCTCTGCGCAAAGAGCACGATCGGCTGACAGTTTTGACCCAGACCAATGGGCTGATTTCTGAACGCATGAAAGCCTCTCAAGATGCCTTGAGCAATGTCATCAAGGGATCGCAGGATTTTCTCGGAAATGTGACGGCGATGCGCGGGGCGAGCGAGGGCCGTTCGATCATCGTCGACAAAGCGAAGGGCCTGTTGCAGACCGCCACCGACCTCATCAACACCAGCTATAATGGTGAGTATATTTTCGCGGGAGAGAACACTGACGTAAAGCCGCTGGGTGACTACGGCTCCGCAGGGGATCCCGCCAAGGCCGCTGTGTTGCAGTCGTTTCAGGATTATTTCGGCTTCCCGACCACTGACCCGCAGGTAGCAAATATCAGCGCCGCAGACATGAAAACCTACCTGGACACGTCGCTCGCGGCGCAATTCGGTTCCGCTTCCTGGTCGGCCAATTGGTCCTCGGCGTCGGATACGCTCGTCAAGAGCCGGATTGCGCCAACCGAGCTGGCGGAGACGTCGGTTAGCGCCAACAATGCGGGATTCCGCCAGCTCGCAATGAGCTACACAATGATGGCGGAACTCGGTGACATCGGCCTCAATCAGGCAGCATTTGACACGGTGATCGACAAGGTCGCTGAGACGACCAACCAGAACTCTACTTTACTGGCGGGTGCTCAGTCCTTCCTGGGCAACGCCCAAGCCCGGACAAAGGACGCGACTGACCGGCTGACAGTACAGATCAATGTTCTCAATAGCTCGGTTCTCGATCTGGAGGCGGTGGACCCGTTTGAGGCCGCCAACCGGGTTGAGGCGTTGAGGACCCAGATTGATGCTTCCTATGCCTTGACCGTGAAGATCCAGAGCCTGAGCCTGCTCAATTACCTGAAGTAAAACAACGAATGCGATAGCCGCGTTTGTTAAAAGCCGGAAAAGCACATGTACCAGGCCCGATACGACGACATCATGAACGATGGTGCTGACGAAGCCAAGGAGCGGGAACGCTCCTTGTTCGATCAGTCGATCATAATGCTGGAAGCGGCTCGCGATGAACGCGGCTATTCCTATAAAGGCGTTGAAGCAGTGTATTTTACGTCGCGTCTGTGGATGATCGTGATCGAAGATCTCGGCAGTCCTGCCAATGGATTGCCCCAGCAATTGCGGGCATCACTCATTTCGATCGGCCTGTTCATTTTGCGGGAACTGGAGGCCATCCGGCAGGAGACCTCGCGAGACTACGACAGCATTATTGATATCACCAAGACCATTCGCGACGGGCTTTGACCATGAAACTCTCGTTGCGTGCCGGTGAAAAAGTCTACGTGAATGGGGCAGTCTTGCGCGTTGACCGCAAGGTTTCCATCGAATTCATGAACGATGTCAGCTTTCTTCTCGAAAGCCACGTCATGCAGGCGGATCAGACGACAACGCCCCTGCGGCAGCTCTATTTCGCTGCACAGATCATGCTGATCAATCCTGCAATGAAGGCGGAGGCCAACCGCACATTCAAGCGTATGCTGGCGTCACTCCTTGCAACGTTCGAAAACCCGCAGATGCTGAAAGAATTGAAGCTGATCGATGAGATGATGTGCAACGAACGTGTGTTCGACGCTCTGAAATCGATCCGATTGCTCTACGCGCTGGAAGCACAGATTCTTTTCGGTTCAGCAGACCCGACCATTTCCTCTCAAACACAACAGGCCGTCAGGCCGGAGGCAACCGCATGACCACGATCCCTCCCGTAGGAACACAGGCCGATACGACAGATACGTCCAAGGCTACCGGACCTGGCGTCGACTATCAGGCGTTCCTGAAACTTCTCGTTGCAGAAATGAAAAACCAGGATCCAACCGAGCCGATGGATGCGACGCAGCAAATCTCCCAGCTCGCGCAGTTTTCGAGTGTTGAACAAGCGGTTCAGACCAACACCAAGCTGGACCAGTTGCTTGCGAGTTCGTCTTTGTCACAGGCCGATGGTATCATTGGCCGGACCGTCACAAGCGCTGACGGTACCGTCAAGGGCGTTGTCGAGTCCGTGCGCATCTACAGTGACGGCATGATTGCAACACTCGTGGGTGGCGCCCAGCTTCCAATCACTGCCGGCATCGTCATTTCGGCCGGCAATGAATGAGGCGGACGCACTCGATATCGTCAATCAGGCTATCTGGACGGTCATCGTTGCCTCTGGCCCGGCGGTCGGGGCCGCGATGCTGGCCGGGGTCTGCATTGCACTGTTTCAGGCACTGACACAAATACAGGAAATCACACTCACCTTCGTCCCCAAGATCCTCGTCATCCTGGCGGTTCTTGCATTGACCGCTCCGTTCGTTGGTTCACAGATCAACACGCTGACGCTGCTGACCTATTCTCGGATAGAGAAAGGTTTCTGACGCGGTCCGCCACGCGCTCGCGTTGGCTTCGCACAAGCTTCGGTATCTATTGTCCCCGTGACAACAGGAGAATGCCGTGCAGCAAGCCGCAGTAAAACGATTGGGCGACAAGGGCTATCTGACGGGCAGCGATGTTGGCCTTGCTCTCGGCATCGTCATCATCCTGACGGTTCTTTTCCTGCCCGTTTCACCAATCATTCTCGATATTGGTCTGGCGTTCTCCATTGCCCTGTCCGTTCTCATCCTGATGGTGTCGCTGTGGATCCAGCGGCCTCTCGATTTCTCTGCCTTTCCGACGGTGCTTCTGATTGCGACAATGATGCGCCTGTCGCTCAATATTGCGACGACGCGTGTCATCCTCACACATGGCGATGAAGGGTACGCCGCAGCCGGCCAGGTCATCCATGGCTTTTCGCAGTTTGTCATGGGCGGTGATTTCGTCATCGGTCTGGTGGTCTTCGCCATTCTTATCATCGTCAATTTTCTCGTTATCACCAAGGGCGCCACGCGTATCGCCGAAGTTGGTGCGCGCTTCACGCTTGACGCCATTCCCGGCAAGCAGATGGCCATCGATGCGGATCTTTCGTCCGGCCTGATCAACGAGAAGGAAGCACAGCACCGGCGGCGCGAACTCGAAGAAGAAAGCGCCTTCTTCGGATCGATGGACGGTGCTTCAAAATTCGTGCGTGGTGACGCCATTGCCGGCCTCATCATTACCGCCGTCAACATCTTTGGCGGTATTATCATCGGTGTGACGCGGCATGGCATGGAAGTCAGCGAGGCTGCCGATGTCTTTACCAAGCTCTCTGTCGGCGATGGTCTCGTCACCCAAATCCCGGCATTGATCGTATCGCTGGCAGCCGGTCTTCTCGTCTCTAAAGGCGGGACGCGCGGTTCAACCGACAAGGCCGTCTTTGGTCAGCTTGGTGCTTATCCGAAAGCGCTCTTCGTCGCTGCCTTGCTACTATTCGTGCTCGGCATCTTGCCCGGGCTGCCTGCATTTCCGTTTTTCGTGCTTGCGGCTGGACTTGTGGCGATTGGCGTATCTGTCCCGCGCAAGCTCGCCAAGGTGGCCGCTGCTGCACAGGCCGAAATCGCGCTGAAGCAGAAACATGCGGAACAGGAAGACCGGGATTCTGTCAGGGCCTCGCTTGAAACCGCGCAGATCGAGCTCTGTCTTGGCAAGCAAATCTCGGCAAGACTGCTCGCATCGCAGCTTGAACTTGCGCATCGCGTCAACAAGATGCGCAAGAAATTTGCGGTTGAGTATGGTTTTGTAGTCCCGGAGATCAAAGTTACAGACGATTTTCTCCTGCCACCCAAGACATACCGGATCAAAATCCATGGGACAGTTGTGGCTTCGCATGAGCTGCGGGTCGGTGAAATCCTGGTTATTCCCGGTGACCGGCCACCCCCGCATGTGCCGGGCGAAGAGGTGAGGGAACCGGCCTTCGGCATGAAGGCATACTCCGTTCCGGAAATCTTTGCCGCGGACCTCAAGCGCGACAACTACATGACGGTCGATAATCTCTCCGTATTGCTGACGCATCTCAGCGAGATCGTCCGCAACAATCTGGCGCAGCTGCTTTCCTACAAGGACATGCGTGCGCTGTTGGACCGCCTTGGACCCGAATACCGCAAATTGCTCGACGATATTTGCCCTGCGCATCTCTCCTATTCTGGCCTGCAGGCGGTTCTCAAGCTGCTGCTGACGGAACGGGTGTCGATCCGCAATCTGAATCTCATCCTCGAAGCAATAGCGGAAGTGGCGCCGCATATCCGCCGCTCGGAAATGATCGTCGAACATGTGCGGATGCGTATGGCCCAGCAGATCTGCGGCGACCTTGCCGACAATGGCGTTCTTTCGGTCTTGCGTCTCGGCAATCGTTGGGATCTGGTTTTCCACCAGAGCCTAAAACGGGATGCCAAGGGGGAGATTACGGAATTCGACATCGATCCGCGTCTGCTGGAGCAGTTCGGCAATGAAGCGAGTGTGGCGATCCGCAAGCACCTTGACGCGGGCGAGCGCTTCGTCCTCGTCGCTTCGCCGGAAGCGCGGCCATACATCAGAATGATCATCGAGCGCCTGTTCGCGACATTGTCAGTCCTGTCGCATGTCGAGATCGCGCGGGGCGTAGAGGTGCGTTCCCTCGGCACTATTTCGTGAGGCTTTAAACGTGCCGCCACTGAGCGATAGCATCATTGCGGCCCTGCTTGTTTTTGCCCGC
Source organism: Phyllobacterium trifolii (assembly GCF_014192095.1). Taxonomy (GTDB): domain Bacteria; phylum Pseudomonadota; class Alphaproteobacteria; order Rhizobiales; family Rhizobiaceae; genus Phyllobacterium; species Phyllobacterium trifolii. The sequence goes on from NZ_JACHXN010000007.1 coordinate 176,776, forward strand.
GTGGGAGCCTGCCTGATGATCATGCCGGGCATTTCCAGTCCACGCATTCCCATGCAAATACGCCTTTTCCTGGCGCTCGCCTGCTCACTCATGGTCATGCCGCTGGTGCTGCCGCAGGTCACTCCAGCGGCAAAGTCGGCCCCGTTGATGCTGATGCGAATAATCGTAATTGAAGCGATCGTTGGCGCGTTCATCGGCATTTTGTCGCGCCTCTACTTTTGGGCACTGCAATTCATGGCCAATGCGATGGCGATGGCGACCGGATATTCAGGCGCACCAGAACGCGCCATTGAATCGGAAGAACCGCAGGCAGCCATTGCAAGTCTGATCACGCTCTCCGCGCTGTGTCTGTTCTTCGTATCAGACCTGCATCTGGAGGTGTTGCGTGCGCTGCTTTCATCCTATTCGGCAATTCCAGTGGACGGGATCTTCCAGCCGGCAACGGCGATGGTCAACCTGACCGACACGCTGTCCAAGGCGTTCATGAGCACCATACGCATCGCAGCGCCCTTCATCGTCTTCGCCGTCGTGGTCAATATTGCGGTGGGACTGATCAACAAGCTCACGCCATCGATTCCCGTTTATTTCATTTCATTGCCCTTCGTCCTCGCGGGCGGGCTGATGCTGCTCTATTTCAGCATGTCCGACCTTCTGCGTTTTTTCACCAATGAGGCCGGAATGTATCTGAGGAACTTTTGAGCGATGACAACGAACGCATTCCGGACATCCTATCTCGGATTGATCAGGCTGCAAAAGCTCGCCAAAGCGCGCCATGAGCTGGAGCTGTCACGCCTCAACGCAAAGCAAGCTGCGATCCAGGAGGAGAATAAGGCTCTCTTCAGGATGCAGGAAGATCGTTTTGCCGTGGATACAACAGCGTTTGTTCCTGTGCATATTATTATGAAGCGCCTTGAAGCCAACAAGTCACTTCAGGCTCAGTTGTCAGAACAGATGGTCGAAGCCAAACGGAATCTGCTGAAAACGTCGCGAACGCTCGATACGCTGGATAGCCGACTTCATGATTTGGCGAAGGCAATATCGCGCGCAGAAGTCGCGGACGAAACGGACGAATATATGGGACATCTGCTTGGCAGACCTGCAATCTGAAGACGCAAGGCTCAAGCCTCCCGTAAGTTTGGGAAGGTAGGGTGCATGCAATGAAACAGGATGGAACGGGAATCGATGGCCATTAATCCACCTTCCGATCTGGTATTGGATGTTGCCATGGCAGCCGATCCGGATACGTTGCGAACCTCCCTGGAGAAGTTGCGAAGCATCGCTTCGGATCGCGTCGCGGCACAGATGCAGCTGTCACGTGAGAACTTTGCCTCCATGCAGCAACCGGCTTCGACACGTGGCTCTGTTGCCGGTAGCGTAACCCATGCACCGAACGCTGCATTCAAAAAGTTCGAAGCTTTTATGCTGCAATCCTTTGTCGAATCCATGTTCACGGGAGACAATCAGGCAGTCTTCGGCGAAGGAATTGCCGGAGACTACTGGAAATCGATGATGGCCGAAGCTGTCGCCAACAAGATGGCCGATGCCGGCGGCATAGGCGTCGCCCGCATGTTGGAGCAGCAGAGCGCCAAAAAGGCGAAGTCTGAAGCCGCAGCGCAAGCTGAGGGAGCAGCTTCGGAGATGTCCATAGATCAGCAACATTTTCAAAACCAGGATTCAAATGTCATTTTGTACCAGATCCAACGCCAGCTCATTCACAAGCACTTAAAATCAACGGAAAGCGTTGACAACTCGAGGCAGAGTTAGCGCGCGACTATCAAGGCCGATGAGATTGGAGAGATAGATATGGAAATAGAAATAATGACCAATGATCAGAACCGCAGCAATGTGCCCGAACCGGCGCTGGAGCCCGTCCTTTTCGCCATCCGTCGTTTGGAAGATGTCGTGGAGCGCGAGACACGGCTGCTTCTCGAAGGTCAGTTGGTAGATCTTGCAAATATCAACGCCAACAAGAGCCGCGGGCTACGTGATTTCAACAAGGCGATGGGCAAGGCGGTGAAGACCGTCGATACGCGCGCACTTAAGACGCTCCAGCCGGTTCTCGATAGCCTGCGTCAGAAGCTTGATCGCAATTGCGATGCTATCAAATTGCATTTGCGCGCAGTGACGGAGCTCGCGGGAATTATCCGCGATGCGCTTGAGACACAGGAAGCCGACGGAACGTATACTGCGAGCCAGGTCAGAAATGGGCTCGGTGCATGATCCGTATTGTGCTGATCGGTCTGTGGATCGGCGTCGTTGCACTGGGATCCCTGTATTTTGCCGTCTGGCAGAATTCGGCGACAGCAGCCGTTGCACCCAACGCTCAGGAGGCACTGGATGATGGCAAGACCGAAGTCTTCAGTGTTCCGATCATCGTGGACAACGCCGTTCAGGGTTATGTAGTGTCTCAGCTCGCCTATACACTGGACCACACCGTGAACGCGTCCTTCAAGATTCCGGTATCCTATTTCATCAATGACGAGATTTTTAGCCAGTTCTACGGGCATTATTCGGACGTTAAGAACATTCAGGAAGTCAAGTTCGATGATGTCAAGAAATCGATCATTGACGGTATCAATGCACGATTTCCGCAGCCATTGGTGAAGGACCTGCTCGTTGAGCAGTTCAATTACATAACTGCCAAGGAAATCCGCGACCAGAACACCAAGGGCCTGGAGCGTCAATCACCTCAAAGTGAATAGTACTTGCCGGCAAGCGTGCGCAAAATTGTGTCCGTCAACGGTGTGACGTCAGGATCCTCGACGAACCGCACGCCAAGTTCCATGTCCTGGCGCCAGACGACTTCCGCGATCAATGCGCCGCTATATTGATCATCGAACAGCCAGAAGCGACTGGGGACGGTGGTTTGGCTGACAACCCTGATCTTGGCGCCGCCACCGGCCAGGTTTTGAAAATGACATTCGGTCAGAAAATGCCCATCAAGCGCGACGAGTTTGCCGGAGCGCAATCGTGTTCGCTTGCGCTGCTCGACTCGCTTCTCCGCATTGCTGTTCGTTTGGTAAAATGGCATGTGACTTCGCTTGGCCCGAATAGAAGCTGGTAAAAAAGGCGCACGGACGACTTTCATACCGGCGGTTCATTCGTCGCTTGTAGAGGCAAACAATTGCAAATCCGTTATGCTTTAATCGGATACACCGCTCAAGATTTCGAAGATTTGCGTGCCTGCATCGATGGTGCTTGCGTCGCGGACGTTTTCAAGAGTACGTACAGCTGAATATTGACAGCCCCTCAGGTGACACACTTGCCAACCGCCACCAGGCTCCGAATTGCCTCCTACATTTTGTCGTTCATTGCGCTCGTCGCTGTGCTTGAACTAGGCTTGCTATCGGCTCTCCTCTCAGGACTGCTCGTTTACAACCTCGTCCATTATTCGGCTCCATTGCTCGGTAGACTGGGCATTTCCGGACATCTGGCAAAAACCATAGCGTTGGCAATGCTGGCGCTGATCTTCATCTTGGTGATTGTCGCCGCTGTCATGAGCAGCATGGCACTGCTCACCGATGGTTCCGACGAAGGTATAATATCGCTTTTCCAAAAGATGGCGGAAATCATCGATACCGCCCAGCTACATCTGCCGAATTGGGCCCGCGATTATTTCCCGTCAAATCTTGAAGAACTCGAAACGCTGGCTTCAAAGTGGCTGCGGGAACATGCGGGCCAGCTTCAGCTCGTTGGCCGGGAACTTGGCGTTCTCCTGGTTCGAATCATTGTCGGAATGGTAATCGGGGGAATGATCGCGCTCAGTTCTTCCGTTGCGGCATCACGCGAACCGGGCCCACTCGCGATTGCCCTTCGGGAACGTATCGAGCTATTAAGCGCGGCATTTCGCAATATCGTGTTCTCGCAGCTTCGAATCTCGGCATTGAACACAATTTTCACGGCCATCTATCTTGTTGTAATCCTGCCATTTTTTGGCGTTCACCTGCCGCTCGTCAAGACCATGATTGCGGTCACGTTTATTGCGGGTCTTCTTCCTGTTATCGGCAATTTGATCTCCAACACTGTGATTGTCGTCGTGGCACTCAGTGTTTCCTTTGTTGCCGCAGTGGGTTCGCTCGCCTTCCTGGTAATCATCCACAAGCTCGAATATTTCCTTAATGCCAGGATCATCGGATCGCGAATAAAATCGCGCGCATGGGAATTGCTCCTCGCAATGATCGTGCTGGAAGCCTGGTTCGGCATCGCTGGCCTCATCGCCGCCCCGATTTACTATGCCTATCTCAAGGACGAACTTAAAAAACAGAGCCTGATCTAGGCCGCAAATTTGCGGTCGCGTGATATAATTTCCCGATGGCAGGGAATAAATCCGCCGCAGGTCCGTATACGCCCTATGGAGAGTCCGAAACCCCGTTTTGATGTAGTCGGCCAGCTTGGATCGTTGCGCCGGTATGCGCGTTCGCTCACCCGCAACGAGACCGACGCGGAAGACCTTGTGCAGGATACGCTGGTGCGCGCTTACGAGCGGCGCAATCATTTTCGCAATGGCGGAAACCTGAAGGGCTGGCTTTTGTCGATCCTGCATAATGGTTTTATCGACAGCAAGCGTTCAAGCCAGTCGGAAGCGCGCCGCGGGGATACCTTGGCAGTCATTGCCGAAACCATCCTCCAGCCGCCGCAGGAGCATTCCATGCGGTTAATGGAGGTCAGGGATGCCTTCTTTTCGCTGCCCGAAGAGCAGCGCGCCGCTCTGCATTTGGTAGCGATCGAAGGTCTCTCCTACGAAGAAGCCGCAGCAACCTTGGGGATACCGATTGGCACGCTGATGTCCAGAATTGGCCGCGCGCGTGCGACACTGCGGTCTCTCGAGGCCGAGCAACCCGGCAAAGCCGCACATCTGAAAATTGTTGGAGGCCGCGATGAGTGACGCGATTGACCCTGTCGTTGAGGCCGACCTTGATGCCTATGTCGACGACCAGCTGGATGCGGGCCGCCGCATCGAGATCGCCCGTTACCTCTCGCATCATCCCGAGCAGGCTGCCCGCGTCATGTCGGATCTGCAGGCGAGGGACGAATTGCGGCTGGCGCTAACCGGCATGCACAGCAAGGGATCGCCGGAGACGAGCGAAGCGGCGCGTCGCCTTGAACGTGGCCTTATGCGAAACCGGCTGCTTGGCAATTTACAACGTGTTGCCGCGGTCGCCGTTCTTGTCGGTCTCGGGTGGTTGGCACATGCCGGTTTTGGCCCGCTCACCATCTCGCAGGTCGTTGCCTCGACACCGCCGCCAGCTTATGTTTCGGATGCGGTGATGGCCCACAAGACGTCCCTGGTCAGGGCAGAGATGAAGTCGCAGTCTGAGGTGAATAGTTACGATCCTGCGGAAATACGTGCGGCCACCGCTATCACCATGCCACAACTTTTGGACCGTTGGATCGTCAATGATGTCCAGCTTTTCCCATCAGCTTTCGGGCCAAGTGTCGAGATGGAAATCACATCCGCGGACATGGGACGGCTCTCGCTTTTCGCGGTTCGCCCCGGCAGTTTCGATGTCGTGAAGCCAAAAGCAGTGCGCGTGGGCGATAGCTCAGCGGCTTATTTCCAGATTGGCGATGTTGCCTATGCGCTCGTTTCGAATGCAAGCCCGACCGATCTCGAAACCGCTGCGTCGCAGCTTGTAACGACCCTTTATTGATTAACCAAGAGGATCCACAATCATGAATACACCACTTCGCTATGAAATGGGTACAGCGCGCGGACAGTCGGCTGCATTGTTCGATGAAGGACTGCGCCAGCATATGCTGCGCATCTACAATTATATGGGTTTAGGCCTTGTTCTGACAGGCGTTGTTGCATTCGTCGTCGCCTCGACACCGGCGCTTTATGTTCCCATCTTTTCGACCCCTCTGAAATGGGTCGTCATGCTGGCGCCGCTCGCCTTCGTGATGTTCTTCTCGTTCAAGATGCAAACCATGTCGGCAGCATCGGCACAGGCCATGTTCTGGGCATTCTGCGCGGTCATGGGGCTATCGCTGGCGTCGATCTTCCTGGTCTTTACCGGAACCAGCATCGCCCGCACATTCTTCATCGCGGCCACGATGTTCGGTGCCACCAGCCTTTATGGTTATACAACCAAGCGTGATCTCTCCCAGTTCAGCTCGTTCCTGATTATGGGTCTGATCGGTGTTGTCGTGGCGAGTGTCGTCAACATTTTCCTCGGCTCCTCGATGCTGCAGTTCGTTGTCTCGGTTGCCGGCGTTCTGGTGTTCATCGGTTTGACGGCTTGGGACACGCAGTCAATCAAGGAACAGTTTGCCGAAAGCTACGATTCGGAATCGCAGCAGAAGTTGGCTGTGTTCGGGGCTTTTTCGCTCTACCTGAACTTCATTAACCTCTTCCAGCTGCTGCTCAGCCTGACCGGTCAGCGGGAAGAATAGCGATAGGGTAGCAATCCTGTGCAGGCGCCCTCAAGGCGTCTGTACAGTGGGATGCAGATCGGCGTGCTCTTTACGCGTTCGTTCTGCACAAGGTAACGATTGTTCAGTGAATATCGTTCATATAGATACCTGCTGGTAGAGGAACCAGCCGAGAGATTCGCGCTATATGAATGAGCATGTCGATCATCACGCCGATATCGAGACATTCGATCTCGCGCCGATCTCGTTATGGCTGGAGGATTTCAGTGGCGTCAAGCATCTGTTCGAGAAATGGAGGCAATCGGGCGTCACCGATATCAGATCCTATCTGCGTGAGGACGAGGGCCGGATAAAGGAATGCTCAAGCCTGATCCGCGTTCTCAAGGTGAACAAGAAGACGCTTGCTCTTTTCGAAGCGAATGACTTCAACCACCTGACCGGCAATCTCGACTCTATCTTTCGCGACGACATGCTGCAGTCGCATATACAGGAGCTGTCCGCTCTGTGGGATGGCGATACCGAATTCTCCAGTGACACGGTGAACTATACGCTGGCGGGCCGCCGGCTGGATATTCAGCTTCGAGGCGCAGTTTTACCAGGATATGAAGGTTCGTGGACGCGGGTATTGCTTTCCATCGAAGATGTAACCGAGCGCGAGGACGCGCGGCGGCAGCAGATTGAGAGCAAGCGCTACGCGGAAGGGTTGTTCGAATATTCTCCTGTATCTCTTTGGGTGGAAGATTTCAGCCGCATCAAGCGTTTGCTTGATGAAGTGCGGGAGCAGGGCATTACCGATTTTCGTGTGTTTACCGATGTCCATCCTGAATTTGTTGGACAATGTGCAAGCGAGATCCGCGTCATCGATGTCAACAACGAGACGCTCAGACTGTTTCTCGCACCCGACAAATTGACATTGTTGCGCAGGCTTCCTGATATTTTCAGGGATGGGATGGATGTGCATTTCAGGGAACAGCTTATCGAACTCTGGAATGGCAACCTCTTCCATCAGCGCGAGACCGTAAATTACGCGCTCGACGGTACCGAACGCCATGTGCTGCTGCAATTTTCGGTTCTGCCGGGCCACGAACAGGATTGGTCATTGGTCCAGATATCCTTGACCGATATCACAGCACGCAAGAAGGCCGAAGCCTATCTCGAATATCTCGGCAAGCATGATGTGCTCACCAAGCTTTACAATCGCGCGTTCTACGTGGACGAGTTGAACAGGCTCGAACGTCGTGAATTCCATCCCGTATCGATCATCATCCTCGACCTCAACGGATTGAAGGTGATCAATGATCAGTGGGGGCATGGCGTCGGAGACGGTCTGTTGCGGCGGGTTGGAGAAGTGCTGGGTGGAGCCGTCAAGCCTCCCTGCTACGCTGCGCGTATTGGCGGCGATGAATTTGCTATTCTGCTCCCGGCCGTCGATGAGCTTGGCTGCGCAAGCATGATCGATGAAATCCGCAGCCTTATCGAAATCAACAACCAGTATTATTCCAATATACCCCTGAACATATCGATCGGCTGGGCCACCAGTAATGTCGGAGAGAAGATGGAAGCTGTGGCCAAGCGCGCCGATCTGCTGATGTACGAAGACAAGCGTTCGCATTATTCGTCAGAGAACGAGCGTCGCAACCTCGACTAGTTACGAACGCCCGCGGTTAACTCAGGCCGTTTGGGGGATTTTAAACAGATCCGCATGATTCCGGGGCTGGGATCGCCAATATTGTTCGGGAGCCACCACCTGCGCGCCAAGTTCCGCCGCTGCATGCCAGGGCCAGCGGGGATCGTAGAGGATTGCACGTGCAAGCGCGATCGCATCGGCGTCACCGTTGGCAATAATGTCTTCTGCCTGTTTCGCCTCGGTGATGAGTCCGACAGCAATGACGGGCATTTTCACCTCGGCCTTGATACGCCGCGCGAATGGAACCTGATAGTTGGGTTCAACCGGCATTTTCTGCAGGGGCGAAAGACCGCCACTGCTGACGTGGACGGCGGCACAACCGCGCGCCTCCAATTCCTTTGCAAAGATCACGGTGCTCTCGACGTCCCATCCACCATCGACCCAGTCGGAAGCGGAAACGCGTATCCAGACCGGCTTGTTGGCGGGAAACGCTGCCCGTACTGCCTCGAACACTTCGAGAGGGAAGCGCATTCGGTTTTCCAGACTTCCACCATACTTGTCTTCGCGCCTGTTCGAGAGCGGTGACAGGAACTCGTGCAGCAGATATCCATGGGCTCCATGAATTTCGATACCGTCGATACCGATCCTGTCGGCGCGTTTCGCTGCCTTGACGAACGCATCCCGTATGCGATCAAGACCAGCGCCATCCAATGCCGTTGGAACATCGTACTCATCCAGATAGGGCACCGGTGAAGGGGCTACGGTTTTCCAGCCAGTCGGCTCATTTGGCGCAATCTGTTTGCCGCCTTCCCATGGCACGTGGGTTGATGCCTTTCGCCCGGCGTGGGCCAGCTGCACTGCGATGGGTATCGGCGAATAGTCCCGGATCGCGGCGACAACACGCCCGAGTGCTGCCTCATTGTCGTCGGAGTAAAGCCCGAGATCGCGGGGAGAGATGCGTCCTTCAGGCGTAACTGCGGTAGCTTCCGTGACCAGCAAGCCGGCGCCAGACAGGGCAAGGTGGCCGAGATGCATCATGTGCCAGCCGGACGCCGAGCCATCTTCGGCGGAATACTGGCACATGGGAGCGATTATGATCCTGTTTGAGAGTTCGAGCGAATCCAATCGCAGCGGTTGAAACAACTGGCTCATTATATGACCTCAACTTTTCGAGTAGCTGCGTTGCGAAATTGGGAGTTTCGTCGCAGCAGGTTCTTTTGAATTTGACATTGAACAAATGGATGCTGCCCGCCGGAAGTCAAGTAACGGGTTCGTAATGAGCAGAAGCGGCTTGTGCTCGGCAGTGACATCTGCACGATTCAGAAAAAAGCCCTGAGAGCCGGCACTTCAGCGGTCAAGTGGAAGCAATCCGCCTTCTCTCCGACTTCTGAGCTGGGAGTCTGGCATCAGAAAACGCAAGAATGCAGCCGTTGATTTTAACCTAAGACCGACAATCCGCTCTTGACATTTTCTAACGCATCGATAAATCCAGATATATGAAAAAAGAACAAACAATCGAAGCTTTTTCGGCTCTTGCCCAGCCAACCCGCATGGAGGATGCATGAGCCGGATGGGATCGCGGCTGGAGAGGTGTCTGGCCTCCTCGACGTTCCGCAGAACACCATGTCTACCCATCTCGCGATCCTGTTGCGAGCGGGTTGATTTCCTCTGAGCGACAGAGCCGTTCAATAAACCTGCGCGAAGCAATTAACTTCTTGCTGAAAGATTGTTGTGCCGGACATCCCGATATCTGTGCGCCGCTGTTAGCCGATATCGTTCCCTGCTGTCCCAAAGGAAAACCGGGGGCTTCATGCGTGACCTGTCGGATTGCAGGGGCGGCTTTGGCGTCCTGATCGACGTTCGGGTGATGTTGCAGTAAAAATTGGCACGAGCGCGGCGCGGACGTGCAGAACTTCCAGAAAATCGAAAGGACTGTTTAATGGCCGTTACCATCTATCACAATCCCTCTTGCGGCACGTCGCGCAACACGCTGGCTCTCATTCGCAACGCGGGCATCGAGCCGACGATCATCGAATATCTGAAGTCGCCGCCTGCGCGCCAGGAACTCAAAGACTTGATTCGAAGAGCTGGGCTGACTGTCCGCGAAGCCATTCGCGCAAAGGGTACGCCCTTTGCTGAACTTGGTCTGGATGATATGTCATTGACTGACGAACAGTTGCTTGATGCCATGGAAGCCCATCCGATCCTGATAAATCGCCCATTTGTGGTGACTGAGATGGGTGTGCGATTGAGCCGTCCATCCGAGCTGGTACTGGGTATTCTGCCGCAGCCGCAAAAGGGGGCGTTTACCAAAGAGGATGGCGAGGCCGTCATCGATGCAAAAGGAAGACGCGTTGTCTGATCTGCCAAACACTTTGAAACAGGCTCTGCACAAGGTCGATGCGTCCAAGTTGGCCGCACCAAAATCCTCGCATGCGCCAAAAATACTCTTGCTCTGCGGTTCATTGCGCAAGATTTCCTATAGCCGTTTGCTGACACAGGAGGCGGCGCGGCTGCTGCAACATTTCGGTGCTGAGATCCGCATTTACGATCCAGCCGGATTGCCGCTTCCGGATGACGCTCCAATTGATCACCCCAAGGTGCAGGAGCTGCGTGAGCTTTCATTGTGGTCGGAAGGCCAGGTCTGGACAAGTCCGGAACGGCATGGGGCGATGACAGGCGTGATGAAATCGCAGATCGATTGGATACCTCTTGCAATGGGTTCGATCAGGCCAACGCAGGGGCGTACGCTCGCAGTCATGCAGGTCTCGGGTGGCTCGCAATCATTTAACGCCGTCAACCAGATGCGGGTACTCGGGCGCTGGATGCGTATGATTACAATACCCAACCAGTCATCTGTGGCGAAAGCCTATCAGGAATTCGACGAACAGGGTCGTATGAAGCCATCGGCCTACTACGACCGGGTCGTCGATGTCATGGAAGAGTTGGTCAAGTTTACGCTTCTGACCCGCGACGTGTCGGGCTATCTGACTGACCGGTATAGCGAACGTAAAGAAAGTGCGGCAGAGCTTGAGCAGCGAGTAAATTCCAGGTTAGCAGTCTGAGCCTTCAATCTTTGACCTCGCATCGTACCGCGAAAGCGCGATGCGCCTTTCGTCCGTAACGCAGCTGCCGTCAAATTGTTCGACAAAAACGTCGCCTTCAAGCAGGAGTGCCGCAACACAGAATGACAGGTTGAGCTGAGCAGAAGTCGGGCCTTCCAGACGATACGGCCACCCGAAGCGGCAGGCCTGGCGCATCCTAGCCGAATTGCCTAACCCAAATTCCTGAATCGCGCATCGTATAGAACTGTAATAAAATTCTCCTATGGCAAATTCCGATTATCCTGAGTTCGAATGTCAAAACTGCAAAGCGATCATGATCGCGGTGCGGCGCAACTTGTGCGATTCCAGTGCCATCGTTTGCAGTCGCTGCGATAGTTTTCTGGGGGCATTTGTCGACCTGGACAACCAACTTTCGCTGAGGTCACGACAACTGAAGGGTCCTCCCGACTTCCGTTAACGCTATGGGACGAGGTCAAGGACAAGTTGCTGGCGAGCGGCCCTGAGCCTCTCAGGCGGACTCGTGCGCGGAATTGCCGTACGGCTTGAGGTCCTTCTGCTCGGCGAGTCCACATCCGCACTGGATCGACGGCCCGTATCGAGGAACTGATCGAGATACTCAAGTTCACAATCGTCAGTGTCACCCACAACATGCTGCAAGCGGCACGCATATCGAGCAATACTGCGTTCATGCACCCGGGGAAACTGATCGCGTTCGGTCCGACAACCGACATATTCAACCAGCCGCAAGACAAGAGGTCCCTTGAGTATATTACGGGTCGCTTTGGTTGAGGCCGCTGATGGCGCGGCGTCGAAGAACCGTGACAGCCGGGCTTCAGCCAATACCGAAGCAAATCATTTGCGCCGTGCAATAAGTATCACCGGATCGATCTGATGGTTCTCGAGCGCCTTTGCGTAGTTTGAGAACTTTTCAGGTGCATTGGTTCCGGTCAAAAGGTGAAGCCCCAGGGGTGGAGGAGCATTTGCACTGGCAGCCTTCGCCAAGACCTCTCGAAAGAATTGCCTGGCAAACTCCCGCAGGCTTACCTCTTTGTCGATAAGAAATCCGGCCTCGACGAGGAGGTCACTTGTCTGCGCGGGGGACTTGAGGAAACTGGTTGCCTCGCTTTCCGCCCACGGCTCGGGGTAGATCATACCTGGCGACGGACCCTTCATGACGTCGAACACGCATAGCGGTGCGCCGGACCGCATCACGCGGGCCAATTCGGCGTAGAATCGGTCGCGTTCGCGGATATTCATGGCCGCATGAAAACTCACGGCCGCGTCGAACACAGCATCCGGAAACGGCATCGAGGTGACACTGCCAACCTGAAAAGCGCACTGTCCAGTGAGCTGCATCCGGTCGGTTAGGGCTTGGGCAACCTCGACATATTGCGGTGTGAGATCGATACCGGTGACACGGCACCCATATTCTTTCGCCAGTAGCCGTGCTGTTCCGCCAAGGCCGCATCCGGCGTCCAGCACGTGCATTCCTGCCTTGAGCGGCATCATCTTCAGCGCCTTTACCGTGGTCAACCGGCCGGCTGTGTGGAACTCGTCAACTGGTGCCAGATCAATGGGCTGGAGATTGTCCAGATCAGCCCCAAGGGTCTTCAGTCCAGCTAAAATGGCCTCCAGCAGTCCCGCTCTGCCGTAGTGACTTGCTACCGCGTTCTCCAGTTTCTTCATGATTACCTCCCTGCTATTAGACCGCACCCTATGGCGTGGTATAGCTGGAGAACATACCTCGCTCTCGGGCATGGTCCGGGATGATCAGCACGCCATGGCGGCAGTTTAGCCACCGTAATTATCGCTCAACTACGAGATTGTTTCTAGGCAGATGTGTCGGCGCCATGCCATCGGACAAGAAAGTGAAGTGATCGTTGATGATGACCTCAATGGTGGCCTTATCGGCATCGCTGCTGGCGTGCCATATCGGTTTGAAGCTGTGATGATGCGTGACGAGAGATTAAATTATACGAGGGACTATGTCGTCCTGTCGCTCAGGGAACGTACCGAGCGACTGCGCACTTTGGAGTTGACCCATGGCTGTTGTCGGAATTGAGAAACCGAACATCGCTCCACCTTCCGGACGGTTTGCAGCAGCTATCTCGCCCCCGTGAGCTTTGATAATTGACTGGCAGATGGCCAGCCCTATCCCCAGTCCGCCTTCCTTTGTTGTAAAGAATCCATCGAATATCTGATCTAAATGATCAACCGGGATACCAGTCCCTGTATCTCTGATCGAGAATACGACACGAGCGTTCACGTCCAGTCGCGTTTCGAGATAAATGTCGCGGTGCACGTGAGGAGCCTTCTTCATGGCTTGGATGCTGTTAACGATCAAGTTGACGATCACCTGTTGCAGCTGGATGCGATCACCCCGGACAGCGGGAAGATCCTGTTGCAGCTTTGTCGTAATGACAACGCCCTTATCCTCGCTTTCGTGGCGCAGGAACACCACGCACTGACGAATGACATCATTGAAATCAAGCAAAGTAGAGGTGGCCTCACGCTTGCCGGCCATATCCTGAATCCGGCCGATAATATCGCCCGCGCGCTGTGCGCTTTCAACGACACGGGATGTGAGGATGTCTACCTTGCCAAGATTTGGCTCGGCCCGCCTGAGATATCGCAGGCTCGTCTGAGCGTTCATCAGGATGGCCGAAAGCGGCTGCTTGATTTCATGCGCTATCGAGGTCGTCATTTCGCCCAATGTGGAAAGACGCGCTGCATGGGAAAAGTCGGCTTCGATTTTTCGCAATTTTGCCTCTGCTTCAAGACGAGCGGTGTTGTCGATCATCATGAGGATTGTCGTATCGAGGCGCTCGCCTGGTACCGGGAAGGTCATCAACAACAGTACATCGAGCAGCCGGCCATCGAAGGTCCTTACCTTCAACTCTTCCACATGATTCCTGACACCTGAAAAATGCGCCAGCATCACGCGTTTCGTCGCGCCGGGTGTGGTTGAAAACAGGTATTTTACCGACCCGATGAATTCTGAGCGGTGCTTCCCGCCGAAGAGGACCATGGCCTCTTTGTTGACGTCGAAGACTTGTACAATATCGCATGCAAGTTTGACGATCTCCGGATGTTCATCCGAATATGAGGCCATGTCAGTGATGCCATTAGCGCGAAGGCGGTCAAATATGCGCCCTGCCGGCCGGGCGTCGATCTGCCAGACAGGAATGGGCAGGGAGGAAATCATGTTCCGATAGCGTTTCTGGCTCGCTTCGAGTTCGATGACAGCATTCGGTGCATTCAAGGTTGCCCTGACAGAGACGAATACGGTGTCCGCGCATCTTGGATCAAAAGCCTTCCAGCCTGTCAGAACGACATGCTGCAACCGACCCACGGTGGGGATTTCTCGTGCTACCGTTCCTTTATGAGCAGAGGCGGCGACTGTTGTGAGCAGATCGCCGAGGGCAGCACGGCTTTGTTCGGGCCAGAGGCTTGCAATTGGACGGTCCAATACTTTGTCCCGGTCTGCGGGCAGGCCGAACAGACGGATTGCTTCATCGTTGACGTCCAAAATCCGGACGGCAGAGAGCAACATATCCAATCGATCGGGTTGCCATTCCTGATCCCTGCCGGGGCAGGCTGCATCCATGCTTTCAAGCAAAGCTCGTGCGCGCGTCACATTGAATTGCCAGTAGGCAACCTGTCCGATAGCAGCCTGCGTAGGCGGTTGGCCTCCTTGTGTGGGATAATCGACTGATTCCATTGGCGACCTCTCTCCGAGCGATGGTCGATGATATTTAATTCTATGAAACGGTCCTGTTACGGCTCTCGGGGCAAATCATCCGGCTTATCCATTGATCGTCGATTGAGAGCTGAAATAATATGCCCGTGTAGAACATCGTCACTGATCGGCTTATTCAAAAAGGCGACGGCGCCGAGACGCAATGCCCGGGCCTTTGCTTCGGGGGCTAACTGGGCCGACATGAAGATGATGGGCAAGTCGGGATCGGCGGCAGACAGCTTCTCCTGAAGCTCCAGTCCGCTCATGCCTTTCATGTTGAGATCGGTGATGAGGCAGTCGAACCGCCCTCTTGTATGTGCAGCCAGAATCTTTTCCGGACGGTCGAATATCTGGCACTTGACATCGAACACCTCGAGCAATTCGGCCAAGGCGTTGCAAATACTCAAATCGTCGTCGACGACTGCAATGATTGGGGTAAGGGTCAATTCGCAAACTTTCACACAGTGGACTTTCGTCACGGCGGTTTAGTATCTGCTTGATCACTGCCTCATCAAATCCATACGAAAGTCTAGGCCCGGTAGTCATCACGCATATCCGCTGGTATCGACTGCCAGGCGCGAACAAGATGGGTGATGAAGGGCGTCTTCATCTTGCGCATCACACTGCTTCGATGAAGCTTGACCGTGATTTCTGAAATGTTGAGATCGAATGCGATCTGTTTGCTCAGTGCACCCCGCACCACGGCTTCCATGACTTGACGCTCACGAAGGGTGAGCGTCGCATAAAGCGCCATATTCGCCTTGGTTGTGAGTTGCTCGGCGCGCCTCTCCTTGTCAATTTCAATGGCCTTGTTTACCGCATCGAGCAGGGTCTGATCGCGCACAGGCTTGGTCAGAAATTCGATCGCACCTGCCTTCATCGCCTGAACTGTCATTGGAATATCGCCATGACCGGTCAGAAAGATGATGGAGGCAGAGATACCATTGGCGGCCAGGCGGGTCTGGAAATCAAGACCGCTAGCACCTGGCATTCGCACGTCGAGAATCATGCAGCCTGGTCTGTCCAGAATGTCCGCGTCCAACAGTGCCTGGGTGGAGCCAAACCCCGCCGTATCAATGTCCACCGATTCCAGCAGTTCACAGATCGAGAGCCGCACCGATTCATCATCATCCACGACCAGCACCAGGGGTTCCGTCTCGGGACGAGCTTCAATGGTGGCGATTGCATTTCCCAACGAAACGTTCATTTGCCATACTCCAAAACGTTGCACGACTTATGCCTGCGGTTTCAAATTCTGCTGGCCGCGCCGTACTCTTTTCCTTGAACTGTCTTTGACTGCCGAAATGCGCGTAACTTCCCGGTTGGTCGCGCGATTGTCGAGCCATGCACCGACGTCTTCGCCAAACTGTGCTGGAGCCAGGTCACCAAAGGCACCCGAAAGGTCTTCAAGCGTCGTGCGCGCCATCTCCTTGCGCATGCTTTTTTGGGCACGCAGCATCACGGCGTGAATCCCGCACACGCCGTTGGTTATCCAGGCTGGCGGCGCGCCGCCAAACAGAAGGCAATTCTCGCGCACATCCTTGCAGTCGAAGAGATTTTTGCGGCCATCGATGGCATCGACAATATCGAGCACCGTTACCTCCCGTGGCTCTTTGGCAAGCCTATATCCGCCATTGATGCCACTGGTCGAAACAACGATCCCGGCTTTTTCAAGCCGCGGCATAATTCTCGCCATCAATGTCACTGGAACGCCTTGCAGTTCGGCAAGATCACGGCTGCTCACGGGCTTTGCACGCGGCTGGATCAAATACATCATGCAGTGGATGCCATATTCGACCGTCGCGCCATACAGGCTCGGCGGCCGGGCACTGTGGGCCGCTGTATCAATGAGATCCCTGGGCTTTGTCGGGTTGGTGTTCATAACACCTCTCCTACACGTCCGTGTTATAAAACGCCAGAGTTTTTTGTGCTGCGGACTTTCGTTCAGCGGACGAATCTACAAGGGGATCCGATGATACCAGGCAACTGGCCGGCGAAAACAGCATTGAAATCTGGATATCACAACACAGCCGGTGCGGACGACGCTCGCCATGAAATCCGATGGCCAGCTATGGCCTTTTTTCTGCAATCCACACATCACGCAGACACATCACGAAAATCGACTGCTCGCGTCCCGATCGCCAGCCCTCGTGTCACACGTTCCTAAACTTGAGGATGGGTCGACTAACCCCGGCGATTAGAGCGACCCACCCCCTTGCACGATGGAATGTTTTTGTCTCCCCAGCCATGCTCCGAAGCGATAGAGTCACTAGCCTCAAAGGCCAAACGAGGAGATAAGTTATGAAAATTGTTATTATCGGTGGAACCGGGCTCATCGGATCCAAGACCGCCGTACGTCTGCGCAATGAAGGCCACGAGGTTCTCGCCGTATCGCCAAACACCGGTGTCAACACCATCACCGGCGAAGGCCTGGCGGATGCGCTGGTCGGCGCCGAGGTGGTTGTTGACCTTGCAAATGCGCCTTCGTGGGAAGACAAGGCTGTGCTCGAATTCTTCGAAACATCGGGCCGCAATCTGCTCGCCGCAGAAGCCAAGGCTGGTGTAAAGCACCACATTGCCCTTTCTATCGTGGGAACGGAGCGGCTGCCGGAAAATGGCTACTTCAGGGCTAAACTTGCCCAGGAGAGGATCATCAAGGAATCGCCCATTCCATACACAATCGTTCATTCCACTCAATTTATGGAATTTCTGAAGGGCATTGCCGATGAAGCAACCGTCGGCACCGTTGCTCGCCTGTCTCCTGCAGCCTTCCAGCCCATCGCATCGGACGACGTTGCCGACGCGATGGCAGACGTAGCCGTCGGCAAGCCGCTCAACGGGACGATCGAGATTGCGGGTCCCGAGCGAGCTCCCATGAATGAAATCATTGCCCGGTATCTGAAAGCGGCCAACGATCCGCGGACGGTCGAGGCAGATGTCCATGCGCGTTATTTCGGGTCCGAACTCAACGATCAGTCGATCGTGCCCGGCAACGGTGCGCGGCTTGGCAAAGTTGGCTTTGAGGATTGGCTCCGTCACTCTCAACAGCCGAATTGAGCCAACCATCGAACAACCTGTCTTTAGCCCAGGTTTCGAACGCACATGAATCAACAACCAAAGGGATTACGACAATGAAGTCAGCTTTGTTAGCGCTGTTTGTGTCGGCTTCAGCTTGCGTGCTCGGCACCTTGCCAGCCATTGCTGCTGAAGATAGTGCAAAAGTCACGCCCCTCATGCAAAAGGACCTGCCGAATTATCCCGGAAAGGAGGGCCTGATGATATCGGTGGTGTATGAGGGTGGAGGCTCTTCACCAATTCACAAGCACGACGCAAATGCATTCGTCTATGTCCTCGAGGGCTCGATCGTGATGCAGGTCAAGGGAGAAAAGGAGGTCACCTTGTCACCGGGAGACACCTTCTACGAAAGCCCTTCCGACATTCACCTGGTCAGCCGCAACGCGAGCACGACTGAACCCGCGAAATTCATCGTCGTTTTGCTCAAGACCAAGGACGCTCCGGTTGTCATGCCGGTGAAGTGACACCATGGCGGATCCAATGGTCTGCTGGTCGTCGCTTCGTATCGGGCGCGCCTAGCAACAGCTGCGAGAGGGATCAAGTTGATGAGAGTCACGATTATGGGAGCGACAGGACGCGTCGGGACGCACCTCGTGGAAAAACTTGAACAGGTAGGCGTCGAAGTGGCAGCGGCATCCACTTCCCTCGGAATCAACAGCGTGACGGGGAAAGGTCTCAGGGAAGCTATGACGGGAGCTGATGTTGTCATCGACGTCACCAACGCCGAGTCGTTCGGTGATGGCTCGGCCCTGGATTTCTTCAAGACGTCTACCCGGAACTTGTTGGCCGTCTCAGCAGAGACCGGGGTTAGGCACTACGTCGCGCTTTCCGTGGTGGGGACACCTCGCCTTGTCGAGAGCGATTATTTCCGTGCGAAGATGGTGCAGGAAAATCTTATCCGGGCAGCGCGCAGACCCTTCACCATCCTCCATTCCACGCAATTCTTCGAGTTTATCAGCGGCGTGGTCGACATGGGAGCAGAGGGAGATGCCTTTCGGCTCCCGTCGGCATCGGTAAGGCCAATAGCTGCCTACAACGTCGCCGAAATGCTGACAGAATTGGCGATGGGGGCGGCAAGGAACGGTACCGTGGAGATCAGCGGGCCCGAGCAGTTTGGGCTCGATGAAATTGCTCGGATCCACCTCGCAGCAAACGAAGACACACGCCAGGTCATTACTGACAACAGCGCGCGCTACTACGGCGTCGAATTAAATGACGACACACTGCTTCCACTCAAGGACACGCATGTTGGTTCGATGCGCTACGGCGACTGGCTGTACCGCTCGATGGCCAGTTAGAGGTTGACGTTCCAGGTGTATGGCTCGAGCTAGTCTCCCTCTCGCGTGGGTGAACGGCTCGTTCGTGGGCAATGCAGACCAAACCACCACAACAGATTTGCCGGCTAAGTTCATCCTCTTCTGGACGACAATCATGACTGCCCGCAGTTGCAAGCTGCTTGATCATGAGAACTATTTGGGGGAGTATTCCAGAGCATGATTTAAGAGAGCGGAGGGCTTCGGGAATGCGCCGCATTGCATTGACTGTCGCGCTTCTGCTCGCCGCCATGAATGTGGCCTTCGCCTGGGGACCTTCGGGTCATTCCATTATCGCCGAAATCGCCCGGCTAGCCCCTCTGACATTGCAGCATGTCGCAGACTTGCCTCGCAGCGGCGCATCGTTGGCCTCGAGTGCCAGTTGGGCCGACGACGAACGGGCTGGAGACAAGACCACCACCAGATGGCACTTCGCCGATATCCCTCGAACAGCTCCCGGTTATGATCCCGCGGGCGACTGCGTTCTTGATGCGTCTGATGGCGAGTGCATTATCGCCGCTATAAATAGACAGCTCGGTATTGTTGCCTGTCCCTCTCTTCCACTCGAACCACGCCGGCGCGCGCTAAAATTCCTCGTGCATTTCCTCAGCGACTTGCACCAACCCCTGCACGCCATCGACGAAGAAGGCGGCAACTGCGTCAAGGTCACGGTCGTCGCCCAGAAAGGCGTCAACGGCAATATTCCTTTCACTACCAGCCTTCATGCTCTCTGGGATGTTACTCTCATTGACAAGACCGTATGGTCATGGGGCAGCTACGTGGAACGCCTTGAGAATAGTTGGCTGAAAATCGCAGACGCCAATTCAGTGACTTGCGGAACGACAATCGATTGGGCCAATGAGAGCCATCAGCTCGCTATCAATATCATGCGCTCTGTCCCGGCCGATGGTGTGCGCGACGACGACTATCGGCGGGTAAATCTTCCAGTTCTTGATACACAACACAGTCGCGCCGGTTTGCGCCTTGCCAAAACCTTGAACGACGCCTTTGCTAAGGGTGACTGTCCGGCGGGACAGGAATAGGGGATCTGATGGCGAGAAAAACCCCAGAAAACAAGCACCGGCTTTCGCCGGAAACGCGCCGGAGGCTTTATGGTGCACGGCGTTTCTTGCCATTGGAGGTGCAGAAGGACACCGACCTTCGCCTGCAGATCGATGTCTATTTCAAAGACCCGCTTGTGGCGAAGAACAATCCTGCCGCGGCCATTGATCAGAACTTCTTTGTGCCGTGGGAGCCGGGCTTGCGGGACGGACCGACCAGTGCTCGTTTTGCTGTGGTCGATTACGATGCGACTTCCAACACCCTGGAAGCGCCTGCTGTCTGGGATAGCAAGGCCAATGCCTTTGTCGCACCGAACGGGCGTATCCTCGACGAGAACACCAGCAAGCTACCGCAGTTTCGCCAGCTCAGCGTGTGGGCAACCGTCCAGCATACGCTCGACTTTTTCGAGAGCGGCTTTGCTCTTGGCCGCCGGATTACCTGGGCTTTCGAAGGCAACCGGCTGATTGTGGTGCCGCATGCCGGCTATGGCGAAAACGCCTACTATGATCGTCAGAGCAAATCGCTGCAATTTTATTGGTTCGACGGGGAGGATGGGCGCATCTTCACCTGCCAGTCCAGCGACATCGTCAATCACGAATTCGGTCACGCGGTTCTGGACGGGTTGAGACCCTGTTATTATGAATCCGTTTTGCCGCTAACGGCAGGCTTCCACGAGTTCGTTGGCGATCTGACCGCTATTCTCATGGCCTTTCGCAACAATGATTTCCGTAAAGCGATGATCAAGGAGAGCGCTGACCTTGCTGGTGGAACCCTGTTGTCATCCTTGGCACAGGAGTTCGGCAATGCGGTCATCGGTCAGCCTTATCTGCGCACCGCCGCTAACAAATTGACAATGAGTGACATAAAGAACGATCTCCAGCCTCACCGCATTTCGCAGGTGCTGACGGGAGCCTGTTTCGACATCATGGTCAGGCTCTTTGGCAAATACAAGGAACGGATGGACCAACGCTTTAAGGATAATCCGAAGAGCAAGCCATCACTGCCAAATGCCTTCTGGTACACGATCCAACGCATGCAGATGATGGCGATACAGCCGCTGGATTTTCTGCCGCCATGCGAAGTTGCGTTCCGTGACTATGCTTTGGCGGTGTTGCGCGCCGAAGAGGTGTCAAATCCAACTGATCCCGATGGCTATCGCGAGATGATGTTCAATGTATTTGTCGAGCGCGGTATTCTCGATGAAGCGGATCGCGCGTCCCTCTTGGAACCGGACGCTGTCTTCAATCGCCCTGAACTGACCATTTACCATGACATCGACTCGATCGGTGCATCGCGCGGCGGTGCCTATCGTTTTCTCGATGACAATCGTGCCGATCTGTTCATTCCCCCCAACGCCGACCTCATCATCACCGAGATCGTTCGCGCCAAAAAGCTGACAACGGAATCGCGGCAACTTCCCGACCAGATCGTCGTGCAATACATATGGCGGGAAGATGTCGCACTCGAGGGCGAGCGCTTCGGCCGCTTTGCCGGTGAGCGAACGAGTATGCTGTGCGGTGCAACGCTCGTCCTGGACCAGAATGGCAACCAGATCCATTGGGCACGCAAACCCGGCAGCGAGGAGCTTGGTAACAGCCGCGAGCAACGCGCCGAGCGCAACGCCGGGCGCAAGCGTCGCGAGGCATTTCTCGATGCTCTGGCGGCACGGATCAAATCGGGCATGATCGGCGAGACCGTCGGCGGCGAGCTTGGTCTCCTGGCCCGTGCCATCCCGCCATTCGGGTTCAACCGCGTCGACGGCGAAGTGCGTTTTCAGCTTTCGCCGCATTTTGCCATTCACGACGATATCGAGGACGACGACATTGGAGGCCGGCAATGGCAGGTAAGCTCCTGATACGCATGTTTGACGTCGGCCTTGGCGACTGCATCTATTGCCGGATTCCCGACGGGCATGAGGACGGCCGCGATTTTCACATTCTCATCGATTGCGGCTCGCTAAGCGGCTTGGACTACCTCACGGCCGCGCTCGAAAAGCTGAAGATCATGCTACCTGACGATGGAGCCAAGAAGCGGCTTGATCTGCTCATTGTCACGCATCAGCACAAGGACCATATCCTGGGTTTCACGCCGGATCCCTGGGCTGACTTTTCTGTCGGCGCATTGTGGATGAGCGCCGCGATGGATCCCGATCATCCGGAGGCCAGGAACGCCCGACAGCTCCATGCTTTCGCCGGCGGCATGATCAAGCAGGCGCAGCACCTCAACTTCAGTCCGGAACTGGAAGGTCTCTTCGCGGCCTATGCAGCAACGAACGATGTGGCGGTGGAGACATTGCAAAAGACCATTCCCGTAAAAAACAATATCAAGCCGGTCTATGTTCATGCGGGCATGGACACCGATGATAAGCTCAAGCTGCCCTTGAAAAATGCAGCATTGCGGATTCTTGGACCGGAAAACGACATTGACCTTTATTATCTGGGCAAACCTGAAAACCCGTCAATGCACGGTGTCATGTCCGTCATGGACGCCGTTGCAAAATTCACGGCGCCGAACACGGCGCCTTCAAAATCCACGCCTCTCCCGACCAATATCGCCGCGGCCGATTTCCGGCGGTTGCAGTCGCGAATGCTGTCGACAGCACTCGCCTTCGCCGATCTCGATGGCAAGGTGACGAACAATACCAGCGTCGTTCTGCTCATAGAATGGAAGGGTAAGCGGCTGCTATTTGTCGGCGATGCTGAATGGGACGCGCGTTATGATGAAGGCGAGGCCAACGGTTCGTGGAATGTCATGTGGAACAAGCGACATCCCGTGTTGGCCAAGCCGCTGGATTTTCTGAAAATCGGCCACCATGGCAGCGAAAACGCTACACCATGGAATGACAATCCGCTGCGCGATCCCGCCAAGCCAAATGAGCCGCTCCACATTCTGAACGCCATCCTGCCGAAGAATGGTACCCCAATCGCGTCCGCCGGCGTTTCTACCCGCCGTGGTCAATACAAAACCATACCGAAGGCGGATTTGCTGGTGGAGCTCGGCAGCCGGGTTGCGACCAAGCGAGACTATGCCAGGGCGTTCAAAAGCGCCCATATCAATACGTCGCTGATCAACAAGTTCGACGAGTTCGAGCAAACCTGGTTTGCCTCCCCACAGCCTCTACGCACGGATTTGGAAGATATGTTGAGCGATCGGGGCTTTATCGATATCGAGATTTCAGCTTGATGTTGTACCTGAAGGCGTTGTGATGAGGCACAATGGCCCGTCTGGTATCTGCACTTTGGAAAACCGGGTCTGCGGTCAGGTTCCGCTCAAGGTGGTCATAGTACTACAGGCGCGTGGAAAAAAGACCCTCCCACAAAGGGGGAGGGTCAGATGCAGGAGCGGCCCCCGTCGCCCCCAACGGCGTTCTATTCTTGCTGCCGAACGGCGCTCTATGCGATCTCATCAAACATGGCGTTGATTTTGTAAATTGCTTCCGCCCGGTTCGTCGCCCGAACCTTCTTGAGGATATTGCGAACGTGAACTTTCACAGTGTTTGGAGCAAGCCTGAGGGCATAGGCAATCGTTTTGTTTGCCTTTCCCTGCCGCAGGACTTCGATGACCTCACGTTCCCGTCGTGTGAACATTTCCAAACGCTTGGACTGATGGTGGTTGGTTCCGAGGATGCTTTGAATATCATGCAGGTTCTTGGCCGCGACGAAAACACCTCCTGCCAACGCCATCGATATTGCTTCGATGCAAACAGATATTCCGGCATTGCCTGGAAGGTAGCCATGGGCACCTTGCTGGAGAACGCTCAGGATTTGCTGAAATCCGCATAGTTTTGCCTGAACAATGACTGGGACCTTCGGAAATCTCCGAACAAGCGCCCCGATTTCGAGCACAATGGAATTATCCATGAATCTTGAGTCGTCGACGCATACAAGGATAACCGAAAATGCCGTCGCTTCATATGCCTCTATATCTTCGACAGAGCCATAGGTAGCCATGCGCAGTCCAAGCCCATTCGATATAAGCCCCCTGGAAAGCTGCTCTCGAGCAATGGCACGTCCGTCAATAATGGCAAGGGTCCGTTGTGGACGGGGTTCTGTCGATGCGATGTGGAACGCTGCACGGCGGGCCGCCGCATGCCGATTGTATACGGCGTGATCAGCATCCGGTATTCGTTCATACATAATTCCTGACATTTTCTTGTCCCCAAAAACTACTCATTGACACGTGCTTGCAACATTGAAATTCAATTGCACCACGTTTTGCTGTCGCCGTTTCGGGCGCGGCAAATACGTGCCGAGCGTTCGATCAAAAGCTGCATTGCGGCGTAGGAGAGTTTGATTTCTCCTCCTCTGCTTCGCAGTGCGCCGATCTCAGTTAGGCGTTGAACCGCGCGACCATCTATTCGCCGGATCGTTTCGCCCTGTGACAGGCGGTTCAGTGCTTCCCATTCGTCTATCGATATTTCACGCTTTAAAACCATGTACGTCGAGCTCCGATTATGAATTGCCAGGCAGATACTCGCTTCAGTCGAGCTCATCGAAAATAGCGAGAACTGCCGCGGCATGTCCGTTGCTGGTGCTGCCCAGTCACGTTGTTGACAATTGGACACGGTCGAAAAACGGGTCTCTGCACTGGAGTTAAGATCGAGATATGAATAAGTCGGATCTCCCGCTCCATGGATGCTTTGACGCTTTTGTAAGTGAGGCACAAGCCCGCTGGCAATTTCGGCCGCTTGATCAATCTGGCAAATGATGACCACCGGTATTTTCTGGTAAGAACTGTTGACATCGGTTTTTCCTCCCGCAGATCGATTGATCTCCGGATCTATTGTGTTACCGGAGTATTGGTCGATATTACCGGGGGAGGCGTCGCTCAAGCGCTGTCTGACCGTCAATGCACCGTCAAAAATGAAGGATAAAACGTAAAAAGGACCCGCGGGCGGGTCCTTTTTGGATGTTTTGTCGGGCTTTGTGTCAACTGTTCAGCACTACATCGACAGCCGCGGCGGCGTTAAGGAGTCCCGCTCCAAAGAAATACCTGGGATCGATGACATCTTCGTTGTCCGCATTCATGCAGTCGGGTGTGAGAGGACGAAAACCCGGTCCAACATTGCTGCTTCGGCTGGACGCTTCCTCGAGGATAGACTTGACAGCTATACCGTCTAGCTTGCCTGACCCACTGTGAACGGCACGATGGGCCCGTTGCACGAGAGCCGCGACGCCGCCGACCAAGGCTGCGGCCCCTGACGTACCGCCAAAGCTGGTATAGTAACCGCCACCAATGCCGGGATTATTTGCAGAGGGAAGCAGTGAGGACCAAGGCGCTTTTCCTTCATCATAACCAAAGACACCCGGAAGGTCCGTGCTGAGAAGGCTGAACTGCGAATAGCAATATTCCTTGCCGGGATCCGCGTTATATTCATGCTTGGCGATCAAGGGAGACAGCCGATTGATCCGCAATTGATGGCGATTGAATACCTCGCCATCATCAGAGGGTGCAACGAGGGTTAGACCTTCACCATAATTGCTGTAGCCGGACCGGAAACCTTCAACCGTGACTGCGCCGACGGCGACAATCCCGTTGTCGGGAGCTGCAAGGCTCGCTGGATAGATGAGCTGGCTTTCGCCGCTGTTGCCGGCAGCGCAGATCACCGGAATCTTTCGGCTCACACCAATGATCAAATGTTCGAGGATCGTCCATATGCGGTCCGGATTGGAACCCAGCTGCGTTGCCTTGGGCTCGAGTTCCCCTGGTCCCTGTTCTGCCAGGGCGATGCGCGCGAATAGATCCGCAGCATCACGGTTGGCCCAGCGTTCCAAGTCCGCCTTCAATTCGTTCTTGGGCTGCATGGCGCTTCGCTTCGGATCGGGTATGCCGCGTGGCATGACAATGACGTCAACGTTCTGCGAATATGCATAAAGGAATG
This sequence comes from Phyllobacterium trifolii, assembly GCF_014192095.1. GTDB lineage: Bacteria > Pseudomonadota > Alphaproteobacteria > Rhizobiales > Rhizobiaceae > Phyllobacterium > Phyllobacterium trifolii. The sequence goes on from NZ_JACHXN010000007.1 coordinate 202,910, forward strand.
CGGCAATGAACTGTACGGCATTGTCTTCGAACGAAGTCGTAATATTGACGAGGCGCGAAAAAGGATCAGCGCCAAAATACGGTAACAAATTGGGATTTTTGTTGGGATGGGTCCCGGTCGAATCCGGACTCGTAAAGATGTCTTCCGGTAGAGACGGAGCGCCGTCCTCCGATGGCAAGGCGGCAGGCTCGGCCACGATCAAACCGGCACAGGCGGTGCCGTGAGCTGCAAACATCGTGTTCGAATCGAGGATCCGGCGCAGAACGCCATATGAACCGGCATACTCCGCCACAATATCGTCCAGGTATTCCTTGTCATCAACCGATAGTCCGAGGTTTCCGAGTCCGGATATGTCGAGTTCGGCAAAGAACGCCTGTTTCTCCTCCTTATAGGTACTGTTTGTATCGTCGAGGATGGCCAGCGCACGCGCACCGTATCTGTGCGTTGCCAGGTCAATAGAAGCATTCTGATCGATCCGGGTTGCCAGGTTCGGGTGATCTGGAGATATGCCGACGTCAATGAGCGCTACCCTTGCGGGCGAAATCGAAGCCACACCTGCAATGGTGTCCCAGACAGAGCCGGAAACAACAGGAGAAGGCGTGATGCGCAGCGCACTTTCATTGTTGGGAGGGATCAGACCACTCGAGGATCCGAAGTCCGCGGTAATCACTCCCAGAGCAGCCAAATGCCAGAGATAATAATAGCCGGCAGGTGCAGCCTTTGTGTTGTCGGATTGGAGGAGGGCCATCTTTAACCTCATTTACGCTGGAGGAATCACTGAAGCTGAATGCACATCCTTCACACCCATTCCTTGTGTACCGCGTTATACGTCGCGGCGAACGCATCTCTCAGATAAGGTGCAAACCGACGGGCCAGATCACGTCCTGCTTTCGTATCGCTCGGATAGTGCAGGCCGGCCCATTCACGATTTTCTGCAACATTTTGGGCAATTCGTGCCAACTCTTCGGTCGCGGGATGCTCGGGAAGGATCGTGTTGAATGCGAATACAATGGAAAAGCATTGGAACGCATGATTGCTTTGATACGATTCGTGCGCGGGGACTGCCAGAAGGGGTCGCAGCCGCGGTTCAAACTGACTGGGTCGCAGGCGATTGAACTTGTTCTTGTAGATGAGACCCACATATTCGCACGCTGTCAGGATATTTTGAAAAAGTGCCTCAGTCTGTTCGAACCCTGCTATGTTCTCGATATAGAGCGGCCGTGTAAACTCGGCGACCGATAGCGCGGCTTCCTGTTGAATATCCTGGAGTCGTCTGGCCCTTTCGCGGTCGCGCTTCTGCATCGACAGCATCACTTTGGTTTCAAGACGAGTGAAGTCGGGGCCTGGTGGTGGAGTAATGTCGAGCATTTCCCACGTAAACCGAGCGGCGGCGGTAAAAGCGTTCCGGGAAGGTTGTTGGTGGAGCCTTCGCAGTTGGAATGCAGGTATCAATTGTGCATTGCCGGTGCTGATTCCGCCGAATGAGGTTTTGTTCTTGTTCTTGTTTTTGTTTAGGGAGGATTTGTTCAGTACCGATTTGTTGGCAACACCGCCGCTCGCCGTGGCGGCTCCGGCTATGGGCGCGCCCGGGATGGCGATACCGGCTCCATCCATCGCTGGGTCAACCTCGGCGAACGGCAAAGGTGGGCAGGGCGATACGTGATCGGCATCGACCTCAAATCGAAAATTGTTCAGGAACTGTATCAGCGGTGATTGCGGAGCAACGTTGACCATTTCGCGTATCCTTCATCCATTCGAACCGAATTTTGATTGAGGAAGAATTACCGGAGCTTGACACCGGCCTTGGTAAGTCCGGCGATCAGCATCTTGCCTCCCCCAGTTTTTAACAGCGGGTAGCGATTGTCCTTGAGGGACTCGATAGAGAAATTCGGTTCGACAGCTTCGAGCCGCTCTACATACTTTCCCGCCAACTCCATCTCATCGCGATGTGCATGACTTGCTGCCATGTAGCGCAAGAGAGAATTGAAATCAGGACGCATCTTCAGCGCGTCTTCACCCGCAGAAATGGCGGCTGCGTGATCACCGGCGAGGGCCGCACTGATGCACTTTGTCGTGTCGAAATAATACTTGTGCACACTGTAAAACCCCAGGTTTTGAACCCAGTTGGCCATGGCCAACGCCTTTTCAGGCTGCCCGGCGTAACAATGCAACATGGAATAAAGGTCCCAACCGAGTGGTTGTGCTGGGTTGAGCTTGATTGCTCGTTCGAACAGTCCCGCGGCATAGTCGTATTCGCAAAACAGGAATGAATGAACGTGCCCAACGAGAGCAAGTGCGATGGAATTGTTGGCGTCCAACTCCAATGCCTTACGGGCGTAGAATTGGGCTTCTTCGACTATCGTTGAGTCGTAGGCATTGAAACGCTGTCCAACCCGGAAAGTCCTGATAAAGGCGAGCCACGCATAAACCGAGGAGGAGGGCCGCTCAGCAGCAATGTTGTGAAGGATGCGTTCCGCTCTATCAAGATCCTCCCGAGACAATCGAAAGACCGAGTTGACCGCCTCGATCAGAGTGGTTTCGCGCTCCAGCTTTCCTCCTTCGCCGCGGAAAAGAAAGCTACCGTTGACTTCATCGATCAAGTGATTGATTAGCCCATGCAACTGACTGGTTTCGCCTCTTTCCAGGGGCAGGCGGTCGGCGATGCAACTGTCTTTCCAGATCAGGCTATGATCGGTCAAACGCAGAATGCTCACCACGATAAGGGCGGTTTGACTGGCGAGTGTCAGTTCCAGTTGTATGCCGAGGGGTGTTGCCAGCGAGATTTCGCTACCATTCGACGAGTTCGCCCCAGGCCGTCCGCCGAAGGAGAAATCAGTGACACGGATATCAGTTCCCTCGACAAGCGATTTTGCGATGAGATTCGTCACGCCTGACGCAAGAATCTGTCCGTTTTCGCTTTGTCCGGCGATGCGCGAGGGCAGGATCGCGACTACCCATTGTCTCGAATTGACGTTGGAAATCGAGTCACCAGCTCTATCGTTCGCCGCTCCATTTGCCGTTCCACCATTCTTGCCCGGATTGATCGCCGTTAAAGGAACGAGTGGCGTCGGTTCCTGGTTCTGACGCGCCAGCTCAAGCTTTGGTTCAAATTTTTGCTGGAATTGTCCCTCATCGTATCGGCGCTGCCAGACCTGTCGCTCCAGTGTCAGCCACTCCTCGAATTCGGGGTCTCTGACGTCGACCCCTTCGAGAAAATGTTCAGCAGCCAGTTCGTCATTTCCTGCCGTATGGCCCTCGGTCAGGATTTCGTCGATATCCAGCCGTATGCGGTCCATGCGAAGCGAGACGGTGTTCTTGTCAGCCACCAGGATATCGCGTGCATCACCCAGGCATTTCCTGATATCGAGCAATGCCTGGCGAAGACTGGCAGAGGCCTGGTCTTCAGGTCTGTCGCTCCAAAGCTTGTCACGAAGCCAAACTCTCGAACGTGATCCCCTTAGGGAGACCGCCAGCATGGCAAGGATCGCTTGAGACTTTTGGGATTTAGGCGTCAGAACCTTGCCCTCCGGATCAGTGATCGCGAAGGGTCCAATAAGGTACATGCGATAAGCCGCTTCGCTGTGCTGACTGCGGTCCATCAGCGTGGGTCCCCGAGTAGCCTCATGGATTGCTTTATCTTGCTTGTGCTTGGGCTCTCGCTCTAACTTTGGCACAAAACACAACTTTGGCAATACGTTTGCGTGTATTGGGAGCCCGCGCGGGTAAACAGGAATGCTTATTCCCGAAATGTTGTACACTATTCCGCTCCCATCATTTCCTTGACGTCAGCTAAGCTGGCTGACTTACGGGGAATACAATTCCACTGTTATTCCAGCGTGAAACCAGCGTGAATTGTGGTCAAAAAAATAAGGAGGTGTGGGTTACAGGAGCATTTTTGATCGGTGGGTGCGGTGCGAACTCGTTAGAGCGCCGGCAGCTCGTCTACGGTCGCGCAAATTTTTTCAACAACGATGTCGGATTGGCAAAGTCTCGCTCGTCCTAAGGGCCTATTCCGGCAAATTCAGGAGGATGACAACCATGCCGAATACCATACGATTGCACCGCGTTCTGGCAACAAATCCGGACAAGGTTTATCGGGCATTCATCGAGGCAGACGCGCTCGCCAAGTGGCTTCCCCCCAACGGTTTTGCTTGTACGGTGCATCACTCAGAAGCAAAGGTCGGCGGCACGTTCAAAATGTCCTTCCGGAACTTTACGACTGGCAATAGCCACGCGTTTGGTGGCGAATATCTCGAGCTGGTTCCTGGTGAACGTTTGCGTTACACGGACAAATTCGACGACCCCAACCTGCCTGGCGAAATGGAAGTAACCGTGACGCTGACCAAAGTGTCGGTCGGGACCGAGCTCCATATAACACAGGCCGGCGTGCCGGACGTCATTCCACCGGAGGCTTGTTATCTCGGATGGCAGGAGTCGCTGAAAAACTTGGCAAGACTCGTCGAGCCGGAGATCAACGAATAGCACATCAGACGTGCAGTGGCTGCGAGGTAATGGCTGTTCGCGGCACCCATTTCAAAGCAAACTGGTAGTTGCGGCGGATGCCCCGGACCGTAGGGGAACGCGCCGTATGAGCGGCAATGATCCAGGTTGCGACATCACAACCCAGCATTTAGCATATACATTGGGAGAGAAGCAGGCGGCTTCACCGCCTGCGCATCCCCAGTTGATGCCCTTGTTTGCGATGTATTTTTGAAGGTCGCTCAATTCCTCACAGACGCCGGGATAAAGCGCTGTCAAAGAGGCCAACTGCTCGCCGGCCTTCTCCAAGTTCAAAGAGAATATGCTTGGAAGAAGGCCAGGAGCGCGCCCACGCCTATGCCAATCAGCGGTGCTATTATTCCCCCCAGCTTTGCTTTTCGAAGCGCGCGGGCTTGCCGTTCGCTTACCCGGCGGTTCGTCTGGTACCGCTCCTTGAAGATTTCGAGGTATTGGCGGGAAAATGTGGGCCGGTCGTTTTCGTTATCGGCGGCGAGCAGCCAGAATTCGGCATTGCGACCCGGCAGATCAATGTCCCCGACTTCGAGGGCCTGAAAGCACTGCCAGGACGACCACACCAAAACCAGCGTCAAGGACGCAAGTTCCCAGCCAACCGTTGGAGAAAACTCGCCTGCTGCAAGGGACGTAACAGCGCCGGTCGCCGTGGCAAGGGCGATGACAGAAAATAGCCGGAGAAGTCCAAGCGCCTGGTTATTGCTCGAAGATATGAGAGCAACGATAGCATTCTGCCGAAATCGCGTATCTTCGATAGCCAGCTTCCAGTCGTCATTTTCAAACATTGGAATCATCCCCTTCGGCATTGCGGACAAGGCGGTCAAAAATGCACAATTTCAACCGTTGGCAGCGCGACCGTTAATACAGGAGCCAACCGATACCGATCGCAGCTGCAACACCGATCAGGAACACGACGGTGAAGGTGAAGGGCCCAACATTCACGCCGAGTTTTCTCAGCCGCTCGTCCAGATCATCATGACGCATCGAAAACCCGATCGCTTGTTACAGATCAACCGTGAAGCTTGCGTAGCAGCAATCCGAGGCGTTCTTCCGGAGCTGCGGTGGCGATTTCGCCGGCCGGTCTGCTTGGCACACCGCTCTTGCGGCCTGCTCTCACTTCGCTTGGCGTATAGCCGAATTCCCTCTTGAATGCCCGGCTGAACTCTGCGCCATCACTGAAACAGCGCTGCTCGGCGATCTCAATAATACGGCGTTTGTCGTTCGGGTCCGCCAATGCTGCGTGTGCATCGAGGAGACGCTGGTGCTGCAGGTAATGCATCACGCCGCCGAACGGCTCGAACATCCGGTAAAGCCCGGTGCGTGAAATCGCGAGGTCACGCCGCAAGACCTTGGCATTGAATGATGGATCGAACAATCTGGATTGCACTATATGGCGTGCCTTTTCGAGCAACACGCGGGCGATAGGTGCCTGAGCCTCCTCGATGTTGCCTGGAGATGGCAGCAGGCACGCCCGGATCATCGCCTGCGTCGCGCCCACGAGTTCAGGGAGATTGTCGGCCTCGACCGCCGGCAGCCGCTTGGCCAATCCGATAAAGTAATCGGACAATAGCCGTCCCATAGCCGTGTCGACAGAGGAGAATTCGGCCGCGCTGAGGGCACGAGCCACTTCTGGATCGGAATCTCGGGGAACAAAAAGCACCAGCATGTCGCTATCTGTTACGCTCCCCTCAAACCAGCGCCCCAGCGAATGGACCTGGACGATGCCGGCGCCGCCTTGAAAGCCTCCTGCCGGACCCTCGGTGCTGATCGAGCCGTCGAGTGGAAGGGTCAATGCCCAGTGATCGAGCGTTTCCCTGCGCGTGTGACCTGGGACACTTGCAAACTCGAGTGCGCTGGTTCTGATCCGCGAGAACGCCAGGCTGCCGAGATCCCAGACCGTCTGCTTCCCTTCAAAGCCACGAGACGTGTCCCTGCATTCGCCAAGCTCGAGCATCGACGAGAAGCTATTGCGCCAGGATTCATACTGATGGTCAATCGGCACGCCGCTGGTATCAAACTTGAACGCGGGAATAGAAAATGCGCCGGACGACGTCCGCTTCGGTTGCGGAGGAGGGCAGTTGATGGCAGACCCCGCTGCCGCGTGTGCAAAGTTTCGATCGAGCGATACATCCGATGGCGCGATATGATCATGCGCGTTCATGATTTCACCATTTGTCGTACCCGGTACAACGTGCAAATAGGGGGCGCTGTCTCATTGTTAGAGACGAGCATAATAGTACTTCGATCCATTTTGTTGGGGGAAGTACAGGCATGGCTGCTCCAAAAAACCACAAGAGTAAGGTATCGCGCAGTTACAAATGCTCGACTTCACAAGTGTGGCACAACCACTGCGGTCTGTTCAGTACGTAACTGTTACGAAACAATTTGTATAATTTACAGGACGTGCCTGTGAACGTTGGATATTAGGTCGAAGCTTTGTCGGAATTTTCAGAAGACCTGGCCGACAGCAACACGGCAATCCATTTCGCCACGGAGGATTTCTCACAGTAGATGATGAACGCGATGAGAATGGGGACGCCGATGAATGCGCCTGGAACCCCCCACATGAAGCTCCAGAAGAAGACCGAAAAAATCACGGCGAAAGGCGAGATTGCCAAGGATGCGCCCGTTAAACGGGGCTCAAGATAGCTACCGATCAGAAATTGGATCAGGTTCAGTCCGACAAACACAGCCAGTGCCATCTGCCAGGAATCAAATTGGCCCATGGCAAAAAGCGTCGGAAGGACAGTCGCCACGAATGGTCCAAGGAACGGTATGTAGTTGAGGGTGAAGGCAATTGCGCCCCAGGCAGCCGCCAGATCGAGGCCTGCGAAATAGGCGAATGCCCAGACGATCAACCCGGTCAAGACGCTGGCAAACGTGCGCACGAGCATGAACCGGCGCAGTTTCTTTGAAATTTCGCGATTGGCATGAAGCATGTTCATGCCCTGCGGTTGTAGGGCAGGAGAGCGAAGACGCTTGGCGAAATCCTCTATTTCCAGGAGGCCAAGCATGACGAAAACAAAGACCAGCAAGGCAAATCCCGCGAAACTATTGAGGCGCCCGGCCAACCCCTGGGTAAAGCTCACCAGCCATGTCACGTCGAAACGGTCGGCGAGTGGACCTGCGATGGCAATGCCGTGTTCCTCCAGCCAGCCGGTCCAGTGGACATATACATCCTGGAATCTGCGGGCATTGACGAAAAGCCATTGGCCAAGCCTGCTCAGGCCCCAAGTCACCGAGGATCCGACGGCGACGATGATGAAGATTGTTGAAGAGAGCGTCACAAACAGGGCAAGTAGTTTGGGCATCCAGCACTGCAACCTGAGCTGGAGTGGCGCAACGAGGGCGATGACGAAAAGGGAGAAGGCGAACGGTATGAAGATTGCCTGGCCGAAACGAAGCAGCGCGAGAACCAGGATGCCGGTCGCGAGGTAGCCGATCATCGGTTTTGCATATTGAACTGCCATGCCTTGCCTACCCGCCCCATAGCCAATGATCCCGGCCTACCCGGGAGCGCAAGGCGAAGACCTTTGGCCAATGGACCACGGCCATTCGCCGACGGCTCCCCAAACCATCTCGATAATTCCCTCGAAGATGGGTCCTGCAGGTGAGCACATGGACTGTGTCCGACTGCCAAAGGTCAAGATGTGGCCTTTTGCAACGCGTCGCGCAGAACCTGCTCCTTGGTTTCATCCAACGAAGTTTTGAGAACAACACCGCCGTAATGCGAAATATCCTTCAGGACCTTGTCGGCCGTCATCGACTGCACGAGCACGAACAGGGCGGCGTTTCCAGGCTGAATATTGGCCGCGAGATCCTTCATGAAGTTGTCGTTTATGCCGACATCCGTCAACGCCCCGCCGAGGGCACCGGATGCAGCGCCGACTGCGGCGCCGATCAGCGGATTGAGAAAAAGGACGCCAATCAGCAAACCCCAGAAACTGCCGGATACCGCGCCGGCTGCTGTCGTGCTCACCAACTGGTTGAGCTTGATTTTGCCCGCATCTGTCTTGGTGGCGATGACGGCGTCGCCGAGCGTGATCAGATATTCTTTCTGGAGTTCGAGGAGCCGATTGCGCACCTCTTCGGCTTTGGGTTCGGTGGGATAGACGATCACGATAAGATCAGACATGTTGCCTCCGGTTCTCTAGGGTGACTAACGCTGGGACGCGCTGCAACAAACTATATCGTGCCCGACAGGTCGAAGAGATTAGCCATGAATCCCACAGCTATGCATTGTGTTTCTTTTTCCATTGAGGAGCGGTCGCACCTGAACGGTCAATCACCTGGTGGCGGATTGTCGGCGCTGCGCGACCGTTCGAAGAAAAATGCCTTCAGGCGAGAAACATCTTCCGGTTGAATGTTTTGCGGGGCCGTAACGGCAACCCAGCCGTCGATGTAATGGTCCGGGGCGTAGACATGACCGTATCCCATCGGCGAGGTCGTGGCGATTGCCATGTCGAACAGGAGCTGCAGCATTGTGACACCTGGAATCCAGCGGAGGCTTGGCGAGACATCGGGACCACGCGGGCTCTTCATCCAATCCGGCTCCCGATAGAGCGCGTGAAAATCGAAGAACGTCACGGGATCGCTGGCATATTGGAGATAGACGATGCGAAGAGGTCCCCAGACGGCACCGGGGATATCGAGCGCATTGTTCTGGTTGGTGAACCGTATGATTGAATTGTCGCGGAAGCGCGGCAGCCATGCCGGCGAACCGGGATTTCGGCCAGCCGTCACGGAGTTCCAGATGCGGCTCTGGAAAGGTGGACCGCTCCACAGGGCGCCTTGGAAAGGATCGCCGATAACATCGTAGAGATGGGCCGAAAGTTCGGAGTTCATCGCGCCCAGGCTCAGGCCATACAAGTACAGTTTGGGTCGGCTGTCACGCGGGAGCGTAGTCCAGTGGCGGTATACTTCGCGAAAGAGCGCCTGGCCTGCTTCGGCGCCGTAGCCCGGCTCCACGAGCAAGGATAGCCAACTGCTGAGATAGGAATATTGCACGGCGACGCTGGCGATATCGCCATGATGTAGATACTCGACCGTGTCGATACCCTCCGGATCGACCCATCCTGTTCCCGTCGGAACGATGATAATCAACGCCGATCGTTCGAACCCGCCATCACGCTTCAATTCTTCAAGCGCGAGGCGCGCTCGTTCATCGACCGTCTCCGCGGAATTCAACCCGACATAGACACGAACGGGATCCAGCGCTTTTGCGTTGAAGAAACTGCCAATCTGCGCACCGGTAGGTCCAGATGCGATAAACGCGCGCCCTTGCCGTCCCAGGTTCTGCCAGTCGAGGACCGAGCCCGGGCCGCCAGGTTTTGTGGAATCCGAGGGGCGTATCGAGCCGTCATCGATCCTGGCATCGAGTTCGCGAAAGGATGTGTCGACCATACGCAAAACGACCTTGAACAGGACACCCTGGGCCACCGACCAGAAGAGTGCTATCGCCAGAACACCGCCAATGACCTTGGACACACGGCGCGGCACGAGGCGGTTCAGCCAGCGCGAGAAGAGCCGGAATGTCCGCTTGAAGAGGCGGGCGAGCAAAATGACCACCAGAAAAATACCGAGCGCAATGGCCGCAAGTTCAATTGGTTCCACGCTTTCGACCGGCCCAAGTCCCATGAGGCGCCGCACGGTGTTTTGCCATTCGGCTGCCTTCCACAGAAAAACGCCGGCGGTTCCAATACACAGGATGACAGCAATCCATTTGGCGGCTTTCTGAACCGGCGCGCGTGGAACCGGAATTTCCAGATAGCGCCAGAGCCACACGGCTGCCACGCCCACACCGTAGCCGAGCGCTGCGCAGAATCCAGAGAGTGCGCCCTGAACCAGGAAAGAGCGTGGCATGAGGCTAGGCGTAAGGGATGTGGCAAAGAAGACAATACCGACAAGCAGACCAACGGCTGAGAACGACTTTGCCAAGACTGAAATATAAGCTTTCATCGTGTTCCCCCTCGACGAGAGATGGCAGTTTGAAGTCGACCGCAGTGACGCAATGCATAGACCCCCTGTCTTGTTGAAGTGATGTCAATTTCCAACGGGTGTCACGGTGATATTAACCATTCAGTCGTCAATTATTCGTTGTTGAAGCGATGGCCATTGATTAGACGATCCTGACACAGGCGAAATACCCTTGATGCGGATCAATGCATGGAATGCGGGAAATTTGAACTGAGAGCTTGGTTTTGGGATTCCATGCCTATCACTGATGATTGGAGCACCACTATATTCGCGCCACTGTGCTTGCGGCACTTGTCGCAGGCCTCAAGATTGGTGACCTTCGCATAAGGGTAGAGGAGGCGTTTAGTTTTATCTTCGGCCTGTCGCTTGCAAGTGCGATAACTGAAAGGGGAGCCGGCATCGGTACCTGATCCGATCATTGGCGGTCCAACCCCCCAACGATTTTCTGCGATGCTTCGGCGGAATATACTGGGACGGTACCGTTCACCGCAGCTTATCGTCTTGGCGACACAGATTGAGCAAGCCAGTAAACCGCGCCATCACACCTGGTGTCCTTCGAACAGCTGGGCGCAATCGGTTGACTTAACGGGAGACCTGAAATGACCACTGCCAATACCGCGCCAAAGACCGTGATGCAAAGACTGCTTGATGGCGTCGAGAGAGTGGGAAACATGGTTCCCCATCCCGTCATCATCTTCCTCATCCTGATCGGCATTGTTATCGTCCTGTCGGCCATTCTCGGTGCCTTCGGGGCGGCGGTCAGTTTTGAGCGCATCAACCCGGACACCCACGAAATCGAAACCGCTTCAACGGAAATACGCAGCCTTCTGAACGTGGAAGGCATCCGCTTCCTCTACGCCTCGCTCATTCCCAACTTCATGAGTTTCACGGCGGTCGGGCTTATGATCGCCGCCATGATCGGTGCGGGCGTGGCCGAGGAGTCCGGTCTGGTCACAGCGTTGATACGCAAACTCGTCATCGTTTCGCCGCGCTGGGCCCTGACCTATATCCTGGCCTTCGTGGGCATCCTTGCAAGTATCGCAGCAGATGCCGGTTATCTGGTCCTTATACCGCTCGCCGGCGTCGCCTATATGGCAGTCGGAAGACATCCGCTGGCTGGTCTGGCGCTCGGTTTTGCGGCGGTTGCCGGTGCTTTTACGGTCAACATGCTGATCAAGCCACTCGATGCGGTCCTCGTGGAATTCACCAACGATGCAGCACGGCTGGTCGATCCCGCGCGATCGATCGGGCTGGCGTCGAATGTCTGGTTCTCCATCGCGTCTGTGATCTTCCTGACTTTCATTATCGCATTCATCACGGACCGCATGATCTCGCCGCGGCTGGGCGAATACAAGCCGGAGGCGTCGGCTGACGGAGCCGTTCCGGATCAAGGAGCCGTGCTGTCCGAGCAGGAATCACGTGGTTTGCGGTTTGCGCTCTACGGCCTCATAGGCCTCCTGGTGGTATTCCTGCTGTTGACGCTTCCCAGTGGGGCGCCGTTGCGCAATCCTGAAACCGGCGAGCTGATCGGCAATTCCCCATTCATGAATGGGCTGATCGCGCTTATCATGCTTATGTTTCTGGTGACGGGGTGGACTTACGGCATTGGCGCGGGCACCTTGCGGACATTATCGGAGGTGATCGCCGCAATTGAGAAGTCGATCAAGAACATGGGCGGAACAATCTTCCTGTTCTTCGTCCTCAGCCAGTTCGTCTCCTATTTCACCTACACCAACATAGGCACGGTCATGGCACTCAGCCTTTCCGGCGCACTGCAGGCGGCAAATATTGGCGCCCTGCCACTGCTGATCGGCTTTATCGTCGTCGTTGCGATCATCGACCTGTTGCTGACCGGCGCAATTGCCAAGTGGGCGATCTTCGCCCCCGTCTTTGTGCCGCTTCTCATGAAGCTCGGGGTCGAGCCGGAAGCAGTCCTTGCAGCCTATCGCGTTGGCGATTCGCCGATGAACGCGATCACCCCGCTCAATGCCTATTTTGCGCTCGTCGTCGGCTTCGCCCAGAAATATGACAAGTCCGCGGGCGTCGGCACCATCGTCTCACTGATGCTTCCCTATGTCGTTTTGATGTTCGTGCTGTGGACGGCTCTCTTTGCGGTCTGGAAGGCCCTCGGGCTGCCGTGGGGCCTGTAGCGAACGACGGACATTTCATCGATTACAACAAAATGATCGGATGGATATCATGAGCAACAACTCTATTCCCCTCGACGTCGCGGCCGCGGAAGATCACCTGATGCGGTTCCTCTCGGTCGAAGGCGTAACCGGACAAGAAGCCAACATTGCCGCTGCGGTCAGCGACGCTCTGAAGAAGGTCGGCGTGCCGGAGTCGGCGATGCGTTTCGACGACGCCAACAAACGTATTCCGCTACCGACCGAAACAGGCAATCTGATCGTGGATCTGCCCGGAACACGGCCAGGACCGCGGCTTCTCTTTTCCACCCACCTCGACACCGTGCCGCTCTGTGCAGGGGCAAAGCCGCGTCGAGAGGGCGACCGCATCGTCTCGGACGGTACCACCGCGCTCGGCGGCGATGCCCGGACCGGCGTCGCGGTTCTCGTCGTGGTCGCCGAAACACTTCTCAAGAACAAACTGCCGCATCCGCCAATAACGCTGTTGTTCACCGTGCGCGAGGAAAGCGGCCTGCACGGTGCGCGGGAGCTCAACCCGGCCGATCTCGGCGGTGCCGTCATGTGCATCAATGTCGATGGCCAGATGGCTTCCGACCTGATCATTGGCGCCGTCGGCCAGGAGAATTGGGAAGCGGAAATCACCGGCCGCGCCTCACATGCGGGTGTTGCGCCCGAAAAGGGCATATCGGCAACGATGGTCGGAGCGCTGGCGCTTGCCGAAGCGCGGCGTGCCGGCTGGTTCGGCAAGGTCGTCAAGTCAGACGGTCGGGGCACGAGCAATGTCGGTATCTTCGGCGGCAAGGACAACAAGCCCGCCGGCGACGCGACGAACGTCGTGACCGACTATGCCTTCATCAAGGGTGAGGCGCGCAGTCCTGAATCCGCCTTCGCGACGAAAATCGCCAAGGGATATGAAGAGGCATTCACCAAAGCGCAAAGGGAGGTCACGGATGACGCTGGCGGCACAGCGGAGCTGAAATTCAGCCATGTGACTTCCTATCCACCGTTCGAACTCGGCAAGGACACTCCGATCGTGCAGCGGGCAACCAAGGCACTCAAGGCGCTCGGCATCGAGCCAGTCCTGGTTTTCTCCAACGGCGGCCTGGACGCCAACTGGCTCGACAAGCATGGCGTTCCCACCATTACCATCGGTTCCGGCCAGGCAGAGATCCATACCATCAAGGAATATGTGAACCTTGCGGAGTTTGAAAAGGGCTGCCGTATCGGCGTGCTCATGGCGACGCTCGATGACTAGAGGTCTTGCCAGGCCGTCTGACGTGCGTGGCTGGCGCGTCCGGGTTGGACAGCCCGATCAGGGCCAAATGAGGAACTGAACGATTGAGCCCGATAGCATACACAGCCACCATTATAGCCGTTGCCGTGGTTTTGTTCGTCTGGAACAAGTTGCCAGTCGTCGTTGTGGCCATGCTGACCGCATTGGCACTGTGGGCGACCGGCGTGCTGACGATTAACCAGGCGCTTGGTGGCTTCGGTGATCCGGCGGTCATCTTCATTGCGTCGCTCTTTGTTGTCAGCTCCGGGCTCGAGGTCACCGGGGTCACCGCCTGGGCCGGGCAGTTGCTCATCCGCGGTGCGGGCGAAGAAAGCCGGACGCGCCTTTTGCTGCTGAAAATGGGGCTGGTATCGCTGCTGACCGCCCTGATCAGCGTCAATGGCGCCGTCGCAGCGCTTCTGCCGGTCGTGGTTGTGATCGCCGTCCGCCTCAAGCGCAATTCGTCGCAATTGCTCATGCCGCTGGTTTTCTCCGCGCATGCCGGCTCGATGCTTGCCTTAACCGGAACACCGGTCAACGTGCTGGTGTCGGAAGCTGGTCTTGACGCGGGGGCGGGCGGCTTCGGCTTCTTCGAGTTCGCGCTTGTGGGCGTGCCACTTCTGGCTGGAACCATGGCCATCATCGTGCTGTTCGGAAAGCAGCTGCTTCCCGAGCGCAACGGCGCCACCATGCCGGCCGATTTCAGCCGTCACGCCAAAACCTTGGTCGAGCAATATGGGCTTGCTAGCGGAATCTACCAGCTGCGGGTCCGTGCAAGCTCACCCTATGTGGGTGTGCCGTCGTCAGGGATCGACCTATCGGCGCATCCGGGGCTGCAGCTGGTCGCCATACAGGAGGGCGAAACCGCCGGACCACTGCGCCGGCCCCTCGTGGCCGAAGGAGACCATCTGCTGATACGCGGAGAAGGCGACGTGGCCGCAGCATTTGCGGCGCAGATGCATCTTGCATTTCGGGATGAGAAGGCGGCCGGCCAAGGCGAGGACACGCTGTTCAATCGCAGCTCCGGGCTTGCTGAAGTTGTCATCCCGCCACGCTCGGGTCTTATCGGGGAGAAGGTTTTTCCTGGCATGGTCACCGAAAGTGGCGACCTGATCGTTCTGGCGGTGCAGCGCCCGGGCCTGGAAACCGCCGCCGTCAAAGCCAAGGGCGCCGGCGGTATCGAGCTGCAAGCGGGTGACACCATGCTGCTTCAGGGAACCTGGAAGGCCCTTGACGTTCACCTCGACGATCCAGACGTTCTTGTGGTCAATTCACCGGAGCTGGTTCGTCGTCAGGCCGTCCCCATGGGCCCCGGCGCCCGCCAGGCTATCATTATCTTGATTGCAATGGTCTTACTCCTCGCGACCGGCATTGTGCCGCCGGCGGTATCCGGACTGCTTGCTGCCGGTGCGATTGTCCTGTCAGGGATCATGAATGTCGAGCAAGCCTATCGTGCCATTGGCTGGACGACGGTGATCCTCGTGGGCGCGATGATGCCGCTTTCCACTGCGATGGTGGAAACAGGGGCGGCAAAGCTGATGGCGGAACATCTCGTCAATTTCGTCGGCGATGCCGGACCTGTAGCGCTGCTTGCGGGGCTGTTTATTTTGACCGCGGTGATGGGGCAGCTCATCAGCAACACGGCAACCGCACTGATCGTCATCCCGATCGGTGTCGCGGCTGCGACGGCAATGGGTATCTCGCCCCGACCCGTGCTCATGAGCACGGCGGTGGCGGCGGCAGCGGCGTTTCTGACGCCAATCGCCACGCCGACGAATTTGATGGTTATGGGCCCGGGCGGCTACGCATTCAGCGATTACTGGAAGCTCGGCTTGCCGCTGCTGATCTGGTTTTTTGTGGTTTCTGTTTTCATCGTGCCGTTGATCTGGCGTTTCTGATAACAGGTCTTGAAGGTGGGCAAGTGGCGCAGCGTCTACACCGAAACGATGAGCGGCAAAGGCAAATAACCTACTCGCATGGTGCAGTTCTGTGTGTCGGCTATCGGGCTTTTTCTGCGTAAAGCGAAAGGTCGAGGCGCTTGCTGGTATCGAACAGGAACTTGCGCAATGGACCTGGTTCCGGTCAAACGTATATCCGCATTGCTACACGCAGTGGATCAATCAAAGGGCCTGCCGGCGGGAGGGAGCTCGACCCCAGGCCGCTTTGACAGAACCGTGTCAACAAGGCCCCATTGTCTGGCTTCCTCCGCGGTCATGAAGTGATCTCGATCCAATGTCTTTTCCACATCCTCGAACGATCGCCCGCAATGCTGCGCGTAAAGGCTGATCATTCGGTGCTTGGTCTGGCGCATTTCTTCCGCATGGATGAAGATGTCAGAGGCCTGTCCCTGAAATCCACCGAGTGGCTGATGCACATGAAGACTTGAATTCGCCAATGCAGTGCGCTGACCAGGTTCACCAGCCATAAGAAGGAAAGAACCCATGGACCGCGCTGTCCCCATGCACAAGGTTGCGACGGGGCAGGTGATGAACTGCATTGTGTCGTAGATCGCCAGACCACTGGTGATGACACCGCCGGGCGAGTTGATGTACATTGAAACCGGTTTCGTGGGGCTTTCCGATTCCAGAAACAGCAATTGCGCGCAGATGAGTGCCGCCATTCCGTCCTCGACCTGACCATTCAGGAACACGATACGTTCGCGTAGCAAGCGTGAGTAAATATCGAATGATCGTTCGCCGCGGCTGGATTGTTCCACGACCATAGGGACGAGTTGCATCATGTCGCGCATCGGCGACCTCCTTTCAGTGGTGTTCAGAGTGGTACTTTTCAGGCCGCTGCGCGCAGAAGTTTCTGGCTATTGCTGTTGGCTGCGCTCATCGCAAGTTCATGCACAATACTGAAGGTTGTGCCGCCAGTACCATTCGCCCCGATCTGGAATGTAACGACACTAATGGCATCGTTGTCCTTGATTCTATAGCGCACGCGCGTATCAGGATCGGCGGAAATCAGATGGAGTTCGAAGGATGGCTCCAGCGTACTTTTCTCCGGAGCATCGTCCTTGCCCGCGGGTCGCTTCAGCCATTGCGACACATATTCCGGTACGGTTAAAGCTCGCCACACTTTAGATGGAGCAGCCTCCAGTTCATAAGTGAGATTTATGCTCGCATCGGTCTTGCGTGTCATTGATCCATCTCCTTGAGAAGCTGCTTCAGGTCATCCACACGGCTTGGCCAGAACGCATTGTAACGGCTAAGCCATTGATGGATTCGGGCCACGCCATCGGGGTTGATCCGATAGAGGACATTCCTGCCATGTTTCTGTTCCGCGATCAGTCCAGCCGTGCGCAGGACAGCCAGATGCTGCGACATGGCGGGCTGCGACAAGTCAAATCCTTGCCGCAAGTCCGTGGCGTTCATCTCGCCATCGGCCAGCCGTTCGAAGACGGCGCGTCTTGTCGGGTCGGCCAGCGCCTTGAAAAACTCTGTTTCGCTCATGCAAATACATAAGCACATACTTATATGATTTGCAACGGGGACAATATCCAAATGTGACAGATCGCAGGCCGTTACATCTGCTTGATGTGCAATACGGTCACGCGTTTCAGTTCTTCGATATCCTTCGCTGCCAGAGCATCGATCATCTGGTGATGCTCCCGTGACGATTGTTCAATCCGCGCGCGTGTTTTCCACTGTGACACCGGCGCTGACGAGGTCCTTTGGCGGATTTCGGTAACAAGGTTCACCAGTTCGCTGTTGCCGCAGAGCGCAAGCAATTCGCGGTGGAACGCGAGATTGGCTTCGTAAAGCTCGATCATCGTTCCGCTCATAATAAGATCGTCAAAACGGTGTGCAAGGTCGCGGAGCTTTTTCGTAGTCAGTTCCGAGGCATTGGCAACGATCTTGTCCGCGACCGCCGTTTCAAGGATGACACGAATGTCGCTCACTTCCGTTGCCTGGCGGCCATCGGGCTCGAACACGTGGTAGCCGCGATTGGGAACATGTTCGACCAGCCGTCTTTGTACCAGCCTGTCGAGCGCGCGCCGCACTTCCGGTCTGCTGCTTTGGTAGCGCTGTTCGAGATCGATCTGTTTCAGCCACACGCCCGGAGCGAGCACGCCAGCAAGAATATCGTGCAGGATCAAATCGGTAACATCGACGACCTTGAGCTGTGACTTTGTTTTCGCTTTCGCTTCACTCATTCGCCTTCCCCGTATTCCATCGAAATGCATATTTCTTTAGGGCCGTGGTCCCTTACGAGATGTACGCCAGACAAATAATTTTACCCAGAGGTTGCGTAAAAAATATTTGCGTCTAAATTGGTGCCAATTTTGGTTACTATCATAAAACAGCCAATTGGGAAATCATGAGAAATTCGGGAGAGGTCTGGGAAATCGTTGAAGCCAAGCGCGATGCGTTCTTTGAATTGAGCGATCGCGTATGGGAGACGCCAGAGACGAATTACGAAGAATACCGCTCGTCGGAAGAGCACGCCCACCTGCTCGAAAAGGAAGGGTTTCGCGTCACCCGCGGTATTGCCAATCTGCCCACGGCAGTCATGGGCGAAGCGGGAGAAGGCGGACCAATCATCGCCATTCTCGGCGAATTCGACGCGCTCCCCGGCCTCAGCCAGGTTGCAGGACTGGCCGAAGAGCGGCCAATGGTCGAAGGCGGAAATGGCCATGGCTGTGGTCACAACCTTCTCGGGTCGGGATCGATGCTGGCGGCAGCTGCGGTCAAGGACTATCTGGTGAAAAACGGACTGAAGGGGCGCGTACGTTACTACGGCTGTCCCGCTGAAGAGGGCGGTTCGTCCAAGGGCTTTATGGTGCGTGCCGGCGTATTCGACGACGTCGACATTGCCATTTCCTGGCATCCGGCAGCTTTCGCCGGCGTGAACAATCCGATCTCGCTTGCCTGCAACGAAATCAATTTCCATTTCAGCGGCCGTGCGTCGCACGCCTCGGCAACGCCGCATCTGGGCCGCAGCGCCCTGGATGCTGTCGAATTGATGAATGTCGGCGTGAACTACATGCGCGAGCATATGCCATCGAGCGCACGTATCCACTATGCCGTCACCGACGCAGGTGGTTCTGCTCCGAATGTCGTTCAGGCCCGGGCAACGGTACGCTACCTGGTACGGGCCAGTGACCTGCCCGAACTCAACAGCCTTGTCGCGCGGGTCAAGAAGGTTGCGGATGGCGCGGCTCTAATGACCGAAACCACCGTACGCAGCCGCATTATCAGTGGCGATGCCAATCTTGTCGGCAACACGCCGCTCGAAGCCTTGATGCATTCGCAGCTGGAGCGCCTCGGCCCCCCGGATTTCAATGCGGCCGATCATGAGACTGCGCGGAAATTTCAGGAGACGTTCTCGCAAGAGGACATCGTATCCTCCTACAAGCGGTTTAACGTGACTCCCAAGAAGGGCCAAGCGCTGTGTGACAGCATTTTCCCCCCCGAAAGCGGCGACGGATCGATCGTCGGCTCGACAGATGTGGGGACGGTAAGCTGGGTTGTTCCGACAGTTCAGATGCGCGGGGCGACATATGCTATCGGCACGCCGGGACATTCATGGCAGCTGGTTGCCCAGGGCAAGCTGCCTGCAGCGCACAAGGGCATGGAACATGCTGCGAAAGTGATGGCCGCGACAGCCATCGAGCTGCTTGCCAACCCGAATTTTATCGAAGCCGCCAAAGCCGACCATCGGCAGCGTCTGGACGGCACGCCGTTCATCAATCCCATACCGGATGACGTCGAGCCGCCATTGCCGGAGAACACGGATGTCTGAGACAGGCTTGGAACCGGACACCGACCAGCTGATGGTACATATTCGCGAGTTTTCGCGGAGAGTAAAACTGTCCGGTACGGCTGAAGAACTTGAAAGCTTCCGCTATCTGCAAGCGCAGATCGCGGGGTATGGCTATGATACCCAGCTTGTCCAGCACGATGCCTTTATCAGCTTGCCGGGCAGGGCACGTGTCATTGTGGGTGGCAGGATGCTGCCCTGCATCACCCATTCGATGTCCGTTTCCACGCCCGGCGTTTCGGCTGAACTGCTCTACGTAGGCGAAGGCACGGCGGCGGAGTTCAGCGCTGCGAAAGTTGCCGGGAAAATCGTCCTTGTCGATGGTATAGCGACCGAAGAGGTCGCTGCGCTCGCCAGCGCCGCCGGCGCGATCGGCCAGCTTCATATCAGTCCTAACGAACACCTCTACGAAATGTGTGTGTCGCCTGTGTGGGGCAGCCCCTCACAGCATACACGCCCAAATCTCCCGTCCACGGTCATCTGTTCCGTACCGAATGATGTAGGGGCGGAACTGCGCAGGCGCTGCGAGCTAGGGGAGGCGGTCAATGTCTCCATCCAGACCGAGGTCGATACGGGTTGGCGCAAAACGCCCCTGCTGGTCGCCGAATTGAGTTCCTTAGCCGGCAAAGCAGATGAGCCGTTCGTGCTTTTCTCGGGCCATCACGACACATGGCACTACGGCGTCATGGATAATGGCGGCGCCAATGCGACGATGCTGGAGACTGCGCGCCTGCTTGCCGCTCATCGCGGCGAATGGCGCAGAGGGCTCCGCATCTGCTTCTGGTCGGGCCACTCGCATGGGCGCTATTCAGGTTCGGCATGGTATGCGGATGAGTATTGGAACGAGCTGGAGCAGCGCTGTATCGCCCACATCAATGTGGACTCGACGGGCGGTGAAGGAGCAAGCGTGCTCACCAACTCAGGTGTGGTCGACGAGTTGAAGGCAGTGGCTTTCGATGCAGTCGAGGCCATCAGTGGGCAGAAACATGCCGGGCGTCGCCATGGTCGGGCTGCTGACCAGTCGTTCTGGGGCATTGGCATTCCTTCAATGTTCGGGAGTCTCAGCCATCAGCCGCCGGGACCCGTGAAAATGCTGACGGCGCTCGGCTGGTGGTGGCATACGCCGCATGACACGATCGAGCACATCGATCCGAAGAACCTTGTTCGCGATACAGGGATCGTGCTTCGGGTTCTGCGACAGCTACTGACGTCTCCTATCCTGCCTTATGATTATACGGCTTACGCCAGTGCATTTGCTGACGAAATCGCGCACCTCAAGCAGCAGCTCGGCGACAGGCTGGATATCAGCGCCCTCCAAACTGGTGTGTCAGCTCTCCGGGACAATGCGGCAAGCCTGCTTGCGACGTCGAAGAGCGTTACGGATGCAGAAGCCTCGCGTATCAATGCGGCGCTTGTGCGCGCGTCGCGCCGGCTTGTCCCGCTCAACTATACGACCGGCGAACGCTTCCATCACGATTCAGCGTTGCCGCATCCCGCCTGGCCATCATTGGAGGGGATAAGGCAACTTGCGCGGCATCCGGAAGGTTCTGCCGAGCTGCCGTTTTATGCGGTGCACGCGCGTCAAACGCGCAATCGCATTTCCCATGCCTTGCGGGAAGCGAATGCGGAACTGGAGGCGGTGCTGATCTGAACGCGGCCTGACAACCGCGAATAAATGAGGCCTTGCAGCCTCCAATAAAGGGGAATGAGCATGAAAAAGAAATTGCTGTTGGCTATCATAGCCGCTGCTTTGTCATTCACGGGTACGGCGGCAAACGCCAAGGACTGGACCCATGTCAAAGTCGGGATCGAAGGTGCCTTTCCGCCCTGGAACATGATTGACTCCGG
Source organism: Phyllobacterium trifolii (assembly GCF_014192095.1). Taxonomy (GTDB): domain Bacteria; phylum Pseudomonadota; class Alphaproteobacteria; order Rhizobiales; family Rhizobiaceae; genus Phyllobacterium; species Phyllobacterium trifolii. The sequence goes on from NZ_JACHXN010000007.1 coordinate 224,432, forward strand.
GGGTAAATTGTCGGGCTTCGATGTCGACCTGATCCAGGACCTGTGCACGCGCGCCAAGGTCGAATGTGAACTCATCACCGGCGAATGGACAAGCCTTATCCCCAGTCTGAACGCCGGGAAGTTCGATCTCGTCATGACGCTCGGCATCAACGAAAAGCGCAAGCAGGTCGTCGACTTCACGGTTCCCTATGCGAGCGGCGTTGCCAGTTTCCTCACTCTTAAAGATGGAACGGTTGCCGCACTCCCCATGACGGGCGAGCGCCTTAATCTTAACGATCATGCCAAGGCCGATCCTGTGATGGCCGAGATTGGCAAGGAGCTCAAGGGCAAGTCTGTCGGCGTTGTCGGCTCGACGAGCCAGGAACAACTTATTCAATCCTATTTTGGCAATGCAGTTACAGTCCGCACCTATAAGAGTTCACCCGAACGCGATTTCGACCTGAAGGCAGGCCGTATCGATGCGGGTTTCGACAGCGGCGTATACGCAACCTCGATGTTGGCCAAGCCAGGCAATGAGGATCTGCAGATGTCTGGCCCTCTTATCAAAGGCGCGATGCTTGCAACGGAAGTGGCGCTTGGCACGCGCAAGGGTGAGGCCGATCTTCGCGAAAAGTTCGATGCCGCGATCAAATCTGCCGCCGAGGCCGGCGTCATCAAGACGCTTTCGGAAAAGTGGAGCAAGCTCGATCTCACGCCAACATTCAGCGGGAATTGAACGCGCAGTTTCAAGAGTAGGGCACAGATATGCCGTTCAATCGTCTTTATGAAGCCGGATCGTATTGGCCATGAATCAGCCGGGCTTCCTTGACGTCATCAGCTTTGGACCGGGAGGGTGGGGTGCCGCCCTTCTCGCTGGGGCCTGGATGACGATCCTCATCGCTATTTCCGGTTTTCTGATCGGTTCGATCATCGGCACATTCGGCGCTTGGGCAAAGATCTCGGGCGGCCGGACCATACGGGGTATCGCCGACGGATACACCACCGTACTGCGCGGCATTCCCGATCTTCTCGTCATCTATCTGTTCTATTTCGGCGGGAGTGCGGCGGTAACAGCGATTGGGCGTTTTTTCGGCTCGGAGGGGTTTATCGGCTTTCCCGGCTTTCTGGCCGGTGCTTTGGCGGTTGGCATCACGTCGGGCGCCCAGCAGACAGAGGTGTTTCGCGGGGCATTCAAGGCCGTGCACCGAGGTGAGATAGAAGCAGCTATCGCTTGTGGCATGTCGCGCGCGCTGCGGTTCAGGCGAATTATCGCACCATTGACGCTGCGCCATGCGCTGCCGGGGATGGGCAATGTCTGGCAGGTCGTGTTGAAGGAATCAGCTCTGGTTTCGATTACGGGCGTCGCTGAATTGCTGCGTCAGGCCCAGGTCGGGGCCGGATCAACTGGAATGCCTTTCAACTTCTATGTCGTGGCCGGCGCGATTTACCTCATGATCTCGACCATCTCCGGTGCGCTGCTGCAATGGTCCGAGCGCTACTTCTCACGCGGTGTCAGGAGGAACTGATGGATTGGACATTTACGCTTGAAACGTTCATCAGCCTGGTTGCGGCTATTCCACTGACGCTGCAACTTGCTGCCACATCAATCCTGCTCGGTGCTTTTCTCGCCCTCGGTCTGGCCCTGCTTCGGCTTTCCGGGGTCCGCGTTCTCGACTGGTTTGCCCGGTTCTACGTGTTCGTGTTTCGCGGCACGCCGCTGCTGGTGCAAATATTCCTCATCTATTACGGGCTCAGCCAGTTTCCGGCCGTGCGCCATACGATTTTGTGGCCGATATTGCGCGAGCCCTACTGGTGCGCCGTCATTGCATTGACGCTGAACACCGCCGCCTATGCCAGTGAGATCATCCGCGGCGGGCTCTTGTCGGTTCCGCATGGCCAGATAGAAGCCGCCCGTGCGTGCGGCATGCCACGCTTTATGGTTTTCCGGCGGATTGTCCTGCCCCTTGCTCTTCGTCAGGCATTGCCGGGATATGGCAACGAGATGATTTCCATGGTCAAGGCGACATCGCTTGCCTCGATCATTACACTGATGGAAGTCACTGGGGTTGCCGCGAAAATCATCTCGGAAACCTACCGCGCCATCGAGGTCTTCATCGTCGCTGGCGTGATTTACCTGACCATCAATTTCCTGCTCACGCGGCTGGTGCATGTCGTCGAATACATGTTGAGCCCGCATCTTCGCGCGCCGCGACTGCAGACCCCCGTTCAAGGAGAGAGCAAATGAACGCTCAAGCGCCTGCGATCACGCCATTGGCGCTCGACGTCAAGGATCTGCACAAGAGTTTCGGCAATGTCGAAGTCCTGAAAGGGATTTCGCTCGGCGCACGCGAAGGCGAGGTCGTCTCGATCCTCGGGTCTTCAGGTTCCGGCAAGTCGACCCTGCTCCGCTGCATCAACCTTCTCGAAGTGCCCGATTCCGGGGACGTAACAGTCGGCGACGAGACCATCCGCATGCAGCGCACGCGCGATGGGAAAAGCCGGCCGGCAGACCAGGCGCAGGTCGAACGCATTCGCTCACGGCTCGGCATGGTGTTTCAGAGCTTCAACTTATGGTCGCACAAGACCATCCTCGAAAACGTCATTGAAGCACCGATCCACGTGCAAAAGCGCCCGCGCAAGGAGTGCGTGGAAGAGGCTGAAGCCCTTCTTGCGAAAGTCGGCATCGCTGAAAAGCGCGATCAATACCCCTCGCATCTGTCGGGAGGTCAGCAGCAACGCGCTGCAATAGCGCGTGCCCTCGCCATGCGGCCGAAGGTGATGCTCTTCGACGAGCCCACCTCGGCGCTCGATCCGGAGCTTGTCGGCGAGGTGCTGCGCGTCATGCGTGGTCTTGCCGAAGAAGGCCGCACCATGCTGGTGGTAACGCACGAGATGGGCTTTGCCCGCGATGTCTCAAGCCGCGTCGTCTTCCTGCACAAGGGGCTGGTCGAGGAGGACGGCCGGCCGGAACATGTTTTCGTCAACTCGAAATCCGAACGGTTCAAACAGTTTATCAAAGGCTGAATTGATCAGCCTCAATCCAAAAAAGGGGAATACCTGGAAATGAAATATGCAATTCTTACTCTGAAAGCCCTGCTGCTGTCGGCGTTGGTCTTTTCATCGGCCGCCCAGGCAGAAGGCAAGAAATGGACACAGATTACCATCGCCACGGAAGGCGCATTCAAGCCCTATAACTTTACCAAGCCCGACGGAACGCTCGACGGTTACGAGATCGAGCTTTCGAAATATCTTTGCGATCACATGAAAGTCGAGTGCAAGATTGTCGTCCAGGACTTCGACGGGATGATCCCGGCGCTCAATGCCGGTAAGTTCGATGCCATCATGTCAGGCATGTCGGCGACTGCGAAACGCGAGCAGATCATCGACTTCAGCCAGTCCTATGGTTCCACCGGCCAAGCTTTTGCAACGTTGAAATCAAGCCCTTTGGCAGGCATGGAATTCAAGGGCGAAGTCTTCTCGCTGGCATCCAATGAGGCGGGCGCCATCAGCGCTTTGGAGGAGCTTAAGCCACTCTTGCAAGGCAAGACCATCGGCGTCCAGACCGCCTCGACAGGTGCGACCTTCGTCGAGAAATACTTGAAGGACGTCGTCGAGGTTCGCGAGTACAAGACCACCGAGCAGCACGATCTTGATCTCGCCGCAGGCCGCGTCGATCTCGTCATGGCGTCGATGGCCTATCTCACCACATCAGCCGCCAAGCCGGGCAATGAGGAGATGACGGTGGCTGGCCCGCGCTTTCAGGGCGGGTTCCTGGGTAAAGGCAGCTCTGTCGGCCTGCGCAAGAACGAACCGGAACTGAAAGCGATGTTCGACAAGGCAATCGATGCAGCCAAGGCCGATGGCACGATTAAAACATTGTCGCAGAAGTGGTTTGGCTTCGACGTTACGCCCCTCTGATCGATTGATAATGCCGGGCATTCAGTATTTGTGCCCGGCCCTTCGAGGAGGCGAGAAACCATCGCCGTTATAAACATGACTTGATTTATCATATTATTGCGATTAAGCACCCGTTATCGCACCTTGGTGCAGTTTCTACACGGGGTTTGAGATGCCGGAAATCCGCTTGAGTGCGACCGCGCGTGTGATTGTGTCAACACCGGATCACTATCTCAGACGGCTCACGGATTACTTCTCCGAGCATGGCGATGTGTCGCTTGCCGCGCGCAAGGGGCGTATCGCTCTTCCGTTCGGCACGGCCACTATCGAAGCAGATGATGACAGCCTGTCGCTCCGGACCGAGGGTGAGGACGAAACCGGCCTTGCCTATATGAAATACGCCATCGCCAATCAGATGCTGGAGCTGGCGAATGAGGAAAAGCCCAGGATCGTCTGGACGGGCGACTGTGCAGCGGGCGGGCAGCCGCCATTTTTCCGGGAAATGCGCTTTGTCAGCGCCAGGAATATATCGCCGCATATGCGCCGTGTGGCACTTCAGGGAGAGAGGCTGGCGCGTTTTGCGCATGGAGGACTGCATGTCCATTTGCTGTTTCCGCCAAAGGGCGTAGACCGGCCACAATGGCCGGTGACGGGAGAAGACGGACGCCCGGTCTGGCCGGAGGGCGAGCACAAGCTGGTCTCCCGCATCTATACGATCCGCAACATCGACGCGGACGCGGGCAAGGTGGAAATCGACATCGTCATTCACGAGGGGGACGCAACGCCCGGTTCGGATTGGGGCCTGAATGCGCGCGAAGGTGATCTGGTGGGCATGACAGGGCCGGGTGGCGGCGACGTACCTGAGGCCGATTGGTATCTGCTGGCCGGAGATGAAACTGCGCTTCCGGCAATCGGCCGCATCCTGGCACGGCTTCCATCGCTTGCAACTGCGGTCGTGCGTATCGAAGTGGACAATCCGCTCGAAGAGCAGCTTTTGCCATCCGTTGCCAATGTTGATCTTGTCTGGCTGCATCGCAACGGCCGTAAAGCAGGGACGACCACGCTGTTGCAGGATGCTGTCAAAGCGGTGCCGTTCCCGATCGCCGGGAAACGTGTGTTTGCCTGGGCTGGCTGCGAATTTGCCGCATTCAAGGCTATTCGCAGCCATTTGCGCAATGAGCGGAAGCTTGAAAGGGAAAAACACCTGGTTGTGGCGTACTGGCGCCGCGGGTTTGACGGCGATAATGCCCGAAACCAGGAAGAGAAAACGGCTGCATAGCAGCACAAGAGGCAAGGGATGACATTTCATCCACGGATGAAGAGCCGGGTAGAGGGGGTCTCCGTTATCGGGGACCTTCGCTGGCGTTCGTGGCAGGGAGTTGTCGCCGATGTCTGGTCGGTCAATTGCGCTCCGGATGCAACTGGAGAATATGTGTCGGAGGATCCGCGTCTGTTCGTGACGCTCGACAAGTCAGGCGATGGCAGCTTCGGCGTCGGGCTCAACGCCCATGCAAAGGGTTTTATCCGGAGCAGCGTGCCTTACCCAATGAGCTATATTCCTGCCGGCTTGCCGGTATGGGGGCGGGTTCATGACATCCAGTATCTGCGTCATCTCGATGTGCACTTTGATACTACGAGTTTCGAACGCCGCTTCGCCGATGATCGTATCGGTGAAAGATTGAAACTACCCCGTCTGATGTTTTTCGACGAGCATGTGGCAAGGCTCGCCAACCTGATTGCCGATGAATGTCTTAACGATGAACCGCTGCACGAACTCTATGGCGATGGACTGACAACAGCGCTTTTCATCGCGCTCTTTCGCATCCAGCAAGGCAAGAAACGGCAACGCAGCCAGCTTTCGCCGCGGCAGTTGCGGACTGTCACAAGCTATATCGAAGACAATTGCATGCAAAGCATCCGCCTCCATGAACTGGCGGAATTGACAAGCCTGTCGCAATCCTACTTCAGCCACGCCTTCAAGGCCTCGACAGGCATGGCCCCGCATCAATGGCAGATACGCGCCCGTATCAGGAAAGTGCAGAGGTTGCTGGAGAAGCCCGGATCGTCGCTGACACACGTAGCTACCGCCGCGGGTTTTTCGGATCAGGCGCATTTCACACGCGTATTCAAGCGGGTGGTGGGCGTGACGCCGGCCGTCTGGCGGCGGGATCGGCAGTTGTAGCGCCGGACCAGTTCCGACAACCACGAAAACGGCCCAAAAAAGTTCAAAAGACAACAGAAACAATCAATCCCGGAAATTAAAGTTGATATATGTACTCAACTTATATTTGAGCTCTCGGGGAGCGATTGCACGCGCTGCGTTCTGGCTCTGGGACATATGAGTAGGGGATTGTCATGAGTGGTGTCTATCGGTCGGCATTTGGCGCGCTGCTTGGCGGGACGGCGGCGCTTGTATTGCTGACGGCAACCGGCACGCGCGCGCAGGACGCCAATGCCACCATCCAGCTGGACCCGATCGTCATCGAGGGTGGCAATTCAGATGGTTCTGCAACCGGTCCGATCAATGGTTATGTGGCCAAGCGCTCGGCGACCGGCTCCAAGACAAATACCCCCATCGTGGAAATTCCGCAGGCGGTGTCGGTTGTCGGCAGACAGCAGATGGATGACCAGGGCGCGCAAAAGATCGACGAGGCCTTGCGCTATACCTCCGGTGTATTTGCGCAGCCGTTCGGCGTCGATAATGACACGAACTGGATCTACATCCGCGGGTTCGATGCGACGCAGAAGGGGACATATCTTGACGGGTTGCAGAATTTCAGCTTCGGTTTCGGCGGCTTCTTTATCGATACATTCGGCATTGAGCGCATCGATGTTCTGAAGGGACCGGCTGCCGTGCTTTATGGCGGCAGCAATCCTGGAGGCATCGTCAACTACATCAGCAAGCGTCCAACCGGCGAACGTCTGCGCTATGTCGAAACCGGGATCAACAGCTACGGCAACGGCTACCTTGGTTTCGACATCGGTGACAAGGCATCCGACGTGGTCGATTATCGCATCAACGGTAAAATATCCGGCGGTGACAATTACACCGATTTTTCAAAGGATTTCCTTGGTGTCATTTCGCCCAGCATCACCTGGAAGCCGGATGATGCGACGAAGTTCACCATTCTCGCCAACTATACGCATCTGGACCTTACCCATGACGGTGGCAGCTTCCTGCCCTACTATGGAACTGTCGTCGACGCGCCCTTCGGCAAGATCGACCGCAAGGCGAATTTCACGGAACCGTCGATCGACGACTATAACCGCGAGCAAGCCTCCATCGGCTATGAACTGGAACACACTTTCGACAATGACTGGACCGTGCGGCAGAACCTTCGCTATGGCTACAGCGGCGTGCGCGAACACAATCTATATCCATTTGGATACGATGCTTTCTCCGCGCAGCCGATCAACGGCAACTACGATCTCTCGCGCATCAATTTCATGCACGATACGACGGTCAATTCGTTCGTCGTCGACAATCAGCTTGAAGGCCAGGTAACGACTGGTCAGATCGAGCACACACTGCTGTTTGGTGCGGAATACAAGTTCTTCGACATCGATCAGATTCAGGCAACCGGCGCATCAACGCCCATCAGCGCAGTCGACCCGGTTTATGGCGTGCCTCAAGGTCCAATGTTCGCTCCTTACATCGACCAGGTGGTCAAACGTCATCAGATCGGGGTCTACGCGCAGGACCAGCTGCGCTTTGGCGATGGCTGGCTCGTCACGTTGAACGGCCGCTATGATTATGTGACGACGGACGCACAAGGCACGCCGGAATATGAGGGTGATGATGGCCAGGCCAGCGGAAGGGCAGGTATCGCCTATGAATTCGACAATGGGATCACGCCCTATGCGAGCGTCGCGACATTCTTCAGTCCCGAGATCGGTGTCGACAGCAATCTTGCGTTCCTGAAACCCGAAACCGGCCAGCAATACGAAGTCGGCGTCAAATACCAGCCGACGAGCTTCGACGGTCTCATCACGGCGTCGCTGTTCGATCTGACCAAGCAGAACGTGCTGACGGGACCGTTTGGCGCGCAATTCCAGGTCGGCGAGGTCAATTCCCGTGGCTTTGAAATCGAGGCACAGGCGAACATCACTGAAGCTTGGAGGCTGACGGCCGCCTTTACAGCCCTCGACCTGAAAGTGAAGGAAGACGCCGACGAGGCACTGATCGGCAAGCAGCCCTATTTGATCCCCGAAGTACAGGCCTCGCTCTTTACCCAGTACACTTTTCTCGATGGTGCGCTTGAAGGCCTCGCACTTGGTGGCGGTGTACGTTACGTCGGGTCTAGCTATGCCGACCAGTTAAACACGTTGAAGGTCCCCGATGTGGCATTGGTGGATCTGAAACTCGGCTACAAGAAGAACAACTGGGGCGTTGATCTGAACGTCACCAACCTGTTCGACAAGGATTATGTATCGGGTTGTCAGGGTGTCTACGTTTGTTCCTATGGCGAAGGACGCAAGGCGTTGCTGAAAGCCCATCTGACCTGGTAGCAGCCGGCGTTGTACCCGGAGAAAACTCGACTGCTGTGAATTCGATTATCTGCTAAACTTTCTGGAGAAAGAGTGAATAGTTGAGCGGTCGCTATGTGCCAAGAAGGGTCGTCTGTCACGAACTTGGCCCGGGAACTCGAACGAGGTCGCGAGTCCTACGGTCAGCACGCGTGGGCCGATGCGTACAAGTCACTCTCGTTCGTCGACGCTATCGCTCCGTTGGACGCCGAGGATCTCGAACGGTTGGCGATGTCGGCATACCTGATTGCTCAGGATGATGACTATCTGCGCATACTTGATCGTGCATATCAGGCACGTGTGGAAGCGGGCGAGTGTTCGCGAGGGGCTCGTTGCGCTTTCTGGTTGGGCTTGCGCCTTCTCTTTCGAGGAGAGACAGGCCGGGCGACGGGATGGTTCTCCCGTGCCAGGCGGCTAATTGAGGGGCAGCAGCAGTCCTGCGTTGAGGAAGGTTACCTTCTCTTGCCAACTGTGGAGCAAGAGCTGGATTCGGGAGATTGCGACGCCGCCTATGCCATTGCTGGTGAGGCAGCAGAAATCGGTGGCCGCTTCGGTGAGCCAGACTTGATTGCGATCGCCAGGCATCTGCAGGGCAGAGCCCTTGTACAACAAGGGCATGTGGAGAGGGGGCTTGCGCTGCTGGACGAGGCGATGCTTGCAGTCACCGCCGGGGAATTGTCGCCGCTGGTTACGGGTTTGATCTATTGCAGTGTGATCGACGGCTGTCATCAGGTGTATGCGATGGGCCGTGCTCGCGAATGGACAGCAGCCCTTGCGCGATGGTGCGAGACGCAGCCTGAGCTGGTGAGCTTTACCGGCAAGTGCCTGGTGCATCGCGCAGAGATCATGCAGTTCCAGGGCGATTGGTCGAACGCGATTGTGGAGGCGCGCCGTGGCTGCGCGCGTTTCGAAAGGAGGATCGATCCTCATCGACCTGCCGGCGCGTATTACCAGCTAGCGGAACTACATCGACTCCGGGGCGAGTTCGCGGCAGCGGATGAGGCTTATCGGAGTGCAAGCCGTTGGGGCTGGGAGCCACAACCTGGTTTGGCGCTGCTGCGGATGGCGCAGGGCCGCGTCGAAATTGCGGTACGAGCGATCCGACGTGTCGTCAGTGCGACCAAGGCTCCGCTGGACCGGGCCAAATTTCTGCCCGCCTATGTCGAGATCATGTTGGAGGCAGGCGAGATCGAGGACGCGCGATCTGCATGCCTGGAATTGCAGGAGATAGCCGCGCGCTTTGACACCAGTGTTATCGATGCACTTGCCGCCCATGCCCTCGGCGCGGTGAAACTAGCCGAAGGAGACGCTCAGGCCGCGCTCGGCTCGCTGCATCGCGCTTTGCAGGTGTGGCAACAGGTCGACGCACCGCACATGATCGCGCGCGAACGTCTGTTGATGGGGCTGGCCTGCCGCATCCTTGCAGACGAGGAAGGCGCAACTTTGGAATTGGATGCGGCTCGCGAAGTGTTCGAACAGTTGGAAGCCGCGCCGGACCTCGCCCGCGTTGAATCTCTTACAAAGGGCGGCGCACCTGCTTGTCGTCCCCATGGCCTGACCCCGCGTGAGTTGCAGGTGCTTCGGTTGATCGCCACCGGCAAGACAAACAAGGGCATCGCCGCCGAGCTGTTCCTAAGCGGGCGGACAATCGACAGGCACGTAAGTAACATTTTTACGAAGCTCGACCTGCCTTCGCGGGCGGCAGCTACGGCCTATGCCTACAAACACAAGCTAATCTCAACCATTTGAACATCCACTAGGCAATACTACCCATGCTGCACTGGAGCGAATTGGGTGGTATCCCCGAAGCAGCGCACCGCCTTTCCTCCTAATTTTGATTTTGCAGAGCAACACTGCAGGCACGAACAAGGAGGAAGCAAGCTATGAACACTCCGCAAAGCAATCGGGTGGCCTGGGACCAGATCGCGCCAGGCTATGATAGAACCAACACTCCCACTCAGATGTGGCTCGGGAATGAAGGCGTCGTCCGTGCCGGACTTCGTCAAGGCATGCGATTCCTGGATGTGGCGGCAGGCAGCGGTGCCCTCAGCATCCCGGCGGCACGCATTGGCGCACAGGTGATGGCGACAGACCAATCCCCCGTTATGCTCGAACTGCTTAATCAGCGGGCGCGCAAGGAAGGGCTTAGCATCGAAACCCGCGTGATGGACGGTCAGGCGCTCGAACTCGATACCAACAGCTTCGATATGGCCGGATCACAATTTGGCGTCATGCTATTCCCCGACATGCCGAAGGGCATCAGCGAGATGGTGCGCGTCGTCAAACCGGGCGGCCACGTGCTGATGAATGTGTACGGTGATCCGCACAAAATCGAATTCCTCGGCTTCTTTGTGAGCGCGATCCGGACTGTTCGCCCCGATTTCAGCGGACCGCCTATGGATCCTCCTCCGCTTCCCTTTCAGCTGCGAGAGCCAGAGCGACTGCGCAAGGAATTGGCTGCTGCGGGTCTGAAGGAGATCAAGATCGAGACTATCATTGAGACTACAGAGTTTCAGACCGGCAGGGACCTGTGGGATTGGATCATATTGAGTAATCCTATCGCGGAAGAGGTCCTCGCGGAACTGAACCTGACTGGCAATGAAAGGGATGCCATCCAGCAGGCTTTGGAAGGATTGGTTCGCAAACGCGCCGGTGGCGACGGCGCCGCTGCTCTGACCAATCCGATCAATATTGGCGTCGGAGTGAAGTAGTATATGCGGTTCCCTGGACAAGCCATCGTTGTTCGCGAGAGATCGCTGTTCGCGCTGTCGGGCTCTACCGATAATTTTCCGCTCAGCTTGTGTCAGGAGGAGATGCTGCTTGAGCGCTTGCATCTCGCACTCTCCGCGTGGCGGTTCTTATTTTCTGTGTTTGGCCCCTACGGGATAGCGTTGACCGCGCGAGCGGCGACGATGACAAGCGTCAACAGCGAGATCGTGCTCTCCAGCATCATCAGCATCTTTGCACGTCTCGTGAGCGGAAGTACGTCGGTTGGACTGAATGCAGTCGCCGTATTGTATCCGAGAGAAAGGTAGTCGAGGAACAATGGTTGCCAGTCGGGTAATGCGACTTCGGGTGCTGCCGCCTGCGGAAAGAGCCAATCCGGCTTTGTTGTTGCCCCGCTCGCTCGCGAGGATGGGCCGCCACGATCGATTTGCCAATAAAGCAATGAGAAGGTCAAAACATTGGCGACCCAGATTGCAAGCGATGAGGAGAGCAACGAGACAGCGCGGGTTTCCGGTGGATGAAGCGTGATGATTCCGATCATGTCTGCCAACTCCGCTGCCGTGTTGGCGATGTAGGCCGCGCCAAGAAGCATGATCACAATCCGTTCAATACGCATCCACAAAGCGTTTGCAGTGAGTGTGACCACAATCATGGGAATGATCACCACAAGCGCAACGCTGTAGGAAACCCACACCGGCATCGCCTGCACATGTTGAGGCAGCACTGCAAAAAGACTGAGCACCACCAATATCGCGAGCGTGGGAGCCCAGCGTGGCTCGTCGCGGATGGTTTGGCCCGGGTCGCTCATGTTCGAGCGTCCGCGACTGCCTGATGCTCACGAGCGAGAAGATTGAGTGTCATTCTTGGTCCCCCGGCCGGAGATCCAACGAGAACCTACTTCGCTCCAGAGGATCAGGTGTCCAGCCTAGTCCTGCGGCGTTGCCGTCACAAGGCCCTTGCGGCAAGCGCGTTTGCTGAATCCGTCTATTGGTGGCATGCTCGGTGTCCGTTAGTCCCGTTCCGCAACATAATAGACAAGCGCGAAAATGCCGTTCGCGATTTCCGCCAACGTCGAACAGCTTTCGACAATGATTTCTCATGCTGTGGCTCCGGCATTTCTGCTGGCCTCAATCGCAGCTTTCGTGTCCATCCTGATCAATCGGATGGCAGGGATAACCGACCGGATCCGGAACCTCAATCAGATCGCCGATGACGACACTGCGCGGGTGTGGCTTAAGGCCGACATCGCCCGTCTGAAACGTCGCGAAATCCTGTTGAACCAATCCCTGCAAATGGCGGTGATCGGCGGAATCGGGATCACAGTGCTGTTGTTGGTTGGTTTTGTGATCGCCTTTTTGGGTTATCGCCATGAACCCGGAGCAGCTGTCCTGTTTATTGGGTCTTTATGCTTTCTGGTGGTTGCTCTGTTCCGATTCCTGCAGGACGTAAGGATTGCCCTGAGCGAACTCGACCATCATCATTGAACGCGATGGCGCGCACGGCCCCGCGGTGTTATAATCGCGTGGGGGAATTTTACATGGACGTCTTCAGGAACTGGCTTTCGATCCCGGTCGCTGCGGTCACGCTGCTAGGAATGAATTGCGGCGCTTGGGCACAGGACTCAAGCGAAGACCTCGCCAAGAAATTGTCAAATCCGATCGCGTCGCTGATCAGCGTGCCGTTTCAGTTCAACTACGATAGTGGGTACGGTCCCAATGACGGCGAGAAATATTACGTCAATGTGCAGCCTGTCATTCCGTTCACATTGAACGAGAACTGGAACGTCATCTCGCGAACCATTCTGCCGATCGCCTGGCAAGATGATATCGCCGGACCATCCGGCGATCAGTTCGGTTTGGGGGATATCACCCAAAGCCTGTTCTTCTCGCCGAAGAAGCCAACCGCTTCCGGCATCATCTGGGGCGTTGGTCCAGTCTTTCTTTTGCCGACTGCTACCGACGATTTGCTTGGCGGCGAAAAGTGGGGTGCGGGGCCAACTGCCGTTGTCCTCAAACAGGACGGCCCATGGACCATTGGTGCGCTGACAAACCACATCTGGTCATTCGCGGGTGATGATGATCGTGAGGACATAAACGCCACCTTCCTGCAGCCGTTCATTTCCTACACCACACCGAAGGCCTGGACTTTCGCTCTCAACACCGAAAGCACCTACAATTGGGAGACCGAAGATTGGTCCGTCCCAATTAACTTCGTGGTATCCAAGCTGGTGAAGGTCAACAAACAGCCAATTCAACTTTCGGCTGGTGTCCGCTATTGGGCCGATAGCCCGGACAATGGACCGGATGGATTCGGCGCGCGACTGGCGATCACGTTTCTCTTTCCGAAATGAACCTTACTTGCCGCCGGTTGCCGCGCGCAACTGCCGAATGAGTTCGGCGAGTTGTTGATCATCCCGCCGCTGTCGTGCCAGCGCTTCGGCATATTTCAACGTTTCCGGGTAGCGGCGAAGCTTCAGTCCATACTGGATGGCCGCGCCGAGAAGACTGGCGTCGGTTTCTCCTGCCGCAACCGCAAGATCGAGCACTGTGAGGGCCTCCCCGGTGCGCCCGGCCGAATCGAGCGCAATGGCAAGTGTCATCTTGTACCGGCTGTTGACGGGATCAAGCCGGACAGCCTCGTCCAGCTCCCGGATCGCTTCTGGCAGCGCTTTTTGGCGAACGAGCGAGAGCGCGTGTCCGTAGCGCAGGTCGGCCTGCGCGGGTGACACCGCGATCGCTTCGGCGTAGGCCCGTTCTGATTTTTCGTTCTGTCCCGTTACGCGGTAGAGTTCGGCAAGGTTGATGCGCGCACCCGCAAGCGCCGGATCGAGTACGATCGCCTGGCGAAAGGCGCCCTCGGCCTCGCCAGCGCGTTGCTGACCGAAGAGAAAGGTCCCAAAATTGTTCTGTGTCTCGGCGACGTCGGCGTTGGACTGCACATAGGCACGCAGGTCTTTGACCGCGGTGTCGAAGTTCTTTCTCGCGTCACCCAGCAAACCAAGCGAGGGAGTGCTGCCGAGAGCGGTAACAGCCGCTACGCGCACAGCGCGTGTGTCGTCGGCAAGGAGGCGCCCTATCGCATCCAGCCGTTGTTCGGATGGCAGATTGGCGCCGCCTTCTGCTGCCCCGAGCCGGACGAGGGGATCCGGGTCCTCCGCTGCCGCCTTTACATCAGCTGCGATGTCTATCCCGCCGACGCGGCTCATGACGGCAACCGCGCTGCCACGGACGATACCCGCCTGTTCCCGATCGGCGATCAGCGCTCGCAACGCATCGATTGATGCGGGATCGTTCTGTGCCGCGCCGGCAAATGCATGTGCCGTCGTCGGACGCTCACGCCAGGCCTTGCCATACCATAGGTCCATGTTTTCGCCTGCCCAGGCGTTGGTTTTGCCCTCATGGCATGTCGTGCAGGCATTCGGCGTACCATAGGCTGCCGACAGGTCAGGACGCGGAATGACGAAGGAGTGGTCGCGCCGTGGGTCGACTTTCATATAGGTACGCTCGGGCATATGGCAATTCGTGCACTGCGCTCCAGTCGATCCCACCGGGTGACGAGTGTGGGTCGAGGTATCAAAATCGCCGCCCGGATTGAATTTTACAAAGCGCTCCGGCGCCAATTTCGTATGGCATTGCGTGCATAGGGCATTGCCTTGCGCCTTGAGTGCGGCCTCATGCTGGGTGTGGCAGTCGAGGCAGGTGACGCCCGCTCTTGCCATCTTGCTCTGCTGGAAGGAGCCGTACTCAAATACCTCGTCGAGAATCTGCCCGTCTGGAAAGTAGAGGTCCGGACGGAGCAGTGCGGGGGAAAAATAGTCGAGGAAGGGCTTTCCGGGCTGATAGCCGTCAAGAAGCTTGGTCCGTCTCGCGTGGCACGCGAAGCAGGCACTCGCATCGGCCTTCGATAGTCCAAGATTTGAGGGAGTGGACATCTTGGCATCTCGGGATTTTTCCACGGCCCATGCGACGTGTTTTGCGCCCGCGCCGTGACAAGACTGACAGCCGACGCTCGTGGCGACATAGGACGATTTATATTCGTTTGTCTCCGGCTGGAAATTGGCCCGGGGGGCGGTTGAGTGGCAGTCAATGCAGGTGCGGTTCCAGCGGTAGAACGGCCCGGTCCAATGAAATGTGGAACCCGGTTTTGCCGGCTTGGCTTCGCCGAGCCAGAACCATTGCTGTTTTTCCGTATCCCATGCGAGGTCGAGTGCCTGCAGCCTGCCACCACCGATATCGGCAAGATATTGCTGAAGCGGTTCATAGGCAAAAGCGTACTTTACTTCAAATTCTGCCTGCTTGCCGTCCGGCCCCTCGCTGCGAACGAAGAAGCGTTTATCTTGCCTAAAGAACGTTGAAACAAGGCCATTGTGCTCGAAGCTGGCATTGTTGAAATTTGCCCGCACCGATTTGTCACTGGCAATGGCCATCGCCTTGGCGTGGTTCGATTTGGCGAATGCTGCGGCCTCATTGGCGTGGCATGACGTGCAGACGTTCTCGTCTACGAACCCCTCATGTATTGAGATCATTGGATCCGCATGTGAAGCTGGAATGGTCTCGGCAGCGACGGCTTGCTCGACGAATGCGAGCAGAACGTAAAGCGAAAATGCCGCCCAAAGCGTGATATGCGAACGAGCGCGCAACCGGATGTTTTGCATTTCAACTAGCACAACGTTACCCGCACCTGCATCCAATCGTGACCCGGCTGTCCGTCCTACTTCTCGGGAAAAATCTGCTTCCAGTCGGCCTTCATGTCGACGACGGTCCACTGGTTCACGGCGGCGGCATCGAGCGCCGTGTCGAGGCGGCCGAATTCCGTATTCCGGTCGTAGGCATATTCGCGCTCGGCATCCGTGTGATGGACGATCAGCCCGAATCCCGGTTTTTCGCCCAAAGTCGTCCACTGCAGCATCTCGAGGTCACCATCGGAATTGCCGAAAGCGGCAATCGGCCTACGGCCGATGTGTTCATTGATTCCGACCGGTTTGCCGGCTTTGTCATCAATGAAATTGACCTGCGGCAGGCGCATCAGGGTTGGACTGCCGTCGCGCATTTCGAACTGTGTCTTGATCGACGAGCCGACGACCTGTTCGGGTGGAACGCCATAGACTTTCTCTGTCCACGGCCGCATGAACTCGATGCCGCCACCCGATACGATGAAGGTCTTGAAGCCATTGGCACGCAGATAGGCGAGCAGTTCGAGCATTGGCTGATAGACGAGCTCGGTGTAAGGTTTCTTGAAGCTCGGATCGCGCGCGGTTGCGATCCAGTCGGTCACGATCGTTTGAAACTCTTCGGCCGTCATCCCGGCGTGTGTGGTCATGAGGAGTTCCACCAGGCCCTTTTCTCCGAGGGCAGCCAGCGTCTTCATATCACTCTCGAGCACCGCCTTGAATGGTTGTGTGTTCTTCCATTCAGGGTGCGATGCAGCTTCGGCCTTCACGCGATCGAGGACGAACGCAAGCTGGACATACATCGGGTGCTCAGTCCACAGCGTGCCATCATTATCGAACACGGCGATGCGTTCTGGTTCCGGGACGAAGTCGGTTGAGCCCTCCTTGGTCACCTTCTCGACGAAGGCAACGATTGCTGCCTTGGGTGCTGTATCGTTCCAAGACGGAAGCGGATCGTTTTGCGCCCACACCGGAACAGTGAATAGAACAATGGCCGCGATGCCCAGCGCTGCAGCGCGGGCAACTTTGGCAAGATTGGCTTTGAACACGATGAAATCCTCCGATGCCATCTACACGCGCCCATACGCGCAGGCAGAACAAACGAAAATGGCCCCCGGGTGAACCAGGGGCCATTTGGATATTAATTGCCGGTTGGCAACGTAATGGTGACACCGTCCTTGGCCAACGAGTCCCGCACCCACTGGAACTTCTCGTAATTCGAAAGCGTGATCGGCCCTGTGTACGTCAGGCTCTGCGGTTTGCGCGGGGGATACTGGACATAGGTGGCCATGATCTTCTTCAGTTCCTCACCCATGACCACACCCATCCAGGTCCGCTCGGTGAAGTTGTTCATGAAGATATCGTAGCGCTCCTGCGGGTCCTGCCACAGGTCAAACACCTGGGGTACCGTGGCGACGTATTTTTCCGCACCCTTCCAGCCGAGGTTGGAGTCGACAGCAAGACCACCTGTTTCCTGTCCGTCGTCACCGCGAATATTGAACGCGAATTTATAATTGTTGTAACGAATAGCGCCTGGCGAAAGCTCGTTTTCGGTAAAGAAGAACCAGGATTTACGTTCGGATTTGCCCGTACCAAGCAAGATCGGCGACATGTCATAGCTGTCGAAGATAATGGGCTTGTCTTCGCGGTCCTTGTCGGGAAGCGGAACACCGGCGACCGACGCGAAGGTGGCCATCAGATCGAGACCGCCGACGACATCATGATTCTTCGTATCAGGCTTTATCTTGCCGGGCCATACCGCAATCGCCGGGACACGATTGCCGCCCTCGCGCAGGGTGCCCTTGGTGCCGCGGAACGGTGTATAACCGGCATCCGGATAAACGTCCTGCCATGCGCCATTGTCGGTCGTGTAGAAAACCAGCGTATTCCGGTCCATGCCGGTTTCGCGAAGCTTGTCCATGATCCGGCCGATGCGGGTATCGAGTTCGACAACCGAATCCGCATATTTGCTCTTCGACAGTGATTTAAGCTGGAACTCCGGTGCCGGCATGTTCGGCTGATGCACCTTCATGAAGTTGACGTTGATGAAGAAAGGCTCGTCCGGTTTCTGTGACGCAGCGTCAAGGAACTCGATCGCTGCCTTCTCGACGTAACTGTCGAAGAATGGGATGCCGACCACGCCTTCTTTGCCGTCGATCGTCGGGGTATCGACATATTGGCCGTTGATCTTGAACTCCTCCGTCACTGGACCTCCGGCCTTGCCCGACAGCGCGCCTTTCGTCACTTTCTGGAACATCGCCCTGAGATCCGCCGGCATGTCGGGGAACCAGGTGGGATCGGCGTAGGTGTAGGCGTTGAGATGATAGAGGCCGGCATATTTCATGTCGTCGTAGCCCTGGGCATTGGGCAATGCGTAGTCGGCCTCACCGAGGTGCCATTTGCCGGTGAAATAGGTATGGTAGCCGCCGCGCTTCAGTACGGAGGCAAGCGTCCATTCCGCTGCCGGCAGACCGCCCCCCTGGCCCTGGAAAGCCACGGTGGTCATACCGCTACGGTTGGGAATGCGCCCGGTCTGCATGGCGGCGCGGCCGGGCGTGCAACTGGGCTGCGCGTAGAACGAGAAAAAGCTCATGCCGTCGCTGGCCAGTTTGTCGATGCTTGGCGTCGGCATGCCTCGTCCCTCACCGCCGCCATAGGGGCCGAGGTCGCCATAGCCCGTATCGTCGGAGACGATGAACAGGATGTTGGGCTTCTTTTGCGCATCCTGCGCCTGCGCGGGTGCGAGCACGCCGCATAACACCGTCCCGGCTACCAAAGCGCCAAGACTGAACTTCAGGGTTCTCCCGGTCATTTTTAGCTTCTCCATTGACATTGCGTACTGATATTTTGACGAGATGACGGACACCGCTTTCGGCGGCCTGAAACGCCCCTCCAGCTATCTGAAACAATGATCGAGCGATAACCAGTTAAGTGTTCGGTGCTACGCAGATTCGCAGCGATGAGGAACCGTCCGTTTATGTGCCGTCTAAGTATTTTTGTCGAAGGTATGCCTGTTGTTTCAAATTATTCTTGGATCAGCTGCCAGTGAAGTACGTAACAGTTACAAACACGGATGTTGTCGGCAGTTCCCTAAAATTTTTATTATTTCAACTTCTATACGGACGGACGCCAGGAGCTATTTCGGTTGACAGCATGCCTGCACCAATCATCGCCCCGCGTCGGGATCTTCTGAAGAAGCGGCATCGTCCGATCCCTTTGCCCGCTCCCTATCGAGTCTGCCAAACTCCGTCATGATGCTTACGAGCACGCTGCCTGTCCATCCGAAGGTGAACAAACCGGATATCGCTATGACTGGTCCGAGCAACCGCCACTGATCAGGCAATCGGATGGTACCTTCGCCGAGCGTGGTGTAGTTTTCCAATACGAAATAGTAGCTGTCTCGCATCGAGGGAATTAAACCCCGCACAGAAATCGGAATGGCCCAGATGAGGGTTTCGGCGAAATGCAACATGGCTAGGGACGCGATGGTCGCTGCCAGCAGCAGGTTTAGCCGCCAATGGGGCGTGCTTCTTGTCATATGAATCCAGGATCTGCTGAAGCGTCGATTTATGACTCTGATGCCGGCGCCGTGGACGAAAATGACAATGATCAGTATCAGAGTCCCAACCGCAATTTCCAGAACAGGCTTTGTCGTTGAAAGTTCGTCCATCCTTTTATCCCCATGGGTTCAAGAAGAATTGCAGTTTGTCCTAATTAGACGACTTGCATGTCCGGTCCAATCAGTCCCAAGTTTAATGGTCAGGTGCGAATTTTTGGTGTGGAATGTTCTTCCGACAATCTCCCTGTAACCGTTACGTACTTCACTTCTTCGGTCTGGAGCGAACCTATGTGGTTTCAGTATATCGCTGGAGCCACCTCAACATTGTTCCCAACTGATCGAACAATAGGAGTTACGAATGACTTTTTTCCATAAGATTCTTGGGTGTGCCGCTGTGCTTATTCCTTTTGATGCAAGTGCGGAATCTGCCCAGATTGGAATGCTCGCCTGCGATGTGTCCAAAGGGATAGGCATGTTTGTCGTGGAGAAACAAAAGCTCTCCTGCACATTCAAGCCGGACAAAGGCGGCAATACCGACAATTACACCGGATCAATTGACCAATTCGGCATCGCGCTCGGCGAAGTTGCGTCGGGGCACCTGATCTGGGGCGTCGTTGCTGCGACCAGCGGACTTCAGGCAGGGGCGCTCGCCGGAACCTATGCCGGTGTCGGAGCAAACGCTTCGGTTGGCCCTGGTGCCGGTGCGAACATTCTTGTAGGCGGCACGGGCAAAGCATTTTCCTTGCAGCCCATTTCGGTAGAGGGACAGGAGGGTATCAACTTCGCCGGAGGAGTTACGACTGTCACTTTAAATCCAGCACCTTGACGCGACCAGCAATCACAGAGCCCGGGGGAGAGAATGTTTATTCGAATGCGCGCTGCAATTGCAATATCGATACTGGCGGCAACCCTTGCTGGATGTCAGTCGACCGGCGAAGACACCGACGGCGTGCCAGCTTCAGCGGTGCCGCCCGCCATGGATGCGACCGCTACCACTGCAGTGGGCGCGCCGGTTGATATTGCCGATCTGGTAAATGCGTCTGCCACTCGTGCTCGAAGCCAGATGCAGGCGCGAGGCTATGCGTTTACGCAGCAGCAAGGTTCAACCACATACTGGTGGAATCCCAAAACGACAATCTGCGCAACAACGGTAACGAGCAACGGCAAATTCCAGACCATAGGAACAGCAACAGCGCACTACTGCGGCCAGCCATAATCATCGTTGCACCGTCGATATAGCCGAAGTCTCCTTTGGAGCTGAGCGGACACAACTGAATGGCTGTCGACAACAAAAGGCACAGATTTTCAGAGTCTCATGGTTGGCTCAAGCTTCGGGTGACCGGCAAGTCTGCCTAGTAATCTTGTCCATGCGATAAGACCCGTGCGGAAATTCGACAACCGGAAGAACTCGTTCGGTGCGTGATAATCCTCGTCCGAGGTGGAGAATGAAAAGAAGATGGCCTCCGCACCGAGATGCTTACGGAAAGCCGTGCCGATCGGGATGGTCGCGCCCATGGCGACACGAAGGGGCTTGCTGCCAAGCAACTCCTCAAGCACTGATTCCGCAGCAAGCAGGCCGGGCAGGTTTGGATCGACGGAAAAGGCCTCGCTGCCAGGCCCGTGCGGCTCGACTTGCAGGCTGTAGCCAGCGGGCGAATTGGTCTCCAGATGACGGGCGATCGCCTCGACTACCTTGGCAGGTTTTTGACCGGCGACAAGGCGGCAGGTGATTTTGACGCTGGCGGAGGAGGGGATGACCGTTTTCGTTCCCGGTCCCTGGTATCCGCCGTAGATACCATTGAATTCGAGCGTAGGTTCCAGCCATTGCCGCACCAGCAGCTGGCCGCCATTCTCAATAGGGTCGGGTTTGGGCGAGCCAATATCTCGGTAGTAGGCGTTCGCGTCGAAACGCGCCGCATCGATTGCTGTGAGGATCGTCGGGTCCAAGGGTTTAATGCCATCCATGAAACCCGGCACGGCGGCACGCGAATCGGAATCGTGCAGCGACGCAAGCAGCTTGGTGAGTGCGCGGATCGGATTGGGTGCGCTGCCGCCGTGGCGGCCCGAATGCAAATCCTTTGAGGCGCCGGTGACGGTTACATCGAGTGCCACCAGTCCGCGGCTGGCAACGGTTATGGACGGGCGGTCCGGCCGCCACATCGCACCGTCCGCGGAGACGACCAGATCGCAGGCGAGGCGATCGCGATTACGCTCGAGCGTGGGCTCGAAATGCTCGCTGCCGGATTCCTCCTCGCCTTCGATCAGTATCTTGAGATTGATCGGCAAGCGGCCTTCGGTTTTAAGGTAGGCTTCGACGACAAGGATCGGGATCAGCAGCGGACCCTTGTCATCGGAAACGCCGCGCGCATAGAGGCGGTCGTCGCGTATTGCCGGCTCAAAGGGTGGCGTCATCCATTTGTCGAGCGGATCGGGTGGCTGCACGTCGTAATGGCCATAAACGAGGATGGTTGGAAGCGTCGGGTCGCCGATGACCTCGCCGTAAACGGCAGGATGTCCGCCTGTGTCCAGGAGTTCTACTGAGGCGAAGCCTGCCTTCTTGAGACGGTTCGCCACGAATTCGGCAGCCTCCTGGATACCGTCACGAAAAACGGGATCGGTGCTGACGCTGGGGATGCGGCAGAACGCTTTCAAATCCGCGAGAGCACGTTCGTAATTGTCAGCAAGGTATCTCTCGACGGAATTCATTTGCCACCGTCCACACTGATGACCTGTCCGCTGATCCATTGCGCCTGGTCCGATGCGAAAAACAGAACCATGTTGGCGATGTCATCGGGTTTGCCAAGCCGCTTCAGGGCGATATTGTCGAGAAGCCGTTTTTGGCCATCTGCCCCCATCGCTTCCCACTGCCTTTCGGTTGTCGGGTTCGACAGCACGAAACCGGGCGCGACATTATTGACCGTGATGTTCCAAGGGCCGAGTTCATGCGCGAGTTGGCGCGTTAGCCCGATCTGACCAGCCTTCGCACTTGCATAGGCCTGTATTCCTGTCAGTGAAATGCCAAGGCCGGCGCCGCTGGAAATATTGATGACCCGGCCGAATTTCTGTTGTTTCATGCCGGGGGCGACGGCCTGCGTCATGAAGAAAGCGCCGGACAGATTGACATCGAAAATTGTCTGCCAGTCGCTCTCGGAAATCTCTTCGATGGGTCGGCCCACCTGTCCGCGTACACCGCCGGCATTGTTGACCAGAATATCTGTGCCGCCATCGGCAGCCTCGATTTTTGCAACGGTTGCCTGAACGGCGCTTCTGTCGCCTACATCCAGAACATGCGCAATCGACGATGCCGCTCCGCAAAGTGCAACGGTTTCCGTGAGCCCGGCTTCATTGACGTCGCAGACATGCACGCGTGCGCCACGGCTGGCGAATGCCTGCGCAATTGCACGGCCAAAGCCATGGGCGGCACCTGTAACGATAACGATTTTGCCGCTGAACTCGATGTTCATGTGCCGGCCTCCGTTCGCGCAAGCAGATCGAGATTGGCAAGCTCAAGCGACAGGGTCCCGGCCTCAATCTGATGGATCAATTCGACGACCTTCGCCGCCAGCGGGGTCGGTACACCGAGTGATCGCCCGATTTCGACGACGGGCCCGACCTGGGCATCGACCTCGGTCTTGCGCTTGCGGATGGCAAGATCACGCCAAATGCCGGAATGCGATTTCGCCGAGCGGCGGTTATGAGTGACCATTTCGTCGAAGGAACGTGCGGTGTCCGCGGCCGAGGCGGCAGGGGCGAATGCTGCCGGATCGAACCCGTCGAACGCCTCAGGCACCACGTCGTTGGCGTTGGCGACCGAGCCGACTTCAAGCGCAAGTTTTGTCAGGATTGGCCTGTAGTGCTCGTTGGCCAGCACATCCGCGATACTGTCGTTGGTGAGTGCGGTACCGAAAAGCAGTGTCCCGTAGATGAGCTTGCCCCACAGGTAGCCCCAAATATTATCCGTCAGAATGGCTTTCGGTTCGAACTCCCGCATCAACGCGTAGATTTGTTCAATGCGGACTGTACGCTTACCGTCCAATTCGCCGACCACGACTGCTCCGTGGCCGCTATAATGCACGACGCCGGGCTCGAGGTAGTCTGCGCCGAAATTGACGAAACAACCGATGACCCGATGTTCACCTATAACCTTGCTGATGACCATTTCGTTGAGGCCGTTTTGTGCCGACACGACGTAACCATCGTCTGTTACATGCGGCAGCAGAGCTTTCGCCGCGGCTTCGGTGTGGTGGGCCTTCACGCACAGGAAAATGCGCTCGAACTTGCCCTGCAGACCCTCCGGGGTGAAGGCCTTGGCCTTAACGGTGTCCTGAAAGATCGGCCCCTCGATCCTTAGGCCATTGGCATTTATTGCGGCGACATGATCGGCGGCATTATCGACGAAAATCACCTCATGTCCCGCCCGGATGAACGCCGTTCCAAGAGTACCGCCGATTGCGCCAGCGCCCCAGATGAGAATCGGCCCGCTCATGCTCATGCCCATGCTCCTTCGAGCAAGGCTCGTGTCTCTGCCACGGCGACGTCCCATATTACCTGCATTTCTTCATCCGGACGTTCGTAGTAGCCGCCAAAATTGCCGTCGCCGAGGTAAGCTCTGACGCCGTCCGGATCCATGACGCGCAGGCGCGCAAGGTCAATCATTGGCTTCTGCTGTGTCGGCATTTGCGTGCCAGGCAGCCGAGTCCAAGGAAAATTCTCCATCCACGAGGCGTGGGAGGCCACCTTGTCGATTTCCTGCACCTTGGCAAAGGTCGCCGGTGCGTTCCACCAATTGTGAAACTTGACTGCTGTGCCCGGATTGTCTGCCATCCATTCGATGGCCAGACTTCCAGCTGGCTGATTACCGCCATGGCCGTTGACGATCAGGATGCGACGAAATCCCTGCGCCTTCAGCCCGTCCAGTATATCGCGAACGATGCGCACATACGTCTCCAGGCGAAGACTGATCGTGCCCGGGTAAGCCATGAAATAGGGAGTGAGACCGTAGGCAACGACCGGAAATACCGGTATGCCGAGTGGCTCTGCTGCATCCGTGGCGACTTTTTCTGACAGGATGGAGTCGACTGAGAGCGACAACTGGGCGTGTTGTTCGGTGCTTCCCAAGGGGAGAACGGCGCGGTCGTCGCTGCGTAAATACTCTTCGATCTGCTGCCAGTTTGCTTGTGAAACTTTCACGATGGTTCCCTTCTTTATTTGTCCATGCTGGCCATGCGCAACGCATTTTCAGATGCGGGTGGCGGAAGTCCGCCTGCTGCCCGAATGATGGGCAAGATCACTTTCTCAATATCGGCTACGTCAGGAGCGTGGCGGTATTCAATCGCTTGGGCACCGGGGCGCAGTCGGCTTGTGACCTCCTCGGCACCTGACGCGAAGATGATAACGCTGGCATGCGCGATATTTTCGTCGAGCCCCGCGGTTTCCAGCGTCGCTCCCGCAATCTCGCGGACATGCGGCGCAAACCTTTGAACGCCCGCTTTCATGATCGGCAGGAAGTCGGGGAACCGCGAGACAACAGCGATCGAAGCCAGCGAATCCAGCGAGGCCAATGCCATTCGCGTCTCTTCGGATGGGGTGAAACTGATGGTGACCACCTTGGTGTTCGGCACGAGGGCTGCCACTTCCCGGTGCCTGTTGGCAAAGGTTATCGCAAGGTCGGCCGAATTTGCCCGCGCCCTCGTTGCCGGGTCACGCTCGATTGCCGAGATCGTCAAGGGTTCCACTGCTACGCCTTTTCCGAGACGGGCAGCGATGAAACGCGCATAACTGGCGGTCGCTTCCGGAAATAGCCCGATCATGACGATCCGCATGCGCTGGCCAAGGCTTTCGCGGTAGAAGACTCTTGAGCTGACCAATGAGACAAATTCGGCGGAGCGGATGCCAAGGGCGCGGCTCTGCTCGATCAACGCATCGATGTGACGATGCAAATTCGTCTGGTCCGAACGGCCGGCAAGCCGTGCCTGCAAACTGTCGCTGACAAATGTACCTGAACCTGGACGTGCGTCGATCAATCCTTCGGCTTTCAAATCAGCATAAACCTGGCTGACCGTCATCGGCGCCACGCCGATCTTCTCCGCAAGCTCGCGCACGGAAGGAAGAGCTTCGCCCGGAAGCAATTCCCCACAGGCGATGCCGTACTCTATGAGCCCATGGAGTTGTGTTCGGAGCGGAACCGGCAAATCGCGGTCGATGAAGAATTCCATGAACCCAGTCTTTGGCTGTTCTAGTAGACTATTACGATTATACCGGCTGCGTCCTAATCGCAAGGCCAGAGCGAGCCAAGCCACCAAATTATAAACTGTTGACAGCGCCGGAGGTAAGTGAAATCGTTATACCCAATAAGAACACTTAGGTAGTTCACAACAAAGGGGAATACGAATGAAAAAGATCGCCAAGGCGGCTCTTGCCGCCGTATTGCTCGTCGGTACGAGCCTTTCCGCCGTCGCGGTGGAAAGGGGTGGTGTCATGACCTATGGGCGTTACGCCGACAGCCTCTTTCTTGATCCGGTGCTCAACGACGCCAACGTCGACATCTGGATCCTGTCCAACCTCTACGACACGCTACTCCTTCCCACAGATGATGGCAAAGGGGTTCAGGCTGGACTCGCCACCGAATGGAAGGTTTCCGACGACGGGATGAGCGTCAATCTCACATTGCGTGACGGCATCCAATTTTCCGACGGCTCGCCCATCACGCCGGCCGACGTGGCCTGGTCGCTGAAGCGTGCCGCCAACAAGGACAACGGCATTTGGAACTTCCTCGTAAGTTCCATCGACGATGTAACGACGGAAGGCGACAAAACGGTCGTCCTCAAGTTGAAGCATCCAGACCCGGCCATTCTTGCTGCGTTGACCGTGTTCAACACCGCGATCTTGCCTCAGAAGGTATTCGAGGCGGCTGCCGGTGCCACCGACGCGGACAAAGCAAAGGTATTTGCCGAGCATCCGGTCAGTTCCGGCCCATTCGTGCTCCAATCCTGGGATCGTGGATCAACCATGAAGCTCGTTCGCAACGAGCACTACTGGGGCAAGGGGGAAGACGGTAAGCCTTTGCCTTATCTTGACGGTGTTACCTTCGAAGTCCTGCCGGATGACGCCACGCGCATTTTGAAGCTGAATTCTGGCGAGATCGACGGGGCGGAATTCATTCCCTATTCGCGCGTCGAAGAATTGAAGTCCGCCGGCAACCTCAATATGGAGCTGTTCCCTTCGACCCGCGTGCAGTATGTCACCATGAATGCACGGCCGCAGATCAAGGGTAAGGACAATCCGCTATCCAATCCAAAAGTGCGTCAGGCAATGAACTATGCCGTCAACAAGGACGCAATCATTGCGATCGTAACGCACGGCGTCGGCAAGCCTCTGACGTCTTACATGTCTTCGGCCACGCCGATGCATACGGGCGACAAGCCACTCTATGCCTATGATATCGAAAAGGCGAAGAGCCTGATGAAGGAGGCCGGATTCGAAAAGGGTTTCGATACGAGCATCCTCGTCCTTGCGGGTAATCAGGACGAAATCGGCATTGCGACTGCGCTACAGCAGATGTGGGCGGAGCTGGGCATCAAACTTGAGTTGCAGCAGGTGGACAATGCCACCCGTACCCAGCAATATCGCGATGGCGTTTTCACAATGCGTGAGGCTGCATGGACCGACGATATTGCGGATCCGAACGAGATCACATCGTATTTCGTCTATTCGCCGACCATCGATGCTTTGCACACGGGTTGGAAAAACGAGGAAGCGGACAAGCTCTTCGATGCGTCGCAGAAAGAGATCGATGCTACCAAGCGCGCGGCTCAATACGCTCGCATCCAGGAGATCTATAACGCTGAAGGACCGATCGTGCCGCTCTACGAGACACCCTATCCCGTGGCGCTGAGCAAGAAGGTACATGGCTTCCTGCAGATACCGCTTGGCAACAATTTCTTCGGTCGCGCTTGGCTGGATAAGTAACTGGAGTTCAGGTGCATATCGCGGGTGGTTGACATGTCACCCGCGCTCACTCTGGATACTAATGCAAAACATCGGGAGCGGCTCATTGCCACTTTTCAGTTTCGTTCTGCGTCGCATTCTTCAAATGATCCCGACGGTGGTATTTATCCTCGTCGTCACCTTCGTCCTTGTGAGGCTTCTGCCTGGTGATCCCGCAAGCGCCATGCTCGGCGATCGTGCGATCGATGCTGATGTTGAGCGCATCAATGCCAGCCTTGGGTTGGACAAGCCGATCCCCGTTCAATTCCTGTATTTCGTAAAGAATGTCTTCACCGGCGATCTCGGCACGTCAATCGCGCTGAAGCTGCCTGTGACGACCATCATCATGCAACGCTTGCCGGTGACATTGATGCTGACCTTGATGGCAGCGCTGCTGGCCCTCATTCTGGCCGTGCCACTGGCGTTCCTTGCCGCACTGAAGCGGGAACAGACCGCCGACGCGGTCATTCGAGGCACATTCCAGGTCGGATTGTCGATGCCTGTGTTTTACGTTGGTATCCTGATGTTGACCGTCTTCGGCGCAACGCTAAAGTGGTTCCCGGTCGGTGGCTATGGCGACACGTTTGCCGACAGGCTCTATCACCTGTTCCTGCCGGCTTTGACACTGGCGTTCAGCTTTTCTGCCGTATTGATGCGCAATTTACGGTCCTCGATCATAGGCGTCATCAACGCTGAATATGTCGATTTCGCCCGGGCCAAAGGGCTGCGACCCCGCATTATCATGACCAGACACGTGCTGCGCAACGCTCTGATATCGACGGTCACTTTGTTTGGGCTGCAGATCGGTACGCTCTTTGGTGGCGCGGTCATTACCGAGACGGTTTTTGCCGTGCCTGGCGCCGGCCGTCTCATGATCGACAGTATTTACGGCCGCGATTACCCTGTGCTGCAAGGATTGACGATTGCGCTCGCGGTTCTGGTATCGCTGACATTTCTGGCAACCGACATTTTTCAAGCCTGGCTTGACCCTCGGGTTGCCCGATGAGCGTCGCTGTTGAGAAAATTGGGCTGTACCCAAGATTCCGGCGGCTTGCATTGCCACGTACGTTGATTTCCGGCGCGATAATCATTGGTGTGAGTTTGCTTATCGCATTCTTTCCCGCGCTGTTTGCTCCGTATGATCCCATTGCGTTTGACTATAAAGCCCTGCTGAAGGGGCCGACATTGGCGCATCCGTTCGGAACCGACAGTTTTGGCCGCGATGTCCTGTCCCGTGTGATCCATGCCTATACGATCGATATGCAGATCGCCGTGTTCGCTACAGTCGGGCCGTTCATCTTCGGAACGATAGTAGGAGCCTATGTCGGCTATGCGGGCGGGTTGGCGGAAGCTATTTTTGGACGCGTCGTCGATGCTGTCATCACATTCCCGTTTCTAGTTCTGGTGATCGCGATCGTCTCGGTTCTGGGGCCTGGCCTCGGCAACATGTACGTTGCTGTCGGAATTGTCGGCTGGGTATTCTATGCCCGTCTCGTCGCAGCCGAGGTCAAGGTACAGAAACGTCTCGACTATGCCGATGCTGGACGGGTCATGGGGTATACGCCGATGCGGATTGTCTTTCGCCATCTCCTGCCCAATGCAATCACACCCGCGATAGTCTATTGGATGACGGATATGGCGCTGGCGATCCTTTTGGGATCAAGTCTTGGGTACCTCGGGCTTGGCGCCCAACCGCCCGCTGCCGAATGGGGCGTGCAGATCGCCGATGGCAAGAATTTCATGAGCACCGCGTGGTGGATTTCTGTCTTTCCCGGCATTGCCATTGTCATCACCGGTCTCGGTTTCAGTCTCCTCGGCGACGGGCTGGCACAGCTTATGAGGGTACGCCGATGAGTGCGGGAATCGGCACTGGTCTTGGCCTGACCGTTCGTGGTTTGACAACGCTTTTCGACACGCC
Organism: Phyllobacterium trifolii; assembly: GCF_014192095.1. GTDB lineage: Bacteria > Pseudomonadota > Alphaproteobacteria > Rhizobiales > Rhizobiaceae > Phyllobacterium > Phyllobacterium trifolii. The sequence continues at coordinate 253,694 of NZ_JACHXN010000007.1, forward strand.
TCGCGGCATGGCGCTCGCCGTCGCTGACGTCGATCTTGATGTTGGCCCCGGAGAAATGGTTGGGCTGGTCGGTGAATCCGGTTCGGGCAAAAGCGTGACCCTGCGCTCGATCATGGGCCTCATCCAGACGCCAGGTCATGTCACGGGCAAGGTTGAATGGGGGGGACGCGATCTGGTTGCCATGCCGGCCGAAGAGCTCCGGCGTATCCGCGGCAGTGAAATTGCGATGATTTTTCAGGAGCCGATGACCGCCCTCAATCCCGTGCTGCCTGTCGGGCTGCAACTTGAGGAAAACCTTGTGGCGCATACGCGGCTAAATGCGCGCGAACGACGGGCGAGGGCATTGGAGTTGATGAATATCGTCGGCATACCGGCGGCGGAACGGCGGCTCAATGAATATCCGCACCAGTTTTCCGGTGGTATGCGTCAGCGCGCCATGATCGCCATCGCGCTGGCCTGTTCACCAAAGCTGCTTCTCGCCGACGAACCCACAACTGCTCTCGACGTCACAATCCAGGATCAGATCCTCAAATTGTTACTCGACCTGCGCGACAGACTGGCGATGAGTGTCGTGCTCGTTACCCACGATCTCGGTGTCATTGCCGGGACGTGCGATCGCATGGCGGTGATGTATGCCGGGCGCATCGTCGAGATGGGAACGGTGATCGATGTGTTCCGACAGCCTCGCCATCCCTACACGCGCGGCTTGCTCGGGTCTGTGCCGCGTGCTGGCGCCGTCCGAACCATGCTTTCATCGATCGAGGGGACGCCGCCGGGCCTGACGGATCTTCCGGCAGGATGCGCATTCCACCCGCGTTGCAGCTTTGCAACCGATATATGCAGACAGGAGCGGCCGCCGCTCCAATCGCTTGGTGCGGACCGAAAGGTCGCGTGTTTCCATCATGATCGTGTAGCGGCTGCGGAGGCGATCCTTTGAGTGCCGTCCCAATCATCTCCGTCGACGGAGTTTCCAAGCAATTCGGTGTCTCGTATTCGCTGATGCGGCGCCTGGCCGGCGAGCCGCCATTGGCGGTTCATGCGCTGAACAATGTCAGCTTCGAGGTGCATCGCGGTGAAACGCTCGGTATCGTCGGCGAATCCGGTTGCGGCAAATCCACTTTGGCACGGTGTCTGGTGCGTTTGCTGGATCCGGACGGCGGCGCTATCCGCTTCGAGGGCAGGGACATCTCGACCTTGCGATCTGCCGAGCGCCGCGCCTTCAACAAGCGGGTGCAAATGATCTTCCAGGACCCGTACGGCTCGCTCAATCCCCGAATGACCGTCAGCCAAGTCCTGAACGAAGCGTTGTCAGTGCACCGCATGCGGCCGAAGAGGGATATCCCGGCTCGCATTATCGAGCTTCTCGATCTGGTGCGACTGCCACATGACGCGGCTTCACGCCATCCGCATGAGTTTTCCGGAGGTCAGCGTCAACGCATCGGCATCGCCCGCGCGCTCGCGGTGGAACCCGATGTCATTGTGGCGGATGAACTCGTCTCGGCACTTGATGTGTCCGTCCAGGCACAGGTCATCAATCTGCTGTTGCGGCTGCAAGAGGAGTTGCATCTCACGCTGATTTTCGTGGCCCATGATTTGCGGCTGGTGCGCCATATCTCACATCGCGTCGCGGTCATGTATCTCGGACAGATAATGGAAATAGGGCCGTCCGAAGGCGTGTTTGCATCGCCGCGCCACCCATATTCGAAAGCGCTGCTCGATGCGGCGCCCGAACTTGACCCGACCCATCGATCAAGGGTCGTCGCGGCGCGCGGTGAACTGCCAAGCCCGCTGAATGTTCCGCCCGGTTGCCCGTTCGCCAGCCGTTGTCCGCATGTATTCGATCGCTGCCGCGTCGAAAGGCCGGCACTCACCAAGCGGGCTCCCGCCCACAGTGCCGCCTGCCATCTGGTCGATTTCGGCGCCATGCCATCGGCACTGGCGGACGCGGTCTGATTGCCGCTTACTCATAATCGAACCCGAGGAACCCCGGATGAGCTTTACCATCTTCGAAAGCGAAATCGCCAAGGTCAATGATATCCTGTGCGCCGTTAATCTGTTGACCTGGGATTCACGCACGATGATGCCGCCTGGAGGTGTCGATGCACGCGGCAAGCAGATCGCGACGCTCGTCGGTCTTGCCCGCGATATCGCGACCGGCGACCGGATGATGAAAGCAATTGAAAGTGCACGCGCCGATACAGATGGCGATCCCTTGCAGCGCGCTGCCGTCGAGCAGGCGGCGGCATCAATAGGTGTGCTGTCGCGCATCCCGGCAAGACTTGTCTCGGCGGCCGCCGAGCTTAAGACGAATGCACAGGCGGCATGGAAACAGGCGCGCAGCGTCGATAATTTCGCCGGCTTCGCGCCGTGGCTCGAACTGACCATGGAGATGCAGCGCGAGATCGCGTCGGCGATTGGCTATGATGCGCATCCCTATGATGCGCTGGTTTCGACTTACGAGCCGGAAATGACCTGGGCGAAATTGCGCGAACTCTACGAGGAATTGCAGAAGTCGTTGGTTCCCTTGCTGGCCGACGCTCGACAAGCGCGGCCCGTGCGCACGGAGATTCTCGATCGCACTTACCCGATTGAACGTCAGCGAGCATTTTCCAGCATGATTTCCGAGCGTTTCGGTTACGATTTCAACAGAGGACGTCTGGACGATACGGTCCATCCGTTCGAGATATCCTTCACAAGTGCCGATGTCCGTATCACTGGCCGGTTCCGGGAGGACTGGCTTCCGGGCGGCCTTTTTGCGGTCTGGCATGAAGCTGGTCACGGAATGTATGAGCAAGGGGTAGAGGAGCGCTTTAGCCGCTCAGCATTCACAACCGACTTCATCAACCTTTATGCTGTGGGCGGCAGCAGCTTCGGCACTCACGAGTCACAGTCGCGCCTTTGGGAAAATCGCGTTGGCCGCTCTCGCCGTTTCTGGGAGATTCATTTCGACGAACTGCGCAGCTTCTTTCCCGAACAACTCGCCGATGTTTCGGTCGAGGATTTCTGGCGGGTCGTCAACGCACCGCGTCCCAGCCTGATTCGGGTCGAGGCGGATGAACTCACCTATGATCTCCACATCATGCTGCGTTCTGAGATTGAAGCGGGGCTTATCGCCGGAGAAATCCGGGTAAGCGATCTGCCGGCCATCTGGCGGGACAAGATGCGGTCCTATCTTGGCCTCGATGTTCCAAGTGATACGCTTGGCGTGCTTCAGGACGTGCATTGGTCGTCGGGCATGGTGGGATCTTTCCCGACTTATACAATCGGCAACATCATGTCCTCGCAATTCTTCGCCAGCGCGAAGGCAATACCCGTGATAGAGGAGGGGTTGAACCGGGGCGACTATGCGCCTTTGAAGGCCTGGCTGACCGAAAACATCCATCAATATGGGCGGTCGCGAACACCAAGCGAGTTGCTGGAACAGGCGACTGGCTCGCCAATGTCAGTCGCCTATTATCTCGCTGATCTGAAGCGCAAGGTTGTCGATCTCTCGGTGTAATAGTCGCTTGGCATTTAAACATAAGAATGCGGCGATGGATGGGACGCCGGAATCGATATCGTCACTCCTTGTCGTCAATCGAAAGATGGACGCGACTTAAAGCGATGAAGCGGTTACAGTCCGATGTTCTTGCATTTAGATCACAATTTGGGGGTCATTTGGAACGCCGGCTTAGCGCTATATTCGCTGCTGACATCGTGGGCTACAGTCATCTCATGGGCATTGATGAAGAAGGTACGCTGAACAGGTTCAAGTGCCATCGCAGTGAACTGATTGACCCTTTGATCAATGACCATAAAGGTCGAACCTTTAAGCTGACCGGAGATGGAATGCTGGTTGAGTTCGCCAGCGTGATCAACGCTGTCGCCTGCGCCGCCGATATCCAGCGTGGCATGGCAGAACGTAACCAAAACGTGCCTAAGGAGCACCGCATCGATTTGCGAATAGGAATTAATCTCGGTGACATAATCGTCGAGGACGGTGATATTTTTGGAGACGGTGTCAACGTTGCAGCCCGTCTGGAAGGCATTGCCGACGCCGGTTGTATTGCGGTGGCAGCATCAGTGCGCGATCAAGTGGGCTCCCGGTTAAATTTGAAGTTCATAGACAAAGGCGAACATGCACTTAAGAACATCAAGCAAAATATCCGTGTTTATACGATCGGTTTTGGCAGTCCATCCGGCATAGAAACCACCACGCAGACGACAGTTGGCCCGCTTGATCAGCTACAAAAAACCATAGCGGTTTTGCCATTTACCAACATGAGTCACGATCCCGAACAAGAGTATTTTTCTGATGGTATCACTGAAGATATCATTACGGATTTATCAAAGATTTCCAGCCTTCACGTCGTGGCGCGTAATACTGTGTTCACTTACAAGGGCAGGTCTGTGAAGATTAAACAGGTCGGGCTGGATCTTGGCGTCCGTTATGTTTTGGAAGGCAGTGTGCGCAAGGTCGGAGAGCGTGTCCGGATAACCGGGCAACTTATCGACGCGCTGTATGGTGGCCACATGTGGGCCGAACGATATGACCGGGACCTGACCGACATTTTCGCCATACAGGATGAAATAACCCACGCGATCGTCAGCCAGCTAAAAATCAAGCTCTTGCCAGAAGAAAGAAAAGCAATCGACACTGAGCCAACCGGGAATGTCGAAGCTTATACCTATTATTTACGGGGACGGCAGTTTTCGCATGCCTGGACCAAATCATACCTTTATTTGGCGCGGCGCATGTTCTGCAAGGCAGTGGAATTGGATCCCGACTATGCCCTGGCCTACGCAGGCATTGCTGACTGCGAGGCAGCATTGCGCGACTGGCAACCGGATGACTTCCCGCTGGAAAGAATTTCAGCTATGGCCGCTAAAGCGCTCGAACTGGATCCAAATTTAGCAGAAGCGCACGCATCCCGGGGATTGGCTCTACATCAGGCCGGTCATGATGAAGAGGCCGCGGCCTCTTTCGAGCGAGCACTCGCGATCGATCGGGGACTTCACGAAGCCAATTTCCACTATGCTCGCTTCTTTTACATGCGCGGTAACTTCGAGTCTGCGGTGCACTATTTTAAACAAGCTGCCGAGTTGAAGCCTGATGATTATCTCTCGCCCATCCATTTAATGAGTGCATATAGCTCTCTCGGTAAGTTGGCGGAAACCGAAAGCTGGGCTCGCATTGGTGTATGGCGGGCGGAACAGGCTCTGGCCAAAAACCCGGAAAACTCCGGGCCAGCCCATCGTGGTGCATTGGCTTGGGCGCACCTTGGCGACCATCAACGAGCCCGAGACTGGGCTGACAGGGCATTGGCAATCGATCCGGACGATGTCGTCGCGCAGTACAACGTTGCCTGCGTGTACTCGATAATCGGTGAGGTCGAGAAAGCTATCCGACTGCTGCAGAGCGTCCTTCCCAAAAGTTCGTACTATCAGACTATGTGGTTCAAAAATGATTCTGATTTAAACCCTATCCGAGGCGATGTACGATTCTTGAAAATGTTCGAACGCATTGAGGAGGAGAAGCGGCTTACCGTGTGAATACCCAATCGGTGATTTGCAAGGGAGCGGTGTTCTCATCACGAAGCAACAATCAGTATTGGCGCGCCTCAAAGACGTGGTTGTCACTCCGCGCGCCAAGCCTGTGATATGCGTATGCCCAACTCATATCCGAGAGTGCTGCCACATACTCAGCCATACGGTGTCAGCTCCATTCGTCCTCAATCATATTTCCCAAAATGACGACGCCATCCCTGCGACGGCGAACGACGACCTTTCCCCAAAATATAGATAGTAGCGTTCAGGACGTTGACAGAACCTCAAAACGAAAATACGTTTCTAGATGTGGACCGACGTTCCGTATAGAGGAACACATGCCAAGCCAGAGGACGAGGAAACCGCTCGCGGGTTCGTTGGGGCAGTCGATCCACGGGAACGAAGGTGGAAGCTTTCGCGTACGGCGGAGGCGTGGTGACTGGCCGGCGGAAGCGGGTGATCAGCGACGTGTTTCCGGGTTGCTTTGGGAGGAGAACCGATGATCGACCGCGACAAACAAGGCGCTGAGGGCGGACACACTCTGAACGATCACCTGTACGATGACACACTTGCACATGAACACGGGCCGGATGCCGATCACGATCACGATGACTACGGTCCGCCCGAGCCGCTTTCGAGCAATCCCATCTGGGTTCAGGACAATGTTTTTCTGGCAAGTGTGGGTATCGACATTGGTTCGTCCGGAACCCAGGTGATTTTTTCAAAGATTCATCTTCGACGCAGTGGCGAAGATTTGACGAGCCGGTACATCATCGTTTCGCGCGAAACACTCTACCAATCCCCGGTACGGTTTACGCCCTACGAAAGCGAAGCGCTGATCGATGCCCGGGCGCTGGGAGAAATTATCGACGACGCCTATGCCGCCGCGCAACTTTCTCCAGATGCCATCGACACTGGCGCAGTTATCCTAACGGGGGAGGCGCTTCGCCGAGAGAATGCCAATGCGATCGCTTCGATTCTGGCAGTACAGGGTGGCCAGTTCGTTTGTGCTGCGGCCGGCCATCATATGGAAGCGATGCTCGCCGCCTATGGATCCGGTGCCGCGCGGCGCAGTTTCGACCAGGGAACGCGGCTCCTTAATATCGACATTGGCGGCGGCACGACAAAGCTCGCGCTGGTGGATCATGGCCGGATCTTGGCGACGGCGGCCTTTCACGTCGGTGGTCGTCTTCAGGTCGTGGATGAGGGCGGCCGGATCATACGGCTCGATCCAGCGGGCCGGCACCACGCACAGCGGGCAGGCTTCGATTGGTCAGAGGGTGACCGGATCGACGTCGGTGATCTCGATCGCGTGGCGTCCATCATGGCTGATACGCTGATCGCAGCTATTGTCAGTCGGGACCCGGGCGAGGAGGTGGCTCATCTCTTTCTTACGGATCGCCTGCCGGAACTCGGCGACCTGGACGGGGTTGTTTTCTCTGGAGGAGTTGGTGAATTTGTCTATGGCCGGGAATCGCGGGATTTCGGCGATCTCGGCTCCCGGCTTGGCGGAGCCTTGCGTTTTCGGCTGGACAACGGCGCCATGCCCTGGCCGCTTGTTGAGGCGGGCGAGTGCATTCGCGCTACGGCGCTTGGCGCTTCCGAATACAGCATCCAGCTCAGCGGTAACACCTGTTTCTTGTCGGACCCCGGCACTCTGCTGCCGCAGCGGAACCTTCAGGTCCTGCGCCCGCCCGTCGATCTGTCCAAAGAAATCGATGCAGTCAGGATAGGGCAGATGATCCAACGGCATCTTCAAATGTTCGAGGTAGTTGCTGCCAGCCCCAATGTTGCACTCGCCTTCGAATGGGGCGGTACGCCCGAATATGCGCGCATCCGCGCCCTCGCGGAGGCTATCGAAACGGGCCTTCGTGTACTCATCGATGCCGGTCAACCGTTGTTTGTGATGCTCGATGGTGACATTGCCATGACGCTCGGCGCGATTCTCAAAGAGGAACTTGGCGTGCCGGGCGAAGTACTGGTGCTGGATGGCCTGGCACTGCGGGATTTTGATTTTGTCGATCTTGGCCGTCTCCGGCTCCCATCGAGGACGGTGCCCGTGACGGTGAAATCTCTTGTGTTCAATGAAAGCGCCTCAAGCCCGGGCAAGCCGCAGCGTCTGCATCACCGCGAAAGGGTCAATACTGTCCATTCGCATTCCCATGCGACGCACCACGATGATCATCACGATCATGGCTCCGATCATCATCATCACCATCATGACCATTCACACAGCACGCCATCCGAATTGCGGACGGACGTGGCAACGAAAGAAAGCCGATAGACACCTGCAGTACCACCAGGAAAGGAAAGCCAGATGGCGAAAGACGCGCTCGTCTCCGAGGACATGGCAAACAAGTTCGCCACCGAAAAGGAAACGCCCTACACGCGCTGGATAAGGGATGAAGGGCTGGATATCATCCCGGCGCTCTACGTTCGAAATCTCAGGACCGTGCCCCTGAAACCGTGGGCGCGGCGAGGCGGCAACGCCGTCTTCGTCAATCATGATGCATCGCGCACCTCCAATGACAGCTATGTGATGGAAATCCCTGCGGGTAAGTCGCTTGCGCCGCATCGCCAGCTTTACGAGGAAATGATTCTTGTGCTTGAGGGCCGTGGATCGACCACCGTATGGAATGATGCCGGCAAGAAGATCAGCTTCGAGTGGCAGGCGGGCTCGCTCTTTGCCATTCCTCTCAATACGCTGCACCAGCATTTCAACGGTTCGGGTCAGCAGCCTGCGCGCTATATCGGTGTTACGAATGCGCCTCCGATCATCAATCTCTACGAAGACCTCGATTTCGTTTTCAATTCAAAGCATGACTTTCCCAATCGTTTCTCCGGCGAACCGGATTATTTCAGCAACAAGGGCGAGCAAAAGGGTCTGCTGCTCGAAACTAACTTTGTTGCGGATGCAGTGAGCCTGCCATTGATCAGTGCCAAGGAACGCGGCGCCGGGGGCGGTCACATCCGCTTCAATATGGCGAAGGGCTCGATGAACAGCCACATTTCGCAGTTTCCGGTCGGGACCTACAAGAAGGGGCATGCCCATGGTCCCGGTGCGTATGTGATCATTCTCAGTGGTGAAGGCTACTCCTTGATGTGGCCGGAGGGCGAGGAACCGAAGCGCTACGAATGGGAGGTGGGCACGCTGATCGTTCCGCCGAACATGTGGTTCCATCAGCATTTCAACACCGGCACGACGCCGGCGCGCTATCTCGCGTTCAAGCACGAGGTGGTTTCCATACGCAATGCGCAAGGTGTTCCAAAAGCATGGATCAGCCGGCGTCTTGGCGGGGATCAGATCGACTATGCCGACGAGAGCGAATTGGTGCGGACGATGTTTGCCGAATCGCTGGCTAAAAACGGCCTGTCGCCACGAATGGAATCTGCCTACGAGACCGAGCTTGCGGATTTGCCGCCGAGGTAGACACCCACGACAGAAGACTCAGAAATCCAATAGGGAGGAACAATCATGAAAAAGCATTCTTGTGAAGGCCAGGTGATATCTCGGCGTCAGATCTTGTCGGGTTTCGCCGCAGCGTTACTCACGTCGATACTGGTCACAACGCCCGTTCTCGCGCAGACCAGCATCGCGGAGCTTGCCACATACGACGGTGCGGATCGCATGCAAAAACTGATCGACGGCGCGAAGCAGGAAGGCACGCTGACCATCTACACGTCCGCGCCCGTCGATGACATGACCGCGCTCACAAGCGCTTTCACCGAGAAATACGGTGTAAAGGTCGAAGTCTGGCGCGGCAGTTCGGAAGATGTTCTTCAGCGCGGCGTCGCGGAGACCCGCGCGGGCCGTTACACCGCCGACATTCTCGAAACCAATGGCCCGGAGCTCGAGGCCTTGACGCGCGAGAACATATTGCAGCCGGTCTCCTCACCGACGTTCAACCAGATATTACCCTCCGCCCTCTTTGAGCATCGAAGCTGGATCGGAACGCGGCTCAACGTCATCACGTCCGCGTACAATACCAATCTGGTGCAGGCCGCCGATGTACCGAAGACGTGGACCGACTTCCTGAACCCTGCGTTCAAGGGCAAACTGGGCATTGAGGCCGAGGACTTCGACTGGCTTGCCGCCGTGGTGAAGACCTTTCCTTCGGAAGCCGAGGGGATCGATTTCTTCAAGAAACTTGCCGCCACCAACGGCCTTTCAGTACGCAAAGGTCATACTTTGCTGACCAATCTTACAGCGTCTGGCGAAGTGCCTATGTCGATGACCGTCTACCAGTACAAGGCGCAGCAACTGAAACAGGACGGCGCCCCGATAGAATGGTTCGGCATTGCGCCCATTCCGGCTCGCGTCAATGGCATCGGGGTTTCACGCCACTCGACCCATCCGTATGCGGCGCTCCTTTTTTATGAGTTCGAACTAACCGATGCTCAATCGATCTTGGCGAAGCGCGGCTTCACTCCAACAAACATATCGCTGTTTCCTTTGCCAGAGAATCTCAAGCTCAGCGTGATCGATTCAAAAATCGTCCTCGATGAGGGGAAGAAATGGCGGAACGTCTTCGACGAAGTCGTTTCTGCAAAGCCATAGAATAGTTGAGCGGCTATGCGGCTCATGACCGCCTCTCCAGCCAGAGATACAAACCGCTGTGCCGGGTCCACGCTCACTCTGCAGGCGAGCTGGTGGTTAAGATCTTGCAAGGAAAAGTTGCAATCTGTGGCTGGAATCCCGATGCGACTGGGTTTCGAAGAGCGAGAATTGAGCGTAAGGTACTGTAAATATTTGGAACGGTGCGTCGAGGTGGTCATTCCCCACTTTTAGTTGATGCCGCATTCTCATTGAATCTTTTACTAAGTCACTATATAGTTTGGGAGGATATGAGTGTTAGGTTTTAGCAATGTACGCTGAACGAGCATATTTTGATGTAGAAGAACGTCGTCGCGACAAGCAGCGGGACCGCGATCTCGACTGCGCACGACTCGTGAAAGGTGAGGTCCAAGCCTCTGATTTATTGAGGAAAAATGGACTATTCTCTTCGTTTAGGCCAGATCAAATGAGTATCGGCCAACGCAGGGTACGCATGCATATCGAATGAATGGCTATAATGAGTTCCTGAGTTCCGACGAAGTCATTTATATCGTATCCAATCTCACTGTAGACGATCAGGCATTTCTAGTTGGCGGTCAAGCGGCCTCGCTTTGGGCCGAATATTATGTCCAATTTGAGCCTGAGTTATCCCAGTACGAACCCTTCACGACTAAAGATGTTGATTATTTTGGTGGTGTTAAAGCCGCAGAAAAGCTCGCTGCCGCGATCAATGGCAAGGTTGTCCTTCCATCCAAAGACACAATGAATTCCAATTCGACCGCGCTCGTGGAAGCAAGCGTAAATGATCGAACAGTTGTCATAGACTTTCTGCATGACATCATTGGAGTAAACCGGAAAGAATTTGAGAAAGGTGTTGCCACCATACTTTTGAAGACGGAAAAAGGGCAGACTATCGAAATCCCTTTAATGCATCCCGTTCTTTGCCTAAAAAGCCGCCTTGGCAACATGCTCAGCGCCGCAACAATGCGCCGCGACGAAGTTGCAACACGACAAGCTCATGCAGCAGTCCTGGTGGTAAAAGCCTATATTGAAGAAGCCCTTCGTGATAATGATGTAAAGGAAGCGATGCGCTGTCTCTTCGACGTTCTGCATTATGTTAACAGCGACATGTACGGTAGAAATGCCCATGTTGATCCGGGCATAGACGCTCTTACCATAGTCAAAGCTTTTGCTGATGATGATCGATTAAATCCAATTTGGCGCGAAAAGAACCTTCACCCGTTTATCGGGAAGGTAGAAACCAAGCGGGCAGAACGCTCACAGAGATTGAGCGACCGTTCCGGAGGGAGTAAGTATCGCGCTCGTCACCATCATAACGATGGCGAGAATAATGATGGTGGTGATGGCTCTGGAGGCGGAGCGTCTAGCGGTCCCTAGGCAGGGATTGGTGGTTCGATTATTCGTCCGGCGGCTGAAGCCCAACCCAATAACTCCTCGGACTAAAGATTGCCCGTTTGCCACCTGCCAGAAACAAGCCTCGGATACAGCGCACCGTGTCGCACTTCGAAATAGAATCCACCCTGCTACATTCGAAGATTGCATAATCAATATTATGGAACATGGCTGCGGTTTTGTGGCTGTTGCTTTTTGCCTCGAAACCGCCGTTTGCCGCGGTAGCCTTTCCGGCGCAATAATGCGGTTTGGACGTTGCGAACCAGGCGGACGCGAAAACGGTGTGTGTTGAATGTGTCATTATTGGCAGATTACCGTAGCGGCGGTTTCGAGCCGAGATGAGATCTGATTCCGTTGCAGTTGGGAGGATCGTCTGTAGCAAGTCAATTATTCTAAGGTTATCCACACCAATCCACAGAAAAAGTAGGCGGCGCTTGTTCAAAATGAAATCTTGCACGCGCAACGCGAATCCTTTCGTAGAAATTTGTTTGAGAACTATTTGAATCCTTCAAGGTCTAATAAAAATAATGCGTTAGAATTTTTCTCTCGAGAAAAAGATAAGTTGCACTTTTCCATTTTTGGTCAAGCGAGGACCTATCTTGACCTCCGGCGGGCTCATCATCACGCTTGTGCGTAAGTATGCGGAGACGAGATGATGAAGTGCTATTTCCCTGATCCTACAAACCAGAAAATCGACAGCGTGCACGGTTCGCCTACTCGACCTCGAACGGTGAAACCGGGGGCTGTCGATGTGAGGCTTTGCCGCCCGTGTGGCTTTTTCAGTGCGACTTCATTTCTGCGCTGCGGCCCTAAGTCCGCCCCCGACGTCAAAAGAACAGCACGGTGACGATCGTTCAGACGACCGGAACATCCTGCCCAGCTTGAGTAACTTTAAGATTCGAAAGGCCCGTATGATGCCCGTGTCCCTGTCACGTTTCGGAATTGCTCCTGAGGCACTTGGAGGCCTTGTCTGCGTTCGACATTCGAACCTGCCGCGTTATTGGGCGACGATCTGGAGCGACGTCTTGAAAACCTCGCTCGAGCCCTCGACCCGCCGCCAACACCTATCCGCTTTGGATCTGCTTTATGATGCCGTCCAACGCCAGTGCGGGAGTGACTGTCTCGATCGGCTAATCGCCAAGTCCGATGCCGATGCACTCGAAAACTGCCTTCTCGGTCTTTTGGCTCAGCTGCGCAACGAGGCCGCCATCGCCGGCGTTGACAAGTCATCGACGTGGATGTCGGCGGTAAGCTTCGTGGCCGACATGCTTCGCTATGCCGGACACACTTCCGGTGTTCGGGCATCTGAAATCGAGGCAAGGCTCCTGAGGCTTGACACGCTGTACCGCCAGCTCACGCCAAACCCCGAGAGGCCAGCCCCGCCCATCCGCGCGCTGCCGCCCTTGGTGATTGAGGACCTTTACGAAATCTTCAGGCCGGATTCACCGCGTAACCCCTTCAAGACAGAGAAGCTCCGTTGGCGCAACCTCCTGATCTTTATGCTGCTGCTGCGCCTTGGATTACGACGCGGCGAAGCAGCCCTGCTGTATTCCAGCTCATTCAAGGAGGACTTCGATCCTGTTGCCGGCAAGATGGTTCACTGGCTGGACGTAGAGGAAACTGACGACGGTGATCCCCGTTACGAGCAACCCGGCTTGAAAACGAAATACTCCCGGCGTCAGCTTCCGTTGCCGCAGGAGATCATCGAGTTGGCACAACGATATATCCGCAACTATCGCGGCCGCGTGAATTATCCGCAGTTGCTGATCTCCCAGAAAGCCAAACCTTTGTCGTTGCGCACCCTGAGTGAAATCTTCGAGGTCGCGACACAGGCGCTTTCCGCGGAGGCCATCAAATCGTTGGAAAAACAGGGGCTTGAGGGCGTTTCCTGTCATGATTTCCGTCACACCTCGGCCGTCGTGCGCATGAAACGATACCAGGACGCCGGCAATGACTTGGACAAGGCCCAGGAGAAGCTGCGCGGCTTCTTCGGCTGGTCGGAGGAGTCAAATATGCCCCGCCTCTACGCCAAGGCCTACTTTGAGACCAGCCTTGCCGAGGTGTGGGACGAGAAGTTCGATCTCTTCGTTGATGCTCTGAGACGGGCGATTCCGGAGTCCGGCCAATGAATACTGCCAGATCCGACCTTGAGTTGTTCGCCGATATTACCAAGCTGACGGTAAGTCTCCCGCCGCTTCCGCCTGTCGTGCGTTACTTCGATGACTTTACCAACGAGATGCAATCACTCCGAAATTTCGCCGACAACCCTATTATCACCCTCGCCCTAGACGGCACTTCACATCGGATTGACTTTGTAGCTTACCACCATGCAGCGCTCGTCATGCGACACGTGGTGGTAGATTGGCTACAGAGACTTGATCCGCACACGGTCACTATAAATTGCAGGCGTGTCCATAGTTACATCTCACGGTGCGGTTTAGATTCTCTGGTCTATCTCGTTGCGGCAACGCCCTTCGACGCGCGGGCTCATTGGAACACCGTTGTTCTTTCGAGAGTCACTGCTGAGCAAAGCTGGGCACTGAGAGCGGTGCTCCATTCCCTTTGTCGCCTAAATATTGGTCACTGGACGCCTCCCGCCGCTTCGATCATCCGAGGTCTGAAAAGCCCAAAGGTCGATAGGTACCGTGTTGTTCGCATCGGCGACTGTTTCCTTCCGCTCGACCAGCAGGCCATGATTGTCAACCACATCGACAGCATGTGCGCGGCGTTGGCCGCCGAGCCTGCTGCAGTCGCAGGAACAGATTTGCGGGATGTCTGCATGCTCGGCATGTCGTACCAGTATGCGTTCCGGCCGGGCCAGATCGCCCGGGTTGAACTCGCGGACGTGAGACTTTTCTCGACTGGCGCGGTGCACGTTGCCGTGTCCCTCATCAAGCAGAGGGATATGAACAAGCGTATCCGCGTGACCAGGCGGGTCAAGCGGGAATGGAGTCCGTTGTTCAACGAGCTGGTCAAGCGCCGGGAAGGCGGAGCCATCCTGCCGGAGCAGGGCGTGCCCCCTCGCCTCTTCTTCGGTCTCACCCCTCACGGCGTCAGCCGCGCGATAATGGAATTGACCGGGTATTTGACCGACGAAGCATGGTCGCCGACCGATCTGAGGCACACGGCGGCGCAACGCCTTGCGGACGGCGGCATCTCCCATGCGGGACTGACCGAGTTCATGGGGCAGACCAGTGACCGCATCGCCAACGTCTACTTCGACAAGTCGCCCGCGCAGGCGCAGCGGATCAACGAAGCCCTGGCAATATCGCCAATCTATGCCAACGTCGCTAAGATCGCGAAGACCAAGACCATCGACAAGGCGATGCTGCTCGGCCTTCCTCCCGAGAAGCAGATCGGAGCTGTGCCGCACGGGATTCCTATCGCAGGCATAGGAGGTTGCGATCTCGGCCAGAACATCTGCATGAAGAACCCCGTGCTTTCCTGCTACACCTGCACTCGGTTCATGCCATTGGATGATCCCGAAATCCACGAAGAGGTCCTGGACAGCCTTCGTCCTGTGGTGACCGAGTTCGCCGCCGCGTCGCGCAACAACCAGCAATCTCCCGCCTATGCCCAGCTAAAGGGCACGCTCGACGCCGTTCGTCGGGTGGTCGAAGAGCTCAAGTCTGACAACGAGGATGAGGAATGAACCCGTTCTATGCGGAATACATCGCCACGGCCAAGAGGCTGGCTGCGGAGCGCAACCTCAACTGGAACCTCGTTTGTGACGATCAGGGGAAGGTTAGCAAAGACACTCGCTGGAACCTAACAGCGCTGGTTGGTATGTTGCCGCCACCCACGCTTTGGCTTGGGCAAATCGGTGTCGATCCAGTCGCGTTCCAAAAACTGAACGAGATCAGGTTGCGAATGAACCAGAGGGTTCTCCCGACTGGTCCGATGTCGCAATTTTGGCTCGATCTGTACCTGGCAGTATTTGTGCATCAGCTTCTTGTTCGCAAGACCAAGCCTCTAAGCGCAATGCAGATGGCACAAGGCATAAGACGGTTAGCGCCCGCTGCCGAAGACGCCCCGCCGTGGGCGGTCACGCCGGAGCAGATACAGCAGGCCTACAATGCGGTTTTGCACTCTGCGGATTCGGGGAAGCTGGCTCTCGACTTTGGAACCACGGTCAGGAACATCCTTGATGGGCAGAAACTTTCCGACGTTCCCGCACTTGTCCGGTTTTGCACCCCTTATCCGACGAACGAATCCCTTTCCGCCCAGCGTCAAGCTGAGACTCTCCGAAAACGCCAGAATGCCCATGGAGGAAAGGAAGGCCTCCGCCGCTCTCTGGCAGAAAGAAAATCCGCCGCGAAACTGCCCGACGAGCGTGCGTTCTGGGAGCTGGTGCGGATCGTGTTTACCGAGACGCCCCGGACATTCTCGGACGCGATCAGATTCGCGGCTTTCAAGGTCCAGATCATCATGGGGTTTCGCATCGGGGAGACGGCCAGCCTGCCCTTGGACTGGAAGCGGTGGGTCGAGTATCTTGACGCCGACGGACGTCCGGCCGGACACCGTGGCGGCTTCTCGCGCTCGCTGATGATCCGGCACTTCGCCGAGAAGCAGGAAGAGGACGAGCGGGCCGAAGGTCTGTCGTTCTACGAAAACACCCAGCATGTCCCGCCCATGTTCGAGGAGATTCTCGTCGAGACCCTTGACCATGTCGAGAAGATCACCGCGCCGCTGCGCGAACGGTTGAGACGGCAGACCGAAACGGGGCTTGTTTTTCCGGAGTATCCCGAGGACGCTCTTGTCTCGGCCTGGGAGATGTATGTGCGGATGACCGGGAATGCCGTCTTCTCGGACGCCGGCCTACCGCAAGAGCTGGTCCAGAGATACCGCGAAAGTTATGACCCGCAGCTCCTAAAGAGCTTTCGGAAACTTCAACTCGATGGCAAACCTGCCAGTCTGTCGGGATTCTGGACCAAGGTGCCGCAGCGCAGTATTCCGGTCAGAGCTGCGTCAGGCATCCCCTTTGGCGGCAGTATCGACTGGCGGTCTGCCCATGTCCGGGTTGGTGACGTCGAGCGGTATATCCGGGAGAACCGACTGACGAAGCGCTCTGATACGAGGCCGACGATGACGACGGATGGGAGATTGCTCTATCCGTACGACCTCATGTTCATCATGCCAGTCAGGAATCTCATCGAGGGCCGAAACGATGGCGTTCTCGACACGACGCTTTATTCAGCGGTGGGTCGGCTTGATGTCGAGGACCTGAAGACCATCCTTGGTGGATACGGCGGTGCCACCTGTATCTTCGCCCGATACGGTCAGACGGAAGAGGACCGGGCCTTGCGTATGAAGACGCATGCAGTTCGTCACCTCCAAAACACCGAGTTGTTTCGGCTGGGCGTCGCCGATACGATCATCACCAAGAAGTTCAACCGCCGCAGCGTCCAGCAAAGCGACGTCTACGATCACCGAAGTCTTGCCGAGGACCTTGCGGATATCGATCTTCCACCGGAAGCCGAGGAAATGCTCGGCGACAGGGCACTGCAGGTGTTCAAGATGATCACGGCCAACAAGGTGCGGGGTCCCATCGTCGAGGAGTTCCGTCGTGTTCAGCGCGAATACGGCGATGAAGCGGCCTTCGACTACCTCAATGCCGAGGCGGACGGCTTGCATGTCACGCCCTACGGCCTCTGCATGAACAGCTTTACCAGTGATCCATGCCCGAAACATCTCGAATGCTTCAATGGATGTCTGCATCTGTCGAGGACCAAAGTCGTGTCCGAACAGGTGCACCTCGAAAGGATGCGCGACAAGTTTGCCAAGGTGATCATCACCTTGGAAGCCCTGCCCCTAAACCGCCGCAACATTGGCTGGGCTAACCAAGTTACGCATGCTCGCATCCGCCATGACAACATCATAAAGGCGCTCGCCGCAGACCCCGGTATGCAGGTCTTCCCCGACGGAAAGGACTTGTCTGTGACGCCGGAGCAAAAGTTCGGCAACACGCTCATTGACACCATGAAACGTGTGAGGGACCTCGATGATTGAGAAGAACGAAATTCTCGAGGAGCTTGTGGAGGCGATGATCGCTGACAACGAGGGCATCACCGTGAGGGCGGTGTGCCGGCGCAGTGAGGGGGTCTTCAAGCACGCGAGCGATATCACCCGGAACGAAGTTCGGTCGAAGATAGTAAAGGTTGCGGTCAAAAAGCAGGAGACCATACGTGCCGCCATCGACCGCAGCAGCAAGAAATCCCGCGCCGAGCTTGAGCGTTTGGTGGCAACTAAGAACGCCGAGATCGAACAACTTCACGCCGAGAAGACTCTATTGATTGCTTCGCACCGAGCCATGATCCTGTCGGTCGCTGAGATGGGCGGCTTTCCCACCTGGAAACGCTTCTTCGATCGGTACGAATCAACCGTAGATAGTCTGGAAAAAATGGGCAGTCTGCCGAAAGTGGACGTCACAAGCCTGTCGTCGAGGCGGAACACCTGATGGCGCGTGGGAAGGGCAAGAGCGGCATCGAGGTCGCGCAGGAGCATGTCGACTCCCTTATTGAATACCTCGAGCAGCGCAAGGATCAACCGCTTCCCCGGTATGGCGTCGATCTTAATAAAAGCATCATCGCCAGGGAATGCGGCTTTGACCGACAGGTCTTCCGAACCAACCCCCGTTGCAATGAAATCCTGCGTGAAGCCGATGCTATAGACCGGAAGGCGGACATGACACGGCTTGAGCAGGCGGAAGCGATCCGCGAGCAAAAGGCAAAGACGGAGGGCGATCAGATGGCGCTGGAAGAAACCAACCTCCGGCTACTGGCCGAGAATGCCTCTTTGCTGCGGGAACTGGAGCGTCTGAAGAGGTTGAGCGCCGTCATGGCAGAGACTGGTCGGCTTCCATGATTGGGTTTCTGGAGTCTGGTCCTCGGAGCCGCGTCGTCGCGGTCCCTAAAAGTCATGGTGAGTGGCACGCAGTGAACGAGGCGCAGGGACCCGCGGCGGAACGGCGTGGGTGGCCGCAGTGAACGGAGAGTCGAGCACCGTGGTAGGGACCACTAAGCGACGAGGTGGTGCCGATGTTCAGACGAACCTGGTCCTTGGTGAGCGCTTTGAGCAGTCCGCAAGCTGGGAGCTTGCCATCACCTCCATTCACGAGAGCCGCTTCGGCGACCATGTGATCATCGGCCGCGATGAGAACGGCCATCTTCGGCGAGCGCTTGTTCAATCGAAGAGATCGCCGCGCGACCCGGTCGTCGGCGAGACCTGGCGGGTGACGGGAGAGATCAAGCCGCATCGTGACTTCGGTCCTCAACTCTATGCCGAAGTGTCGCTTCCCCTCGTTCCTAAAGGTCGTGCGATCATCCGCCATCTGGCGACGGACAAACGCTTTCCCGGCGTCGGATGGGCGACGGCGGATCGGCTTTGGAACGGGTTCGGCGAATCTATCTACGACGTCATTCGGGATCGGGACCTGAAAGCTCTTGCAGCGATTGTCGGCGCTGACCGCGCTGTCACCATTGTGGACGGCTTCGGGATGCTATCAGAGGAAGTTGAAGTCTTCCGCTGGCTCGACCGATATGGGGTGTCGCCCCGTGTCGCAGGAGCGGCAGCCCGTGTTTGGGGATTTGGCGCTATCGACCGGATCAAGGTCGACCCCTACACGATGACGCTTCTGGAGCCTTGGCAGGACGTGGATGCTCGAGCACTTCGGCTTGGTGTTGTCCTTGACGATCGCAGACGGATTGCGGCGGCCGTCGAGGAAGCCCTGGCCATCAGGTTCCGTGCCGGACACATGGCCTCCCCCACTCCGGTCGTGAAGCAACTGGTCCGCCGACTGCTGTCCCCATGGGAGGATGATCCGACGCGGGCCGTCGATGTCGCCCTTGCGACCGGGCGTGTAGTGTCTCCGAACCCCGAGACATTACAATCACGGGCGTGCAGGTTCATGGAGGATGAAATAGCGCGTCTGATCGCGGAGCGGGTTCGTCGGCAGCAACCGAATTTTGATGGAAAGCTGATTGTCGACGCCATTGCCAAGGTCGAGGAGGAGATCGGATACCGTCTGACGGATGCCCAACGCGAAGCGGTGTTCATGGCGACGTCCAGCGGCGTCAGTGTGCTTCGCGGCGGCGCTGGCACTGGCAAGACAACCGTTGTCCGGGCGATACTTGCCGCACTGGAGGCATTGCGGGACGATCTTCCAGCCCCACAAAGCGACGGGGTCGAACATCTGCAGGTGGCATTGGCGGGACGGGCTGTGAGAAGGATCGCCGAGGCGACCCAACGTCCCGCCAGCACCCTTTCCCGCCTGGTCCATGACATTGAGGATGCGGGTCGCCGCGTTCGGGGTGGAACCATCATCTTCGACGAGTCCTCAATGCTCGACACCCCCACCGTCTACAGGCTACTCATTCAGGTGTCTAACGAGGTCAAACTGATATTTATCGGTGATCCCGGCCAGCTTGCCCCGATAGGACCGGGTCTACCGTTCCATACCATGGTCAAGACGAGCGGCATCCCCTCGGTCAATCTGGACGTCGTTCATCGCCAGGATAATGCCACAGGCATTCCGGCCATTGCCTCAGCCGTCCGGCGGGGCAATCCTGTAGGTCTCCGGAGGTTCGACCCGAACGTTGCCTCGTCTCCTGGTGTCTATCTCTTCCCTGCCTCGAAGGAGGAGGTCGCGGCGAAGACCATAGCGGCGTTCAGGGCCATGTGCGGTCCTGTGCCCGCGAATGAGAAGACGGCGGCCCTGCACGACATGGACGTGCAGATACTCACTCAAATAAAGAACGGGTCCGCCGGGTCGAAGGACCTGAACCGTGCCATCGAAAGCGAATACATGGCCCGCCAGCGGAAGATCGAGAACTGGGGCCTGAGCGTCGGTTCCAAGGTTATGTGGCTGCGGAACGACTATTCGAAAGCGCCGCAGCTTGATGAAGCGGGCAATGCATTGATCGATAAAACGACAAGCCGGCCAATCTGCTGCGGATTCATGAACGGCTCCCTTGGCGTGGTGATGAGGCCCCACGCCAAGGGTGCATGGGTGAAGTTCGATGACGGGACTGAGGACGCAATCACTTCCGCCGATCTCGAAAAGCTGACTTATGGCTGGGCGATCAGCGTGCACAAGGCTCAAGGGTCGGCATTTCGCCGAGTGATCATACCGCTTGTCAATTCGAAGCTGCTCGACCGCACGATGCTCTACACTGCCATTACTCGTGGCATCGAAACTGTTGTGCTGGTCGGGAATCCAGACCACCTACACGAGATAATCGCCATGCCCCCAAAGGCGTTGGAACGAGGTAACTATCTGAGGTTGGAAAATGCGATCCCTGCAACCTGATGTTGTCGATGCTCACGTACTGCCAGCGTGCATCGACTGAGGGCGGAAAATGGCGATAGTTGATGCGCCGAGTGGGGTGCAGGAACTCATCGCGGAAATTCCGGAAGTGCGGACGGTCAAGCGTCGACGTGAAAAGACTCAATAGATGGGAAGTTCGCACTACGCTAAAGAGGTCGATGCCCCGATACAAATGTCCCGTTTCAGGGCGAGAATGCCTCGTATCGCGACTCCTGATATGTTTCCTCAGGCCAGCGGGCCGAGCGTTCCTTCGGCGGAGATTGACCTGCTTACGGTCGGAGACCCGCCCCACGGTGGCCGAAGAGCAAGCAAGTGAGCAGAGTCCTGCCAAGATGGCTAAGCGCAACCGACATATTTTTTAATCTTCCGAGGCGTTTGAATACTCTGACAAAGTCCTGCCAAGACACGAGCCAACACGTCGGCACTCACATCGGCCTTTGGTGTGAACTCTCCATTTTGAACGCCATTGTTCAACGTGTTGGCGGATTCGATACGGGATTTGCGGTACATGATCCACGATTGGTGTTTAATCCAATCATGATCGCCAGCCTGCAGGACACAGGCTGCATCGCACAGGCTGTTGGTCCACGTCGTGATAGAAACAATTACCTGATTTCCATTTGCACATGGATTGGTGCAAACGACGTGGAGATGTTTCCTCGACTCGTCGTTTCCTGGGCCCGAGGGAATGAGTAGCGTCCCTGCTTGGGCAACCAATTAATGCACCCGAGCGCGCTCGAAGGATTTATCTATCGCCCGGTGAGCCTTTGCTGTGTCCACGAAATCTTCAGCGTCCTCAACGCCAACGGCATGGAGAATCCGTTGCAACGGGATGACGGTGGAACCGCCATTAGGGTCTTCCCACTCGGGGATGTTTTTGGGATCGTGGGTCCATTCAACCAACTCCCATTGCGTCAATTGACCGAACTTATCCCATACCGCTTCGACGCATTGAATATCGGCATCACTTAGCTCGTCCAAATCGTCAATTGAAATGCCTTCCGCAGCAAGGGCTATCTTATGATTTTCCCTATCCTCAAGGAATTCAGACCAGCCACATTCGTCCAGATCGTATTCGCCATTGATGTGGCTGTACGTTGTCGAATTTACCGGACCTTTTGGCATGGAAACCCGCGTCTCATCCAAGATCGGGAATCCGAACCTTTGGATGCTCTCGCGGTCAATCAGGTAAACCAGCTTGACAGCTTTCAAGATATTTAGGGACTGACCACCACTCTTAATGATAAGTGACGCAATCAACTGCGCGGCTTTTTTGGGTTCGTAGCTCATTTTGCCCTCGTCGTGCCGTACAACACGATTCTTCATTATGCACGGTATAGCCTTTTCTAAGCTAAACGCAATAATGCGCCGCTACTGTGACCTCTAACTATTAAATGCTAGGTTCTGTTAACAAAGTGCATGCACGGCCGATTTTGTCTGATTGGTGCGACGAATGCGTCACCCGGCGAGCCCATGAACAAATCCTGTGTCATTCCAGTGCTGCTTGGGGGGGTGCGAACTGAACCGTATCGGTAAATCCCGTGTGTCACGAATGCATGGCGCACTTGAAGATGCGTATCTGACAGCAGCGCTTTACTTACATCAAAGTGGATCGACCCGACCTATTGCGCACGTCAACTCTTAATTCCCACCCAAGAATTTGAAGCCCCATCCACCGCGTCCGTTTGGTGAGTTACCTCGGCGGACCGCGCAGAAGCGCTCCGTCTAAAATAGCGTACTGCCCCGTAGTCGAACGACTTGACACGACGGCCTTGAATTTGTGTCTCCACTGATTTTGCCCACCGTTTAGATTGGTGACGCTGCAAAGTTTAGATAATTGATCAAAGGTATTTTATTGGTTGCTTGCTACATTCATCACGATGGGGGACAAATGAGCAAGCAGCCAAGACTAATTGTCGACAACGGGCGAAAGAAGAAGGGGGCACCCTCAAACTGGCGGGATGGGCTCAAGTATCAAACGAACCCCAAGAAGAAAAACGTTTGGGCAGCGACGGCCGTTCTCATCGGAACAATCGCATTTCCATTTGTGACCCCACTTATCATTCCCCAAAACGCTTCTGCCACAGCAGTTGCATTCGTTGGGCAAGCCATCAGCAGACAACAGCTGTATGTCGTCGACGGAGATACCATTCACTACAATCGCGAGAAGAGAAGATCCGCATTGCCAACATCGACGCTCCCGAGATCAGTCAGGCAAAGTGCGATTCCGAGCTGAAACGGGGCTTGGAAGCGAAAGCCGCCCTCAAGGAACTCATCGCCGGCAAAGAATTCAATATTGCACGTGGTGACCCGAAGACAGGCAGGATGACCGACAGATACGGGCGGACACTCGCTCTGATCTCGGTCAACGGACGTGATGTCGGCAACACACTCGTACAGCGTCAGCTGGCACGGAAGTGGACTGGTAGGCGAATGCCTTGGTGTTAGGCAACGAGCCTTTCGCAAGCAGAACTATAAGCCGCAGCGCGGCATTAAATTACCTGGAGCTTTTATGACGAGACGCTCAGTCAAGAACAGCTATCAAGCTATTTTGTTTTCCGTAGCTTTTGTAGGAGGAACACTGTCAGCAGCTTCGCAAAACGCCGTTGTAACTCGCGATTTCATAGCTTGTGCGACCGTGGACGTCCTTCTGGAAGAGAGATCCACAGGTGAAATGATTGCTGACTTTTGTGGATTCTTTGCACCCGGCCAGCATGTGAAGCTGATGCATTCGAAGTCCTCTGAAAAATACCAATTTTTCGAGGTTGAGTATGATGGCGAGGAGTCAGAAGGACCACCTCAATTTGTTACGGAAAATAAGCCAGGTCTCTTCAAAGTGTCGAGGGCCCCAAATGCCAAACTCGACACTATCTACACCGAGGTCAGTCGGTGTCGGTCCTTAGACAAGGGTCCCGATGAATACGTTCATTTATGCGAAGGCCCCACTGGTATAGCCGCTGTCCTGCACTATGTTGACGGAAAGGCCATCATTGTCTTTGGGAGAGGTGGTGGCAACCGAGGCGATGAACTCTCTGGAACACCATTCAATGCAAACGACGCCCCAATCCCCGTAGGCGGTTCCGACAAAGTCTTTGGCCCCAAGATTGAATGGATCCTGAGTTCAGGAAAACCTTGCGCTGCCATCCTTAGAGTGTCCACAAACCAAGGGAGCAGGCTCATCACGACTGCGATTGGCCCAAGCAAGGGACGTTTGTCCACTACCAAGGAAAACGAAGCTGCTCGTATGGCCGCTGCGGCGACGTGTGCGGGTTGAGGATACATCGGTTGGCGACCGGATGGATGCCATGCCGAACGGTCCATTCTTGACAACGCAAGTCACGGCTCTCCAAAAACCTGCGCTTGATTTTGTCCCCTCACTAACCATCTTTCTTGATCAACATCCCTAAATTGATCAGTTTTGGCACGCGTAAATCACACCAATTGTGCAATCCTGCACCCTTGGTAGTATCGGCGTTGACCTGCTCCCCTTTGTGTCCGCATTTATAAGTTAGCTCTGTTCTGGTTTTGGCCTTTTTCGGACCGGGTTGCGAACTCATAGGGTGTCATGCC
>NZ_JACHXN010000008.1 GCF_014192095.1 Phyllobacterium trifolii
GGCATGACACCCTATGAGTTCGCAACCCGGTCCGAAAAAGGCCAAAACCAGAACAGAGCTAACTTATAAATGCGGACACAAAGGGGAGCAGGTCAGCTCCATCAGCTTACGAAGTTACTCGTCGAGCGCCGTTGATGTTCTACCGGATAGTAGAAGGAAATGGCCGATGAAATTGGATAGTATAGCAAAAATCTTCTTTTTCCCCATTGGGCTTTGTGTAATGGGCAGGTAACTTAGGGACCAGATTTTGACATCTATTCGTGGGGGCTCATCAGATTGGATACCGAAGCTGACACTTGCCGCAAGGAAGTGGTGCCCAAACTCGTCGATGCCGGTTGGGACAGCCCACCTTACGCTGTGAACGAGCAACGGTCATTTACTGACGGACGCATTGTGTTTGTTGGCGGCAAGGCGCGCCGAGGGCGGCAAAAGCGGGCCGACTTCATTCTCCGGTATCGGCCCGACTTCCCAATTGCTGTGGTCGAGGCGAAATCAAGATACAAGCATGCTGCCGACGGTCTCCAACAAGCAAAAGAATACGCGGAAATTCTTGGCCTGAAGTTCGCCTACGCGACCAATGGTCGAGAGATTGTCGAGGTAGACTACACGACGGGCATAGAACGCGATCTAACGTCATTTCCATCCCCAGAAGAGCTTTGGCAACGCCTTTCCCAAGTCGAAGAACTTGACGGCGACATTAAGGACCACCTCCTATCGCCGACGTTTCCCGATAAGGACAAGCCACTACGCTACTATCAAGAAATCGCAGTCAATCGTACAGTGCAGGCGATCCTACAGAACCGTAAGCGCGTCCTACTCACTTTATGCACAGGCGCGGGTAAGACGGCTGTTGCATTCCAAATCTGCTGGAAACTTTGGAACAGTGGATGGAATCCAAAAGGAAAAAACAGAAAGCCTAAAATCCTGTTCTTGGCCGATCGGAACGTTCTCGTAGACGACCCCAAGGATAAAGACTTCAGCGCTTTCGGGGATGCCCGTTTCAAGATCAGTGGCGGGGAAATGAGTAAAGGTAGAGATATCTATTTCGCCATTTATCAGGCTATCGCTGGCGACGAATCTCGTGATGGCGTGTTCAAGCAATACGCAAACGACTTCTTCGACTTGATCATCGTGGATGAATGTCACCGGGGGAGTGCACGCGACGACAGTAATTGGCGTGAAATCCTTGAGTGGTTTGAACCAGCGTACCAGATCGGCATGACTGCCACTCCGAAGCGCGGAGATAATGCTGATACTTACAACTACTTCGGCGATCCAATTTACGAATATAGCCTTGCCGAAGGCATCGCGGACGGTTTCCTAGCTCCCTACCGAGTACACCGAATTATTTCCGACTTCGACGCAGCAGGTTGGCGTCCTTCGCAAGGTGAGCTCGACCGCTATGGTCGCGAGATACCGGATGCACAATACGGAACAAGAGACTTTGAACGCATAATTGCCTTGCGCGCACGCACGGAAGCTTTCGCCACGCACCTCACTACCTTCCTTAAGCAGAGCGATCGATTCGCAAAGGCCATTGTATTTTGCGTTAACCAAGAGCACGCTCTTGAGATGCGCAACGCACTTGCGCGCCTCAACGCGGACCTCGTAAAACAATATCCCGATTATGTGTGCCGTGTGACCTCAGACGAAGGTGACATCGGGTCGGGACATCGAGCAAAGTTTCAGGACATCGATAAAACAACTCCTGTAATCCTTACGACTTCTCATTTGCTGACAACTGGCATCGATGCGCCAACGTGCAAGAACGTTGTTTTGGCGCGCGTCGTCGGCTCAATGTCGGAGTTCAAGCAAATCATTGGACGTGGAACCCGCCTGCGCCCTGACTACGGCAAACTGGCCTTCAACATCATCGACTACACGGGCACTGCGACTGAAAAATTCGCCGACCCTGCTTTCGATGGTGATCCTGTGAGGGAGCGCGAACAGGTTATCAACGACGACGGTGAGGTCATAGACGAAACCGACGTGACCAACGAGACCGACACGCCCGGGGACACCGAAACAACTGAAATCGGCGATACGACGGACAAACTCCCCGATGACACCGATCCTAGTTTCCCCCGAAAGTTCTACTACGATGGCGGTGGCGTAGAGATTATCCGCCAACTTGTCTACGAACTCGATTCCGAGGGAAAGCAATTAGTTTGTCGTCAACTGACGGACTACACCGGCGAGAAGGTGCGGATACTCTATCCCAACGCGTCCGAACTTAGGAAGGATTGGCTCGACCCCGCGCGGCGCGCAGATATTATCGAAAAGCTTGAAGAAAAGGGCATCGATACCAGAACGCTGGGCGAAGCTGTAGGGAGGCCCGACGCGGACCCATTCGACCTGCTTTGCCACCTTGCCTACAACGCGCCGCTTCGTACGCGACGGGAACGCGCGGAACGTCTAAAGCGTGAAGAGACCGAATTCTTTCAAGAGCATGAAGAGGGTGCGCGGCAGGTGCTCGATGCGCTTATTGAGAAATACGCGGAGTACGGGACAGCCCAGTTTAAGCTGCCTGAAGTGCTAGAAGTCCCGCCTTTCAACGATTGGGGAAACGTGGTGGAAATCGCTGCCCGATTTGGCGGCGGCAAGGCCATGCGCGAAGCCGTCAACGAACTGCAAAAACGCCTCTACAGCGCATAAGAAAGTGAAATGACCTTGGCATCCCTACAAAAAAACAAGCAGCCGCGAACAACTGCCCAGCGCCTAGACAGCATCATCAAATCGGCGCGCAAAATTATGCGCAAAGATAAGGGGTTGAGCGGCGACCTCGACCGGCTCCCGATGCTAACATGGATTATGTTCCTGAAGTTTTTGGATGACATGGAGCATATCGAGGAAGAACGAGCGGAAATGGCGGGCAAGCCCTATCGCGGAGCCATTGAAGCGCCATATCGCTGGCGTGATTGGGCGGCGGAAGAGGGCGGCATCACCGGCCCGGATCTCATCAAATTCTTGACATCAGATGTAGCCGAACGCCCCGATGGCACGCAAGGGCTAGGGTTGTTCGCCTATCTTCGAAATCTTCGTGGGCACAATGGCACGCGTGGCCGCAAGGATGTCATCGCCACCGTTTTCCGTGGGCTTTCCAACCGCATGGAAAGCGGCTACCTACTGCGTGACGTCTTCAATCTGGTGGACGGCATCCACTTCGATTCCTCGGAAGAAGTCCATACCCTTGGACGACTCTACGAGACGCTTCTGCGCGAAATGCGCGATGCAGCGGGCGACTCTGGTGAATTCTATACGCCGCGTCCCATAGTGCGATTTATGGTTCAAATGAGTGATCCCCGGCTTGGAGAAACAGTGCTTGACCCGGCCTGTGGCACTGGCGGATTCTTGACCGAAGCCTATGCTCACATGGCCGAACAAGCCCATACAGTCGAGAAACGCGATGTCCTTCAGTCGTTAAGCATCTACGGCGGTGAGGCCAAGCCGCTCCCATTTCTCCTTGTACAGATGAATCTGCTGTTGCATGGTCTCGAAGCGCCGAAGATCACATCCGACAACTCGTTGAGGGCTCGCCTGTCGGAAATCGGTGAAGCCGACCGTGTGAACGTTATTCTGACAAATCCACCGTTCGGTGGCGAGGAAGAAACCGGCATCCTAAACAACTTCCCGGAAGACCGGCGAACGGCGGAAACGGCGTTACTATTCCTACAACTCATCATGCGGCGGTTGAAACGTGGCGGCAAAGGACGCGCTGCTGTTGTTGTCCCACACGGCGTCTTGTTTGGCGATGGGATTGCCGCGCGCATCAAGGCGGACTTGCTGAAGGAGTTCAATCTGCATACGGTGGTCCGCCTACCTGAAGGCGTCTTCGCGCCTTATACGGATATTCCCACCAACATCATATTCTTTGACACTACCCGGGCCACCGATGAAATCTGGTTTTACGAGCAACCCAAGCCTGAAGGGCGCAAGAAATATTCTAAAACAGCGCCGTTGACCTTCGACGAGCTGAAGCCCTGCGTTGAATGGTGGAAAGCGCGCGGAGAGAACGAACAAGCATGGAAAGTCCACGGCCCCGACCTCATCAAGACCGATGAAGCAGGGCGCGTCGTGGCGTGCAATCTTGACATGAAAAACCCCAATGCTGCCGGCGTCATCGATCACCGCACCCCGCTTGAAATCGTCGAAAGCATCGAAGCGAAGGAACAGCGCATTCTCGCCATCATGATCGACATCAAGCACACTCTTTCGGAGATGGTATAGTGGCTTGGCGCTCCGCAAAATTATCCACTGTGGCGCAACTGGTGAAGCGATTGGAGCCAGTCGCGCCGACTAAAGAATATCGTCAGATCGGGGTTCGACTGTGGGGAGCGGGCGCATATGAGCGCGAAACAATTTCCGGGGCCGAGACAAAATACGCCAATTTCACGCAATTGAAGAAAAACGATATCATCGTCAATAAAATATGGGCGCGGAATGGGAGTGTTAGCGTCGTCAGCGAAGACCTGGACGGTTGCTATGGTTCTCCAGAGTTTCCCGTCTACGAGATCGATCAGACGGCCCTGGTTCCGCGCTACTTCTACTGGTTCACCAAAACACGGATGCTCTGGGACCAGTGTGACCTGCTGTCTCGTGGTACCAGTGGTCAAAACCGCCTAAAACCAGAGAGATTCTTGGAGATTGTCATTCCCCTTCCACTGCTCGATGAACAGCGCGCAATCGTCCAAAGGTTGGAACAGGCATCTCTCGCAATGCAGCAAGTGCGGGCACTTTCCAAAACTGCTGTGAAGGAAAGTCACGATCTGGTTTTCAGCTTGCACAGTGAACTTTCATCTCCTGAGCCCATCCGTTTTGGGGAACTTGCGCAGCTAGACGAGCGGCAGGTCGCAGTAGAAGCCGATGAAGAGTTTCCGCAAATCGGAATTCGGAGCTTTGGAAATGGGCTGTTTTTCAAGGAACCCGTGAAAGGCACAGCAACAGCATACAAGAAATTCAATCAGGTTTATGAGGGCGCGCTAATCGTAAGCCAGCCTAAGGGCTGGGAAGGTGCGATCGCGGTAGCCTCAAGCGAGCACGATGGTTGGTTTGTTTCGCCTGAGTACCGCACGTTTCGCTGTGATGAAGATAGGCTTGACCACCAATACCTGTCCGCGCTGATCGTTACACCGTGGTTTCAGCAGGAGCTTTCGAAAATGACTAAAGGACAAGGCGCGCGACGTGAACGTCTTCGCCCCGAAATGTTGACAGCACTGGAATTGCGTATGCCCAGCTTGGATCACCAAAGAGTGGCGCTAGGGATTATCCAAAAAGTAAGGCAAGCGGCAGCCGCCATTAAATCTCGTACGCAGGAGGCAGACACTCTAATTCCCGCAATGTTGCATGAGGTTTTTGAGCGGCAACCGGACGCGACGCACGCCTCACAGTCGGCTTCCAGCACAAAAGTTGTCCGACTACCCAAATCGCAGACGACCACAATTGACACGTCCTTTAAGGAAGCGGTTCTTGTGGGTGCAATCGTTAAGGCTTTCCAAGAAGACGGTGGCCAACCGATAGGCAACTTCCGACTTCAAAAAGCGGTCTATTTTGCCCGCCGCCATATGGGTGAAACCGCATTGGATAAGGATTATCTGCGTAAGGCGGCAGGTCCCTATAATCCGTCCATGCGGTATTCAGGTGGCATCAAGATTGCTACCGATAAGAAGTGGATCAAGCGGGCCGTCGGGAACTTCGGGGAAGGTAATACGCTGGGCAGCGTCACCGCAGAGCTGGACGAATGGATTGAAAGATATCAGTTCGCCACTACCGCCGCGTGGGTCCGCGACCGGTTCAAGTTTAAATCCAATGATATCTGGGAAATCTCAGCTACGATCGATTATGCTACGCTGGCGTTGAACCGGCAGAACTCCCCACCAACTCCGGCGGCGATCCTTGCCTACATCGAGGCTGACGACGAATGGCGTTCAAAGATCGAAAAGCTAAACCTCTCAGATGCGACCATTCAAAACGCCATGGTCGACCTTGAGACCCTGTTTGCTGATGCGCGGCGCTGATGGCCAAAACCGCGCTTACACACGACCAGCAATTTATGCGCCTCTGCGAGAACGGATTCGGCTTCGTATCCAAGGCAATCGAGCAACTTTGGGAAAACGGTTCACCTGACGCTCTGAAATATTCCGTCATAAACTTCTATTCTGGAGTCGAGTTGCTTTTGAAAGCGCGTCTGATGCATGAGCATTGGTCGCTGATCGTGGCCGATCCCAACAAAGCAGACATCGATGAATTCCTGAACGGCGAAGCGCAAACTGTCGGACTGAAGCAGGCAGTTCACAGGTTGAAAAAAGTTGCACAAGTCACCGTACCGCCGAATGCGATTAATTCGTTTGAGGAGCTACGTAAGCACCGCAACCGTATGGTACATTTCTACCATCTCATTGACATCGAGGAGCCAGATCAAGAAAAGCAGCGGGAAGCTGTCATCTTAGAGCAGTGCCGTGGGTGGTTCTATCTTCGCCGCCTCCTAGGCGACGATTGGGCAGAAGTTTTCGCAGCTTTCCAACAGCAGGTTGCGGACATCAACATGTCCATGAAGAGACACCGCGAATATCTAGGTGCCGTATATGCGCAAATCCAACCCGAACTTGAAGCTGCCCGTCAGGGAGGTGCCAATTTGGCGGTGTGTAGCGCGTGCGGATTTGAAGCCCACGTACTCGATTACATCGGTCCTCATGAACATAAATGTCGCGTTTGCCTCGCGAAGGAGAGCTTTCTTCTACACGATTGCCCCAACGAAGATTGCGGCAGTAAAATACTGCTACCCATTGAGGAATGCGAGACATGGGCTTGTAGCGACTGTGGAACATCTATTGAGTTAAGCGATGTTCTGTACGAGTACACGATCGAAGGCAAAGCCGATCACGACGATCCCAATCAGGCAGCGCTATGTACGGAGTGCAGTCACATCCCTGAGACAGCGGGCACATTGGATAACGGCGAAACGATCTTTTGTTTCAATTGCTTTTGCTGGCCCGAAAAGATCGAGTACTGCGAATGGTGCAATGAGCCGTTCACCGGCAATGCTGAGGGTACCTATTGGTCCGGCTGCGAGAGATGCGACGGACAAGTTGGGTCGGCGCGCGATGATTAACTCTCGGTGACGCCAAAACGTAACGGGAGTGAGTCTTCACGCCGATGGCTCAGTTAAGCTGTCCACCGTTGCGCGGACGTTTGCTGCGCGAATTGCCAGCAGAGCCATAAAGCGAGGTATCGTCGGCATCACCGAAAACATAACTCTCGAAAACAGTATCGCAGCTCTCAAAGTCCTCGAGTTGAATAAGTCGAGCGCGCGAAACCGGTGACAAGCCGATGTCACTGCATATGTTGCGCACGATAGCTGCGCTGGCGTTAGCGATCCGGACCAAGGGATTAATGATGGCACCTTGCGGCCCTTTTACCACGAGCCCAGTTTTGTCGACGGTGCTGTTGGCGAGCCGCATACGTGCCAGATTGACGGCCAGCACTTCGAGCAGCAGGTCATCACAACGGTTGAGGACCTGGGCTGGCGCGTGGGCAATGACATGCCGCCAGATTGCTTTTTCGATATCGCTCAGGTGCGTCGGACATTTCGGCGTTCCTTTCGCTTGCGGTTCAACCATCCTCTTGAGCTTTGGTCCGCGATGACCGCGATCACCTTCCTGCCGCAGCACTGCTAACGGTTTCGGATTGCGGCCTGATCGGCCCTTGGTTCCGCTCATGCGCTGGCTCCTTGCTCAGCATTGGGTTCAATTGTCCGCTTCGTTGGAACCACCGACTGTGTGGCTGTTGGGCCGCGATTTAGTACGCCATCGCTTGTTTCCGATCGCGAGCCGAAAGTTACACCCTCTTTGCATCGTTGCCAACGTTGACCATCGGAATTACTACATAATGTGCCAAATTTGAACATTTTAAACTGTTTGCCACTACATCTGCCATAAGGGTATACTGAGTGACGACTTAATTGTGAAACTTGCAGCAGGAAAACTTGAGGTTTTCTGACGAGGAACGGCGATGCTTAGCGCTCCAGATTTCAAGACCGCCCGCAAGATTGTACGCAACAAGGAGATATTGATCGGACTGGTGTCGCGCGAGGTTTTTGAACGGTCGTGCCTAACTGTCGGCCTGCAGCAAGGTCTTGATGAACGAACCATGCGCCGGGCCATCGCACTGATCGCGCCCACGCCAGTAGCCTTAAAAACCAAGCCTACACCGAAGCTGCCCAAACCTCGAACGTTCGCTGAGTATAAGCAACAGTACGACCAAAAGTATCAGGCCGATCTGAAGAAACGATGCCGCGCGGTGATTAAGATTTGTCTCGCCGATCCGCGGTTTGGCAACGATGACCGCTGGGTTCGTCGTGCTGCGATGCAGTACGCAGAACGAGATCAGCTTTCGCCTGCGGCAATGAGCGTGGAGATCAGCAAGGTCCTGCGCTGGATCGGAAGAGGAAAATGATGATGACGATGTATAGCGCAAACGGTGGCAAAAAAGGACATTGGTCGCTGGTTGCTTCGCGCGGCGCGAAAGGCAATCAGGGTGCAAACGGCCCGCGCGGCGAAGAAGGGCCCGCCGGTCCCGCCGGGCCAGCCGGTCCACCAGCTCCGAGGCTTATTGAGTTTCGCATGCATGGCTATGAGCTTGTGGCGATCGACGAGGAAGGCCGGGAACTGCGATCCGATGCAACTGAATTCATACGCAGTATTCGTGACGCTGTGATCGAAATGCTGCGGATCAAGGGTTTGGACGTGTAAACCCCAAAGAACATCAGATGGGAGACAGGCAATGAACAAGGCACCTGCACCAGATGGAACCACCGGCTCGGTGGCACGGTTGCCCACGCAGCCAAAGAACCCTGAGACAGTCATACAGCTCGCCGATCACGAACAACCTGGCCGTTACCACGGCAGTAATGGCGAGTGGTGGCCGACACATGAGGCCAGCCACATCCGGTTGAACAACGGTAAGCTCAAGCATTTGGAATACTACATCGAACGCCGCGTCCGTCGTGAATCTCATGATACGATGAAAAGCATTGCAGAAGCGGTACGTGACGTCCTCGGCGATCTGCGCAAGGGCCTACAAGAACAGATTGACGACCTCAAGACCGATCCTGCCCATCAGACGGCTATTGAAGCAGCTCAGGTTATCGCGCTCACCCGGTTGCGGGAAATCGAGGACAGTCTTGACGCATTGTCGAGCGAGAGTTTGGAAAACGGGATAGGAGCTGAAAGCTATGCCAAAAGCTTCCGTGATGCACTTGCAGCGCTCGCAGGCGAATACCATTTCGTCAAGTCATTACCAGCGTTTGTCTCAATCAAACGCGTTAACGGAAGCACGCTTGAACGCGGTCGTGCGTCGCGCAAGCAAAGCCTGTTGATGCTGTATGTGCAGGCGGTTGAGCGCATTATTGGCGAGATTGGCGGCACGATTTACGAGCATGACGATGTCGACCGCAAACAGATACCAATCACCACTCTCGGCTTGCAGCTCATCGACAAGGCGCTACGCCTGCGGTTTCTTGGGCTCGGCCTCGCTGGCGATCTGACATGGGGCGATGCCCGAACATTGCGCCTCCGTTCACTGCTTAATGAGGTGAAGGCCCTCGGGGTCCTTGATCGCACCGACGTCTTGGCGGCTGAAACAAGTATGCACACAATGTCGCAAACCCTAATCGCCGCTGCCGATGCATGGGACCGTCAAGCTAAGGTCATCGGAGTCATGGCCCATGCAGATGCCGTCGCGGCGCATAAGACGCAGAGCGACGCGACAATTCCGCCGAATGACGAGGGGACGGCGGTGCGCGAAGGCTATAACGCCGCTGCCGCCCGTTACGAGGAAAAAATGCCTTACCGGCTCTCCCTTCTATACGGCAAAAGCTAGGGGGAGCTCAGAATGGCCGACGTCGAAAGCCCAGTTGATCTAACCGCCGTAGCCAGCTACGCCCGGCCCGCAGAGGCGGGTCATATCGTCATGTTCGCGTTGCACGGCATTGCGATTCTCGCTATCGAGACG
The DNA here is from genome assembly GCF_014192095.1 of Phyllobacterium trifolii. Taxonomy (GTDB): domain Bacteria; phylum Pseudomonadota; class Alphaproteobacteria; order Rhizobiales; family Rhizobiaceae; genus Phyllobacterium; species Phyllobacterium trifolii. The sequence goes on from NZ_JACHXN010000008.1 coordinate 10,009, forward strand.
AGCCTGAGCGACGCAGTTTTTGACGTCTACGGGTCATACGCCGGAAGCGGTGAAGCGCGCGACCTGATACGTGCAGCCGGTGACGCTTCAATTCTAATTCTTGGCAATGAAGACAAATTGGATCGCCTCTACGATGAGGATATCGAAGAAGCTGTCGCTGTTTTGCGGCCTTGGAAACCGCTGCTCAAGACCATCGCTATCAGCCTCGCGCAACCATTACCGCCAGCGACAGTCCTGGATTGGGCCGAGCCTTGCTTTGATGGAGCCCGCTTGGCGTTGGAATCAACCCCCGTGCTGTTCCCAGACTTCGATGGGATCGAAGCTTTGATCCTGCAGGCAAGGATGCAAGCCGATCAGCCCACATTGAGACCCATGATCCGACGGCGGCTAGCCGAGATGGAGAAGTCTGGTGCGCGTCTATGGCCTAAAGAAATTGCAGCGCGCGCCGCGAAACATCTGGGAGGTGGCGAATTCGCGTGAGAACGGAACGATAACAAAGCGGCTTCCTTATGCGCACGGATGCGGTCGCCGATCACCCATGTGAGCAAGTAGGAGCAGCTCAAGGACAGCAGCGTGCGCAAGATCATTCTGCTGAAACGGGAACTTGCAAGTTTGCGCAGCGAAGTCGATGCCCTGAGGAAACGCCCTGGCTGACGACAAGACGGGGCCTTGCTAAACTGCTACATTTTCGTCTTCTTGTGGGAGCGGCAAATCCGGCGCTTGCGGCATTTCTGGCACGTCCGCGTCTTGCTGCTCAACAGGCGCATTAACTTCTGCATTTCCCTCGTTTGGCTGCTCAGCTGCGCCAGCTCCAAACGAACCCCGCCATCCTCGCAGCGTTTCCGCTGCATTTGCTATGGCCTCTCGGTGTTCTTCTATTTTTTCGTCTGGCAGGGCAACTCCACCATACTGCTGCGTTATTGGATCAAGCACGAATGTGGCAATCCGAATTGGCCCTGCAACGCCACCGGGATTAACGTCAATCACATGCTGTACTGCCCAAGTCGCCAGAAAAATAGCTTCGCTGACCGTCGGTGGTCCATCCGGACAGAAAATATCGGAGAGGAAGCGAAGAAAAGGGTCGGCAGATAATTTCCCACTTCCCAGCGCTACATAGTAGTGATCCTGATCGAGCAGCCTCGGCTGCATTGCACCTTCAAAGACGCAACACTGGTGGTTGTTGCCATGGTCAAACGCAAGCAAGGTATTTGTGCCTGTTGCCGCATGCAGGCTTTCGGTCGTCCTAAGTTGGTTCATGATGTTCTGCGTGATCGCCAACGGGTAATCGAGTGGCAACGCGACATTTTGCATTTGAGCGTAAACAGATTCAGCCATGACTTTGAATCTCATGGCGATGCCCAGATCGCCCGCAAAGCAAAACACTTGGGACGACCCTGCAAGGATCGAAATTTTCTTTCCGTGATGGTGGCCGACGCCCATGTTGCCCATGCTCGGAGTAAGCATGCTGTCGGCAGCGATCACCACTCCATCTGAACAAAGGAAGCCGACTACTACCGTCATCCGCGAAAGACACTGTTGATCTTCATATCGGGGTAACGTCGATAGATGGTCGCGACCAATTGGGTGAACGACAGTCGCCGGAGCCAATTCGCCAGATTGATGAAATAAGTACTGACATTTTCCGGCATACCGTCAAGTATCTGGCGACCTTGATGATAGCCGTCGGGGGTTAGCGAATAGGTCTTGTAGCGCCCACTCTGGCTGATGTTGACGAGATCACGCTGCTCCAGCGATTCCAGACATTTATAGACCGCGCTATCGAACGGACCATAGTCGTAAGGCCGGAAGTCAAAATGTGAGCCACCGACCAGATGGGATGCCTCACGGTCAATAAGAAAGCAAAGCTTCTGCACTTGCACGGGTGTAAACCGCGCATTTTCACCAGCCGCCGCTAGTGCGATCAACAGCAGTTCGTCCCGACTCACCATGTAAAGCTCCCTCGACTACGAACTATAGTATGGCAATTCTATATTTGTACAACGTAAACGAAATTGACGTGCTGACACCGTATTGGCAGCTGCGGCACGCAGGCTGGCGGATCAAAGAATCTTCGACAGTCAAACGATAGCGTACGGGTTTGCTTGCTGTAGGAAACTCAGTTCCGTAGATTTCGCGGGGTGGGTGATGTGGTTCAAAATGCCTTCGTCTTGCAGAAATTGGCGTTCATGTATTCGACCGCCGCACGAATGCGGACAGGGTCACGCAAAATCGGGTTCTTGTCATAAGCTTTTAGAATTTCGCTGGTGCCGTCTGGCCGCATGATCTGAACGAAACCGTCGTCATTGCCGTAGTCATAGGTTTCGCTGCCAGTCGGAAAATAATTTTTTGTTGGATCAATCGGCGGATAGTAAGCTTTGGCAAAATCGACGGTCTCAATTCGATTTCCCTTGGCTGCCGCCTTTGATCCTTGCGGGAAGACATAGGTGAAGCGAAACTGGCAGCCATTGATCTGCTCAATTGTGACGGCGCCGTCAACAACGATACCAAACGTCAAAGGATCGGTGGACAGACGTTTTTCGTTTTCTTTGCCCATCTTCAATGCCTGATATTCTGAGCCAGAATCGGACATGCCGCGAAATAGAAATGCTGCTGTTTCTTCTGCTGTTTGCGCCAAGCTGCTGCCGGAGAGAGCCAGAAGAACGATAGCTGTATTATTAAGGACCCGGGCGAGGATCATTTCTTCTTGCCCTTCTTTTTTACGACCGGATTGACCTCACAAGAGAATTGCGGTGGGTCTTGCTGATAGCAGACGTCTTTGCCGGTTTTTTTGTCGGTGACCGAAAGGTTGTCGACCATGTAGTACGAGTGCCCAGCATCTTCCCACGTCCATTGTTGTGCACCCATACTGAGATCTACTTTGGGGCCGTCGCCTACCTGTATGCGATCGCTGCCATAGCTGCCGCCACCATTGTAGACCTTGACCGGCGGGAAGCCCTTGAAGCGTAGAGTATTGTCCGGCTCTTCCGTTTCGCTCATCGCAATACACTGGCGTCCTTCGACGTCGGTGGCAGGAACAATCTGGCGCGCCCCGTCATTTCGCCTGATTGCCACGGTCGTCTTAGCGAGCAGCTTAGCGCAATCCTCGGCTGAAAGTTTGTCGATTGAAAATTCGGTACCGTTGTACGTGCCCTTGAAGGCAAAGGACGTGTCCTTGGCGAACGCCGGAGGAGTGATCAAACCGGACAATGTAGCGACAGCGGCGGCGGAAGTAAGCAGGAAACGCTTCATTTCGAATGTCTCTAGCGGCGTTGATGTTTCGATGGATAGGCAGAGCTTCGTCGCGCAGTCTATCCCAACCACCCGTTTGCGGCGAGATACTGCTTGGTCGAACGATAATAGCGAACGATAGGCCAAGTTCGCTTATAGTAGGCGAGGGTTGCCATGAACACCAGATCGGCGAACGCAGGGCGGGTCATGACAACCTGATAAAGAAACGGCGTCATGGCGAACAGAGGAGCAAGGCAATGATTGCCACCCCGCCTTTTGATGTCGGGATGGTGGGCCGACAAGATGTCCCCACAGCAAGCCCCAAGACGGGCGAAGCGACCTTGAGCGTATCGATAAGATTTCTTGTCTTGTTCATGCCAGAAGCACTACCAGCCTGGATTTAAACCAGCGTCAAAATCTCCCGTAAGGTTTTACGAATTGTTATATCGGGCTCTTCCCCGCTTCATTGCGGCAGTTCATGCATGCAATCGCAGAATGCGGGGAAGACATCATCTTGGGATACACAATTATGGACCTAATGTTATCGGTATGTTTTTTTCTCGGTGGTGGGATAATTTTCGTTAATCTGTATCGACGCATAACCGAACGCAGGGATTTCTGGATCGACGACTTTTATTGCAAGGACGACCTTCACTGGAACCCTTTAGTGAAGTTGCTCAGAATTCAAAATACTCGGCTCACCATAGCTTTGCAGGAAATACGAGGATTTTACGCAACGAGGTTTGGTAAAATCGTCTGTAACCTTTGGATAGGTTCCATCGTTATCGCCTTAGCAATCACGGCGTGGAGTATATATGTCGATATATCTTCCATGGGCGACAGCATCGCCTCTTAGGGTTCCGAAGATACAAGAAAACGGCTTTTCATACCTCGACGACAAGCGGGGCCGTCGCCATGGCTGAAGCGCCGAACTCGATTATGGATCAAGCGATGAGCCGCTAGCCGTCGTCGTTTTTTCCGTTGCAGCGATCGTCTCGGGGTTGTTCATAAAAAACAGGGGACCGGGGTCCTCTGTACTATCGCCCAACTGGCTCAGTAGCCGCTGCTGGACGTGATAGGAACTCGTGACCCACTTTTTTAAATGCTCATGTTGGGCCCCGAACATTTTAGACGCCATGGTTCCGGTAAGGCTGGAATTTTCTATGGGCGGCCGGGCGGTTAGCACCAACTGGTAAATTTGGACGACATCGCCAGCAGTCGAAGGCCCGAGCAGACCCAGATCAGCAATATTGGCCTTGTAAACAATGGGATCAATTTTCGGCATTGGCCATGTCACGTCGAAATTCGGACCCAACTTTGTCTCACCGAAATGTTCGAAAACAATGATCATCATCTTGACGGCATCGAAGGATATGTTGATGGCCAACGTTATGGCGCCAAGTTCGCCGCACAACGCCGCCGCAAGCGCTTTGCGTTTCGCAATCCGATCATCGAGAATATTGTTTCTTGCAATCGCGGCCTGATGCATTCTGGCCTCGCGATCCCGCTCCGCCTGTTCGTCGCGCGCCAGCCGATCAATTTCGGCCTGATTTTTTTGCGAGGCAATTAGATGATCGAAACCCTTCGAAGTTTGGTAGGCGATCGCGCCAAATCCGATGAACGCCGCAAGCAAGGTGACCCAAGCCGCAAACTGATCTTTGGCCATGACTTCCCTGATGGGCAAAGCATCCGGTCGAAAGATCAGTACAGCGGCAATAGCTAGGATGGTGACGCAAGCTAGTAGTTTGAACGCGCCCACCTCGTGCCATCGTTTATTACCGTCAGTGGTTGAAGTCATCGAATCGCTCCTATCGTTGCCAATAGACGATCCGCCGCAACCATATCGTAATCAATGCAGGCGGCGGATATACATTCCCATCCACTGCAAGCATGCACGAAGCGAGTACTTAGCTCTTGCTTTTCGACGAATCAGGTTGCGCCAGTCGGCGTGGAGGCATTGCAACCAATTGTAATCGCCCTACAACTGGCAAGATGCTGGTGGTTATTGATTGGGGGAAATCGGGCGGTGAAGAAAAGCAACAAGGCAAAGAAAGCCGGATACAAAAACTACAACATGTCCCCGCTGGCCGGACTCAAGCAGCACAAGGGCAAAGTACTGAGCCCCTTTGCTGCTCTTGGCGATGTTAGGGATCCCGCGAATTGGCTCAATTATTGTGTTCCCAATGCGCTGTGGGCTGTGCTCGTAGTCTCTGCTTTAGACCGCACCGAATATTTAAATGTTTTTCGAAAGGTGCTTCACGCTGCGCATGACAACGTTCCCAAACACGCAGAACTCCACGTTACGCATAATTTCCTGTCAGTAACGACAGATGACGAGTTTGACGCAATGATGGAGCCGGTTCTGGATGACAAACGCCTCCATGAGTATTTAGGTGCACTTCTCGCGGTAGAGGCTTTACCGGATAGAGCACATTGGGCGAGGCATTTCCAACCCATCGAGAAGGCTGCAGCGATCGAATTCTTGGTCGATGCCATTAACAACGTGTTTGATCATCAGTCGGAACAATCGACGGACATTCGATGGTTCAAGCTCATGTACGTGCTGCATTGCAGAGAGCAGTTAAAGTTTGACGAATCTATGAAGGAGAAACTCGACGAAATTCTTGGCTATCCGGAAATTGGCGATCAGGTGGCAGTGCGACCCAGCATTCGTGCGATGGAAATCGGCCTGAGAACGATCGAGTTTCAGATTGAGGGCCAAGAAAAGCATTGGCCGATTGAACGGGCGACAATGCCTGCGAATGATCCCGAACTGTTTTGGCAGCAAATGTTCAAGGATACACCCTGCTTTGCTTTGTCGAGGTATCCCGACAGTCAAAAAGGGCCACAAGAGGTCTCGAAGGATATAGCGGAAACTGCCGCTGATCTTGCTAGTCACTATATGCAGACCATAGCAACAACTCTGGCCGATCCAAAACATGAAGCTGTTTTTGGGCTGGCATTGTACGCGTCGCACTTGGGTTTATGTTGCGCTTCGTCAGCAAGCCACAACCAAGTAGATGGTCGCATGACGCTACGCACGATTATGGAGACATTTATATTGCTCCATTACCTGATCAAAGAAGACAACCCGACTCTGTGGCTCCAATACCGGAAGTATGGAACGGGGCAAACAAAGTTGGCATTCCTCAAATATATGAGGGAAGTGAACCTTCCAGACTTTATCGATTTGGACGAGCTTCACACTATTGCAAACGAAGATCGATGGATGGAACTAGCGGATATCGATCTCGGTCATTGGGCTGGATCAAACCTTCGCAAAATGGCGGAGAGCGCCGGTGTGAAAGATATCTACGACAAGTTTTACGATTGGGCATCGGGGTATGTGCACGGGCAGTGGGCTAGTACAAGGAGTACGGTATTCGTAAACTGCCTTAATCCACTCCATCGGTTCCATTTGATTCCAAGCCCTCAGGTTTTGCCGATGCCTTCGGTTTTACCTGATGCTTGCAAAGTGATTAATAGGATGCTGGATGACGTGAGTGCTATGTATCCGCCTTTTAAAAAACGACTAACCGCATATAAGAGTATGGTCGAGGAAGAGCCGGATGAGAACATCAACGTTGTTGCCGTTGAATCTCAAAATTGATGCATTGGCGCAAATGCGCTCCATGCCTTCGGTTATTGGTTGCGAGACGCCACCAGCCTGCGCCACGTATGGGCTTGTGTCGTTTTGTTGCGCTCCATGTTAGGAGAGTTGAATGTCCAAACTCAACATCTACAGATCGTTTCTGATTATGTGTCTTGCGGCGGTCGCTTATCGTTGGAACTTTGCCGCCGTTCTTATCATCGTTTGGTGGATATTGGCCCTCATAGGTCTCTGGGCAAAAAGGAACGACCCCTCGAATGGTCAAAGTTCCGCGTATCAGATTATAAATACAAATTCGCTCGGAGCACTATCGGCGTGGCTTGTTCTTTGGAACGGCTTTTATGTCTGTAAAGACTTGGATCACGATTACCATCGCCGAAGCCGCGATTGATCTAGTCAAGCTGGGAAAAACCGGCAAAAAATCGGCCTACTTGTGGCCGGTTACCACCGCTTCGGCATTGGCGCAGCGTTCCGTTCATGGCCTCGCCAATCGGTCGCGATACGGCATGGGCGAACTAGGAATGCAACCGGGAAGCATTTAACCGATAATTAATTCGCCAACAATATCAATATGTTACGATATGGGCATGTTCACCATGAGGGAGGTTGGTTGATTGCATGAGAGGGGCTTCTGCGCTGGCGCCCTGCAAAACTCCATTTCCCTCATGGTGAGCTTGTCGAACCACGCACAGCGCCATTGCCATCCTGCGAGGGCTGCAAAGCCGAATATTTCAGAAACACCCTCAAACCACCGCATCCCTCACTTTGCGTTCTGCAATCGTGGTGCTATAGGGGCGCGAACCCTCACTTTAATCCCGTGCTGACACTCCCAGACGCAGCAAAAAAGAGGCTGACACTCCATGGCAAAGATCAAGGTTGCAAATCCGGTCGTCGAGCTTGATGGCGACGAGATGACTCGCATCATCTGGCAATATATCAAGGAAAAGCTGATCCATCCTTACCTCGATATCGACCTGAAATATTATGACCTCGGGATCGAGCATCGCGATGCGACCAACGATCAGGTGACTATCGATGCAGCCAACGCGATCAAGCAATATGGCGTCGGCGTCAAATGCGCCACGATCACCCCGGACGAGCAGCGCGTTGAGGAATTCGGCCTGAAGAAGATGTGGAAGTCGCCTAACGGCACGATCCGCAATATTCTCGGCGGCGTCATCTTCCGCGAACCGATCATTGCCAAGAACGTCCCTCGCCTTGTTCCAGGCTGGACGCAACCGATCATCGTCGGCCGTCATGCTTTCGGCGACCAGTACCGCGCCACCGATTTCAAATTCCCCGGCAAGGGCAAGCTGTCGATCAAGTTCGTCGGCGACGATGGCGAGACCATCGAGCACGAAGTCTACGACGCACCAGGCGCCGGCGTTGCGATGGCCATGTACAATCTGGACGATTCGATCCGCGACTTTGCCCGCGCCTCGTTGAACTATGCCCACAATCGTGGCGTTCCCTGCTATCTGTCGACCAAGAACACCATCCTCAAGGCCTATGACGGCCGCTTCAAGGATATCTTCCAGGAAGTGTTCGACGCCGAATTCAAGGACAAGTTCGCAGCCAAGAAGATCACCTATGAACATCGCCTGATCGATGACATGGTCGCTTCGGCGCTGAAATGGTCCGGTGGCTATGTCTGGGCCTGCAAGAACTATGACGGCGACGTGCAGTCCGACATCGTGGCGCAGGGCTTTGGCTCGCTCGGCCTGATGACCTCGGTGCTGATGACGCCGGATGGCCAGACCGTCGAAGCTGAGGCTGCGCACGGCACCGTAACGCGCCACTATCGCCAGCACCAGAAGGGCGAAGAGACCTCGACCAACTCCATCGCTTCGATCTTCGCCTGGACGCGTGGCCTCGCGCACCGCGCCAAGCTCGACGGCAATGCGGAGCTAGAGCGCTTTGCCAATACGCTCGAGAAGGTCTGCGTGGATACAGTAGAATCCGGTTACATGACCAAGGATCTCGCCCTGCTCATCGGCCCGGATCAGCCCTGGCTGTCGACCACAGGCTTCCTCGACAAGATCAACGAGAACCTGTCGAAGGCCATGGCTGCCTGATCCAGCACCTGATGCAACAAAAAGCCCCGGTTCGCCGGGGCTTTTTATATTGTCAAATTGAAAACCCAAATATACGACAGCATTGTTGACATAATAACGAAATTGCGGTCGAGTGCCTTTGCACATGGGAGGATTGAAATGAGCGACTGGGATGCCCGGTATTCGGCACGCACCGGCAAGATGCGCGCTTCGGAAGTTCGCGAGCTGTTGAAGCTGCTTGACCAGCCGGACATCATCTCGTTCGCCGGCGGTATTCCAGACCCGGCGCTCTTTCCAAAAGATGCGATCAAGGAGGCCTATGCCGCCGTGCTGCATGAGAATGCGGATGCAGCGCTGCAATATTCAGTGAGCGAAGGCTACAAGCCGCTACGGCAATGGCTGGTGCAATACATGGCATCGCTCGGCGTTGCCTGCACGATCGACAACATCATCATCACCACCGGATCACAGCAGGCGCTCGACTATCTTGGCAAGCTGTTCATTTCGCCGGGTGACACAATCCTCACCACATGGCCGACCTATCTCGGCGCGCTGCAGGCGTTCAATGCCTATGAGCCGCACTACGATCGCATGATCCCCGACGGCGGCAACATGACGCCTGACGCCTACCGGGCCAATGCGCGGGCGGCGGGAGGCCAGGTGAAACTCGCATATCTCACCAGCGATTTTTCCAACCCGACCGGCGAAACCATCGGCCGCAGCGATCGCATGAAGCTGATCGATCTGGCGCATGAACTCGATATTCCGCTGATCGAGGATGCCGCCTATCGCGCCCTGCGCTACGAGGGAGAGAATGCGCCCTCATTGCTGGCGCTGGATATCGAGCGCGAAGGCCATATCGACCAGACACGCGTCCTCTATTCCGGCAGCTTCTCGAAAACCCTGACGCCCGGTTTGCGTGTTGGCTGGATCTGCGCAGCACACCCGGTCATCAGCAAGCTGGTCCTGATCAAGCAGGCGGCCGACCTGCACAGCCCGACCATCAACCAGATGGTCATTCACCACGTGGCGGAGCGCCATTTCGATGCACAGGTGGAAAAGGCGCGCAAGCATTACCGGCAAAGGCGCGATCACATGCTGAACGCCCTGGCACGATATATGCCGGAAGGCGTCACATGGACAAAGCCGGAGGGCGGCATGTTCGTCTGGATGACGCTGCCGGACCATATGGATGGTGCGGCGCTGCTCGCCCGTTCGATCGAGCAGATCCGCGTGGCTTTCGTGCCTGGTGCGGCCTTCCACGCCGATGGCACCGGCAGAAACACGATACGGCTGAACTTCTCGCTGCCAGATGCCGAAGCGATCGATACAGGCATGCAGCGGCTTGGCGGACTGATCAAAAGCGAAATGGATCAGGTAAGAGCCCAACGGTAAATTTTCCATGGAGGGCTGCAACTGGCGTTTTTCTGCGCTCCGATGCTCACGTACCAAATGTACGCTGCGCTTCGGTGCTCGAAAACCGCCATTTTCGCGACCCATAACAAATTTTCGTTTAGGCTCAAGGAAATAGCCACCGCAAAGCGGCAAATATTTACTGGATCGCAAGTCCCATGTTCCTGCGGTATGATGGAGTGTCACAGCGCCATCGAACCAGGGGGACTGAAACGATGACCACGCAGCATTTCTTTTTCCGCTTGATCCCGCCGCGCCCGACCTTCGCCGACGATATGGACGACGACGAACAGGAATTGATGCGCCAGCACGTGACCTATGTCGGCGAATATTTCGAAGAGGGAACCGTTCTCGCCTATGGCCCGGTGCAAGACCCGGACGGCTGGTTCGGCATCGCGCTCCTCGAAGTCGTGGATCACAATCAAGCAGTACAATTTGCCGAGAACGACCCGACGGTGATGGCGGGACTGAACAGCTACAGCATCGCGCCGATGCATATTGCGGCCGCGCGAGGGTTTCGCGCCGGCTAATCCAGGGTCAGGACCTGTTCACGTGGACGTAACTCTCCCGATTTCGCATCCAATTCCAAAGCCAGATCCGGATAGGGCTTTGGAGGCGGCTCTATCACCTGAACCGCTGGCGCAGCGGGCGCGAGCTGTTTTTTGAGCTTCAGCACCGCGCCAAAAGCCTGCGCTGATGCCTTCCCATTGATCCTTCGTAGCTTGCCTACCAACGCGAAAGCAAAACCGTTTTGCTCAGCTGCCAGAAAATCGGCCTCGCTTAAAAGGACAAGCCCTGTCTCCTCAATCATGCACGGCGCTTGGAAGCAAATCCGCTTTTGCGACACACCTTTGCTGTAGTCTAACTGCTTTCCAAAGCTCCAAGCCTCGATAAATGAGGCCTTGCCATAGCTAGCGAAGCGCGTCTCGAAGCCATACCCCGATTTCATCGAATAAAACGGTCTGATTTGCAGAAACTCTAAAACAGCGTAATAGGCCGTAACAACTGGTCCATAGGCTATCTGATCACCCACGTGCACATCCTTGACAATTGCTGACTGCGTTATGCATGAACAAAGTGCAATCGCAAGCGCTGGCAGAACAAAGATGCGCCTCACCAAGCCAATCCCCCAAGCAATGTATAAGTAACAATCCGCCGCTTTACGCGGCATAAAGAACCTCAGCACTTTAAAAAGAGAGTTACAGGTATCCGAAGCACGGCACCGACTACCGCGGCCTTCATATTCAAGTTAATGCACAATAAATTTTCAAACGACTTAACACAATATTACAAATAAACTATTCATCCAAGATAATACTCCCGACACAGGAAGAAAATAATTATTTAAAATTAAACACTTAGTCGTACTTGCCAATCTATTACCAATAGCAACTTGGGATAGATTCCAGCCGCGCAATACGCGCGGCTGGTGTCAGTGATGACCTATCCCGCCAAAGCTTCGCGCACGGCAGACACGGCTTCCTCGGCCTTGGAGCCATCGGGGCCACCGGCCTGTGCCATGTCAGGACGTCCACCACCGCCTGCTCCGCCGAGTGCAGCCGAGGCAATGCGGACGAGTTCGACGGCACTGAATTTGCCCACAAGGTCATCGGTAACACCAACGACAGCGCTTGCCTTGCCATCGTCCGATACGCCAATGAAAGTGACGACGCCGGAGCCGACGGTCTTCTTCGCATCGTCTGCAAGTGGCTTCAGGTCGCGCGGATTGACGCCGCTGACCACCTTGCCGATGAAACCGACGCCATTGACCGTTTCGGACTGTGCACCGCCCGAAGCCGGGCCGGCCAAAGCCAGCTGTTTGCGCGCTTCAGTCAGTTCGCGTTCGAGTTTGCGGCGCTCATCCATCAGCGCCGAGACACGCGACAACGCATCGGCCGGCGTAGACTTAAGCACGCCGGCGATTGCCTTGACGCGATCGTCTTGCTCTTCGAGGTAGCGGCGGGCGGCCTCGCCGGTCAGAGCCTCAAGGCGGCGCACGCCTGCGGCAACTGCCCCTTCGGAAACAATGCGGATCAAACCGATATCACCCGTGGCGCGCACATGCGTACCGCCGCAAAGCTCAGTCGAATAGCTCTTGCCGGCCTTGTTGCCGTGCAGCGAGGTGCCCATGGAAACCACGCGCACCTCATCGCCATATTTTTCACCGAACAGCGCCATGGCACCCTCGGCAATGGCGTCATCCACGGCCATCAAGCGCGTAGTGACCGGCGCATTCTGCAGGACGATCTCGTTGGCAAGATCCTCGATGACGGCAAGCTCCTTGTCCGAAATCGGCTTCGGATGCGAAAAGTCGAAACGCAGCCGATCAGGCGCGACGAGCGAACCCTTTTGCGCGACATGGGTGCCAAGCGTTTCACGCAGCGCCTCATGCAACAGATGCGTTGCCGAATGGTTGGAGCGGATGCGCGTACGGCGCGCATGATCCACAGTGAGCTCAACCGGCACGTCCACCTTCACCGTACCCTTGGTCACGGTGCCGACATGAACGAAAACGCCGTCGTTCTTCTTCTGCGTGTCGGTGACGGTCACTAGGAAGCCATCGCCGGAGATGGTACCCGTATCGCCTTGCTGGCCGCCGGATTCGCCGTAGAACGGCGTCTGGTTGACGACGATGGACACCGCGTCGCCTTCGCTGGCGCTGTCTACAACCGCGCCATTCTGCACCAGCGCAGTGATAACACCCTCTGCCTTCTCGGTCTCATAACCAAGAAACTCGGTTGCCCCGACTTTATCACGAACGGAGAACCAGATGGTCTCCGTTGCCGCGTCGCCCGACCCGGACCAATGGGCACGGGCCTCGGCCTTCTGCCGTTCCATGGCAGCGGAAAAGCCTTCCGTATCGACGGAAATGCCACGCTGGCGCAGCGCATCCTGCGTCAGGTCGAGCGGGAAGCCAAAGGTGTCATAGAGCTTGAATGCTGTTTCGCCATCGAGGCTGTCGCCATCGCTTAAAGACTCCGTTGCTTCGCCAAGCAGGCCAAGGCCGCGTTCGAGCGTCTTGCGGAAGCGGGTTTCCTCGAGCTTCAGCGTCTCGGAGATCAGCGATTCCGCCCGGATCAGCTCGGGATAAGCCTGGCCCATCTCGCGCACCAGCGCCGGAAGCAGGCGATACATCAGCGGCTCCCTGGCGCCAAGCAGCTGCGCGTGACGCATGGCGCGGCGCATGATACGGCGCAGCACATAACCGCGGCCTTCATTGGAAGGCAGCACGCCATCGGCAATGAGGAAGCTCGACGAACGCAGATGATCGGCAATAACGCGGTGGCTGGCACGGAATGGACCCTCCGCCTTGACGCCGGTTGCTTCTTCCGAAGCGTGGATCAGCGTCTGGAACAGATCGATATCGTAATTGTCGTGCTTGCCCTGCAAAACCGCGGCAAGCCGCTCCAGCCCCATGCCGGTGTCGATCGAAGGGCGCGGCAGATCGATGCGCTGCTCCTTCGTCACCTGTTCAAACTGCATAAAGACCAGATTCCAGATCTCGATGAAACGATCGCCATCCTCATCGGCGCTGCCGGGCGGACCGCCCCAAATGTCCGCGCCGTGATCATAGAAGATTTCCGAGCACGGACCGCAAGGACCGGTATCGCCCATCGCCCAGAAATTATCGCTGGTGGCAATACGGATGATGCGCTCTTCCGGGAGACCGGCGATCTTCTTCCAAAGATCAAAAGCCGCATCGTCCGTGTGATAGACGGTGACGGTGAGCTTGTCTGCCGGAAGGCCGAACTCTTTGGTGATCAGGTTCCAGGCAAGCGAGATTGCCTCTTCCTTGAAGTAATCACCAAAAGAGAAATTGCCCAGCATTTCGAAAAAGGTGTGATGGCGCGCGGTATAGCCGACATTGTCGAGGTCATTGTGCTTGCCGCCAGCGCGAACGCACTTTTGCGAGGTGGTGGCGCGGCTATAAGGGCGCTGCTCCAGGCCGGTGAAAACATTCTTGAACTGGACCATACCCGCGTTGGTGAACATCAGCGTCGGATCATTGCGCGGAACAAGCGGGCTCGACGCCACGATCTCATGGCCATTCTTCTTGAAATAGTTCAGAAATGTCGACCGGATCTCGTTGACGCCACTCATCTTATTGCCTTCTGACCTGCTATTGTCCGAAACGGAATTGGCCCCATTCAATGATAAAGGGGCAGAACGCACCGCTTGTAGCGATAGGGCCGCGACCTGTCCAGAAAATCTGGGTGAAAGGATGTTTCGCAACAACGCCAAGCTCACCATGAGGGAGGCAAGCCGTTTGGCACCAGCCCAGGAGCAACTTAATATGGGCTGGCATCATAGAAAAACAAACCCGCAGCCAGATTCTGGATGCGGGTTCATCGTCACAGTGAGAGATAAAGCCCCTCAGGTTCTAATCGGCGATCAGCCCTCGGCGGCGTCCGGGCTCTCATCATCTTCGACATCGTCCGGACCCTTGTCGAGCATCTGCTCAGCGATGAGACCGGCGTTCTGGCGCAGCACCAGTTCGATCTCGTTGGCGATTTCCGGATTTTCCTTCAGGAACAGTTTCGCATTGTCGCGGCCCTGGCCAAGACGCTGCGAATTGTAGGAGAACCAGGAACCGGATTTCTCCACGATGCCCGCCTTGACGCCAAGATCGACCAGTTCGCCCGTCTTGGAAACGCCTTCGCCATACATGATGTCGAATTCAACCTGCTTGAAGGGCGGAGCCAGCTTGTTCTTGACCACCTTGACGCGGGTCTGGTTGCCGACAACCTCATCGCGCTCCTTCAGCGAACCGATGCGGCGGATATCGAGACGGACGGATGCATAGAATTTCAGCGCATTGCCGCCTGTCGTGGTCTCGGGCGAGCCGAACATGACGCCGATCTTCATGCGGATCTGGTTGATGAAGATGACCATGCAGTTGGAGCGGGAAATGGAGGCGGTGAGCTTGCGCAGCGCCTGGCTCATCAGACGCGCCTGCAGGCCCGGCAGACTGTCACCCATCTCGCCTTCAATTTCAGCGCGGGGTGTCAGCGCGGCGACGGAGTCGACGACCAGAACATCAATCGCGCCGGAGCGCACCAGCGTATCGGTGATCTCCAGAGCCTGTTCGCCGGTATCCGGCTGCGAGATCAGCAGGTTTTCCAGATCGACACCAAGCTTGCGGGCATAGACAGGATCAAGCGCATGCTCGGCATCGACAAAGGCGCAAATGCCGCCCTTCTTCTGGGCTTCGGCGATCGTATGCAGGGCAAGCGTCGTCTTGCCGGAGCTTTCCGGCCCATAGATCTCGACGATACGGCCTTTCGGCAATCCGCCGACGCCAAGGGCAATATCCAGCGACAGCGAGCCGGTCGAAACCGTTTCGATTTCAACCACCTGCTCATTGCGTCCAAGCCGCATGATCGAGCCCTTACCAAAGGCCCTCTCGATCTGGGACAATGCCGCATCCAGCGCTTTCGTTTTATCCACCGAATTACCCTCAACCAACCGCAATGAATTTTGAGCCATGTTACACTACCCCTGTGTTGTGCATGAAGTCCGGAATGTTCCTGTATCTGAATTTATTTGTATCTGTTTTGTTCTTGTTTGGCAACAGGCATAACCCACGGTAAAATAACGATAACCAAAAAATGTTCGCAAAATGTTCTCAGGACGAACGTGGCGTTCTGTTCACATCTACCAAGGCGTTATTTCCGCCTCGCCGGGCGAAGTGGCACTCAACGTTTCGAATCGCTCTTATGATTGCACCGCGGCCTCCGGCGTTCTAGAGAGAAGCGCGGGCGCCCGTGCCCACAACTTGAAGTTTTGTCCGGATACACAATCAACCATGATCCAAGTCACCAAGCCGTTGCTCTTCGCTGTCGGCGGCGCTCATCTCGACCGGCGCGGCCAGAGCCTCGTGCCTTTCGTGCCCGGTGCATCCAACCCTGGAATCATGCGCGAGGAGCCGGGCGGCGGCGTTTTCAATGCGCTGCGGCTCGCGGTTCAGCGCGGAATCGTCGCCGAGATTCTCTCGGTGCGCGGCGGCGACAGGATCGGAGAAATGGTTGCAGCAGCCATCGAATCGGCGGGCATTCATGACGGCTCGGTGGTCTTCATGGACCGAGCGACGCCGAGCTATACCGCCATCCTAGACGAGCAAGGCGATGTGGTCGCGGGCATCGCGGACATGGGACTTTATGAGCTCGCCTTGCCCCGGCAATTGCGACGGCGCAAGGTGCGAGATTCGATTGCTGTGGCCGACGCGGTGTTTTGCGATGCCAACCTCCCCTCGGATGCGCTGCAGCGACTGGCTGGTCTCGCAGGCGAGCGTCCGCTGTTTGCGCTGGCGATTTCGCCGGCTAAGGTGTCTCGTCTGGGGCCGATCTTCAGCAACCTCACCTGCCTGTTCATGAACCGCCGCGAAGCGCTGGCACTGACCGGGCTCGGTCCCGACGCCGGACTAAAGGACATCTATAAGGTGTTGCACGCTGACGGTCTCAAGGGCGCAGTGATCAGCAATGGCGGTGAGGCCGCCCTCGCCTTTTCCGGCAATGATGTGTTCACTATCCACCCACCCGCCGTCGATGAAATCGCCGATGTCACCGGCGCCGGCGATGCGCTGGCCGGCGGCACCATCGCCGCGCTGATGCGGGGGCTCGCCTTTGATGAAGCCTTGCGCGAGGGACTGGCAGCATCGATGCTCACGCTGAAAGTCCACACCGCCAGCGCCAGGTTCACACAGCAGGAATTCGACACGGCACTTGCACAGATACCGGCTGCGACTGCTCTCGTATAGGGGTCTGTCGATGTTCACGCCATGGCGGCCTGCAAACGGCGCTTTTCTGCGCTCCGGTGCTCACGTACCTTGAAGTACGCTTCGCTCCGGTGCTCGAAAACCATCGTTTTCGTCTCGCCCTGACGTGAATCTCAACAGACCCAAAAAGGAAAATGATAATGACCAAAGTTTTGAACCCATTCATGGACGTTGCCCCCGCGGTTCAAGACGCGTTGGCCGCGGGCAAACCCGTCGTTGCCCTCGAAAGCACCATCATCACTCATGGGATGCCCTACCCCGACAACAGCCGCATGGCAGGAGACGTCGAAGCAATCATCATTGCGGAGGGTGCGGTCCCGGCCACCATCGCCATCGTCGACGGGCGTTTGAAGATCGGTCTTTCCGCGCAAGAGCGCGAGGCGCTGGCGCAGGTCAAGGGCGCGATGAAACTCTCGCGCGCGGATCTGGCGTTTGCGCTGTCGGAAGGGCGTACAGGGGGAACCACGGTTGCAGCAACGATGCTTGCCGCCCACCTTGCCGGTATCAAGGTTTTCGCAACGGGCGGCATTGGCGGCGTACACAAGGGCGCCGAGCTGAGTTTCGATATTTCCGCTGATCTGGAAGAGCTCGGCCGCACGCCAGTCATCGTCGTTTCAGCGGGCGCCAAGGCGATTCTCGATATCGAGAAAACGCTGGAAGTGCTTGAAACCAAAGGCGTACCTGTCGTCGTCTATGGTGCGGATGTGCTTCCTGCATTCTGGTCAAGGCAGTCGCAGATCAAGGCACCATTGCGGCTCGATACGCCGGATGCCATTGCAAAATTTCAGGCTGCGCGGGATGCCATCGGCGTCGTTGGCGGCATGCTGATTACCAATCCCATCCCCGAGGCAAGTGAAATCCCTGCGGAAATCATGAGCGGGTACATTAGCGAAGCAATTGCCCGCGCCACAAAAAAAGGCGTCACCGGCAAGGCAGTGACGCCGTTTCTTCTCTCGGAACTTCTCGACATCACCAAAGGCGAGAGCCTCAAAGCAAACATTGCTCTCGTCGAGAACAATGCGCGGCTCGCCGCAAAGATCGCGGTATCGTTGGTGAAGGCTACTCGGTAAGCGGCGAAATCTGGATCTCGACGCGGCGGTTCTGCGCGCGCCCGGCTTCGGTGGCGTTGGTCGCGACGGGCTGCGTCGGGCCGTAGCCCTGAACGTCGAATCGACGGTTATCGATACCCTGCTGGGTCAGATAATTGGCAACGGACAGGGCGCGGCGTTCGGACAGCAACTGGTTATGCTGCAGGCTGCCAGTGGAATCCGTGTGACCGGCGACATCGACGATGGTGCGGTCGAACTTGCGCAGGACGATAGCGACAGAACCCAGCGTGGAGAAGAATTCCGGCTTCACCTGATCCTGATCTGTGTTGAAGGTGATGTTGGACGGCATGTTTAGGATGATCCGGTCGCCATTGCGCGTCACCGAGACGCCGGTGCCCTGCAACTGCGCGCGCAGTTCCGATTCCTGACGATCCATGTAATTGCCAATCGCGCCACCGCTGAGCGCGCCGATACCCGCGCCGATCAAGGCCGCATTGCGCCCGGACTTGCCACCGCCGCCAATCGCCAGACCCGTCAACGCGCCGACAGCCGTGCCGATCATGGCACCGCCGGCCGTGTTCGACATTTTCTGCTGGCCCGTATAGGGGTCGGTCGTGGTGCAGCCCGCAAGAAAGGTCGCGGCAAGGCAGCCGATGGCAAATCTTTTTATCATGGAATCAAGTCCCCGGTTGGATGTGGCAGGGAATATACGAGTGATTCGGGCAAAAGAAGGGTAAAGAAGGCGGCGAGCAGAGGCCCGATTGAAATTCCTCTGGCCCTTTCTAAAACCGGCCATTCAGCCACTGGATTGATTTGCCTATATACCGGCAAGGGACGAAATTTAGTTCTGCGATTGGCGCGCAACGAAGATGTTTATTCGTTGCCTAAAATATGAGCTAACTGCTAGTGATTTAGGCAAACACCCAAGCGTCAAGCTACGCTTCCGGGCCAATCCAACAGACGGATAATTTAACCATGCCTTGGAGCACCCTCAAGCGCTTCATCCCTGCGGTTGCGCCGATCAGCAAGCATGAGCGCTTCAGAGCGTGCATTGGTGCACTTGTCGGCATCTTGGTTACCGGCACTGTCAGTAAACTTGCGCTGGGTCCAGAGGTTAACCTTCCCCTGCTGATTGCTCCCATGGGCGCATCGGCTGTGCTGCTCTTTGCTGCGCCAACAAGTCCGCTGGCGCAACCATGGTCGATACTCGGCGGCAACATGCTGTCCGCATTTGTCGGCGTTTCATTCGCACTTCTGGTGCCGGATCCGATCATTGCGTCGGCATTGGCCGTGTCGGTCGCCATTGGCCTGATGCTGGCGCTGGGTTGTCTGCATCCCCCAAGCGGGGCAGTTGCATTGACCGCCGTGTTGGGCGGTCCAGTGTTGCAGGCGGAAGGATACGGCTTCGTCTTCTGGCCAGTCGGGCTCAATTCCCTGTTGTTGCTGGCGTCGGCGCTGGTTTTCAACAATTTGGCGGGGCGCCGTTATCCCCATCTTGCGCCGGGCCCTCAAGTCAACATCCACGATACGGCTGACTTGCCCCCGACGGCTCGCCTGGGATTTGTGCCCAGCGATCTGCAGGACGTGCTGGCCCAGTATGACGAGATCGTCAATGTCAGCCCCGACGAGCTCGATGCGTTGCTGCATCGTGCGCAGATCCGCGCCTATGAAAGGCGAACCGGCGAGATCACCTGTGGACAGATCATGTCGAAGGATGTCGCAACGGTGCGCCCTGAGACAGCTTTGCGCGACGCCTGGAAGCTCCTCATCAATCACCGTGTCAAGGCGCTTCCCGTGACCTCACCGGCTGGCGAACTGGTCGGTATCATCACCCAGACAGACTTCATGCGGGCATCGCTTTTGGCCGATGATGGCCGCCTCCATCTTGGCTGGCGTGTCCGCGTCGGCAACAGGTTCCGATTGGCGCGCCAGTCCAAGCACACGGTGGCCGACATAATGACACGCCGGGTCCAGTCGGCCTTGCAGGAAACCATGATCGCCAAGCTTGTGCCGCCAATGGCCGACATGGGCCTGCATCACATGCCCGTGGTCGATGCAAACAACCGTGTCGTTGGCATCGTCACACAATCGGACCTGATTGCAGCACTGTTTCAGGAAAGGCAAACCGGCTCCGCAGACATCCAGGCCACGAAGCTGGAGAATGGTGATCAAGCCGCTTAGCTCGATCATCATTGGCTCGGATTCGCCGTAGCCTGCTCAAGTTGGCAGTGGTTCGCCCGACTGTTCCTTGACCATGTACTCCGCATACCAGTCAGGCCAGCCCTCATCATACTCACCACCGGTCCGCTTCTCGTGCTCGCCATGCGCTGCCCCTGCACGGCGTAGGGCGGCTGCGAGCTCTTTCGACGAGGTGAAGATCGTATCGGTCGCATCGACACGTCCTGGCAATCGCGCCGTAACCTCCTGGAACAGCCAGCCATTGCCATCGGGATCACTGAACGACGCGAATGAGCGATAAGTGCCGCGTTCGGGATGCAGACCGCCAGTCCGGACTCGTCCAAACAAATAGGGCTCGTCCGGACCCGTATAAACGTCACCGGCAGGGTGAAACGCGTCGCTGACTTTCACGCCCCGTCCGATCAGCTCCTTGCGGGCAGCCTCGATGTCGGAAACGATCAGGTATAGCCCCTGAGCGGAGCCCGGGGCCGCAGCGGTGACATTCTTGCCGAAGATGATGGAGCAGCCGGAACCGGGCGGCGTAAACTGCATTACGCGAAAATCGGTGCCGGCGAAATCGGCGTCCAGCCTCCAGCCGAGGTTGGCGTAGAACTCCTTCGAGCGGTCCGGGTCCGAAACAGGGATGACGACAATCTCGAGTTTCATATCGGCCGTTCGCGCTTGATTTGTCTCAGTCATGGCATGGTCCTCCTCGATGCCTGTTGAAAGGATTGTGCGCAATTCGCGCAGTGTTTTTATAAATCTACTGGCGCAGCGGCTTGAAAGCCGCCCTAAGGTCGGCCGTGATGTACGCCGGCTGTTCCCACGCCGCGAAGTGCCCGCCTTTGTCATGCTTGGCGTAAAAGATGAGCTTCGGATACGCCTTTTCGGCCCAACTTCGCGGAGCCTGGTAAAGCTCGTCAGGAAAGGCGCTTACGGCCACCGGTATGGTGAGATGCTTGGGGGCGAAAAAGGGAAGCTTGCTTTCCCAATAAAGACGGGCCGAAGAGACGCCGGTATTCGTCAACCAGTAGAGCGTGATGTTGTCGACGATGTCTTCTCGCGTAAGGCCCTCGGGCACACCGTCAAAAACGCGTGCGATAAGTGCATAACTGGCCGCGTCATGGTCCAGCATCCAGGCGGCAAGACCGACCGGCGAGTCCTCGATCGCGTATAGTGTCTGCGGGCGGTTACCCATCTCCTGGGCGTAAGCCAGGCCGTGTTTATAGAAAAAGTCGAGCTGCTCGTAGGCATGTTTCTCGTCGGCAGACAGGCCCGGCGGCGGTGGGCCTCCGGAACTCAGTGCCTGTGCAATATCGTCGGGCACCGTGGCGGGCATGTTGGTGTGGATGCCGAGTAACCCCGGAGGCGTCTGCACGGCCATCTGCTCCGTGACTGCGTTCCCCCAGTCGCCGCCCTGCGCAACATAGCGGTCGTAGCCAAGGCGCTTCATCAGCACGATCCAGGCGCTTGCGATGCGGACAGGATCCCAGCCGGTAACGGTGGGAACTCCTGAAAAGCCGTAGCCCGGCAGCGACGGGATCACGACGTCGAACGAGTCTTCGGCCTGACCGCCGTTGGCCGTTGGGTCGGTGAGCGGCTCGATGACCTTCAACTGCTCGATAATAGAGCCTGGCCAGCCATGGGTGATAATCACCGGGAGCGCGTTGGGATTCTTCGAACGAACGTGGATGAAATGAATGTCCACCCCGTCGATGTTTGTCTTGAATTGCGGCAAGGCGTTGAGCTTCGCTTCCATCTTGCGCCAGTCATAGTCAGTCGCCCAATATTGTGCGAGTTTCTGCAACGTCGCAAACTGCACGCCCTGTGATGCGTCCGTGACAATTTCCTTGCTTGGCCATCTCGTAGCAGCAACGCGCCTGCGCAGATCGGCAAGTTGCTCGTCCGAAAAGTGTATGCTGAACGGGCGGATTTCTTCACTTGTGGCCGCCCGCGCCGAGGATGGTGAAACAATGCTTGCGGCACCTGCGCCGATAGCTGACATGGCGAGCAATGTTCCGCCCGTCAGCAAGATGTCACGCCTGCTCGGATCTGGATTTTCTGGCATTGTCGTCCTCCATTGGTCAGGCCAAAAACAGAGGACATGCTGCTGCGGGGAACGTTGCGCCCGTAACATCTCGTGTGCTCTGCGGATATGGTCCTGCGAAAGTGCACGCCGCGATGCTGAACTAGGACTGGGCGGCGTGAGCGGACAATGATCGGTCCGGATATGGTCAGGGGCAAGTACGTAACGGTAACATCCGGGCTCTTGCATAGACGACGGCCGCACACCGGCCGTCATCGTGTGGAATGGTCAAACCGATCAGCTGAACTGAGGAATGCGCGCTATTACCTTGATTTCAAAATCGAAGCCGGCCAGCCAGTTCACGCCCACCGCGGTCCAGTTCGGGTAGGGTTGCTCACCGATGACCTTCAGGCGAACTGTATTGACTGCCTCAAACTGCGTGGCAGGGTCCGTGTGGAAGGTGGTAACGTCAACCACGTCATCGAACGTACAGCCAGCAGCCTTCAGCACGGCGGCAAGATTGTCGAAGGCAAGCTGCACCTGCTTTTCAAAGACAGGCTCCGGTGACCCGTCTTCGCGGCTGCCAACCTGCCCCGAGACAAACAGAAGGTCGCCCGAGCGGATCGCCGCCGAATATCGATTGATCTCATAGAGTGCCTGCCGACCGGCAGGGAAAATGGCATCGCGTTTTGTCATTGGTTGTTCCTGTTAGAATTAAGGCGGGGATGGATGAGCCGGTTCGCGCCGGTTTCAAAGCCCTTGCGCTTTACTGTCCGGGGCGATCATTGATATACGTCCCGTATGTAGCCATATATTCGCATACGCTCCGTATGTCAACTGGCATACGGAGTGTATGTATTTTACGGGAGATGACCGTGGTTGCGAGAAGACGTGCTGGATGCGTCGCTTTGGATTGCCGCGGCTGATGATCCTCGCATTGTCTTTGCAAAGGCTGTCGACGCTTTCCGGCATCTCGCCGCCGGTTTGCTGCAAAAAGAGCGCTGAGGCAAAATCCTGGTCTGGACATGGATTCTGAAATACCGTCCTATAGCTCATTGAGTTTATGGTCCGATCGAGAATATCTTCTCGAGATGGCCATTCGACATCATGTGAACGTACCGGGAGGGTATACTGTGGCATTGAATAGACGCGTTGTTTTAGGCTTGGCGATTGGTTCGGCAATCGCATCGGCATTACCGGCTTCAGCACAAACATTTCCGGATCGCGCGGTCACGCTTGTGGTGCCTTTTGCGGCTGGTGGTTCGACCGACCTCGTTGCCCGTCTCGTCGCAGCAAACATGTCAAAGACTCTCGGACAGCAAGTGATCGTCGAGAATGTCGGGGGTGCGGGCGGAAACCTCGGAGCTGCCCAAGTGGCCAGGGCGGAGCCCGACGGTTACACAATCCTCATGGGAACGGTTGCAACCCATGCGCTGAATCCGCTGATGCTGAAAACGAAACCCTATGATCCCGTCACTGATTTTGCGCCGATTTCGCTTCTGGTATTGGTACCCAATGTGCTGGTTATCAATCCGCAGCTGCCAGTTAACAGCGTCAAAGAGCTCGTTCAGCTGCTCAAGGACAACCCCGACAAATATTCCTATGCTTCGTCTGGAAACGGCACTCCGCTGCATTTATCCGGCGAACTTTTCAAAAGCATGGCCGGGGTCTCCATGGAACATATCCCATACAAGGGCGCGGGACCGGCTTTGAACGATCTGCTTGGCAATCAGGTGTCGATCATGTTCGACAATTTGCCGTCGTCTTCGGCACACATAAAGGCCGGATCCCTGAAAGCTCTCGGTGTCACGACGAAGGATCGGGCTCCTTCCTTCCCCGACGTGCCAACGGTCGCTGAGGCCGTGCCGGGCTATGAGACATATACCTGGAATGCATTGTTTGCGCCCGCGGGAACGCCACCCGAGGTTGTTACCCGCCTTAACGAGGCGGCCAATACGGCTCTGAAAGACCCCGCTGTCGTTTCACGCATGAAAGATTTCAGCGCGACGATTGTCGGTTCAACGCCAGACGAGCTTGCGACCCACGTCAAAGCAGAAATCCAGAAATGGGAGCCTGTCGTAAAGAGTACGGGCGTGACAATGGATTAATACGGCGTGGAGATGGAGTGGGGCGAGTTAAACTTCCCTCACTCCGCTGCGGCTGCTAACAGGGCTCATGATAATTCTCCTCATCGCTACCGGGGAGAGCGGAGTGCTAAAGCAGCTTCATCAACGTCGCCAATACACCAAATCCAACCGCCAACATGGCACCGAGGCGTAATGTGAGTGTGAGGTTTATAACCGCTACTGCCGCTGCCAGATCAGATTTGGTAACGAGTTCGGCCATGATAAAATCCCTCGCAGCTTCGGCATGGGTTTCGGCGTGTTGCTGGTCTATGCCGCCAGAACGCAACCGCTTTGAATAACCAAGAGTATCAAATGCTATTGCCATCGTCATGTTCTTTCTTGATGAGCCAGCAATGACTTCTCACAATTATTTCAACAATTTCAATTCGACTTTTGACTCATTTCCGGAAGTTCGTTCAAAATATTTGAGCCTCGCCGCCACCTGAATTCATTTGCGCTGGAGCTACCGATCAAACATGCTCCCCGCCATTCAAAATCTTGAAAGGCGAGCATCATGACCGACACTTCACAAGCACCAGTTGCAATCATCACCGGTGGAGGACGCGGCATGGGGGCCGCCATCGCCCGCGAATTGCACGAGCGAGGCTATCGTCTCGGACTGATGTCGCCGTCGGGCAGTGCGGTCGAACTTGCCGCCGAGCTTGGCGGTGTCGGCATCAAGGGTTCTGCCGGTGAGGCCAAAGATCTGGAGGCGCTGGTTGAAAAGACCGCCGAGGCCTATGGCCGTGTGGATGCTGTGGTCAATCATACCGGCCATCCGCCGAAGGGCGATCTCCTCGATATCACGGATGAAAAATGGGTGATCGGCAATGATCTGATGGTTCTGAGCGTGGTGCGCATGGCGCGTCTGGTGACACCCCACATGTTGAAGCAGGGCAAGGGCGCCTGGGTGAATATCACGACGTTCGCCTCCTTCGAGCCAAGCCTTGTCTTTCCTGTGTCGTGTGCTTATCGCGCGGCCGTCGGCGCCTATACCAAGCTCTATTCAGATCGCTATGGCGCCGACAATATCCGCATGAATGCACTTCTGCCGGGATATATCGACAGTCTCGACCACAAGCCCGGAACCGAAGACGAGGTGCCCATGAAGCGACTTGGGACGATGGCGGAAATTGCCAAGACAACCGCCTTCCTGCTGTCAGACGATGCAGGCTATATCACCGGCCAGAACATACGGATCGATGGCGGCATCACGCGGCATGTTTAGAGACTGACGCCGAATGTCTCGCGCAAATGTCTCTGGCCATTCGGCGTCACCGACACCGCGCGGGTTCCTTCCAGCCGCCTGATCCAGCCATTGTTGAAGCAGTGGCTGCACAGCGCTGCGCCGATTGCACCGGCAAGATGCGGGCGGCGCTCGCTCCAGTCGAGGCACGGACGGCACAGGATGCGGCTGCGCTTGGCGGTCAACGCTTCGATAGCGATTCCGGCGCGGGCAAATAGCGCAAGCCCACTATCCGTCACTTCGCCCGCATCGAGGCCAAGATCGAGATGGCCAGCATCGATCAGCGCATCGGTGATTGAAACGCCGAGATGCCCGGCGAGATGGTCGTAGCAGGTGCGCCCTGCCCTGAGCGCCGCATCACGTGGCCCGGTGCGCAGCGGCTTGGCTGTGACTTCCGGCGCGGCGAGCCGCATGATGCTTTCGATCATCTGGGCCACGGCAGGCGAAGCCAGCCGGTGGTAGCGATGCCGGCCCTGCTTTTCCACAGCGAGAAGGCCGGCCTCGGTCATGCGCGTCAGATGGCTGCTGGCGGTCTGCGCGGTGATGCCGGCGAGTTGAGCGAGTTCCGATGCGGTCAGCGCGCGGCCATCCATGAGCCCATTGAGCATGCTCGCACGACCGGGATCACCCGCAAGCGCGGCTATTTCGGCAAATCTCGCATTGTTCGACATGATCGTTTCCGTGTTTGTTGGCCAATCAAGACTGATCCCAACACAGACGATGATGCTTCGAAAACGATCGAAGTATCAAGCGCTCATTGGCGGCTATACCCATGGTCAACGCTAACGAAGGAGTGCCCGAAATGACCATCACCTGTTTCATCAAATATGAAATCGATCCCTATCAGAAGGACGCTTTCGAGGAATATGCGCGCAACTGGAACGAGGCGATACCGCGTTGCGGCGCAGATCTCATCGGCTATTATGCGCCGCATGAGGGCTCCGCGACGCTGGCCTACGGCGTCTACAACATCGAGAACCTGGCCGCGTATGAAGCCTATCGCGCGCGGCTCATGGCCGATCCACTGGGCCGGGCCAACTACGAATTTTCCAGGGATAAGCGCTTTATCCGGCGTGAGGACCGTACATTCCTGCGCCTTGTGACAGGAACGAATGGAGGAATGCTCAAGTGATTGCGGTGATTTTCGAGGTGGAGCCGGCGGAAGGCCGCGGCAAGGATTATTTCGACCGGGCAGCGGACCTGAAGCCGCTGCTGGAGACGATGGACGGCTTCATTTCCGTGGAGCGGTTTCGCAGCCTTGCCAACGAAAACCGCTATCTTTCCCTGTCGTTCTGGCGCGATGAAGCGTCAGTGGCGGCTTGGCGCCAGACCGAGGAACATCGTCTGGCTCAACGTGACGGCCGCGCCGGGATCTTTGCCGACTACAGGCTGCGGATTGCGTCCGTTATACGTGATTATGGGTTGCGCGCCCGTGATGAAGCTCCGCTTGATGCGCGAGTGTACCATCACGCCTGAACCTGGTTGCGCTGGGCACAAGCCGGTCCGGGGCCACGCATATAGTGGCGCTCGGGCCGGTAACTCGGAGCAATGAATTCTCGCACGACGCGTAGCGTATCGCGTAGCTGGATAATCATGGTCATCATTTTTGTCTCTTGTTTTTGGCATACCGGACCAGGCCGATAGCGATCAATTAGCTAAAATTTAATGCATAAAGATGAACGCCTCCTGAACGGCGTTGGTTAAAATCACATGAATTCATAGAAAATTAGCCTTAACCAGTTGAGCAGAAATATCTTTTCGCAACAGGAAAAGGGCAAAAATTCGCCCTTTTTGCTTCAATAAGGCGCCCGAAAAGTTGGTGAATCGCGTGGATTTCTACAAGAAATCGAATCACGCGTTACCGATCAATATGCCTGTCGCCAGTACAAGCCCACCGCCGAGAACGACCTGGATCGCGGCGCGGAAGAATGGCGTCTCCATAAAGCGGTGCTGGATATAGGCGATGGCCCAGAGCTCGATGAAAACGACGATCGCAGCAATTGTCGTGGCTGTCCAGAAATCCGAAATGAGATAAGGCAACGCGTGGCCAAGGCCACCGATCGCCGTCATCAGGCCATTGGCGAGGCCACGCTTCAAGGGTGAGCCGCGACCGGACAATTTTCCGTCGTCATGCGCAGCTTCCGTGAAGCCCATGGAAATGCCGGCGCCGAGCGACGCAGACAGGCCCACAAGAAACGTCTGCCATGTGTCCTGTGTGGCGAAGGCGGCCGCAAAAATCGGCGCAAGGGTCGAGACCGAACCATCCATCAGGCCGGCAAGACCTGGCTGGATATAGGTCAGGATCAGCTGTCGCCTTTCGGTCTGTTTCTCGACCTCCTGCACATCGTCAGGTGTATGCTGCACACCGAGCCGGTGGGCGAGCGATTCATGCGCCTTCTCGGCGATGGCAAGGTCGCCCAAGAGCTTGCGCGTAGAGGCATCCCGCACAAGTTTCAGTGCTTCGATATAGAATCGGTAGGCCTGCTCCTCCATCTTCTCGGCCATTTCGCGCACCTTCTCTATACCGAGCGGGCGAACCAGCCAGTCGGGCTTGCGCTCGAGATAGCCGCGCACGTGCTCCCTGCGGATAAGCGGTATCTGGTTGCCGAAACGCTCCTGGTGCAGATCGATCAATGCCTGGCGATGGCGATTTTCCTCTTCTGCCATCTCGTCGAAAACCTTGGCGCTTTGCGGAAAGTCCTCACGCAGCCCATCCGCATAGGCGAGATAGATGCGCGCGTCGTCTTCTTCCGACGAAATAGCCAGCGCCAGCAATTGCTGTTCGGAAAGGGATTCCAGGGCGTGGCGGCGATGACCGAAAAAACGGGTGAGCATGGCGTGATCCTAAATTAGAACAATTCTAAACTACAGATTCAAAGCCCTGTGTTCAAGGTGTAATCGGGTTTTTCACGGTCCATGGACAGAAGCCCGGCCCCGGAGTATCTTCCGCCTCCGCCAACCTCCGATAGAGAACGATCATGACGCTTGCCGGTTTTGTTGCCTATTCTGGTGCCCTTGCTATCGCCGCCGCTATTCCGGGACCGGGTGTAACTGCCCTTGTTGCCCGGGCGCTCGGCTCGGGGTTTCGTTCATCGCTGTTCATGTCGCTCGGGTTGATCATCGGCGACCTCACTTATTTGACCGCAGTGGTGCTTGGTCTTGCCATGGTGGCGCAGACATTCGGCACGGTTTTCCTGGTGATCAAATGGGCTGGCGTCGCGTATCTTGCCTATCTTGCCTGGGGTTTCTGGACATCGGGCATATCGGCGGAAAAGATCGAAGCCAAGAAGAGCCGCGGCGGTGCTGTCTCCAGCGTTGTGGCCGGCCTGACAGTGACGCTTGGCAATCCGAAGACCATGCTCTTCTATATCGCCCTGACACCGACTCTCGTCGATCTGCATACGATCACTCTGGCCGACTATTCGATCCTCGCAGCGCTGACTGTTTTGGTTCTGCTCGTGGTGCTGGTGCCCTATCTCGCACTGGCAGCGAAGGCGCGAGGATTGCTCGCCTCGCCGCGGGCGCTAAAACGGCTGAACCGCACAGCGGCAGCCTTTATGGCGGGCGCTGCGCTCGCCATAGCAGGTCGCTCCTCCTGATCTGGAATGCTATTACAGCTGTAGCCGAATATTAGTATTTTCTTCTAAGCGGCACCGCGTTTACGCACGAGCCCAACTAGGAATTTTCAGGCAAGGCCCATAAGATCGCCGCACGACCCAAACAGGATCAGGAGATATTCATGAGCAACGACAGCGCGCGCAAGCCAGGCCGTGGCCGCATTTACAATTCTATTGTCGATACGATAGGCGATACGCCGCTCGTCCGGCTCGACAAACTGGCCAAGGAAAAGGGTGTGGGCGCCAATCTTCTGGCCAAGCTCGAATTCTTCAATCCTATCGCCAGCGTCAAGGACCGTATCGGCGTCGCGCTGATCGAAGCGCTCGAAGCGCAGGGGAAGGCGAAACCGGGCAAGACGACACTCGTCGAGCCAACCTCCGGTAATACCGGCATCGCGCTCGCATTCGCAGCCGCCGCCAAGGGTTACCGGTTGATCCTCACCATGCCTGAAACCATGTCGGTCGAACGCCGGAAAATGCTCAAGCTGCTTGGCGCAGAGCTGGTGCTGACCGAAGGCGCAAAGGGTATGAAGGGCGCCATTGCCAAGGCTAACGAGCTGGTCGAGACCATCGGGGACGCGGTCATCCCCGGCCAGTTCGACAACCCCGCCAATCCTGAAATCCACCGCCGGACCACCGCCGAGGAAATCTGGAACGATACCGACGGCACAGTCGACATCCTGGTTGCGGGCATCGGCACCGGCGGCACGATTACCGGCGTTGGCCAAGTGTTGAAGCAGCGCAAGCCGAGTGTGCAGGTCATCGCGGTGGAGCCCAAGGATTCGCCCATTCTTTCCGGCGGCAATCCCGGCCCGCACAAAATCCAGGGCATAGGCGCAGGCTTTGCTCCCGCTGTGCTCGATACGCACATTTATGACGAGGTCGTGCAGGTCTCGAACGAGGATTCCTTCGCCAATGCGCGTCTCGTGGCGCGGCTTGAAGGCGTGCCTGTGGGGATTTCATCGGGCGCAGCGCTGACGGCGGCAATAGAGGTTGGCAGCCGCCCGGAAAACAAGGGCAAAAACCTTGTTGTGATCATCCCTTCCTTCGCCGAGCGGTATTTGTCCACCGCGCTGTTCGAAGGCCTGGAATAGAAGCTCGCTACAGAGGAGTGGTCCCGCTCGGCTTTTTGGTAAGTATTGGATTCACCCCAAAACTGTGATACTGTGTAACTATGAAAAATATCACAGTTTCCGTGGATGACGATATCTACCGCCGTGCCCGCATGAAGGCAGCAGAGCAGGACACATCCGTCTCCGCGCTCGTTCGTCAATTCCTGTCGGAGATTGCGACGATCGAAACCGAGGCGGAGCGGCTGCGCCGGGAGGAGGCTGTATTGCGAGCATCAGTCAAGCTGTTTCGGGCCGGGGATCGCCTCTCCCGCGACAAGCTTCATGACCGTGGCCTTCGAGAGTGACAGCTTTTCTCGATACCAATATCCTGCTTTATTCCATCAGCACCGCCGCCGACGAAGTGAGCAAGCGCATGAGGGCCATTGCGCTCACGGATCGGGATGATTGCGTTGTCTCGGTGCAGGTACTGCAAGAATTTTATGTCCAGGCCACGCGCGCATCACGCACCGATCCCCTTCCCCACGAATTGGCTGCCGGGCTGATCAAGACGTGGCTGCGGTTCCGTGTTCAGGAGAATACCGTACCAATCTTGCAAGGTGCGCTTGAGATAAAGCGAGCTTACGGCTTTTCCTATTGGGACAGCGCAATCATTTCGGCGGCGCGTGAGGCTGGATGCAGCGAGCTCTTTTCTGAAGACCTGTCGCATGGCCAGATCGTTGAAGGTGTCAGAATCGTTGATCCATTTCGATGACTTTGAAACCTCAATTCTCCAGCGTTTCCTTGACCGCAGTCGCCAGTTGCTTCAGTGAAAACGGCTTCGGCAGGAAGCCGAATTTGGCGTCCTCCGGCAGGTTTCGTGCAAAAGCGTCTTCGGCGTAGCCCGAAACGAAGATGAATTTGATATCGCCGTAATCCTTGCGCAATTCGCGCAGCAGCGTAGGACCATCCATCTCGGGCATGACCACATCGGAAACGATGATATCCACTTTGCCGCCGAGTTCTTTCATCACCTCAAGCGCCTCGACGCCGCTGGATGCCTCATGCACCGTGTAGCCACGCGATTGCAGCGCGCGAACCCCGCCCATGCGGACGGCGTCCTCGTCTTCCACCAGGAGAACGGTTGCGGAACCGGAGAGATCGGTGGCTTTTTCCGTTTTCTTCTCCTTTTTCGGCATTTCGGTCACAACGGCTTCGCCATCGGCATTCAGGACCTGCGGCTGCTTTTCCTCGACAAAACGCGGCAGGAAAATGCGGAATGTCGTCCCCTTGCCAAGCTCGGACTCGGCATGAATCGAGCCGCCCGTCTGCTTGATGATACCATAAACCATGGACAGGCCGAGGCCCGTCCCCTTGCCGACTTCCTTCGTCGTGAAGAAGGGTTCGAAAATCTTCTCGATCACTTCCTGCGTCATGCCGGTACCGCTGTCCTCTACCTCGACCAGCACATAATCGCCTGGAACGAGGTCTCGATATGTCAATTCGGCACTCTCCGCTTCGGTCACGTTGCGGGTACGGAGCGTCAGGTTGCCGCCTTCGGGCATAGCGTCCCGGGCATTGACCGTGAGATTGACCACGACCTGCTCGAACTGGCCGAGATCGGCACGCACCGGCCACAGATCACGCCCATGTTCGATCTTGAGATTGACCTGCGTCCCGGCAAGACGCGTCAGCAGCATGCGCACATCAGCGATTACATCGGTGAGGTTGAGCACTTCCGGCCGCAAGGTCTGGCGACGCGAGAACGCGAGGAGCTGCCGCACCAGCGAAGCGGCGCGATTGGCATTCTGCTTGATGTTCATGATGTCGGCAAAGGACGGATCCGATGCGCGATGATTGGTCAACAGCAGATCGGAAGACATGATGATTGCGGTCAGCACATTGTTGAAATCATGTGCGATGCCGCCTGCAAGTTGTCCTACGGCCTGCATTTTCTGGCTTTGCGCCATCGTGGCTTCGAGCGCCTTCTGTTCAGTCGTTTCGACCACTGAAACAATGGCAGCTTCCTCGGCACCATCCTCGGACCCGGCGTCGAACACCGGACTGACGTAGAAGCGCAGATGGCGGTCCTCATTACCCGGAATAACGGTATCGACCGGGGAGATTTCCGCCTTGCCGGCGAAAGCCGCAGCCAGCGCCCGGTCGAAGGCCTCGCGATCGCGTTCATGCACAACGGTTTCAAGCGGGATGCGCCGGTCGATATCATCACGATCGACAACCGGGGCGAAAAGCCCTAGGAACCGCGCATTGGTGCGCAGAATCTTGCCGGTCGCATCGACGGCTGCGATAGCCATGGATGCCGAATTGAAGAAACGTGTGAATCGCACTTCGGCCGCGCGCAACGCGGCTGAATTGTCTTCGCCTTCAGCGCGGTTGAGAACGATGGTGCGGGTTGGTCCACGCCTGCCATCGCGTTGCGCCTGAACGCGATGATAGAAACGCACGGCGAGGCTCTGGCCATTGGATTTGGCAAGATCGAGATCGATGACCGTATTGCGGCTGGTGCCAGGTTCGGTCTTGACCGCGTTGATCAGCGCCATGCCATTGCCAGCGACGATATCGCGAACCATCATCGAGCCCGGGGTAAACCGCGTAAGGTCGACGCCGAGCCATTCCGCCAGCGTTGCGTTGATATAAATGATGCGGCCGTCAGGATCGGCTGAGAAGAAGCCCGCCGGAGCGTGGTCAAGATGATCGATGGCCTCCTGAATATCCTGGAAATAACGCTCCTGTTCGGCACGCTCAGCCGAAATATCGGCGATCTGCCACGCATAAACCGGCGTCGTCTGGTCTGGAATGCCCGCAACAGGCCGAGCCTTGACCCGGTACCATGTCGGCACAGGCTCACGCGAGGGATCGAGCGGCCGGGACAGGCGAAGCTCCTCCTGTCCGGAAACGCCGTCGCGCACCGCATTGGCGAGCCGATAGATCGGATCCGACGCTGCGGCCTCACTTGAGAGAATGTGCTCGATCGCACGCACATCGTTGGAATTGGTGACGCCGGTCAGCTCGGCATAGGCCCTGTTGGCGTAAACGATGCGGCCCTTTTGATCGCAGACGACCGTGCCTTCCGGAAACGTATCAACAAACGCGCGTGTGAGTTCATCGCTGGTGCCCCGCGGCGTGAACTGAATGACATTGATTGCCGAGCCGAACAGATAGAACACGCCGGTCATGGCAAGCGTGCCGAGGAGGCCAAGCAGGAACTGCTGCCCGAGCTGATCGCGATAGATGAAGTAAAGGACTGAAACGCCGATCAGCAGCACGCCGAGGAGGACCAGGCGCAAGCCGGCCTTATTGGATTTCGTGTTCGCGATGATAGGTTCTGGATAAAGATCGCTGTTCGTTTCTTGAGACATACGTCTGCTATTCGTTTCTTGAGACATACGTCTCAGGCCCCTTTTCTTCATCACCGGCGCAATTGCATCAAGCCGATGTTTATTCTCGAATCGTTTGGATCATATCTTTGACGCGGTATAAACCCCATCCTTTATATGACCGCGATTATTCCACGGTTTCGCACGAATTCCGATTTAGAACATCCAATATCGCGCGTAGACAATCCGTACTACATAGGCCGAAACTGCGTTAGGGTTGCGGCTAACTATGGCACGCACTAGTGTCGCATAAAGTAATGCTTCGAAGCCCATGTCGGGGAACAAGTTTTGGGCCCGAGGAACGCACAAGGAGAGTTTATCATGAACGCTTGGCTTGCCACTATTGTTGGCGAAAGCGCTGCCCCCATCGTGGGATTTATTCTTCTGTTCATTCTGGTCATCGCCCTGCTTCTACTGGTATTCGCCATATTGCGGCGGGTGACGGGTGGAACATTCGTTGCCGGCGGGCGCAACCGGCAGGTCCGTCTCTCGGTTACCGATGCGGCAGCTGTCGACAATCGCAGGCGGCTGGTACTCGTGCGCCGCGACGATGTCGAGCATCTGATCTTGATCGGTGGTCCCAGCGACCTGGTGATCGAGCAAAACATTCGCCAGTTCGCGCGACAGCCGCGGGTTGAACCGCCAGCGTCGGGACCAACGCCCGAGCCCGAGCCGAGAATTCCTGAACCGAAGCCGGAGCCAAAGGTCGCGGAAGCGCCACCTCGCGCACAGCCCCGTATCGCATCTCCAGCCCCTCCGGTTCACACGCCTCCCCCACCTGTTCAGACAGCGCCAGCGCCGCAGATACCGTTGCGTCCGGCACCGCCGCAGCAGTCTGAGCCGCCACGGCGGCCGACCGAACCACCGAGACAGGCCGAGCAACCTGCCCCCTTGCCACCCACGCCGCCCATGCAACCCGTTCCACCGGTATCGAAGGCCCCGGAAGTAGCGTCCGCTGCTTCGAACGAGCCACCGGCTGTCAGTGCACCGGCACGGGACAATGGTTGGCAGCGAACCGCTTCGCCATCCTTTGGAACCGTGCCTCGCGCCGAGCCGAAGATAGACACGCCAGAACCTACCAGGGAGGTAGCTGCATCTGAAACCAGAACGACGACTGCCGCTGCCTTCCCCTTCGCCGTGCGCAACGAACCGGCGGCGGCCGTCAAGGAGCCGACGTTCGAGGCGTCCGTGGAAACGGAAGAATCTGAAATAACCTTGGGCGACATGGATTTCAGCGACGCATTCGAGACAGACCTCGGAAGCGAACTCAACATTGCACCCGGCAAGGAAGCAAAGCCTGAAAAACAGGACAGCATCGAGGACGAGATGGAACGGCTGCTAGGAGACCTATCTCGACCTGAGAAGCGTTGAGAGGAGAAATCCACCTGATGGACACCTGACGCGATTTTCTGCGCTTGCCTAGGCTCATGGACGAAAAAGTCCACTCCGCTCCGGTTCTCGAAAACCACGCCATCTGCGTCATTAGGCTGAATTCTCGAACTGCTTTTATAACCATATCAACAAAAAGGCCCGGAAAACCGGGCCTTTTTTAATTCGGATTGCGCTCAGTCGTCGCGGTAGACTTTCTCGCGCCGTTCGTGACGTTCCTGAGCTTCGATTGACAAGGTTGCGATAGGACGCGCGTCAAGACGCTTCAAGCTGATCGGATCGCCGGTCTCCTCGCAAAAACCGTAGGTCCCATCGTCGATGCGTTGTAAGGCGGCGTCGATCTTGGAGATCAGCTTGCGCTGGCGGTCACGGGCCCGAAGCTCGATGGCACGGTCCGTTTCGGATGATGCACGGTCTGCGATATCCGGCAGATTGGCATTTTCCTGCTGCAGGATCTCAAGCGTTTCACGCGCCTCCCGCAGAATATCATTTTTCCAGTTGATCAGTTTTTCACGAAAGTAGGATTTCTGCCGATCACTCATGAAGGGCTCGTCATCCGTGGGCTTGTAGTCAAGATCGATCAGTTTATTCATCTTTGAATCACCCTGCACCTGTAAGACGCGAGGAGGCCTATATAGGTCGTGTCAGATTGGCGCACAACTACAAAAAGACATGTAAATCAAAGAAAGAAACCATGATTTTTTGCCCAAATTATTGGCAAAAATGGCAGGATTCATCGATTCTCTAACCAAAAATACGAAGAAACGAGGGCAAATTTCGGCATTTTATAGCTCCAAGGCTCTACTACCGGTTGTAGCCTGCCTTGCAAAAATGCATGCCGCCCAGAAATTCGACAGGCCTGTTTTGCACAATTATTTGATAATTGTCACATTTGCCGCAGAGATTTTATCCAAAGTTTGCGTCTTTCGGGGAAGCATGGCACCTGTTGAACAATATCATCAGGGAGTTGCAGGATGAGCCAGGTTTATTTGCTGCGGCATGCAAAAGCAGTCTGGCCATCCCCCGGCCAGAAAGACTTCGACCGGACGCTCGATACGGACGGCATCGAAGCCGCCAAGGTCCTGGGGGAGGAACTCAGGCGCTCCGGAATGAAGCCGGAGATCGTTTTATGTTCACCCGCGATCAGGGCGCGGCAGACGCTTGAGTACGTTGATATCCAACCCCCTTTCATCGTCGAGGAATCAGAAAAGCTCTATTCGGCCGGTCCTGACGCCTATCTCATGGCGATCCGCATGGCCGGGCTCGAACACGAAGCAGCCAACTCCGTGATGCTGGTCGGTCATAACCCGATGATGGAGGAACTGGCCACCGCCCTCGCCGGCCGTGGCAAGCCTCCCAGCCATCCGACCTTCGTATCCGGGTTTCCGACCGCCGCCTTGGCTGTCATCCAGTTCGACAGTCCGCTTGCAGAAATCCGCCCGGGAACCGGGACATTGCAGGCTTTCTTTTCTCCCTCAACACATTTGTAAGATCATCATTTTCTTGCCTTTGACACGCCAGACACCCAAATGGGCGGAGCCAAGGGATGAGATCAAGACTGCGACGCGGCCACAGGACGGGTGAATTGGGCACACTGACGACACTTACCGATGAAGCGAAAATCGCGCTCGATACGTTGGCCGACCGCACCAGCGGACTGATGTCCCCATCGTTGAGGCTCGGTGTCACGGGCCTTTCTCGTGCCGGCAAGACTGTCTTCATCACCGCGCTGGTACATAATCTGATCCATGGCGGCCGCCTTCCTCTGTTTGAGGCGCAGAAATCCGGACGCATCGCCCGCGCTTATCTCGAAGAGCAGCCCGACGATGCAGTCCCGCGCTTTCAATATGAGGAGCATCTGAAGGCGCTGATCGACGAGCGCATCTGGCCCGACTCGACGCGGGCAATCTCCGAACTGCGTCTGACGATCGAATATGAATCCGCTTCGATGTGGAACCGCATGTTCTCCGGCGGCAAGCTTTCGGTCGATATCGTCGACTATCCCGGTGAATGGCTGCTGGATCTCCCGCTATTGGGTAAAACCTATGCGGAGTTTTCCAGGGATTCGTTTGAGCTCGCCCAGCTCGAAAGCCATCGCGATCTTGCAGCGGACTGGTTCAAGGTGTCGAACGATGCCGAGGCAGATGCGAACGCTGATGAAATGACGGCGCAGCGCCTGGCAAAGAGCTTCACAGATTATCTGAAAGCTGGAAAGGCCGACGAACGGGCGTTGTCGACGTTACCACCCGGCCGTTTCCTGATGCCAGGGGATCTTGACGGTTCGCCGGCGCTCACCTTCGCTCCACTGCCAAACCTTGATGCGGGTAAGCCGCGTCCCGGCTCGCTGGCGGCAATGATGGAGCGGCGTTATGAAGCCTACAAGACCCATGTGGTTAAACCTTTTTTCCGCGAGCATATTGCCCGGCTGGACCGGCAGATCGTCCTTGTTGATGCCATGCAGGCAATGAATGCCGGACCGTCCGCCGTGGCTGATCTGGAGCGAGCGCTGACGGAAATCCTTTCCTGCTTTCGCCCTGGTAGCACCAATTTCCTGACAGGCCTCGTGCAGCGGCGTATCAGCCGCATTCTCGTTGCCGCAACCAAGGCCGATCATTTGCACCACGAGAGCCACGACCGGCTGCAAGCCATCGTCCGGCGATTGGTCGACCGCGCCGTCAGCCGCGCCGATTTTTCTGGTGCAAGCGTCGACGTGCTGGCGATGGCAGCCGTACGCACCACCCGCGAGGCGACGGTAACGCAGGGCAAGGAAACGCTCCCGGTCATTATCGGAACGCCGCTGAAAGGCGAGACCATCAACGGCGAGACGTTCGACGGCAAAACCGAAACCGCCATATTTCCCGGTGACTTGCCGGCAAAACCGGACTCAATCTTTGAACATCCGGAGAGGGTGTCTGAAGACCCGGCCATTCGTTTCGTCCGCTTCCGCCCGCCCCGGCTGGAGAAGACCGCGGAAGGCCTCACCC
The DNA here is from genome assembly GCF_014192095.1 of Phyllobacterium trifolii. Classification (GTDB taxonomy): domain Bacteria; phylum Pseudomonadota; class Alphaproteobacteria; order Rhizobiales; family Rhizobiaceae; genus Phyllobacterium; species Phyllobacterium trifolii. Next base: position 48,151 of record NZ_JACHXN010000008.1, read on the forward strand.
TGTCGCTGCCGCATATAAGGCTCGATCGCGCGCTACAATTCCTCATAGGAGATCGCCTCGCATGACGGATAACAACGCCCGCAAACCCGCTGCCTTTCGGCTCGACCAGCCAGAGCAAATCGCTGATCCGCAGAAGGCGCGCGCTCCGCAACAGCGCAGGCCGACCGCGATCAAGGATGTCGCGGTGATCACACCGGCAGCCGTCGACGTCTTCGACCTCGATCCGGAGACCGCGAACGAACTCGATGCGCTGACCCCGCCGCCTGCACTCGCACAGAAAAAGCGCTTTTCTTTCGCCTCCCTGCTCACTGGCGCGCTCGGAGTGCTGGTTTCGCTGGCGCTGGGCCTGTGGGCCGACAATCTCATTCGTACCTTGTTCGAGCGTGCGCCATGGCTGGGCTGGGTGGCGCTTGGTGTCAGTGTCGTCGCAGCCTTCGCGCTAATTGCCATTGTCCTGCGCGAAGGGCTGGCGTTGCGCCGCCTCGCCTCGGTGCAGCACTTGCGCGACGAAGCAGCCAAGGCTGCAGCGGACAATGACGCTCGAGCGGCGAAAGCGGCTGTCGGCAAGCTTGTCTCCATTGCCGAGACCCTCCCCGCTACGGCCAAGGGCCGTGCACTTTTGCACGATCTGCGCGATGACGTGATCGACGGCCGCGACCTTATCCGGCTCACTGAAACCGAACTGCTCCGCCCCCTCGACCGGCAGGCGCGGGAGATGATCCTCGCCGCCTCGAAACGCGTATCGATCGTTACCGCAGTCAGTCCGCGTGCGCTGGTCGACATCGGTTATGTGGTTTTTGAGTCTGCGCGTCTGATCCGGCGGCTTTCGGAACTTTACGGCGGACGGCCGGGCACTCTTGGTTTCCTCAAGCTCACACGCAATGTCATTGCGCATCTCGCCGTCACCGGCACGGTTGCGATGGGCGACAGCATCATACAGCAACTGGTCGGCCACGGTCTGGCAGCACGGCTTTCCGCGCGGCTCGGCGAAGGCGTCATCAATGGACTGATGACTGCGCGCATCGGCATCTCGGCCATGGACCTCGTACGGCCCTTCCCGTTCAATGCGGAAAGGCGACCGAATATCGGCGATTTCATCGGCGATCTGGCACGTATTGGTGGTGCGAAGAAGGGTGAAAATTGACAAATCCTTCCTTACATTGTAAGGAATGTCCATTCTCATTGGGTGAAACATGATAACGAGCAAATTAACCAGCAAAGCGCAGACGACGATACCCCAGCCGGTGAGATCTGCCCTGCATCTCGTCGAAGGTGACCATATCGAATACAAGATTGAGGGCGAAAAGGTCATCCTGGTCAAGCACGCGGCAGAAATATCGGGCGACAATCCCTTTGCAACTTTTGAGGAATGGAATTCCGAGGCGGACCGGAGAGCTTATGGCGATCTTTAGGGCGGGCCACGTCGTAAAGGTTCCATTTCCCCATACCGATAAAAATACACGGCAACACCGACCCGCTCTGGTTGTTTCGCGTGGAGGAATTGGCAAGGATGATGCCTTGTTATGGGTTGTTATGATAACAAGCGCCGAAAACCGCAAGTGGCCAGGAGATCAGACAATTCAGCTGCTTGAGGCTACCGGACTGCCCATTGTATCGCTGATAAGACCCACGAAGATCGCAACCATAGAAAAACGCGATGCGGAAATTATTGGCGAGGTATCAAACGAACTGCTTACGTTGGTTATGCAGGAGATATGCAAGAATATCGCTCCGCCCTCCCCTTGAAGGTTCCTTTTCATTCCAATAAGCACTGAATGGCAACCATCCATTAACCATTCCGGACGATGATCGCCTAAGTGCCCATTCCAATGATTTGTGTTGAGTCTTGTCGATGAAAAGAAGCGCAGCAGCCGCTACCCTGTCCCTGTTTGCCTGCGCGTTTCTGACGTTGCCGGCGCAAGCCAAAGACAAGGACACCGAATTCTTCCAGACCGCGGAAGGTCAATGGGTCGGTCCCGGCGAGATCGTGGCCGGCAAATACAAGGGCACCAAATTCGTCTGCACGCTCGATGGGACCACGCCAGCGGAAAAAGCCGGCATGACACTGGACGGCAGCTGCCGCGTCGGCATTTTCAACCAGCCGATGAAGGCAACGATCGTTCGCGCTGGCAATAGCTACAAGGGCAGCTTTCTCGATGGTTCGGCCGGGAAGGGTCTCGACATCACCGGCGGTAATGTCTCCGGCAACCGCGTGGTGCTCGCCATCAGCCGCAAACAATTGAACGGCGCCATGCTGGCCAAATTCAACGATGACAACACGATGAATGTCACGATTTCTGTGCGGCTCGAAGAGGCGCTGATCCCGGTTGTAGGTATGACGCTGAAACGCGTTGATGCAAGGGCTGTTGGCAGTATCGCCAAGAATTAAGCCAACTGAATTGGCCTAGCCGCTGTGCGTGGTTCGACAAGCTCACCATGAGGGAAGTGGGTTGATTGCAGTGATAATCGCTCACCTCACAACTATTTTTTCCCATCGTAAACGCCTCGGACTGACCGAAGCTATTGCCATCGCCCGTTTTGGCTCCATGCAATCCCCAACCTCCCTCATGGTGAGCTTGTCGAACCACGCACAGCGCCATAGCCGATATTATTTCCACCAGTCCAAATCATCGCGCGCAGTTTCGACACCGGTTCTGTCGCAAAGCACAGCCCATTCAGCGACGGTCTTGCCGCTGATCACCAGATCCGGCGCGATATCGGCGAGCGGTACCATCACGAAGGCGCGCTCGGTCATGCGCGGATGCGGCAAGATGAGCGTCGGACTTTCGAATTCCTCCAGACCTTCATAAGCCAGTACATCGATATCGATGATCCGTGGTCCCCAGCGTTCGAGCCGCTGGCGTTTCAAGCGCAACTCCACATCGAGACAAGCTGCGAGTAGCGCTTCCGGATCGAGCGAAGTCTCGACTTCGGCGCAGGCATTGTGAAACCATGCCTGATCCGTCTTGCCCCATGGCGGCGTTCTGTAGACTGGCGACACACCGAGAACACGCGTTTCATTGCGCTCGTTCAGCGCACGCAATGCCTTGGCCATCGAAGTCACCGGATCGCCGATATTGCCGCCAAGCCCGAGCCACGCTTTTTGCTTCAAGGCGGTCATTGCCTCGATCTGCGCGATTGCAATACCGCATCCGCCAGCGCCAGCGCGCTTTGGCTCATCGCGACATTGTGCACCCGGAAAATATCTGCACCGGCAATCCGCAATATCGCGGACGAAGCGGCCGTGGCGATATCCCATTCCTGTTGCTCACCACCGGAAGTGGCACGCAGGAAACGTTTGCGCGAGGTGCCCACAAGAAATGGATAACCGAACGCCTCGAGTTCCACAAAGCGATCCATCAGCGCAATGTTTTCCGCCGTGTCCTTGGCAAAGCCGAAGCCTGGATCGAGTACGATCTGGTCACGCGAAACACCGGCTACCTTGGCAATTTCCAGCGAACGGTTGAGAAAGGCAAACTGGTCGACGATGACATCGGGGTCGCGTTCCCGCTCGCGGCCCGTATGCATAATGACCAGCCCTGCTCCGGTCTCCACTGCGAGATCGGCAATGGCAGGTTCGCGCTGCACACCCCAGACATCGTTGACGATATGAGCGCCGGCAGCGACGGCAAGGCGGGCGGTCTCTTCACGATAGGTATCGACGGAGATGATTATATCCGTTTCTTTTACCAGCGCTTCGATCACGGGCAGTATACGCGATTGCTCGACGGCCGGTTCGACACGTGTGGCGCCGGGCCGGGTCGATTCGCCGCCCACATCGATGATCGATGCGCCCTCGGCGATCATCTCCCTCGCGCCCTCCAGAGCCTGATCCAGAGAATAATGCACACCGCCATCGGAAAAGGAGTCCGGAGTGACGTTAAGCACGCCCATGATCAGTGCGCGGTCACCCAACGTCAGAGACCGGCCATGTGCCAGTTTCCATTCTCTTTGCATCGGCGCGCTCCCATCATGCTTCACATATCATTGTTCTGTTTTTGAACAGAACGCATGCAACGTCAATTCATCCGCAATGTTTTTGACGATAGTGTCAGGATCGGGCAGACTTGGCTGAAAAGGAAAGTACCAGATGCATATTTTTGCCAGAGCTGTGTCCCTCGGTATGGCACTCTTGATGACCGTACCCGCCGCCAACGCGGCAACAGTCCTGCGCAAATATGAATATTTCGCGCTGAATGGCCGTACAGCAGCGGATCTCGATCGTGAATTGTACCGCCGGGGGCCCATTTTGCTAAAGACGGGCCAGCGTCATCCCGGCATGACGAAGATGCGCTTCACCAACAGGATAAAATACGGTTCCGATGGCAGGAACTGCCGTGTCGTTGACGCCAACGTCGTCGTTCACGCCCAGGTCTTCCTGCCCCGCTGGATACAGCGCCGCACGGCGAAACCGGACCTTGCCCTGATCTGGGATACGCTGTCGGCCGACATAAAACGGCACGAGGAGAGCCACATCGTCATCGCGCGCACGGCTGCAGGCGATATGGAGCGGGCGATCAAGGCGCTGCCATGGCGCAGCGATTGCACCGCCATGAAGACTGACATCGATGCGCTGACTACAAAATTGATGCGCAAGCATGATCTTGCGCAAATCCAGTTCGACCGCGTCGAAGCCGTCAACTTTGATAGTCGCTTTGAGCGGCTTCTCGTCTTCCGGCTCCAGCGCGAATTCGCAAAAAGCCCTTGATTGGTGTCAGTTAACGCCCAGCTTCTTTTGCAGGCTGGTCGATGACGTTGTGTACTGGAACACGATACGCTCGCCTGGACTGACGATGTGTTTGGCGGCCTGCGTCATCAACGCCGCTTCATGGAAGCCGGAGAGTATCAGCTTCAGCTTGCCGGGATAGGTATTGATGTCACCGATGGCGAAAATGCCGGGCTCCGATGTCTCGAATGTTTCGACACTGACCGGAATGAGATTTTCGTGCAGGTTAAGCCCCCAATCGGCTATAGGCCCGAGCTTCATCGTCAGGCCGAAGAACGGCAGAAGACGCGTTACCGGAATGTCGGTCTCGCCCTCGGTGCCTTTGATCGTTGCATGGGTAAGCTGGCCATCCTCGCCCTTGAGTCCGGAAACCTGACCAAGCTCGAAACGCACGCTGCCGCTCTCAACCAGTTCGAACATTTTCTTGACACTGTCGGGAGCCGCACGAAATTCGGCGCGGCGATGAACAACGGTGAGACTGCGCGCGATCGGCTGCAGGTTGAGCGCCCAATCGAGCGCACTGTCGCCACCACCGACAATCAAGATGTCCTGATCGCGAAATTCTTCCATGCGGCGCACGGAATAGAAGACACTTTTGCCCTCATAGGCCTCGATGCCTGGTACCGGCGGGCGCTTCGGCTGGAAAGAACCGCCGCCAGCAGCGACTACCACGAGCTTGGCCTCGAACACCTCCGCCTCGTCGGTTTCGACGTGGAATGAGCCATCGGCCTGACGCTCAAGCTTGGTGACCATGCGGTTGAAATGGAACTGCGGCGCGAACGGCTTGATCTGCTCCATGAGCTTTTCAGTGAGATCGTGCCCGCTGATGATCGGCCAAGCGGGTATGTCGTAGATCGGCTTTTCCGGGTAAAGCTCGGCGCATTGGCCGCCCGGACGATCCAGGATATCGATGAGATGGCATTTGAGATCGTAAAGGCCAAGCTCGAACACCGCGAACAGACCGACAGGTCCGGCGCCAATGATCACAACATCGGTTTTGATAATCTCGCTCATCGAAAATTCCTCATGCCTGCATGCCGTGCAGATAGAAAAAGGGGTATGGCTGGCGTGTCCGGGACACGCGGGCTGCCAAGCGCGTAACGATTGCACTCGCCAAGGTCAAGACAATGCGTTTCTCTTGCCCGCCAAATTGGCTCGCGAGTACATATTCTAATCGGTCGATGAGAAAATATCAGCAGGCTTTAAGCCTGACGTTCCGGAACTTGCACGACGAGACCATCCAGATCGTCAGAAACGCGGATCTGGCAGGACAGACGCGAGTTCGGACGTACATCATAGGCGAAATCCAGCATGTCCTCTTCCATTGCTTCGGGCTCGCCGGTCGTGGAGGTCCACTCTTCATCCACATAGACATGGCATGTGGCGCAGGCGCAGGCACCGCCGCACTCCGCATCGATACCCGGCACCGCATTGCGGATGGCATTTTCCATCACGGTCGAACCGTTTTCCGCGTTCGCTTCAATACGCGCGCCGTCATGAGTGACAAAAGTGATCTTTGCCATAAAAATTCGCCCCAAAGCAGGAAAGTTACCGCTCACATAGGGATTTTGGCTGGCAAGTCAATTGTACTCCCTGACGCAGCCCTCTACCGCTTGGCGGCTTCATGGCGCGCAGCGGTGAATGCCGGAAGGTGCTCAATAATCCAGTGCCAGAGTGGAACGGTCTGCAAAAGAAACTCATATCCGAGCGGCGTGAGTTCGTATTCCACGCGCGGCGGCACCTGGGGATAAAGCGTTCTAGTGATCAGCCCGTCCCGTTCCAGCATGCGCAAGGTCTGTGTCAATACTTTCTGGCTGATACCGCCTACCCGCTCGAGCACGCGGGAAAACCGCAAAGGCCCGCCTGCGGCCTGCAATATCTGCAATGTGCGCAGCGGCCACTTGGCCGAGACCCGCTCAAGCATTTCGCGCGCAAATTCGTCCTGTTCGTCGGTCATGGTAGCGCAAAAGTCGATGGCTTGCTTCGAAGGTTGAACAGTCATCTCAGCTCCTTGGTTTCCAATAGGTAAGTATAGTTCCAACGGGTTCCTTCTTTCAAGAGGATACTATCAGTCCTACGTTGCTTTCAGTTAAATCAAGGAGACATTCATGGCACAGGTATGGTTGATAACGGGCAGCTCCCGCGGCCTCGGCAGGTCGTTGGCAGAAGCGGTACTTCGGGCCGGCCACAAACTCGTCGCTACAGCTCGCAATCCTTCCCAACTCTCCGGTCTGGCAGAGCGTTATGGCGACCAGGTCCGCCTATTCGAACTCGACGTGACCGACCCAGCGGCGGCAGACGCAGCGGTAAAAAGGGCGGTCGATACGTTCGGACGCCTTGATGTCCTTGTCAACAATGCGGGCTACGGCAATGTCAACGCGATTGAAGACACGAGCATCGAGGAATTTCGGGCGCAGATCGAGACCAATCTGTTTGGCGTCATCAATGTCACCAAGGCTGCGATCCCGGTGATGCGCGAGCAAAAATCTGGCCACATCATCCAGTTTTCTTCGGTCGGCGGCCGAATTGGAGCGCTGGGCCGCGCGCCCTATTCGGCCGCAAAGTGGGGTGTCGAGGGTTTCTCGGAAGTGTTGGCCAAGGAGATTGGCCCAATGGGCGTCAAGGTAACGATCGTCGAGCCGGGTGGTTTTCGTACTGACTTTGCTGGCGCTTCAACCACGATCCAGAATGGTCGCCCCGAATATGATGCAACGGTGGGCGTAGTGGCCCGTTTCCAGCGCAACTACGACGGAAAACAACCGGGAGATCCTGTCAAAGCCGCGGATGCGGTATTGCACATCACGAGCCTTGACGAACCACCGTTGCGCCTGTTGCTCGGCAGCGATGCAATGAACGCGGTCGAAAAGAACGATATCGCCAAGATCGAGGCCGACCGAAAATGGCGGGAGTTGAGTATTTCGACCGACTTTGATGCTAGCGCGTGATCGCTGCTATATAGTCGCGGACATCATCGACGACCGGTCCCATATCCCTGATTTTCTTCGTATCGCTTGGCGCCTGTTCGATGGCTTCGGCCATCTCGGCAATGCGAAACGCTCCGACCGCACGGGCCGAACCTTTCAACGATTTGGCGAGACGAACGCGTTCATCCGGGTTGGCGTGCGCCAGCCGATCGACGATGCCGCATGTCTGGCGGGAAAACAGGTTGAGGATTTCGGTTTCGAGGGCCCGGTTTCCGAACGTCTCGCGTGTCAAATGGACGAGATCGATTGGCCGCTTGCGTGATGGCTTCGACTTTTCACCTCCCGGCGATGCAAAGGCCATCGATGCTTGTTGTGCCATTGGGGACTCTCCTGAACGCTTTACAATTGAACTAACAAGTTTACTCAAATGCCTCTGATTCAAGGTTAAAACGTGGCAAGCGTTGCGGGGAAATGGCCGGTTATGGTGAACGAAAGGTAAATTTTGGCTTCCAAGTGAAATTTCCTGCGACCTTAAAAAATTAACCTTGTGTTTAAACTTTTAAGCATTTCCCGAATCCATTGTTTCTTTCCAATCCATGTGCCAGTACGATACAGTAGCGGCGTAGAGAGTATGGTGCGGTGGGCTTCACATGTGGTCACCGCCCAATATTGTGAGGAAAACATGGCCACAGCCCCGAAAAGCAAAGCAGTGAAGGCCGACGACGAACTCGGCCAAGCTCTTGAAAAGGCTCTCGAAATCGATTTCGATGAGTCTACGCTTGGGATGGATATGGATTTGTCACCTATCGATGACGAACTCTTGTCCTTCACTGATCTGGAAGCGCAGATATCGCAGGCAGCCCAGGAACTGGCAGCGGAAAAACTTGATCCGCCAGCGACTCCGGAACCCGTGAAAGCGCCAGAAATCAAAGCGCCTGTTTCCATTGAGCCACCAATTCCTCTGCCCGCACCAAAGCCGCAGATCAAGGCTGCCAACCCTATCCCGGCCGCACCGCCCGCGCCGCCAAAAGCGCCGGCCGTGCCCGCACAGACCTTCAAGCCGGCAAATGACGACCTGTTGCAGACAGCGACCGTGTCGCGCACAGCCAGCACCGTACCGGCGCCAAAATCCTACGGTTTGATAACAGTCATCGTCAGCGTCCTTTGGGCAGCGGCAGTGCTCGCGCTCGGCAACGCGCTTTACGGCGCCGAGCTGCGGTCAATTCGCTCCTTCGCAGATTTCGCCGCGGCACCGCACGCAATTGCCATGCTCGTTGCCATTATCGTGCCGATCATGCTGTTCTGGGCCTTCGCAGTCATGATCCGGCGCGCCCAGGAAATGCAATACGCGGCGCGCTCCATGGCCGAAGCGGCAATGCGCCTGTCAGAACCTGAAATGATGTCTTCTGACCGCGTAGCCTCGCTTGGTCAGGCCGTACGCCGCGAAGTCGCGGCCATGAGTGAAGGTGTCGAACGTACCCTTGCCCGTGCCGTTGAACTAGAAACGCTCGTGCAGACCGAAGTCAACCAGCTCGAACGCGTCTATACAGACAATGAGTATCGCATCCGCACACTGGTCGACCGTCTCGGCGGCGAACGTGAATCGGTGATCGGCCATGCCGAACGCGTCCGTGCGTCGATTTCGAGCGCGCATGAGCAATTGAAGGATGAGCTGTCACAAGCGGGCGATTCATTGCGCGACAATCTCGCCAATGCCTCGACCAACCTGACCATGTCGATCAGCCAGTCCGGCGAGACGCTTATCGACCGCCTGACCCAGAGCGGACAGACGATTTCCGAATCGATCGTTTCGCGTTCCGACGACATTTCACACAAGATCAGCACTTCCGGCGAAGCCTTTGCAAACCTTCTGGAAATGCGCATTGCCGCTCTGTCCGAACAGACAGATGCCGTAACGATGAAACTTGCGGATACGCTGGACGGCCGCACCAACAGCATGCTGTCGCTGCTCGGCAATGCCACGCAGACGCTTGTGGGCGAATTCGATACGCGCCTCTCAGGTCTCGACACAACGATCAACGAACGTGGCCGCTCCCTGCTCGCCGAATTCGAAACCCGTGCGCAGTCGCTGGATACAAGCACCGAACGCCTCAATTCTGCGCTGGAAGCCCGCGCCCGCCAGATCAACGAACAGCTGATCGAGCGTACCCGCGACATCGCCAAGACCTTCACCGATGGCCGCGCTTCGATCGACGGCATCGTCGACGAAACCAAGGCAAAGATCGGTAATGACCTGTCGAGCCTGTCCGACTCTGTCGGCAGCCTCCTCTCCACCAATGCGGCGGCCTTTGCCGATAAACTGGTCGAAAGCCGCGAGGCACTTGCCGCAACGCTGTCTGTTGAAACAGACCGTGCAGCATCGGTTATTCGCGAACAGGCCGGCCAGATCGGCGATCATACGTCGAACCTCAAGACCGTTCTCGAAAGCAGCACTGCAGCCATTGGCCAGATTATCGGGAGCCACGGCTCATCTCTCGAAAGTCAGGCCTCGGGCCTGCGCGCTGCGCTCGATGACAATGATGCACGCATCGGCGCAACGCTCGAGCAGCACGCCAAGGCGATCGAAGACCGTACATCGGGCATGCACGCTGCATTCTCCGACACGGATGCGAAGATCCGCGAAACGCTGGATGAGCATGCGCGCACCATCGATCTGCGCGGCTCCACCATCGAAGCGGCTATTCAGGCCAACGATTCCCGCATCGGCCAGACGCTCGATGCGCATGCCAAGATCTTCGAAGACCGGACATCCGGCATGCGCGCGGCATTTGTCGACACCCACGCCAAAATTGCGCAGACTCTCGACCACCATGCCAAGAGCCTTGACGAGCGCAACCAGGAAATCCAGCTGGCCCTGTCGAGCAGCGACGGCAAGCTATCCGAGACATTGGCCGCGCATACGCAGGCTATCGACTCCCGCAACGCGGAAATTCAGTCGACATTGCTCGCAAGCGGCACCCGCATCGATGAAACGCTGGGTGGCTTCATCGACTCGGTCGATGACAGGACGAACCGCATTGAATCGGCACTCACCAGCAGTGATGCGCGCATCAGTGATGTGCTGACATCCCATGCAAGCGCCATCGAGGATCGTACCGCCGGGATCGAGCAGGCGCTGAGCAACAGCGACCAGCGGATCGGCCAGACCCTCGCCTCTCATGCGAGCTCGCTTGATGAACGCACCGCCGGCATCCAGTCGGCGCTCGAAAATACCCATGCACGCATCGGCGAGACGCTTGCCCAGCACGCAAACGATATCGAGGAGCGCACATCGGGTATCCGCTCTGTGCTGGATAACAGCAACAGTCAGATCGCGAACACACTCAGCCGGCATGCGAATGACATCGAGGAGCGTGCGGCAGGTATTCGCGCTGCGCTTGACAATGGCAACAACCAGTTCGGTGATACACTGGCGTCGCATATCGGCGCCCTTGAGGAGCGGGCCGCTGCGATCCGCATCGCGCTTGCGGACAGCGATACCCGTATTGGCGATACGTTGAACGAACATGCCGGACTGCTCGATGACCGCATTGCCGGCATCCGCACCGCCATGGAACAAGGCAACGCCGCCATCGGCAAGACGCTCGACAACCAGGCGAGCGCCATCAGCGACCGTACCGTTGCACTTCAGGCTATCCTGCAGGACAGCGCCGAGGTGCTGGCCAAGGCCTTCGAAAACCATGGCGGAACCATCGACGAGCGCACAACGACCATGCAAAACGCTCTGGAGATGGGCGTCGACAATGTGCGCAAGTCGCTTGAACAGAGTGCGACGGTTGTCGCACGCAGCCTGCGTGACAAGATCACCGAAGCCGCCTCTTCGCTCACCGGTGAGGCACAGAAGGCCGGCGAAGCGCTCGACGGCCATGGCGAGGCATTCAGCCTGCGCATGAACGAAAGCCTCGCGGAAACTGAAAAACGTCTCGGTGAGCGGGCGCGTGAAGCAGCCGCCAATCTGGAAGCACTCGAAGCACGCTTCTCTGCCGCAACGGATTCAACTGCATCGAAGCTTGCGGAAAGCACGCGCGAGCTCAACGAAGTTCTCGCTGCACGCTCGCAGGAAATTATCGGCATCCTCGACAATACGGCGCAGCCGCTGGTCGATAGCCTTGCCGACAATGGCCGTACACTGGCTTCGCAGCTGGTAGAGGCAACAACGGCAGCAACGGAACGCCTGCGCGTCGAGAACGCCGCCCTGATCAATGCCATCGCCAGCCGCACGGCCGAGACCATTACCGCTGTTCAGGCGGCAAAGGCCGGCCTCACCGACGATGTCAGCAATCTGATCGACCGCCTCTCGGCTTCCAATGCGAAGCTCGGCGAGCTGATCGATATGGCGACCAAGAACCTCGGCGATATTGACGGACGTCTACTCGACACGACGACAACCTTTGCCGAAAACGCAACGAAAGCCGCGGAGTCGTTCCAGACATCGACCCGTCTCATCGATGGCAATCTCGGGAAGCTCTCGCAACTTTCGAACTCGACACTGACGGATATTTCCGCCATCGCGAAAAGCTTTGAAGAACATGGCAGCATGCTCGACAAGGCTTCCGAACTCATCAACGCGTCGCAATCTAACCTCGCATCGACCTTCGACGAGCGTCAGGAAGCATTGCAGAAGCTTGCCGCCGGCTTGATCGCGAAGTCGGAAAGCGTCGAAAAGACCATGCGTTCGTTCGAATCGCTGGTTTCGTCGGCATTTGACCGTGCCGAAGGCCGGGCAACACAGACGACCGAACAGATCCGCACCTCGATCTCGGAAGTCGTCGAGCAGGCATCGCAGAAGTTCGCCAATGCCACGGACGAAATCCGCCGCTCCTCTGCTGCCATCCGCGCCGAGTTGGAGGAAACCCGTTCCGAGCTGCAGCGCGGCGTCATGGACATGCCGGAAGAAGCCAAGCAGTCGACTGCGCAAATGCGCAAGGCGGTATCCGAGCAGATCAACGCTTTGAAGGAACTTGCGGAAATCGTTCAGAAATCCGGCCGTTTGACCGATGTTGGTGAAGCCCGTGCGGTACGCGCCGCAACACCGACCCGGACGGCGGCCGTCGCAGCGCAACCGCAGCGCACCGAGCCGGCGGCCACCCCGCGGGCAGCTGCACCGGCTTCTACGCCGGCACAAGCACCTGCAATACGTGGCAGCCTCGATGTTCGTGGCAACGCAGCTCCGGCTGCACGGCCTGCCGGCAATGGCTGGGTTTCGGATCTCTTGCGCCGCGCATCGAGCGATGAGGCGCAAGCCGAACCAAAGGCGAAGACACCCGAGACTGGTGGACGCTCGCCTGGCCAGGTCGTTGAATCGCTGAACTCCCTGTCGATCGACATTACCCGCGCGATCGACCATGAGGCTTCGGTCGAACTCTGGCAGCGTTATCGCGCTGGCGAACGCAACGTGTTCACCCGCCGTCTCTACACGCTCAAGGGTCAGCAGACATTTGACGAGATCAAGCGCAAGTATCAGGGCGACAGCGAATTCAAACGCGCCGTCGATCGTTACATGGATGACTTCGAACGCCTGCTCGAAGACGTTTCGCGCAATGACCGCGACAATGTCATGGCGCAGAACTACCTGACGTCCGACACCGGCAAGGTCTATACGATGCTGGCGCACGCGAGCAACCGTCTGAAGTAAGCGGCGGAATGAACAACAAAAAACGCGGCTTCGGCCGCGTTTTTTGTTGGCAAGTTAAACCTCTCTTGTTTGGCGCCCGCCTCCATCATCCTCGGGCTTGACCCGAGGACCTGAGGAGCATCACGGGTCCGTTTGCTCGACTGGATCTAGTCGAGCAATAGAATGCAATTCCTCGTTATAAATCCGCACCTATCTGGAATGCGTCGGGAAGGTGCTGTGCGGGCTTCTTTGCCGTGGGTCCTCGGGTCAAGCCCGAGGATGACGGAAACGTAGGTGCGTTGTCCGCTCAGATGACCGACAGTGTCCACGTGACAATATCGTTCGAGGCGCTGTCAAAGGCTCTGTCAAGCGCGGCGATATAGGATGCATTGCCCTCGCCGCTGACTGGCGATGTCGCGCGGAACACACGCGCGGCGCGCACAGTCCCATTCTTGTCGTTCAATATCTTGATGGCGATTTCAACGATCGCGATCCGGCCGCTGGATACATTGATATTGAAAGTGCGGATGTCGCTGATCACTTGATAGTCGATGGCAAGGCCTTCACCTGGACGCCCGACACCGCCAAGACGACCTGTGCTCTCGAAGGCCTGGACCAGCCGCGATTGTACGATATTCGGCAGACGGTCAGCCCATTGCGCACCCTTCAAGAAGGAAATCGAATTCGGGCCCGATCGAACGACAATATTTTCGCCATCGAGCGCTTTGAGCGCGGAGGGTGCCGCGATCAGAATCTGACGGCCCTGCTTCTTCGGTGAAGAAACGTCTGGCGAAGCGCTGGAAAGATCGAAAGTATCAAGCTTCTTGGAGCTTGCGCAGGCTGAAACGGACAAAGCCAACAGCAGAGCGGCAATAGTCGTTCTTGTTTTCACCAGCGCCCCTCTGTCCGTGTCATGCGAACGCACCAACCCCGTTGACTTTCATGCGATGCGAATCGCCCAAAGTCAACGGCGTGTGCGTCCGTCATACTCCGGAACGCTTCCGCCTCCACCAAAAATTACGCGCTGCGGATTCTTTTCAAGGTCGGTGATCGCCCGTTCGATGCGCTGAACTGACTGACGGCTTTCATTTACGAGCGCCTGTACGTCGCGCAGGCCCTGCCCGGAGAATCGGTTGATATTATCGGTGATCGGCCCGAGCCGGGCGTTCAGATTGTCGGCCACCGCGCGATAGGATTTGAGCGTATCCTGCGCCTCCCTGACGACGCTGCCATCCTGATCCGACAGCTGCTTGTCGAGCTTGGCAAGAACGCCATCGACCCGCGTCGATGCACTGTTAAGCCGGGTCATCATTTGCCGCGCTTCTTTGACCACAGCCTGAACATCTTCGGCACTCTGGCTGAATTTATCGATGACATCGGAATTGTTGGCCAGTGCATCGGTAAACTTCTTGGTATTATTGACTGTGTCGACCAACGGCCCCTTCACTTCGGTAATGAAGCTTTCAATAGAACCCACAGCCCCATCCACACGCTCAAGAATTGTCTGCGCCTTCTGCAAAAGGTTGTTCACTACCGAAGGATCGGCATCCATGCGTGCGATCTGATCGTCTTTGGCAGCTTCTTCCAGGAGGTTGGGCTCGTTGAGCTTTCCACCCTTGAGCTCAATGAAGGCCTGTCCGGTCAGGCCGGCAAAACCCAATGTCGCCTGCGTGGAACGAGTGATGGGCGTCGTCGCGTTGACTTCTGTCTGGGCAATAACCGCATCAGGATTGTTGGCGTCGATGGACAGGCGCCGTACGCTGCCAACCTTGATGCCGTTGAACAGGACCTGGCTGCCCTCGGCCAGCCCGGTGACCGAGCCGACAATACGGATTTCAAGCGTCGCGGTTTCGCTACGATCGCCATAACGGGCGATCCAATAGACAAATCCAAAGGCGAGGATGCACACTATGAGCGTGAAGACACCGACCAGGACGTAGTTGGCTTTCGTTTCCATAGATTACTTCGTCTGATCCTGCTCTGCCCTGGGCTGCTCGTGCGTCGATCGCCGTCTGTTGTCGCCATTGGAAACTATCTGCCGTGCGCGCTTTCCGCGGAAATATTCCTGGACCCACGGATCGTCGAACGCCAGCATGTCTTCAATCGTTCCCTCAACGAGAACTTTCTTCTTTCCCAATACCGCGATTCGGTCGCAAACGGCGAACAAGCTGTCGAGGTCGTGGGTCACCATATAAACTGTCAAACCCATCGTATCGCGCAAATTGGCGATGAGTTCGTCGAATTCCGCCGCACCGATCGGATCAAGCCCTGAAGTAGGCTCGTCGAGAAAGACGATTTCCGGATCAAGCGATAGCGCGCGCGCCAGTGCGGCACGCTTGATCATGCCGCCTGAAAGCTCCGATGGAAACTTTTCAGCCGTATCCGCTTTGAGGCCGACCAGCTCGATTTTCAGCCGCGCAAGCTCATCCATCAGCCTTTGCGGAATATCGAGGTATTCCCGCATCGGCACCTGGATATTTTCAAGCACGGTCAAGGCAGAAAACAACGCACCCTGCTGGAACAAAACACCCATGCGCATGTCGACGCCCAGCTTCTCCTGTTCCGAGGCACGGTCTATATCATGACCGAAGATCTTGATCTGGCCGCTCTGTTTCTGATTAAGACCGAGGATCGCCCGCATCAGCACCGATTTCCCAGTGCCGGACGCCCCGACGAAACCAAGAATCTCGCCGCGATAGACGTCAAGCGAGAGATTATCCAGGATCTTCGCCCTGCCGAATGACACGCTGACATCCTTCACCGAAAGGATCACTTCTTGCGCGTCAGTGTCAGGTTGCTTGCTTGTTGCCGGGGTCATTCTTGGCTCAAAAATTGATCGATGCGTAGAAGACTGCAAAAATGCCATCGACCACGATAACGACGAAAATGGACTTCACCACGGACGCCGTCACCCGTTGACCGAGGGACTCAGCGCTGCCGCCAACTTTCATGCCCTCCACCGATGCCATGATGCCGATAATCATCGCCATAAACGGCGCTTTGATCAGACCGGCCAGATAGCTCGACGTATCGATTGCGTCACGCAGTCGCTGAATAAACGCATCGGGCGTGATACCGGAATAGGCCCAGGTGATTCCCATTGCACCGCCTAACGCCGCGAAATCCGCAATTATCGTCAACAATGGCAGGGCAATCACCAGTGCCACCAGGCGCGGAAACACCAGCACACCAACCGGGTTGAGGCCGATGACGGTGAGCGCATCAGTCTCTTCACGCATTTTCATCGAGCCGATTTCAGCCGTGATGGCACTTCCCGAACGGCCGGCAATCATGATGGCGGTCAGAAGCACACCGATCTCGCGCAACACCAGAATACCGACAAGGTCGACGACAAATATCTCTGCTCCGAAATAACGAAGCTGGAACGCGCCCTGCTGGGCGATGATCGCACCGATGATCGTCGACATCAGCACCACCACCGGCACGGCGCCGATGCCCATGCTGTCTAGTTGATGCACGATCGCGGCCGGCCTGATGCCGCTGCGCCCGCTGCCCTTCATCTGGGCGCCGCGCACGGTTGCCCCGAGGATATGCATGGCTTTGGTGAAGTCGTCGCCAAAAGCGTACACAGTTCTGCCGATGGTTTCCAAAAAGCGAATCAGCAGGGATGGCCGTTCGATATGAACCGGCTCCTCAGGTGCCGAAGCAGCTTCGCCGACTGCTTCAAACAAGGCGCCCCAGCTTTCGGATTGTCCTTCGACGGTGACCTGCTTGCCAGCTTTCTCCAGTGTGGTTCGCAGGCGTTCTATCAGCCAGGTTCCTGCAGTATCCAGCAATTCAATCCCGGAAACCTCGATTATTGCACTGGAAAAACTGTTGTCGTGGGCAATTTCGCGCATGCGGTCATCGACACGGCGAACATTGCGTGTGGTCCATGCACCCGATAGCGTGATCGTCGCGCGGTCGCCGTCCTTGCTAAATTCAACGTGAGGCGGCGCTGCGGTAGAAGCACTTGAATTGTTTGCTCTATCGGTCAACATCACACACACATATCGAGTCTCGTGCTTCCTGTCACTTGAACAATTAAGGCGTGAAATATGGTTGTGAGCGTAAAAATATCGGTGGAGCGCTGGCCTATTGCCGGAACATTTACGATCTCGCGCGGCTCGAAAACCGAGGCGGCCATTGTGCTGTGTACGCTGTCTGACGGAACGTTCACCGGACGTGGCGAGTGCGTGCCCTATGCGCGCTACGGCGAGAGCCTGGACTCCGTTTGCGAAGAGATCGAAAGACTGCGCGACGCATTGGCAAACGGCGCTACACGAGATGATTTGCCGGCATTGATCGGTGCTGGCGCGGCCCGCAATGCGGTCGATTGCGCATTGTGGGACCTGGAGGCAAAACGCAGTGACAAAACTGTTGCTGATGTTCTTGGCTTGTCACCTTTGCACGATCTGACTACGGCGGTGACCGTTTCCTTCGGCGATGCTCAGACCATGGCTGCCGCGGCTCGGAACTTCGCGGATCGTCCGTTGATCAAAGTCAAGGTTGGCGGCGAGAACGATGCCGAGCGCATTCGAGCGGTCGCGGACGCCGCACCGTCAAGCCGTATCATCCTTGATGCCAATGAAGGCTGGAGTGATGACAATATTGTTGAAAACATGTCGGCTGCAGCGAAAGCCGGCGTCGTACTGATCGAACAACCTCTGCCAGCCGGCAAAGATGCAATCCTCACCAAAATTCCGCATCCGGTGCCCATCTGTGCTGACGAGAGTGCCCATGGCACAGACGATCTGCACACGCTCCTTGGCCGCTACGACAGCATCAATATCAAGCTCGACAAAACGGGGGGGCTCACAGAAGCGCTGCGCATGCAGAAGCGCGCCCGCGAGCTAGGGTTTGGCATAATGGTCGGATGCATGGTCGGGACGTCCTTGGCCATGGCGCCTGCAGTACTGCTGGCGCAGGATGCGGATTTCGTCGATCTCGATGGACCGTTGATCCTGCGCGAAGACCGCAAACCTGGCCTTTTGTTCCAAGGTAGCCGCGTCTCGCCGCCCAAACCCGAACTGTGGGGCTAACCCTCTCGTTGCTCCAGCCTTAGCGAAACGATGGCGAGGCCGAGACCGCAGGCAGCGAGGAGCACCATCACGTAAAAACCATGGATCCCGGTGGCGCTGTAGAGCGGGCCCGACGCCATGGTGGCAATGGCAAGCGATGTGCCGATGAAAAACGTCGAAAGCCCCTGTGCGGTGCCGCCACGTTCCTCGGGTATGGTGAGCGCTATCATTTTCTGCATGCCGAGGAACGATAACGCGAATGAAAAGGCGTGCAGGCTCTGGACGGCGAGAAACCCGGCAACACCAAGACCGGCGGGTGCAATAAGCGGAAAAACCGCCCAACGAAACATCGCAGCGGCCGAGCCGATGATCAGGACTTTAGCCGGATGCAGGCGGCCGAACAGTCGACGGAAAAACGTAAACATGATGACTTCGGCGACGACGGAAATCGACCACAACGCGCCGATCATGGTCTCCTCGATGCCGATTGATTTCCAGTAGATCGCAGAAAAGCTGTAGCCATAGGCGTGGCTCGCCTGCGTGATGCCGGTGGCAATGAGAAAGGTGACGAACGCCGGCCTGCGCAGCGCCCTTCCCGCATCCGCGATATCCACATCCGATAGCGGTGAAAGACGCCGTGGCTTGCCGATGCGCGGCACGATGAAGCTCATGCCACAGGCTGCTACCAGGGTGGCTAAAAGTGCCCACGGGATGATGTGCTCACCCACCTGCTGGATGAAGACACCGCCAACGAAAGACGTGAGCAGAAACGATATGGAGCCCCAGACGCGCATTTTGGCGAAATCGGCGCCGTACCGGCGCACGCCCGAAAGCGCGATCGTGTCGGCAAGCGGCACCTGCGACGTCCATGGCGGGGCAAGCATCAGCGATACGATCAGAATTCCGATGAAGCCAAACGGCACGAAATAGAAGGCGGCGACGACGACGGCCAGGATCGTCGCCGTGGTCAATATGTGAGCGCGATCATTCGAACGGTCCGCGAGCATCGATACCAGCGGCGCGGCGACGACACGGACGAACAGCGGCATCGACAATACGATAGAGATTTGCGTCGGTGTCAGCGCGCGATATTCGAGCCACAAGGGAAAGTATGGCAGGTGAAGGCCGCTTGATGTGAAAATCGCAAAATAAGCCAGCGCAACCCGCAGCTCGAAGCGAAACGGCATGTCCTGGCTGGTGTCCGCTGCAGCGGCTGTCATAAAAAAACTTTCGGAAGATCGAGCGGTTCAGGTGGAATCGCAACCCTGCGTTGCCTGAGATTCGCAACTATCACGAAATTCGCCAAGCGCCTAGAAACGCAAAGGTTTTTTGTTGTTGTTACCCGATTGCCTTTTCCAGCAAAGCCCATAGGAGTCGCAATGGGGATTATCAAATGGGGGATTCGCAATGGTGAACAGCGATAATGCTGCGACACAAGTGGGCTTTTGGGAAACTGTGCAGCGTGCTGGTTTTTGGCGGCGCGTACTAGCGCTTTTCATCGATATAATTGTTGTTTCTCTGCCATTGCAAATCCTTCTCATAGTCCTTTTTGCCCAAACCAACGGCGCTGTGCAGGGTTCCTTCGGCATAAACTCAACCTCCTGCGTCTCTATCGGCGAATTGCCCACGGGACTCGAACCCGCACCACCTCCAGGATTTAACTCGATAGTTGAATGCCAGACATCATTATTGGGTTTTGACACGTCGCACTCGTTGCGAGTAGCGGAGGTCAATCAAGACGGTTCGGTGACGACCAGTATCTACCGGGACTATACTCTTGGCGCCGATGGACGTCCGAACCGAGCTTTCACAACAGACTGGATTGCGATACTTCTTTTATTTGCTTATCTGATTTTCATGGATAGTCGTCTTGGTCGCACTCTGGGAAAACGGGCGCTCAACATTCGAACGATCGATATCGACGCCCAGGCCTCAACAGGCATTCCATTGCGAAAGGCATTTCTCCGGCAGTTGGCGATGCTAATCGGTATGATACCTATGATAATAATTGCGTCAGTGATGTTCTTCAAATATCTCGCCGGCGCTGACTTGACCTCTCTCACTAACCGTAGCTTGTTCTCACTGATGATCTTTGGAGGCTTGATTGAAGCGGTCTGGCTTTTGTGGATCGTCATGTCTGTCGCCAATAAACAGGACCCAATATACGATAGATTGGCTGGAACAGCTGTGGTGCGGACCTAGATGCCAGCCAAGAGCGACACTAAGGTGCCGAAATCACCCGGTCGGATTTCACCTTGCACGATTTCAGTACTTTCGCACTGCCAATCGTCGTCAGCACGCTCTCGAAAATATCGGCGCAGGCTTCCCAGCTGAAGCCTTTGAGCCTCACATCCGGATCGACCCGGCCCATTTCCAGCGCGCCCAACGCCGCCTTCTGCAGATTATCGGAAAGAACGCCCGCGCCCGACGCGCCGATAACATCCTTTGGGCCCGGAACGGGATAACCTGCAACAGGCAGCCCGCAGGCTATGGCCTCAAGCAGGACAAGACCGAACGTGTCCGTGCGGCTCGGAAAGACGAATACGTCCGACCCCGCATAATAGCGAGCAAGGGTTTCCCCTTCTTTCTTCCCGGCAAAAACGGCATCCGGATATTTCCGCTTCAATTCATCCAGATCCGGACCGTCGCCTACGATGAGTTTGGTACCTGGCAGATCGAGAGACAGGAAGGATTCAAGGTTCTTTTCAGGCGCCACACGGCCGACGCAGAGAAAGACAGGTCGGGGCAGCTTGAGATCGACATCGGGTTGCGGCCGGAAAAGCGCTCGGTCAACGCCGCGCGTCCACACTTTCAGCGTCGCAAAGCCGCGTTCGGCCAGTTCGTCATGGATGGATTGTGTGGGCACGAGGCAATGTTCGGCTGCATTATGGAAACGCCGCAGGAAGCCATAGGACCACGACAGAGGCACGGGCAGCCGCTCGCGCAAATATTCGGGAAAACGCGTATGGAAGCTGGTGGTAAATCGCCAATTATTCTTCAGGCACGCACGGCGTGCCATGATACCGAGAGGACCCTCGGTGGCGATATGGACGTACGCCGGCTGCAGCGCTTCGATCCGTGCTCTGATGGCAAGGGGATGCGTCAACGCCAGACGGATTTCCGGATAGGTTGGGCAAGGCGCAGAACGATAATCGGCAGGCGAGATGATTGTCACTTCAAAGCCGCGCGCTTCCATTTGCTCGCGCAGCTTGGTCAGCGTACGAACGACGCCATTGACTTGCGGATGCCACGCATCCGAGACGATGACCAGGCGCTTTGCTTGACCCTCAGGCTGCATTCGCCGCCTTTGGACGCTTGTCATCCAGCCGGACGACAGGCGCGAAGCCGGCCTGTTCGCCGATCAGATGCGTCCATGACAGAAGTTCCATGCGACCGTCGAAGTGCTCGACGATGGCCGTGCAGCTTTCTACCCAGTCGCCGGTATTGATGTATTCGATGCCGTCAATCTGCTCGATCGTTGCATGGTGGATATGGCCGCAGATCACGCCATCCGCACCAATACGCCGGGCCTCGTCCGAAACCACCGTCTGGAACGACCCGATGAAATTCACGGCCTTCTTGACACGGAACTTTGCCCAAGCCGAAAACGACCAGTAGCGCAGGCCGAGCATTCGCCGTACCTTGTTCATAAGTGTGTTGATTGCGAGCGCAGCGTCATAGGCCCAATCACCGAGATAAGCGATGTGGCGGGCATTGCGCACGACAACGTCGAACTGGTCGCCGTGGATGACGAGGAATTTCCGGCCATCCGCGGTCTCATGCATGATCCGGTCCATGACCTCAATGCCGCCGAAGTGCGTCCCCTGGAAATCACGCAAGAACTCGTCATGGTTGCCAGCAATGTAGAAGATACGCGCGCCCTTGCGGCTTTTGCGCAGGAGCTTCTGCACGATGTCATTGTGCTCCTGCGGCCAATGCCAATTGCGGCGCAGGCGCCAACCATCAACAATGTCACCAACCAGAAAGATCGTATCGGCATCGTGGTATTTCAGAAAATCCAGCAGAAAACTGGCCTTCGCACCTTTCGAGCCGAGATGCACATCGGACAGGAAAAGCGTGCGGAATTTACGGGCCTCGATCTCGACCATGATGCTGATCTCCGTTCAGCTGACGCAAAGGCGCGTCCATTTGCGCTGACACAAACCTGATTCATGCAACAGTCTTATGACGGCGCGGAAAAGTGCAGATATCGGCAAGATAGGCACTTGTAACGAAATGGCGTTCGGTTATGCCTCTGGAAGACATTTTAGCGTGCTGGAAAATTTGAATCGCCAGTGTATAAACGCGCGAGCCAAATTCCGGAGGACATCGTCAATGGCCAACGACCAAACGACCAGCAACTCTGATCTTGAAGAAAGCGCGCTGTTTTACCATCGCTTTCCTCAGCCGGGTAAGCTGGAAATCCAGGCGACGAAGCCGCTTGGAAATCAGCGTGATCTCGCCCTTGCCTATTCTCCCGGTGTCGCCGCGCCATGTCTGGCGATTCACAAGGATCCTGCAACGGCTGCCGACTATACCAGCCGCGCCAATCTGGTCGCAGTCATCTCCAACGGCACCGCCGTCCTCGGCCTCGGCAATATCGGCCCGCTCGCGTCCAAGCCCGTGATGGAAGGCAAGGCCGTCCTTTTCAAGAAATTCGCCAATATCGATGTGTTCGATATCGAAATCGACGCTCAGGAAATCAGCAAGATTGTCGATGTGGTAGCGGCTCTGGAGCCGACTTTCGGCGGCATCAATCTCGAAGACATCAAGTCGCCGGAATGTTTTGAAGTCGAAGAACAACTTCGCGCCAAAATGAACATCCCGGTGTTCCATGACGACCAGCATGGAACTGCGATCATCGTGGCGGCGGCTATTCTCAACGGCATGGAACTTGCCGGAAAAGAGCTCTCCAAGATCAAGATCGTCGCTTCCGGGGCCGGCGCCGCGGCGATCGCTTGCCTGAACCTCCTGGTGAAGCTCGGCGTTGACCGCAAGAACATCTGGGTCTGCGATATTGATGGTGTCGTCTATGAGGGCCGCAATACACTCATGGACCGCTGGAAATCGGTCTACGTGCAGAAAACCGATGCGCGGGTTCTCGCGGATGTCATTGGCGGAGCTGACGTCTTTCTTGGCCTTTCGGCCGCCGGTGTGTTGAAGCCCGAGTTGTTGAAGCAGATGGCACCGAACCCGCTGATCATGGCGTTGGCAAACCCCAACCCGGAGATCATGCCGGATGAGGCGCGCGCGGCGCGTGCCGATGCGATGATTTGTACCGGCCGTTCGGACTTTCCGAACCAGGTCAACAACGTCCTCTGCTTCCCCTTCATCTTCCGCGGCGCACTCGATTGCGGTGCGCGGGCGATCAACGAGGAAATGAAGATGGCGGCAGTGCAGGCTATTGCCGCGCTGGCTCGCGAAGAACCATCGGACGTTGCCGCCCGCGCCTATTCCGGCGAGACGCCGACCTTCGGGCCGAAATATCTCATCCCCTCGCCGTTCGATCAGCGCCTCATTCTGCGGATCGCACCGGCGGTCGCCAAAGCCGCGATGGACACCGGCGTTGCAGAACGTCCGATCGAGGATTTCGATGCCTATCTCGACCGGTTGAATCGCTTCGTCTTCCGCTCCGGCTTGATCATGAAGCCAATCTTCACTGCGGCAAAAACGGCGGAGAAGAAGCGCGTTATCTATGCGGATGGCGAGGATGAACGGGTCTTGCGCGCAGCCCAGGTTGTGCTGGAAGAAGGCATCGCCATACCGACCCTGATTGGACGCCCGCAGGTCATAGAGACGCGACTGCAGCGCTATGGGCTGAAGATCAAGATCGGCACCGATTTCGATGTCATCAATCCCGAGGATGATCCGCGTTATCGTGATTACGTCGATCTGCTGCTCAATCTCACGGGACGGCGGGGCACAACACCGGAAGTCGCTCGCACCATGGTTCGCGCTAGTGGCACCGTCATCGCAGCACTTGCTATCGTTCGCGGTGAAGCCGACGCAATGATCTGCGGTCTTGAAGGCCGTTTCGAGCGGCACTTGCGTAATGTCGACCAGATTATTGGAAAACTGGAGGGCATACGCAATTTCTCGGCGCTGAGCCTGCTGATTTCACAACGCGGTGTACTGTTCCTGACCGACACCTACGTCAGTATCGATCCGACTGCAGAGGAAATCGCTGAAAAAACGGTTCTTGCCGCCAACGAAATCCGCCGCTTCGGCATCGAGCCCAAGGCAGCCTTGCTCTCGCATTCCAATTTTGGTTCACGCGATTCCGAAAGTGCAGCAAAGATGCGGAGCGCATCAGAAATTCTGCGCGTCAAGGCGCCTGATCTGGAGCAGGATGGCGAAATGCATGGCGATTCCGCGCTTTCGGCGATCCTGCGCGAGCGCGTGCTTCCGCATTCGCGGCTGAGCGACGAAGCCAATCTGCTGGTCTTCCCCAATCTCGACGCGGCGAATATCACCCTCAACGTCGTCAAATCCGTCACCGATGCGTTGCATGTCGGCCCGATCCTGCTCGGTGCCGCCAAGCCCGCACATATCCTGACGCCGTCGGTCACATCGCGCGGTATCGTCAACATGACGGCACTGGCGGTGGTGGAAGCATCACAACGCGTTGATTAACAGGCGGGTGTCTTATTGCTGCCGCATGGCCGTGGCTGGTTCTTGCGCATTCACTCGCCTCGAATGCGCATGACAATCTTGGGCCGCCGCATGTACCGGACATTCCAGATCGCCTTCATAGCAGCGACCGCCGTCCTGGCGGCGACGCAACTTTCTTCCGCAAATTCAGATATTTGCGCGCGCATGCTGAACCGGCTCGACGAGCTCAACCGCAACGCCGATGTCGATGATTTCGAACTCAGTTTGCGGCGTGACCGCGTCGAGGCCGCGCTCGATGCCAATAATTGTTCTGCCGCAGACGACCGCGTCTATGATGAGCCGGAGCCGGACACGGCGGGCTCGCAGTCTTATGAGGTTCTGGGGAAAGAGCCGGAACCTGTCGAGCCGGAAATGAGTAGAGCTCCGGTCTATGGCGGTCGCTACCAGACGCTTTGCGTGCGTGCGTGTGACGGCTACTACTTTCCGCTCTCCTATGAAACCGGCGCAGAGAATTTCTCACGCGACCAGGCGCAGTGCCAATCCCAGTGTCCCGGCGCGAAGCTGTACTATCAGCCCACAGACAATCCAAATCCTGAAAGGATGACTTCGTTAAGCGGCGAAGATTACAAGGATATGCCGAATGCCTTCAAATTCAGGAAGGTAGGAGCCAATGGAACGCCGCAATGCGGTTGCCAGAGATCGGCCGGAAATTTCACCACATTGGGCAATCCAGCGGCGGCGACATCCGCCACAGGAAAGCCCGGTGAACCGGCCAAAATTGTCGAACCGGCGAAGCCTGTTGAAACCACAATCGAGCCGACAGTGCCGGCAGCTCAATCGACCGAAAATCCCTCGTCCATCATTCAGCTGGGTGAACCTGCGACGACCAAGACGGAAGCACCGCTGCCGCAGCCACTTACCGGCGACAAGCCGATCGATCCGAACCGCAAGGTCAGGGTCGTCGGGCCAACGTTCCTTCCCGACCAAGAAGGGGCAATAAATCTGCGAGC
Source organism: Phyllobacterium trifolii (assembly GCF_014192095.1). GTDB lineage: Bacteria > Pseudomonadota > Alphaproteobacteria > Rhizobiales > Rhizobiaceae > Phyllobacterium > Phyllobacterium trifolii. The sequence continues at coordinate 74,079 of NZ_JACHXN010000008.1, forward strand.
TCCGGACCAGAAGACAGCCCAGTAAGCGCGATGCGTAATGGCATGAACAGTGGCTTGCCCTTACGGCCGCTCTGGACTTTCACCGCATCGGTCCACAGCTTCCAGGTCTCGCGGTTCCAGGGTTCAGGCGGCAGTAGATCGAAAGCGGCACGCACGAATTCGCGGTCCTCTTCGGCAAGCTGTTCGTCGGTCGCCGGACCATTCTTGATAATCGTCCACCAACTGGTCGCATCCGAAATACGCGAAAGATTGCCCCGAACCGCGAGCCAGAATTCTTCCGCGCGGTCGCCCTCGATGCCAAGCGCTGCAAGGCGGTCCTTTGCTTGCGCGTAGGGCATTGCGTGAATCAGGGCACGGTTGAGCGCATCCAGTTCAGCCGGGTCGAACTTCGAAGCCGATTTGGAGGTTGCCGCCGGATCGAAAATGTCTGCAAGCGTCGCCATGTCCGGAACGGCAGTCACATTTTCCGACGTTCCAATCAACACGGCAAGACTGGCCACAGCCATTGGTTCATAGCCGTCACGCCGCAAACTGCCGATCGAAAGCGCGCCTGTTCGCTTGGAAATCCCCTCTCCCGACGCTGTGGTCAGGAGGTTGATGTGACCAAGTTCGGGAACCTTGGCACCCAGAACCTCGATGATCGAAATCTGTACGCCACTATTGGTAATGTGGTCGTTGCCGCGGATGATATGGGAGATGTCCATGTCGATGTCGTCAACGACCGAAGTGAACGTGTAGAGATAAGTGCCATCTTCCCGTATCAGAACCGGATCAGAAAGCGAGGCAAGATCGACCGTTTCCCTGTCGCGCACAAGATCGTCCCAGTGAACTTCGGTCCTTGTTACTGAAAACGGATCGTCCTTGAAGTTTGGCAGAAGGAAGCGCCAATGCGGCCGGCGCCCTTCCGCCTCAAGCTTTTCCCTGTCGGCTGGCGTCAGCTTCAGGGCATCGCGCCCATAGATTGGAGGGAGGCGCCGCGCCAGGCGCAGCTTGCGCTTGCGCTCAAGCTCCTCGGCAGTCTCGTAGCAGGGATAGAGCACGCCCGCCGCCTTGAGCCTATCGGCCGCAGCGTCATAGATCGGGATACGCTTCGACTGGTATTCGATACGCACCGGTTTGATACCCAGCCAGTCAAGGTCCGCGATCGTGGCCTCGGCATATTCCGTCTTGGAGCGAACAGTATCCGTATCGTCAAAGCGCAGGATGAATTGGCCATTGTTCTTGAGGGCGAATAGCCAGTTGAACAAGGCAATACGCGTATTGCCAATGTGAATATAGCCGGTCGGAGACGGTGCAAAACGGACGGTAATGGTCATGCTTGCGGCATATCGGATAGAGCCAGCAATGGCAATATGGGCCGCGCTCGCACGCGGCCCATATCTTAGTCGTCGCTCAAGACAAGCCCCTTGGTCAGCTCAAGCGTCTGCAACTCGAACAAGCCGCGGTAGATACCGCCATTGAGCCCGATCAACGCCTCGTGGTTACCCTCTTCGGCAATACGGCCGTGCTCAAAAACCAGGAGCCGGTCGAGCGAGCGCACAGTCGACAGACGGTGTGCGATCACCAATGTCGTCCGTCCCAGCATCAGCCGCTCCATCGCCTGCTGGATCAGCACTTCGGACTCTGAATCGAGGCTGGAGGTCGCCTCGTCCAGAATGAGAACCGGAGCATCCGCAAGGAAAGCCCGGGCAATGGCCACTCTCTGGCGCTCGCCGCCGGAAAGCTTGACACCGCGTTCGCCGACCAGCGTGCTGTACCCCTTCGGCAACGCCGTGATGAAGTCATGCGCGCTGGCCTGCCTTGCCGCCTCTTCGATCTCACCTTGCGTGGCACCGGGCCGGGCATAGGCGATATTCTCCGCCAGCGAACGGTGAAACAGGATTGGCTCCTGTTGCACGATGGCGATTTGCTGGCGCAGCGAAGCCTGTGTGACCCCGGCAATATCCTGACCATCGATCAGGATCCGACCCGACTTCACATCGTGCAATCGCTGGATCAGCTTGACGAAGGTCGTCTTGCCCGAACCCGAATGACCAACCAGACCGACACGTTCGCCTGCCCGGATCGTTACCGAAAACCGGTCATAAAGCGGCAGGCGATGTGCTCCATAGTGGAACGTCACATTGTCAAATTCGATCTTGCCATTGCTGATCCGGATCGGCTTCGCGCCGGGCCGATCTTCTATACCAAGCGGTTGACTCTGGATATCAACAAGCTCCTCCATGTCGTTGACAGAACGCTGCAAATTGCGGATGTGCATACCAACTTCCCGCAAATAGCCCTGCAGGATAAAGAACGAGGTAAGTACGAAGGTGATATCACCCGCGCTCGCCTGCCCCTTCGACCACAGGATCAGTGCGAAACCGATAACCGCGGCCCGCAGCACAAGCAGCATCGTTCCTTGAGACGTGCCGTTCCAGGTACCACGAATCCAGGTGCGCGCCGTCCGGTCCTGCCATTTGGTCAGGACTTTCGCCAGACGCGCATCTTCACGGCTTTCCGCACCGAAACCCTTGACCACCATGTTGCAACTGACGGCGTCGGCGAGCGAACCACCGAGCTTGGTATCCCAGCGGTTGGCGAGGCTTGCCATGGGTGCAACGTAACCGAGCGACAGCGATGCGGTGACCGCGACGAACAGGAACGATCCGATGCCGATGATCATACCCATCAATGGCCAGTACCACGCCATCAGCGCGGTTGAACCAATCAACATGATAACCGACGGAAAGAGCGCCAGCAGCAGCGTATCGTTCAACAAGTCCAGCGCCCACATGCCGCGCGTTACCTTGCGTACGGTTGAGCCGGCAAAGCTGTTGGCATGCCATTCGGTCGAGAAACGCTGGATGCGGTAGAACGCACCGGAGGCAATTTCCGTCATCATGTTCAATGTCAGATCAACGATCTGCATGAAGGTGATGTGTCGCAAGATGATTGCACCGAGGGACAAGGCAAGCAGTGTCGAGAACGCAGCGATTGCTGCATCCCAGACGACTGCCTCGGTGGCGTGACCGTTGACCACAGCATCGACCAGCCGGCCCGAATAGAGCGGCGTCAGCACGTCGGCCAGTGTCGAGAGTAACACTGCACCAGCAATCACGGCGATGCGCACCGGCTGTCTCTGCCAGTGTAGCCAGGTGAATCCAAGAACGCTGCGGAACGCGCCGCCGCGCAGGTCTTTACGAAATAAAGCCATGACGATTGTCCGATGCGAATACGCACCAGCCTCAATAGAAAAATGCAAACGAGAATGCCGTGAAAAAGAAGACAGAATCAGTGCGGCATGAATGATCTGGCAACTCGCCTGAACACAGGAAAGGCCATTATCGGCGATGAGTTACCTTGACCGGTGAAGTCAATCGAAAGGCAAGAAGGCCTTTCGTCATCACGTGTCAGGAACGAGCGCCGCCCCGCGGGGACATAAACATGGGTGCCATTCGAGAACCTCCCGGTCGTTATTGCCGGAGGTCGGCTTATAGGTGAATCGTTTTGCGCCGCCAAGTGCCTTTTTTCAGCGGTCGGTTTTCGAGAATCAGGTGCGGCCAGATTGCAACAGTTATTGCGATCGATCCCGGAACCGATTGGTGATGGGATAGCGCCGATCGCGCCCGAAATTCTTCTTCGTCACCTTGACACCCGGCGCTGACTGGCGGCGCTTATATTCGGCGATGTAGAGCAGGTGTTCGATACGCTCGACCGTCGCACGGTCATGACCGCGTTCGACGATTTCATCGACGCCCATCTCGTGTTCGACCAAGCATTCGAGGATATCATCGAGGACCGGATAAGGCGGCAGCGAATCCTGGTCGGTCTGGTTTTCCCGCAGCTCTGCCGAGGGCGCCTTGCTGATGATATTCACCGGAATAACTTCGCCAGACGGACCTAGGCCGCCCGCAGGGACGTTTTTGTTGCGCCATTCGGACATGGCGTAAACCTGCATCTTGTAGAGATCCTTGATCGGATTATAGCCGCCATTCATGTCGCCATAGAGCGTGGCATAGCCGACCGACATTTCCGACTTGTTGCCCGTGGTGACGACCATGGAACCGAACTTGTTGGAAATCGCCATAAGGATGGTACCGCGGGCACGGCTCTGCAGGTTCTCCTCGGTTATGCCCTCCTTGGTACCCTCGAAGGTGGGCGCAAGCGCCTTGAGGAAGCCCTCGACCGGTTCAAAGATCGGGACGATATCATAGCGGCAGCCAAGCATCTTGGCGCAGTCCTCGGCGTCCTTCAGCGAGTCCTTCGACGTATAAGTGTAGGGCATCATGACTGCGCGCAGGCGTTCCTCCCCCAATGCGTCCACCGCGAGCGCGGCGCAGATCGCCGAGTCGATGCCACCTGACAGACCGAGTACAACGTCCTTGAAGCCGTTCTTGTTGACGTAGTCGCGCAGGCCGAGCATGCAGGCGCGGTAGTTCGCTTCCTCCCCTTCCGGGATCCGCGACATCGGGCCTTCAGTACAGGTCCAGCCATCTGCGCCGCGTCGCCATGTCGTGACGATCAGTTGCTCCTCAAACTGCGACATCTGGAAGGCGAGGTTCTTATTCGCATTGAACGCGAAGGAAGCGCCGTCGAAAATCAGGTCGTCCTGTCCGCCAAGCTGATTGGCGAAAATCAATGGCAACCCTGTTTCAATCACCTGCCGAAGCGCCACCTGATAACGCACATCGACCTTGCCGCGATAATAGGGAGAGCCGTTCGGCACGCAGAGAATTTCCGCGCCGCTCTCCGCCAATGTCTCGCAGACACCGAGGTCGCCCCAGATATCCTCGCAGATCGGAATACCGATGCGAACGCCGCGAAAATTGACCGGGCCGGGCATCGGACCAGACTGGAACACACGCTTTTCGTCGAACTCGCCATAATTGGGCAGATCGACCTTGAAACGTTCCGCAATCACCTTGCCACCATCCAGCACCATGACCGAGTTGTGCAGGCCGGACTCACGCTTCAGGGGCGTGCCGATAACTACGCCAGGTCCGCCATCGGCGGTGTCTAAAGCGAACTCCTGGACTGCCTTCTCGCAAGCCTCGATAAAGGCGCGTTTCAACACCAGATCCTCCGGCGGATAACCGGAAATGAAAAGCTCGGTGTAGAGGACCAGATCGGCGCCTTGACGTGCAGCGTCAGCTCGAGCCTCGCGTGCCTTTGCCAGATTGCCCCTGATATCGCCCAGCACTGGATTGAGCTGAGCGATGGCGATACGGAGAATGTCGGTATTTTTGCTCATAATGAACATATATCGTTTCGTTGGTGGAAAAACAATGTTTGATCAAGCAGCGGTCAGGAAAAAAACACGCTCCACACGGTATAGACCCAGACGGTAGCGACGAGGATAACCGAGATCAGCACCGCAAGCGATCCGCAATCCTTGGCGATCTGGATCTCGCGATGAAAATCCAGTGAAACCGCATCACAGGCGGCCTCGATGCCGGTATTGAGTACTTCGATCATGATCAGAAACAGTACTGATCCCGTAAGGAGCAGAAACGACAGACCGGTCGGCGCGATGAATGCCGCAACGGGGATGGCGAGGATGAACAGCGTGAGTTCCTGCTGAACGGCCTTCTCGTGCTGCGCCAGATGCTTCAGCGCACGCATGGAATTTATGAATGCGAGTACCAGACGCTGCATGCCGCCCCTCAAACTAATAGCTACGGCAGGTATAAGGAGAGTTCGGCTCGCGTCAATCCTGTCCGTCGGACGCTACCACGACTCCGCCGCCACTCCTTGCGTACTTGGGCAGGTCATCGTCAATCTGATAGTAGTCGCCCTTGTCCTCGACAAAGATATGACTTTCTCCATGCAGGCCGGACGGTTGATCGAATGATCCTGCCATGACGGAAATATAATCGAGATCATTGTGCTTCCAGAAGAGCACTGAGCCGCAATTCTTGCAAAAGCCACGACGGGCAAATTCACTTGCCTCATACCAGCTGATATTTTCTTCGCCGGAAATGTCGATCGAATCGTCCTGCACATTCGTCGCAGCGTAAAAATGGCCCGACTGTTTGCGGCATTGCGAGCAATGGCAGTAGACGACACCCCGCAGCTTGCCGCGCGTTTCGAAATGTACTCTGCCGCACAGGCATGAACCCCGATGCAACTCCATCATGCTCTCACCCCGTTATTGTCGAGAACAAAACATAAGCGATGCCACAGGCACCGCCTTTCGCATTCACGTCTTTGCCGGACGCTTCGAAGACAGACTGAGCAGGAAAGCCCCGAAGACCGCTGACAGCAACGAGCCGAGCAGAACGCCGAGCTTGGTCTCATCCTGCAACAATGGGGAATTCGCAAAGGCGAGCAGGCCGATGAACAGGCTCATCGTGAAGCCGATCCCACAAAGCGTAGCCACACCATACATTTGCAGCCAGCTCGTGCCGACAGGCCGTTCGGCCAGACGAAGCTTGATCGCCAGCCAGGCAAAGGAGAACACGCCGATCTGCTTGCCGACAAACAGACCAGCTGCCACGCCGAGCGGAACCGGATCGGCGAGGTTCGACAACGACACGCCGCTAAAGGAAACGCCGGCGTTGGCGAAACCGAAGATTGGCACGATCAGAAAGCCAACCCACGGCTGAATAGCGTGCTCGAGTTCGACCAGCGGCGAATCGGCCTCGCCCTTCGCGCCGACCATCGGGATCGCCAGGGCCAGCAGCACACCGGCAATCGTCGCATGGATCCCCGATTTGAAGACGAGGATCCAGAGTATCACCCCGAGAACGAGATAAGCCCAAAGCCTAACGATACCCATGATGTTCATCAGCATAAGTATTGTGAACACGGCGGCGACACCGGCTAACGCTGGGATGTTCAATCCCTCCGAATAAAACAAGGCAATGATGATGACTGCACCTAGATCATCGATGATAGCAAGGGCCGTCAGAAACACCTTCACTGGCAACGGAACACGCGACCCGAGCAACGACAGAACGCCCAGCGAAAAGGCGATATCGGTAGCGGTCGGGATGGCCCAACCGCGAACTGTCTCACCCTCATTAAAGGCAAGAAAGATCAGGGCGGGAACGACCATACCACCGACAGCGGCAAACCCCGGCAGTGCGCGCCGCGACCAGCTCGACAATTGACCGCTGATCACCTCGCGTTTTATTTCAAGACCAACCAGCAGGAAAAACACGGCCATAAGCGCATCGTTCACCCAATGAAGGAGACTCAGGCCGCCAACATAAGTCTTCAGCAGACCGAAATAATCTTCGCTGAAGGGAGAGTTGGCAACAATCAGTGCCAGCGCCGCGACCGCCATCAAAATGATGCCGCCGGAGGCCTCACTCTCAATGAACGAACGGAAGGATGCTGACAGGCGGATTCGGCGGACGGGTTTTGGATCCATGAGACCTTGATAGAATCTCGAACGGCAAAACTCCAGCCCAAACGTTTTGATTACTGAAATAGAAGGCGGCCCAAAAGACCGCCTTCTATTTCACGAATACCTGAAGATTAACCGTTGACTGCCATTTTCTGTGGATGGCTGTCGCGCTCTTTCTTCAGAAGTTCCGCAACCAGAAACGCCAACTCCAGCGCCTGATCGGCATTGAGGCGCGGGTCGCAATGGGTGTGGTAGCGATCCTGCAGATCTTCCGCCAGAACCGCCCGCGCACCGCCGGTGCATTCCGTGACGTTATTGCCGGTCATCTCGATGTGGATACCGCCCGGATAAGTTCCTTCCGCATGATGCACTCCAAAGAAGGTCTCGACTTCCTTCAGAATACGGTCGAATGGCCGTGTTTTGTAGCCATTGGCAGTGATGGTGTTGCCATGCATGGGATCACAGGACCACACGACCTCACGACCCTCTTGTCGCACCGCACGAATGAGCTTCGGCAGGTGATCGGCAACCTTGTCGTGACCGAAGCGGGCGATCAATGTCAGGCGGCCCGGCTCATTTGCAGGATTGAGCAGATCGATCAGTCGCAGGAGATCATCAGCTTCCAGTGACGGACCGCATTTCAGACCAAGCGGGTTTTTGATGCCACGGCAGTATTCCACATGGGCATGATCCGCCTGACGCGTGCGGTCACCAACCCAGATCATATGGCCGGACGTCGCGTACCAGTCGCCCGACGTCGAATCGACGCGGGTCAGTGCTTCCTCATAGCCAAGAAGCAGCGCTTCGTGACTGGTGTAGAAGTCCGTCTCGCGCAACTGAGCATTCGTTTCCGCGGTAATGCCAACAGCGCGCATGAAGTCGACTGTCTCGGAGATGCGACGTGCCAGCTGGCCATAGCGCTCGCCTTGCGGGCTGTCAGCAACGAAACCCATCATCCACTGATTGACGTTCTCCAGATTGGCATAACCACCCTGGGCGAAAGCGCGCAGCAGATTAAGCGTCGCGGCGGATTGGCGGTAAGCCATTTCCTGGCGAGCCGGATCCGGCGTGCGCGACTGTTCGGTGAACTCGGTACCATTGATAATATCGCCGCGATAGATCGGGAGCTCGATGCCGTTTTTGGTTTCGGTGTCGGAGGTACGAGGCTTGGCGAACTGACCAGCGATACGGCCCACCTTGACGATGGGCTGAGAAGCACCAAAGGTCAGCACGACGGCCATCTGAAGGAAGACGCGGAAGAAATCTCTAATATTATCCGCACCATGCTCGGCAAAGCTTTCGGCGCAATCGCCGCCCTGCAACAGGAAGCTTTCACCCCTGGAAACAGCCGCAAGCTGCTTCTTGAGTTTGCGTGCTTCACCTGCAAAAACCAACGGCGGATAAGTCCGAAGACGGGCCTCGACATCGCTCACGGCCTGAGCGTCCGGATAATAAGGCACCTGCTTGATAGGTTTGCCTCTCCAGGAAGTCGGTGTCCAGTTCTTGGTCATTATTGCACCTGTTACTTGCTTTCCACATTGGTAGCGATTGTTTGAGACTATCCGGTCCAGACCGGAAGGCGCTCATATAGTCCAATTATGTGGGATATACCAGTCCTGTTGGCGGCTAGCGGGGCTGATCTCACTATGGCGCCGCAGGCGGATTAATTTGGACATTATAAATGAGCAGCGAGACTTACTTTACGTCAGCGGCAGCCGCTTCATCGATGTCCTGAGGATCGGCAAAGTTCGCACCGATTTCCTCGAGCAGCCTATCAAACATGTCGATTTCTTTGTCGCTGAGCTTGACGGCGCGCGGATAGGCCGGCGACGGGCGGTCCCTATAAATCGGTGTGTTGAAATATTCCGTTTTGAGAACGAAACGACGAAGTCCTTCCTCACCGTGCTCGACCAGAAAACCCTGCATGACCGCATCCAGATAGGATTGCAGGATCATCGGCGGTTGCGGATGAACTGGTACATATTGGTGCGCCTCATAGACGAAGATTGGGATGCCATCGGGAAAAGGCATTACAGTCTCGATTTGTTCGGGCAGGACGCTGCGGCGGTCGTAATTTTCCTCGCGCAAATCGACGGCTGCAAGGTTTTCCAGATAATCGAAAACCAGTAGACCATCCACGCTGGAATTTTCGTCGCGACGAACAGACAATAGAGCTGCGTGAAGTCCGGCTTCGCGAGGACTTGCGCGCCACAATCTCCGCCAGCCTTGAAGTTTTGCGGGCATGGCGTGAACGATATTGGTTCGCAACGTATGGCGGTTTACCAGCGAGCCATAACCGAAATAAGCGACAAGTTTGCCGCTCTTCGCCAAGACTTCAATTTCACCCATCAATACGTTCGCCATTCACCAATCTATAGCTGGGTTTATACATGGTCACTAGCTCTTCTGAAGCTGTAGGATGTACTGCCATTGTGCGGTCGAAATCATCCTTGGAGCAGCCGGCTTTGATCGGAATGGCCAAAAGTTGAGCCATTTCACCCGCATCGGGCCCCAAGATATGCGCACCGATAACCTTCCTGCTGCCTGCATCGACAATCAGCTTGGTCAACATTTTGTCCTTGGCGCCGGATAGCGTATTGCGCATCGGGCGGAAAAGAGCACGGTACACCTCGATCTCCCTGAACTCCTTGGCTGCCTCTTCTTCGGTCAATCCCACGGTACCGATTTCGGGTTGAGAGAAAACCGCTGTCGCGATCTGGCGGTGGTCAGGTTTGGTCGGATTGTTTTTAAACACCGTCTCGATAAAACACATGGCCTCGTGAATGGCGACCGGCGTTAGTTGAACACGATTGGTCACGTCGCCTACAGCCCAGATGTTCGCCTTGCTCGTACGCGAGTACTCGTCGACCTTGATTGCGCCAAGTTCGTCGAGTTCGACACCTGCCTCTTCCAGGCCCAGCGATTTCGTGTTTGGTGCCCGGCCAATGGCCAGCATGACCTGATCCGCAACAAGTTCATCACCCGAATAAAGGCGGACAGCGAGCCTGCCATCATGCTGGCGTTTCACTTCCTCGATGACCTCCACGCAACGGACATGGATACCTTTGGCAACCATAGCCGCGTGCAGTAATTGCCGCAGATCGTGGTCAAAGCGCGACAGGATTTCCTTGCCGCGGTAGATCAGCGTCGTATCGACACCAAGACCATGGAAGATATTGGCGAATTCAACTGCGATGTAGCCGCCGCCCTCGATAACAATGGCCTTCGGCAATTGTTCGAGGTGGAATGTCTCATTGGAGCTGATGCACAATTCGTGTCCCGGTAAAGCCGGATGCGGGTTTGGATGCCCACCGGTTGCGATGAGTATCTGGTCAGCCGTCACCCGCTGACCGGTCTTGAGGATTTCGATGGTGTGATCGTCGACAAGCACCGCGCGGCTGTCGAAAATCTCGACGTCCGAATTGTCGAGCCCCTGCCGGTACAGGCCCTCCAGCCGCCCGATCTCCCGATCCTTGTTCGCAACCAGCGTCGGCCAATCGAACCTGGTTTCTCCAACGCTCCAGCCATAACCGGCCGCAGCCTCGAAATGTTCGGAAAACTGCGACGCGTAGACAAAAAGCTTTTTCGGCACGCAGCCACGGATGACGCAGGTACCGCCCATGCGGTATTCTTCGGCGAGCCCGACTTTTTTGCCCATGGCGCCGGTAAGCCTTCCGGCGCGCACACCGCCCGACCCTCCCCCAATGATGAAAAGGTCATAATCATAGCTTGGCATGGTGCAAAAACTCCGAATCTGATGAGCAGCGCTTATATGGGTTGTATCTTGGCCACTTAAAAGAACAAAGCCCGGCTAACGGCCGGGCTTTGTATAATATTCAATTCAACCCGCCCCTTACGGCTGCTTTGGTTGAGCTGGTGCAGGAGTCGCTGGCGCTTGGGCAGGCGCGGTTGCAGCCGCTGCCGCAACGACCTTCTCAGCAACAGCCTGGGCAAGATCGCGTGCGATGCCACGCTGCCAGATGCCGGCGGCCTTCATTACTTCACGCGTAACGATCGGACCTTCGGATATCAGCTTCTTACCAGCCTCGGAATTGTAAAAGCCGGTGATCGCATTCAGTTCTTCTTCACTGAATGACACCGCATAGGCGCGGGCAGCTTCATTCTCGAGATCCGCACGACGTGCCGCAAGCGCCAGGGCCTGTTCGTCAACGGCTGCGCCGATGATAGACTCAAGGTTTGGATCCTTCTGGATCAGCTCACCCTTCAGCTGCTGCGCAACGCCAGGCAGGATCGAGTCGAATTGGTCCGTTGCCTTGATTGCCGAAATAGCAGCCCGGGCGGCAGCCAGATGCGACGGGGTGATGTTATTGTTGGCGCTCGTATCCTGCGCCTGAGCGGCGCTGAAACCGCCAAGCATAATTACGACGGCCAAAGGTGCAATCAAGCGGCGGAAGCCAGTTGCTCGGTTCATGAATTTATCGCTCCATTTTCGACGTTGTCGCGCATAACCCAAAAATCATCCTCGATTTTCAGAAGGCTTTGCGCAGGATTCCAAGTGCGTCTGCTTCAAGTGCCTCTAAACAGACGCCCTGCTCCGCAGTGTTCTGACACCGTCAGCACCGGCCAAAATGGCCACGCGCGCCAGCCCCAGAAAAAGTCCATGCTCCACCACGCCGGGTATGGCGTGCAGAGCGTTCGATAAAGCTCTTGTATCCGGAATGCGGCCAAAAGATGCATCCAGGATCAAATGCCCGCCGTCTGTAACAAATGCTTCGTCTCCCGTCATCCTCAATGTAACAGGACCTGCAAGTCCAAGCTTGCCAGCGGCCTGCTCGATGGCGAATTTCGTGGCTGCAAGCCCAAAACGATTGACTTCGATGGGCAAGGGAAAGGCGCCCAGCATATTCACCAGCTTCGATTCGTCTGCAATTACGATCATTTCGCTCGAAGCGGCCGCGACGATCTTTTCCCGCAGCAAGGCGCCGCCGCCGCCCTTGATCAATGTGAGGTCAGGGTCGACCTCGTCGGCGCCGTCGATCGTAAGATCAAGCTGCGGCGTTTCTTCCAGGGTGCTGAGCTTGACACCGAGTTCGCGGCAGAGAGCCGCAGTGCGTTCCGATGTGGGTACGCCAATGACGTTCATTCCAGACGCGACCTTGTCGGCCAAGAGCCGCACGAATTCCTCGGCGGTCGAGCCTGTCCCTATTCCAAGGCGCATGCCATCCTTGACATAGGTCAGGGCCTCCGCAGCCGCTTTGATCTTCAGCGATTTGGCATCCATGGTGGTGCGCCCTCTTGTAGCTTTGACTTGCCGTTTCTTTGAGTCGACACTGGCTGCTCCCTACCACGTCAGGCGACCGGGTCAAGGCTCGTAGCTTGATTTTGAACCCACCTTATACTTCAGTGTGGGAAGGTCACCTCACGAAACCAGCAATTCTGCTGCTGTTTTCGCCATCGGCTACGGATGCCACAGGAACATAAATGTCAAAACCCATTGTCGTATTTGATCTTGACGGAACTCTGGTGGATACCGCCCCCGACCTGCTCGATAGTCTCAACCATTGCCTTGGAGAAACAGGCCTGCAAAAGGTCGATCCGGTCACGCTGCGCCGTTATGTCGGACAAGGCGGACGCGTGATGATTGAACGAGCATTCGAAGCACAGCAAAAGCTGCTGAGCCCAGAACAACTTGACTGGCTGGTCGGTATCTTCATCGAACATTACGGTGCCAACATGCCCGGCCACTCCGCGCTTTATGAAGGCGCCGAACAGGCAATGGACGACTTGTCGAGCGCCGGCTATCTGCTGGCGGTGTGCACCAACAAGTTTGAAGGCCTGTCCGTCAACCTCCTGGCCGGTCTTGGTCAATCATCGCGATTCAGTGCGATTTGCGGTTCCGATACTTTCGCCTTCCGAAAGCCTGACCCGCGCCATCTGGTTGAAACCATCCGCAAGGCTGGCGGCGATCCCGAGCGCGCCGTGATGATCGGTGACAGCCAAACGGATATCAACACGGCAAAGGCGGCGGGAATTCCTGTAATCGCGGTGGATTTCGGCTACTCGGATCTACCGGTTGCAACCTATGAGCCGAGCCGGGTCATCTCACACTATCGTGAGTTGAAGGTAAAGCTCGCAGACGATTTGATAGGTGCAGTTAACGCTTGAACCGTCTGAATTGGAACGATTTTTTTATCCGAACGTTAACCAGCTGCAGATGTTGGGCTGAGGATTAGCCTTCCATCCGAGGTTTTTTTGCTCTTACAGTGAAAACGGGCGCAGTCCCGGGATTTCAGGAGGAAAAATTGAGGAAACTAACTTCAATGCTTGCCGCACTTGCGATGTCGGCGGGGCTGACTTCGGTCGGTCCGATGCCCGCCTTTTCGGCGCCGCTTGCGCCGTTGAGTATCGAAACCACGAGCGCCAACATCGAGCAAGTTCAATACCGGCGGCACTATCGCGGCGGCCGAAACTGGAACGGCAATCGCTACTATCGTGGGGGTCGTTACTATCGCGGCGGCCGCTACTATGGCGGCGACCGGTATTGGTACAGAGGACACCGCGGATACAATTACTATCGTCCGGGCTATCGATATTATAACGGAGGCTGGTTCCCACTGGCCGCCTTTGGTACCGGTGTTATAGTGGGTAGCGCCATTGCGCCTCGTCCGGTCTATCGCACCGGCAGTGCGCATACACAGTGGTGCTACAACCGCTATCGGTCGTACAGGGCCTATGACAATACATATCAGCCCAACAACGGCCCCCGTCGCCAATGCGTATCGCCATACTAAACCTGACAACATGATTCCAAGGCCCGTTTACCAGTGGTAGGCGGGCTCTTTTTATTTTTGAAAATAGCAAACGCGAGCTCACGCATTAGACGAAAATCGTACTGCGCGTGCCTCAAACGCTCTGTAGTTGCCTAATTTTTGAGCCGTGCTTCCGGAGTCATTCCTCAACAATGGAATGTGCTTGCATTTTTTGCTGAACCCGCTTGAATACGCTTACATGAAGGGGGTTTGAGTGAATCCATTTGATGAGATGATCAAAACAGGCGGAGAAGTGCGCCCGCCATATGAACAGCTAAAATGCTGGCTCGATACGCAGAATCCCGAGCGGTTGGCTCAAAAGTCGCTTGATGCCGAGAACGTTTTTCGCAAGACCGGGATTACATTTGCAGTCTACGGCGACGAGGAAGCCGCCGAACGCCTCATCCCATTCGATATCATCCCCCGCATCATCACCGGCAATGAATGGCGCCGCCTGTCGCAGGGCATTGAGCAGCGTGTCATGGCGCTCAACGCGTTTCTTGATGATATCTATCACCGCCAGGAGATCATCCGCGCCGGCCGCATTCCACGTGAACTTTTCACCCACAATGATGCCTATTTGCCGGAGATGGTCGGGTTTAGACCACCGGGAAACGTCTACACGCATATCATCGGCGTTGATATCGTAAGGACGGAAGAGAACCAGTTCTACGTCCTGGAAGACAATGCGCGCACACCTTCGGGCGTTTCCTACATGCTGGAAAACCGCGAAACGATGATGCAGCTGTTTCCGGAACTGTTCCAGCAGATCAAGGTGCGTCCCGTCGAGACATATCCCAAGCTGCTACGGCAATCATTGGCGGCGGTTGCTCCGCCCGGCTGCAAGGGTACGCCCACCATCGCGGTGCTGACGCCAGGCATCTACAACTCCGCCTACTTCGAACACGCTTTTCTCGCCGATCAGATGGGTGTCGAACTCGTCGAGGGGAGCGATCTCAAGATTGAGAACGGTAAGGTCGTCATGCGGACGACAGAAGGCAACCGCGCCATAGATGTCCTTTACAGGCGGGTTGACGATTCCTTCCTTGACCCCCTCACCTTCCGCCGCGATTCAGCGCTCGGCGTTGCCGGGATCATGGACGTCTATCGTTCGGGGAACATCACTATTGCCAACGCGCCCGGCACCGGGATTGCCGACGACAAGGCGCTCTATTCCTATATGCCGGAGATCGTTGAATTCTACACAGGACGCAAGGCGATTTTGGAAAATGTACCCACGCATCGCTGCTCGGAACCGGACACGCTCAAATATGTGCTCGAAAACCTCTCTGATCTCGTGGTCAAGGAGGTTCACGGCTCCGGCGGATACGGGATGCTGGTCGGTCCGGCGGCTTCCAAGAAGGAATGCGAAGCCTTCGCTCTTAAACTAAAGGCCAACCCGAAAAATTACATTGCACAACCAACGCTCGCGCTTTCGACAACACCGATCATGACCGAAAAAGGCTTGGCACCACGCCATGTGGATTTGCGGCCATTCGTGCTCGTGTCTGACCGAATACGTATCACACCAGGCGGTTTGACGCGTGTCGCATTGAAAGAGGGCTCGCTCGTGGTCAATTCCAGTCAAGGTGGAGGTACGAAGGATACCTGGGTGCTGGACGACTAGACTTGTTCTGAGGGGAAATAAGAATCGCTCAAGACGGTTCCAGAACTACAAAAAGGATACCACTAAAAAATGCTTCTTGGCCGCACCGCAAATGGTCTCTACTGGATGTTCCGTTATATTGAGCGGGCAGAGAATATGGCCCGACTCATCGATGCCGGATTGCGAATGGCACTGACGAAAACGTCGGACGCGCCAGAGGAATGGTCCTCCGTATTGATGAGTGCGGGAGTAAAGATCGGCTATGACAGCAAATACAAAGAGTATAATGCCAGCCTGGTCTCCGATTTCCTGTTGCGTGATCTGAGTAATCCCTCGAGCGTCATGGCTTGTGTTGAAACCGCGCGATCCAACGCACGCATGGTGCGGACTGCGCTTACGCGTGAGGCTTGGGAAAGCGTCAACGAGACCTGGATGGTGCTTAAATCGACTTTGGCATCCATTATCCCCGAAACCGACCTTCCACGCGTTCTCGATCAGATCAAGCGCGAAACAGCGATTATCCGCGGTGCTTTTCACGGAACGATGCTGCGCAACGAAATTTTCAATTTTGCGCGCATTGGCACTTTCATCGAGCGGGCGGATAACACAGCGCGCATTCTAGACGTCAAATATTACGTGCTGCTGCCCTCGATTTCGTATGTTGGGACGACCCTCGATAACTTCCAATGGGAATCTATCCTGCGGTCCGTCTCCGCCCACCGCTCCTATCGCTGGGTTTATGATGTCGAATACAATCCCGTGAACATTGCGGATTATCTGATCTTGAATTCGCGCATGCCCCGGTCCCTGAATTTCTGCTACTCCAATATCGTGGACAATCTGAAATACCTTGCCCTCGACTACGGCAAGCGGCACGAATGTCATGACATGTCCGAGGGTATTATGACACGGCTAGAGAACAATGAGATCCGCACCATTTTTGACAATGGATTACACGAATTCCTCAGCGATCTCATTTATCAAACGAACAGCTTGAGCAGCAAGATTGCTCACGCATACAATTTCGATTGAAGATCATGCTTTTGAACATTCAGCACAATTCCCGCTATCGTTACGACACTCCGGTTCATTATTCGGTGCTGCGATTGCGCATGCATCCACAAAGCAGCCCAGGCCAGAAAGTCATCGACTGGGCACTCAAGATAGAGGGCGCGACACAGGAAGCGAACTACCGTGACGGCTATGGCAATCGCACCATGCTGATACGGCTTGATCGCGACATCGAAGAACTCGTCATACGCGCCGAGGGCCAGGTCGAAACCGAGGATCGTACAGGCGTTCTCGGCAAGGTCTATAATTTCATGCCGATATGGCTCTACGAACGCGAAACGGACCTGACCAAACCGGGTGAGTCGATCCGCCAATTGGCAGCAAGCTTGCCGGCCAAGAATGACAAACTGGCAATCATGCACGAACTGATGGCACTATTGCATCAGAAAATGGCCTACACACCAGGCACTACCAACATCAACACGACAGCCGAGGAGGCACTGCTCAACGGAAGCGGTGTTTGCCAGGACCATACCCATGTCTTCATTTCTACCGCGCGCCTGCTCAATATTCCTGCCCGCTACGTGTCCGGCTACCTCATGCTGAACAACACGATCGAACAGACGGCAAGCCACGCGTGGGCAGAGGCTCATATAGAAGGACTGGGCTGGGTGGGATTCGACGCGGCCAACGATATTTGTCCCAATGAAACCTATGTGCGTCTGGCTTGCGGCCTCGATTACCGCGAAGCGGCCCCAGTTTCCGGTATACGCTTTGGACCGGGCATTGAATCACTTGCCGTAGAGGTCAATGTAGAGCAGTAATCGCTCTGCTATCGGGATTCGGGATTCGCTATGACTTACTGCGTGGGGCTCAAACTGGACCGCGGCCTTGTGTTCATGTCTGACACGAGAACAAATGCCGGTGTCGACAATATTTCCACGTTCAAGAAAATGTATACGTGGGCCAAAACAGGCGACCGCGTTATCACGCTGATTTCCTCTGGCAACCTGGCAACAACCCAGGCCGTCATCAGCATCCTGAATGAACGCACCAAGGAGCCATCCGAACGGTCGCCATCGATCTACGAAATGCCATCGATGTTTCAGACGGCAAGACTCGTTGGCGATACAATTAGACATGTCATCGACGAGGTGGATTCGGGCGGGCAACGCGCCGATTCATTCGGCGCTTCGATCATCCTCGGTGGTCAGATCAAAGGCGGCGATCCACGGCTTTTCCTGATCTACCCTGAGGGAAATTTCATTGAGGCGACGCCGGACACACCCTTCTTCCAGATCGGTGAGCACAAGTATGGAAAGCCGATTATCGTGCGATCCTACGACCCTGCGCTGACTTTCGAGGAAGCGACGAAGCTGTTGCTGGTTTCCTTCGATTCGACGTTGAAATCCAACTTGTCAGTGGGACTGCCGCTGGACTTGCAGTTCTACGAGTCGGACAGTCTCAAGCTTGGTTTCGAAAAACGCATCGAACGCCATGATCCTTACTATGAAATGATTTCGGATGGCTGGTCGCAGGCCTTGAAGCTTGCATTCCAAAGCCTGCCACCTTTCGAAATCAAAAACGACTAGTGGCGCTGCCTTTATAGTTTCGCAGTCTGGACGCTTGTTGCCTGTCGCATTGCCCGCGTCTTGACGAAAGCCTTTTCGAGATAAGCGTCACGCTCATAGACGTCGTCGTAATACTTGATCTCGCCCGTCGTCGCGTCTGGCCACGCAGTGAAATAGGACACGTAGACCGGCAACTGGTCCTTTACCTTGACGCTGCGTTCGTTTTTGCCGAAGTACTGTTTCAGATCTTCGACCGGAACGCCGAGCACTGCCGCGGCCATGTCACGTGGGCGTTCCAGGCGGATACAGCCATGGCTCAATGCTCGCATGTCCCGCTTGAAATAAGATTTGGCCGGCGTGTCGTGCATGTAGATGTCGTGACTGTTCGGGAAGAGGATCTTCAGTTCTCCGAGAGCGTTGTCGAGGCTCGGCTTCTGGCGAATGCCAACGCCGCCGCCATTTGAAGCAACCTGATACCAATTGATCGAGCTCGACGGAACCACGCGACCCGTCTTGTCATAGACCTCGTATCCACTATTTTCGAGATAGGACGGATTGCTGAGTATTTTCGGCATCATCTCGTTGAGAATGATCGAGCGCGGCACCCCCCAGGATGGATTGAAGACAACAGTCTCGATCGTATCGTCGAAGAAATAGGTCTGGTTCGTGGGTGATCCGACCACGATGTTCATCGCCAGTTTTTCTGTGTTGTCATCGAAGTACTGGGCCCGGTAGGCAGGCTGATTGATGAAAACATAGCGCTTGCCGAAATCATGCGGCAGCCAGCGCAGCCGCTCCATGGAATACAGAATACGGTTCCGTTTGGACAGAGTTGTTTCAGTTTGAAGCGACTTGATGGTGGCGCTGCCGATTACACCGTCGGCCTTGCGCCCCTGCGCCTTCTGAAAGTCCTTGATGGCTTGGACGAGACTCTCGTCATAGACATAGCTGTTTTCGTGCGCGGCCAGCACGATCTTGTGCTCTGCCAAATAATCCTGTGGTGCTTTCGCCCGGATCAGCGCTACGACATTGCGAAGTTCAGCGCTTGTGTCACCCGGGCGGATCATTGTGCCGGTAGCAATGCTCACAGTCGGCTCATTGGTGCCATTGAGCTCGTGCAGATTTTGTTTAAGCTCGGCATACCATTTATTCTGTGGCTCGAAAGCAACAAGCGTCGCGGCGGGATCGTTCGACGAAGCGAGCTGTTCGATCACGTCGCGCGGCTTGACTCGGCCCGTAGCAAAGTCATGGAACCCGCTGAGGCGGTTTGGGTTGATGCGGCCCTCACCCTGATCCATGGCGTAGCGCAGCGCTCGTGCCGACATCGACAACTCGAAATCTGCAAGCTCCTTCAATCGCGCTGGTATGTTGGCACGGTCATAATCGTCACTCGGGACCGCAACTGCGTAATCTTGTGGATCGAGACCATCATCTGCAGCCTTTGCAAAAAGCGCCACGACCGTCTTCGCCTGTCGTGTCACATCATAAGAAGCCGTCCAGATCGGGCGCTGTTTCGTAGCATAATACGAGACAATCGCGTCAGATATCTCTTTTTCCGCAAGAACGTGAGCAGCCTTCAGATGGTCGATCTTCAAACCGAATTCATCCATCGCCATTGATGGCGAGATATCCGTGCCATGATCGGCTGAAGCCGTGATCTGTGTATCCACTTTCGAAAAATCGATCTGAACCAAGCCTTCGGGCTTGTAGTCATAGTTTGTCGGCGCTGTGACGACCACGCGCTTGATAGGGGCGTTCGGACGCCGCACGCTCGCATCTTGCAGCCTGCCAGGATGGACCTGATGTGTTTGGTCGACAGGACGCGACTCGACGCGGCGATTGCCGAACAGCAGTTCCATCAGGTTATTGGCTGCTGATGCCGGCGCCATTGGGACGACCGTGGCCGATAACATCGCGGCCAGAAAGATTGCATTTTTTTTGGAACGGGAATTCATGATGCGTGCCCAGCTGGAACTGTGTTGCCCACGGATGAACATGAGCCATTGATGAGGTGTGTAGCCAGTTTGACCGCATCGTATTTAGAATCTTTTAACAATGCCCCGCCCCCAAATATTAACTCGCCGCGGCACAATTTTAAGCTGTGTGCTGGTTTTGACACATTTATCCCAATTCACCCACACTTTCATGTTAATTCATCACACAAATAGTTGAGCAATCCAGTTCATTCCCAAAAATCGTAATAATATTCCAGAAGAAGCGACCCACTGCATCGAATTGGAGAGCATGGTGAACAAGTTTTTCAGCATGTCGTTGTTGTGTTTGGCGGTTCTTGGAATGAATTCTTTAATGTCACCCGCAAATGCGCAGGATACACTTATCAAGAGAATATTTCTTACGGGTCAACGCGAACGCCAAGCCGGCAAATGGCCATCGGACCACTCGCCCACTGTGCGTATGTTCGTGTCATCTCCTGCAACCTATGGTTCCGGAATTGCTCGGGCTGCATTCGCATGACATTATCTTGAAGTAACTCAGGTCACTCGCCGCGGCGTGAACGGTTCGCGGCTTAAACCCTTCTCGGTAAGTTCATCGAGATAGGCCTGCCAGCGTATATCCTTGTTACGCCCAAGATCGATCAAATAGTCCCAACTGAACAGGCCGGTATCGTGCATATCGTCGAAAATGATGCGCACAGCATAATTTCCAACGGGTTCCATCTTGGCAATCTCGACATTGATTTTGCCCGGCACTGTCTGGCGCTGTTCGGGCGAGTGCCCTTGTACTTCCGCCGAAGGTGACGCGACCCGTAAAAGCTCAGCCGTAAGCACATAGCTTTCCCCATTGTCGAAGACGATCGTGAGCGATCGGCGGTCTTTGCTTACGCGCAGTTCTTTGGGCCAGGCATCAGTCATCGCGAACGCTCCTCGTGCTCCCTCTTCTGTAAGAACAAGGATCGATCCCCGCAAGTCTGTCCTTTCCAATATACGGCTGGCACTGTGCAGACTGTTTCGCTTGCACACGGCCAATTCTCTACTTTATTAGACGCGGTCGGCAACGAACGCAGGGTTGAACAAACTGCGTGGAAAAGCCTCAGCGTTTGTCTCATCCGACGGCTGGACAATTGGAAGCCGGCACCCTATCTCTTTGGTAGGAGGAAGCTCTTGGACCACCTAGCATTGCTCGACACAACGGCACATCAGGCCCCCATGATCGACCCTTTCGGACGAACGATCAGCTATTTGCGCGTATCGGTGACGGATCGCTGCGATTTCCGCTGCACGTATTGCATGTCGGAACACATGACATTCCTGCCGAAGAAGGATCTGCTGACGCTCGAGGAGCTGGATCGGCTTTGCACGGCATTCGTCGAGAAGGGTGTGAAAAAACTGCGTCTTACCGGCGGCGAGCCGCTGGTGCGCAAGAATATCATGCATCTGATCGGAGAGCTTTCGCGTCATCTTCAGTCCGGTGCGCTCGAAGAGTTGACCCTCACCACGAACGGCTCGCAGCTCGCACGCTTTGCGCCTGAGTTGGCCGGCCATGGCGTCAAACGTATAAACGTATCACTGGATACGCTGGATCCTGGTAAATTCCGTGCCATTACTCGCTGGGGTGACTTCAGCCGGGTTATGGAAGGCATCGACGCTGCGCAAGAAGCCGGCATCAAAGTCAAGCTGAATGCAGTCGCTCTTAAAGGCTTCAACGATCACGAGATTCCAGAGATGATTCGTTGGGCTCATGGGCGCGGTATGGACCTGACGCTGATCGAAACCATGCCAATGGGTGAAATCGAACTCGATCGTACAGACCAGTACCTGCCGTTGTCGCTGCTTCGGGCCAAACTCAGCGAAGAGTTCACCTTGAACGACATCGCCTACAAGACCGGCGGGCCTGCCCGCTATGTCGAGATCGAGGAAACCGGCGGGCGTGTCGGCTTCATCACACCGATGACGCATAATTTCTGCGAGAGTTGCAACCGGGTACGTCTGACTTGCACCGGCACGCTTTACATGTGCCTCGGCCAGGAAGACGCTGCTGACCTGCGTGAACCATTGCGTGCGTCAGAAGGTAACGAACTTCTGAATTCTGCCATTGATGAAGCAATTGGCCGCAAGCCGAAGGGCCATGATTTTATCATCGACCGCCGTCACAATCGCCCTGCCGTCTCCCGCCACATGAGCGTCACCGGCGGTTAGAGCCTGGGGCTCCAGCCGCGCGAAAACATTCCAGATGCACTGACCAGCACAGGTTGATATATCGATTGAAGCGATTCTGGAGGAGAATCGCGTCCTCATTCGGAATTGACCATCTTGGCGCTATCTCCCAATTTGCGTGGCAGTCTTTTCATGGCCATCGGCATGGCCAGTTTCACGTTCAATGATGCAACGGTCAAATTCGTTGCGGAAGACATGAATATGGGCCAGGTCATGCTCGTACGCAGCTCGATCTCGACCGTTCTTATCCTTGCCCTCGCCTGGCACAAGGGCATGCTGGTTCCGCTGCGTGAAGCCCTGCATAAAATGACCATCTTGCGCGTGATCGGCGAAGTGGTCGGCACGGTCAGCTTCCTTGTTGCTTTGGTTCACGTGCCTCTCGCATTGACCTCGGCAATTTTGCAGGCTCTACCCTTGGTGGTGACCCTCGGAGCTGCGCTGTTCTTCGGTGAGCCGGTTGGCTGGCGGCGTTGGATTGCAATCATTGTCGGCTTTATCGGCGTACTGATAATAGTTCGGCCGAGCCATAACGGTGTTAGCCCATACATTCTTCTGATCGTTGTCACGGTGATTTTTGCCTCAATGCGCGATCTCGCAACACGCAAGGTCCCAAGGACCATCCCGGTACTGATGATCTCCGCGCTAACATCGATAGGTGTGGGAGTTGCCGGGATAGGCATGATCGGTCCGCTGGGCGGATGGACACCCATGTCGCTGACAAATACCTTGCTGCTGACACTTGCCGCCTGCTGCGTCATGGTCGCGTATCACTTCATCATTCTGGCTATGCGAGAAGGCGAAATCGCCTTCGTTGCTCCGTTTCGCTATACGAGTCTGATCTGGGCTATCTTGCTCGGTTATCTGTTTTTCGGCGATCTGCCGGACGTCCCCATGATCATCGGCTCCATCGTCGTGATTGGCAGCGGGCTTTATACGCTTTACCGTGAGCGCATCGTCGGCCGGTTGGAGCCGGTCGCAACCACAACGGCGGCGGCGACGTCACCTGATGGAGTATAGACGTGCGAATTGCAGGTATAATACTGGCTGGCGGTCAATCGCGAAGGATGGACGGAGTTGACAAGGCATTGCTGCCGTTTGGCGACCGGCGCGTGATCGATCATGTCTATGCGCGTTTGTCGCGTCAAATCGAACCGGTGGCTTTGAACAGCAATAACGAGCCGATACTATTTTCGGATTTGCCGGTTCCCGTGATCCCCGACGACATTGACGGGTTTGCCGGCCCCCTTGCCGGAGTTCTGGCTGCGATGGAGTGGGCAAACAATCAGGCGCTGCCGTTCACCCACGTTGTGACGGTGGCGACGGACACGCCATTCTTTCCCGACAATCTTGTTGATACACTACGCCAAGCTGTCGCAGATGCTCCTCGAGGACACATCGGAGTCGCAGCTTCTGGAAACAGGCTGCACCCGGTTTTCGGCCTCTGGCCGGTTTTCCTCAAGAGCGATCTTCGCCGTTGGTTGAGCAACGAAAAGAACCGCCGTGTCGTTGCCTGGATCGAGGGCCATCCGCACAAGATTGCAGACTTCCCAATCATAACAACACAATCCGGGGCGTCTCTCGATCCATTTTTCAACATCAATACACCCGAAGATATTGCCGAAGCCCGGCAGCGGTGGAGTGCCATACCATGACGCCTCGCATATTCGGGATAACTGGCTGGAAGAACTCGGGAAAGACCACGCTGACCGTCAAACTCGTCGGCGAATTGACCCGCCGGGGCTGGAAGGTTTCGACCGTGAAGCATGCCCATCACGATTTCGATATCGACAAGGAGGGCACTGACTCGTTTCGTCACCGCAAGGCAGGTGCCGGCGAGGTAGCCATCGTCTCGGATCGACGCTGGGCGCTTATGCATGAGCTGGTGAGTGAACGCGAACCGACGCTGGTCGATATCATTGCGCGTTTTGCACCCTGTGATCTTATCCTGGTGGAAGGCTACAAGCGCGAGGGACACAAGAAGATCGAAACCCGCCGTACCGAAGGCAGATCAGGGGAACGATTGACGACCGGCGATCCAAGCATCGTTGCGATCGCCAGCGATTACCCCATTTTGGACGAGAAAGTACCTGTCCACGAACTTGATGATATTGCTGCCTTGGCCGATTTGATCGAACGCGAAACAGAGCTTTCCCGATAAACGTGCCAGAAAATGACGTTTCGCCTAATACGTGCGCAACAAAAGTATAAGGCTCAAAATAATTATGTGATTTTGACGGTCAGATTCGCTTGGCGACGCACGATTCCCGGTTGCAATTGAAAGAAAACTAGTGGGAATATCCGTGTCAGGAGCAGTGACATAAACTGCGACCTTACCCGGAAGGCTGTCCAGAAAAATAGGGGAACAGCCGGGTTATAAAAGAGAGGTTCAAATAAATGCGTATCACTAAGCGTCTCGTACTCGCGATTTCCGCTGCAGCTCTAGCCTTTTCCATGGGCGCGGCACACGCGGAGGACGCACTGAAACTGACAATCGCGTCCGAAGGAGCCTATCCGCCCTTCAACAATCTTACCCCCGACGGCAAGCTTGAGGGCTTCGACATCGATATCGGCAATGCGCTTTGCGCGGAAATGAAGGCCGAATGCACTTGGGTATCCCAGGATTGGGACGGCATGATCCCGGCGCTGCAGGCAGGCAAGTTCGACGCGGTCATTGCCTCCATGTCGATTACGCCCGAACGCCTGGAAAAAGTCGACTTCTCCAAGAAGTACTACAATACGCCTCCGGCGATTGCCGTACCGAAGGATTCCGATATCAAGGACATCACACCAGAATCCCTGAAGGGCAAAACTCTAGGTGTACAAGGGTCGACCAGCCATTCGAACTACGCCCAAGCCAAGTATAGCGGCTCGGATATCAAGATGTATCCGACTTCAGATGAATATAAACTTGACATCAGCAACGGCCGTATCGATGCCGTTATGGACGACGTCGTTGTTCTGGGCCAGTGGCTCGATAGCGATGCTGGCTCTTGCTGCAAGCTCCTCGGCACAATTACGCCTGATCCTGCGATCCACGGTCCAGGTGCCGGCGTGACGGTGAAGAAGGGCAATACAGCGCTGGCGGACAAGTTCACCGCGGCTATTGCGGCGATCCGTGCGAACGGCAAGTACAAGGAAATCAACGACAAGTACTTCAAGATCGACGTTTACGGCGGCGAGGATTGAGCCAAACGCACTGACTTGATATGAAATGTAGATGGCGGGTCATACCGCCATCTACGGCTTTGAATAAAAATGACGGGCGGGCTCAGAAAAGAGCCATGGGGAACAGTCCGCAAATATGAAAGTTGCCTATGGAAGGCTCAATAGCGTTACTGGGTTTTGGCGAGGGCGGTTGGGGTCCGAGCATTGCAAGCGGCGTTCTGGTAACAGTCAGTCTCGCGCTGGCCACATTACCGGTGGGGTTGGCGATCGGCTTCTTCGTCGCACTTGGCAAACAATCGCCGGAACGTTCCGTCAAACTCGCCGCAAACATGTACACGACTATTTTTCGCGGCTTGCCCGAACTGCTGACCTTGTTCGTGGTCTATTTCGGCGCACAGATCGGCATTCAGAAGCTGGGGCAGCTGCTCGGCTACGAAGGCACGCTTGAAATCAATTCATTCATTGCCGGCATGTTCGCACTAGGGGTCGTGTTTTCATCCTATGCCAGCGAAGTCTTCCTTTCCGCATTTCGTGCGATACCGAAGGGTCAATATGAGGGCGGCTATGCCATCGGACTTTCCAGCGGTCAGACCATGCGCAAGGTCATCTTGCCGCAATTGATCCGCATCGCCCTCCCTGGGCTGGCCAATCTATGGATGATCCTGCTCAAGGACACAGCTCTGGTTTCAGCCATTGGGCTTGCGGACATATTGCGCCAGACTGGAGTTGCGGCTCGTGTTACGAAGCACGCCTTCCTGTTCTTTGGTGTGGCCTGCATGATTTATCTCGTGCTCGCCATTCTTTCATCCTTTGTCATCGACGCGATCGAACGCTCATCGGCCAAGAGCGGGGTCAAACGATGACGGAAAGTTTCATCAATGCGCGGCCAGCGACTGTCATGCGACCTCCGGCGCCGCCGAAAAAATGGACCCGAGGCCGGGTCGTTGGTCATCTGCTTGTTGGTCTTTGGACGGCTCTTCTCATCGGACTGCTCGTCTATCTTTACAGCGCTTGGAACCCTGAGCTCATTGCGAAATACGGCCCCACATATCTTGCGGGCCTAAAGACCACGATCGGGCTTGTCGGGTCGTCAATTCTGCTCGGCGCGGTGATTTCGATACCGGTGGCTCTTGGCCGGATGAGCAAAAACAGAATCGCATCGTCCATTGCCTATGCCTACGTCTATTTCTTCCGGGGAACACCGCTCATCGCGCAAGTCTTTCTGTTTTACTACGGCCTCGGATCATTCAAGCCCCAGCTCGAAGCAGTTGGCCTTTGGACGTTTTTTCGAGAGGCCTGGTACTGCGCACTGCTAGCGTTTGCCCTGAACACAGCGGCCTATCAGGCTGAAATATTGCGCGGCGCGGTTCGCAGCGTTGCGCTCGGACAATGGGAAGGAGCGGCGTCACTCGGCATTTCGAAATTCGTTACGTTCTGGAAGGTTATCCTGCCGCAAGCTTTGATCGTGGCATTGCGGCCCTACGGCAACGAGATTATCCTGATGATCAAGGGCTCAGCAATCGTTGCTCTGATCACAGTTTACGATCTGATGGGCTACACGCGCCTCGCCTATTCGAGAACGTTCGATTTCCAAGCCTATCTGTGGGCTGCCATCATTTATCTGATTTTGGTGGAAATCATCCGGCATATCTGGGATTGGTTGGAGCGTCGCATCACGCGTCATCTCATACGCTGAGACTAACCCACCAAAGAGAATCTACCATGCTTAAAATCTGGGGCCGTACCAACTCGACCAACGTCAAGAAGGCGCTTTGGGCCGCCGAGGAAGTCGGTGTTCCTTACGAAAACATCCCTGCGGGAGGCGCCTATGGCATCGTATCCGATCCGTATTATAGGGCGATGAACCCGAACGGACTGGTGCCGACGCTGGAAGACAAGGATCTGGTGCTGTGGGAAAGTAACACGATTGTTCGCTATCTCGTCGCGCAGTATGGACAGTCGACGCTCTATGTCGACGATGCAGCAACCCGGGCGAAATCGGAACGATGGATGGACTGGGCGACCTCCACCCTCGCCGGTCCGTTCCGCGACTTGTTCTGGAATCAGGTGCGTATGTCAGCAGAAGAACGCGACAATGCAGCTATGGAAAAAGGGCTTCGGGCGTGCAGCAAACTATTCGCTATTGTTGATACCACGCTTGCCTCGCAGCCCTATCTGTCGGGCTCAAAGTTCGGCATCGGCGATATCCCCGTTGGCTGCTTTGCCTATGCCTGGTTCGAAATGGCGATTGAGCGCCCGGATCATCCCCATCTTGAATCCTGGTATGAACGCTTGAAGTCACGTCCCGCCTACCAGAAGACAGTAATGACCGCCCTCACCTAGGTCCTGCCCCTAATCATTCTTTTGGCTTCAGACGCCACACGCCCAGCAGACCGTCCTGATAGCTTTGCTCATCGGTGGGAATGGTGATGGCCTCAGTGTCAGCCCACTTTTGAGCGAAATCACGATAGTTCGATGAAAATACATTTCCCGACTGGCCAGTCGTCTGGATATAGGTCGAGCGATTGAGATCGGCGAGGTCGAACAGCCCACGATAGCTGGTGCCATGCGCCACGCGAAACGGATTGCTTTCATCCATAAACGACGACTTGCCACGATTGAGCGTATAGGCACCGCCCGATACAGGTACGGTGACATTGAAGAGTTGGTCGAGGGGGCTAACCTGTGAAAACGGCCGGTGTGCTCCATAAGCGTAGTGCAATGTGCCCCAAGTCCATTTGGAACGGTCTGAACCAAGACGCGCATCAATATCCTTGACCGCATCGGTGAGCGACAGCGCCAGAATATCGGCGCAACTCTCTTTCTCCGGAGTGCGCCCGTCATCGCACCAATCGCGCGCCGGGTTCGGCGCAAGCCAGCGCAACATGGCGTCGACATGGCCCTGCCAGTAGGATGGAAAGGCGTCGCCAAGATCGTCTTCAAGAATGCGCTTCGTCGCCATCCTCAACCAGGCACTGAACAGCAGCGGTTCGATGCGCTCGCGGTCCTCTACAAAATCCCACGCCTGCAACTGTTTGGTAACATCGACGTCGACATCACTCCGCCCATCGACCAGTCTCAGCATGACCGGAGCCAAAGCGGCGTAAGCACTGTCCAAGGCGTCACCCTGGACCTTGCTGTTGCTTTCCAGCGTCTGCTGGTTCGCACCATAGATCAGTGTATTTATGCGCTCGAAGCGCCAGGGTTCGTCCCAGTCGAAGGTGAGGAAATGCGGATAGCTCGCATCGACGATCTTCGTATTCGCAGTCGCAAGAACATTGTCTGCGGGATTGTAAACGCGTGGCAATTGCTCATAGGGAATAAAGCTTTTCCAGTCGTAGGTGGCGTCCCAACCCGGGGATGGTGCTCGCCCCATGATTTGATTGGCGGGATCACGCACAGGCACCCTGCCGGGAGCAATCAGTCCGATATTTCCATCGGCATCTGCAATCACGATTGACTGCATCGGCGTTACGAAGTCGCGCATCCCGTTCTGAAAATCAGCGACATTTGCGAAATCCCAAAGCTTCAATCCGGCCGAGATGGTCTTGTCATCGCCAGCCAAAGCAGTCCAGGCCAAGGATGCAACCGTGCCATCTGGCAGATAATGATCAAGCCCACGATAATCCGCAGGCAAGACCGGACCATGACGTGTGGTCCTGCGGTCAAAGGTTACGGTGTCGCTGCCTTTGACCTTGATGGATACGGCGTTTCTCTCGAACGGCGAGAAACCCTGAGGTGTTTGGTATTCATCGGGATTGGCGGGATTGATCCTCTCAACAAAAATGTCCTGAACATCGGATCCGGTATTTGTGAAGCCCCACGCCACCTTGTCATTACGTCCGAGCAATACCAACGGCGCTCCCGGCAGCGTGACACCGACGAGGTTTTTCGACGATCCATCGCTATTCTTGACCTGCAGGTGCGCAAGATACCAGAGAGAGGGTGCAGTTAGCCCTAAATGCGGATCATTGGCGAGGATCGGCTTGCCGGTCTCGGTTCGGGCGCCACCTACGACCCAATTGTTCGAAGCGCCGGTGGACATGATGTCGTTCAACGTCGCAAACTGGCTTTCGGCCTCCGCTGAGCTCGCCTTGAGAGTGCCGCTGGGTAAGCCGAGAACTTGCCGCAGGTCCGGCAAAGACGGTGGCGTATCACCCGGCACGGGCGGCAGCAAATCGATGATCTCTGCATCGCTCATGCCAAGACGGGCAAACTTCAATCTCAACACTTCGTCATCTATGTTGGCGGCCAGTGTCACCGACATCAATTTCAGCGTGACGATCACGTCAGCGGGAGTCCATTTTTCCGGTGTGTGGCCTAGTATGACAAATTCCGGCGAATATTTGGAACCAAATGTCGGCCCCGCTTCGGCAATAAACGCGTTGATTCCAAGCACATAGGCGTCAATCTTCTTCCGGGCCGCCTCGTCCAGTGATGCGGCGGAGCTTTGGGCCGATTCATAGAGGCCAATCGAGCGGATAAAGCGGTCGGTCAATACAGTCTTGTCGCCGAATAACTCGGACAAACGTCCTTGTCCCGCCATGCGATTCACTTCCATTTGCCAAAGGCGTTCCTGCGCATGGACAAAGCCAAGAGCGGCCAGAACATCTTCAACCGAGTTACCGCTAATATGCGGGACCGCATTCTTGTCGCGCGTGACAGTGACCGGCGCGGACAAACCCGCAAGCACCATCTCCCCGGTTGCGGGAGCTACCGAGCGTGCGAGCCAGACATAACCGAGGATGGCGCCGAGCAATGCGATGGGGATGAGAGAGAAAACAATCCATAATAGGCCTTTGATGATCCGCCGCATTGTCCTAACGTCCCCCGATGCTCATCACACGGCCTATCTGACAGAGGAAACTAGGGAATGGCAACAGTCGCTTTTATTGGTCTTGGCGTCATGGGATATCCGATGGCGGGTCATTTGAAATCGCGCGGCGGCCATGATGTTACGGTCTTCAATCGCAGTGGCGAAAAGGCGAAGAAATGGGCCCAGCAATTTGGTGGCGCCTATGCGGCAACGCCAGGGGAAGCGGCAAAGGACAAAGATTTCGTCTTTTCATGTGTTGGCAATGATGATGATCTGCGCGCGGTGACGATCGGTGAAAACGGCGCATTCCAGTCGATGAAGAAAGGCGCCATTTTCGTCGACAACACCACAGCATCTGCCGAAGTTGCCCGGGAACTCGACGCGGAAGCCCGCGAGCGTGGCATTCACTTTCTCGATGCTCCCGTATCCGGTGGTCAGGCGGGCGCGGAAAATGGTGCGCTCACCGTTATGGTCGGCGGCGAGCAAGACGTATTCGACAAGGCAAAACCTGTCATCGAATCCTTCGCCAAGATGGTTGGTCTGATGGGACCGGCCGGTGCCGGACAATTGACAAAAATGATCAATCAGATTTGCATTGCAGGGTTGGTCCAGGGCCTCGCCGAAGGCATTCACTTCGGCAAACAAGCGGGTCTCGATATCGAGAAAGTCATCGAGGTGATTTCCAAGGGCGCTGCCGGGTCGTGGCAGATGGAAAACCGCCACAAGACGATGAATGCCGGAAAGTACGATTTCGGCTTTGCCGTAGACTGGATGCGCAAGGATCTCGGTATCTGCCTCGCGGAAGCCAACCGCAACAATGCCAAGTTGCCGGTAACTGCGTTAGTGGATCAGTTCTACAAGGATGTTCAGATCATGGGCGGCAATCGCTGGGATACGTCATCTCTGCTGGCGCGACTGGAGAAAAAGTAATCCAGTCCGACGAGCCTCAATTCGACTCTTTCTCGATGCTCATGTAGTCGAGTGGCAATTCGGTGGTGTATTTGATCTGTTCCATGGCGAACGCAGACGATACATCCCGAATGTCGATCTTGCTGATCAGGCGCTTGTAGACTGCATCATAGGCAGCGATA
Organism: Phyllobacterium trifolii; assembly: GCF_014192095.1. GTDB lineage: Bacteria > Pseudomonadota > Alphaproteobacteria > Rhizobiales > Rhizobiaceae > Phyllobacterium > Phyllobacterium trifolii. The sequence continues at coordinate 105,617 of NZ_JACHXN010000008.1, forward strand.
TCCGGCACAACGACGCGCAGAAGATAGTCGACATCGCCGCTCATGCGATAGAATTCAACCACTTCCGGGAACTCCTGAACAACTTCGGAGAAGCGCTTCAGCCATTCATTGCTGTGAGATCCGGTACGGATCGAGACGAAGACTGTGACTCGCGTGTTGACACGGACAGGGTCCAGGATGGCGACACGGCGCTGAATCACACCATCTTCTTCCAGCTTCTGGATGCGGCGCCAGCAAGGCGTTGTCGAAAGTCCGACTTTCTTGGCAACATCCGCTACAGCAAGCGTTGCATCCTCTTGCAGGAGACGAAGTATCTTTCGATCAAGTCTGTCCATGTTTGCTCACGATCCCATTGGAATGAGATACTTTATGGCTTGATAATCCGGCAGGGTACAAGAAAATTATTCTAAACTTTTCAAATTCGGCAAAAATTTCGTTCCACAGCTTATGAAGTTAGAATTCTGACCTTTTCCTGAAGCAAGGGGAGAACGTCGTGCGCGAACCATGGATTCTTTTTCAACCAAGAGCTGTTGCGCCATGAAGGATGCGGCAGCGGTAGAATTGACGGCCCCGATTCTGGCTCGAAGTAGTCGCGCCAGTTCAACACCGTTTCGGTCATGCTGGCGCGGCGGCGGCTTCCGAGATGATAGGCCTGCGCATATTGGCCGATCGTCAGGACAAGTTCGATTTGCGGCATGGAATGAAACACACGGTCATGCCATGTTTCGCGGCATTCGCGCCGAGGCGGAAGATCGCTGCCATGCGCGTCATATCCCGGAAAGCAGAATCCCATCGGGACAATGGCGAACTTGTCCGGATCGTAGAATGTTTCGCGATCAACGCCAAGCCAATCCCGTAGGCGGACGCCAGAGGGATCGTTGAACGGCAAACCAGTGTTGTGCACGCGAATGCCCGGCGCCTGCCCGCAAATGACAATGCGCGCTGTAGCAGAGAGCACGCAGACCGGATTGGGTTCATCTGGCAGAGGCATGCCATACCGTGGAGCGTCCCGGCATATCCGGCACGCCTTGATTTCCGACGACAAGGTATCGAGCATTGGCGGCAAGTCGCTCTAATCTCACGCTTTGGCGCTGGGGCGACTCGACACTGCATCGTGCCAGCGCCGGAGATTACCCAGTTCTTCAGGCATTTGTATCCTGGCGAGTTTTAAAAAGTCGATCGACACAAGCAGCGTGATATCGGCAATCGAAAAGTCATCGCCTGCCAAGAACTCATTCGCGGCGAGTTGATCGTCCATAATCTTCATCGTTGCTACGGCCTTCGGGCGGTTTGCTTCACCCCAAGCCGGAATCTGCGGAACCTCCCATTCGACCATAGCAGGATGCGTATGGCGAAATGCCGACATCACGACAATGAGGAGATGCAGGTCGGCGCGGCGGTTCCACATTTCCACCTGCGCCTTGCCAACGGCGCCCGTACCAAACAAAGGCGGGTCGGGATACAATTCCTCAAAGTAGCGCGAGATTGCTACCGATTCGCTGATAACCGTACCGTCGTCGAGCTCAAGTGCTGGCAGCCGCTGAAATGGATTGAGCGCTGTAAACTCAGGCGTCTTGTGTTCCATGGCGGTCATGTCAATTGGTACCAAGGGCACCTCGATGCCCTTTTCCGCCAAGAAAATACGAATGCGGCGCGGATTGGGCGCGCGCCCTCCATCGTATAGTTTCATCAGAGTCCTCCCACTAAACCACGGATCCATCCCACGAATTGGTCAATCAGGTCCGGTGCACGATTGGGTTGCGGTTGCAGCGCTTCCGGCACCTGCTCATGCTCCCTGCGCCAATCTTGCGGTGTCTCAAATTTTCCCGACCACAGACCTTTTTTGTCTCTTCGAGCTTGCAGTTCTACATCACGATAATCGCCATAAGCGATCGCCTGTCCAGCCTCAACCATGGCACGATTGAGATTTATCGGGCCAATAAAGCAAACAGCCAGGCTGCGATTGTATTTATCGTGACCATGTCCGTCGCAGCGAACTGGTTTGCCCTGGATCAGTTGAACCAACGTCTGCCTAGCAGCTTTTCCACAAGCATTGGCGCCGCAACTCTGATCGAGCTCGGGAGCATCGATACCCTGGAGACGAATATGGTTGCCTGAAATGGAAAGCGTGTCGCCGTCAATGACATAGGCCTTGCCCGCGAGCGATTGTGTCGGAGCTTTTGGTTGACTGAGTTTCGCCGCCAGCAGGGCGACCAGCACAAAGAAGATTACCATCAGGCTGTAGTCCACCACTTTGCGCCCGAAGGAGCGCGGCGCCGGCGGCGGGCGTCGCCATCTGCGACGATAGCTGCGGTACTCTCGGTTCATCGCCGTTTCATCGCAGCTGGAATGTTCATATAGGCCCTTGGAGCTAATCCGTTCGATAGCATTTGCTGCATTGATTTGATGGAGTGTTAATCATTTCTGAATAGGCTTGCGGTGCAATGCTGCCACAAGTGCAGAGCTATGGATATATCTGGAACGAGGCGCATGGCATCACTCGACGCGACCAGTGCAGACAAGAATGTTGTTGATCGCCGCAAATTGCCGCGCAACAAGGATCTGACTGTCGTCATGCGCGGAGCGCGTGACCGCCTGATGGAGCGCGCAGGCATCCATCATTTCGATCGCGAACTGCTCTTCATGCATACGCGTGCTTTGATCATCAACTCAGCGACTATTCCGCTTCTGATAGCCATGATTGTCGTCATAGGGGTGTTCGCCGGTTTCGACAGGACGATCGTTTTATGGGCCGGCTTTGCTATTGGACTCTATGCGATACTGGGGCTTCTTGCACGACACCTGGAGAAGACGGGCCTCGCCAACGAAGAAATCCGGAAATGGCAAATAATCTATCTGAGCGGTCATTTCATGACCAGTCTGGGATGGGCCTACTTCACCTTCCTCGATTGCACTGCCTGCGGCACCAATCTGTTTCCCGTGATCAAGGCCGTGGTCATTATTCTGGTTATGGCGATTACCGCCATTATCTCGTCGGCACTTCGTGCAGCCATTCTTGCTGCATTCGCCCTGCCAGTCCTGACCTACACGCTACTGGCTTGGACGCATTTCGACAATCCAGTGCAGGCAACGATGGTGATCATGCTCGTTGCAGGGCTCGCCTTTTTCTATCTGGTTGCAACCCGGCTCAACCAATCGGTTGCAATCACTTTGGCATTGCAAGCAGAGAAAGATGCCTTGATCGCCGAACTCGAAACGGCAAACGCCATGTCCGACGAAGGCAGACGGCGTGCAGAGGAAGCCAATCTCGCGAAATCGCGCTTTCTGGCTTCGATGAGCCACGAACTACGCACGCCCCTCAACGCAATCCTCGGCTTCTCGGAGGTCATGGCCAAGGAAGTGCTGGGGCCGATCCAGAACGGGACATACCGGGAATATGCCAGCGATATTCATGCTTCCGGCGAACATCTGCTCAACCTCATCAATGAAATACTCGATCTGAGCCGGATCGAGGCAGGGCGATACTCCATCAACGATGAGCCGCTGCTGCTGACCGACATTGCCAGCGAATGCATTCACATGATGAATTTGAAGGCCCGTAACAAGGATATTGCCCTTATACCACAGTTCGAGACGGGGATGCTGCGCCTCACGGCCGATGAGCGCTCTATTCGCCAAATATTGCTGAATCTCATGGCCAATGCGGTCAAGTTCACGCCACCAAACGGCAAGATCTATGTCAAAGTGGGCTGGACCGCAGGAGGTGGCCAGTACATTTCGGTCCGCGACACTGGACCCGGAATTCCGCCGGAAGAAATACCCATCGTTCTTTCAGCTTTCGGCCAAGGTTCGATTGCAATCAAAAATGCCGAACAGGGAACTGGTCTCGGTCTTCCCATCGTTCAGGCGTTGGTCCACATCCACGATGGCGAGTTTCATCTGTTCTCCAAATTGCGCGAAGGGACGGAAGCGCTCGCTACGTTCCCGCGCAGCCGCGTGCTTCAGGGCACTCAAGCAAAGCAAAGCAAGCCTTTCCATAAAAAAGCTGCCTAGAATACTCAAGTTCAATTTATTGTTATTTGCTCGTTGCTGATCGGCCCTGCATTGCTCATGGCAGCGCAACAATGAACGGAACATTTCTCAATGAATTCAACCGGCAATAACCGTCCTTTGATCATCCCCGCTCTTGGTGGCATCTATGCCGCTCTCGGTGATATCTCCGAAACGATCCTGCGGGTGGTGGCTGGTGCTGCACTCGTCGTGCACGGGTCGGGCAAGATCGTCAATCCGATGGGCTCGGTGGAAATGGTCGAAGGCCTCGGCTTCTATCCAGGCGTGTTCTGGTCGCCGCTTCTCGCCGCCACCGAGTTCTTTGGGGGCATTTTACTTACCATTGGCCTGCTCACGCGCCCTGCAGCGTTCGCGACCGCGATCGTGCTTGCAGTCACCATATACTTCCACGGTTTTGTGCAGGGGCAGGGCTGGAGCGGTTCAGAAAAATCTATCCTGTGGACGGCAATCCTCTTTTTCTTCGTCATTCGCGGTGCAAGCAACCACTCCGTCGATGCCAGGATCGGCAAGGAGTTTTGAACTCCTACCATTTGAAAAGGGGCCTGCTTTTTGCAGGCCCCTTTTCTTATTCAATCGCGATTGCTGACGCCGGCCTGATCGAATGTTGCCATACCGCTATGGCAGAGCACTGCTGCCTTGACGATGCCCGCTGCAAGTGCGGCGCCGGTACCCTCGCCGAGCCGCATTCCAAGGTCGAGCAATGGCTTTTTTCCAAGTTTCTCTAAAACCTTGCGATGGCCTGGCTCCGCTGAGACGTGGCCAAACAGGCAGTGGTCAATCGCTTCCGGATTCGCAGCATGCAAGATCGCCGCGGCGGCAGTGGCCACATAGCCATCGATGATAACCGGAATTCTTTCAACACGCGTAGCAAGAATGGCACCGGCCATCGCAGCAATTTCACGCCCGCCGAGGCGTCGCAACACTTCGAGCGGATCTTTCAAATGCGAAGCGTGGAGTGCGACTGCTGTACGTACAGCATCGGCCTTGCGCCTCATTCCCTCGCTGTTGGCACCGGTGCCTGGACCGACCCATTCCTCCGCAGTACCGCCATAGAGGCCGTGGAATATCGCCGCGGCAATCGTCGTATTGCCAATCCCCATCTCGCCGATGCAAAGAAGGTCGGTACCACCAGCGATCGATTCCATACCGAACGCCATTGTCGCTGCGCAGGTCTTTTCGTCCATGGCCGCTTCTTCGGTGATATCCGCGGTAGGATATTCAAGCGCAAGATCGAAGATTTTCAGACCAAGGTCATTGGCGATGCAGATCTGGTTGATCGCAGCTCCGCCGGCAGCAAAATTTTCGACCATCTGCGCCGTGACAGAGGAGGGATAGGGCGAAACACCCTTGGCGGTAACGCCGTGATTGCCCGCAAAGACTGCGACAAGAGGCCGGGTGATCTGCGGACGCGAACGACCTGTCCATGCGGCAAGCCATTCGACAATCTCTTCCAAACGCCCAAGTGCACCCGGTGGCTTCGTCAACGTCGCATCGCGCTTGCGCACGGCAGCAACTGCAGCCTCGTCAGGTCCAGGCAATGTCTCGATGAGAGTACGAAAATCGTCAAACGGCAGGCCAGTGGTCATGATATACCTTGCGTCTTCATAGTAAAATAGCAACCACCGTCCTATAAGCGCTGGGAGAGAAAACGCAAAGGTCAACTCGCGGCGCAGAGTGTCGCGACCTCGGTGAGTCAGGGGCTGCGGCATGGATTTGGTCAATGATACGATGCGGGCGCTGGCCTTTCTCTCACGGCTGCCCGTCCCGCAACGCTGGTTCGAAGGCTATGACGGCTCGCTCAGTAGTACTATACGCGGCTTCCCCCTGGCAGGTATACTTATCGCCCTGCCCGCTTCGCTCGTCCTGCTGATCGCGCATGCAGTTGATCTTCCCGAGATCGTTTCGGCGTTATTGATTGTCGTCGCATTGATCATCACCACCGGTGCATTGCATGAGGACGGGCTTGCTGATGTAGTTGACGGCTTCTACGGCGGGACGTCGATTGACCGGCGGCTGGAGATCATGAAGGATTCGGCGGCGGGTTCTTACGGTGTACTTGCATTGATTGTCTCTGTGTTCTTGCGGACAGCGTTGCTTACCACGATACTCGACGAGGTCGGTGTAATGCATGCGCTAGCTGTCGTCATAGGGACAGAAGCCGTCAGCCGCTCCGTCATGGCAAAGTTCTGGCAGAGCCTGCCGTCCGTACGGGCGGGCGGCGTCGCCGACCAAGCGGGGGCGCCGACTGCCGAAGCGGCCAACTTTGCCCTGATTCTCGGCGCTGTCGTTCTTGCGATCAGCTATGGCGCTGCTGGCGGACCACTGGCAATCGTCATCGCGGCATGTTTGACGGCGCTCGTTTTTGTCGGTTTTTCCGCACTTTGCCGCGAAAAGATCGGCGGACAGACGGGTGATACATTGGGGGCCATGCAGCAACTCGCGACAATTTCACTGCTGCTCGGTCTTGTCATTGCACTTTAGCCGTACCAAATCTTTGAAATGAGCATCATCGAGTCACCCTGCATCCTCGTCTGCGCCATCGACATGAAGACCGGTTTTTGCTTCGGTTGCGGGCGCACGCGCGAGGAAATAGGTGCATGGTCAATTATGTCGCCTGAGACTCGCCGCCGCGTCATGGCGGGCCTGCCGGAGCGGCTGGAAACAGTCGAGCGGCGCCCGCGTCGCGAAACGAGGCGCAGCCGTATGGCGCGCGAAAAGCAAGAAGGGTAGTCGAAGATGGGCCGCTTGTTCTGGATCATCATTGCCTTGATTGGCGCAACCTTGCTGCTATTGATGGCGAACAATGACAGTGCTTCGACCCTGGGCATCGCCAACGATGATTTTGCCCGTTTCGCTTACATGGGCATATGGGGCGTCGTCCTTGGTTCAGCCCTGCTTGGTTCCGGAATTCCACTCACCCATTTTTTGCGCAGTATGGCAATCTGGGTCGTCATTTTCCTCACGATCGTTGCCGGCTATCAATACCGCTACGAGTTGCAGGACGTTGGCCACCGGATAACGGCAGGACTGATCCCTGGAAGCCCTATTTCCAATCGCGATGGCGAAGGAACAATCACTGTGACGCTCGCCAAAGCAGATACTGGTCATTTCGAGGTTCGCGGCGACGTAAATGGTGCGACGGTACCATTCATCATCGATACCGGCGCCTCATCGATCGTGCTCTCGGCTGAAGATGCTCGCCGCGCTGGACTCAATCCGGATAAGCTCTCTTACAAAACGCCGATCATGACCGCCAATGGCATGGCGACTGCAGCCAGCGTCACATTGGACAGTATCAGGATAGGTGCCATCGAACGGCGTAACATTCGTGCGATGGTGACTGCAGATGGGCAAATGGCAGGCAGCCTGCTCGGCATGAATTTCCTCAATACACTCAGCGGCTTTTCCGTACGCGGCGACCGGCTTGTCCTCTCGAACTAGGAATTCAAGCTGCTTCCTCAGTCGACGCCGTCTCGATCGCCGCATATGCCAGGCGGATCACAGCACTGGTTGCACCTGTTTGATTAGCTTCGGTCGACAATATTTGGCGCCAGCGCCGTGCTCCGGCCGCGCCATGGAACAGACCTACCAGGTGCCGTGTAATGTGCGACAATCGACCACCGCGCGCGATATGGGCATCCGCATAATCGCACATGTGATCTATGATCGCGTCGATTGAAGGCGCCGCCCTTTCGCTGCCGTATATACTTTTATCGACATCGAACAACAACATCGGGTTGTTGTAAATCGCGCGGCCAAGCATGACACCGTCAACATGATTCAAATGGTCAAGCGCTTCATCGAGCGTCTGAATGCCGCCATTGATCCCTATGAATTGACTCGGATTTTGCTGTTTCAGACGATAGACGCGATCATAATCCAGCGGTGGAATATCGCGGTTTTCCTTAGGTGAAAGCCCCTGCAGCCACGCCTTGCGGGCATGTACCCACAACGCATCGGCACCAGCATGGAAAACACCGCTCGCGAGTTCATCAAGGGCCGTTTCCGTATCCTGATCGTCGACACCGATGCGGCACTTGACCGTCACGGGAATTGCGACCGCCTGCTTCATCGCCTCGACGCTTGACGCAACGATGTACGGTGTTTTCATCAAACAAGCGCCGAATGTGCCGGATTGAACGCGGTCAGATGGGCAGCCGACATTGAGATTGATTTCCTGATAGCCCATGGCTTCGCCGATACGTGCTGCTTCAGCCAGCTTGATAGGATCGGACCCACCGAGTTGCAGTGCAACGGGATGTTCCGCTTCGGCAAACCCAAGAATGCGCTCGCGATTGCCATGGATCGCAGCATCGGCAACGACCATCTCCGTATACAGCAAGGCATGGCGCGTGAATTGTCGGTGGAAGGTCCGGCAATGCCGGTCCGTCCAATCGATCATCGGCGCTACCGCAAAACGATTACGCTTGTAGTTTTCGCTTGTATCGACTCGGTTAACCACTATGGAAACGTCCGCTCGTCTGTTTGGCGCATATAGTGTGCCAGCCACCGCTCACCAACACCTGATCGTCCTCATAAAACGCAAAGCGGCGATTGTCCAATCTGCCAGCTACCTTGAACCTTCGGTGAGACCACACTGTTTTCGGATCTCCTTGTAAATTCGCAACAACGATTTCAGAACCCGCAGTTCGATAGTGGTTAGATTTTGCGCGTGTCAGCGAACGGGAATATGCATCGGTTGGGGACATGAGCTTGTGACTTATCTTTTTTACCGGAGATCGGAAATGAACATCAAAAGCTTCCTCCTCGGCTCGACTGCTGCCCTCATGGCGGCATCGAGCGCCCGCGCTGCAGATGCGGTGGTCGTGGCAGAACCAGAGCCTGTCGAATACGTGAGGGTATGTGACGCCTATGGCGCTGGCTTCTTCTACATCCCAGGAACTGAAACCTGCCTGAAGATCGGCGGTTATTTGCGTTACGACGCAGCCGCTGGTGACGATGTCTATACCGGTGGTCATGTAGGCGGCGAGAACGACACCTGGAGCAAGAGCACTCGTGCTGAGCTTCGATTTGACGCGCGCTCCGAAACCGAACTCGGCACATTGCGCTCCTACATTGACGGCCGCTTCCAATATACCGATGGCGAGGACGATGGTGCTACTCTTCATCAGGCCTACATTGAGCTCGGCGGCTTCCAGATCGGTGTCAATGACGCTATCTTCGGTTCATGGGTCGGCTACGCTGGTGATATCGTCAATGATGACGTGATTCAGTATGGCAGCGATAGTTTCTCCAGCAACGAGATCAGCTACACCTACAAGGCTGGCAACGGTTTCTCAGCTATCATTGCCGCTGAACAGGGCTCGGTAGAAGGGGACTACGATTACACTATCGACGACTACATGCCCCACGTTCTTGCAGGCGCGAAATTCGAACAGGGCTGGGGAACGATCTCCGGTATTATTGGCTACGACTCGGTGCAAGAGGCCATTGGCGTCAAGGCGCGTTTGGATGTGAAATTCACGGATACGATCTCAGCCTGGGTAATGGGCGCTTATCAATCCGATTATGACCCGGATTCATTCGTGACCAATACCAACAAGAACTGGTACGGCCTGTGGGAAGGCGACTGGGCAGCTTGGGGCGGGTTCGCCGCCCAGGTTTCTGACAAGGCGACGATCAACGGTCAGGCGGCTTATGAATCCGAAGGCACCTACGCTCTCGCTCTCAACGTGGCTTACGAACTTGTTCCTGGCTTCACGATCACACCTGAAATCAACTATACAAAATTTGACGGTGCCCGTAAGGATGAAGCCCTTCTTGAAGGCGGCAGCGATGACGCGTTCGGCGGTATCATCCGCTTCCAGCGCAATTTCTAAAAGTTGAATAGCTTGAAATCCGGAGGGGGTGCCTCCGGATTTGTCCCAAAATTGGGTTAAATCTGTTCCGAAATAGCAGCAAACGCTGCAGACTTCTTCAGGACTGCAACGAACTCGTTGCCAGCGTCTGAAACCGCTCCGGAGTTATCGATCATAATTGCATCCGCGGGATCGCATGGATTGGGAGCAGCCCGCGTCAGACGACGCTGGATTTCGGCCGCGTCTTCGCGTCCGCGTGAAGCTAACCTCTTTGCCAGAACCTCATGCGACGCGGTGATGTGCACCACGATGAAATTGGCGTAGGCTGTACGAAGTGCCGGCAACACGCCGCGCGAGACATTGGCGATCGCTACTGCCCCGCGCTCGATCTCGTCGTCAACAGATTTCGGCAATCCGTAATGCAGGCCGTGGGCCTCCCAGAAATGTGAAAATTCTCCTGCCCGCTTTGCCACCAGGAACTGCTCTTCGCTCAGAGTTTCATGATCTTCCGCATCTATCGACGACGGACGGGTCACGACACGGCGAACGAAATGGTAGCCCGGCTGTTCGTTAAGCTCAGCGCGAGCGAAATCAATGATCGTGTCTTTCCCTGCCCCGCTCGGCCCGACAACGGCAACGAAGACACCATTGCGCAGCGGTGCAGATGCGGGATTGAGCGCGCGCTCGATCATTCCCGCCATCATACGACCCGGCGACCTTCCCGCCAGACCGTACGCACTACTGGGATGTGTTCGTCGACACGCACCCGCACGAGATCGGCGCGCCTGCCAATTTGGATCACACCGCGATCCTCAAATCCGACTGCCTCTGCCGGGTTCTTTGTCACGAGACGCACCGCGTCCGGCAGCGTGATTCCGTCGACAGTTTCCCCAAGAAAAAAGGTCGATTGGATCAAACTGAACGGAATGTAGTCGGACGATAGAATATCAAGGTGACCGTGTTCGACCAGTTCGCGTGCCGATACATTTCCTGAGTGCGAACCGCCGCGCACCACATTCGGCGCCCCCATCAGCACTGAAAGTCCAGCCTGCTTTGATGCAGCGGCAGCTTCGAGCGTCGTTGGAAACTCCGCCACATGAATACCCTGCTCCACCGCCTCGTCCACATGAGCGCGGGTCGCATCATCATGGCTGGCAAGGACAATTCCACGCTCACGGCAAAGATCGGCGATGGCCTTGCGCTGCGGTCCGGAATTCTTCGCTGATTCCGCCATTCGTTTCTCGCAGAACGCGTTGAATTCCTTGTCCGAAAGCTTCAGCTTACGTTGGTAGTAATAGGCATAGGTTTCCAGACTAACGAACTGCCGCTGTCCTGGTGCATGATCCATCAAAGAGGCCAGCCGGACACGGCTGTCATTGTCGAAGTGGGCAAAGCCTTCAAGGCAATCAGATGCCGATACTTCACAGCGCAAGTGGATATAGTGATCGGCTCGCAACCGGCCCTGCTCCACACTATCTTCAATCGCATCGGCAAGCTTGCGGCTTTCATCCGCGGACATGTCCGCATCTTCATCGAGTCCGACCCGCAGGGCATCGAGAACCGTAGTGATACCCGATGCAGCGATTTGCGCATCATGCGCGAGCACTGCCGCGATCGGATTCCAGCGCACCCGCGGGCGCGGCATGTAGTGCCCCTCGAGGTGATCCGTGTGCAGTTCGATCAGTCCGGGAATAAGGTAATCACCTCCAAAATCCTCGCCGCCAGAAACCGAGCCTTCCAAGATGTCGGCGATCTTGCCGTCTCTGATCACAACCGTCCCGGAGATGACGTCATGTTCAAGGACGATTTTCGCATTGTTCAAGATCAATTCGGCAGACATTAGAGCTCTTTCTGGCCATATTGGCCGTATTCTGTTTCTCGACTGACGAGACGATCCGCGAGGAAGGTGGCGAGGCCGATGGGGGACATCGGACGAAGCCGCCTGGCAAAGCGGGTGTCCGTCAGTCGGAAACCCGAAGGGACGGGGCCTGTCGCGCCAATATCTACGCCAAGCCCCTCGCCCGCACCCAGAGTGCGGGTCTTCGTGTCTTTGCTTGATCTTGTCACAACAGGCCTCCGTCAGAATAGGTCAATATGGTCAGAAAGAGCTCTAGGCGGTCTTTCTTCTGTTGGTTCCTGCAAGCGGATGCAGCGAGTGTATTTCAAAGGGGAAACCGGGTTCGGCTTCGGTAAAAAGCGCCAGATTGTTGATCTCAACAGGCTCTTCCAGAACAGGTTCGAGGAATTCGCTCAAAATCCGTTCGATTTTGGGGCGGTCGCGCTCCGGCACTATATCGGTAAGCGTCATGTGGAAGCGAAAATTTTCAAAAACATAGGGATAACCCCATTGTTCGAGATTTCGCCGCTGCGACACTGTCATTCTTTCTGGATTGCGCCGTTTGATTTCCTCGTCAGTTGGAGGAGCACGGAAGCGGTCGAGCGCGACAACGACGTCGTTCGCCAGTTGGTTGAGACGCGCCACAGGCTCTTCCGGAACCAGTGCAAAAAATCCGTCAAGGTTGGCGATCTGTAGTTTCGGAATCTCTACTGGATCCATGGATGAAGAAAAATGCATGAGAGCCGACAAAAGCTCTTTTTCCTCAAAGCCCTCGGCAAGATGGAACGGAGCTTTTAAAGTACCATGGAAGCCATATCGACGTGCCGATGCCGTCAAGAGCGTGAAATCCTCGTGCGCCAGGTCGCGGATCTGCGGCGGCCTCACCGGTTGACCGGTAAAGGCATTTCGGCCAAGCCAGTTCGCCGCGACTTTCAGAAGCGGGTCACTTGATGGCGGCGTGAAATAGATCGCATAGCGCATATTGATTCCTCCGGAACACTCTCGCGTTACGCTCCGATTATGACAAGCCTTTGAATGCTGTCATATTAATAGTCCCTGCCTCTAATGCTGTGGCTTGCCGATCAGCCGCGAACGCAGCGCATTCGATATGCTGTCAAAGATAAACACAACCAACAGGATCAAGAGGACCATATAAGCAACATTTTCCCAATTCTTGTTGGTGCGCATCGCTTCCCAGAGCTTGAGACCGATACCGCCAGCCCCGACCGCACCGATGATAGTCGCGCCACGAATATTTGATTCCCATTGATAAAGCGTTTGGCTGATCATGACCGGCACCACCTGCGGCATCACGCCGTAGCGCTGGACCAGGACATGGTTTGCACCGGTCGATTGCACACCTTCGCGCGGCTTGTCATCAATGTTTTCAAGTCCCTCAGAGTATATCTTGCCGAGTGTCCCGGTCTCGGTCAGGAAGATCGCAGCACTACCCGCAAGCGGACCCGGTCCAAACGCACGGGTAAAGAACAAGGCCCAGATCAGCATGTCGACCGAGCGCAGAAAATCGAAGAAACGCTTGAACGATTGATTGACGAAGCGGCTTGATGTGATGTTGCGGGCAGCAAGAAATGCCAAGGGAAAGCTGACAACTGCACCCAAAATTGTTCCAAGGAACGCCATGATGATGGTCTGCAGGAGTTTGACCCAGACGTCCCCGTGCTGCCATTCGCCATTGTTGAGAAAATTATCGCCGGCCAGCGCCAGGTTTGATCTTCCAGGCTCGATCTGGGGGCCGGTCGTGACGAGGCTTATCACCTCACCCATTGATTTTCCAAAAAAGGGTGATTGCGGATCGAAGATGAAATTGGCCCAGCCAAGGAAACGTTTGCGGATCTTGACGCGGTCAGCCTCGACACGGACTTCTCCGGCAAAGCCCATATCCGCGACGACATCTTCATCATAGACGCTGACCCAGGATGGTATATTTCCTGAGACGGTAGGCTTTCCGCCCGATAGTTCCACTCGCACGGTTTCGCCATGTGCCGTCAGCGTTGCTTCGGTGTCACTAAAGGTGACTGCCCGGCTCGGCCCACGAATTTCAACGGTCATGGTTCGATCGCTGTTTTGCTTGACCCAATCAGGATTTGGGTCATTCCCCAATGGTGAAAATCGCGGATATTTCGGGGTGATCGTGTCGCCTTCGAGCCGAAATTCAGCCTGTACGTCGTAGCTGACCCATTGGCTCAGATAAATCCCGACGCGCTCCCAATGGCCTTCCGATATGGCCTTGGGAATCTCGAAGAACCAGACTGCGTAGATACCGTAGAGGAATAGGCTGATAACCATCAGCAAAGGCGCGAAGCGCTTGAAAAAGGAGCGCTGAAAGACCTCAGGATAGCGCTCCTGGATTGATTCTGCCTGGCTTGCATCGATAAAGGTCATGGCAGCATCCTCAATGCTTCAGAAGGAAGGCGTTTTCGCCAACCAGCCGGCGTCGCAGCCAGGCGGAAAATTGATCGACGGCAAAGATGGTGACGAACAGCAGCAACACCAGCGCCAAAGTTTTGGCACCGAAGCCGCGTGAGATTGAAAGCTTCAATTCTTCACCTATGCCGCCTCCGCCGACGGCGCCAATGATGGTCGAGGCGCGAACATTGATTTCGAGCCGCAGCAGTGCATAGGACATGAAGTTTGGTAGTACTTGCGGCAAGGCAGCAAACCGGACCCGTTCCAACCAGCTGGCGCCTACAGATCGCATGCCCTCATCTGAGCGCATATCGACGTTCTCGATAACCTCATAGAAAAGCTTTCCAAGCGCACCGATGCAATGCAGGCTAATCGCGATTATCGCCGCGATCGGTCCGATTGAAAGAATAGCCGAAAACAGCCCTGCGATGACAATTTCCGGAAAAGCTCGAAGAAATTCCATGAATCGTTTGACCGCAATGCGCAGTGGATTGGACGGAGTAAGATTGCGCGCAGCCATGAAGCTGAGTGGGACTGCAAAAATAAACCCGATAATGGTCGATACCAACGCCACATTGAAGGTGATAATCATCAACTCGAAGTATTCGGGAATATAGAAATCGCCCCAGATATAGACCCGGCCTCGATCAAAATTAAACTCCTGGCCACCCTTGTCGTTAGGGCTTGCGATATCGAACAGTGCCCGCCATACATCGCTCCAGTCCTTGGGCACGAGCCAGCTGAGAAAATCAAAGAGGTGGGGGAGACGATCGAAAAAATGGCCGGCATTGCTTTCGTCAGCAAAACGAACGGAGCCTACGAACCCGATGAACAGCACGAGCAGGCCGAGGCCCGTATACATCCGGCGACGTGCGACGACCTTGCGCCATGACTCGGCTATATCGTGCGAACTTTGCAGTTGCGGTTGAGAGTCGGCAAACGTCATGAGTTGATCCGCATGGAGCGCACAAGAAAAAGGGTGGCCGTTACCAGCCACCCCGTGATTGATCGCAAGCGTTAGCCGCCGATCGCGTTTTTACGGATGTCGATGACCGCGTTGTAGAATTCGGGCTTCACCGGCTGGTAGCCCTTGAAATCACCGCCTTCTACAGCTTCGAAGCACTTCTTGTCGGTTGTTGGCAATTTCATGAAGAAATCGGCAAGCTTGGCGTGCCATTCGTCACCAATACCATTGCGAACGACCAGCGGGCCGTTCGGGATAAGAGGCGAACGCCATACTTCGACCAGCAGGCTAGGATCAACGGCGCCCTTGTCGACTTCCTTGCGGAACGTGCCGGAAGTGTAGCCATCCTTGAAATCGCCGAGGCCGGAAGAATCGTCTACCGCAACGTCGACCTTGCCGTCATAAGCAGCAAGAAGATTGTTCTCGTGACCGCCATTGAACTGGGTCTTTGCAAAGAACTTGTCGTTCGGCATGCCAGTGGTCTTGGGGATCTGGGTCAACGGAACGAGATAGCCGGAAGTTGAATCGGGATCGGCGTAGCCGAGGGTCTTGCCCTTGGCATCGGCAATCGTCTTGATGCCAGAATCCTTACGGGCGAGACCGATGGAATAGTACCCGGTCGAACCGTCTGTCTGCTGCGTAGTGAGGATCGGCGTAACTGCCTTGGGATCCTTGATGTAGACTGCGGCATAGCCGGAAGCGCCAAGTTCGGCGAAATCAAGTGTGCCGCCGAGCAGACCCTGGATCACGCCGTCGTAGTCAGCAGCGGGAAACAGCGAAACCTTTTCAAAGCCAAAAGTCTCTTTGAGGTGGTCGGCAAGGCAACCGAAGTTCCGCAAACGGTCGGTTTCATTCTCGCCGCCGAGGATGCCGATGCGGAATTCCTTGAGGTCTTCAGCGCGGGCCATTGTGCCGGTAAGCATCGCGCTGAGCGCGATAGCGCCTAGAAGGGCTTTTTTGAACAACATGGTTCTCTCCTGTCAAACGTCCAATGAGTTTGTGATCGGGTTCGTATGGGCCCGTAACGTGGGCAAGACGATCTTTTTACGCTCAACGCGCGGCCAGAATGGCCTCCAACTCCGGGATTGGCTTCTGTGAACCGCGTACGATACTCGTCGATGTAATTGCTTCTGAAAACGCATCCTTGAGGCCATCCGCACCGTAAATGCGGCGGGCGGCCAGTTCAGTCAGATCATCCGGACCGCCATCGAAAACGATCTTGCCGCCCTGCATGCCTATGATCCGGCTGCAAAAATGCCGGGCGGTATCAAGTGTGTGCAGATTGGTGATAACGGTCAGGCCTTCCTTCTCATTGATATCGCGCAACGACTCCATAACGACCTGCGCATTGCGCGGGTCGAGCGAAGCGATAGGCTCATCAGCAAGAATGACTTTCGGATTCTGCATTAACGCGCGAGCTATAGCGACACGCTGCTGCTGCCCACCGGAGAGTGTGCCTGCGCGTTGCAGAGCCGTCTTGGCGATATCGAGCCGATCGAGAGCAGCGACAGCCATGGCACGCTCATCGTTGGAGAAGATGCCGAGAAGACTTTTGATCGTCGAACGATGGTTTAGACGGCCAAGAAGCACATTGGTAAGAACATCGAGACGCGGCACAAGGTTGAACTGCTGGAAGATCATCGCGCAATCACGCTGCCAATTGCGCAGGTGCGAACCGCGCAGCTTGGCGACATCGGTGCCCTCGAACAGGATCGAGCCTTCGGAAGGATCGATAAGCCGATTGATCATACGCAGCAACGTCGACTTACCTGCACCCGACCGGCCAATAATGCCGACCATCTGGCCTTGCGGAATTTCAACATTGACGTTGTCGATGGCGATGTTGCTGCCAAAGCGCCGCGTCACGTTTTCAATCTTCAGCATTCGTCAATCCCTTTTGGCCGCTGCTCCGTCCTAGAGGGATTGTGTGAACCTGCGATGGCAGTTTCATTTCAGTTGCGTGACAACTTCGGATTGCTTTCTCAAGCCGTGTGTTATCCACGGAAAACCCACGTGGACGGTGCAAACGAGAACGGGAGCGGCACACAAATTTGCGTGATCCGCTCCCGAAAAACCGATGATTTAGAATCGAATAAAGCCCAAAGGCGGACTTATGCCGCTACGCCATTCGGTACAGAAAATGCCGTGACATCGATGATCCTGTCGGCTACCGCTTCCCGCACATCCTGGTCGTGGAAGATGCCAAGCATCGCCACACCCGTGTCCTTCTTCTGCTGGATCATCGAGACCACCACATCGCGGTTCTTGGCGTCAAGCGACGCCGTTGGTTCGTCGAGAAGCAGGATCGGATGATCCGTAATGAAGCCGCGAGCAATATTGACGCGCTGCTGCTCGCCACCCGAAAATGTTGCGGGTGGTAGTGACCACAGCCGTTCAGGCAAATTGAGCCCGGCAAGCAATGATTCAGCCTTGTCGCGGGCGTCTGTACGATCAACACCGCGTGCAATCAGCGGTTCAGCAACGACGTCCAACGCCGAAACGCGCGGTACCGTACGCAGAAACTGGCTGACATAGCCGATCATGTCGCGCCTGATGCCGAGCATTGTGCGCGGATCGGCGGCGGCAACGTCAATGAGCCGGTCGCGATAAGGCACGATGATCTGGCCGCGATCAACGGCATAATTGCCATAGACCATTTTCAGGATCGAGCTCTTGCCCGCCCCTGAGGGACCTCCGAGAACGGCGCACTCACCCGCCTTGATGGAGAAGGAGACGTTCGCCACGACGGGAAGACGAATACCATCGCGCAAATGCATGGTGAAGCTCTTGGCGACATCGGAAACAACGAGAGGTGTTGGCATGATTGTCTCCTAGACCTGCAGGATGGAGGAAACGAGGAGCTGGGTGTAAGCCGCCTGAGGATCATCAAGAACACGATCCGTGAGACCGGTCTCGACAATGTGACCATCCTTCATCACCATCATCCGGTGCGAGAGCAAACGCGCCACCGCAAGATCATGCGTCACGACAATGGCTGCCAGACCGAGATCGCTGACAAGACCTCGAAGCAGATCGAGAAGCCTTGCCTGGACCGACACGTCGAGACCACCTGTCGGCTCATCCATGAAGACCAGCCGAGGATTGGTGACGAGATTTCGTGCGATCTGAAGGCGCTGGCGCATACCCCCGGAAAAAGCGCGCGGCTGATCATCAATACGGTCGGCGGCAATCTCGACACGGCCGAGCCAATCGGTAGCGGTCGCACGGATCTTGCCATAGTGCCGGTCGCCAACAGCCATCAGCCGTTCGCCGACATTGGCGCCGGCGGATACTGTCATGCGCAAACCATCGGCGGGATTTTGATGGACGAAGCCCCAGTCCGTTCGCATCAGGAAGCGCCGCTCTGCCTCGCTCATGCGGTAGAGATCACGGAACTGGCCATCGCGCATCCGGTATTCGACCGAACCCGTGGAAGGTGCAAGACGCGTTGCCAGACAGTCCAGCAGCGTCGTCTTGCCTGAACCGGATTCGCCAACGACCGCCAGAACTTCGCCTGGCCACAACTCGAAGGACACGTTTTGACAGCCGATCCGGCTTCCGTAGAATTTCGAAAGCGCGCTGACTTTCAGGAGTGGTATATCGCTCATTCTGCTGCCTCCGCAGGATTAGCCGAGAGATGGCCGCGATGGCCCTCCGCCTGCCGATCCTCACAAAAATCGGTATCCGAGCAAACAAACATGCTGCCGCCTTTGTCATCAAGAATGACTTCGTCGAGATAACTGCCTTTGGCTCCGCATAGGGCGCAGGGCTCCGAGAATGTCTGAATCTCGAATGGATGATCCTCAAAATCGAGACTGACAACTTCCGTATAGGGCGGGATGGCATAGATACGCTTTTCACGCCCTGCGCCAAATAGTTGCAATGCTGGAGATTGATGCATCTTTGGGTTGTCGAATTTTGGTGTGGGCGATGGGTCCATCACATAACGACCTTCGACCTTCACCGGATAGGCATAGGTCGTGGCAATGCGGCCGTGACGCGCGATGTCCTCGTAGAGTTTCACATGCATCAGTCCATATTCCTCAAGCGCATGCATCTTTCGTGTCTCGGTCTCGCGCGGCTCAAGAAAACGCAGCGGTTCCGGGATCGGCACCTGATAAACGAGCGTTTGCCCAGCTTGCAGCGCAGTTTCGGGAATGCGGTGGCGCGTCTGGATGATCGTCGCCTCCGTCGTTTTTGTAGTCACCCGAACATTGGAAACCTTTTGGAAGAAGGCGCGGATCGACACGGCATTGGTCGTATCGTCGGCGCCTTGGTCGATCACTTTCAACGTGTCATTCGGGCCAATCACCGCAGCTGTCACCTGAACGCCGCCCGTGCCCCAACCATAGGGCATCGGCATTTCGCGCGACGCGAACGGCACCTGATAACCGGGAATAGCAATTGCCTTGAGGATGGCGCGGCGAATCATCCGTTTCGTCTGTTCGTCGAGATAGGCGAAATTATATGTCGCAAGCTCGGTCATTCTGCGGCCTCTTTGGTTTCGCTGTTTTCGCTCTCGCGCCGCTCATGCTCGCCGCGCATGCGGCGTACGAGGTCAAGCTCTGCCTGGAAGTCGACATAGTGCGGTAGTTTCAGATGCTCAACGAAGCCGGTGGACTGCACATTGTCGCTGTGGGAAATGACGAATTCCTCGTCCTGCGCTGCAGCCGTGATGTCCTCGCCGAGTTCCCTCGCCCGCAACGCGCGGTCACACAGCGCCATCGACATGGATTTGCGTTCACTTTGGCCGAATACGAGGCCATAACCCCGGGTAAATTGCGGGGGCTGTTTGGATGATCCCTTGAATTGATTTATCATCTGGCACTCGGTGACGCGAATGCGGCCCAGCGTCAGAGGAAAATCAAGTTCGGCGACTTCCAGTTCGATTTCGACCTCGCCGATACGGATCTCGCCAGCAAAAGGATGGCTGCGCCCGTAACCGCGCTGCGTCGAATAGGCGAGACCGAGAAGGAACCCCTCGTCACCCCGAGCTAACGCTTGCAGCCGTAAATCGCGCTCCAGCGGAAACGATAACGGCTCTCGTGTGAGATCTCCTGTCTCGACGCCCTCGGGCATATCGCCATCGGCTTCAATCATACCGTCATGGCCAAGAATATCGGTGACGCGTGGCGTATGCTCGCGCACTTCAACACGACGTTCGGGCGTTTCGACGATCCCATCTTCGGCGAGTTCGGGATCGAGCAGACGATGCGTATAGTCGAATGTCGGACCGAGTAACTGTCCGCCTGGCAAATCCTTGAAAGTTGCAGATATGCGTCGTTCGATCGCCATCTGCGAAGTCTCCACCGGCCTGGTATAGCCAAAGCGCGGCAATGTGGTGCGATAAGCGCGAACCAGAAAGATCGCTTCGATCATATCGCCCCGCGCCTGCTTTACTGCCAGCGCCGCGAGTTCGGTGTCGTAGAGCGACCCTTCGGCCATGACGCGGTCGACTGCCAATGCAAGCTGTTCAACGATCTGGTCAAGGCCGATCGCCGGCAGCGAACGATCGCCTCGGCGGCGGTCGCCAAGCAGTTTATGCGCATTGCGAATGGCGGCTTCACCGCCTTTGACAGCAACATACATGGCTCACGCCTCCTTTTTTGAAATGCGCGTCGTGCGCGGCAACGCAGCGAGTGCGCCTTTGCCGACGAAGATAAGGTCGATACCGCGTGGAAAGGCGCCGCGATTGGCGGCCCATTGATCTACGAACATTTTTGGCAACTGGCTTGGCGCAAAACCTTGCGTATCCTTGATGCCTGGGCCGCTCAGCGTCAGTTCTTCCGGCCCATTAAAACCATCGATCTGGAGAATAATTGTTGTCGAGCGATCGGGATACTCCGAGGTGCCTTTGGCAAAGGATTCTAATGATGGCATCGTCTCAAGGTCGCCGATCAACGCAAATTGTGCGTCCGATGGATTTGACGTCAGTTCAAGTCCGGTATGAAACTTCAGCCAGCCAATTGCGGCCACCGAGCCGGCAATCGACTTGTCGCACCAGACCGTCGCGTCATGATCAAACAAAGTAGCCGCAACTGACGCTGCTACCGAGGAAATCGGCGACGGAGCAGCCGCTAGCTTGCCGATCTCAACTACCCGTCCAGGGCTGGCCATAGCTTCCATCAGTGCCCGAAAGACCTCTTGAGAATTGAAAACAGCATCGCTGAAACCGCCCTCGTAAACCTGTGTAACTGCGCGCATCAATTATCACCTCGCACCATTGTGAAGAAGTCGACCTTGGTCGCAGCCGTTTCGGCACGTCTGTCTTCGAGATTGTCGTTGAGACGTTGCGCAATTGGGGCGAGGACCGTTTCCTCAACCGTCTGGCGATAGGCCGGTTCCTGCCACAGCGCATCGAAGATCGCGGCGAGTCGGACCTTCTCGCTCGATCGTCCAAGGGCGTAAGCGTGACCAACAGCACCATCGCCGAGCCGCACTGTTGCACGCATGACTGTTGCTTCGCCCAGATTAAAGGGAGCACCGCCACCACCGATGCGTCCCCGCATCATGACAAGGCCGGTTTCCGGCCCACGCAAGGTCTCGACCTGCGGCTTGTTCGCCCAATGCGCCCAGAAATCCTTCATCTCCTGCACAGTTGCCTGCGCCAGCAAGGCCATGGCAGCCTTGCGCCCGAAATCAGCTTCGCCAGAAGTCGGAGTGGCGCTTGAATTTTCGTTGCCCATTGACACCTCACTAAAATTTGTCTAGTCATCTATACAACTAGACAATATCTATGTTTATAGATCAGGTCAATGACAGGAGCATGACAGAACGTGACATCGGCACGATTCATCACACGCAACAGTGGCGTCGCAATCTGGCGTCAGATCGCGGATCAGATCAGGGGTGATATCTCGGCGGGAAAACTGGCAAATGGCACGCGCATGCCGCCTGAGATCGAAATGGCGACGCGTTTTGCGGTCAATCGCCATACGATCCGCAGTGCCATAGCCGCGCTTACCAAGGAGGGCGTCCTGCGAGCCGAACAAGGACGCGGTACTTTTGTCGCCAACAGCAAGAAGCTCACTTACCGCATTGGCCAGCGCACGCGCTTTTCGCAGATCCTTTCCACACAGGTACGCGAAACCAGGGGCATACTGCTTGCCCACCGCCGTGAAGAGGCACCCGTCGATGTTGCCGAGGCGCTAAATATGCTATCAGGGGAAGTCATCAGGATCGACACGATGCACACCGCAGACGGCAATCCGGTTTCCTGTGCCACGGCCTGGTTCGACGCAGCGCGTGTACCCAATGTGGCAGAAGACTATCGCTCATCCGGTTCAATAACATTTGCTCTTAAAGCGGCGGGAATAGACGACTATCTGCGCAAATCGACACTCATCGCGGCGCGCCATGCCGAAGCGGAGGAGTTGCGCCATCTGAAACTCTCCCCCGGAGCTATTGTTCTCGTTGCAACGGCCATCAACGTCGATACCGAAGGCCATCCAATTCAATATTCGAAAACCCGCTTTGCCGCGGACCGCTTGGAAATCGCGATCGATAACGACAGCGCCGGATGACCTACCACATCGTTTTTGCGGCGCGCTCCGGCCATTCGCGATCATAGGTTTCTCCCCCTACCCGATCTTCGCTCAGCGCCGCCAGTATCTGTCCGGGAGTGGGGAAATCTTTTGCCGAGCGGTGCCTTGCCGGATTCCACAATTCGGAGCGAATTAGTGCACGAGCGCACTGAAAATAGGCTTCCTCCACTTCGACGACAGTGACGGAACGCGGCGCCTTTCCATCGACAACAAAGCTGTCAAGCAGTGCCTGATCCGTTTCGACAAACGCACGCCCGTTGACGCGAAACGTTGTCGTCAGTCCGGGAATGAGGAAGAGCAGAGCCACGCGCGGGTCTCGAACTATATTGCGGAGCGAGTCAACGCGGTTGTTGCCGCGGCGATCTGGCATCATCAAGGTCGATTCGTCGTGAATCCTTACAAAACCCGCGAGATCACCGCGTGGTGAACAATCAAGACCTTCAGGACCACTTGTTGCGAGCGCCACAAAGGGTGAACCCTCGATCAACTTGCGGTATTCCGGCGTAATCCGAGCGGCAACTTTGGCTGTGGATGCTTCAGTTATGCCGCCGCCGTAGATGGCTTCGAGCTGTTCGATCGTCGTGATCCGCGACATTGAATTCTCCTTCAAGACGTGTTCGCCGACTAACACGGCATGACGAACTGATTATGACAGTTCGCGTTTTTATGAAATGACAACGGCAATGCACTTGTATATCAGTCGCTGCGACCGGAGCAGCGGAGGATTTTATGAGCGGATTTGCAGCCATTGGCGAGTGCATGATCGAATTGTCCGGCGCCAATGGCGATCAGTGGCGCATGGGTTTTGCGGGAGACACCCTCAACACTACCTGGTATGTTCGAGCCCTCACCGATACAGATTTTGCTGTCGATTATGTCACCGCCTTCGGCGACGATCCTTTCTCGGTGAAACAGCGCAGATTCCTTCGCGATAATGCTATCAATACCGCCCATAGCCCGACCATCGTTGGCGCTCGCCCCGGAATCTATGCCATCACGCTAACCGGTAGCGAGCGCTCCTTTACCTATTGGCGCAATGATGCCGCAGCGCGCCATCTGGCCGATGATCCTGACGCGTTGGCGAAAAGCCTGGATGGTCGGCAAGTCATCTACTTTTCCGGTATCACGATGGGTATTTTGAGCCCCAAAAGTCGCCAGAATGTCCTCAACGCCGTTAGTAATGCCCGCCGTCAAGGTTCGCTCGTCGTCTTCGATGCCAATTACCGCCCTCGCCTGTGGGAAAATGCCGATACTGCGCGGCAGGTCTTGAGCAATGCATTTCACGTCACCGATATAGCGCTACCAACGTTTCCGGATGAGAATGCCCTATTCGGTGACGCAACGCCTGCCGATACCGCTACACGCATCGCTGGTTATGGTGTGCGCGAGATCGTCGTCAAAGATGGCACGGAGCCGGCGTTGGTCATTGCCGGCGGAACAACTACTGAAGTGCCTACTGTTCGCGCCAACGCTGTCGACACGACGGGCGCTGGCGACAGCTTCAACGGCGGATACATTGCTTCGCGCCTCGCGGGTCTCGATCCACTTGTTGCCGCGATCAACGCACACAAGGTGGCTGCCCGCGTGGTCGAATTCCATGGCGCGCTCGCCCCCATGGATGAAGCGAAGAAGGCATTCAACGCCTAGAGCAAATTTTGCTCTAGGATTTCGTTTTCTTGAAGCTGTATTTGGTCATCTGGCTGTAGACTTCGTCAGGACGCAATATCGCCTGTGGAAAATATGGAAAGTGAGTGGAGTCGGGCCAGGTCTGCGCCTCGAAACAAAGGCCTGCATAGTTATCGTAGGTCTTGCCGGTCAGCCCGATGGGTGGTTTCCCGCCTAGTGTGTTTGCCGCGTAGAATTGCACGCCAGGCTCGGTTGTGGAAACGTTCATCTCGACGCCGGAATCGGCACCTTTTACCGAAGCGACAAGGCACAATGGGCGGCGCTGGCTGGCAAGACAGAAATTATTGTCATAGATGACCTGCTTGCCGTCCACTTCGCGCCGGACAGCTCGATACTCGCGGAAATCATGTGCTGTCCCGGCCACCGGCATAACACGGCCATCGGGAAGAAGATCACCATCCACAGGAAGAAAGGCTTGCGCATCGATTCTGACCTGATGATCGAGCGCCTCGGTTGCGCCTCCGTCATCGAGATTGAAATAGCTATGATGCGCAAGATTGCAGATCGTCGGCTTGTCCGTGACTGCATCCATGCGGATCACAAGAGTTCCCTTGGGCTCCAGCATATAAGTACACGTGATTGTCAGATTTCCAGGAAAACCCATCTCGCCGTCACCAAGCTGGACCGTCAATGTGACGTAATCCGGACCAATAGCGACAACATCCCAGATGCGTTTGCCAGCACCGCGGCTCCCGCCATGGATATTATGCCTGCCATGAAAGTTTTTTTCGAGCTCGTAAGTCTTCCCGTCGATGACAAGCTCACCGTCACGAATACGGTTGATACAACGGCCAATCGTTGCACCGAGGTAGGGAGAGTATGCGGGATAATCGGCAAAGTCGCGATACCCAAGGACAAGCGGATGCTCATGCCCCTTGAGGCGCAAGTCTTGGATAACTGCGCCCCACGTCAGTACGTCGGCGGTTAATCCACCACCCGAAATTGTAATGCGGTGAACTGCCTCGCCGTCCGGCGTGTGGCCGAAAACTTCCGTATTCATTTATTCTATAACCCCAAGCCGCCAACGCAGACATATTTCGTGTCGAGATAATCTTCGATACCCTGGTGTCCGCCTTCCTTGCCGAGGCCGGATTCCTTCAAGCCGCCGAATGGGGCTTCCACCGTGGTAATCATGCCCTCATTGACGCCAATCAGACCGTATTTCAGCCCTTCCGAGACGCGGAACACCCGCCCAAGATCCTGTGTGTAGAAGTAACTGGCGAGACCGAATTGCGTATCGTTGGCAAGGTCAACTGCTTCCTGCTCACTTTGAAACTTGTAGATCGGCGCCACCGGCCCAAAGATTTCCTCCTTGGTGAAGAGCATTTCCGGCGTAGCGTCCGCGATCACAGTGGGCTCGAAGAAACTGCCACCAAGCGCATGACGTTTTCCGCCTGTGATGATCTTGCCGCCCTTCTGCGTGGCATCTGCTATAAATTCCTCGACCTTGGCGACGGCCTTGTCATCGATCAATGGCCCCTGCTGCGTCCCTTCTTCCAGACCATTTCCGATTTTGAGCTTCTGGGTAGCGGCGGCAAACTTCTCGACGAATGTGTCATAGATGCCGGCCTGTACCAAAAAACGGTTGGTGCAGACGCAAGTCTGACCCGAATTGCGGAACTTCGCGATGATCGCTCCGTCCACCGCCCGATCGACATCAGCATCATCGAAAACGATGAACGGCGCGTTGCCGCCAAGCTCCATGGAGACTTTCTTGACCGTGTCCGCAGCTTGTTTGATCAGTATCTTGCCGATTTCCGTCGATCCGGTGAAGGTGATCTTGCGAACAAGCTCATTGCTCGTAATTTCTCCGCCAATTTCCGTCGCCGACCCCGTCAAAATGTTGACGACACCCTTCGGAATGCCAACCTCTTCGCAAAGAGAGCCCCAGACCAACCCTGAATAGGGCGTCTGCGTCGCAGGTTTCACCACCGCCGTGCAACCGGACGCCAGCGCCGGGCCGATCTTGCGCGCGAGCATGGAGGAAGGGAAATTCCAGGGCGTTATTGCAGCAATGACCCCCACAGGCTCTTTCGTGACCAGAATTCTGCGATCGGCCCAAGGGGAAGGGACAACATCGCCATAGGTGCGGCGAGCTTCCTCTGCATACCAGAGAATATAGGCGGCGGACATGCCGATCTCACCTTTGGATTCCGCAAGGGATTTACCCTGTTCCAGTGTCAGCAACTCAGCGAGCGCATCTTGATTATCCAAAATGGCATCGTGCAGCTTGCGCATCAGTTTCGAGCGTTCGAGAACGGATGTCTTGCGCCATGTCTTGAAGGCCTTTGCTGCGGCGTTGATGGCACGTTGTGTCTCGGCTTTGCCCGAATTTGGGACGGTACCGATCTTCAGGCCGGTAGCAGGGTTGATGACGTCGATTGTCTTGCCCGAATCTGCCGCCACCCACTCACCGTCGATGAGGTTTGCCTGCTTCATGAACTGGCTGGATTTCTGCAACATCATGTTTCTCCCTGTGTTCGAAGGGTTATTGTTGTTCGTGAGTTCCGTGAAAAATAAACCCTGCACTGCGCATGGCAATGTGTGCCTCGGTCAAGGCGTCCAACTACCCTGCTCCTTTTTGCCAAAAGCTGCAACGGGGTTCCGTCAACCAAATATCCGCGTAGCGACAGAAACCCAGAACGTCAGTGTCAGCGCCGAAAAAGCGGTCGCCATGACCATGGAATTGGAGGCGAGAGCCTGGCCCGTGCCAAAGCGTGTGGCGATCAAGTAAGAATTGACGCCAGCCGGAAGCGCCGCGGCAACCACCGCGATTTTCGCGGTGAATGGTGGCAAACCAATCAACCACGCGGCGCCAAGCACCACCGCAGGCATGAGGACAAGTTTGATAGCAGACATGACTACCGCTGCTGCCATATTTCCAGAAATGCCGAACTTCTTCAGACCCATGCCCATGGCGAATAGCGCGACGGGCCCTGCCACTCCACTCAAGGTCTCGATCAACGCGTCGGCTGCGTCCGGCATTCGCAAACCCAGCAGACGCCATATCCAGCCGGCGAGGATGCCCAGCACAAACGGATTGCGCAGCAAGCTGTTGAAGAACGATCCAATCACTGCGATCCAATGACTCTCGCCCTTGAACACGCCGTCCCTCCTCATGGCTAATTCGTGCAGCGTAATCGAGGCGGCCATCATGACAGGCATATGGACGGCGACGATCAAAGACAGGATCGCAAAGCCATTCTGGCCGAAGACCCCGAGCATGAGCGGCATGCCAAGAAAAACGAGATTGGAAAACGCCCCAGAGACGCCGGCCACAACGCCAGCACGGTTGTCTCGTCGAAAGAACAGCTTGATCGCCAGATCCGATGCCGCCCACGCAACGATCACACCAATAAAATAGGTGGTCCATAACGACCAGGGAGCTGTGCCATGGAAATCAGCAGTCACCATTGTCCTGAACAGCAGCAAAGGCGCGGCGATCACGAAGACAAAATCGGATAGACCGTCACCCACTCGCTCATCCAGCAACTTGAAATGCGCTGCTGCATAGGCGATGGCAATCACACCAAAAACGACGATGATTGTTTGAATGAGACCCATCGCGTTCCGCAATAGGCCAGCCAATACGGCGGTGCAAGACGTTCTGGTTGCATGGCTTTATTTTTCTTCAACAAATCCCCATCTCGACTGCTAAGGAGAATGATGTTGAAGCAATTCCGCCCTTGGGCAATTTCTATGTATGCGCTGTTCGGCCTGGTTTTTGTCGTATCGCACGCATATGCGACAGATGCTGCGTGGGCGAGAGTACAGCGCGGCGGATACACAATTCTCATTCAAGGCGCCGATGCTTCCGGAACCTTGAGCCCAACCGTCGACAGCTCGGCCGATTGTTCGGTCACGCAAACGCTTTCCGACCGCGGGCGCCAGCTGGCGCAAAAACTTGGAGCCCGTTTTGCCGCACGCGGGGTGCGAATCGACAAAGTTCTTACAAGTTCTACCTGCAATGCACGGGAAACCGCACGGTTGTCATTCGACTCAATGTCCGCAGAAATCTTTAAGCCGCTCGATCCACTGACTGCGGACGAAGCTGCCAAACAAATCCAGATCGACCAAATTCGGGTGGCGATCTTTGCATTCAAGGGCCTTGGCAACCTGGTAATGATGACTGATCGCGCCAATATCATCGCTCTGACCGGCGTTACGCCACGTCCGACAGAGGCCGTCGTTGTTTCCAAAGCCGAGGAAGGTGAAACCATCCATATCGCAGGAAGAATCATATTCGACTAATCACAGCGCAGCTTTAGTCTTTCCCTGAAGCATGAAAAACGCTAGATACCGGCTTCATTCTACATCAGTGCCCTTGCCTGAGGCACGGTAAGCAAAGGAAAATCAATTGTCCGATACATTCGACAAGGTCGCCGACATCATTGCCGAAACCAGCGAGATCGATCGCGACTCCATTACGCCGGAGAGTCACACAATTGACGATCTGGGGATCGATAGCCTTGATTTCCTGGACATCGTTTTTGCGATCGATAAGGCCTTTGGTATCAAGATCCCGCTTGAACAGTGGACGCAGGAAGTCAATGACGGCAAGGTTCCGACCGAAGAATACTTCGTGTTGAAAAACCTGTGTGCCAAGATCGACGAACTCGTCGCTGCCAAGAAGGCCTGATTTCCCAGCTAACCGGGTACACCGTACAAACGGTGTTGCGAGACAATGCAGAACAACACCGTCGTCATTACTGGTATCGGACTGATTTCATCACTTGGCGAAGGCGTCGATGCCCATTGGAAGGCGTTCAATGACGGGCTCGAACCCCGCATCGATAGCGAAACGTTCAAGCCTTATACCGTTCATCCGCTCGTCGAAGTCGACTGGAACAACCAGATACCGAAGCGCGGTGACCAGCGGCAGATGGAGACGTGGCAGCGTATAGGGACCTACACAGCTGGCCTCGCGCTGCAGGATGCAGGCATAAAAGACGACGAATCGCTCTGCGCCAGCATGGATATGGTAGTGGCGGCAGGCGGTGGGGAACGCGACGTCTCGGTAGACACGCAAATCCTTGCCGAAGCGCGTGTGCGCAATGATATCGGAACGATGCTAAACGAGAAGCTCACGACCGAGCTGCGCCCAACCTTGTTTCTGGCACAGCTTTCGAACCTGCTTGCTGGAAATATCTCCATCGTCCACAAAGTCACCGGTTCTTCACGTACATTCATGGGTGAGGAAGGCTCGGGTATCTCGGCGATCGATACAGCTGTAGCTCGCATTCGCTCCGGACAGAGTACACATGCCCTTGTTGGTGGTTCGTACAATTCCCAGCATCCAGACATGTTGTTGGGCTACGAATTGAATGGGATGCTCAAGCGTGACGGTTGGGCGCCGCTTTGGCAAAGAGAAGACAGTGCCGGGGGCGGCATCGTTACCGGATCTGGCGGTGCATTTCTGGTTCTGGAAAGTGCGGAGCACGCACAAAAACGCGGCGCACGCGTGTATGCTGCTATCGATGGAATCTACAGCGCGCAAATTCGGCGCAGCCGCGATGATTTAACCCAAACCGTAGCCAAGCTGATCGGTGCGGCCAGTGCAGACAAAGCAGCAGATCTGATCATTTCAGGCGCCAGTGGGGCTAAACACGTAACTGCGGCAGAAAAAGCGGCGCTCGATACATTCTCGAGTTCGATGGTGCGCGGCGTCGCGGGCAAACTCGGCCATCTGCGCGAAGCACAATTCCCGCTGGTCGTTGCTCTTGCTGCGCTGAGCGTTTTTAATGGATCTGCCTTCCCGCCTGTCGACGCGAAAAACGAGAAGGCCGGACCGTCCAGCGTCGATACCGCACTCGCAACGTCCATTGGCGGGACTCGCGGCGAAGGCGTTGCCCGCCTGGTCAAAGTTTAAGGGATATCTTCATGTCCAAATATACTGATCATTTTGGTCGGCCCCTCGTCGCCATAACCGGTCTCGGGGTTGTCTCATCCCTCGGACAGGGCAAGGAAGAGAACTGGGCTGCGCTGACTTCCGGCACATCCGGCATCCACACGATTACACGGTTCGCCCTGGACAATCTGCGAACGCAGATCGCCGGGACTGTCGATTTTCTTGAAGAAAGCACCAAAGGCGCTTCGACACTGTCGCAAAAGCTGGCGTCGCTTGCAGCGGAGGAAGCTGTAGCGCAGGCCGGTTTTCCAGTCGATGACTTCGGCGGCCCGCTTTTCCTGGCTGCTCCACCGGTCGAACTCGAATGGCGCAATCGTTTTGCCTTGGACGCATTGGTCAAGTCTGAAGGCGAGCCCGGATACGACCTGCTGCTCGCCGCATGCCGTCGAGGCCCGCAGGTCGACATGTTCAACACGGCGGAATTTGGCTATATCGCTGAGGTTCTGGCCGATAAATTCGGCACGCGCGGTCTACCGATCACTTTGTCTACAGCCTGTGCCTCTGGCGCGACTGCCATTCAGCTGGGCGTGGAAGCCATCCGTCGCGGCGAAAGCGACAGGGTCCTGTCGATCGGCACAGATGGTTCGGTTTCCGCCGAAGCGCTGATCAGGTTCTCGCTGCTCTCTGCGCTATCCACACATAACGAGCCGGCCCACAAGGCGGCAAAGCCCTTCTCGAAAGATCGAGATGGGTTTGTCATGGCAGAAGGCTCTGGCGCTATGGTGATGGAATCGCTCGAATCGGCCGTCGCACGAGGTGCAAATATTCTTGGCATCATGCGTGGTTGCGGCGAAAAGGCCGATGACTTCCATCGTACCCGTTCGAAGCCGGACGGTTCGCCGGCCATTGGTGCGGTTCGCGCGTCCCTTGAAGATGCGGGGATTGAGGAAGACGCAATCGACTATATCAATGCCCACGGAACGTCGACGCCAGAAAACGACAAGATGGAATATCTGGCGTTGTCGACCGTCTTTGGCGATCGCATTTCATCACTGCCTGTGTCGTCAAACAAGTCGATGATCGGCCATACGCTGACCGCTGCGGGCGCAATCGAAGCCGTATTCTCTGTACTGACCATTCAGACCGGTACGATCCCGCCGACGATCAACTATGACAATCCTGATCCGGCAATTGTCATGGATGTCGTCCCCAACGTTAAGCGCGAAGCAAGTGTATCGTCGGTGCTTTCCAGTTCATTCGGCTTCGGCGGACAAAATACGTGTCTTGTCATGACGGCAGAACCGAACTAATCCGTGGCCTGAATAAGGAAACGGATATGCGTGCACTACAATTGATTGAAGACCGCAAGCTCGAGATCGTCGATGTTGCGCCCCCGCCTGCGCCCGGTCCAGGTGAGGTCACCGTCAACATCAAAGCTGTTGCGCTCAATCACATTGATGTCTGGGGCTGGCGGGGCATGGCCTTTGCCAAGCGCAAGATGCCATTGACGATCGGCGCGGAAGCTTCGGGCGTTGTCGATGCGATCGGCGCGGGCGTCAGCAATCTACTGCCAGGCCAGCTCGTCTCGATCTATGGTGCACAGACCTGCGGACTGTGCCGTCCCTGCCGTGAAGGTCGCGACAATCTTTGCGAGCATGTTTCAGGTGTGCACGGCTTCCATCTCGATGGCTTCGCCCAGGAAAAAGTCAACCTCAAAGCTCGTTTGCTTGTCCCAGCTCCTCCTGGCGTCGACGAAATCGGTGCTGCTGTCGCACCCGTCACCTTTGGGACGGTCGAGCACATGCTGTTTGATAATGCGAAACTTGAACCGGGCGAAACTATCCTCGTTCACGCAGGTGGTTCTGGTATTGGCTCGGCGGCAATCCAACTCGCCAAAAAGATGGGCTGTACGGTTATCACGACCGTCGGCTCGGATAACAAGATCGAGAAGGCCAAGGCTCTGGGGGCAGATCACATCATCAATTATCGCGAGGACCGTTTTGAAGGCGTCGTGCGCAAGCTGACAAAGAAGAAGGGCGTTGATGTTGTCTTCGAACATGTCGGCGCCGATACATGGGCGGGGTCCATGTTGTCGCTGCGCCGCGGCGGGCGGCTGGTCACCTGCGGCTCGACGTCGGGTGTTTCAACCAGCATGAACCTTATGATGCTGTTCCAGCAGCAGTTAAAACTTCTCGGCTCGTTCGGGTGCCGCATGGAAAACATGGCTGATGCCATGCAGAAGATGGCGCGTGGCCTTGTCCATCCAGTCATCGACACCGAAGTCGGCTTCGATGATATCGATACGGCATTGAAGCGGATGGAAGGCCGGGACGTCTTCGGCAAGATCATCCTGCGCGTAAACTGATCCAGAATGAAGCTCAATACAAAGTTAGCGCTATTCCGTTGGAGCCAACGGTTGAAGAAATTCAACTACTGGCTGTCGGCATTTGTCATTTTCGGTGTCCTCAAATTGCTCCGTATGCTGCCCGCGAAGGCGGCTATGGATTTCACCGATGCCGCAGCGCGTAAAATTGGCCCATTGATGGGCCGCCATCGCATTGCGATGACCAACCTGCGTAAAGCCTATCCGGAGAAACCCGAAGAGGAGCTGCAGAAGATTGCGCGCGACATGTGGGGAAACATGGCGCGCCTGACGGCCGAATATGTGTTTCTGGATGCGATCTTCGATTTCGATCCGCACAGCGACACGCCCGGACTAGTCGAGGTCCAGGGCCGCGAGATCTTCGAACGCATACGGGACGAGAAGGACCGCCCGCATATATTCTTCACAGGTCATACGGGGAATTTCGAGCTGCTGCCGATCTGCGCGGCGACATTCGATCTGAATGTAACCGCGCTGTTTCGCCCACCGAACAACCCCTTTGTTGCCAAGAAAATCCTCGGGGCACGCCGCACCAACATGGGGCATCTCGTTCCGTCGAAGGCCGGTGCAGCTTGGTCGCTCGCCACCGTCCTCAACAACAATGGCAACGTCGGCATGCTGGTCGATCAAAAATTCAAACGCGGCATCCCTTCTACTTTTTTCAACCGCCCATGCAAAACCAATCCACTTCTCGCGAAACTCGTGCGTCAATATGAGTGCGATGTATATCCGGCGCGCTGTGTCCGTCTGCCCGGTGGCCGGTTTCGGCTGGAGCTTGAAGAGAAGATGGAGATACCGCGCGATGACAAAGGAGCCGTGGACCTCGCCGCAACTGTCCAAGCTCTGAACGACAAGGTCGAGTCTTGGGTGCGCGAATACCCCGGCCAGTGGATGTGGTTCCACAAGCGCTGGAACAGCAATTAGTAGTAGTTCATCACCGCATGTTTGGCTTCGGCGAAGAACAGCCAGCGCTCGACAAAAACCCCCAGCACATATGCGACGACACCGAGAACGAGCGCAATCTGCGCGGTGAGCCCACCGGCAATCGCCAGAGCCAGCAAAAGCGCCAGGATCGGCAGGACCACACAGAAAACGAAAGCGATCACCCACAGCTTTGCGGCGTGTTTACGGGCAACACGAAAGCCCATTTCTCGCGTCAGATAGTTGTCGAGCGCATGCGGACGCTCAAACAGTCCAACCTTGCCGATGAAGCCAAGACCCGTTGCCGTTTCCGGCGTCGAAATGGGTAAGAGCGTCGTGGCCCGATTGCGCCAAACCATCTTGGCGACCAACGCCAGGAGGACGAACAGAAGCGCCAGCAACTCCTCGACCAACCCATTTCCACCCACGAAGGCGCTTGCGAACAAAAACCCACCGGCTAGCGAAAACAACAGGAAACACAGGGGCGTCAGTTTCGTATGCCACGAGTCCACTGTCTTGAGCGACGCGTAGATCATCGACGTGCAATAGACTGTCACCAACGCACCAAGCACAGTGATAAATCCCAAAATCGCATCATGTCTGTCGCCAAAGATAGCCAACGCAGCACTCAGCGTCAGGGGGACAACCGTTGCAATTGCCATCACACCCTCGCGCGACAACCAGCTGGAGCGCCATTGGCTCAAGGCCCGCCATGCACGTTGCGGGTTGCCGAGATGCAAGAGCGAAGCTGCCAGTCCAATGCTGATCAGTGCCAGCGAAGTCAAATAGGCAAGCTTGGTCATTAGCAGCGACGGATCCAGAAAACCGAGCCCAAGCACGACCGCAAGTCCGTAGCCCAGACCTGACAGCGTCGTGAAAACAATAATCGAATACGCTGGATGCATCGTTTAGATCCGGTCCAGCGTCTTGTCGAGCCAAGCGAAAAATCCGCGTGCGCCTTCGGTATTCTCGGCGAGCGGAATAATTGGCGCGCTATCGCTTAGGGACGTGCGAGGGCGCGGCGGGAGATATTTGTTGGTGGGACGCGTCCCCTGTTCCGGCATAAGATCGAAACCACCGCGTTCGACCACCATGATGGCCACATCGGAATTCGGATCGCCAAGGTCGCCAAAATGCCGGGCATTGACCGGACAAGTCCTGACACAGGACGGCACGCGGTCTTCGTGCTTCAGTGTCTCATTGTAGACGCGGTCGACGCACAGTGTGCACTTCTTCATCACGCCGGCAGCAAGATCCATCTCCCGAGCCCCGTAGGCACAGGCCCAGGCGCAAAGTCCGCATCCGATGCACTTGTCCTCATCCACCAGCACGATGCCGTCCTCGGCACGCTTGTAAGACGCTCCAGTCGGGCAGACCGTGACACACGGCGCGTCTTCGCAATGCAAACAGGACTTTGGAAAGTGCACAACGCGGGCGTCGCCAGCTTCACCGATAATTTGTCCGCCTTCTGGCGTGACTTCAAAACTGTGGATGCGGTTGAGAAACGTACCCGAAACATCCTCGCCATAGGGATGCTGGTCCGACAGCGCACTGCCGTAGCCGCCAGTGTTCCATTCCTTGCAACTGATTACACAGGCATGACAGCCGACACACACATCAAGGTCGATCACCAGCCCGAGTTTTTTCGCGGTACGATTTTGGGGAAGGCTGGTCATTTTGGCGACCATTCCTGCCCGTAACGCAGTTCATCGACTGGCTGCGATTGGCTGCCAGGA
This sequence comes from Phyllobacterium trifolii, assembly GCF_014192095.1. Lineage (GTDB taxonomy): Bacteria > Pseudomonadota > Alphaproteobacteria > Rhizobiales > Rhizobiaceae > Phyllobacterium > Phyllobacterium trifolii. The sequence continues at coordinate 140,814 of NZ_JACHXN010000008.1, forward strand.
GGTTTGATTGCAGCGAAATACGGTTCGCTGATCTCCACCCCAGCCTCGGCCTTTTCAATGCGCACGCGCAAGTCATACCAGGCGGCCTGCCCGGTAATAGGATCGGAGTTCGACCAGCGCATCCCATCGGCTTTTGGCGGCAAAAGTTCGTGAATGAGGTGGTTGAGGAGGAATCCCTTGGTTGCTTCGGGCGCGTGCGGATCAAGCGCCCAAGCGCCCTTACGCTTGCCGATCGCATTCCATGTCCACATGGTTTTGCCATTCACCGCATCCGTTCGCGCAATTTCGCATTTGATCCGGCCGTGATGCGAAATGACCCAGGCCCAGTCGCCATCCTTTAACCCCAGCTCGTCGCAAATCGCACCGGGGACATACAATGGATTTTTCGTGTGTATCTGTCGCAGCCATGCATTCTGCGAGCCCCAGGAATGATACATCGCCATCGGCCGCTGAGTGATCGCATGATAGGGAAATTCTGTGGCATCGACGCCCTGTTCCTCGAAGGGCCGGTACCAGTCCGGTAGCGGATCGAAACAATCGAGCAGGCGTTCGCGGTATTGTTCGGGCGCGAACGGTTGCCGAACGCCCATCGCCGACAGCCGGAACTTCTGCAGCGTCTCGACATAGAGCTGAAGGGTGACGGGCTGCGGCGCATCGAAGAAACCCATGTCGATGGCGAACTGTTGATAAGCGGCATTGTGGTGTTTGAAATAGAGTGCCTCATCGGGAATGTGCTTCATCCAGAACGCACCGTGATCAATGTAGTCTTTCAGCTGATCTTTATTGGGCGATCCCCTGCCCTGATCCATGGCGTCCGCACCCCGCCAACCCGAAAGCGGGCCGATACCGGGCTTGCGCTGATGATTGACGATATAGTCGGCATAGTCTTTGTACAGCGCCGCGCCTCTATCATCGACGAAACCCGGCAGTTTCAAGCGGGCTCCGAGATCGATCAGCACGGACTGAAACCCGCGCACATCCCTGTCCGGCTCCAACACCGGCCAGCGAATCGCGTCGCAGGCGGCGTCGGGTTCGGAAATTGGCCGGTCGAGCAGTGAAATACAGTCGTGACGCTCCAGATAGGTCGTATCTGGCAAGACAAGATCGGCATAGGCAACCATTTCCGATGAATAGGCATCCGAATAGATGATCTTTGGTATTTTATATTCGCCGGTTGTCTCGTCGCGCTCCTCCAGCATCTTGATCGTGCCGCGCGTATTCATCGACGAGTTCCACGCCATGTTGGCCATATACAGGAACAGTACGTCGACAGGATAGGGATCGCCAGCGCACGCATTGGCGATAACCATGTGCATCATGCCGTGAGCCGAAAGCGGCGCTTCCCAAGAAAAAGCTTTGTCGATCCGCTGCGGCTTGCCTTCACTATCCACGAGCAGGTCTTCAGGTCCAAGTGGGTATCCAAGATGTGGCCCCGCAAGCGGTTGACCAGGCTTTACATGTTCCGCTCTGCCATGCGGTCTTGGGTGGGCCGTCACCGGTTTGGGATAAGGCGGCTTATACCGATGGCCGCCCGGGCAGTCGATGGAGCCAATGATCGTCTGTAAAACATGCAATGCACGCGCCGACTGAAATCCATTCGAATGAGCGGAGATGCCGCGCATGGCATGGAAGCTCACCGGCCGTCCAATCATGACATCGTGCTGCTCGCCTTTCATGTCTGTCCACGGTTGCTGGAGGATAATCTCTTCCTCAAAGGCCACGCGGGCGATTTCCGAAGCCAGCCCACGGATCGTACTCGCCGCAACCCCAGTCTCTGCCGCGACTGCATCGGGTGCATATTTCGGATCGAGATATTTCTCTGCCATTAGCCGCAGGACGCTGCGCACCTTCCGACTATCTTCTGTGACGAATTCAGCATTGAGATCAGCGACATGACCCGGTTCGTCAAATCGCACAAGCGCACCCGACCTGCGATCACGCACCAGCGCCTTGCCGAGATCGTCGCGCAGGAAAAGTCCGTGGTCTTCCCTACCCTCATCATCAATCACCAGCCATGGTGCATTGGTGTAGCGCTGGAGATAGTCGAGGTCTATCTTGCCAGTGCGAAAAAGCTCATGGATGACGGCAAGAATGAGCAGTCCATCGGTACCAGGACGGATGCCGATCCAGTTATCAGCGATAGCGGAATAGCCCGTGCGCACCGGATTGACCGAAACAAAACGCGCCCCACGCTTCTTGAGTTTGGAAATACCGATCTTGATCGGGTTGGAATCATGATCCTCCGCCACACCGAACAAAACAAACAGCTTGGTTTTGTCCCAATCGGGCGCGCCAAATTCCCAGAACGCACCACCGATCGTATAAATCCCTGCGGCTGCCATGTTGACCGAACAAAACCCGCCATGTGCAGCGTAGTTCGGTGTGCCGAAATTTTGCGCCCAAAAGCTGGTCAAAGCCTGGCTTTGATCGCGGCCCGTAAAGAAAGCGAGCTTCTGCGGCGCGGTTTCCCGCAGCGGCTGCAGCCAATCGACAGCCAACGCCAACGCTTCTTCCCAGCTGATTTCTTTGAATTCGCCTGAACCGCGTGGTCCTGTTCGTAACAGCGGCGCTCGCAATCGCGCCGGCGAATAGTGCTGCATAATTCCCGCTGATCCTTTGGCACACAAGACCCCCTTGTTGATCGGGTGGTCGCGGTTGCCCTCGATGTAGCGGATTTTGCCGTCTTTCAGATGGACATCGATGCCGCAACGGCAGGCGCACATATAGCAGGTGGTTTTCCGAATCTCATCACCAACCGGCTCTGATAAAGCAAGGACTGGTTCTGAACTCATACCCGATGCGCCCCTTGTTCACCAAGACAAAACGGAGCGCGAATTGCTTCAGACCCATCCGTCTCGATCTTTTAGCGGCAGTCTTGCAAGAAATCTGTGTGTTTTGCAAAGAGCATGCGCGTTCGACTCACTAACATCTTAGCGAGTCTACAGGATTGCGTTGTCAGGAAAACGGCACCGGTCTCGGTCGGACTGGTAAAACCAGTGGACTGATCGCTGGGCTAGAGCTAGTGAACGGCTGTGCCGATCCCAGAGGCCGCTGCCCGCACTATTGTATCTGCTCCAATGCGGGCTGTTGCGAATGTTCCGTAGCCCGCTCTGGCGTGAGCAGTGCGATTGCCAGGATGAGGCCAATCACGCAGAGGACACCCGGAATGCATGTCCCGCTCCGCTTGGCGGAGAGTCCAGCATTATCCTGGTGAATGGATATAAATTCTTCCTCTGCTACTCTTTTTTCGCGGAGCATTTCGTAGTCCTGTCGATGAATGGAACCGCTATATTGCGGCGATTAAAAGATGGCCCTCACCAAAATGCAGTTCAAGCAGGTGCGACAAACCTGCATAAGGGCGCAATTTACTTTCAAACAACCCGGCGCTTTTAGCGCTATAGTTGCGCTCGTGTCGTCGCCAGTGTTTCATTTATAAAGTTACAACCAGAGCCCAAAATTTGCCCATGGACAAGTTTCTCAAAGGTTGGAGCGTTCTACTGTCGTCAGACAACAAGTTGCTACTTGCCAAATCGGGAGTGGTGCTGATTTGATAAGGCATGGATGACAAACTCTCCCGTGCCATTGAGAAACGGCGTGACGACCTGATAGCGCTGACGCGCGATCTCATCCGTTTCCCCACTATCAACCCGCCCGGCGAGGCCTATACGCCCTGCGCAGAATTTCTCGCGAAGCGGTTGCAGCTGATCGGCTTTGAGACCCAGTTGATCCGCGGCGAAGGGACGCCTGGCGACACGGACCGCTACCCGCGCACAAATGTCGTCGCCCGCTTTGATGGTCGCACCCATGGCCAGACCGTGCACTTCAATTCCCATATCGACGTCGTGGAAACGGGTGAAGGCTGGACCGTTGATCCGTTCGAAGGTGTGGTCAAGGACGGCAAGATTTATGGCCGCGGCGCCTGCGACATGAAGGGTGGACTCGCCGCCTCAATCATTGCAGCGGAAGCATTTATCGAGGTTTATCCGGACTTCGCTGGCGCCATAGAAATATCCGGCACGGTAGATGAGGAATCCGGTGGCTTCGGCGGTGTTGCCTATCTCGCCAGCAAAGGCTTCTTCTCGAAGCCCCGCGTCGATCACGTCATCATTCCGGAACCACTCAACAAGGACCGCATCTGTCTCGGTCATCGCGGAGTCTGGTGGGCAGAAATCGAAACCAAGGGCGAAATTGCCCACGGGTCGATGCCGTTTTTGGGTGATTGCGCCATTCGCCATATGGGAGCGGTCCTTGAAGCGTTCGAAAAGGAACTTTTCCCCGCCCTGGACAAAAAGCAAACCTCGATGCCGGTGGTTCCCGATGGTGCGCGGCGATCCACCATGAATATCAACTCCATCCATGGCGGACAGACTGACGATTATTCTGGATTGCCCTCGCCCAACGTGTCCGATAGCTGCCGCCTGACCATCGATCGCCGTTTCCTGCTCGAGGAAGACATCACTGAGGTTAAACGCGAGGTCGTTTCGATCCTTGACAGGCTGCAGTGGGAGCGACCGAAATTTCACTACAGCATTCGCGACATCATGGAAGTGCAACCATTGATGACCGAGCGCGATGCGCCGGTCGTCACCGCAGTTGCCGAGGGAATCCGGTCAGTTTTCGGCCGGGAACCGCAGTACGTGATCTCACCCGGTACTTACGATCAAAAACATATTGCACGCATCGGGCTACTACACGACTGCATAGCCTACGGGCCGGGCATACTGGACCTCGCGCATCGGCCGGATGAATATGTCGGCATCGAAGACATGATCGAATCCGCCAACGTCATGGCGCTCGGTTTAAAGGTGCTACTGTCGCGATCGGCCTGATTGCCAAAAAGCTGGAGAGTTACTGGATGAAATCATGGAAGTTAGCCATCGCCGGTGTGGCAATAAGCTTGGTGATGTCCTCAGCATCCTTTGCCGCGAAGACCAACCTTGTTCTCGGCATCGTTTTGGAACCACCGCACCTCGATCCGACCGCGGGCGCCGCGGCAGCCATCGACGAGATCGTCTATGCGAATATCTTTGAGGGGCTGACACGCATTGGTCCAAAGGGGAACGTCCTCCCCGCCCTCGCCGAAAGCTGGACACAATCGGACGACGGCAAGGTCTATACGTTCAAGTTGCACAAGGACGTCAAATTTCACGATGGCACAGCGTTCGACGCCGATGATGTCAAATTTTCGCTCGATCGTGCTCGTGGCGACAAATCCACCAACGCCCAAAAGGGTCTGTTTTCAGCCATCGATACTGTCAACGTTGTTGATCCACTAACGGTCAAGGTGGCTCTGAAACAGCCGAGCGGTGATTTCCTCTACAATATGGGCTGGGGCGATGCGGTCATCGTCGCGCCTGAAAGCGCCGGGACGAACAAGGACAAACCTGTCGGAACTGGTCCATTCAAATTCGATAGCTGGGCGAAGGGCTCGCAGATTGTCATTGCGAAAAATGCCGATTATTGGGGAAAACCAGCATTGCTCGACAAAGCCACATTCCGGGTCATCCCAGATCCGGCTGCTGCAACGGCGGCGCTCTTGGCAGGTGACGTCCAGGCTTTTCCGGTTTTTCCGAGTTATGAAACCATCCCGCAGTTCCAGGTTGATCCGCGTTTCAAAGTTGTCATCGGCACGACCGAAGGAGAGACGGTTCTCGGCATGAATAACAAGAAGCCGCCCTTTGACAATCCAAAGGTCCGTCAGGCCATCACCCACGCCATTGATCGGAAGTCGTTGATCGATGGTGCAATGTTCGGATTTGGGACGCCCATCGGATCATTCTTTCCGCCGCATCACCCCGCCTATGTCGATCTGACAGCGGAAACTGCTTACGATCCGGAACTTGCGAAGAAGCTAATGGCGGAGGCCGGTCATCCTGACGGCTTCAAGACAACGCTGAAACTTCCGCCACCCACCTACGCCCGGCGCGGCGGTGAAATTATCGCAGCCGAACTGCGTGAAATCGGCATCGACGCGGAAATTATCCCGGTGGAATGGGCGCAATGGCTGGATCAGGTCTTTAAGAACAAAGATTATGCCATGACGATCGTCTCTCATACCGAGCCGAACGACCTGAACATTTTTTCCCGCGACGACTACTATTTCAATTATGACAGCACGGCCTTCAAGGAACTGATCAAACAGATAGACGTCACTTCCGATGGCGCCGAACGCACCGAACTTTACCAGCAGGCGCAAAAATTGCTCGCAAAAGACGTACCTGCGGCGTTCCTGTTTCAGCTTCCAAAAACTGGCGTCTGGGACGCGAAGATTGAGGGACTTTGGGAAAATGGACCGATTCAGGCCAATGATTTAACCTCTGTGAAGTGGCTGGACTGATGCGGTCTGGTGCGCCCATTCGATGTTGACTTATGCAACGAAGCGAGCGTTGATCGCCATCCTCACGCTTCTCGCCGCGTCGCTTGTTGTTTTTGCGATGCTTGAAATCGTACCGGGTGACCCCGCTCGACTGATGCTGGGGATGAATGCCACCGAGGATGCCGTCCACAATCTGCAAGAGCAGATGGGTCTCAATCAACCGCTCGCTATACGATATTTCAGCTGGCTCGGCGGGCTGCTGACCGGAGACCTTGGCAAATCCTATACGTATTCGGTTCCCGTGTTTGACCTCATCAAGGAGCGGGTTGCTGTTTCATTGCCGCTCGCTGTGATCTCGTTGGCATTATCCACGTTGATCGCACTTCCTGTCGGCATTTTTGCCGCGTCAAAACGCGGCAAGTTCTCCGGTACGCTAGCCATGGGAGTTGCGCAGGTGGGTGTAGCGATACCAAATTTTTGGTTCGCCCTCCTCCTGGTCTATCTATTCGCAGTGACGTTGAGGCTTGTTCCGGCCGGCGGCTTCCCGGGGTGGGGCGCAGGCTTCGGTGTGAGCCTCAAATCGCTGATTCTGCCGTCTATTGCACTTGCCCTCCCCCAAGCCGCGATCCTTGCCCGCGTTACGCGCTCCGCTCTGCTGGAAGTACTCGGGGAGGACTATATCCGCACGGCTCGCGCCAAGGGTTTGAGCAGGCGGCAGGTTTTATACCGCCACGCGCTGCGCAATGCTCTTATCCCCGTTCTAACTATTCTTGGCTTGCAATTCGCATTCCTGCTTGCTGGCACGATCATCATCGAGAACGTGTTCTATCTGCCGGGCCTCGGTCGTTTGGTGTTCCAGGCAATCACCCAGCGGGATCTTATTGTGGTCGAGGGCGTCGTCATGCTGCTCATTGCTACTCTGATCCTTGTCAATCTGCTGGTCGATCTTTCCTACGCCATAGTAGATCCCCGATTGCGGGGCCGCTCATGAGTATCGGCAATGCACTGGCGAACAGATCCTTTTGCGTCGGCCTTATCGTCACGAGTCTGATCGCGCTTGTGGCATTGGTGTCATTCGTCTGGACGCCTTATCCGGTGGGCGCCCTCGATATCGCAGGCAAGCTAAAGCCGCCATCCGCAGCGCATTGGCTCGGCACAGATCATTTTGGTCGTGACATTCTGTCGATGATCATGGTCGGGAGCCGTAATTCCATCGCTGTAGCATCAGTTTCAGTAGCAATTGGCGCTGGCATTGGCGTGCCCCTTGGCCTGTGGGGTGCTGCAACCGGCGGTTTTGTCGACGAGGTTCTGATGCGCCTCAACGATCTTGTCTTCGCCTTTCCCGCGTTACTCTCCGCGGTGATGATTACCGCGGTTTTCGGCCCAGGCGCGATCAACGCAATTATCGCCATAGGCATTTTCAATGTCCCGGTTTTTGCGCGCGTCGCCCGCGCCGCTGCCCTCTCCCTGTGGTCGCGTGAGTTTGTGATAGCGGCGGGCGCTATTGGTAAAAGCCCGGCGCGCATTACGCGTGATCACATTTTGCCGAATCTCGCGTCGCTTTTAATCGTGCAAGCGACCATCCAGTTTTCGCTCGGCATTCTCGCAGAAGCAGGTCTTTCTTATGTTGGACTGGGTTCACAACCTCCGATGCCGAGCTGGGGTAGAATGCTGTTCGAAGCCCAGACAATGATTGGCTTGGCACCGCACATAGCGCTGTTTCCCGGTCTCGCGATTGTCATCACGGTTCTCGGGTTTAACTTGCTCGGCGATGGTTTGCGCGATGTGCTTGACCCAAAATTTCAGTGATTGCCACTACAAAAACAGTCCTAGTAAAAACAGAGCCAGGATTGCGGCTGTAAAAATTCCGGTCGTCACGCTGAAAATGTTAAGCGCGTCCTCGATGTTCTCGGCTCCGGCATCGCGGCGCCCTGCACCGTTCAGCATCGGTTCGTTCGCTATCACGCCGCCATAGACGCGGGGGCCTGCAAGTGCCACTTCGATCGCCCCCGCCATCGCCGCCTCGGGCCACCCCGCGTTGGGCGAGCGGTGTAGCCGCGCATCGCGCATCATCACATTGAACGAGCGAAGCGCTGCATCATGGCCATGCACGACCCAGGCTGCCGCCGAGATTAGAAGGCCGGTCAATCTTGCGGGTATCCAATTGGCAACATCATCGAATTTGGCCGCGAATCGCCCGAAATCACGGTAACGATCATTCAAATGCCCGATCATCGAATCCGCCGTATTTAACATTTTGTAGGCAAAAAGTCCGGGAAGCCCCAGCAGGGCATACCAAAATGCCGGCGCGATGATGCCATCGGAAGTATTTTCCGCAAGACTTTCGATGGCGGCGCGGCTTACCGCAGCATCATCGAGTACTTCGGGGTCACGTCCGACAATCATCGAGACGGCGCGGCGAGCACCGACGATACCTTCCTCGCGCAGGGCGATCGCGACACGCTCGACATGTTCGCCGAGGCTCTTCTGTGCCAGAAATACCGCAACAATCAGCGCTTCGATCAAACCGCCAAAGGGCTGAATCGTCTGCAGCGCGAGATGCACGAGAAAACCAATGAACGCTGCCAGCACCAACAAACCCAGCATCGCGAGGAAACCATCACGCCGTCTTTCATCGTCCGAATCGCTAGCCTTGTTGAGCTGTTTGTCGGCCAGTTCGATCGCTTTGCCAAATAGAACGACAGGATGGGGGATTTTCCGCCACAACCCATCAGGATCACCGAAAGTTCGATCGGCAAGCAAGGCAAGAAACAGAATCAATAGATTGATTTCCATGAATAATTCGATCCTGTTGAATCAAAAATCAGCTGGGTATTGCACTTAGCGCAATACGAAGACGTTGCTGCAATCGTTCAGCCTCATTCTCATTCAATGGCAGACCAAAACGCAACCATTGTGGCGCGTAGTCAAATTTTCTCGTCAGCACGTGTTGCTCGCATAAAGCTTCATGAAGCTGCTGAGCCTGCTTAAACTCCACCAGCGAAAACAGCATTGTGCCACCAATTTGGAAAAGACCCGCTTCTGCTAGGACGCGTCCAAGCAGCTCGCGACGGGCCCTCAACCGCTTCGCAAAACCTGCAAGGAGGATTTCATCGGCAAACGCATGGGATGCGATGGTTAGGGCGGGACCCGATACCGCCCACGGACCCAGCCGAAGCTTGAGGGCCTGCGCAATATCGTGCGTCGTCAACGCAAAACCCAATCGCAGTCCTCCCAAGCCGAAGAATTTGCCAAAAGATTTCAGGATAATCAGCCCACTTATTCCTGTGTGGTCTGCGATGCTTGCTTCTGGATGGGCATCGGCAAAAGCTTCATCGACAATCAGGACGCCACCTCTGCTCTCCATTCGCCCAGCAAGTTCAAGCAAAGATGCCCTTAAGACAATTCGTCCATCCGGATTGTTCGGATTGACCACAACCGCAACCTTCGAAGTTGGCAAAATCTCGTCGATGCTCACGCAACTCGAAATCCGCCAGCCTGCATTGAGGAATGATGCACCGTGTTCCTGATAGGTCGGACCGACGATCGCGACTTCGCCTTTGGCAGCCACAACATCAGGCAGCATTTGAATAAGCGATTGTGTGCCTGGCGCTGCAACGATTCCCGCCTCAGCCCCCGCGCCATAATATTTTCGGGCGGCGTTAAGGGTTGACGTGAGCAGTTTTTCGTCCGGCAAGCGGTTCCAGATTTCAAGACCAATCGGCGGCAGCGGTAATACTTCCGGATTGATACCGGTTGAAAGATCAATCCAGTCGGATGGCGCGCCACCGAAACGTTCCACAGCGCGATCGAGCGCGCCTCCATGTTCAATCTGCATTATTCCGCCAAATCAATTATGTGCATGTATGAGCCGCTCACCGATCCGGCGCGCAGCCCGGCTTCGCCCAAATCTTCACCCAGTGCGTCCCGAACCCGGAAGAGCCGTTCGGCGACGCCCTCGCGGACAATACTGGCATAGTGAAATTCGTGTCCCGTAAGCTCTGTCTGAAACGGAGCCGCCACAAGTGGTTTGAGGCGACGATAACCAAGATGCATCTTCCGGTTTGCAAAACTTGTTTCGACAGGCAGGAGTCCGAGCATCGGATGCACTTTGCCCGCAGCATCCTCGATGCTCTCGCCCAGCACCATGTATCCTCCACACTCGCCGTATATCGCAATTTTGTCGGCAGCAGCCGATTTCATACCCGAGGCAAAGTTTTCTGACTGGGCAAGGCGCCCGGCGTGAAGTTCTGGATAACCTCCGGGCAAATAGATTGCATCGCTGTCTCCGGCCGGCGCTTCATCCGCAAGCGGTGAAAAATAGCTTATCTCGGCGCCGCGCCGCCTCCAGCCGTCCAGCAGATGCCAGTAGGAAAATGCGAATGCGTTGTCACGCGCAACGGCTATCCTTTGTCCGAGAGGCGGAATGCGGGATACATTTGCCATCGATCCTGTGGGACCATAGCGATTGGCCATTTGCTGGATCTGTTCGAGATCGATCCTGTGGCCAATGATATTACCTGCGTTCGTGATGAAAGCCTCAAGTTCGAGATGTTCACCCGCCTGTACGAGCCCGAGATGCCGTTCCGGCAATTGCAATTCCTCGTCACGCGGCAAGCAACCAAGAACTGGTATGCCGACGTGTTCCAGTGCGGAACGGAGCATCGTCTCATGGCGGACACTGCCGACCCTGTTAAGGATTAGGCCCGCTATCATCACGTCACGGCGAAAATCTCGAAAACCACTAACGAGTGCGGCAATCGAATGCGATTGCCGCGCGCAGTCGACAACAAAAATAACTGGAAGCGACAGATGTGTTGCAAGATCGGCGGCAGACCCCCGCCCATCGCTGGCACCATCGAAAAGGCCCATCATACCTTCGACCACGAGCGTCTTGTTGCCTTCGGTATGACGCGCAGCCAATGCACTGATCAAATCCGGCCGCATCGCCCAAGGATCGAGATTGACGCAAGGACTACCGCTCGCCACCGCGTGATAAGCCGGGTCGATGTAATCGGGTCCGGCTTTTGCCGGCGCAACCTCCACACCGAGATTTCGAAGAGCGCGCAACAGTCCAAGCGTGACGGTCGTCTTGCCGCTGCCAGACGACGGAGCGGCAACAATCATGCCTTTCATCCCGCATCCTTTTCCCGGCGGGTTCCAAGCGGATCCTGCTTAAGCACACGACCTTCTGCCGCGCCGAGCCAGTCGAGTGCCGCACGCAAGCGGACAACCTGTCCCACCACCACGATGGAGGGAGGGCGGAGGCCCGACTGCTGAACGTCAGTCTCGGCCCTCTCGAGCGTTGTCTCAAGCACTTTCTGATGGCCCGTGGTGGCATTACAGACGAAAGCGATTGGTTCGTCCCTGGAGCGACCAGCAGCAATCAGGCGCGAAGCAATCAGTCCGATATGTTTCATTGCCATATACATGACGATGACCGAAGAACCCTTGGCGATACTATTCCAGTCCATCGAATCGGGAACGAGGCCTGTAGCATCATGTCCGGTCAGGAAGGTAACACTTTGGTTGGTTTCGCGGTGAGTGACGGGGATACCCGCGTAGGCAAGACCACCTATCCCGGCCGTAATGCCGGGGATAATCCGGAATGGCACTTGATGTTCAACCAAGGTCAACGCTTCCTCACCGCCTCGTCCGAAAACGAAAGGGTCACCGCCTTTCAAGCGCAGCACTCGCTTGCCGGACTTTGCGAGTTCGACAAGTCGAAGTGATATATCGCGTTGTTGCGGAGATGGTTTCCCGCCCCGTTTGCCGGCATACTCCAACGCTGCTTCGGGACCAGCGTAAGACAGGCAATCTTCATTGACCAAAGCGTCGTAGACGATGACGTCGGCTTGTTCGAGCCCGTTGACAGCGTGTAGAGTCAACAGGCCAGGATCACCTGGCCCTGCTCCTACCAGCCATACGTGTCCGGTTTCAAAAACTGGCAGCTTCGAATTCATTGCGCTCATCGCTCGTTCCGATCTTTTGCGCATAGCACAATTTTTCTGGCCGTAAGCATGAACTTATCGGAAAAATCATGCAACGAGTGCAGAAGCTGGTCTATAAGACCCGCATGAGCGACGAACCCGATGCAGGACAGCGGAAACCCGACGAGACGAGCGAACGGCCCTTGCGCCGCGGCTGGACTACGGGTGCTTGTGCAACCGCTGCGACCAAGGCGGCATTGATCGCGTTGATCACAGGCGAATTTCCCGATCCCGTAGCGATCATTCTGCCAAAGGGCGAAGTTCCACACTTCCAGCTGGCGATCGAATCGATCGGCGATGGTTATGCAATGGCAGGCATCGTCAAAGATGCCGGCGATGATCCCGACGTCACGCATGGTGCCACGATAATCTCGACGGTGTTTCCCGCCCCGCCCGGAAGCGGCATACAGTTTGTCGCAGGCGAAGGCGTTGGCACGGTCACCCTGCCGGGGTTGCCGATCCCTCCCGGAGAAGCGGCAATCAATCCGGTTCCTCGCGAAATGATGAGCCGGATTTGTGAGGAAATCTGCGCACAATATGATCTACCGGCGGATCTCGTCATCACAATCTCTGTGCCTGAAGGCGAAGAGCTGGCAAAGAAAACCTGGAACCCGCGTCTTGGGATAGTCGGCGGCATTTCGATACTAGGAACCACTGGCATCGTTCACCCCTTCTCTTGCGCGGCTTGGATACACTCTATCCACCGCGGCATTGACGTATCACGTGCAGCAGGCCTTAAGCATGTTCTCGCCGCAACCGGATCCACCTCCGAGGATGCGGCGCAAGCCATTTATCATTTGCCGGAGATTGCGCTTCTCGACATGGGCGATTTCGCCGGCGGTTTGCTGAAATACCTGCGCGTTCATCCAATCGATCGGCTGACAATTGCCGGCGGCTTTGCCAAGCTGACAAAACTGGCACAGGGCGCGCTCGATCTTCATTCTGGCCGCAGCCAGGTCAGCATGACTTTTCTTGCTGATGAAGCTGAAAAACTAGGCCTCGATCCGAGTGTGAGGGAGCGGATTCTGAATGCCAACACTGCGCAGGAAGTGCTTGAATTGACACAATCTATGGGAATTGATCTCGCCAGTCTCATTGCCACACGGGCCAGGCAAACGGCTCTTGCCACACTCAAGGGCGCCCCGGTCGAAGTAGAGGTGATCGTTACCGATCGCAAGGGTACAGTTCTTTCCCGTGTCTAATGGTCCAATTCTCATTCTGGGTGGCACCGCCGAGGCGTCAAAACTCGCGTCTCGTCTCGCCGCGCAGGGTCACCGCGTGATTTCATCTTTGGCGGGACGTACGCTTAATCCGGCAACACTCAAGGGCGAAGTTCGCATCGGCGGTTTTGGCGGCGCGAGAGGCCTCATTGCATACATCGTGAAACAGGAAATATCTCTGCTCATCGACGCAACACACCCTTTCGCAACGCAGATCTCCGACAATGCCATCCTTGCAGCAGCTTCAACGAAAACGCCTTTCGTTCGGCTGGAGCGCCCCGCTTGGCACACCAAACCTGGCGATAGCTGGTCGATTGTGGCGTCACTTGAAGACGCGGTTTCTCTCATCCCCGCAAAGGCACGTGTGCTGCTCGCGCTTGGACGACAACACATCGCACCATTTTCCCGTCGCGGCGACGTGCATTTTGTCGTGCGAATGATAGATCCACCTGAAGCGCCGCTTGATCTCGTGGATTTCGAACTTGAATTGTCGAAGCCTGGCAAAGTTGATGACGAGACTGCTTTCCTGACGACGAAACGCCTCACGCATATCGTTTGCCGCAATTCCGGCGGGACCGCGTCCTACACCAAGATCAAGGCGGCGCGCGATCTCGGTATTCCTGTGATCATGATTGATCGTCCCCATCGCCCCAGCACCCATAGTGTGGCCGATATCGAAAGCGTTATCCTGTTCGTTGATAAACTTTTTGGCTCAGTTTGAACGCTTGCGCAGCGAGTGCGTGTGACCTTTGTGATATAAAGCCGAATCCCGGAAAGTATCTGCCGCTAGACCGCGCCCAACAAAAATCATCGCTGAACGATTCAAGCCCGACATTTTTACCTTGCCGATAATATCGGCGAGCGTTCCGTGAATAAACTGTTCGTCTGGCCAGCCCACGCGATAGGCAACAATGACAGGACAATCAGCGCCGTAGAGCGGGGTAAGTTCGGTCTCGATACGTGCCAGATTGCGGATCGAAAGGTGAATAACCAACGTCGCACCCGATTTCCCAAGAGTTGCCAGATCCTCGCCTTCCGGCATAGAGGACGATTTGACGGAAGTGCGCGTCAGGATGATGGTCTGGCATACTTCCGGAACCGTCAGTTCTTTTTTCAAGGCGGCAGCGGCGGCCGCAAATGCCGGAACGCCGGGCGTCACATCATAGTGGATGCCCAATGCATCAAGACGCCGCATCTGCTCTGCCACCGCGCCGTATATCGACGGATCCCCGGAATGAACGCGCGCCACATCCTTACCTTCCGCGTGAGCCGTCTCGAACTCTGCAATGATCTCATCAAGCGTGAGCGACGATGTATCGACCACGCGTGCGTTTTCGGGTACTTCCGCGACCATCTCCGCTGGAACCAATGATCCTGCATACAAACAGACCGGACAGGATTGAATCAGTTTTAATCCGCGCACAGTAATAAGGTCGGGGGCGCCTGGGCCTGCTCCAATAAAATGGACCGTCATTTTTTATCTCTTTGTTACAGCCAATGCTGCTGTGGCATGAGCCGATTTTGTTTTTCCAACGACCAATACGCCTGTCGGTCCAACACCTGCAAGCGCGGCGGCTTCAGCCACGCCGTGACATCCCATCAGCGCAAAAACGCGATCGGACGGGTTCAGCAAACTCGGTGTCTGTTCTTCCAGAATGGAAGCACTGAAGTAGCAAACAGGGCGGTTGAATTTCCGCGCCACATCTACAATGGCTGGCTCGCCACGTCGCAAGTCTATCGAATGTATGCCACTTATATTCGATGGCTCAATGGCCGCGTTTTGCAAGACCTTGTTGACGAGGTCGAAGAGCTCGTCGGGCGCACATCCCCGTTCGCACCCCACTCCCAGCGCATAGATTGACGAAATCATACGTGCTTCTTGTGCAATTCTTCCGGTGTCACGCCCAAAAGATCGGCCGTCTTGCGGATCAGATTGGCTTCCTTGGCATCCAATTCATCGTCGGCATTCGCAATCGCCAAAAGATGACGCAGCAACTGAACCTTACGTTCAAACGACACGTCCGCAAAGGCCAGCGCGGCTTGGGTACTTGTGGTCTCGTAACCGAAGTCCTTGAGGTATTCAGCGACTTCTCCGAACTCCTCGGGCGAAATTCCGAAATCATTCGAAGCGACACGCAGAATCGCGCCGTATTCGGCTTTATCAGTCTTTCCATCCGCCAGTGCTATGTGCAGCAGCAGCAAAAGTTCTGCTGTCAACACTGGGTCATCGGCAACCTTCTGCACCGCACTTTTCGTACCCAGAAATGTCGCAATCCGATCAAAAATGCTTTCGCTCATTTTACCCCCAAATTGTCTCTACTGATTGATTGCAGTACAGACAGCCGAATTCAAGTAGCGAAAACGCCTCAGGCCAGCATCTACAAAATTAAAATTCGATGCCCTTTTGAGCCTTGATGCCCGATCGGAAAGGATGCTTGATCATTTCCATCTCGGTGACAAGATCCGCAAACTCGATGAGCTTATCCTTGGCGTTACGGCCAGTGATGATCACATGTTTCATATGCGGCTTCTGCTTCAGAACTTCGATGATTTCATCGACCGGCAGATAGTCATAACGCAGGGCAATGTTCAGTTCGTCGCAGAGCACCAACTCGGTTTCGTCGTCGAGGATCATCATCTTGGCCTGTTCCCACGCATCGCGCGCCATGGCGATATCGCGGGCACGATCCTGCGTTTCCCACGTAAATCCCTCGCCCATGGCGGAAATCGTTACCTGCTCGGGGAATTTCTCCAGGACCCAACGCTCGCCCGTATCCCATGATCCCTTGACGAACTGGACGACGCCGATCTTCATGCCATGGCCGAGCGCCCGGAACACAACGCCGAAGCCGGCCGTGGATTTGCCTTTTCCTTTACCGGTATTGACGATCACCAGACCTTTTTCGTCGGTCTTTGTTGCCAGAATTTTGTCACGCACGGCTTTCTTCTTGCGCATCTTGTCGGCGTGCCGCTCATTGATTTCCGCTTCGGTCAGATTCTGCAATTTTTGTGACTTTTCAGCCATTTGGCTTCCCCTTCCGAATCAAATTATCAAGCGGCAAGTTTGCTTAAATCGTAGCGCGCCGAGTTGGACCGCGGCCTCCAGAAGTCGCGCGTAACCGCCTGTTCCAACTTTTCCGCAATATCACGCAAGGCATGCGGGTTCTTCTCGGCCAGAAAATTCCGCACGTCTTCGTCTACCAGAAATGCCTGATAGACGGCTTCGAAATGGTGGTTGCCGACAGCGCCAGTGGTAGCGGCGAAGGCAAAAAGATAGTCCACGGTCGCCGCCATCTCGAATGCGCCCTTATAGCCATGGCGCATCACGCCAGTAATCCATTTCGGGTTGGTCACGCGGCCACGAACCGTACGGGCGATTTCTTCTTCAAGCGTGCGGATAACGGGTTTTTCCGGACGTGAATGGTCATTGTGGTAGATGGCAGGGCGCTCGCCCGAGACAAGTTCCACCGCCGCCGACATACCGCCTTCGAACTGGTAGTAATCGTCGGAATCGAGCAGATCGTGCTCGCGGTTGTCCTGATTTTGCACGACGGCGTTGACGTCCCGCAGCCGTTCTTCGAGCAAGCCCCGCTCAGCATTGCCCTCGATGCCCGCGCCATAGGCATAGCCGCCCCAGACGAGCCAGGCTTCGGCCAGATCGTCGCGCTTTGTCCAGTCGTTTTCGTCCATGAGTGCTTGCAGACCAGCACCATAGGCACCAGGCTTGGAGCCGAATACGCGAAAACCGGCGCGTTGTCTGGCCAGCTTTTCTTCTGTGCCTTCTCCAATGAGCCGCGCTTGCTCGCTGCGCATACGCGCGGCGATAGGATTATCCTCGGCATCTTCATCCAAAGCGCCCACAGCCCGCACTGCCGTGTCGAACAGCGCTATCTGGTCTGGAAATGCATCACGGAAGAACCCCGAAATTCTCAAGGTTACATCGACGCGTGGACGACCAAGCATGGCCGTCGGGATGATCTCGTAACCGGTAACCCGGCGCGAGGCCATATCCCACACCGGCTTGGCACCGATCAGTGCCAGCGCTTGCGCAATATCGTCGCCGCCGGTGCGCATATTCGACGTGCCCCAGGCCGTAAGGCCGAATGAGGTCGGCCATTCGCCATGATCCTGCGTGTAGCGTCGGATCAGAAGCTCGGCGGATTTTTGTCCGAGTTCCCATGCGGCAGGCGTTGGTACGGCGCGGGTATCGACAGAAAAGAAGTTTCGCCCTGTCGGCAAGACATCCGGGCGCCCGCGAGTTGGTGCCCCCGACGGCCCCGGCGCAACGAAACGTCCGTTCAGTGCCGCCAGCAACGCATTCATCTCGGCATCGCCGCAAGCGGTAACAGCAGAACGCAAGTTGGTGCGGATGCCGTCAAGTACGGCAATTGTCGCGGCACAATCCTGAGTGCAATCCACCTCTCCGGCCACCAATTTGGCGGCCAGCAGCTCGACACGTTCGACGGTGTCGCCGGTGATGCGCCAAGGCTCATCCGAAATAGCTTGCAAGATATCGGGGCGAGGCCCGTCCCATGACTTGGCCATCTCACAATCCAGCGGGTCGAAGCCCTCCAGCCCAAGATCGAGCGCAATCGCCCGCTGCAGGCTCTGATCGGCGCCATGGCCAGCTCCGCGTGGCACCCGCGCCAGCGCAACCACGAGATCGGTCAGCAGACGCCCTTCCGGCGATCGTCCAAAAACATGCAGGCCATCGCGGATTTGCATTTCCTTCAAATCGCAAAGATACGCATCGAGTTTCTGCAGAGCGAGATCGTCCGGGTCATGATCGTGAATGCCGGCATCGCTGTCGAGCCCGATATCGCGCACCAGATCGAGAATTTGCGCCTTAAGACGCACAAGACGGCGCGGATCGACGCCGGACGCCTCGTAATATTCATCTACCAGCGCTTCGAGGTCTTTGAGTGGACCATAGCTCTCGGCGCGGGTGAGCGGCGGCGTCAGATGATCGATGATGACGGCGGATGAGCGGCGCTTGGCCTGGGTTCCCTCGCCCGGATCATTGACGATAAACGGGTAGATATGCGGCACCGGTCCAAGCACTGCTTCTGGATAGCAGTTTTCCGACAGCGCTAGAGATTTGCCCGGCAGCCATTCGAGATTGCCGTGCTTGCCGACATGCACAATGGCATGCGCGCCGTAAACTTCGCGAAGATAGGCGTAAAAAGCCAGATAACCGTGTGGCGGCACAAGGTCTGGTGAATGGTAGGTTTCTTTTGGATCAATATTGTAACCGCGTGCTGGCTGGATGCCGACCAGCGTTTCACCAAAACGCGCCAGCGGCAACGCGAATATCTCAGCCTGCTGAATGAAGTATGGATCGGCGTCAGGCTGCCCCCAGCGCGAGGTGACAGCGGCTTGAATCGTTTGCGGAAGCTGTTCGAAGAAGCTTCTATATTGATTCAAGGAAATGGTTTCGCGGATTTCCCGACCATCGCGGGCTGCGTTGGTCGGACCCGCCATCATATGATTGATCAGCGCGTCGCCGTCGATTGGTACGCTGGCAACCGGATAGCCCTGCTCGCGCATCGCATGCAGGATATGCCAGGTACCCGCAGGCGTATCCAAACCCACACCATTGCCAAGCCGGCCGTCGCGATTGGGATAATTGGCCATAATGAGAGCGACGCGGCGCGAAGCAGGCTTCGCAGCACGAAGCCGCGCCCAGTTCGCGGCCAGCGCAGCAACAAACTCCACGCGGTCGGCCATCGGTTCATGCGTGACGATATTGGCTTGCGTCCCCTCGTCATAATGCCGTGCGGATTTGAATGACACCGCGCGCGAAAGAACACGTCCGTCGACCTCCGGTAGTGCCACATTCATTGCCAGGTCGCGGGCTGACAATCCCTGATCGGAGCCGCGCCATTGTTCGATGCTTGATCCGGAAAAGATAACCTGTAGCACCACGGCGCCGTGGTGTTCGAGCACGGTAGCTTTGCGTGCGCTGCCCGGCGCGGAAACGGCAAACCCTGTAGCGTTGAGCACGACCGCAGGCGGCGCTTCGCCGAAAATGCTCTCTAGCGTCGCCACAGATACCGGATCTTTCAGGCTGGAAACGAACACCGGTAAAGGGTTGAGCCCCTTGGCTTTCAGCGCATCGATCAAAGCTTCGACCGGCTGCGTCTGCCCGCTCTGCACCAGTGCGCGGTAAAAACAGATCGCAACGACCGATGCATTATCCTGCCATTGTCCACGCAATTCTTCCAGCGATGGCGCGGCGCTGCCCGGCCTCCACAACCCGGCTTTCAAAAGCGGCGCTGCTTCCTGCGGCTTGTCCTTGCCGTCGATCAGTGATCCACAATAATCGAGGAAACGTAGGGCGTTCTGCACGCCGCCCTCCAGCAGATAGTGCCAGAGCGCATCGCGATCCTGTCGTGAAATCGTGGAAAACCGGTCCAGCCCGGGGTCCGGCTTATCGTCACCTGGCAGCACCGCAAGCTGTACCTTGTGATTAACGGCGCACGCATGCAACGCCTCCAGCCCATAAGGCCAATAGCTTTCGCCGCCGATAATCCGCACAACAATAAGCTTTGCATGGCGCGCCGTACGCTCAACATAGGCATCGACCGACATGGGATGTGCCAGAGCCATCATATTGGCAAGACGTAACGATACGACGTCGTTTTGTCGCCGGGCAGAGCTAAGGCTTGCCAGTTCCGTATCGGCAGCGGAAAGAAACAACACATCTCCCGGCGTCTGGCCAAGGTCTATGGCCTCGGCGCCTTCAGCGATCGTGCCTTTCTGGGCAAGCAGGAGATGCATTCAGTTTCCTATCAGGCCGCGGCAGCGTTCATTGCCGTTGAGATGGCCGCCGTATCGATATCGTGCAAACCAATCACGACGAGCCGCGTCTGACGCTCTTCGCCGGGGTTCCAACTGCGATCGAAATAATGTTCGATACGTGAACCGACGGCCTGAATTACTAGACGCATCGGCTTGCCGGGAACATCGACGAAGCCCTTGAGCCGCAAGACGTCATGATCGGCAATCACTGCTTTGAGCTTTTCGACGAATGATTTGGGCTCGGCGACAGGGCCGAGACCAACAACGAAGCTCTCGAATTCATCATGATCGTGCGCTTCGCCCGCCGCATGCTCCATCTCATGATGCGACTGGCGGTTGGCGATGTCTTCCTCGGTGCCGACGCCCAGCCCAAGCAACAATTCATTGCTGAGCTTGCCGAAGCTTGCCGAAACCATATTCAGCGAGCGCGTGGATCGGCTCTGCACGTCACTGCGAACACTCGTCAGCTCGGCATCGCTGATAAGATCGGACTTGTTGAGGATGATTAGATCGGCAGCACGGATCTGGTCTTCGAACAGCTCTTCCAGTGGACTGTCATGATCAAGCGATTCATCCCGTTCGCGTTGCGCGTCGACCTTGTCATGATCGTCGGCAAAACGTCCCTCCGAAACCGCGGCTGCGTCAATGACGGTCACCACACCGTCGACGGTGACTTGTGTCTTGATCTCCGGCCAGTTGAACGCGGCAACCAGTGGCTGCGGCAGGGCCAACCCCGAGGTCTCGATGACGATGTGATCGAAGCGATCCGGGCGATCCAAGAGTTTGGTCATGGTCGGAATGAAATCATCGGCAACGGTGCAGCAGATGCAGCCATTGTTCAGTTCAATCATATCCTCGTCGCGGCACGCTTCGATACCGCACCCTTTAAGCAAGTTGCCGTCAACGCCAAGATCGCCGAACTCATTGATGATGAGCGCGATGCGCTTGCCGTTGGCATTTTCCAGGAGATTGCGGATCATCGTCGTCTTGCCCGAACCGAGAAAGCCGGTGATGACCGTTGCCGGAATCTTTTGACCCTGCATGGTGTTATCCCTTCATTTTGAGCGGCAGGCCTGCCGCCACGAAATAGACCTGAGCCGCAGCAGCAGCCACGGCTTGATGGAGCCGGCCTGCATGGTCGCGAAAGTCGCGCGCCATGCGGTTTTCCGGCACGATGCCGAGGCCTACCTCATTGGAGACGAGCACCACGGCACCTTTGAATGTGGGCAGCACCGCAACAAGCCGCGCTGTCTCGGTTTCGATATCTTTCTCAGACATCATCAGGTTGGTGAGCCACAAAGTCAGACAATCGACAAGAACGGCACGGTTGCCGGTGCACTCTCTTTGCAGCACACCGACCAGATCAAGTGGTTCTTCAATGGTTGTCCAGGAGCCGCCGCGCCGTTGCTTGTGCTGCGCTATTCTCTTTGACATTTCATTGTCCCATGCTCTGCCAGTAGCAAGATAGACCGCATCCAAACCAGACGCTTCGATCAACCCCTCGGCAAAAGAGGATTTACCGGAACGCGCGCCGCCCAAAACAAAGGTTGCTCTGCGTTCCAGTTGCATCAGGCATCCAGCTCCGATTGCGCGTAGTGTTGAATGGCCCAGCCAAGCGCGGTTCCAAGCACCACCCAGAAGAACAGGTTGGTTGCTAGTGTCGACACGGCAAATTCGGAAGCCAATGTCGGCGGTACGCTTGAGGTCAGATCATCGGCTTCAGGCGCACCATAAACGTGTGGAGCCACGATCAGCGCAATGCCCAGCACCTTTGCCCAGATCTCGTCGCGAAGCACGATGAGATAAACGCCGCCTGCCGTCAGCAGAACTGTAATCAGCCACCATGCCTGCCTCGTGGCAAGGTCGGCTGCCGGCATCGCCGGCAATTCGGGAGCGAGGCTGAATGCAGGCGCAAGATTGAAAATAAAGAAGCCCGCAAGACCCCAATAAATACCATTTTGCAGCGTGATCCTGCGACCCAGAAAAAGTGCGGCAGCTCCTGTGATGAGGGCAAAGCCAGCACCGGCAACGAGATTGATCAGCAGCGTATTGCCAAAGCGGCCGAATGGAAGCGCAGGACTTGCCTCTTCTTCATGTTCGTGCGGGGCTACGGCAGCGGGTGCAGCCTCAGTCGCCGCCGCTGCAGCGTCATGGCTATGTTCATGACCGCCGGCGTTTTCATATTCCTCGGCATGCAGAATAAGCGGAACATTCCGCACATACATCGCCGGTGTCAAAAGAATACCGGCAAACAGACCGGCAACGATGGTAGCCAGAAGATATTTAACCAACATGGAATTCACTCCCCGATCCCTAAAGCGAGACGCCGGGTACCTGAAAAAGGCCCCGGTCCAAACAAATTGTAATTTTTCAATGCGTAAGAGCAGATAGCTGAATCGTCTATTCAGCTAGTGAAAAGCTCAATGGCAGGGAAATCCATATGAATGGCGGGTGTCGTGCGCGGTATCATGCAGCGTTTCGGAATGCGAAAGACCGACACCGTATATGATGAACACGCCGAGCATAAGCGAAAACACCGCCGTGGTCAGACGCGATGCGAGCGGGAGAGAAATCGTAGTCGAAGTACGAGTAGCAGCCATAACAACCTCCGTGCAGGGCCAGAAGGGACAATCCCCTTCGGTTTTGGGCACTATTGCCCTATGACTGGCAGGTCTCCTGGCTCGCGGGTCGTAAGATCAATGCCGCCTTCCCGGTTTCCCAGTGGCTGCCATCAGCTTTCGCTTCTGGCGATGACATTGACCCTCGCCGCTCTACAGTCGCGGGGTCGGCTGCGGATAGGTCGCCCTGATGGGTACGGCCGTCGCATTCCCTTTTGATCCCTTGGCCTTTGGCCGATATCGGGAACCAATCATGCCGTGACGTTATTCACCAAGCGCCACGAATGTCAAACGAAACTGCGACGTCAACCGCGGCTGCCGCGTCATCGCTGTGATTTGAGCGCGAGCAGCCGGTCGATATCGAGCACGTCAGACAGTTGGCCGGCTATGGAATCGAGAGCCTGGTCTACCCCGGCACGATAATCGAGCGCGTCCGCAGCAATTCCCATGGATTGTAAAAATGCCGCCCGGAAGCCATCGTCCACGAACAACCCGTGCAAATAGCTGCCAAAAACTTTGCCGTCCCTGGAGGCAGCACCGTCAGCTGTGCCATTGACACGCACTGTTGGCCGCTCGCAGTCCGGTCCCGTTGTTCTACCAAGGTGAATCTCGTAGCCCTTCAATGGCAAATCGAACTGTAGCGAATGAGCATCCACATTGCGCACCGTCTTTTCCGGTTCCATGACCGTATCGATATCGAGATGACCGAGACCTTCTACTTCCGTGACATTTCCTTCAATTCCATCGGGATCGCGGACAGTGCGGCCGAGCATTTGATATCCGCCGCAGATGCCAATTATATGACCGCCGCGCCGCCTGTGCATATCGAGATCCCGGTCCCAGCCATTTTCCTTGAAGCCCAAGAGATCGCCAATCGTGGATTTGGAACCGGGAATGATCACAAGTCCGGCATCCGCAGGCAGCCGTTCGCCACTTCTTACCATGACCACGTCCACCAGCGGCTCTGCCATCAGCGGATCGAGATCATCAAAGTTAGCAATCCGGTCGAGGATAGGGACGACAACTTTGAGTGCACGCCCCTCGCCTTTAACCAGGCGTTCCAGCACGACTGAATCCTCAGCGGGTAACCGCGAAGCATCCTTCAACCATGGCACAACGCCGAATGACGGCCAGCCAGTAAATTGCGTTATGGATTTGAGTCCATCATCGAACAGCGAAATATCGCCGCGAAACTTGTTGATGATGTAGCCAACGATCATGTCACGATCCTCTGGTTGAAGAATCGCGTGCGTGCCGACGATCGATGCAATCACCCCGCCACGATCGATATCGCCCACCAGCACAACCGGAACGTTGGCGCGGGTGGCAAAACCCATATTGGCGATATCGCCAGCGCGCAGATTGATTTCCGCAGGCGATCCCGCCCCCTCGACCATAACCAGATCCGCACCGTCCCGCACGACATCCCACGACGCCATGACCGCATCGAGCAGCTGTGACTTGAATTTCTGATAGTCGCGGCCCTTGGCCTGCCCCCAGACCTTGCCTTGCACGATGATCTGACTGCCGGTTTCCGATTGTGGCTTCAGCAGCACTGGGTTCATGTGCACTGATGAAGGCACGCCGCAAGCCAGTGCCTGCAGCCATTGCGCCCGGCCGATCTCGCCGCCATCGTCGCTTACGGCGGCATTGTTGGACATGTTCTGCGGCTTGAAGGGGCGCACCTTCAAGCCGCGATTGCGCGCTAGCCGGCAAAGTCCGGCCACGAGGACCGATTTCCCAACATCCGAGCCAGTTCCCTGCAACATGATTGCGTGCGTCATGGGCTTTGAGTAGCGGATATGTCTTTCTCTTCCTAGCCCCACCGAAGACGTTGCGCCACTTGGTGCTTGGGATAGAGTGGACGGAACAAGAATACAGGGAGGTTACAATGGACACGCTGGTCGATTCGGCTACCGGTCAGTTCGAGCTGAACGAGGACCAACTGGCAATCCAGGACATGGCCCGTGCGTTTGCCGCTGATCGTGTGGCGCCCAATGCGCTCGCCTGGGATCGCGAAAAGCATTTTCCCGCAGATGTGATTCGTGAAACCGGTCCGCTTGGGATGGGTGGCATCTATGTGCGCGAGGATGTGGGCGGTTCAGGGCTGAAGCGGCTTGATGCCGTTCTGATTTTCGAAGCCCTGTCGGCGGCTTGCCCTGCATTCTCGGCGTTCATATCCATCCACAATATGGGGACATGGATGATTGATCTCTTTGGCAACGAGGAACAGCGTCTGCGATTTGTACCGAAATTGACGTCCATGGAGTGGTTAGCCAGCTATTGCCTGACCGAACCCAATTCCGGTTCCGATGCTGCAGCACTGAAGACGCGCGCGGTGCGCGACGGCGATGAATATGTGCTCAACGGCGCCAAGCAGTTTATCTCAGGTGCCGGCGACTCCGACGTTTACGTGACAATGGTACGGACCGGCGAGGACGGACCGAAGGGCATCTCAGCGGTTGCAATCCCGAAGGACGCCCCCGGCCTTTCGTTTGGTGCAAATGAGTTCAAGATGGGGTGGAATGCTCAATCCACGAGACAGGTCATTTTCGATAATTGCCGGGTTCCGGTGGCAAACCGGCTTGGCGAGGAAGGCGACGGCTTCAAAATCGCCATGGGTGGCCTTGATGGCGGACGTCTCAATATTGCGGCCTGCTCTCTCGGCGGTGCGCAGTCGGCGCTGGACAAAGCCGTAGCCTATGCCTCCGAGCGTAAGGCCTTTGGCAAGGCGATCAACCAGTTCCAGGCGTTACAGTTCAAGCTTGCCGACATGGAGACCGATCTTTCGGCGGCGCGAATGCTGCTCTACACGGCTGCATCGAAGCTCGACCGGAAGGCCCACGACGCCTCGAAGTGGTCAGCCATGGCCAAGCGCTTCGTTACAGATGTTGGATTCGATGTCGCCAACGACGCGCTGCAGATCCATGGTGGTTACGGTTATCTGCACGATTATGGCATCGAGAAGATCGTTCGTGATCTGCGCGTTCACCAGATACTCGAAGGAACGAATGAAATCATGCGCGTCATCATCGCACGGCATATGACCAGTCACTAAACAATTTCATCAGGAGAAAATTGCAATGGCGACTGTCGCTTTTATTGGTCTCGGGCACATGGGCAATCCTATGGCGGCCAATCTTGTCAAAGCGGGACAAAAGGTGCTGGGCTTCGATCTACTGCCGGAAAACCTTGAAACAGCCCGAGGTAACGGCGTGGATGTTACAGACAGCGCCGAAACAGCGGTCGCTGAAGCCGATGTCGTCATCACGATGCTTCCTGCAGGCAAACACGTATTGACGGTTTATGAAGCTGTTGCAAAAAAAGCGCGAAAAGGCGCGCTTTTCATAGATTCGTCCACAATAGACGTCCACTCGGCGCGAAATGCTCACGAGATTGCTCAAGCGAATGGGCTGCTTTCGGTCGATGCACCTGTTTCTGGCGGTATTGGCGGCGCGGCAGCGGGTACGCTGACGTTCATGGTTGGTGGCAGCGCTGAAGCGTTTGCGAAAGCTGAACCCATTCTTAAACCCATGGCGGGCCGCATAGTGCATTGCGGCGAAGCCGGCAACGGACAAGCCGCAAAGATCTGCAACAACATGATCCTCGGTATCTCGATGATCGGCGTCAGCGAGGCTTTCACACTGGCGGAAAAACTTGGCCTCTCGCATCAAGCACTATTTGATGTAGCCTCGACTTCGTCCGGGCAATGTTGGTCGCTGACCACATACTGTCCGGTGCCTGGCCCGGTTGCGACTTCTCCAGCCAATAATGGCTATAAGCCGGGGTTTGCTGCAGCACTAATGTTGAAGGACTTGAAGCTGTCGCAGGAAGCCGCCGCGAGCGTAGGCGCAGCGACACCGCTTGGCGCCCATGCCGAAGAGCTCTATGCGGCGTTCAATTCAGCTGGCAATGAGGGTTCTGATTTTTCAGGAATTGTAAATTTCTTGCGCGAATCCAACCGCGATAACTAAAAACACAGAGCAAGCACTCAGAAAACCTCCAAATTTAGATTTGCTTAAGCACTCGCTAACCTCGCGGTAACGATGTCCGGTTAAAACTTTACAGGTAAGCAGACCAAGACCCTGCTTACCTGCTCCGGATCAGGTACTGCGTACCGGAGTGGCTGCTTCTTCGGACTATATCCAGTATAAAAAGACCGCACTGCTCCACCCGGACAGGGCGGTTTTTTTCAAATGCTCCGGTTCCGAAACGCAAAGAAAAACCGCCGCCTGAAGAGGCAGCGGCTCTGCATAGATCAGCTTGTAAATCAGCCCGCCGAACGCGTCCATATGAACGAAACAGCCGACGCTATGCCGCTCTTTGCGTTGTTCGAAGGCGCGTTGCGCTTTTCAGTGGCATTCCACGAAATGTGAACACGGTTATTGCGGTTAAAAATATAGAGCATTCCTGCACCTCGAAGAGAAAACTGTTGTTGCCATTCAAATGCGCTACTTGCCTGAAATTTGATCAGGGAAATTCGCCATGGCGTGTCGCATTTTCTGCAGTCGGTCGGGTAAATTTGCATGGCAGCCATGCCAAAATCGCCTGCCTAGCCTAGGATTGTGCAGTTTGCGACCAAACGATAGCGTGACGCGAACAGAAGAGCGTCACCATAAGTCGCGGGACATATCACAACCCTGCGAGGCATGGACCTTCCAAATGAATTGATAAAGGAAACTGTCTAAGGCGTTGATCTTTCATCTATTGGTTTGTTACGATACGCGGATGAACATTGTGCATTGGTTCTCATTCATTGTCCCGGCGTCGTTATATCGATAGGCCTTGTCGCGATGCACCGCATTTATTCAAAGAAAGCATTGCATTCTGCCGGGATAAGGATGCCAAATGGCACATAAGCGAACAACTGGGTAGGACAGTACCAAGTTAGAATTCGTATTCGGGTGAACTGTCAAAGAGTGGGAGATAAAACACATGAAGAAGCTACTCGCTTCAACTATACTCGCCGCTGGTCTTTTCGGCTACGCTGGATCGGCATCGGCTGCAGAATGCGGCTCTGTAACAATCGCCAATATGAACTGGCCATCGGCCGAAGCTTTGGCCAATCTGGACAAGATTATACTAACAGAAGGTTATGGCTGCGACGCCGAACTGGTCGCTGGCGACACGGTTCCAACTTTCACGTCGATGTTGGAAAAGGGTCAGCCGGACATCGCGCCCGAGGGCTGGCTCAACACTGTCCGTGACCTCCTTGAGAAGGCCGTCAAGGAAGACCGACTGGTCCTGGCAGCGCCTGCCATTACTGAAGGCGGCACTGAAAGCTGGTGGATCCCTAAATATTTTGCCGATGCGCACCCGGATATCAAGACGATTGCGGACGCGATGAAGCATCCGGAATTGTTCCCCGCTCCGGAAGATCCAAAGAAGGGCGCGGTTTATAATTGCCCGTCGGGTTGGGCTTGCCAGATCACGACCACCAACTTCTACAAGGCCTATGGTGGCGACAAAAATGGCTTCACGCTTGTTGATACAGGTTCGGCAGCAGGTCTCGATGGCTCCATCGCCAAGGCCTATGAGCGCAAGGAGCCTTGGCTCGGATATTATTGGGGCCCTACCGCAATCCTTGGTAAGTATCCCATGGTCAAGCTCGACAATGGCGTACCATTTGATGAAGCCGAATGGAAACGCTGCACTGTCGTTGCCGATTGCCCCGATCCAAAGCCGAATGGATGGGCGAAGTCAGATATCTATACGGTTGTCACGAAGAAATTTTCCGACGCTGCTGGCCCCGCCTTCGACTATCTGAAAAAGCGGCAGCTTTCGACTGAAGAGTTCAACAAGCTGCTAGCCTGGATGGTCGACAACCAGGCTACGGGTGAAGATGGCGCCAAATATTACCTCAAGAACAATGAGGCGGTTTGGACAAAATGGGTCTCCCCGGAAGCCGCCGAGAAAATCAAGGCAGCCATACAGTAATTGTCAGATACGGCGAAGCAAGGCTTCGCCGTATTCCACTCTTGATAGGTTGAACGCAACCACGTTCAACCGCTTCAGCCATTCTGAAAGCGTAGCGCTTGGAGTGGCTATGGAAGGGGCACCGACAAATGGATTGGTTTTACTCATTTCCCAATATGAATGACGACACGCTGCGCAACCTGAAAAAGGCGATGGACGAGGGTTTCAAGGCTTTCACCCGTCAGTACGGCGATGTCATCGAGTCGTTTTTTCAACCCCTGCAGTACTTCCTTATTCAGGCAGAACGCTTTATGACGACGACGCCGTGGCCAGTCATGATCGTTCTCATTGGCGGCATTGCCTGGATTGCCAGCCGCAACTGGAAGATCGTAGGCGGCACCATCCTGACCCTTCTCCTGATCGGCTATTTCGATATGTGGAGTGACGCGATGAAGACCATCGCCATGATCTTCGTCGGCACGGTCGTTTCGATCGTCGTCGGTATCCCGATTGGCATTGTGATGGCGCGTTCTGATGGTTTCCAGCGAATGGTCAATCCCATTCTTGACGTAATGCAGACAATGCCGAGCTTCGTCTATTTGATTCCAGTCGTAATGTTGCTTGGCATCGGCAAGGTCCCAGGCCTTATCGCCGTTGTGATCTACGCTATTCCGCCGATGATTCGCCTGACCAATCTTGGGATCAGGCTCGTTGACAAGGACGTCCTGGAGGCAGCTGACGCATTCGGTTCGTCGAGTTGGCAGCGATTGAGAAACGTCCAGATCCCCCTTGCTCTTCCGACAATCATGGCTGGTATCAACCAGACAATCATGATGGCGCTAGCCATGGTGGTTATCGCGTCGATGATCGGTGTCCAGGGTCTTGGACAGCCCGTGCTGCGTTCGGTGAACGGCCAGTTCTTCTCGCTTGGACTTTTCAACGGCCTTGCCATCGTTGGCATAGCCATCATTTTTGACCGCGTTAGTCAGGCCTATGGCAAGCGTCTTCAGAAGCACCAGGAGGTTGTCCATGGCTGATCGTTCGGTTCAGGGAGCAGGCATCAAGATCAAGAATCTCTACAAGATTTTCGGCCAGAGACCGCAGGCCTATGTCGAGGCGGTGAAGAAAGGCATGTCAAAGACCGAACTCAATGAAGACCATGGACATGTTCTTGGCTTGCGGGACATCAACATCGATATGCCGGCCGGTTGCATCCAAGTTGTCATGGGGCTTTCCGGTTCAGGCAAGTCCACATTGATCCGCCACATCAATCGTCTGATCGATCCAACGGCCGGTGAAGTCATCATCGATGGCGCCGATGTCTGCAAGATGAATCAGAACGATCTGCGTCAGTTCCGGCGCCACAAAACGGCGATGGTTTTCCAGAAGTTTGCCTTGCTGCCCCATCGCACAGTGCTGGATAACACCGTCTATGGCCTTGAGATACAGGGCCTGTCGCGGGAAAAGCAGGAGGAACAGGCCAGGCGCTGGATCGGCCGGGTGGGACTCAAAGGGTTTGAGGATCATTATCCCAACCAGCTATCAGGTGGCATGCAGCAGCGTGTCGGTCTAGCTCGCGCCCTGACAAACGACGCGCCGATCCTGCTTATGGATGAAGCGTTTTCGGCCCTCGATCCGCTCATTCGCATGGACATGCAATCGGTTCTTCTCGATCTGCAGAAGGAAATCAAGAAAACGGTCGTCTTCATCACCCACGATCTCGATGAGGCTTTGCGGCTCGGCGATCGCATCGCGATCCTTCGTGACGGCGAAGTCGTTCAACAGGGAACCGGCCAGGACATCGTTTTGCAGCCTGCGGACGAATATATTTCGAGCTTCGTGAAAGAGGTTAACCGCGGTCGCGTCATCATGGTCGACACGATTGCCACTCAATCTGGTGCGCCATCTGCAACGGGCGGTGTAATAGTCAAAACCGGCACGATTCTTGAAGAAGCTGCCAAGACAATGACCGACGCCAACCAGCAATACGCAACGGTTGTTGATGATAACGGGAAACCCACTGGCGTCATCAGCATGAACAATTTGATTCAAGCGATGGTCACGCCGATTAGCCATCTGACATCGAAAGCTGCGGCGGAATAACCAACGCACTAGGTGTCGCTTCCCTTGCGCTCGGCGTCGCTCACGCCGCGCACCCTGCGCCCTGCTCTGGCGATAGTGCACCATCGCCTGCGACAGGAGCGAATGAGGGCATGACCAATGAGTGAACCTGCAGTTGAGACCGACGCAAACGCATCAGCCCGGGACCATGGCAGACGTGGCGGGCGTGCGCGGCCACGCAGCGTTGAAAGCGGTGCTTTCGATCAGCCACCGTTTCGGCAGCTCAAAATCCCATTTACACCGACAAAGATCGTTTCCGACGATGAACTTGAATCGATCCACGATGCATCGCTTAAAGTGCTGCAGGAGATCGGGGTGGACGTGCTGCACGACGGTGCACGCGAAATCATGAAAGAGGCCGGCGCCGACGTTGCTCCTGGCACAATGCGCGTTCATTTCGACAAAGAAATGATCCTTGAGTATGTCAGCCACGCGCCATCCGAGTTCACGCTGCATGCTCGCAACCCCGCACATAATGTGCGTTTTGGCGGCAATAATCTGATCTTTGCCCAAATGGGATCTGCGCCGAACTGCTCCGACACCGACAATGGCCGGCGCTCGGGTAATCAGGCCGATTTCCGCAATTTCCTGAAACTGGCTCAGATGCACAATATCATCAATGCGACAGGGGGATATCCTGTAGAACCCATCGATATCCATCCTTCGGTGCGTCACCTCGAGTGCATACGGGATCTGGCGACGCTCACCGACAAGCCATTTCACATCTATTCGCTCGGCAAGGAGCGAAACCAGGATGGAATAGAAATTGCGCGTCTCGCCCGTGGCATCAGCCACGAACGGCTGCAGAGCGAAGCATCCTGCTATACGATCATCAACACCAATTCGCCGCTGAAGCTCGATATCCCGATGATGGAGGGCATCATCCAGATGTCGGGCAATGGCCAAATCGTCATTGTCACGCCCTTCACCCTCGCGGGCGCCATGGCCCCGGTGACGATTGCAGGAGCGTTGGTCCAGCAGAATGCCGAGGCGCTGGCCGGTATCTCCTTCACGCAGATGGTCAAGAAGGGCGCGCCCGTCGGTTATGGCGGATTCACCTCCAATGTCGACATGAAATCGGGTGCTCCCGCCTTTGGCACTCCCGAATACATGAAAGCCCAGATGGTTGGCGGTCAGTTGGCTCGCCGTTATGGCATCCCCTACCGCACATCCAATGTGTGTGCAGCTAACACGGTGGATGCCCAGGCTGCCTATGAATCGGTGTTCTCGCTTTGGGGCGCGATCCAGGGCGGCGGCAATTTCATGCTGCATTCCGCGGGCTGGCTGGAAGGTGGGCTTTGCTGTTCCTATGAAAAGATGATCCTCGATTTCGATCTCCTGCAGATGGTCGCGGAATTCCTGACACCGCTGGATCTGTCGGAGGATGCGTTGGGTCTCGATGCTATGCGCGATGTCGGTCCGGGCGGCCATTTCTTTGGCACTGCCCACACCCAATCTCGCTACAAGACCGCTTTTTATGCACCGATTATTTCAGACTGGCGCAACTACGAGAGCTGGCAAGAAGCCGGTTCACCAACGGCGATCGAGCGGGCCAACCGAGTCTGGAAAGAACGACTGGCAACTTACGTGAGACCAGCGATCGACCCAGCAATCGAAGAGGAAATCAATGCCTTCGTTGCAAGGCGCAAGGCCGAAGGCGGCGCGCCCACTGATTTCTGATCCGTTGAATCAGACTCTCAACACATTGAATCAAATTTCCAATTACGAGGCATAAGAATATGAAATCGCACGTTAAAGCAGTTGTCATAGGAGGCGGTGTTGTTGGATGCTCTGTCCTCTATCACCTTGCGCGTGCTGGATGGACCGACGTCCTGCTGATAGAGCGCTCTGAACTGACATCCGGTTCATCCTGGCATGCTGCCGGCGGCTTTCATACCCTCAACGGCGATCCGAACGTGGCCAAACTGCAGGCCTATACGGTCAGCCTTTACAAAGAGATCGAGGAACTTTCGGAACAGTCATGCGGCCTGCATCTGACCGGCGGCGTCATGATGGCCGACTCGCCGGAGCGTATGGATTTTTTGCGCCTCGCTCACGCGCGCGGCCGTTACCTTGGCATGGATACGGAATTGATCACGCCATCGGAAGCCAAGGCGATGTTCCCGCTGATGGACGAGACCAACTTCGTCGGCGCCATGTGGGACCCGGTCGAAGGTCACCTCGACCCATCCGGTACGACCCACGCCTATGCCAAGGCAGCGCGCAAGCTTGGCGCGGAAATAAGCTTGCGTAACCGCGTCGTTGAACTGACACAGGAAACGGACGGGACCTGGAACGTCATCACCGAGCAGGGCACTGTGAAAGCCGAGCATGTGGTCAATTGCGGTGGCCTGTGGGCGCGCGAAGTCGGACGCATGGTCGGCCTTGAATTGCCGGTTCTGGCCATGGAGCACATGTATCTCCTCACCGAAGACGTTCCCGAAGTCATGGAGTTCAACAAATCCACTGGACGCGAACTCATCGGGGTTATGGATTTCAAGGGCGAGATCTACACCCGCCAAGAACGTAACGGCATTCTGCTCGGCACCTATGAAAAGGCGGCAAAGCCATGGTCGCCCGTGAACACGCCATGGGACTTCGGCCACGAGCTGCTGGCACCGGACATTGACCGCATCGCCCCTTCCCTCGAAGTGGGTTTCAAGCATTTTCCGGGTATCGAAAAGGCCGGCATCAAGCAGATCATCAATGGCCCCTTTACGTTTGCGCCGGACGGCAACCCGCTTGTCGGACCGGTTCCTGGTCTCACCAATTACTGGACGGCCTGTGCCGTCATGGCTGGTTTCAGCCAAGGCGGGGGCGTTGGCCTCGCCCTTTCCAACTGGATGGTGCATGGCGAGCCTGGCTTCGACGTCTGGGGCATGGACGTCGCCCGCTTCGGCGAATGGGCGACCCTGCGCTACACCAATGCCAAGGTGCGCGAAAACTATTCGCGCCGCTTTTCCATCCGCTTCCCCAACGAGGAGCTGCCCGCTGCGCGTCCTCAGCAGACGACGCCGCTATACGACACAATGGTCGCACAGAATGCAGTCATGGGCGATTCCTGGGGTCTCGAAACTCCGCTCTGGTTCGCGCCCAAAGGCACGGAAGCCCGCGATATCGTCTCCTATCATCGCTCGAACGACTTCGAGCATGTCGGCAACGAAGTGCGGGCAACACGGACAAATGTCGGCGTCACCGAGATCGCCAATTTCGCCAAGTATGAAGTGACGGGCGCAGGTGCCGAGGCTTTTCTGTCGCATCTGATGACCAACACCATGCCGAAGACTGGACGTCTGGTCCTCACTCCCATGCTGAACGAAGAAGGCAAACTCATCGGCGACTTCACGATCGCCAAGGCCGCGGATGACCGGTTCCTGATTTGGGGATCGTCCGCCGCGCAGCGCTATCACATGCGCTGGTTCCAGAAGCAGCAGCCGGGGGACGGTTCGGTTCGAATCCATCGTTTCGATCAGACGCTGGTGGGTCTGGCGATTGCCGGTCCCAGAGCACGCGATCTCCTTGCAAAACTCGTCGACGAGGACGTTTCAAACGCGGCTTTCCGCTTCATGGATTTCCGTGAGATGGCTGTCGGCGGAGCACTGTGCAAGGTCAATCGCATCTCCTACACTGGCGACCTCGGCTATGAGATCTGGATGGAGCCCGCTTACCAGCGCCTTGTGTACAAGGCGATCAAGGAGGCGGGCGCCGAATACAACATCGTGGATTTTGGCATGCGCGCATTGCTCGCCATGCGGCTAGAGAAAAATTTCCCCACATGGTTCCGCGAATTGCGTCCAATCTACGGTCCGTATGAAGGTTCGATGGATCGCTTCATCAAGCTCTCCAAGAGCGATTTCATCGGCCGCGAAATGGCCGCCAGGGAAAAGGCCGAGTATGATGCCGGAACCAGCGCGAAGCTGCGCCGCGTCTCTTTCCTGATCGACGTGCCACATGGCGAAGGCGCTGCCGACGTCATGGGCGATGAGCCGGTCTGGGCGAAGACCTCGAAAGACTACGGCACAGTGCAGGCTGGTCATGGCGTCGGTGCTCCGCGCTTTGACGCAACAGGGGTGGTCGTTTCCCATGAGGGCGACAAGGGAGCTGTACAAGGCGAATGGCGCGTCGTGGGCTGGGTCACATCCGGCGGTTACGCTCACTATGTCGGCCAATCGATGGCTCAAGGCTACGTGCCGGCAGAACTCGCCAAAAGTGTAGAGCAAGGCTTGTTTGAGGTGGAAATCCTCGGCGTTCGCCGGGCCGCCCGGATCAATCTGGAGCCGCCGTTCGATCCGTCAGGCGAAAAGATGCGCGGGTAGTTCAAAGGCTGAAATATAGGGCAGGCCTTTGCGCTTGCCCGTCCAGCCGACGACGACCAAGGCGCTGGCCGCTTCATCATAGCGCTGCGCCAGTTCCCAAGATTTGCAATCGATAGCAGCGATATCTGCTCGACCAGACCCTACAGCGTCAACGGAATTGCGATGCCCGCCGGTCTCTGTATGGCTGATAAACAGATCCAGCGTCTCTCCCTGGGCTTCAAGGTCCCGCTGAAGAGCGAGATACCCAGACATGGAGTCATGACTATTGAACGCGAGCCGT
Source organism: Phyllobacterium trifolii (assembly GCF_014192095.1). Classification (GTDB taxonomy): domain Bacteria; phylum Pseudomonadota; class Alphaproteobacteria; order Rhizobiales; family Rhizobiaceae; genus Phyllobacterium; species Phyllobacterium trifolii. Next base: position 176,392 of record NZ_JACHXN010000008.1, read on the forward strand.
TTCCGCCGCATTACTTCCACAGGCAGGCTGGCCTCTCCGCCGACTGGCGCCTTGACAGGCGTCCCCTCGCCTCGCCGCATAACCAGTGCGCTTGAGTAAAGTTCGCCACTTCCACCATCGACACCAGAGTAGTCATCCTGCCCGACAACATGGACATAGGCTTGAAGACCCAATTCCAGCGGGCCCCAGCAAGCTTGGGCAAAGAGCAAACCAGGATGACACCACAGCGTCTGCCGGTCTAACTCGTCAGGTGAAAGTAGGGCTGGATCCGGCGCGATGACATTGCCAGCCCTATCCTTGATGCCGCCAGGAACCGCCGGCAGATCAGCATTGCGGCGCGCCAGAAATTCGGGCGCATCAAATCCATTTGACCGCAAGGTATCACGCAACGCAGCCCACTGCGCATCAACTTCAGCGCGCCGTTCCGGCCAGTCATACATCGGTAAAGCCGCCACAAGAGTCATGTAGCTTGTTTACTCTTTCGGCGGCTCGGCGGGAATAGGCATTGTGGAACCGCCCTGCAGACTGATGCCATGGCGGCGGGGCCGGAAGGCCCGCCCTGGAGCCGGCTCACGACGAAGAACGGGGTGAACGACTTCCTGTTTTTTGCGGAATGCATATGCACGCAAAATCTCAAAATAGTTGCGGAAGACATAACCACCATTCATGCGCTGCCATTCCTCGCGCTGTTCGCGATAGAGCTCCGGCAGATCATACCAAGGCGCGGTTGGCCGCTTATGGTGCACAAAATGCAGATTGTTATTGAGGAATATGAGAGCGAGAGGCGATTTCTCCACGATAATCGTCCGCCCATCCGGGCGCTCCGACCATTGGTGTTCGCAATAACTGCGGATCGAGATGATTGACAGACCCCAATAAACAGCTGTCAGCGCGTAAATCCAAAGCGGAATGCCGAAGACCAGCCGTACCAGGCCGAGCATTGGAACAAGTCCGGCGCCATGCAAAAGCCAGGCGGTGCGCGTCTTCCTGTCGCCTCCAGCAACCAATTTCACCTCAGCGATGACAAAGCCAATGGCCATCAGAATCGGGCCAATAATAATCCGGCCACTCAGCGTGTTGTTCCAGTTGAGGAGCGATTTGATAAATGCAGGCAGTTTCTCCCAGTCGCCCATGGCGCGGAAATAACTCTCAGGATCGTCATAGGGGTCTGTCAGCCGCTCATCCGCATGGTGCTTGAGGTGAAGATGCTTGTACCGCCGGTAAGGGAAAACGAGTCCAATGGGCAACGAAATCAGGATTTCGTTGACAAGACCACTGCGCGTTGGGTGGCCGTGCAGAACTTCATGCTGTAGGGACGAATGCAACGCGACAGAAATGGCCATCGCTGCCAAAGCAACCAATGGCATGGTGTCGTAGACGTAAAAACCGGAGAAAAACCAAAGCCCGTAGCAGGCTGTCATCAAGCCAATGGTTGGCCATTCAATGCCGGTGCGCTTACGCGAATGCTGGGATTGTGAAGAGGGTATTTTGTTATGTCGTTCTGATTCCATGTTTTTCATGGTCTCATTGTCAGGAGCTGTCAGCAATGCGATTTTTGTGAGTAAGTGTTGATTTTGCGCACCAAATGGCGCAATTGTTGTGTATTATAAACAATGCGGTGCGAATATGGATAAACGAGATCTTTCCCGCCTGTTCCAGGAGCGCATCAAAAGTCTCCTTGTCCGGAGTGGTGAAAACCAGTCAGCCTTTGCTGCATCAGTTGGTATTGACCGTTCAGCCCTGTCACAATTGCTTTCCGGTCAATCTACCAGGCTGCCGCGCGTCGAGACTTTGCTCAACATTGCCGAGCGCCACGCCGTGTCGCTCGATTGGCTTCTGGGACTGAGTCAGGATGAGGGTATTACCGGCGAACTTCGCCCAAGCCTGGAAATCGAAGAAGGCTCGGACAATTTCGAACGCACTCTTCTCGTCAAATGGCACGCGGAAGCCACAGGCAGCAAAATCCGGTACGTTCCCGCGCGCATCCCGGACCTGTTGCGGACACAGGCCGTGGTTGCGTACGAAACATCAATGGTCCACCGCGACCCGGCAACCCAGTTGAGCGAGACCGCATTCCGGCTTGATTATAATCGACAACCGGGCACCGACATGGAAGTCTGTATGCCGTTTCAGACGCTAAGCGACTTCGCCGCCGGTTGCAGCATCTGGAGCGATCTTTCGCGCAAGGTCCGTCTCGAACAGCTCAACCACATGGCCGAATTGATTGATGAGCTCTATCCGTCATTTCGGCTTTATCTCTTTGACGGACGCGAGCGTTTCTCTGTTCCCTATACCGTTTTTGGCCCTTACCGCGCCGCTATATTTGTCGGGGAAATGTATCTGGTCCTGTACACAACAGACGCGGTCCTGACCATGCAACGGCATTTTGACGGATTGATCCGGGTTGCCAAAGTCAATGCCCACGAAGTGGCTGGCTACGTTTCATCGCTGAAGGTCAGTTGACCATGCGGCAGGCCTTGTCGCAAATGATTGTTGACCACATATAAAGACTTCCTTATATCGTTATTTAGCTTATCCAAAGGGAACGTGCGCCATGACTATTGCAAACCCACTTGCTGATCTCATCGCTGAGAAGGGCGTTTTGCTGGCCGATGGTGCAACAGGCACAAATCTTTTTGCAACCGGGCTTGAAGCAGGCGAAGCTCCGGAACTCTGGAATGAAGCGCAACCCGAGAAAATCGTTGCTCTACACCAAGGGTTTGTCGATGCCGGGGCCGACATCATCCTGACCAATTCCTTCGGTGGCACACGTCATCGTCTGAAACTGCATCATGCACAGGATCGTGTATTCGAACTCAACAAGAAAGCCGCCAAACTTGCGCGCAGCGTCGCTGACAAGGCTGACCGCAAGATTATTGTTGCAGGTTCCGTCGGCCCGACAGGCGAATTACTAGTGCCGCTCGGTGCCTTGACCGAAGAAGATGCGGTCGCGGCATTTACGGAACAGCTGGAAGGCCTGAAGGCTGGCGGCGTGGACGTGGCGTGGATCGAAACAATGTCAGCTCCGGGCGAAATCCGCGCAGCCGCAGAGGCAGCTGTCAAAGTGGGCCTTCCTTATGTTTATACCGGATCATTCGATACCGCCGGCAAGACCATGATGGGCCTACCGCCGAAGGACATCCATGGTGTAGTCGATGGGCTTGCGCAACGTCCGGTTGCCGTTGGCGCAAATTGTGGCGTCGGTGCCTCGGATATTTTGGCGTCTCTCCTCGACATGAGCGAAGCCGACCCTTCCGCAACGATCGTTATCAAAGGCAACTGCGGCATACCGGAATTTCGCGGCGCGGAAATCTTCTATTCTGGCACTCCGGAACTGATGGCCGACTACGCCCATCTCGCAATCAATGGCGGCGCAAAGATCATCGGTGGCTGCTGCGGCACATCATTCGAGCATCTGGCGGCAATGCGCAAAGCGCTCGACAGTCACACGCATGGCGCACGCCCTTCTGTCGAGACAATCGTCGAGACCATCGGACCAATGCGCAACAAGCTTGCAGCTCACGCTGATGACATGCCGAAGCGGGAACGCCGCGGACGGCGGGGATAGACTAACTTGACGCAAAAACCGGCGGTTTTACCCGCCGGTTTTTGCGTCAGTCTTTTTAGACCTCAGAGATCCTCGATCTCGCGGCGGACCCTCTTCAGGATTTCGCGCAACTGCTCGGCTTTTTCTGTTGTCAGCGATCCACTACGAAGCTTCGAGCGAAGCGCGAAACTCAATGCATGCATCTCTTCACCCAGAGCAGCACCGTGTATCTCGCCTGAGGCGCTGTCGAGTTGGCCGTTTATCTTGTCCAACTCCGCCCGGTTCTCGTCGAGATAGGCAAGCCCCTGATCCGTAATCGTATAGAGCCGCTTGTTGCCCGTTGTGGTGGAAGTGACAAGATCGGTCTCTTCCATCATCTGCAACATCGGGTAGATCGCACCGGCACTCGGGGTATAGGCCCCCTGGAATCTCGCCTCCAGCGCCTTGATGACATCGTAACCGTGACGCGGTTCTTCCGCGATCAAGCCGAGGACGACAAGACGCAATGCGCCCGGATCAAACATACGCGGACCGCGCCCTCCAAAAGGACCGCCTCGATGCCGCCCGAACGGACTGCCGCGTCCGCGGCCGCCAAAGCGACCGCCTCCCTCCTGCGAACCTGACATTGCCTCAACGCGCGACCAGTGATCGCCGCCGAGACCGTGGTGATTTCTGCAATGACCGTACATGGAATTTCTCCTAGTTATATCTTTCATGCGCTATATCTACACAAAGATATATCTTTAAGCAAGTCAAAGATATATCTTTTAACGAGATTCCCGCCTAAGAGTTTGAATTAGCTTCCGTATTTTTTACGGAAAGCACGTCAGCCCTTCGCAAAGGCGTTCATATGAAAACGCATCTGCGGCGCGTTGTACGCAGACTCGTGTCCCACAGGACAGGCGCGGCGCGCCAAACAACCGCTGCTCAGGCACTCATTCCCCTCTCCGGAAGCCAGATGGGAACGACAACGGACAACATCATATCCACCATCGGAAAAGGCATTCACTGGACAGGCCGAAAGGCATGGCTTGTCCTGGCAATCGTCGCAGGGGTGATGTTGCGGACCACTGCTAGCAAAATCGAGCGCGCGATCGAATAGCAGCGCCCCGCGAAAGGCCTGCCAAAGCCCGTATTGTGGATGGATCAGTATTCCGAGTGGAGAAGGGCGCAGTCCCTCGGCGCGCATCGCCCATTGTTGAAACGGCAGATAGGGCCGATCGGAGGGAAACACGGCTATTGCACCGAATTTCATTGCAACGGCACTCAGAACATCCTTGGACCATTGATCGAGCGGATCCTGGGAATCCGCGTGATCTTGCCACCACCGCGTGAAATGCGGCCAAATGGCCGACCCGAAGTGGCCAAACAAGACAACACTTCGAAAATGCCCCCCTTGAATCAAGGGCGAAGGAGCGTTCTCTTCGTCGAAAACGAAACCGCCGCGCGGGACCAAACCATATGGCTCCAGCGCGGCGGCGATTTGATTGGGGATCAGGTTTTCACGATTATCCTGCATCTGAACCCTTTACAGCAGAGGCCCAGACTTCCTGGTGGATCAGATCGGCCACTTTAGCCCGGCCGTCTTCGGGCTTCTTTCACGTGAAAGCGTCGGGCATGGACGCCTTTTTCTTGGCGATGAACTCCTTAAGAGAATCGTCGATGGCCGGGTCGAGATAAGGCGCCTCGTATGTTTCCAGCCAACGGCGAGCAAGTTCATTAGCGCGCTGATCCGCCCGCTTTTCGCCTTCCGCCAGCCATTGCTCGTACGAATTGTTATCTGCAATATTCGACCGATAGAATGCCGTTTGGAAGTTCGCCTGCGTGTGGTCGCAACCAAGATAGTGGCTACCAGGACCAACTTGCCGGATAGCATCCATCGCCTGACCGTTCTCGGAGAGGTCGACGCCTTGGGCGATCTTCTGGGCCATGCCGAGCTGATCGATATCCATCATGAATTTTTCATAGGAAGATACCAGACCGCCTTCGAGCCAGCCCGCCCCATGCAGCACGAAATTCGTGCCCGCAAGAAGCGTCGAATTCAATGTATTCGCGCTCTCATAAGCTGCCTGAGCATCGGAAACCTTGGAAGCACAGAGCGAACCACCGGTGCGGAAAGGCAATCCGCAGCGGCGTGCCAGCTGCGCGGCACCGTAGGAAACCAACGAGGGTTCGGGCGTACCAAAGGTCGGCGCACCTGATTGCATGGAGATCGACGACGCGAATGTGCCGAAAATCACAGGGGCGCCGGGCCGGATCAGCTGGGTGAAAGACGCTCCCGCAAGAACCTCTGCCAGGACCTGCGTGAGCGTACCTGCCACTGTTACCGGGCTCATGGCGCCGGCAAGAATGAACGGCGTGACTATGCAAGCCTGGTTGTTACGCGCATAGACCTTCAATGCACCCAACATGGTTTCGTCGAACACCATGGGAGAATTCGCATTGATCAGGCTGGTCAAAACAGTGTTTTGATCGAGGTAGTCCTCGCCAAAGACCAGCTTGCACATGGAGATCGTATCTTCTGCACGTTCAGGTGCGGTGACAGATCCCATGAAAGGCTTGTCGGAATATTTGATATGCGCATACACCATATCAAGATGGCGTTTGTTGACGGGCACATCGACCGGTTCACATACCGTACCGCCGGAATGATGAATAGACGGCGCCATATAAGCCAGCTTGACGAAATTATTGAAATCTTCGATCGTCGCGTAGCGGCGAACGCCCTCGAGATCACGAACGAAAGGCGGCCCATAGACCGGTGCAAAAACGGTAGCATCGCCGCCAATCTGGACGGAGCGTTCCGGATTTCGCGCATGCTGCGTGTAGATCGGCGGAGCAGTCTTCAGCAGAGAACGCGGCAGACCCTTGGGGAAATGTACCCGCTCGCCCTTGACGTCGGCACCCGCTTCTTTCCATAGCGCCAGTGCTTCCGCGTCATCGCGAAACTCGATACCAATCTCTTCAAGCACCGTATCGGCGTTCGCCTCAATTATCGACAAACCTTCTTCGTCCAACACTTCGAACGTTCGTATCTTGCGCGTAATATAAGTTAGCGACTTACCAGGACCGCCACCCGAACGCGCGGCACGACGTGCAGCTGCACCCGCGCCAGCGCCGCGGCCGCGACGTCCACTGCTTGTCTCTGCTTCTGCAGGTGCATCGACTGACGTTTCCTCAACCATTTTCTGTCTCCTCAGCGCTTCACAAGCGCAGACTTCTTCTTAAGCAGGTCAAATCTAAACGTGGCACCAGCGAGAGCGTTTCCGTGTGCGGCACCGGGTGGCGCATCGGAGACAAACTGCCGGTCGTTTTCGTCATTTACTAGGTCGCATTTAAGCGATGCGTTTTCAGCAACTTGCCCGATATGTTAAAGAAACACCAGTTATGTTAGTGACATTGCATAACGCTTGAGAGGAAGCATAAAAATGGCCGATGATGAAATCATTCTTTCGGAGCTTTCTGACGATGAACTCGTCGAGCAGATGCATGACGATCTCTATGACGGCCTGAAGGAAGAAATCGAGGAAGGCACCAACATTCTGCTTGAGCGCGGTTGGGTGCCTTACAAGGTTCTGACCGAAGCCTTGGTCGAGGGCATGCGCATCGTTGGCGAAGACTTCCGGGACGGCATTCTCTTCGTACCTGAAGTACTGCTCTCAGCCAACGCGATGAAGGCCGGCATGTTTATCCTGCGCCCTCTCCTTGCTGCAACCGGGGCACCGAAGCAGGGCAAGCTCGTCATCGGGACCGTCAAAGGTGACATTCATGACATCGGAAAAAATCTGGTCGGCATGATGATGGAAGGTGCCGGCTTCGATGTCATTGACCTTGGTATCAACAATCCGGTCGAAAAGTATCTGGCGGCGATCGAAGAACATCAACCCGACATTCTTGGCATGTCGGCACTACTCACGACCACCATGCCCTACATGAAAGTCGTCATCGACACGATGAAGGAAAAGGGCATCCGCGACGACTATATCGTGCTCGTGGGTGGTGCACCTCTCAACGAAGAGTTCGGCAAGGCCGTCGGCGCGGACGCCTATTGCCGCGATGCGGCGGTTGCTGTTGAGACCGCCAAAGCCTACATGAAACGCAAACACAATCAGCTTTCGGGAGCTTGATGGCGTGCAAAACGGCCGCATGAGCATGCGACCGTTTTGTTAGCAAGAAATCAATAAACGGCTGAGGCCCAGACGGCCCTAAGCGTTAATTAATTGGCTGACTTTGCCACGCGATGACCAGCGCTCTGGGTCGCATTGACCGTATTGGCCGTATCTTGACCCATGCCGCGAATCGTATTGGCACAGCCGGCAAGTGCGACGACTGCAAGTACAGCGGCAATCGGAGCGATATGTGATAGTTTCATGGACGGTATCTCCCGTTCTGCTAAAATTAAATCCAACGCTGGAACAACGCGATAGAGCAAGATCAGTTCCATGAATGCAAGCCGAAAGTCGACGAAGTCACCAGAGATCGTGCGGGTCATTGCTTGCGGGATGATTGCGCGCGAAATCCTCGCGATACGCGAACAATTTGGCCTCGAGCATATTGATCTCAAGTGCCTCCCCGCGATTTATCATCACTATCCGGATAAGATTGCGCCATCGGTAGATCGCGCAATCTTCAAAGCCAAAGCAGAAGGCATAACACGCATATTTGTCGGCTATGCAGACTGCGGTACGGGTGGCATGCTTGACCGCGTCTGTGAGAAACATGGCGTCGAACGTATCGCCGGCCCGCATTGCTTTTCATTCTATGCCGGCAACGAAGCCTTCTCCTCACAGTGGGACGACGACATGACGTCGTTTTTCATGACGGATTTCCTCGCCCGCCATTTCGAAGCGTTCATGGTCAAACCGCTGGGACTGGATCGGCACCCGGAACTGCGTGACATGTATTTTGGCAACTACACCAAGATGATCTACATGGCGCAGACCGATGACCCCAAGTTGAGCGCAAAGGCAGAGAGAGCGGCAGCATTTCTTGGCCTCGCCTACGAACGGCGCCTGACGGGTTATGGTGATCTCGTTCCCGCCTTGACCTCGGCTGCGGCTCCCGATTAGATTCTTCCTGATCGCCATCGGATGAACGACTTCTTCGTCTGTATGCCTGAATACCAAATCGAAACAGGTATCAATTCATTATGCTTCGCGCTGGATTCGCCACGATTATCCTTATTGCTTGCACAACTGTCGCCCAAGCAGATGGTGCGACAACGCGGATTATCACAAAGCCTGATCAAGCGAAGCTCGACAAGTATGAAGAGACGATGGGCACGGCTGTCGAAGAAGCAAAAAAAGGCGGCACTCCAACCGACGTAAAATGGCTGGAGGAAATCCTGGCCAAGCCCCACCTGCCCTTTGGTGAAGATTTCGATATGACTGGCGAATGGAAATGCCGAACGGCAAAGCTTGGCAACGAACCGGCGCTGGTGATCTATAGCTGGTTCAAATGTCGGGTTACCGATGATGGATCGGGGTGGATGCTAGAAAAGACAAACGGCTCGCAGCGCACTAAGGGGCGTTTCTATACTGACAGCGACAAGCGTCTCACCTATCTTGGTGCAGGTTATGTCGCCGGCGAAAAGCCCAGGAACTATGGCGCCGGTCCCGACGTTGATCAGGTAGGATACGCATACCGCACAGCAAAAAATGAGTTTCGAATCCAGTTTCCAGCTCCGGCTCGCGAATCTGTCATGGATATCCTCGAACTCAAACGTTGAGGTATATTCGTCATTGCAATGTCACCAACCTCGCGCCATATGCGTCAAAATGTGAACAAAGACGAGAAGATGGCCGCAGTCGACGCAGAAGAAAAGAACAAGCCAAACCGTGTCCCTGTACGTTTGACGCCAGACAATGACCCGCGCCCGCTCTCGCAGGTCTTCAGGGATTTGTCGCTTGCTGCAACAGCCCCGGTATCTTTTGACGAACTCGAAGACGCCTTTACAGATCGCAGTTTTGCCGCGCTCCTCACATTTTTTGCCATTTTGAATCTTATCCCGCTACCGCCAGGTACCGGGGTCATCACCGGAATTCCACTTGTGCTCGTTTCGGTACAAATGGTGATGGGGCGCGAATCTGTTTGGCTTCCAAGTTTCATGCGAACGAAAACCATTTCCCCTGACCGGTTCCGCTTGATATCGGCCAAAGTCGTTCCTTGGCTGGAATGGCTGGAAAAGTTTATCCGGCCGCGCAATTGGCCGTTTGGCCGCAAGCAGGGTGATCGCTGGCTTGGTGCTTTTACCACCATTCTTGGTCTGTCAGTGGTTCTGCCAATGCCGCTATCCAACTGGCTGCCCGCTTTCGCAACCGCGATTATCGGCATCGCACTTTGCGAGCGTGACGGCAGATTGATGTTGGGCGGACTGATACTCGGTGTCGTCTCGATCGGCATTGTCACGGGCTTTGCCTTCGTTGCCGCGAATGTGCTTGCCTATGCCGCAACCTTCTGGCCTTTCTGAACCAAATCCTTGTCGCAAAAACACCAATGCCGCACGTCGCATTTGAGTGAGCACGCGTCGTGAGGTAGCAAGCTTAGCCCCTGATTTTCCGGCAAAAGGGTCCCCATCGGAGGATGAATTGCATGGCTGATCTCATTGTCGTTTATTGGCGGGATATTCCCGCTCAAGTGACCGTCAAAAAGGGACGCCAGGCAGCCAAGCGCGAGCTTCCGATTCGTTTCACCGAGGCCATCGACATGTGTGCGATGCGCATTGGTGCGAAAGACTCCGATGCCTATCTGGCGGAATGGCGCCGCGGCACTCCGGTGCCTGTGAGTGATGATCTGGAGACCGAGGCGGATAGCGCCCTCGCCCGTATTGACAATGAATATGATCGGGAACGCCTTGTGGCGCTCGTAAAGGCAGGTGGACATGAGCATTCATGAATTCAAAGCGAAGTCGCAGCAGGATCAAATGACCAAGATCGCAGCATCCATTGAAGTCGCGGCTCGTCAGGCTATCGAATCCCAGGATTTGCCGGGGCTGTTCCCCACAGGCACCCGGGTCTACATCACCGATATGGGTACGGACAGCGTCGATACGCTGACGGCGGCTGCAAAGCGCATTCATGAGCTTGGCTATAAGCCGGTCCCGCATTTCGCTTCACGCCGTCTGTCAACAAAGGCGGCCCTCGAAACCCGCATCCGCCGAGCCGCGCAAGAAGCTGGCGTGACCGACGTTCTCGTCATTGGTGGCGGCCTCGAGCGTCAGGCAGGTGAGTTCTCCTCGACGATGGAAGTGTTGGAGACTGGTTTCTTCGACAAATACGGCATCACCGAAATGGGCGTTGCCGGCCATCCCGAAGGCAGCCCGGAGTTTTCCGAGGCCGTTGCGATTGAAGCTCTGCGTTTGAAGAAAGACTTCGGCGAACGTACTGGTGCAAAGCTGCGTGTTGTCACCCAGTTCGGTTTCGATGCTGATCGCTTTATCCGCTATTCGGAATCGCTGCGCCAGCATGGCGTCGACCTTCCCGTGCATCTCGGCGTTGCTGGCCCGGCCAAGATTACGACACTGATCAAATATGCAGCCATGTGCGGCGTCGGCAATTCGATCAGCTTCCTAAAGAAGAATGCCCTGTCGCTGACAGCGCTCGCCACAAGTCACTCGCCGGAAGGTGTTGTCGGCCCCATCGAGCAACACGTTTTGGTTAACCCGACATCTGCCATCAAGCAGATTCATATCTTCCCGTTCGGTGGATTGAAGAAGTCGTCTGAATGGCTTGTCGATCGCGGCTCGTGGAATGTGGACACGCAATACGCAAACGCAGCGACCAACTGAGGTAATTTGCATGACCCGTACGATCGTTGCCTCGGCGACCAGAGAAATCATCATCGGATTTGATCAGCCTTTCTGCGTCATCGGCGAGCGGATCAATCCGACCGGTCGCAAGAAACTGGCCGCCGAAATGATCACGGGCAATTTCGATACAGTCATCAGGGATGCTTTGGAGCAGGTCGCCGCGGGCGCAACCATGCTGGACGTCAACGCGGGTGTCACTGCGGTGGATCCCAACGCGACGGAGCCGGGCCTTCTTGTTCAGACGCTTGAAATTGTTCAGAATCTGGTGGATGTCCCCTTGTCGATCGACAGTTCGGTAAGCGCTGCCATCGAGGCGGCATTGAAAGTCGCCAAGGGCCGTCCACTGGTCAATTCCGTGACGGGTGAAGAGGAGAAGCTCGAAGCCATTCTCCCGCTCATCAAGAAGTACAATGTTCCAGTCGTTGCCATTTCCAACGACGAGACCGGCATTTCCATGGATCCTGACGTTCGTTTCGCTGTTGCCAAGAAGATCGTACAGCGCGCCGCCGATTTCGGCATTCCGGCCCATGACATCGTGGTCGATCCGCTGGTCATGCCGATCGGCGCGCTTGGCGATGCCGGTCGTCAGGTTTTCGCACTGCTGCGCCGCCTGCGTGAAGAATTGAAAGTCAACACCACCTGCGGCCTGTCGAACATTTCCTTCGGCCTCCCCCATCGTCACGGCATCAATGCCGGGTTCATTCCTATGGTGATTGGTGCGGGCATGACCTCGGCAATCATGAATCCTTGCCGTCCGCAAGAAATGGAAGCCGTCCATGCCGCGAATGTTCTCAACGGTACGGATGCCAATTGCACCTACTGGATCAAGAAATATCGCGATCACCAGCCGGCTGCCCCTGGCGCAGCTGCATCGGTATCCGTCCCTGCCGATTCGGCCGGCGGCGGGCGTCGACGTGGCGGACGCGAGGCGCGGCGCGGCGCCGCAGGCTGACGGTTTGCGTTACGCAAACTGACCAGCATAGAAAGGCGGGAGGCAACTAAACTGCCCCTCGCCTGAAAGTTTTGGAGTATCGATCGTGAACGCACCCGTCAAAGCACCAGAGGCGTCGGCAAAGGAAGCGCTCGTTCTCTTCATGCCATCGGGTAAACGCGGACGTTTCGCCGTTGGTACGCCCATTCTGGAAGCTGCACGCAGCCTTGGCGTATACGTTGAGAGCGTCTGCGGCGGCCGCGCCACCTGTGGACGCTGCCAGGTGGAAGTGCAGGAAGGCAGTTTTGCCAAGCACAAGATCGTCTCTTCACTCGACCACATTTCGGCATTCGGCGCCAAGGAACAGCGTTACGCTGAAAAGCGCGACCTGAAGGAAGGCAGACGCCTGTCATGTTCGGCGACGATCCTTGGGGATCTCGTGGTCGACGTTCCACAAGACGTCCAGGTCAATGCCCAAGTGGTGCGCAAAGCCGCCGACACCCGCATCATCGAGCGCAACCCGGCGATCCACATGTGCTATGTCGAGGTGGAAGAGCCCGACATGCACAAGCCGCTTGGGGATCTCGACCGGCTGAAGGCTGCTCTCGAAAAGGAGTGGGGTGTACGGAATCTGGAGGTCGACGCCCACATCCTGCCCAATGTGCAGAAAATCCTGCGCAAGGGCGAATGGGGCGTCACTGCAGCCATTTATCATGACGAGGAAACCTCACGTCCCGCTATGATCGGACTGTGGCCTGGCCTCAAGAATGAAGCTTACGGCATCGCCTGCGATATCGGCTCGACAACAATCGCCATGCATTTGTCGTCGCTGCTTTCGGTTCGGACCATCGCTTCGGCGGGTACATCCAATCCGCAGATCCGCTTCGGTGAGGATCTGATGAGCCGCGTTTCGTACGTCATGATGAACCCGGAAGGCCGGGAAGGCATGACGATGGCAGTGCGCGAAGCCATCAATGGCCTTATAGACAAGGTTTGCGCCGAGGGCGGCGTTGCCCGTGAAGATATTCTGGATGCCGTCTTCGTCGGCAATCCGATCATGCACCACCTCTTCCTTGGTATCGACCCAACGGAACTTGGTGGCGCGCCGTTTGCACTTGCCGTTTCCGGCGCAGTGCATATCAGGTCTTCCGAAATCGGTCTGCCAATGAACCCCGGCACGCGCGTTTACATGCTGCCTTGCATAGCCGGACATGTTGGTGCCGATGCTGCCGCAGCCACCTTGGCCGAAGGTCCGCACCGGCAAGACGAAATGATGCTTCTGGTTGATGTGGGTACCAATGCCGAGATCGTTCTTGGCAACAGGCAACGAACAGTCGCAGCATCCTCTCCTACAGGCCCCGCATTCGAAGGCGCCGAAATTTCTGGCGGCCAGCGCGCTGCGCCGGGCGCCATAGAGCGCGTCCGCATCGATCCTGTTACGTTGGAGCCAAAATTCCGGGTGATCGGCACCGAGCAGTGGTCCGATGAACCCGGCTTTAACGAAACAGTGCAAGCCAGTGGTATCACAGGAATATGCGGCTCAGCAATTATCGAGGTCATTGCCGAGATGTATCTTTCCGGAATCATTTCGGAGGATGGCGTCGTCGACGGAAGCCTTGCCGCCAGATCCCCTCGCGTTAAAGCAAATGGACGTACCTTTTCCTATCTTTTGCATGAAGGCTCCCCGACCATAACCATCACCCAAAACGATGTGCGCGCGATTCAGCTTGCCAAGGCGGCGCTTTATGCTGGTGTAAAGCTCCTGATGGACAAGCTCGGAATCGATCATGTCGATCAAATCCGTTTTGCCGGCGCTTTTGGTTCTTTCATCGATCCGAAATATGCGATGGTTCTTGGCCTTATCCCCGATTGCGATCTGGATAAAGTCCAGGCCGTAGGCAATGCTGCTGGCACCGGTGCCCGCATGGCTTTGCTCAATCGCAACTATCGCCGCGAGATCGAGGACACCGTCACACGCATAGAGAAGATCGAGACGGCGCTGGAGCCCAAATTCCAGGAACACTTCGTCTATGCCATGGCGATGCCGAACAAGATCGACCCGTTCCCGAAGCTGTCACAGGCCGTCGCCTTGCCACCGCGCAAGAATGTCAGCGAGGATGGTGTTGCAGGTGATGCTACACCACGCCGACGGTCGCGCGAGGATCGGGCTGCAAGGCGTTCGCGCGAATAACTTTGTTGGCTGGTATATTTCCGCTATCACACAGCTACGATGATCGATTCCGGAAATAACATGCCATGATAGCCTGCTTTGACATTGGCGGTTCTGCCATCAAGGGCGCAATCGCCTACTCGCCCGAAGATATAAGGCCGCAACCGAAAATACCGACGCCGTTGAACGATTTTGATACCTTCGCGTCAGCTATCGAAAAGATCGCAGCAGACGGCGGCGCTGCCCCCAAAAGCTTGATATCGATTTCCATCGCGGGGGTGGTTGATTCCGATACGGGCAAGATCACTTGCGCCAATATTCCATGCATTCATGGCCGTACATTGGTTGCCGATCTAAGCGAGAAACTACAAAGGCCAGTGCTCGTGGCCAATGATGCCGATTGCTTTGCGTTATCCGAAGCCGTTGTTGGCGCCGGACGCGGTCACCGCATTGTATTCGGTGTCATCCTCGGCACCGGTGTCGGTGGTGGCATCATTATCGATGGCAAGATTCATGAGGGGGCTGGCGGCTTTGCTGGCGAATGGGGCCACGGCCCGGTATCCGCCACGCTTGCAGGCAATCCGCCCGTCGCCATTCCGCGCTATGCCTGTGGCTGCGGCCAGGTAGGATGCGTTGATGCGGTGGGCGCGGCGCGCGGCATGGAAAGACTGCATGCTTACTTGCATGGTGTTGATCTGCCAAGTACCGCGATTATAGCGGCGTGGAATGCCGGTGACGCGGCGGCAGAACGTACTATTGAAGTTTATATCGATATCGTAAGCGGCCCGCTCGCGATGACGATCAACATCGTCGGCGCGTCTATCGCGCCCGTTGGCGGGGGGCTTGCCAATTCTGTAGAGCTGATCAAGCGCCTGGATGAGACAGTTCGAGCACGTATCCTGCGGAAAACAGATAAACCACTAGTTATTCCTGCAGAATTGAAGATTGAACCCGGTCTCATCGGTGCGGGCGTTCTTGGGTTGATGGAAATCTCAAAATGAGCATCCTGTTGGAAATCTGCGTGGACAGCCCCGGCGGTCTGGCAGCGGCTATCACGGGAGGAGCCGACCGCATCGAACTCTGTTCAGCGCTGGAGCTGGGCGGTCTGACGCCGACACCGGGACTGATCGGACAGGCTGCTGTCTCCCCCATTCCCATATACGCCATGATCCGTCCGCGTCCCGGCAATTTCGTTTTTGGTGAAGCCGATATCGACGCAATGCTGCGCGAGATCGATGTGATGCGCACCGCTGGGCTCGCTGGTGTGGTTTTCGGCGCCAACCTCACCAATGGCCAACTGGACCATACGACGCTCGAACGCCTCGTCAGGCAATGCGGCGGTCTTGGTGTTACACTGCACCGCGCATTCGACCTCGTCCCCGATCTTGCCGAGGCCATCAATATGGCGATCGAGCTCGGATTTGAAAGAATCTTGACTTCGGGACGGTCACTGACCGCGCTTGACGGGATCGATGACCTGGAAGCGACATTCGAACTTACCGCGGGCAGGATCAAGATCATGCCCGGTTCCGGCATTAACATTGGCAATATCGGTGTGCTGCGGGATCGCATTCCGCTTGAAGAAATCCACTCATCTTGCGCATCGGCCGCGCCCGTGCTCAGCGAAGCAGCAAGGCGGCTCGGCTTCGAAACCGCATCACAGAGGCAAACGAGCGTTGAACTCGTCAGAGCGTTGAAGGATTATTGTCTTCGGGTCAGTTGATACCTAGCAGCTAAGCTTGCCCGTCCGCTCATATCCCTCAAAATAAACCCGCAGATGCTGTGCGACAGCTTTGACATGCGCACCCGCATTCTTCGCAACAAGCATGCCGAGCCTGGATTCGCCGAGTGGGGGCAGACCGTGCTCAGCGCCGAGCTGTACCATGTTGTCTTCCAAAAGGAATTTCGAAAAAGGTGCAACGGCAAGATCCGCAACGATTGCTGCACGCTGGCCCATCGTATGGGCACTCATATAGGCAACGCGATATTCACGGCCCGCACTTTCCAGCGCACTGATCGCGTTGGCGCGCCAGATGCACCCCTCTTCCCACATTGAAAGCGGCAGTGGGTTGCGCTCATGGGCAGTCCCACATTTGGCGCCGGCCCAGATAATCTCCTCAGTCATGAGGACTTCTATGTCATCCATCTTGGCCAGTGTCTCGTTGACATTGACCAAGGTAACATCAAGACGCTGCTCATCAAGGCGTTTGCGCAGACTATTGCTTTGATCAATGACCACATCGACGGTTACATCCGGGTGAGATTCCGCAAAGCGCTTCAAGACAAACGGAAGCACCCGCTCGCCGACATCGTCCGGCGCACCGAGCCGCACGACACCGGAAACCGTCGGCGCTATAAATTTCGCCACTGTCTCGCGATTGAGAGCCAGCATGCGCCTTGCGTAACCAAGGAGAACCTCGCCGCTCGGCGTCAGTTTAACCGAGCGCGCATCCCGTTCGAGCAGCACGTGGCCCAGGGTCTCCTCCAGTTTTTTGATCTGCATGGAAACAGCCGACGGGGTACGAAACACAGCATTTGCAGCGCTCGAAAAACTGCCTGTTTCGGCAATCATTGCAAAGGTACGCAACACATCCAGGTCCAGGATCGGAATGGGATGATGCATCGGGGCTGACATGGCGCATTCTCCTCCATCAATTTTTCTGAAGCATAGTGTTTCGTAATTTCGTTTGATTGAACATCAACTTGGCGCGATAGTCAAGTTCATCAAAGGACATCACGCAAAATGATGCTCTTGCTGAAACAAGGAGAAGGAAAATGAGCACTTGCGATAACCTGTATCAGAGCGACATGAGAAGTTTCGCCGAACGGCTTGGGAGCTATTTCGCGGATCATGCGAATCACCTGGCCGCACGAATCAGAACCGCCCGCGATGTTTTTGTCCGGGAACGCCGCTTACGCGCTACGGAAATGGCGCTTGACGGATTACCGGAAAACATGCGTTGCGACATCGGCTGGCCAGATCTTTATGAGCGCCAAGTCAGCGAATGCAATCAGCTAAAGAACGCGCGGTTGTAAAATCATGAAGCAATCAACTCAAGGGAACAGATAACGGTCTATCTGCTCCCTTTTATCATATGTGATACCTGCGCTTTTGCGACACAGGTTTCCGCCCTTCCATTTAGAATAATTCTATGGTTCTATCTGAAAAAAAGCTCTAGAGACCACGCCCGTAAGTTGAAGTTGTTACTTCAGTTGCGACATGGCCTTAAAGCCAGATACGGGAACCTGGAATTACCATGGATCACATTGGTCTCAACAAGCGCTCATTCGTTTTCTTTCTCGTGCCGAATTTTTCGATGATCGCGTTTGCGACAGCCATCGAACCACTGCGCATCGCAAATCGCATGCTTGGGTATGAAGCCTATCGCTGGCGTCTTGCCTCCGTGGATGCGAAGCCTGTCACGGCCTCGAACGGTGTGGAATGCGCCGCGAACACATCATTGGAAGACGAGAGGCGGTACCTGACCGGCGAAGAAAGGCCATCCATGGTCTTTGTGTGCGCCGGTATCCACGTCGAGAAATTCCACAACAAATCAGTCTTTGCCTGGCTTCGCGAAGAATTCAACCGCGGCGTCGCTGTTGGCGGACTCTGCACCGGGGCGCATATTCTCGCAGCGGCTGGTCTGCTTTCTGGCAAGCGGTGCGCGATCCATTGGGAGAATCTTCCAGGTTTTGCTGAGGCCTTTCCAAAGGCCGATGTATACGCCGACCTGTTCGAGGTTGACGGCAATATCTACACCTGCGCCGGCGGGACCGCCGCGCTGGACATGATGCTCAAGCTCATCGGCGATGATTTCGGCGACAATATCGTCAATCGTGTCTGTGAACAGGCTCTGACTGACCGCGTACGCAGCCCACACGACCGTCAGCGACTGCCGTTGCGCGCGCGTCTCGGTGTGCAAAACTCCAAGGTTCTGACAATAATCGAATTGATGGAAGCGCGTCTGTCCGAACCACTATCATTGATCGAAATCGCTGATCACGTTGGACTGTCGCGCCGCCAGATCGAGCGCCTGTTCCGCCAGGAAATGGGGCGCTCGCCAGCCCGCTACTATCTGGAGATCCGTTTGGACCGTGCCCGGCATCTGTTGATTCAATCATCCATGCCGATCGTTGAGGTGGCTGTCGCATGTGGATTTGTCTCGGCATCGCATTTTTCCAAATGCTACCGTGAACTCTACGGCCGTTCGCCGCAGCAGGAACGCGCTGATCGCAAGCAGTTGATTGCAGCGTAACTCATCTCGATTCCCAATCCTGCATCCGCCTCTGCCATATTCGCTCGCCTGAAAGGCAGTCGATTTGCGGCTTGTCCTGGGCCAGGATCAGCGGCAACGTCTGTGACGGCAGCCAATCTGCTTTCTGCGTGGTAGGAGTATCGCCCGCCAACTCCAGCACCAGTTTCCGGCGCACAGCCTCCGGAAACTGGTCCCAGGAATTAACCGGGACCATGAAAGCACCCGGTCCGCCAATGACGCAGCTGCTGTAATAGAGATCAAGGTCCTTCACGGCCCAGTCGGAGTAAAAATCCCCACGCGTCATCAACGGCAATCCGTTGATCGTAATGCCCTTGGCAATCGCTTGATCGCGAGCGTCAGCCACTGGGCGACCATTGTTGTTCGCGCCGTCGCCTGAAATATCGATAACTCGTCGCGAGGCCTTGAAGCCATTGTTGTCGAAGAGGGTACTGGAAAAATCGATAGCCCCGGAGATCGATGTCCGACTTTGTGTTGCAGGGATTGGCTGATCGAGCGCATCCGCAAGTTTTTCCGCAGAGTCCGCGCCATCGACCAACGTCCAAGGAACGATAATTCGTTGTACGTTCGATCCGGCCCATTCAACATAAGTAACGGCTACACGACCGTGAATACCGTCGCGAATGGCATCGACGACTTCCTTGCGCCGAAGCGCCGCGACATAGCCATCGCGTTGAATCTTCTGCTCGAAAGTTTCCATGGATCGGGATGCGTCGACGGCCAAGACCAACTCCACATCGACCTCAGTATCCGCTGCTTGCGCGCGCGTCGAAAAACTGGCTAACAAAGCTGCCAGTGACAGAAAACTACAAAGAGTCTTCATACGCGATGACATGCATGAAGTGTAACTCAAATCGCCGGAACGCAAAGCGACTTCCAGCGCGATCACATTCTGTTGAACAAAGGCACTAAATCAAAAATGGCGCCCGTCGGCGCCATTCTCAAGATCGGTTTTCGACAGGTTTAAGCCTTCAAGCGCTCATTTTCGGTATCGAACGGCGATTCCTGAATCACGATCGCTTTGTGTGTCTTTCCCAATATCTTGATCTCGACCTGAGTGCCGAGAGCAGAGTATTCAGGCTTCACCATCGCAAGCGCTATGCTTTTGCCGAGGCGCCAGCCATAGCCACCATGAGTGGCACGGCCAACAAGTTCACCTTTCACATATATCGGTTCACTGCCGCGAGCATCGACATCCGATACACCCGGAACGAGCACTTCCAGGGTCACGAAGTTCCATTTCAGACCATTTTCCCGCGCCTTGACCACAGCGTCACGTCCGATGAACTCTCCCTTGTTGGGATGAACGAAGCGGTCAAGACCGCTTTCAAACGCATTGTATTCGATAGACAATTCGCGCGGGATCAAGCGATATGACTTTTCTATCGCCATCGCTGTCATTGCACGGATACCGAAAGGCTTGATACCGAATTCAGCGCCGGCTTCGAGCAACAGATCATAGATAGTGTTCTGCTGTTCAATTGGATGGTGTAGTTCCCAGCCAAGCTCGCCAACGAAATTGACGCGCAATGCATGCGCCGTTGCAGTACCAACGCTGATCTCTTTGCCGGAAAGCCACGGAAACGCCTCGTTGGACAGATCGGCACGCGTTAGTTTCTTCAGAACCTGGCGGCTCTTGGGTCCCGCCAGAACGAGAACACCATACATCTGCGTAATAGGACGCAAGGTGACAGAGCCATCGTCCGGCAGCAGCTTGTGCAAATAATCGTGGTCATGATTTTCGTAAGCCCCCGCCGAGACAAGATAGAATTTCCCTGGGGACCACTCATAGACTGTGAATTCCGAACGAACCCCGCCAAGCGGCGTCAGGAGATGGCAAAGCGCGATACGGCCCTGCTTTTTCGGAATGCGATTAGCCAGTATCGAGTCGAGCCAAGCCCGGGCACCTGGTCCGGACACTTCCATCTTGGCGAAAGCCGACATGTCTAGAAGACCGACATTGTTCGTCACATTTTTGATCTCATGACCGACATGTTCGAAATAGTTGGAACGCCGGAACGACCAGAGCTCCTTGATCTTGCCGTCAGCATCAGGCTTCGGATGATTGTGGTTCATCAGAACATCTGGCTTGTCGAGTTTGGCAACGTCGAGCCCGTATCCTTGCGGTGCGAACCAATTGGCGCGCTCCCAGCCATAAACAGTTCCGAACACGGCACCGAGTTGCTTCTGGCGATCATAGGAAGGCGAACGCTTTAACGGCCGGGCAGCACCTCGCTCCTCGTCTGGGTAATGGACCGAGAAGACCTCGGCATAGGCCTCTTCATTCTTTTCTTTAAGGTATCCTTCGGTCGCGTAAGGACCGAAACGGCGTGGATCGACACCCATCATATCGATAGACGGTTCTCCTTCGACGATCCATTCGGCCAGCTGCCAACCGGCACCGCCGGCGGCGGTGACACCAAAGGAGTGTCCCTCATTCAACCAGAAGTTTTTGAGACGTGGCGCAGGTCCAATGATGGGTGAGCCATCGGGGGTATAGGCGATGGCGCCATTATAAACCTTCTTGATACCGACTTCACCAAATGCCGGGACACGCGCGATCGCGGTTTCGATATGCGGTTCGAGGCGGTCGAGGTCTTCCTGGAACAATTCATATTCGCTGGCATCCGAAGGGCCATCGACGTAACAGACGGGGGCACCCCGCTCGTATGGCCCAAGCAGCAAGCCGCCATTTTCCTCGCGCATATACCAGGAACTGTCGCTTTCGCGTAAAACACCCATTTCGGGCAAGCCTTTTGCCTTCCGCTCAAGAATTGCCGGGTGTGGCTCGGTCACGATATACTGATGTTCGACGGGAATAACCGGCACATCGAGGCCGACCATTTTGCCGGTCTTGCGGGCAAAGTTGCCGGTTGCGGACACCACATGTTCCGCGGTGATGTCACCCTTATCGGTCTTTACCAGCCATTGGCCAGACGGCAATTGTTCGATGCCAAGCACGGTCGTATAGCGGTAGATTGTTGCACCACGATCGCGCGCACCCTTGGCAAGCGCCTGCGTCAGATCCGCCGGCTGGATATAACCGTCTTCCGGATGCTGGATTGCGCCAATAATGCCGTCCATCTCGGCAAGCGGCCAGATCTCCTTGACCTGCTCGGGTGTCAGGAGCTTCACCGGAACGCCGATCGTTTCGGCCACACCCGCATAATACATGTATTCGTCCCAGCGATCCTGCGTGCGAGCAAGGCGAATATTGCTGCAATTGGTGAAGCCGACATTCATGCCGGTCTCCTCTTGCAGCTCTTGATAGAATTTGACCGAATATTTATGAATCTGGCCAACCGAATAGCTCATATTGAACAAGGGCAGCAGACCAGCAGCGTGCCAGGTCGAACCGGATGTCAGTTCCTTGCGCTCAATCAGGACAACATCACTCCAGCCCTTCTTGGCCAGATGATAGAGTGTTGACACACCTACTACCCCACCGCCGATAACGACAACACGCGCCTCAGTCTTCATTTCACTTTGTCCTTTGGTATCGATCGATGGCCGGAACGGCTCCAACAATTTTTTTGCACTATGGCGTTTCGTATGTCCATCGCTAAGGCCTGTTTGCGACATGGCGAAAACACGCCGCGACGCCTGGTAGACAGGCCGTATTTTATAGGAGCATTCGACAAATTTCGGGAGGCGTTTAACGCAATGTGGAGGATTAAAGCTCTAAGGATAGTGGTCACGCGCCGCGGAACCTGAGTCGAAGTCGAATGCCGGATATTTCCAGAAGCTCCACCAGAACTTCAGCACAAATGTTCTCACCATTGGTGTTGCTCGCGCTTGTTCTGGTGTTCCTTGTTGTTCTTTTGTCGCTCCCCTTGGTCATCCCAATCGGCCCGATGTATTGGGATACCTACATCTATCTCGATGCAGCCCAACGCATAAAACTTGGCCAAGTGCCGGCTGTGGATTTTCTCGCACCCGTCGGCGGCCTTGAATACTATCAATTCTACTGGCTTCAGAAACTTTTCCCCGGCGGGCAACCTACGTTGATTGCACAATGGTCCGTGCTAATTTCTGCCGCACCTTTGATGGCAATCATTCTTGCTGAAATCGACAAGAAGAGCCGAAAGATCGCCTTTGCGATCCTTGTTCCATTTCTTGTTTTTGCGCTGTGCCCGACCAACACACAGAGCTTTCATTCCTATCCCGGCGTCAACGGTTTCGGCATTTACAATCGCCACACCTCCCTGCTGCTCTATGTTCTCGTCAGCGCACTGGTTTTCTTGCCGAATGGCCGAAAGCTCGCCCTCATCGCCGCGCTGACGATGCTTGCGCTGTTCTTTACCAAGATAACGGGGTTTTTGGCAGGCGGACTGATCGGTTTCTATGCGATCCTCTCAGGCCGTCTCCTGTGGCGCTATGTATTGCTGGCGTTATGCATCTTTGCCGTGGCGCTTCTGGTACTCGAGTTCAATCATGGAATGGTGTCTGCCTATGTAGAGAGCATCTTAGCTCTGGTCAGGATGAACGAGGGCCTGCTTCTGCCTCGCTTTCTGACTGTTTTTTCAATCAAGCTCGACGTCATCCTCGCGGCGGCAGGTCTGATACTTTTCCTGTTCCGGCTGGACTGGAGCCCCCTTACGGACCATTGGCACAATCTTCGCAAAAAACCGACAACAGCAAATATCGCTGCGCTACTGGATCGCGATTGGCTGTGGATCGGCGTCACGCTGGTCGCTGGCATTTTCCTTGAGACACAGAATACCGGCAGCCAGGAATTCATCTTTCTCTGGCCAGTTCTTCTCGCGGTGCTGCGCAAAACACCGAAATTGTCCGAAAGACGCCGGCTGATTGTCTATTGTCTAGTTGCGTTTACCGCGATCCCGACGATCACCAAGGTTATGCAAGGCACTCTACGCTTTGTCGCTGTGGCGCCGACATATGTGGAAGCGCCGGTCACTGATGTAAAAACGATGGGCCTCGTTTCTACCCGCAAGGATATCATGGAACGGGTGAACCTGCTGGAATCCCACTATGCCTCTAATGCCGGGGCCTACCGCCAACTGGCGGAGGCGGGACAACTGCCGAGCTGGCAGCTCTATTCTGAACTTGACTACCAGATGTTCTGGGTGGTCTCCGCCGATCGCGCTCTCAATGCGCTCAAGCAGTTCGAGAGCACGAATAGTGTCCATTTGAACAGTTTGATGACGCTGGATTTCGTCAATCCGTTTCCGTGGATACTCGATCGCGACGCAACCCGAAATGTTCAGATTGGTGCCGACCCATTCCGCACTGTCGGTGATCTGACAGAAGCAGAAGAAACCTCTCTGCGCCAGACAGATGGCATTTTACGCCCGTCCTGCCCGACGACCAGCGCGCGGCTTTCTCTGCAGCGTATCTATGAAAAAGCCTTGGCGGACCGGATCGTCGTAAAGCTTGACGATTGTTGGGACCTGTTGCTGAGGCCGGGTATCAAACTTTCCGGCCAATCCTGACAGCAGAAAGCCGGACCAAAGCCCGGCTCTTCTGGAATTCCGGTGTTATTTTACCTGCGCTTTGACGAAGTCTTTTACGATCCGTACGATACCGCGTGACAGCACTTCGTCGAGCGCTTTGATGAATGTGTCGACATGTTCCCGTCCGCAAATCAGTGGCGGCTCCAGGCGGATAACATTTCGATTGTACTCAGTGAATGCGACCAGCACACCATGATCGCGCAGGAGGTGGCTGCCGATAAACCCCGGAAGCGAACCCTTCAACTTGTCATCCAGTACGGCAAGAACGGGGCGCAACACTATTGGCACCGTCTTGGAGAAATCGTGGAATTCGAGACCGACCATCAGGCCCTTGCCACGTACGTCCTTGATCATCGTCGGATATTTGACTTTCAGCTCTTCCAGCTTTTGCAATAGATAGTCGCCAGTTGCTGCGGCGTTATCGATCAGATGTTCGTCGTAGAGAATATTCATCGCTTCGATTGAAGTGACACAGGCTTCGCCAATCCCGCCAAATGTGGCCATGGCATGGATCATTGCTGTCTTGGGCGTGCCATAGGCTTTCATATAGACCTCGCGCCGGGCGATCATCGCGCCGACAGCCGCCTTGCCTCCACCCAAGGATTTGGCCAAGGCGGTTACATCGGGCACAACGCCCGCATGTTCGAAAGCATAAAACCGGCCGGAGCGACCAAAGCCACACTGGACCTCATCGGCAACCCAAAGCACGCCATACTGATCGCATAGCGAGCGCAGTTTTTGCCAGTACTCCTTCGGCGCCTGAATGATACCACCACCGCCCTGAATGGTTTCCAGTACAATGACACCGATTTCAGGATCGGAGCGGAAAGCATTCTCGACGGCATCGATATCGCCAAATGGAACACGAACCGTATTCTCCACCAGCTTGAACTCACCGCGATAAAGCCCTCCGTCGGTAATCGAGAGAACGCCCTTGGTTTTGCCGTGAAATGAATTCTCGGCATATACGATCTTCGGCTTCTTGGGACCTGCGGCGCGCTCGGCAACCTTTATCGCCGCCTCCATTGCCTCCGATCCCGACGATCCGAGGAATACCATGTCAAGATCACCGGGTGAGCAAGCGGCAAGGTTGTGCGCCAAGGCGGTCGCATATTGCGACATGAAAGCAATGGCTATTTCCTGACGCTGTTCATCCTGGAATTTCTTGCGCGCCCCGACAATCCGCGGGTGATTATGGCCGAAAGCAAGAGAGCCGAAGCCGCCAAAGAAATCGAGAATGGCGCGGCCGTTTTGATCATAATAATACATGCCTTCCGCACGGTCGATTTTCACCTTGTGAAAACCGAGAAGCTTCATGAAATGCAGCTGACCGGGATTGAGATGCCTGGTGAAAAGCTCGGTCATGCGCGGCAGCGTCATGGCCTTGGCCTCTTCGACCGTGAGCAGATCTGGCTTTCCTATAAGTCCCTGGACCGCCTCGTGCTGTGCTGTAACCTTGTTCATCGCCATTCCCCGTTATTCCGCCGCTATCGACGATGGTTGCTGCACGGCTTTGCCGTCTTTGATATTGCGATACTCCTTATATGCTGCAATGAGCATATCCTCATCGCGATATTGCGGTATCCAGCCCAGTTGACGCTCCGCTTTCGACACATCAAGTACGCACATTTCGTCCGCGATCAAATATTGTTCCGGATCCATGATCGGCTTGTTCATCCAGTCGAAGAAGTCGAGTGTGCGTTTTACCGCCCAGGCAGGTGTTGGTAGCAGGATCGATTTCGATCCTGCGAATTTCACCAGGTCGCCGAGCAGTTTGCGAACAGGCGGCGGGTTCAGCGAGCCGAGATTATACGCCTCATTTGGCACGCCAGCCTTCCATGCCGCACGTGCGGCTTCCGCACAATCGAACACTGAAATGAACTGATAAGGGTTCTTGCCGGAGCCAATCATCGGTACCGGCAGGTTGTAATCGACCAATTTGAACAACTTTTCGAGGATACCAAGTCGGCCCGGCCCAATGATCAGGCGTGGGCGAAACAGGGAGATATTCATTCCGCGCATGCGCCATTCTGCTGCCAGTTCCTCGGTTTTCAATTTCGACATTCCATACTCACCAAGCGGTGCCGCGGGGTGGTCTTCGGTCTGGGGCCAGACATAGGTGTGGCCATAGATCATGTCGGTCGTATAGTGTACGAGCTTCCTCGCACCCGCCTTGTCCATCGCCTTGATAATGCTCTCGGTACCGAAGTAATTGACCGGAAAGAAGAAATCGTGCCGCTTCGCCCGCACCTGCAACGGCGAAAGCATCTTGGCTGACAGGTTGTAGACCATGTCGTCGGCCTTGATACCCACTGCTGCGATGGACTTCGGTTCGGTCACATCGCATTTGACGAAGTTCACATCGCCATAGTGGGACAGATCGCTCTTGGCGATGTCCGCCACAACGACTTCCTCTCCCCCGGCAATCAGCTTCGGTGCCAGATGCCGCCCGACGAAACCGTCGCCACCAAAAATAACGTGTCTCATTTCTTCAACTCACTTACGAGGATGTTGTGGAAGCTGGTGGCGTTTGTTCGCCAGGCGTTTCATGACGTCCGCTCTGGGCGATCAGAATGGTTCCGATCATGATGAAGGCGATGCCCGCAATCTTGAACGTTCCGAGTTCCTCCTTGAACACTGCCCAGGCGAACAGGGCGACGGCCACATAAGCCAGGCTGAGGAACGGGTAGGCGAAGGATAGATCGACCTTGGAAAGCACATAAAGATGTGAGGCCATGGAGATGACAAACATCGTCAATCCGGCGAAAACCCAAGGGTTGAAAATGATCTGGAATATTCTCTGGATGATCGTATCGGCGCTGAAGCTGATCGGCCCCAGCGTTATCATGCCGTATTTCAGCATAACTTGCGCCGCCGCATTGGTCATGACGGTGAACAGGATAAATGGAATGTATTTTGTCATGACGGAACGGCCCCTCTAGTTCGTCGAGTGCATAGCAAAGCTGCGTTGAAAAGACCCCAAGCACATTGTTAAAATTTGATGCATCAAGCAGTTCCACCTGCCAGTGCAGTTCGCGCCCAAAAATTGGAGTTGAATGCGGGATCGCGCTCCTTTTCCAGTTCTTGCCATCCCGGGAATCCGGCTTTGAACACTGCGGAGCTCATGCGTTGATCCTTGTAGGGATTGACCCGCCCGTCCGCGTCGATCGTCATACTGTCGAGGCGTTCCAGCAGCGCCAGCGTGCGCGCTCCGCGATTGGGAAAATCAACCGTCAATGTGTAGCCCGCCCGCGGAAACGACATGATCCCGGGCGAAGCGACGTTTCCGAAGCGTTTGAGCACTGTCAAGAATGAGCTTTGTCCCGCTTCACGCGTGGCGGCCAGCATCTGGGGAACTACTGCTGAAGCGGCATCTTCCGGAATGACGCTTTGATGTTGGTAAAGCCCGGTCCTTCCATAAAGCCGGTTCCAGTTCGAGACACTGTCGAGTGGATAGAAGAAGGTCTGATAGGTACTGAGATGAGGTTCTCGTTTACGGCCTTTGAAATGAAAGTAGGCCGCGTTGAACAGTTTGAGGCTCGGATAATTCAGTGCCGATATGGGAAGCTCGAAAGGCACGCCCAGCCTGGATTCCTCCGTTCTGGCTTCAAAACTACCATTGTCAGCATGATTTCCTGTGAGAAGCACGCCGCGTCCCGCACGTCTCCCTGAACTCAACTGATCGACCCAGGCAACGGCATATTCATTGTCATTGTCGGCCTGTGGCGCCATTTCGAAATATTCGGCAAGGCCTGCAAACGGCTTTACGCTCTCCGCCACATCAAGCGAATTCACTTTCATCAATCTGATGCTGGCAGAAAGGATAATGCCTGTTAGTCCAAGCCCTCCGATTGTCGCGGCAAACAATTTCGAATTCATCGATGCAGAACAGGTGACGACCGTTCCATCGGACTTCAACAGGTCGAAGCGTTCGACATGGCAGCCGAACGTGCCGCGGCGATGGTGGTTTTTACCATGCACATCGTTCGCGATCGCGCCGCCCAAAGTAACAAAACGCGTACCTGGTGTCACCGGCAGGAAATACCCATGCGGCGCGGCGAGCGCAATGATATCCGACAGCATCAGGCCAGCTTCGGCGGCGAGCAGACCCGTTTGCGGGTCGAATGAGATAAGCTGGTCGCTCTCCCGCATATCGACCAGCGTACCACGATCATTGTGACAGCTGTCGCCATAGGATTTGCCATTGCCAAATGGCAGAAACCCATCCCGCCCGGGATCACCACTTTCGAAAATCCGTCGCGCAGCATCGAGCGAGATCGCAACACGAGGGCGGCTGTCGATAAGTCCGAAACTGTCATAGCCAGCCATCATGAGCGCATGCCACCATAGAGCAGCAACGCCGCGCCAATGGCTATAACGATCTGACTGCGCCAATCAGAAATGATGAACACGACAGGGTCGTCGTGCATCTCACCGCGATGCGCCAGAATCCAGATGCGGATGTTGAGATAAAGGACGATCGGACAAAGTGGCCAAATCAACCATGGGTACGAGTAAAGGCTAACCACCGCATCGCTATTTACGTAGAGAGCCAGGACGAGTGCAGCGGCAAAGGCTGACGAGACGCCGCATTGCGCCACAACTTCGCGATCTGCCTGTCGGTATCCCCTGCCCGCAATACGATTCTTTTCGACAAGTGCCGTGTTTTGCAGTTCGACATAGCGTTTGACAAGCGCGAGTGAAAGAAAGAAGAACGACGAAAACGCCAGCAGCCAAAATGAACCCTCGATCTGGCTGGCCGCTGAGCCCGCAAGAATTCGGAGCGTATAGAGGCCTGCCAGCGTCAAGACATCGATCAGCAACATACGCTTCAGCGATAGCGAATAAGCCGTCGTCGAAATGAGATAGACCAGCAACACGGCGCTAAACACCCAAGGCAATTGCGTGGCAAGCAGACCGGCAAGGACAAGCAGCGCGACAGCAACTTTCAGACCGAAGGAAATAGAGAATAAGCCGCTGGCAAAAGCTCTATTCCTCTTTCGCGCGTGCTGGCGGTCCAACGGAAGATCAAACAGGTCGTTGACGATATAGATTGCCGAAGCAGCGAATGAGAAAGCAAAGAATGCAATGATCGAGTTGATGAGAATCTGCCAGTTCATGATCTCGTGATCGAGTATCGGCGGAACAAAAATCAGCGTGTTCTTCATCCATTGATGCACGCGCAACATCCTGGCGAAGGTTTTCCAATCGGTCTTCGGCGTTTCAAACAATTTCGCTGAATGTGTACGTTGCCATTTCGCTGCGGCACGATCGGGTGCAACAACGACCGCTTCGCTTGCCGCATCGAACACCGGAACGTCCGCTCGGCTGTTCCCCGCGTAGGCAAACTTGACGTCACCGAAAGTCTCCAGCAGAAATTTGGTCTTGTGAATGGACGTCAGGTTGCGCGTTTCATCTGTCGCATAGACAGCATCGAAAAAACCCAGATATGCGGCAATACTCTCGGCAAACTTGCGCGCCGCGCCAGTCGCAAGCACCAGCCTTCGACCCTTGCGGTGCTCCTCGCGCAGGTAAGCGACGAACTCCCCCCGGTAAGGGAGTATTGCGGGGTCAATCGCGACACGAAGCGATATCTGATGTTTGAGATGCCCCTTTCCCTTTAAAGCCCAAAGCGGCAGAAGAAAGAGATACAGCATGTTCTGTTTGAGCAGTTGAAACGTACTTTCCCATAGAAGATCAGTGGCTATAAGCGTGCCGTCGAGATCTACTACGAGGTCAACAGTCTTGTTGTCAGAACGAGCATCCACCACAACATGTCCCTGAAATCATGCGCCTATTCAAGCCGGCAAGAATATTGCCTATCAGTCGATGACTTATCGGGAAAGTAAAAATGAAAAGTGAAGTTGATTCGGCCGCGCGAAAGATAATCTGAAAAGTAGTATCAACAGTGAATGAAGCATTAAAAAACCGGTCGAAAATTGATTCCAGCCGGTTCGTAAACTTCGTGTGTAATGCTGCAAATCGCTGAGCTTACTTGATCGAAACCTTACCGCCTTTGATTTCTACGGTCTCGCTGCCTTTCAAGGCTTCGCGGTCACCATTCGGAAAGGTAACGAAGCAACCGCCATTGCAGAACTCGACAGTTTCGCCGGCGCCGACCTGCAATTCGGTTTTGCTCGAGCCCTCAGTAACAACGATAGTCTGGGCGCTGGCCTCATCGTTCTTAACGCTGGCGGCAAATGCTGATCCCGCTGAAACGGCAGACAAAAGAACGGCAACAACAAACTTGTTCATATCTCTACGGTGCTTCCACCGCCTCTGTTACGGAACCCCAACGGGCTCTTTGATAACAGTTATAACGGGATCAAGTTGAACGGCAACTGAACGGCCGGGGGTTTTTCAAGTTGGGCCACCCCGTAACCATCGTTGTACCGTTTTCGATTGTGGATATGCCCAATGATCCAGACGATTTGGATGCAACAACTCACCCATCCAAACCAGTCGGCGGAGCGACATTGCTTGACGTTATGGTTACGATGCGGATGATAATTTGACGGTAGTCTTACTATAATGAAGAATATAATCGGGGCGTGAAGTATTTTTTTTAATGTGCATCCCAACGTCTATATTCCCGTCGTCAACCTTGACCAGTCGCGACACATTCTGTTGATTGGTCCTTGAAGCAAACTACTCGCGAGTCACTCGTTTCGCCATCGAGACAAATGAGATCATGATAATCAAATGCCCCTATTGCGGACCTCGGGATGTCATCGAGTTCACCTATCAAGGCGATGCAACGCGTAAACGACCAGATCTGGCATCCATCGATCAGGACGCGTGGAATTCCTACGTCTTTGATCGTACCAACCCCAGCGGTCCCCATCGAGAGTTCTGGCTTCATATGGGCGGTTGCCGCCAGCATCTCCTTGTCACGCGCGATATGGCAACACATACGATTTCGTCCGTCGTATTTGCGCGCGACACCGTGGGTGGTGACCGTTCATGACGAGTTCACGGTTGTCGAAGGGTGGACGTATCGACCGCTCCAAATCCATCCGATTCACGTTCGACGGAAAGGCCTATAGCGGACATCCCGGAGACACGCTCGCTTCCGCACTCCTTGGCAATGGCATTACGCTTTTCGGACGCTCGTTCAAATATCATCGCCCGCGCGGTGTGTTCGCCGCCGGTAGTGATGAGCCGAACGCTCTCGTCACGGTTCTTTCTGGCGATGTACGCGAGCCGAACGTCCGGGCTACGGAACTTGAGATTTTTGACGGCCTGGTCACCCAAAGTCAAAACCGCTTTCCGTCGCTGGAACATGACTTCATGGCCGTCAACCAATTGGCCGGCCCCCTGTTCTCGGCGGGATTTTATTACAAGACATTTATGGGACCGGCGATCGGCCCGCTGAAAGGCACACGTTTCTGGATGTTCTGCGAGAGGTTCATCCGCCGGGCAGCCGGACTTGGCAAAGCAGGCACGGCCCCCGACCCAGATCGCTATGAGCGCATGAACGCCTTTTGCGACGTCCTTGTCGTCGGCAGTGGACCTGCAGGCCTGATTGCTGCGGAGGCCGCCGCCGCAACGGGTGCTCGAGTCATCATCGCGGAGGAACGCCCGCTACCCGGCGGTTCGCTGCTTGGCTCCGGTGAAATGATCGATGGACGCAACCCCGCAGTTTGGGCTCGCGAAAAGGCTGATGCTTTGGCGAATCTGCCGAATGTCCGGTTCCTGACCCGGACATCCGTCTGGGGCTACTACGACGGCAATGTTCTCACAGCCGTCGAACATGTTTCTGATTACAAGCCGAACCGGACCAAGGGGATGCCACGCCAGCGACATTGGGTAATTCGCAGCGGCAAAGTGATTTTGGCGACTGGCGCATTCGAGCGGCCGATCGTTTTTCCCGGCAATGACTGTCCAGGTGTTATGCTCGCCGATGCCGTGCGCCGCTATGCGGTCGAATATAGCGTTGCGGCCGGAAATAATGTCACCCTCTTTACCAATAATGACAGCGCTTATGATGCGGCACGAACGCTCTCGATTGCCGGCGTCAACGTGATCGCCATAATCGATGTTCGCTCTGACGTATCTGGCACATGCAGGGATATCGCGAGCGTAGCAGGCGCCGAACTGCTTCTCGGTCATGCAGTTACGGCGACCCATGCCGGCAAGACGCTGAGTTCGATCTCGGTACAGCATTTCAACGCGGAGACCGGCCGCGTTTCAGGCGCGCCTCGCGAAATTAAGACCGATTGTCTTGGTGTTTCGGGTGGCTGGTCGCCCGCCATCCACCTTGCAAGTCAGGCAGGCAGCAAGCCTGAATGGGACGAGGATCTTCAGGCTTTCCTGCCGCCGGAGCCAAAC
Organism: Phyllobacterium trifolii; assembly: GCF_014192095.1. Classification (GTDB taxonomy): domain Bacteria; phylum Pseudomonadota; class Alphaproteobacteria; order Rhizobiales; family Rhizobiaceae; genus Phyllobacterium; species Phyllobacterium trifolii. Next base: position 208,926 of record NZ_JACHXN010000008.1, read on the forward strand.
CAGAACTGGGTGATGACTGGTTCTGCAGCCGGTTACATGGATACGATCAGCGTGATGTCCGACGCGGCGACGAAGGGTTCTGCCAAGGCCAGGCTCATTCTCCCTCCGGTCGAAGCGCCGATGCTGGATTCGTCTCCCGCACCTGTTTTTGAAATCGAACCCGCGGTTAAATCCCAGAAAGCCTTCGTCGACTTTCAACATGATGTGACTGCTGACGATATTCGCCTTGCCTACCGCGAAGGTTTTCACTCAGTCGAGCATCTGAAGCGTTACACTACGCTGGGGATGGCGACCGATCAGGGCAAGACCTCCAATGTTCCCGGCCTTGCCATTATGGCCGACGTCCGCGGCATCTCGATCCCCGAAGCGGGTACGACACGGTTCCGTCCGCCATTCACCCCGGTTTCTCTCGGTGCTTTGGCCAGCGAAAGATACGGAGATTTGCGTCCGCATCGTCTGACGCCCATGCATGATTGGCATCTGGCAAACGGTGCGAAAACCTATGAAGCCGGCCTCTGGCACCGCCCAATGATTTATTCCAGCCACGGCGAAACAATTGAACAGGCGTATATACGCGAGGCCCGGGCAGTTCGTGATAGTGTCGGCATCGTCGATGTTTCCACTCTCGGCAAAATCGACATACAAGGTCCCGACGCACCGGAACTCCTTGACCGAGTTTACACCAACATGTTTTCAACCCTGCCGGTAGGCAAGGCGCGTTATGGTCTTATGCTGCGTGAAGATGGAATAGCCTTCGACGACGGCACAACCTGGCGCCTTGGCGAAACACAGTTTCTGATGACGACGACCACCGCCAACGCTGGTCCGGTCATGCAGCATCTGGAATATTATCTCGACTGTATTTGGCCGGAGTTGCGGGTCCACCTGACTTCGGTCACCGACGTCTGGGCGGGTTCGGCCATCTCTGGCCCAAAGTCGCGCGCTGTACTCGAGTCCTGCGTGACTGGATCAAAAGTTGATAATGACACCCTCCCCTTCATGGGTATCGTTCACGGCAAAATCGCCAATGTGCCGGTCATGATCTGCCGCCTGTCCTTCTCGGGGGAGCTTGCCTACGAAGTTTATTGCGGTGCCGGATATGGGGCGCAGGTCTGGGAAGCCCTCCTTGCCGCCGGAAAATCTTTTGACATTATCCCATACGGACTTGAAGCCCTCGGGACGCTGCGTATTGAAAAAGGTCATGTCACCGGTGCCGAAATTGACGGCAGAACCACGGCGCATGACCTGCATCTCGACTGGATGCTGTCAAAGAAGAAGCCATATATCGGCTCCGCCATGATCAATCGTGAAGGGCTCAAGGATGAAAACCGCTTGTCGCTCGTGGGTTTGATTTCGCTCGACAATCAATCGATCAATGGTGGCAGCCACATTGTAACCGACCCCAACCCGCGCGAACCCGCTGACAGTTTTGGCCACGTCACAGCGGCCTGTTACTCACCGGCCCTTGGCAAATATATTGCACTCGCACTGGTCAAACACGGCACGTCGATGATTGGCAATCGCGCCTTTGCAACGGACCTGCTCCGCGACAAACATGGCGCGGTAGAGATCGTCAGTCACCACATGTTCGATCCAGAAGGAAGCCGGATGCATGGCTGAATCTCAATCTCCACTTGGCAGGACCTTCATTCCAGGCGATCACGGCAATTCCGCTGCCGGTGTTGGTGTGACACTGCTGGAGCGTAAAAACCTCTCGATCATTCAGGTAACTGCATGGCCAGATACGATACCGACCGTGCTGACTGCAATCGGCAGTGCCACGGGTCTTGTTCTTCAGAATAAGCCGGGTCTCGGCCGCGTCGCAGGCGAAAAATCTGTCTTTGGCTTTGCGCCCGGTCGTTATTTCGTCGTCAGCGCAACACCTGACCTCGAATCCCGGTTGCGCTCCGCCATCTCTCCAGAACTCGGGACGATGGTTGACCTCACCCATGGCCGCACCGTCATTCGGATCAGCGGACCGCGCTCGGAATGGATATTGTCGAAACTCTTCGCCATCGACTTTTCCGAGCATGCCTTCCCCATCGCCTACGGACGCGCCACGTTGCATCACGACATTCATGCGAACATTCAGCGGATCGATGACGAGACCTTCGACATCTACGTGTTCCGCACCTTTGCCCGCTCGTTTTGGCAAACATTGGGTCATGCGGCGGAGGAAGTCGGCTACCGCGTGGAATAGGCTATTTGAATGCAAACAGGTCTTCGTCCGGATCGCCTGTCCGGGTTATCAGCCCGCGAACGAGTTGCGCCGCGACCATCGAGAACGTGATGCCATTCCCGCCATATCCGAGGACCGCAAAGCAGCGATCCATTTTTGGGATGGCGCCAATTGTGGGCAAACCCGTCTTGCTCGAGCCAAAACTTCCAGTCCAGGCGTAGTCTGCTTCGGCGTTAACCTGTGGAAACAGCTTCTTGAGCTTTGCGAGGATTGCCTCGGTCTTCGCTGGCAATTTCGCGTCGCGCTTTTCCTCATCCTCGAATTCTTCATCCTCGCCACCGACGATAATCCGCCCGTCTTGAGTCGTGCGCATATAGAGATAAGGGTCCGAGGCTTCCCAGATCAGGCACTGTTCGGGCCATAGTTTTTGCTTCTGGGGCGGTGTCGCAATTGCCCAGGTAGAAATGATCTGGTGTCCTTTCTGCGGCACTTGCTCGGGTATTTCATAACCCGTTGTGGTAACCAGATATTTGCAGCGTATTTTTCGCCCCTCCTTTGTTGCCGCAATTACGTCGCGCGACCTTGGTTCGACCGACACGATCTCGACCGGCGCGAAGATCTTGGCGCCGCACGAGATCGCAACGTTCAGATAACCAAGTGCCAGTTTGCGGGGGTTGGCTTCAATATTAGCAAAACTCATCAATGCCGCCGGCCGATCAATACGAAACCTGGCCTTTAGTTCGTCGTGCTGCAGAAGTTTTGTTTCAAAGCCCGCTCGGCGACGCGCCAACAACTCTCGCTGCAAGCCTTTTTCATCGAGAAGATCGCCGGCAAGGTAAAGCGAATCCCTGCCCTGCATTTCGCAGTTTATTCCAAGCTCATGGGTTCTTTCGCGTAGTGCATCGACCGCAAGTTTTGATCGACGCCAAGCACGCTCGGCATCGTTGCGACCAATTTGCTCCGCGAGGTGATGCAAAGGCGTGTCGATCTCGAATTGCAGCAGTGCGGTGCTTGCGGGCGTTGAACCCGTTACGGGCTTTCGTCTGTCAAAAATAGCAACCGAATACCCGGCTTCACTCAAGCTGTCGGCCATGAGAGCACCACTGATGCCGGCGCCAACAATCGCGATATCGATTGTTATATCGTCAAGTAGCAGGTTGAACTCGACTCCCGCAGCCCGTCGGCCAAGCCAGATGGGCTGGCCGGTTCGCAAATTCCGATGCTGTGTTGTCATGAAGGATCCCGGAGACGAGGCATTGATCGAGCCGAACGGCCGAATGCGTTCTTTGGTTCCCTGCGTTGTCAGTTCGGCAAAGTGCTCTTGGCTGCGACACCGGCGATGTAAACCTCGGCGATTGTTCGATCATCACCCATGGTCTGCATCAGCATGAGTTCTTCCACCAGTGTTTCGACGGTTTCCATGCGAACGCGCATTGCAGGCGTGGCGCGTGCATTTAGAACGATGCAGTCAGCTTCCGCACCTGTCACGAACGAGCCGATAATACCCTCCAGCGCAAGAGCCCGCGCGTTGCCTAGGGTTGCCTGGTAAAAAGACCGGAGTGGATGGTAACGCTGGCCCTGGATATTGAGAATTTTATAGCCCTCGTCCAGCGTTCTCAGCATGGAATAAGATGTCCCGCCGCCAATATCCGTCGCGATCGCGTTGCGAATGTTTGACGCCAGAATGCGCGCCAGATCAAACAATCCGCTGCCTATGAACAAATTTGACGTCGGGCAGAAAACAGCAATCGATCCGCTGTTGGCAATCGTACTCACTTCGGCATCGCTCAAATGGATGCAATGGCCAAGCAGCGTCTTTGGCCCCAGCAGTCCGTAGTGCTCGTAAACATTCGTGTAATCCCTGCTCCACGGGAAGAGTTCGGCAACGAAGGCAATCTCGGCAGTGTTCTCGCAGAGATGGGTTTGTACATGCATATCCGGAAATTCGCACACCAGTGTGCCGCTCATCTCCAGCTGCTCTGGTGAGGAGGTTGGAGCGAAACGCGGCGTGATTGCGTAGAGTTGTCGCCCTTTGCCATGCCAGTCAGCGATCAGCGCCTTGCTATCGTCATATCCGGATTGCGGCGTATCGAGCAGACCCGGCGGCGCATTGCGATCCATCATCACCTTACCGGCAATCATGCGCATGTTGCGCCGGTGCGCCTCCGTAAAAAATGAATGCACCGAGGCTTTGTGCACCGAGCAATATGCTGCTGCGGTTGTCGTACCGTGGCGGATCAACTCATCGAAAAACGCAGAGCCGATCTTTTCCGGATGGCCTTGATTGGAAAATTTCTGCTCTTCAACGAATGTATATTTGTCGAGCCATTCCATTAAGGCACCAGCATAGGAACCGACCACCTGCATCTGCGGATAGTGGATGTGACAGTCGATGAAACCCGGCATGATCAGATGCGGGTGATGGTCGATGACTTCGACGTTGCGGCCGTCTCCTGCCCGCAACTTTGCAAATTCATCCATTGCAATGATCTTGCCGTCGCGAATGAGAAGCCCGCCATCCTCGAGATATGTGAATGTTTCGGCGCTCGTCTCACCGTTCAACGGCTCATCATGAAATGTCAGAATACGGGCACGCAGCAATAATTCTGTCATGGTGTCGCTTTTCCAGCCGTCGCACCGCGATACCAAGCAACGATCAGCGCGCGCTCGTCATCGGTGATATGCGTGAGGTTGCCAGGCGGCATGGCATGGCTCGCTCCGGCCTGAATATAGATCTGGCTTGCATGGGTCGCGATCATTTCATCCGTATCGAGGCGAATACCCTTCGGTGGCTGCATGATGCCCTCCCACGATGGCTCCGCTGCATGGCACATCGAACAACGTCCCATTACGGTATCGCGAACCTGTTCGAAATTCTGGGCAGCGAGAAAAGGTTTAGCAGCGCGGGACACTTTCTCATCGCCTGTCAGGACTTTAGGTACCGTCGACAACCAGATGATAATGATAAACAAAATGGTACTGGCAAGCCATGTCCAATGCGGATTGCCTGTTCCTGCATGTCTCGAGTTGAAATAATGCCGAATGAGCACGCCGATGATGAATATCAGCGCGGCAATTATCCAGTTGAACTCGGTGGACGTCGCAAGCGGATAATGGTTCGACAGCATCAGGAAGATGACCGGAAGCGTCAGATAGTTGTTGTGCGTAGAGCGCTGCTTGGCCTGTTTGCCGAGCCTGGGATCGGGTGTCTTGCCCGCGATCAGATCGGCTACGACTTTTTTCTGGTTTGGGATGATCAGCAAGAACACGTTGCCGGTCATGATTGTCGCAGTGAATGCGCCAAGGTGCAGGAGTGCGGCACGTCCAGTAAACAGATGCGTATAACCCCATGCCATGGATACGATCACGCCATAGAGAATGAGCATCAGCAGTGTATCATTGGACTCGAGCGGAGACTTGCAGAGGAGGTCGTAGATTAACCAGCCGATTGAAATCGACGCGAGCGAGATCAGGATAGCCACAGGCGTCGAAACATCGAGCACATTGCGGTCAATCAGAAATAGATCGGCGCTGCCGTAGTAGACGATGCAGAGCAGCACGAATCCGGACAACCAGGTGAAATAGGATTCCCATTTGAACCAGATGAGGTGTTCCGGCATATGAGGCGGCGCGATCATGTACTTCTGGATATGGTAAAACCCACCCCCATGAACCTGCCACTCCTCGCCATTCACGCCTTGTGGCAAATTCGCGTGCCTCCGCAATCCAAGATCGAGAGCGATAAAATAGAAAGATGAGCCGATCCAGGCGATTGCCGTGATCACATGCAGCCACCGCGCGGCGAAGCTCAGCCATTCCCAGAAGATCAGGTAATCCATTGAGGCCCCATTTGAAACTTGAGGTTACAATGCTGTTCTTCACAGACCGACGCAACTAGGCAGACCAAGGTGCGCTAAGATTCGGATCAGGACGAGCCGAAAATGATGTTTTCGGGGTCGCCTTTGCGACGAGTGCAGTGAACTTTTGGGTTCGTAAGCACCGAAGCGCAGAAAAGCGCCATTTGCAGGCCGTCCTGACCCGAATCGCGTTGCAACTATTGAGAATCGTGGAAGATGATGCCCAGCGTATGGCGTTTTCCGCTGCGCAGGCGGCTGACGCCGTGGCGCATATTCACGCGATAGTAGCCGCGTGTACCCTTCACCGGACGCTGGCTGACCGGAAAGATCACCGCGTCGCCTTGTAGTAGTGGCACGATCTCCGCCCGGGATTGCATACGCGGCCGTTGCTCCGTTAGGACGAACTCACCTCCGGTGAAATCCTCCCCGGGTTTCGACAGCAGAAACGCCACCTGAAGCTGAAACACGTGCTCGCCATAGATATCCTGGTGCAGGCAATTGTAGTCGCCTTCGCCATATTCCAGCAGCAAGGGTGTCGGACGATTCTGCCCGGCGGCGTGGCACCGCTCGATGAATGCCCGATGCTGGTCCGGATAACGGACATCGATGCCCATCAGTTCGTTCCAGCGATTGGCGATGCCGGCCAAGGGAGGATAAAGGGATTGGCGCAAATTGCTGATGACATCGGGCAAAGGATGGGCGAAATACTTGTACTCACCCCGGCCAAACCCATGCCGCGCCATGACAATGCGTTTGCGAAATTGGTTATCGTCCGGATAACCTCCGGCCAATCCTTCGCATTGTGCCTTCGACAAAACGGCCTTCAAAATGGCGCAGCCGTAATTGTCCAGTTCCGCTTCTATCGTATCCCATCGAATGGTCGATGTGCTGCTGATTGCGTCAGCCATGATGACCTCCATTTCGAATTAATCTTCAGCAAAGTGGACAACTTGGCCGTTTCGTTCCACCCGTTTCCTGCAAAACGACATAATTTCCAGCCATTGGTAGCGAAACGCGACGATTTTGAGTGACTCATGCTTTTAGACTTCATAAAGAGAGTCGCAGCGAGGCGCTTTGCGCCGCGACGTATTGATATTGGATGACAGGATGAGCGTTCACGGGAATAGCAAAAAAGGAAAGCGAAGCGCTGCTCCGCTCCTGATTTCTATTTTCTGGCTTGTATCCACGATCAGCGCCGCTCTGGGCACAGTGTATGTGACCGGCGCGGAGACCAATATTGCGGCAAAGGATGCCGGTACGCCAACGCGCAATGAAACGCGCTTGGCCCACGAAGCCAACAATCAGTCCACCCCCGTTCAGAGCCCAATGCGCGTCGCGGCACTTGAAGCTTTGCACCTGAAGATCAAAAGCGGCCTCGGGTCCGATAGCCGCTCACTGGATGCTTTGGTGCCTCAAGGGCATGCGTTTGTTATTGCGAACTGGAAAAGCGTCATTTCGGTTCCGTCCGGAACGAGTCCGGCGCTAGACCGCAATTCTGTTTTCCACGCCCGCGCTCCGCCTCTGACCGCGGCCTGACATCACCGTTTCCAATCGGGAACGACGAAAACAAATCCGGCGGCCGCCAGGCAAACTCGTAGATCAGTTCTCGGCAGCGCGCCCGCACTCCATAACGGAATTTAAGATATGCGTACGTCGAGATGGGTCCTTTGGACCTACATTGCTATTATCCTGGTGGGTATTGTCCTCGCCCTTCCCAACGCTTTCACCAAGGCGCAGCTCGAAGCTATGCCAAGCTGGTTCCCCAAAAAACAGGTCGCCTTGGGCCTCGATCTTCGCGGCGGCTCTTATCTCGTGCTCGAAGTGGACGCCGCAGCACTCAAGAAAGACCGTATTCGCTCAATTCTCGACGATACGCGCGGTCATCTGCGCACAGCAAAAATCCAGCCGCAATCTGTCCGTGTCGCGGGTGACAGCGTCATCGTAACGCTGGCAGATGCGACACAAAGCGACGCAGCCGTTGCGGCCCTACGCGATCTGACCACTCAAGTCGCACAAGTCGGGTTTGCCGCACCTGTCAGTGACATCGATATCACCACAAACGGCAACCAGATTCGTCTGACGCTGACTGAAGCCGGAATGAAGGACAAGCTCGACAATGCACTAACGCAAAGTCTGGAAATCGTCCGTCGCCGCGTCGATCAGGTCGGCGTTGCCGAACCTTCCATCCAGCGCGTCGGTTCCGATCGTATCGTCGTTCAGCTCCCCGGGTTGCAGGATCCGAGCCAGCTTCGTGCCCTTCTCGGCAGCACGGCCAAGATGACCTTCCACATGGTTGCGGATCGCAATTCCGGCGCTGCGCCGCCTCCCGGCGTATCCATCTTGCCGGATGCGAAAGATCCCGCCATTACCTACCCGGTTGAAGATCGCGTGGCACTCAGCGGCGAACGCCTGACAGATGCCCGCGCGGCCTTCGATCAGCAAACCAACCAGCCGATCATTTCATTCCGCTTCGATAATGTCGGTGCGCGTCAGTTTGCCGATATCACCAGCCAGAATGTCGGTCGCCCCTTTGCCATCGTGCTCGACGGCAAGGTTCTGACAGCGCCCGTCATCCAGGTCCCGATCACCGGCGGTTCCGGCCAGATCACTGGTAACTTCACGGTTCAGGATACGGTCACCACCGCTGCGCTGCTTCGCGCTGGCGCCTTGCCGGCGCCGCTGACCGTCATCGAAGAACGTACCGTGGGTCCGGACCTTGGTGGTGACGTCATCAAGATGGGCGTTCTCACTGGCCTTATCGGCTTTGCGCTCGTGGTGGGCTTCATATTCGTCCTCTATAGCGGCTGGGGGCTGATTGCCAATCTGGCGCTCGCTCTCAACGTCATTCTTACATTCGGCATACTAAGCTTGCTTGGAGCGACACTGACCCTCCCCGGCATCGCCGCCATCATCCTTGGCATCGGCTTTGCTGTTGATGCGAACATCCTCATCAACGAACGTATCCGTGAAGAAGCCCGCAAGGGTATTGGTGCGATGGCTGCGGTCGATCGCGGCTTCAAGCTCGCTTATTCGACGATTATCGACTCGCAGGCCACACACCTTATCGCGACGCTGCTGCTGTTCCTCTTCGGCACCGGCCCGATACGCGGCTTCGCCATCACCATGATCATCGGCGCACTTGTTTCGATGTTTACGGCGGTCACCGTTGTCCGTGTCATGATGACGGCGATCGTGCGTCGCCGGAAGATGAAGACAATCCGCATCGAACACCTCTTCAAGCTTGTACCGGAAAATACCAACATCTCGTTCATGAACGCGCGTTTCTTCGGTATCGGCGTTTCGATCTTCCTGTCGATCGCTTCGGTCATCCTCTTCATCCATCCCGGTCTGAATTACGGTATCGACTTCAAGGGCGGTATCCAGGTGGAAGTCACGACGTCCAAACCTGCGGACCTCGCCACGATGCGTTCAACGCTGGAAGGCCTCGGTCTCGGTGAAGTCGCCCTCCAGCAGGCCGGTGGCGACAACAAAGTGCTTATCCGCGTCCAGCGTCAAGACGGCGGCGAAGAAGCGCAGACCGCGGCCGTTACCAAGGTCAGGGCTTCCGTTCAGCAGCTTGATCCTGGTGTGAAGATCGAGAGTTCCGAAGTCGTCGGACCGAAGGTCAGTCAGGAGCTTGCACGATCGGGTGTCCTTGCCGTTACCCTCGCCAGCCTTGCCATGTTGCTCTACATCTGGTGGCGGTTCGAATGGCACTTTGCACTCGGTGCAATCGCCACGCTGATCCTCGATACCACGAAAACCGTCGGCTTCTTTGCGCTGATGGGGCTCGATTTCAACCTCACGGCCATTGCCGCTCTGCTGACCATTATCGGTTACTCGGTCAACGACAAGGTCGTGGTTTACGATCGAATGCGTGAGAATTTGCGCATCCATAAGAAGATGCCGCTGCGTCAGATTATCGATCTGAGTATCAACCAGACGTTGGCGCGCTGTATCTACACCTCGCTAACCGTTTTTCTTGCCATGCTTCCCATGGCGATCTGGGGCGGCAAGGCCGTGGAAAACTTTGCTCTGCCGATGCTCTTCGGCGTAGTCATTGCCACGAGTTCGTCGCTGTTCATCGCAGCGCCGATTCTCTTACTGCTCGGAACCTGGTGGGAGAAGAACCATGCTTCGCGCATCGGCTCGGGCGAAAAGCCGGCCATCCAGGGCTGATCGGCTGCCAACTTAGCGTTCAACGCTAACTATTTGCGGCGCAGGGAAAAAATCGCGTTTCCTGCGCCGCAGAGCCGATGAAATCGGTTTGCAAGCCACCGGAGGTACGCAATACTGCTGCGACAGCACCTGTTCGCAGGACCCATTGATTTTAACCATTGATCATCTTACGAGGGAGACGCCGACATATGCCTCATGAAACGCCGCTGATTGCGACAATCGTCATAGGTCTGGTTCTGGCCTTTATTTTCGGTGCGATTGCCAATCGTCTGCGTATTCCTCCCCTTGTCGGTTATCTCGTAGCCGGTGTTTTGGCCGGCTCGCATACTCCCGGTTTTGTCGCCGATCAGGAGCTGGCTTCCGAGCTCGCCGAGATCGGCGTCATTCTGCTTATGTTTGGCGTCGGCCTGCATTTTTCCTTGAAAGATCTTCTCTCGGTTCGCGCCATCGCAATTCCAGGCGCTATCGTGCAGATTTTGGTAGCGACTTTGCTTGGCGCCGGCCTTGCCTGGATTCTCGGCTGGAGCATGCAGGCGGGTTTTGTCTTCGGCCTCGCTCTCTCGGTGGCAAGTACCGTGGTTCTCCTGCGCGCCATGCAGGAGCGGCGACTGATTGAGACAGAACGGGGGCGCATCGCGGTCGGCTGGTTGATTGTCGAAGATCTTGCCATGGTTCTTGCCCTTGTCCTGCTGCCAGCTATTGCCGGCGCCATCAACGGCGGTAGCGAAACCGGCGATATGGTTCGGGCCGCGAGCGATCCAATCGTCAGATATTTCGATCTTGGCATCGGCGGCGTCATCGCGCTGACACTTGGCAAGGTTGTAGCTTTCGTTGCAGTCATGCTCATCGTGGGGCGCAGGGTAATCCCCTGGACCCTGCATACGATCGCACATACCGGATCGCGCGAGCTTTTCCGCCTGGCTGTGCTGGCGATCGCATTGGGCGTCGCCTTCGGTGCGGCCAAGTTATTCGGCGTGTCGCTGGCGCTCGGCGCGTTCTTCGCCGGCATGATCATGAGCGAATCTGAGCTCAGCCACCGTGCAGCGGAAGAATCCCTACCGTTGCGCGACGCATTTGCAGTGCTGTTTTTCGTCTCGGTCGGCATGCTGTTCGACCCGATGACAATCGTCAATGATCCCTTGCCACTGCTCGCAACGCTCGCAATCATCGTCATTGGTAAGTCGCTCGCGGCATTTTTCATCGTCCGCGCCTTTGGTTATCCAACAGGCACCGCCTTGATCATTTCTGCAAGCTTGGCGCAGATCGGCGAATTCTCTTTCATTCTCGCCGAGCTTGGCGTCGGGTTGGGAATGTTGCCCGAGGAAGGCCGCGACCTCATCCTTGGTGGCGCCATCCTGTCGATACTTGTTAACCCATTGGTGTTTGCAGGGGTTACATACCTGAAGCCGAGGCTCGAAAAGCGTGTGCCAACCGAAGAACCCTCGACCGAAGATTTGGTAGCAATTGAAACACCCGATGTGGAAGTTCGCCCGACCACACTTACTGACCATGCCGTTCTCGTTGGCTATGGCCGTGTCGGCAGTCTTGTCGGTGAGGCGCTTAAGGAGGTCGGCAAGCCATTTCTCGTTATTGAGGACGCCGACAAAACTGTAGCGAAACTGCATGACGAAAACATAGAAACGATTGTCGGCAACGCAGCCAATGGCGATATCCTCGCCGCCGCCAATCTTGCCCAGGCCCGTCAACTGATCATCGCCATCCCGAACGCTTTTGAAGCCGGGCAGATCGTGGTCAAGGCCCGAGCCGCCAACCCGGTCATCAGCATCTTGGCGCGGGCTCACTCGGATGCGGAGGTCCAGCATCTGCAGGATCTCGGTGCAGACGCGGTCATCATGGGTGAACGTGAAATAGCGCGCGGAATCGTCGCCCACATCCTCGATCTTGAAGACCCTAAGCCGGAGAAATCGAACCGTATAGAAGCAACAAAAGCGGTATAGAGTCAGAATGGGCAAGCGGGAAAAAGCATGAAATTGAAGGATTACGTATGGCCGGTTGTTGGGCTGGCCGCCGTCGTGATTTCCGTATGGCTCCTTTACAAGGAGCTGCGGAGCATCTCGTTGGATGACGTGATCCACAGCCTTTATGCCATTCCTGCACACCGCTGGATCCTGGCAGGCTTTGCATCCCTCGTCGCCTACGCCGCCTTGGCCGGCTATGATCGCATTGCGCTGCTACACCTGCGCCGCAGGATTTCCTGGTTGTTCATCGCGCTCTGTTCGTTCACCACCTACGCACTTTCGCACAATATCGGCGCCTCGGTCCTCTCTGGAGCCGTGGTTCGCTATCGCGCCTATTCCTCGCAAGGCATGAGCGGCCCTGAAATTGCGCTGCTCATCGCCTTCTGTTCGTTCACTTTCATGTTGGGCGTATTGACACTGAGTGCAGTCGTTCTGCTCTTGGAGCCGCATCTCCTTCAGCGTTTCAACGCAGAACTGCCGCCTTCCTTGAGCTACGTGCTGGGTTTCGGTGCCTTGGCAATCGTCATCCTCTATGTGTTCGGCAGTTGGCTGCATTTCCGGCCGCTGCGCATCCGGCGCTTCACGCTTGAATATCCGCGGTTGCCAGTGGTCGCCCAGCAACTGATCGTCGGACCATTGGAGCTCATCGGTGCCGCCGCCATCATTTATTTTACGCTTCCGACAGCAGGCAATCCCGGCTTTCTCATTATTCTCGGGATCTTTCTCGTATCATTTTCCGCGGCGCTGATCTCCCACGCACCCGGTGGCCTCGGCGTCTTGGAACTGGTCTTCCTCACCGGTTTGCCCGATATGAATCAGGCCGACGTATTGGCCGCACTTATCATTTTCCGCTTGTTCTACCTGTTGATTCCATTTGCCCTTTCGCTGCTTGTCGTACTTTATTTTGAACGCTCGCAGTTGCTGTTGCGCTGGTACAAGAAAGACAGCGATACCTGACGGGTCATTTTACGATAACCGCAATTCGCGCAGGGAATATTTTCCATTTCTGACCGAGTTTAGTGCGCTGTTCCTTCATGGATCAGCGTAGCCACCCTATTTTGAGGCCACATTACGAATTCTTCTCCAGACAATGGCACAAAAGGAGTGGTGGCGCATGACGACATTGATCATTCCGGGATATCGCGGGTCCGAAAAAGGCCACTGGCAACAGCAATGGCTGCTGGAGGATGAAACGGCGCGCCTTGTCGAACAGGATGATTGGGACAATCCGGTCCTTTGCCAATGGCTTCATGTTCTTGAAGCAACCCTTGCCGAAACACCCGGCGTTGTCCTGGTCGCGCATAGCCTCGGCTGCGTTCTCGTTACGCATCTCGCCAGCCGTCCATCGGCAGCGCATATCGCGGGTGCGGTTCTGGTTGCGCCAGCCGACGCTGAACGTATGGCCGTTCAGGATTCCAAATTTCGCAGCTTTGCACCCCTGCCACGCCACAAGCTCGGCTTTCCGTCAATTGTCGTTGCCAGCCGCAACGATCCCTATATGTCATTCAACAAGGCAGAAGCTCTGGCCAATGTGTGGGGTTCAGGCTTTGTCGATATGAAAAATGCCGGACACATCAATATTGAAAGCGGCTTCGGCTCATGGCCGGAAGCCCATATTCTGGCCGATTCAATGCGCAGACCACGGCAGGATTTTCGCGCCCAGCAAGCTGCTTGATGCCCTAACTCACCTGCTTGCGTTCAAGCAAATACTTGAGGACCAGCGTCACGACGGCGATCAAAGCCAGTGTCGATGAGGCAGCAAATGCCCCTGTAACGTTATAGTCATTGAATAGAAGTTCGATCTGCAGCGGCAACGTGTTGGTCTGACCACGAATGGCGCCTGAAACAACGGAAACAGCGCCGAATTCGCCCATGACGCGAGCATTACAGAGCACCGCGCCGTAGAGCAGCGCCCAGCGGACATTTGGCAACGTGACATAGAAGAAGGTCTGTAGCCCAGTCGCGCCAAGGGTGATCGCGGCTTCTTCGTCCTCGCTACCCTGCGCCTGCATCAACGGAATAAGCTCACGTGCCACGAACGGGCTCGTTACGAACAGGCTCACAAGAAATATCGCAGGAACTGTGAACATGATCTTGATGTCGTAGCTCTCAAGCAACGGCCCAAGAAGGCCTTGGCTCCCGTAGAGAAACAGGTAGGTCACACCGGCGACGATCGGCGATACCGAAAACGGTATCTCGATCAGGGTAATCAGCAACCGCCGCCCAGGAAAACGAAACCGCGTCACCAGCCACGCCACACATATCCCGAAGATCATATTGATGGGCACAACGACGATCGCCGTGAGAACCGTCAACCAGACAGCGTGCAGTGTCGCGGGTTGCAGGATCTGGGTGAAATAGACAGCGATACCCTCTCGGAAAGCATAGGTGAAAATCACCGCCATAGGCACGCCGATGAACAGGATCGACAGGAAGACCGCCGACGCGATCAGCAAACACTGCGACAGTCGCGATGGCTTGATGCCATGCCGTCGCGACGGTTGTCCTATAGCCGCTGGTGAAACGAGACTAGTTGCGGTCTGCATAACGCAACTGCCAGGCCTGAATTGAGTTGGTGACGAACAGCATGACGAACGCAGTGACCAGCATCACCGTCGCCAGCGCAGCGGCTGCCGGGTAGTCGTATTCATCAAGGCGAATGAATACGAGGAGAGACATGACCTCCGTCTCGAACGGCAAATTGCCGGAGATGAAGACTATGGCGCCAAACTCCCCAAGGCTGCGTGCAAAAGAAAGGCTGCATCCTGCAATGAATGCCGGAAAAATCGCCGGCCATATGATCCTGGCAAATATTTGCCAGTTGGTAGCGCCCAATGATCGTGCCGCCTCTTCGACATCGGCAGCAACGTCTTCCAACACTGGCTGCACCGTCCGGACAACAAAAGGAATGCTGGTAAACATCATCGCAAGGGCAATGCCGAGCGGCGCATACGCGACTTTTATTCCCAACGGCTCCAGATATTGGCCAAACCAGCCATTCGAGGAAAACACCGTCACCAACGCAAGTCCGGCAACTGCAGTCGGCAACGCGAAAGGGAGATCGACCACCGCATCGAGAAGGCGTCGCCCCGGAAACTCATAACGAACCAGAACCCATGCCAGCAGGACACCGAAAATCGCGTTGAGCACTGTCGCAAGCGCCGCTGCACCGATCGTAATGCGATACGTCGCAAGCGCGCGCTCCGAGGATACGACACTCCAGAAATCGGCCCAGCCAAGGTTGAAGGATTTATACAACATGGCCAAAAGCGGCAGCGCAACGATAATGACGAAATAAAGCAGGGTCACACCAAGCGTGAGACCGAAACCCGGCAATATTCCTCGCTGACTGGACCTTGAAAACATGAGCAGTTTCTAGCCTATGTTCGGATGAACGCAAGCGTTGGTTGAATAGAAAGCAGTGCGGCTCTGAACCGCACTGCTTTGCCAAACATCCGGTAAGGTCAGCGCTTGGTGAACACCTTGTCGAGCGTTCCGCCCTCGGAGAATTGATCTTTGGTCACTTTTGCCCAACCACCAAAGACATCTTCGACAGTCAGCAGGCGAGTTTCCGGAAATTGCGATGCATATTTCGCCTTCACCGTCTCGTCGTTCACACGGTTGTAGTTCTGCGCGAGAATATCCTGCCCCTCCGGCGAATAGAGGAATTTCAGATAATTCTCCGCGATCGCGCGCGAGCCGCGTTTATCCACGACCTTGTCGACCACGGTGACCGGAAACTCGGCAAGCAAGCTCATCGGCGGGACAACCGCTTCGTACTTGTCCTCGCCGAGTTGCTTGCGCGTCCCGAGAACTTCTGCCTCGAAGGTGATCAGCACATCGCCAATACCGCGCTCGGCAAAGGTCGTCGTTGATCCACGGCCACCTGTGTCGAACACCGGCACGTTTGACAGCAGCTTCTTCACGAATTCTTGCGCCTTGGCGTCGTCCTTATTGAATTTTTCAAGTGCAAAGGCATAGGCCGCCAGATAGGTGTAGCGCGCATTGCCCGACGTCTTGGGGTTCGGAAATACCACCTTCACATCATCGCGAACCAGATCATCCCAGTTCTTGATATTCTTCGGGTTTCCGGCCCGCACGAGAAACGCCGGCAAGGAATAGTACGGCGAAGAGTTGTTCGGCAGACGCGACTGCCAGTCAGCGGGAATCAAGTTACCCTTGTCATGCAGAACCTGAACATCTGTCACCTGGTTAAAAGTGACTACATCGGCTTCAAGACCCTCGAGGATCGAGCGAGCCTGCTTGGAAGAACCAGCATGTGATTGGTTGACCGTGATATCTTTGCCAGATTGCTGTTTGTATTGGGCAGTGAAGGCCTTGTCGATCTGGTCATAAAGTTCGCGGGAGATATCATAGGAAACATTAAGTATTTCGGTGGGTTCGTCTGCGGCCCTGACCGGCGTCAAACTCATACTGAGGGCCAGAGCAGCATATACAAACAATCTTTTCATCGAATTCTCCCACAGCCTCACCGGCACGAAGGCACCGGACATTTTTTTGCGAGAGTGACCGGAAAACCATCGATGCGGAAGAATTTACTTTCCAATATGGTCAAGCTAGTTGAAATCAAATACTCCAAACAGACCTGAACGCAGCTGGCCGGTTAACTGCGGCCGCGTGCCCAGAAGGCAAGCTGGTGGAATTGTCACCAAAATCCACGGTGCTGCCAGCACCAGAGGAAGTCTTCCTCGGTCCAGTTGCGGTTTTTCTTGGCCGCCGCTTCTTCGCGATCACGCTGCTTGGGATCGCTGGCATTCCGGTCGAGAGTTTCAGCTACAAAAACGTCCCGCCACAGGCGTTCTGCCCGGTTAAATATGCCTGATACTTCACTGTACATTGCGACCTCCATCAAACAATCCGGTTGCAGAGTTAGCTAATGATGACGCCTTGAAATCATTTGTCAACAATCTCTACCGATTTAATCGTGTATTGGATTCACCGTTCCCGCACCGCCGTCTGCAGCGAATTCTTAATGAATTATTATTTTTCAGCGCCTTACACACCATTTTTAAGACATTTCGCCGCCGTAAAAAAACTCATTTTTTAACATTTTTACACTAGAAAATGTAGTGCGAGGGACTATGACTGCACCACACTGGTAGTCAGGCAAAGAAGAAATGATATCGCAAAAGGCCAAATATGCTCTACGGGCGCTTGTCGTTCTGGCCAGGGCAGACGCCGAGAAAGCTCTCTTCATCTCGGATATCGCAGAAGAACAGAATATTCCGAAGAAGTTTCTCGAACAGATACTGCTCGATCTGAAGCACCAGGGTATCGTGATGAGCCGTCGCGGCAAGATGGGCGGGTATCTGCTGCTGAAGCCGGCCGAAGAAATTACATTCGGCGAGGTGCTGCGCCTCATTGATGGTCCGATTGCCCCTCTGCCCTGCCTGAGCAAGATCGCCTATCGCCGCTGCGAGGATTGCCAGGACGAAGCGACATGCGAGATACGCCACGTCTTCAATGAAGTCGCCAATGTCACCCGTGCGGTCCTGGACAAGACGACAATCGCCGATTGCCTCATTTACGGCGCCAACGCCAAAGTGGCTGAACTACTCGACAGCTAAGAGCTTCAGTCTATCACGTGAACACCGCCCTACCGATTACCGGCGTTGACGGAACGGCGACGTCGCGAGGCTCGAGCATACCTGCGTGAAAGGCAACATGCCCCGCATCAACTGCCTTGGCGAAAGCGCTTGCCATGGCCACCGGATCGCCGGCCTTCGCCACGGCCGTGTTCAGCAGGATGGCGTCAAATCCGAGTTCCATGACCGTCGCGGCATGGGATGGTCGCCCGAGACCCGCATCGATGATCATCGGAACATCGGGGAAATTGCCCCGCAATGAACGCAGTGCGTGCATATTGAGCGGTCCGAGAGCCGAGCCGATCGGCGCGCACCATGGCATCAAAACCTCGCAACCCGCTTCCAGCAGCCGCTCGGCGACGATCAGATCATCTGTCGTATAGGGAAACACCTTGAAGCCGTCATCGGACAATATCCGGGCAGCCTCGACCAGTGCGAAGACATCCGGCTGCAACGTATCGTGATTGCCAATGACTTCGAGCTTGATCCAGTCGGTCGTAAAAACATCCCTTGCCATCTGCGCCGTCAGCACAGCTTCTCTCACCGTATGACATCCCGCCGTGTTCGGCAGTACATGCGTTCCTAGCGACCGGATGAGCGACCAGAACTTGTCACCGGATTTGCCGCCTGCCATTTCCCGCCGCAGCGAGACGGTGACAATTTCCGTGCCGGATGCCTTGATTGCATCCATAAGGATGGCGGGCGAAGGATACTGCGCTGTTCCCAGCAAAACCCGCGACGAAAGTTCGGTATTATAAAGTTTCAGCATGATCATCCTCCTTGCCGCGGCGTAAGGATCTCGACCTTGTCGCCCTCGTTCAGACGGCAGGCTTGACGTTCCGGTGACCGCACGAGCTCACCGTTTAATGCCGTCGCCAGCCATTCGCCTTGGAACTCCAGTTCGGCAAGCAAAGCATCGAGCGATTGCGCCGACACATCGTGCGGCTCTCCATTGACGAGCAGTTTCATCGGGTTGCTCTCCTTTCATTCAAAATCATGTCCGCCACCAGCATGGCCATCGCCGGGGCAAGCAAGAAACCGTGTCTGTAAAGCCCGTTGATGCTGATGGTTTTACCCTCGCGGACGACACGGGGCAGATTGTCCGGATAGGCGGGGCGAATGCCCACCCCTGTTTCGACAATCTCCGCCTCACCGAAAGCGGGGTGCAAACTATAGGCCGCGTTCAGCAATTCCATCATCGAGCGCACCGTGATCGGACCGGCCGAGTCGCTTTCGATCATAGTAGCGCCCACCATGAACGTGTGATCCGCCCTGGGCACGACATAGATAGGAAAGCGCGGATGAACGAGCCTGACAGGACGTGACAGGGCGATATCGGACGTGCGCAAGATCAGCATTTCCCCGCGCACGCCGCGTATCGTTTGATCGTCGCGGGAATAGCCGGTGCACTGAACGGTCCAATCAAAACCAGCTGTCGCGGTCCGCACTGGATCAGTTTCGAACGCTACACCGGCCGCCGCCAGTTTCGCCGCAAGACTGATCAACACATGTCGAGGGTCAAGGTGTGCTTCATCCTTGAAAAACAGGCCCTTGCGGAAGCGTCCGGCAAGGTCAGGCTCCAGCGTTGCAACAGTATCCTCGTTAGCCCACTCGAACTCTGAAGTTCGCGAGCCGAACCGTTCAAGCTCCCTGACGTCACGGACAGGCGCCAAAACCAGTGTACCATTGTGTGTCACGGAGCCAGGCAGCGCCGCTTCCCACCAGTCAGCGGCACCAAGCCCGAGTTCGACAACTGCCTGCTCAGCGCTTTCCCGCTCGCAATAAGGCGCAAGCATCCCCCCTGCAAACCAGGATGCCGCCGCGCGGCCGCCCGATTGCGGGTCGAGCACCGTCACGCGCGCGCCGCGTGACGTCAATTCGTGGGCGACCGACAATCCGGCCACGCCGGCGCCCTTTACAAGAACGTGCATTCCTTCAGGCGCCTTTGTTCAACGGCATATAGAGATCGCCGCCCTCGCGAAATTTCTCCGCCATGGCAGCCATGCCTTCCTTTTGCGCCTCGGCACGGATGTCGTGCGAGATCCGCATGGAGCAGAATTTCGGCCCGCACATCGAGCAGAAATGCGCCACCTTATGCGCTTCCTTCGGCAGGGTTTCATCGTGGTAGAGCCGCGCCGTTTCCGGGTCGAGCGACAGATTGAACTGATCCTCCCAGCGAAACTCGAAACGCGCCCGTGACAGCGCGTCATCGCGCAGTTGAGCCGCGGGATGTCCCTTGGCAAGGTCAGCAGCGTGAGCGGCAATCTTGTAAGTGATCACGCCAACTTTGACATCGTCGCGGTTCGGCAGGCCAAGGTGCTCTTTTGGCGTCACGTAGCAAAGCATCGCCGTCCCGAACCAGCCGATCATCGCTGCGCCGATGCCGGACGTGATGTGATCATAACCGGGCGCAATATCCGTCGTCAGCGGTCCGAGCGTATAGAACGGCGCCTCGCCGCAAACTGCGAGCTGCTTGTCCATGTTTTCCTTGATCTTGTGCATCGGAACATGGCCGGGGCCCTCGATCATCACCTGGCAATCCTTGGCCCACGCAATTCGGGTGAGTTCGCCCAAGGTTTCGAGTTCGGCAAACTGCGCCGCATCATTGGCATCGGCGATAGAGCCGGGCCGCAAACCATCCCCCAGCGAAAAGCTGACATCATAGGCGCGGCAGATATCGCAGATTTCCTCGAAATGCTCATAGAGGAAGCTTTCGCGATGGTGGTGCAGGCACCACTTTGCCATGATCGAACCGCCGCGCGAGACAATGCCCGTAACGCGGTTCACGGTCAGCGGAATGTAATGCAATCGCACGCCGGCATGGATCGTGAAGTAATCCACCCCCTGCTCCGCCTGTTCTATCAGCGTGTCGCGATAAACCTCCCATGTGAGGTTCTCCGCAATGCCATCGACCTTTTCCAGCGCCTGATAGAGCGGCACCGTGCCGATCGGCACCGGCGAATTCCGGATAATCCACTCGCGTATATTATGAATGTTGCGCCCGGTGGAGAGATCCATCACCGTGTCCGCGCCCCAGCGTGTCGCCCAGACCATCTTTTCCACTTCCTCGGCCATGGAAGACGTCACTGCGGAATTGCCGATATTGGCGTTGATCTTGACCAGAAAGTTGCGTCCGATAATCATCGGCTCAAGCTCGGGATGATTGATATTGGCAGGAATAATCGCGCGGCCCCGTGCTATCTCTTCGCGGACGAAGTCCGGTGTCACGTGATCGGGGATTGATGCACCGAACGATTCGCCATCGCGCACCGCACCATTTTTTGCACTCTCCCGGCCCAGATTTTCGCGAATCGCGACATATTCCATTTCTCGCGTGATGATACCTGCCCGTGCATAAGCAAGCTGGGTAACGGCCTTGCCGTCCTTTGCTTTCAACGGATTGTTGCGGATGGGAAATTCCGGCGTCAGCCGTTCGCCCGTGGCGAAGCCATTATCCGCTGGGATAACGCGGCGGCCGTCATAGGAATGGACATCGCCCTGCGCGGCGAGCCAGCTTTCGCGGACACGCGGGATGCCCCTGGCGATATCGATTTCTGCTGACGGATCACTATACGGACCTGAGGAATCATAAACCGCAACGTTGGGCTCACCGGCAGTCGGGTGAACGGCGATTTCGCGCATGGGTACGCGGATATCCGGATGAATGTGTCCGGTTTTGTATATTTTGGTCGATGCAGGGAGTGGTCCGGTCGAAACAGTCGGCGTGCTTGAAACAATTGGATTGAAAACGGTCATCATCAGGTTCCTTTGCCCGCTCATGACCCCAAAAAGTGCTTCCTTTTTGGATAAGGACCATGAGCCATTAAAAGTGTTGCTGCGACCTTTTTGCGTCCATCGAAGTGGACGCATGGCGCAGCAAGTGCGTGGAAACCCAGTTCTGTGCCGGAAGGATGAAAGGAGTTCGCGAGTCTGAACAGAGACCGAGTGCCAGGACACTCTATGCGAAGACTTTTGCACCGTCCCTACGCCAGTATGAACTGGATCAGGTTCAACGGGTCACTGCGCTGCAAAAGCCAGCAGTATCTCAGCCCCTTGTCGGGACTCCCCTGGTGAATGTGTTTATGTGACCCGCTGTTGACGCAGTTGTCAAGCAGGTCGATCTCCAGACAAACGAAAACCCGCTACGGCCTGGACCATGCGGGTTCTGTCGCGTTTATCTATAACCGGATGACCGGTCATGAATTATCGGTTGTTGTAATCGCTACCATTGTTGCCGGCTGGGCGGGCAACACGTTCCTTTTTCTTCGGACCTGGCAACAGGCCTTCGCGCTGAGCCTGCTTGCGTGCAGCCTTGCGGGCACGGCTAACGGCTTCTGCTTTTTCACGGACACGACGCTCGGATGGCTTTTCGAAAGCCTGGCGCGCCTTCATTTCGCGGAAGAGACCTTCCCGCTGCATCTTCTTCTTCAGGACCCGAAGGGCCTGTTCAACATTGTTATCACGGACGAGAACTTGCAATCGTTTTCCTTACCCATGCTTGTCTCGCCTTGCGGAAGGAAATGAGCCACAATCAGACAAGCGTTTGAAGAATTGCCCCTACGGCAATCCGGAGAAGCGCGGACTTTATTCATTTCCGCGCCAAAAATCCAGTGCGCTCAAGCAATTTACTTGAGTATTCCTGCCACGACGCCAACTATTCTGGTGACTCGGCGGGGGTAATTTTGTGTTCTGTCTATTTTAGTCGAGTTCAGACTGACTATGCAGAACCAGAGAAGATTCTGGGGTGCGATGAGATTCGCGATCATGGCGAGTCGAAAACGGTAGGTTTCGAGAACCGGAGCGGAGCGTACTTGAAGTACGTGAGCACCGGATCGCAGAAAAATGCCGTTTGCAGACCGTCATGGCGTGAATATCAACACATCCTAGATCGCGGCAGTGATGATAATCTCGACCTTGTATTCCGGCGTTGCAAGCTTGGCTTCGCCCGTTGCGCGTGCCGGAGTGTTTGCCGGGTCGACCCAAGCATCCCACGCAGCATTCATCTCGCCGAAATCCTTCATGTCATCGAGCCAGATGATGGCCTGCAACAGCTTGGATTTGTCGGTGCCGGCTTCCTTGAGCAAGCGGTCGATCGAAGCCAGGACGTCCTTGGTCTGCTCTGTCACGCTCTTGCCTGGGCTGCCGACCTGGCCGGCGAGATAGACCGTGTTGCCGTGGATTACGACCTGGCTCATGCGTGGACCAACTTCAATACGGCGAATGCTCATGGAAATCTCCTCTAACGATTTGCTGGCAATTTAATGCTTGCCGTGCGTCCATGAAAAAGGGGCCCATGCGGCCCTGTTTTCAAAGGACAGTGACGTGGTTGCAGATCTTGCCTTTGACCCGCTGATTGAGCACTACGATTATTTTACCGTCATAGCGCTTTGATTTTGAATGATTTTCTGCCCACAACGGCGTGCAACATCAGCAACGAACGTCAATAACAGTCGATTCGGCGACACACTATTTGCCACATACCGTAGAGTCAAATTTCATGTCTAGACGTTCGAGAGCGTTGTATAAATAAGTGCTCCGTTCGCTTATCATTGCCAAATGGATCACCGGACTGTCATTGCATCATTGACATCGGAGCAGCGCAATCGTCTGACCGCCAAATCAGACCTCGCGGGCCTTCTTCAACTCGCCGTCCATTGGGGCTTAATCATTCTTCTCGGATGGTTGATTGCCGTGCGGATACCCCTTTGGCCGCTCATGATGATCCCGCAGGGTATTTTGATTGTGTTCTTGTTTACCCTTATACACGAGTCCATCCATCGCACGCCGTTCAGGACGCAGTGGTTGAACGACTGCATTGCGCGCGTCTGCAGCGTCCTGCTTGTGCTGCCCTCGGACTGGTTTCGCTACTTTCATCTGGCCCACCACCGCTTTACTCAGGATCACGAGAACGATCCTGAGCTGATATCCCCCAAGCCGGAAACCATGCGACAATATCTCGTGCACCTGTCCGGCATTCCTGTTTGGTGGAGCCACATCAAGACGCTTGTGATAAACGCCTCGGGGCATTGCAGCGATACCTTCGTGCCGGCAAAAGGTCACCGGAAGGTCCGCAGCGAGGCACAGATAATGATTGCGGTCTATGCCTTGATGATCGCTGTCTCCGTCCACCTTCAGACGGCAGTCCTTGTGTATGTATGGGTCCTGCCGGCGATATTGGGACAACCTTTCCTGCGCATCTATCTTCTGGCCGAACATGGCCGCTGCCCCTATGTCGCCAACATGCTCGAGAACAGCAGGACAACCACCACGACCTGGCTGGTGCGCAAACTTGCATGGAACATGCCTTATCATGCCGAGCACCATGCTTATCCGACTGTTCCTTTTTACCGACTGCCGGAATTCCATGCGTTGATCGAGACTGAGCTCAAGCAGACCGAGAATGGCTACGTCCGGTTCCACGCCAAATACATTGAGCAGATTCGTTAAAACGATCGGCTCGACGTGGATCATCAAAAGGAGTCCATATGAGTAGTGCTTTTCCGGAGATCTATCTCGTTCGCCATGGAGAAACAGAATGGAGTGCCTCCGGCAAGCACACGGGACGTACAGACATACCACTGACGCCCGCTGGGGAAGAGGCCGCGCGCCATATCGCCGTCCGTCTGTCGGGCCTGACTTTCTCCGCTGTGTGGTCAAGTCCATCACAACGTGCTTCCAAAACGTGCGCGCTTGCGGGATTTGGCTCACAGGCCGTGACGAAGGCAGAATTGGCAGAGTGGGACTACGGGGCATATGAGGGGTTGACGACGAAGCAGATCCTTGCCGAACGCCCCGGATGGCGTCTGTTTCGAGATGGCTGTCCGCGGGGTGAACTGACATCGGATGTGGGCGCACGGGCGGATTTGATTATTGGCCAGCTCCGCCAAACCGATGGCACGTTTCTGATATTCTCGAGCTCTCATTTCTTGAGAGTCCTTGCGGCGCGTTGGCTCGGATTACAACCTGAAGCCGGTGGACTCTTCGTCCTCGATACGGCGAGCATAAGTATCCTCGGCTACGAACACGACCTCACTGAACCTGTCATAAGAAGGTGGAATCAAAAGTGACTTGATTCCACTGATTGAAGGGATTCCGGCGCAACGCCTTCCCATGCAGATATATCCATTGAAATGCCCATGATCATCTGATTACGTGACAAGGCGGCTGGACTTTTGGGGGAACCATGCCTTTTTCTCGAACGGAAGAACTGACCTATTCGTCGGCTGATTGGCAAATAATGGAGCATGCCTTTGCGCAAGCTTCAGCGCTGCTGAAGAGGTCACCAAAGACCGATCCGCGCGCCAACCGCCTGGCACGAAATGTTATGATGTTTTTTGACCGGGGCATGCGCGATCCAGATCTCATCGCAGCCGTCGCCGCCAACCGGGAAATCAGTCTCGAATTCAGGGACATCACCGAGGACAGCTCCAGACCAACAATGCGCGAAAGGGTGACCGCTGGACAGATTGCGGCGGCCTTGAGCGAGAACGATGGCAATTCTGGCAACGATGACGACTCAGCCGAAAAGTGTTGAGTAGATGGCCGCACACACAGGGGGCAATGCCTGTTGTGCCTGCAAGGATCATCATGCGAGTGACGTTTTAACCTGCCTTAGTGGCTGGGGCCGTCGGGATCTGCCTCAGATATTGGTGTATGGCCTGAACAACCACAGACCCCTCGCCCACACCGGATGCAACGCGTTTGACAGAGCCCGCGCGGACATCGCCCACGGCGAATATGCCAGATGCTGAGGTTTCGAATGGCGATCCGCTCGAAACCACACCGGCCATGATACCGGTCTCGATGAAACCGGACTTGTCCAGTTTGATGCAGCCGTCCAGCCACTCCGTGTTCGGGGCAGCACCAATCATCATGAAGATATTCGAAATAGACCGGGTCTCATCCACTCCCGTCGATCGATTTGTCCACGTTACCTTGTTTAAGTATCGATCGCCGTCGATTACAGAAATTTCGGTATAGGGATGCAACGAGATCTTGTGTGATTTTTCGATGCGTCGGACAAGATAGTCAGACATCGTTTCCTTCAAACCTGGACCCCGGACCAGAATGTGCAAATGCTTCACTGAATGAGACAGGAACATCGCCGCCTGCCCTGCCGAATTACCGCCACCAACGACAATGACTTCCTGTTCCTGGCAAAGCTGTGCTTCCATGGCCGTCGCCGCATAGTGAATGCCCTGACCCTCGAAACGTTCGTAATTCAACAGCTCCGGCTTGCGGTAGCGGGCTCCGGTGGCGACAACAATCGCTCGGGCCGAAACAGTCTGCCCGTCGTCGAGCACAACCCGGTAAGGCAGCTCGCCGCAATCGATGGAGACGGCCATACGCGAGATGGCGAGACGTGCCCCGAACTTCTGTGCTTGAACCTGAGCACGACCGGCCAATGCCTGACCTGATATTCCCGTGGGAAATCCCAGATAGTTTTCGATCTTTGAACTCGTACCGGCTTGCCCGCCTGGCGCAACCCCTTCGATAACGATGGTTTTTAGTCCTTCGGAGGCGGCATAAACCGCGGATGCGAGACCTGAAGGGCCGGCGCCAACAACGAGCACATCATAGACATCGTTCGGGTCGATGCGTTCCGTCAGCCCTAAAACGTCAGCGAGTTGGCCTGTTGTTGGATTTTGCAGGACCGCTTTTCCCGGCGGAACAATGACGGGTAGCGACAGCGAACAAATCTTCAACGCCGTGACCATTTCCTTTGCATGCGGATCAACATCGGAGTCGATCAGCCTGTGCGGATAGCTGTTGCGCGTGAGAAACCGTTGCAACCTCAATGTGTCCGCTGCGTGGCTCGGCCCTATCAGGACAACGCCAGCCTGACCGTGTTTGATAAACCCAACGCGGCGAAGGATCAGCGCCCGCGTGATGATTTCACCGATATCCGGCTCAGCAGACATCATCCGCAGGAACGAACTGCGCTCAACGCGCACAAGGTGCGCATCCTCGCCCGCTCGAGCCGAGACAAGATTCTCGCGATTGTTGAACAGATCGAGTTCCCCGGTGAACTCCCGTTCGCCTTGAACGGTGAGAACCCTTGGTACACCGTCATCGCCGAGATCGAGTATTTCGATCGAGCCCGACTTTATCAAAAAGAAATCGGTCTGACGTTCGCCGCGGCTGTACAAAATAGTGCCTTTGGCTACCTTGAAGTCAAACCCAAATGACGAAACACGGTCCACCATCTCTTCGTCGAGACGCGGGAAGGTCTGGGCTCTGCGCGCGTAGGGATCACTCGCGTCGGATGAAATGTCTCCGCTGAATTCTGTCTGACTCATAACGGCACACTCGCGCTGATTTGCTTGCCAAGATTTCTGCCTGTCATTATGGCCGTTTTCTTCTGCAGAGCAACGCGGCGCAATGTGGTTTGGTGTCCGGATTCTCAGCCTGCAAACCGTGGCTCGGGTATGCCTTTGATGCCAAGCCCCGTGATCGCGAAAAGGCTGCCGCGCAAGACACCATCTCCCGGAAATCTTGGCAAGGGCGGCTTTGCCATGGATGTCACGTAGATGATGTCCAGATCCGGACCGCCGAACATGATGCTCGTAACCTTCTTCACCGGCATATCGATGACGCGGTCCACGGTGCCGTCGGGCCGATAGCGGACAACTTTGCCATCATAGACCTGTGCGTTCCATAGGCAGCCTTCCGCGTCGACCGTGGAGCCATCGGCGGCACCGCCTGTCGATGTGTCTATCTTGGTAAAGGTTCGGCGATTGGACACATTTCCCGTCGCCTGGTCATAGTCGTAAACCCATATCTCGCCCGACCACGAATCCGCGAAATAGAACAGGCTTCCATCGGGGCTCCAGCACGGGCCATTCGAAACGATGATACCATCGTCGAGCTTGTGCACGCTGAGGTCGGGATCGACACGATAGAGCGCGCCGTTCGGACCGCTCTCCATCGTGTCCATGGAGCCGGCGATAAACCTTCCCTGCTTGTCGACCTTGCCGTCATTGATGCGGTTTTCCGACTTATCCGGTTCGGGATCGTGGATGAGTTCGACATCGCCTGTCTTGAAATCGAGCAGATGAAATCCGCGTGCCAGTGACACGATGGCGCCATTTCCATCCTTGCGCAGCGCCATCGAGCCGATTTTCATCGGGACATCCCACGAGCGGATTTCCCGGCCATCGGCCGTCGCACGAAATACGCGGCCATCGAAGCTGTCGATCCAGTAGAGCCGCTGCTGATCGACATCCCACAGCGGGCCCTCACCCAGCGTGGTCTTTACGTCCACCACCACATCGATTTTCATGTTTCCTCCATCATCCCTTGAAACGCGGTTCCGGCAGACCGCGCACGCCAAGTCCATGAACTGCAAACATGCAGCCGGCCTCGCGTTCGCAATGATATTGATTGTTGAAGGGCCGGGCCATCGACGTGACATACGCGATATCCAGCTCCGGGCCACCAAAGGTGATGCTCGTTGTCGATTGCACTGGCAGGCCGACAATGCGGTCGATCACACCGTTCGGATCAAACCGGATGAGCCGTCCGGAATAGACTTCGACGCTCCAGACATATCCTTCCGCATCGACAGTCGCGCCGTCGGGATAGCCGCGCAGACTGTCAAAGCTCGTAAACACGCGCCGCGACCCTACTGTACCCGACGCGGTGTCATAGCTATAGGCGTAGATTGCTTTCTTATGGCTGTCAGCGAAATACAGTGTCGTTCCGTCGGGGCTGAAACAGGGCCCGTTCGAACAAATGATGCCCGTATCGAGCGTGTGCAGCGAAAGATCGGGATCAAGGCGAAAGAGCGTACCAACCGGGTCGCGTTCCTCGAAATCCATTGAACCCGCAACAAAGCGTCCCTGGCGGTCAACCTTTCCATCGTTGAGGCGCGGTCGAAGCTCGCCTGGATGGGTCTCATGCAGCAGCTCGACGGCACCCGTTTCAAAATCCAGTGTGTGAAATCCATTGCGCAGTGCAACAATGGTGCCGCCCTTTTCTCGCAATGCCAGCGAGCCGACCGGTTCCGGCAGGTTCCAGCTCTTGCGGTTGCCGCCTCTGGCATCACAGGAATAGACTGCAGGTGCGTAGGAATCGATCCAGTACAAACGCTGTTCCTCGACGTCCCATAGGGGACCCTCGCCCAGCTGATTGCGATCTTCGCTGAAAACCTCGATCCGCAGCATCATACCCTCCTAGAACGCGACCTTGTCGCCGCCCTTGAGTTGCAGGATCGCGCGCGCATCGTCCGGCGTCGCCACTTCCATGCCGAGCCCTTCGATGATCTTGCGCGCGAGCAGAACCTGATCGGCATTGGACTTTGCCAGCTTGCCCTTGCCGGCCCAGAGACTGTCTTCGAGGCCAACCCGGATATTGCCGCCCAGCGCCGCCGCCTGAGCGGCGATGCGGAGCTGGCTCGATCCGGCGCCCAGCACCGACCAGCGATAGTTGTCACCGAAAAGCCGGTCGGCAGTGCGTTTCATATGCGCGACGTCTTCGGGATGCGTGCCGATTGCGCCCAGAAGTCCAAAAACTGACTGCACGAAGAACGGCGGCTTTACCAATCCACGATCGGCGAAATGCGCTAGATTGTAGAGGTGGGCTATGTCGTAGCACTCGAACTCAAATCGCGTACCGTTGTCGTAACAGGTCGCAAGAATGTACTCGATGTCCTTGAAACTATTGCGGAATACCAGATCGCGGGTCGCCTCCAGATGCGGCTTCTCCCAATCGAACTTGAACTCCTTGTATTTGTCGACGAGGTGATAAAGTCCGAAATTGATCGAACCCATATTGAGCGAAGCCACCTCCGGCTTGAAGGTTGCCGCCGGTTTCACCCGCTCTTCAACCTTCATATAAGGGCTGCCGCCGGTGGTGATATTGATGGCGGCATTGGTGTTCTGCTTGATGCGCGGCAGGAACTTGGCAAAAGCTTCCGGCGTTTGGTCCGGCTTGCCGGTTTCCGGATCGCGCGCATGGAGATGCAGGATCGCGGCGCCCGCCTCTGCTGCAGCGAGCGCTTCCTTCGCTATCTCGTCGGGCGTGATTGGCAGATAGGGCGACATTGTCGGCGTGTGGATCGCACCGGTTATGGCACAAGTAATGATGACCTTGCCCTTTGTGCTCGAACCGCTTGTCACTCGTGTCGTCTCGCTCATTGTCCGAACTCCTGCGTTGATTTCTTCTTGTGCGCCGCAAGCGCCATGAGACGCCGGTCGCGCCAGACCTGGCGATCGACCAGCTTTTCCTGCGGCAGCTTTTCGCGCCGGCCGGCCTCTACGGTTTCGAGCACATCGCCTGCCCAGTCGACGCGACGCTGCATCTGGGGAAACAGACGCTCGTAGATTATCTGATAGCGTTCGACATAGTCGCGCACGCCCCCCGGTGCGTTGAGATCGATCGTCTCGAATGGCCCCATAAACGACCAGCGGAGGGCAAGTCCGTCACGAATGCCGATATCGACGTCTTCGACTGTCGCATACCCATCGGCCACCAGCCGAAAGGCCTCCTCGAGAAGGGCGCCCTGCATGCGGTTCATGATGAATCCGTCGAGTTCGCGCTTCATGACCAGCGGCGCATGTCCCGCAGCAATCAAGAACGCGCGGGTCCGTTCCACGACCTCGCCCGAGGTCCAGGGTGCCGGTACAACTTCGGCCGCAGGAATGAGATATGGCGGGTTGATCGGGTGAACGACAAGACAACGCTGGCGGTTTTTCAGGTGCTCTGTGAATTTTGAAGGAAGCAAGGCCGACGTCGAACTCGCGATCACGGCCGACGCATCGGCATTCTCATCGAGGAGCGAAAACACCTTGATCTTTGTTTCGAGATTTTCCGGGGTATTTTCCTGAATGTGGCCTGCGCCTTCCAGCGCCTTTGTGAGATCCGTTTCAGCTACGATGCGCGACAGAACCGCTTCGGGCGAATGCCCGTTGAGCAGGTCGTTCCGCTCAAGATCGGCGAGCACATCGGCAATATATCCGCGAGCCTTGGCCACGGCGTCCGGCGCCTGATCCCACAGGCTCACCTGATAGCCGGCACGGGCGAAACTGATGGCCCAAGCTCTGCCGATGAAACCGCTGCCGATGATCGCTGTCTTTTGCATCGCTACCTCACAGAGTTTCGACATTGCCATCAACGCCGAGCGACTGGCCCGAAATGTTGATACCGGCATTGGAAAGCAGAAAGGCGACCATCGTTGCGACGTCGTAGGGACTGACCATCCGCCGCAGCGAAACACTCTCAAGATAGCGCTCGGTCATTTCCTCATGCGAGATACCCAGTTGCCTCGCCCGGTTGCTGATGACGTTTTCAATGCGTGGTCCCTCGACAATGCCAGGCAGAATCGCATTGACGCGGATCGCATGCGGCCCGAGCTCCTTGGCGAGACTTTGGGTAAAGCCGATCACGCCGAATTTGGCCGCAGAATATGGGGTGCGAAAAGCATAACCGTGCTTGCCGGCGGCAGATGACATATTGACGATCGATCCGCCTCCAGATGCCTTAAGCATCGGTACGGCGCGCCGCGCACAAAGGAACTGTCCGGTCAGGCAGATGTCGATGCACCGGCGCCAGTCCTCCGTGCTGATCTCATCGACACCGCCAGTCGGACCGGCAATGCCCGCATTGTTGATGAGCGCGTCGAGACCACCCAGTGAAGAGGACACCTCCTCGAACATGCGGTCGACATCTTCTTCGCGGGAGACGTCGGCCAGCGTCGCATGAGCCAGCGAAACACTATTCTGCGCTTCGTCCAGCAGCGATTGGGATATGTCGCAGATCGCGACGCGTGCACCGAGCCGTGAAAGGGTTGCGGCAATTGCGTAGCCAATACCGGAGCCCCCCGCCGTGACCAACACTCTCTGATCGCGCAAACCACCCAAGAATTCTTCCGCAGATGCTGGAGCAATTTTATTCATCATTCGTCCTCCTAAGACCGCTTCTCGCGAAGCGCCATAACTGCACCAAGCACCACAAGCCCAAAGAGGATCGCCCGCGTTGCATAGGGCAACGTCGTTCCCGCCAGGAACATTTGCAGTGCGGTGAGCAGCAACACCCCGCCCAGCATACCGAGATAGTGACCACGTCCGCCGGTTATTAATGCGCCACCGACCACCACCACCGCGATCGATGGCAGCAGATAGTCGTCGCCCATGCCAAGACTTGCTTGCCCCGAGAAGCCTGTGAGCAATACCCCGACAAGCCCTGCGCAAAGGCCGGAAAGCACATAGACAAGAATGAGCGTGCGTCCGACGGCGATGCCTGAGAGCTGCGCCGCCCGTAATCCATTGCCGATGCCGTAGACCCTGCGTCCGAAGGCTGTTCGTCCGAGCAAGAATACCGCAGCGATGACAAACAGCACCATGAACGGAACGACCGGCGTAACAGTCCAGATCTTGCCGGTCATGAACCAGCGGAGCATTGGCGATGAAAATCCCGCCGGCGTTCCTTGCGAATAGACCAGTGCAAAACCCTGCAGGATGCCGTTCATGGCCAGCGTCATGACGATGGGCGATATGCCGAGCACGACGATTCCAACGCCGTTGATAAATCCGATAAGGCAAGCGATGAGAAGAACGGCAGGCAAAGCGTAGACGAGAGCCGCGTCGGAACCATTGACGATACCTGCGAGCAGGATGCCAGCTATGCCGATGATCCAGGGAACCGAGAGGTCGAGGCCTCCGGTCAGGATTACAGTTCCCTGCCCCAACGCCAGGATGGCGAGGAAGGTGGACAGGACTGCCAGCGAGTTCCAGTAGGTCGGGTTCAGGATTGCTCGGCCAAGCCAGAATTGGGTTACTATGACTACGGCGAGCAGACACAAATATGCTGGCAGTGCATAGCGGATCGTCTCGCTGTGGCGCGAAAGGAATGACGACGCTACCGGTTTGCCCTCGGCGGACGATGGCATTTTCATCCGCCGGTCAGTGCGATCGAGCTGCGAGGGCAGCAGGCCCTGACGCCATGCACTGAACTGCGCTTGCGCACCGCGCAATTGCTTGGCGAGCGTTGAACTATACGAGATCGATCCTGCCAGAACGGCGAGGATCAGAATGGTTCCTTCAGCGATGGTTGAATAGTAGGCCGACACATTCAGAACGAGGAGAATATTCACTACCATCATGAGGATATAGGCGCCGAAGACTGTGCCAAGCGGTCCGCCGCGTCCGCCGCCGAGACGCGTACCGCCAACGACCACAGCAGCGAACATTGACAGGAGCAGCGGATTGCCAACCAGTGGATCGGCGCTGCCCGTCTGTGCGCTGATGAAAACGCCAGCCAACCCATAGCAGCCGCCAGCGATGACATAGACCAGGAATTTGGTGAGCTTGACCCTCACACCAATGGCGGCAGCCGCATCCGGATCGCTGCCGACCGCATAGATCGCCGTACCGAACCGCGTGTTCTTCAGCCAGAGCCAGGCGAGCAGAACAACACCGATCACCACCAGCGGCATCGGCAGCCAGCCGGGTATGGCGTCACCAAGATAAAACGTGCCGAGGTCAGGCGCGACAAAACCACCGGGCTTGTCCATTACCAGCAGCGTCAGACCCTGGATGATAAACATGGTCGACAGCGTGACAACGATGGGCTGCAACCGGAAGAATGCAATGAAGATGCCGTTGAAAGCACCGGTCAGCATGCCAACGCCAATGCCGACACAGGTCCAATACACCACACTCGTCTGGGCCGCCGCCGGGTCCATGCCTTGCGCCAACACCGCGTTGACTAGCGAAATTACCGCCCCAGCCGACAGATCGAACCCGCCGGAGAGAACGACAATCGTTTGGCCGATCGCAGCAATCGCCGATGTTGCTCCGCCGCTTGAAAGGAACGAAATGTCGAAATAGCTGAGGGGGCCGCTGCTGACAAAATCTACCAAACCAAGCAGGCCAAGAAATACGGCTATGGCGATGAGTACGCTGCGCCGCTCAGGCGACATGCTGAACAGGGATGCCCAGTTGCGGCTCGTTGAGGTCGAGGTCAGCATCGTCATTCTGCGGCCTCTTTTGCTGCGCTGTCATGGCCAAGCGCTGGCCGCATGATCGAGGCTTCGGTCAATTGATCGCGCGACAGCGATGCTGCAATCCGCCCGTCATAAAGGACCAGAACCCGGTCGCACAAATGCACGAGCTCGGGAATCTCGGTGGAATGCAAGAGGATCGAACCTCCGGCGTCGGTGAAGTTGCGCATCATGACGTAAAGTTCGTGCTTGGTGCCGACATCGATACCGCGGGTCGGATCGAACAGCAGCAGGATACGGCTTTGGGCAACCAGCCATTTGGCTATTGCAATCTTCTGCTGGTTGCCTCCAGAGAAAGCTCCTGCCCTGGTCCAGAGCGCGCGCTGGTCAACCTCGACGGTGCCGAAGGCAGAACGCACGGCCTGGCGTTCAAGATCACTTTGTATCAGTCCAAATCGTGAGAACCTGTCGATCACCGGTAAGGATGCATTGAGCGTTCCGCTGAGCTTCAGGAACAGGCCCTCCGTCTTTCGGTCTTCAGGCACCAGCCCGATGGCAATGTTGGGCTTGAGCGCATCTGCAGGCGAGCCAAACCGGACTCTGCGCCCATCGACGAGGATATCGCCATGAGTCACCTGCGTCATGCCAAAGCAAGTCAGGAAAAGGTCAAGCTGGCCCATGCCCTGCAGTCCGGCAACGCCGAGGATTTCGCCTTTCCGCAAATCGAAACTCGCATCGAGCAGCTTGTGGCCGGCCCGCAAGTTGCGAACACCCAACACCGGCGCACCAAACGCGGCATCGCTTTTGGGCCGCGCCGGGAAAGTCTGGGCTATCGACCGGCCGACAATGCTCTCGATAACTTGGCCGTCGGTAATGGAGGCAACTGGGCACGTGGTTATGTGGCGGCCATTGCGCAAGATCGTCAGCGTATCGCAGAAGGCGCGCACCTCGCGCATGCGATGCGTGATGAAGACGATGGTCGTCCCTAGCGCCTTCAGTTTGGCGATGATCCGGCCCAGCCATTCAACGTCGCTGCCCGCAAGCGTCGATGTTGGCTCGTCCAGGAGAAGAATTCGGGGCTTGCGATAAAGCGCACGGGCAATTTCTATCTTTTGCTGGATGGCAAGGTCGAGTGTGCCGACTTCCGCATCGAGATCAACTGCAAACTCGATCTCCTGCAAATGTTGCGCTATGGCCTGACGCGCCATAGACCGCCGGATCATGCCGGTAATCCCCATCGGCGCATAGGGCATCAGCATATTGTCGAGCACCGTCAAATCCTTGACCAGGGTCATTTCCTGAAATGCAGTCTGGACGCCGAGCGTATGCGCCGCCCTTGGTGCATTGAGCGCTGCTCTTTCGCCAAAGACCGATATGTGCCCCTCGTCAGGACGCAGCAGTCCCGACAGCAATTTGACAATCGTTGATTTGCCCGCACCGTTTTCGCCGAGCAAAGCATGGGTACTTCCAGGCTCGATGCGGAAGGATACGCCATCGACTGCAACCGTGGCGCCAAACGCCTTGCGAATATCGGTCACTTCAATGGCGGATTGTTCGAATGGTGAATTCATCCCACCGGTCCTGCTCAAATCATCGGGATAAGCCAAGTTGCGCGGAGCGGTAGCCACTCCGCGCAAGTCTACGCTTAGTTCTCGGGTTGACCGACCAATGCTGCGTTAAGACCGATCTCCGGCGTCTTTTCCGAGAAGATCGAAGCAAACCAGCCCGGATTGGAGACGATGGACGGTTTGAATGCGTTGCAGCCGTCTTTCATCTCCTGCCACGTACCTTCCTGGCAGAGCTTGATGGTCTCGTTAGTGACCAGAGGCAGCGGCAGTACAGTCTTCTTCGGCACTTCCTTGCCTTCGATCGCATCGACCGCAAGCTTCAGCGCCAGAGCGCCAGAATATGGCGGGGATGCATAGGAAATGCGCGGCGCGCCCATGGGTGCATAGGGAGGTGTCGCACCCTCTGCCTCGGTTCCTGCCGGCAGCATCTGGATGCGACCGCCATTCGAGCCCTCGCCTGCGCAAGGAAGAAGCTGCTCCGGCTTCTTGCCGGCTTCGAGCTGCATGGAATTTGCGGTGAAGCATCCGACCTGCATCCACAGCCCGTTGATGTCGTCCCAGTTGCGAGTTGCCAGGATCTTCGAAAGCTCGGTGCGCGCGACAGCCTGGCTCCACATGCCGACCGCTTCGCCGACGATCTTGATATCAGGATGTTTGGCGAAGACTTCCTTGGCCGCCTTGGTACGAAGATTGTCGACCGATGTTCCGGGCACGCCGGTAATCGCGATGATATTGCCCTTGCCATTGAGCTTCTTGACCAGCCATTCCGCTGTCACGCGGCCGGCTTCTTCCTGATCGATCGCTATATTGTAGGCGCAGGGCT
Organism: Phyllobacterium trifolii; assembly: GCF_014192095.1. Classification (GTDB taxonomy): domain Bacteria; phylum Pseudomonadota; class Alphaproteobacteria; order Rhizobiales; family Rhizobiaceae; genus Phyllobacterium; species Phyllobacterium trifolii. The sequence continues at coordinate 245,057 of NZ_JACHXN010000008.1, forward strand.
CGGTGATCTCGCCGTCATAGGCGAAGACCTTGACGCCCTTGTCACACGCATTCTTCACAACCTGGTTGAGTGCGGTCGGTGAAATCGGGAAAATGACAATCGCCTCGGCGCCGGCTTGGACCATGGCGTTGATCTGTTGAATCTGCCGCTGCGCATTGGGGCCGGCAACCTGGACTTGCAAGTCCACCTTGTCAGCGTAGTTCTTGTGGGCAGCCATGGCCTTGACCATGTTGGCGGCCTCGGCCTGCCAGTCATTGCCAATAAAGCTCATGCTGAGAAAAATCTTGTGTTTTTCGGCAGCGTCGGCGTGGCCGATCATAGCCATGCTTGACGCAATGCAGGCGCAAGCAGCAGCGCGCCGGATGATTGATCCAATTCCCATTATAATTCCTCCCTCACACAGGAAAACATCTCCGAGCGGGCTCCTCTTCCCTCTCGTCGTTCCATCAGCCAACCGTAGCACCATTTGATCAAAGATCAATGATGAAATACCATTGATCGTGCATAAGATTTGTTAGATAAGGAGAAACGCTTGACGCGCTGTGGTGGACACTGCATTCCACGTAAAAGAGCACCCGCCGCGAAAAAGGTGAACAATGGCTGAAGCCGGCTACCGGAGACCAGGTGTTGAGATTCTCCCGCTTTCCAAGGAGACGCTGCAGGACCGCGTCTATCGCCAGATTGCCAGCCTGATACTTGAAGGCGGCATTGTTCCGGGCGAAATGGTCCCTGTGCAAAGCCTTGCCGATGCCTTCGGCGTCAGCGCCATGCCGGTGCGGGAAGCCTTGCGGCGGCTGACAGCGGCCAATGCACTGACCGTGGTTTCCGGGCGATCCATCGGCATACCGCGGTTGAGCCGGGCCAAGCTCACCGATCTGCGCAATGTTCGTATCGAGATCGAGGCGCTTGCGGGCAAATGGGCTGCCGAGCGCATCGAAGACAGCGAACTGGAAACTCTGCGCTCGCTGCTGAAAGCACTGGAAAAAGCCAACGCCTCTGGCGATATCAAATCGTACCTGCGGGCGAACTACGCGTTCCATTTCTCGATCTACCGGGCGGCTGGATCGGAAAGCATTCTCAATATCATCGAGAATCTTTGGCTGCAGGTCAGCCCGTACTTCAACATGCTGCATGATTCCGGCAATTACACCAAGGCCAACGAGCACCATCAGTCGATGTTCACCGCGCTATGCGCTCACGATGGCGAGGCGGTCAAAATAGCCATTCAGGCCGATATCGATGCCGCCTATGATGTGCTCGTGGATTTGGTGAGCTGAGGCGGCATCGCATCTGTAACTGTTACGTACTTCTTGGCATCACCGCCGTCGCTAATATCTCGCCCATAACTGGGAGAATAGCGATGGCCAAGGCACCAAAACCCAACAAGCCCAATATTCTTTTCATAATGGCCGATGATATCGGCTGGTTCAATGTCAGCTGCTACAACCACGGCATCATGGGGTATCGAACCCCAAACATCGATCGCATTGCTCGCGATGGTGCCATGTTCACGGACTTCTACGGCCAGCAGAGTTGCACTGCTGGACGGGCTGCCTTCGTCACGGGACAAGCACCGATCCGAACGGGACTGACGAAAGTTGGTATGCCTGGAGCGACGCTGGGCCTGAGTGCCGAGGATCCGTCGATTGCTCAATTCCTGAAGAACCTCGGCTATGCGACCGGCCAGTTCGGTAAAAACCATCTTGGCGACCGCAACGAACATTTGCCGACAGTGCATGGTTTCGATGAGTTCTTCGGCAACCTCTATCACCTCAACGCCGAGGAAGAGCCCGAATATACGGACTATCCCAAGGATCCAAAGTTTCGTGCGAAGTTCGGCCCAAGGGGTGTCCTCAAGTGCAAGGCGTCCGACAAAGACGACAAGACCCTCGATCCCAAATATGGGAAGGTCGGCAAACAGGTTATTGAAAACACTGGTCCGCTTACGCGCAAGCGTATGGAAACAGTGGACGATGAGTTTATGGGGGCAGCCCTCAACTTCATGGAGCGCAAGACCAAGGAAGGTGGACCCTGGTTCTGCTACATGAACACCACGCGCATGCACGTCTTCACGCATCTCAAGCCATCATCGGTCGGCAAGACGGGGCATGGCCTCTATCCGGACGGCATGGTGGAATTGGACGGCTATGTCGGCCAGTTGCTGGACAAACTCGAGAAGCTTGGTGTCGCTGACAATACCATCGTCGTCTTCACAACGGACAATGGCGCCGAGGTTCTGTCGTGGCCGGATGGCGGCGCCACACCTTTCCGGGGTGAGAAGGACACCAATTGGGAGGGTGGCTGGCGAGTTCCCTGCGTTATGCGCTGGCCGGGAGTCATCAAGCCCGGCCGTGTCATCAACGACATTTGCTCGCTACAGGATTTCATACCGACTTTTGCCGCTGCCGCGGGCGAGCCCGACCTCGTCGCAAAAGTGAAGAAGGGATACAAAATCGGCGCCAAGACCTTCAAGGTTCATCTCGACGGCTTCAACCTTCAGCCCTTCCTGTCCGGAAAAGAAAAGGAATCCCCGCGCAAGGGCTTCCTCTATTGGAGCGACGACGGCGAACTGATGGCGCTGCGCATCAACCAGTACAAAGTGGTATTCAGCGAGCAGCGAAGCACAGGGCTCGATGTCTGGCGCGAACCATTGTCAAAGATGCGCATTCCCAAGCTCTTCGATCTTCGCTCCGATCCGTTCGAGCGTGGCGAAGAAAGCAATTTTTATTATGCGCAGTGGTTCGCCGAGCACGTCCCACTGCAATATGCTGCGCAGGCACTCGTTGCCGAATGGCTTGAAAGCTTCAAGGAGTTCCCGCCCCGCGCTAAGCCGGCGAGCTTCACAGTGGACCAAATCGTGGAGTCGCTGATGCCGAGAGGTTGAACGACAAGGCGGAGGAGGAAAACCAGCATCTTTAACAAAATCGTCTAAGATGCTGGTTTTAAATGGTGGGCACAGTAGGGATCGAACCTACGACCCGCTGATTAAGAGTCGGTGCTTCTGGCGCATGAAACCCTGGAGGGCGCGATCCTGAGCAAGACACTTGATGGCTTAATCGTTTCCTGACGTTCCGACGATGAGGATTTCGGCGGACGTCGCACGCGAACATGTTCGAAAAATCGTAGTTGGATGCTGAAGGACAACAAGAGTGGCCGGACGATGATGCCGAATGCCGGGGCGGCGCGACTCCATTTCTTTGGCGATCCGTTATCGGCTGCGTCAGGATCACGGTACCACGGATCAACAGCTCCTTCCTGCTCGCCTAACGACTATAAGTGATGAATTTCTTCCACGGAAGCCTTAACCCGCACCATTGATATCGTAACTGTCTAATGCTGATACACACCCGATCCGGTACTTTGACGACGAGATGAGCGGACCGACCCTCCTGCTACGGTTAGTAGTAGTGCATCGACAAAACAGTCTTTTTGGAAAAGGCGGTCGGAATGAGTTTGCGGACGTTTCAGCGGCGCAAAGAGTCCGCTTCGAAACCACTGAACAAAGGGCAGAGCGGTCGCGCATGGAAATTCGCTATAATCCTTTCCGAAGCGACGGAGATTTTCGGGTCGCAGGCCGAAGCGGAAAATTGGATGGCAAACCCAGCGTCTGGTTTAAATCAGCCCCGCCCCATGGACTTGGTCGCAACTGCAGCTGGCGTTGAGATCGTCGAAGAATTCCTCGAGCGACTTGAGTATGGTGTGTACACTTAACGTGACCATGTGGAGAAGATGGCAATCCATCAGAAGCGCTCCATGACTAGAAATGACGGGTCAGACCGAAGTAGATCGTGGTGGCCCTCATCAATGCGGGAAGCCCATACCTTCCGTCTGAGTCCTGCGGCTGCCGGCATCGACAACTGCAAGAATTCCCATCGTCCGCATCTTTCAGCAAAAGATGATTCCGAACTGAGCTTCTTCAATCATCAAAGCGATAGCCGAAGTGATCAATTTCCCGTTCGCAACATCGACGCACGACATTGCGTGTCTCAGCATCATAGAATTCGCGGAAATCATACTTCTGAGCCACCTTGGCAGAACCGAGCTTCGGATTAGGGATATTGAGCTGATCACACAATGAATTGAAATCTGTTGAAAGGGTCTCGTAGCGCCCTACGAAATCAACCGCCACGGTATCACCGATGGTGTAAATCGGCCACGAATCAACAAGATGATGCCAAGCCGCAAACGAACCCACCCCCTCAACCATGTTCCGTACAAAAACAGAAAATGGCTCGCGGGTCGCTGGGGACTTCCGTGTCAGGTAAACGTACATCGAAACCATTTTTTTGTAGGGATTGCGGATGAATGTGAACTTATAGTGTTTCCCCCAAGCATTCTCATCGAACGATCGAACTTGTTCCGCGCTCGGATGGTCGACGATGGGACCGAAATGCCTATGATATCGTTTAGTCTGCAAGCAAAGTGCACGCTTCGACCATTTTGGGTTTATTGCCAGCGCCGCGGGTATGCTTGAAAGACGTTGAGACCGTAGAGCATCGAGACGCGCCCTCAAATTCGGGACAACGCCGATTTCCGCGCGCTCTTTGTCCGAGCCCAACATAATGTCGAACGGTCCAAGAAACGGGACAAGAGCCATTTTAATCGAACTGCCTGCCGTCTTTGGGCAATGAAGAAAGGTGAACTTGTGTCGATATGAGATAATCACGGCGCTTTTCCCCACGAGCAAAAATCTATAATTCTCCGAATCGTAGACGATGCCCCTGCTCCGCTCAGAGACCTCCAACACAATCGCCAACTTCTCAGACGCAAAAGTTCGGGATTAGGTAGCAACGACCACAATATAGTCATATGTTATTGATTCTACATGAAAATCCTCTCTTGCCTGACGCCGCTGCTGACGGCAAATTGAGAAGGAATTCTAAATGCGAGGTCTGAATTTGCTTTAGTTTTCCTTAGGTTCGGTTCTGACCACCACTGACATTCCTGGCACCAGCTGCTTAGCGAGTTCCTGGTCGGAGTCGATTGCAATACGGACTGAAATGCGCTGTGCGACCTTGGTGAAATTGCCGGTAGCGTTGTCTGGCCTGATTATGCTGAATTCGGACCCTGCCGCTGGTGCAAAGGCCTCGACATGCCCCGTCATTCGCCTGCGGTCTAGAGCGTCGACGGTGAAACTAACGGGTTGGCCGAGCGTAATGTTGGTCAGTTGGGTTTCCTTGAAGTTGGCGATCACCCATACGTCCGGCGGAACGATCGCCATCAGCTGCGTTCCGGCGGTAACATATTGACCGAGCTTCACACCAACTTCACCAAGTGTGCCATCGCGCGGAGCAAGAATTCTCGTATTGGCAAGATCGATCTCGGCCAGCTTCACCGCCGCTTCTGCACCTGCGACCGCCGCCTCCAATGATCCGCGGCTGACTTTGATTGTCTCAAGATCCTGCCGCGACACTTCGAGGGCGGCCTTGGCTTGCAATTCCAGGGACTGTGCCTGTTGCTTGGCGCTTTCGCTCTGATCGGCATCGCTCTTGCTCATGACGCCCCGGCGCGCCAAGGGGTCGATTCTCGCCCAATCGGCCTGGGCCTGATGTGAGACGGCGGTAGCGCTGTCAAGCTGCGCCTGGCTTGAGGCGATGCGCGCTTCGGCCGCTCGTTGTTGCTGGGCCGAATTGTCCAGCGCAGCCTGTTCACTTGCCAGTGTCGCTTTGGCCTGATCGAGTTTCTGGGCAAAAATCCGATCGTCGATCCGTGCCAGAAGCTGCCCTTCCTTGACCTGGTGGTAGTCCTGGACCGCCACCTCGACGATATAACCGCTGAGCTGCGGACTGATCAGGGTGACGTAGCCTCTGACATAGGCATTTTCCGTCGTCTCGACATTGCTGCGAAATGGCGGTAATCGCCAGGCATAGAGAACAATGACCAGGCCTGAGATACCGACGGCGATTGCGATCAACGTTGCGAAATGGCGGCGATAACTGGACATACACCCTCAACTTATTGGAACGGTTGCTGGGGAATGTCGGCGAGCGAGAAGCGCTCGGGTAGACGTATCTGCTAAAAGCATGACAAGAGCACCAAACGATATTCCGGCAATTAGCAGGAAAGCGTCGTTAAAGGCGAGGATATTTGCTTGGCGCGTGATCTGTTGGGACAACAACGCGATTCCTTCGGCTTTGAGCAAGGCCTTGTCGGCAATCATCCCACCATATGCGTCGGCCAGTTTCGATGCGCGCTCGGTCACCATGGGATCGAAGGGAACGATCCTTTCAGCCAATATGTTTGAGTGAAACTTCTCGCGGATCGTAATGAACGAGCCGAAAACAGCCTGGCCGAGGAGCCCGCCCAGGCTCTGCGTCGACAGGAAGACGATGATGAAGCTCAGTATGTAGTTGGGTCCGCGCTTCAGCGCCGCAGTCAATCCGATCGACATGGCCGGCGGCAAGAACAGGGCGGTTGCCGCCGCGATCAGCGCTTGGCTGACATACATTTCCGGAGGGCGGGTAAGATAGGTCGCTTGGCTGTCCATATAGGATCCTATGATCAGAAAAATCAGCGCGACGGCGTGAATTGCAGGAACGCGTTCCGGCGTCATGACTGCGGCGCACGACAATCCTGCAGCAATCATTGATACCATCATGACGACATAGAGCTTCCACAGTTGGTCGTTCATCAGGCCGAGATTCTGGAAAAAGCTTGTGGCGATGGTCGACTGCTCGGAGACGGCCAGCCGAAAGAGAAGGATCGTTCCGGCAAGATGCACGATCTCCTTGCTGGCGATCCATCGTATGTCGAGGAGGGGTCTTTCGCGATTGAGTTCAATCACCACGGCTATAGTTATCGTCACAATGGCGATCGCGAGCAGAACTCCAAGCCAGGCTGCTTCCCTCCACCAGTAGAGGCGGCCCGTGACCAGAACGACGGCCGTACACCCAAAACCAATGGCGATCAGCACGTAGCTCACAACGTCCATCTTTTCGATCACCTTGGCACGCGCAATGGGCGTCAGCGGAAGGAGGTAGATCACTCCAAACGAGACGAGCGCTAACGACACTTCGAACATGTAGAGACCTTGCCACTGGCCGATATCGAGCAAGGTAGGTGACAGCAGGCGCGCCATCGGAGCGGCAAGCGAGATATTGGTGAGCACCAGGCAAACCCCGATCGTCCGTTTTCGAGATGGCGGAAATGCCTCCAGCATATAGAGAAAGGCAAGGCTCGACAGCGGAGCAGCCGCAATGCCGCTGACAAAACGAATGATGATCGCGGATTGCAGATCAATGACAAAAAGATGCAACAGCGAAACCAATACAAATATGGCGATGCTCAGTTCGGCGAAATTCCGGAGACCGTATTGGTTCCGGATCTTGATCAGTGCAACCGAAAGGCTGACGTTGGGAGCCATATACGCAGCGATCAGCCAAGTCGCTTCGACATTTGTGGCACCAAGATAGCCTTGAATTTGCGGGATATTGGTCGCGACCAAATTCATGCCGAGTCCTTGTGTCATCGACAAAAGAGTTGATGCAGCGATATAGGCGGCAGATCGGAGCGCATTGATAGGTGGGTCGGCGACTGGCGATGCATCGGTGATGGTCTGCACCTTCGCCCGATTTATGTTGTTTGGGGTGTATCCGACAAACTCCGCCTCGGGGATCATGAAGTAACCCTCTCGATACGATGACATTATTTTCGGGCAAGTCTAAAGCACCTGTGCGCGTCTTCAACGTCTGTTCCCGCAAGAAGAGTGACTGAAGAGAGTGCTGACTACCGCCGCATTGCGCAAATCCTCCCCGTTTAGGAATTGCAATGTGACTGAAGACCCAGTTAGGTAACAGTACGTTACGGTTACAGGTAGTAGCTGCAACAGCAGGGCTTCGCGGTGGTAGCCCCAATAAACTCGATTTCACTACAACCAGGCCACATTTGCTCCTGATTAACTGTGGATCTGCGCATCACTCATGGATCGCAACTGGGCGGCGACGGGCTGCCAATTGGCATGCATCGACAGGGAGGCCACGAACACCCCCAGGCACACGCGTTGCATGCTCTGTTGCGGTATTCGAACCCGCCAGCAAGGGGGGCGTTGCGAATTTCCATTGTGCTATCGGTCTCATTGTTTTTGCGGTGCAGATGGAGATGGCACATCCAGCCTGATGAGCCGGGAGAAGTCCGGCCTGAGACCTGCTGCCTTGGCCCGCTCGGCAATATGGGAGCGTTGCCGCAAATCCGCGAGCGGCAGACTGGTGTCGAGCGCGCCGCGCTCATAAGCGTATTCTGGAAGATAGCCATTGACGATCAGTCGCCAGTCGAATGGAACCACATCACCGACGGCCCGCATCATCTTGACGATGGTCGTCGTGCAGTTGGTCGTGATTGAATTGTAGAATTCCGGCGTCGTGGAAAGTGCATTGGCATCCTGAACATACTCAAGCAACAACCCGCGGGCGGCCTCCGGCGACGCTCTGAGGCGATAGATCTGGACATCTTCGCCGCGAAAGTTCGATCTCACCCCGACCACATCGCGCTCATCCGACGCTACAATCACCAGCGGATCGCTCTTGAAGAGATCGGCAACAGGCGAAAACGCGCCCCCGACGCGACGCCTCACCTCCACCGACCAGGCGATATAGTCGCCGCCCTTGAAGCCGAAGCTTAGAATAACATGGGCGATGTTGGGATTTCCCCATTGTGACAAGAAGAGGTCAGCCGTCCGAAGCTGGCTCAGATCATAGGTCCGCGTCACCCAGCGTTCGGTGAAATCCGTTTTGCTGCGCCATTCGAAGTCGCGGACGTTGTTCAGCGTCAAGACATCGCCGTTACGCGTCCCCGTCACCTGACGCGCCACCTCCGGTGCCCAGTCCGCATGTTCCCGCGGCTTGATCGTGCTCCACCACGTCAGCAGCAAGACAAAACACAATAGAAACAGGAGCAGCAACCAGTTCCTGAGCCTCGTGAAGATAGTGACTATAGTTGCAAGGCCAAAAACACCATACAAGAAAGCAGTCGCAACTCTTGCCGATGGACGCACGGGTAGGTGGTACCAAAGTGCTCCCACAGCCCATGCCGTGGCAACAAGGATGATTGAAGCCAGAACGCCGGCAACCAGCAAACGCCCTATAAGTCGCATTGCCCGCTACTTGATCCTATCGAGTTGCTTGTCCATGGCTTTGCCAACAGGCACACAGCTCCCCCGGCTGAATGCGCCATGATCAAAGTGTCGGATCCAAAATAGCGGTCGCCGTTGTAGGGGCCGTAACCGCTGTCGTAGTTGCCCTGGAATGGCACGCTGATCAGCGACGCAATGGGATTAGACAGCTTCTTGGCAAGGTCTTCGCTTGAGTCCTGTGCCCAAGCGGCACGATTCGTCCCTAGCAGCGAGAGCGCAGTGACCGGGATCGAGAGCCAGTTCCTGACCATATCCATGTTCGATTTCCCCCACTATATTGTACCACTGCGGGACGGTGCGCGCCACCGGCGCTCAATGAGTGACCTGGTGCTGTTGCGGTGCCAACCAACCCGCTTGACATGATTGCATCGTACCGACGGCCGTAAGTGAGTAGGCCGGGAATATATTACGCGACCTTTGGGTGTCAGTCCTGGCGCAAGGCAAACAATTTATCGTACGCGGTCAGTATCTACTAATGTATTGGCAAAGCAGAAACAAAAATCATCGTTCGAAAGTGGAGATCCCGGATGGAGATTGATTTAGGCGAAGTGCTTGATCCATTTCGCAGGCACGTCATCGACATCAAAGATGCACTTGCTCATGCTCGTTATCGCTACGATGGGCTCGATTTGATTTTGGAGACGGTCTCGGACCCCAAGGTACGCGGTGCCTCACAGGAAATCTTTGCCCTGGCGGGTGAAAAGATGAATGTCGTCGACGATATGCTAGACGAACTCTATCGGCAGCTTTCTGACGTCGATCGTATGCTAGAAGCTTACGCGTCAAAACGAGAGTGACGGCGACGACATTAATCCGTCGATGTTAGCCGCCAACATAGGGCAACACTGTTCAGATTTCTGATGCTCCTCAATGACCGCTTTGGGCCGATATCGTTGAAAAACTCGGAGTTTGAGCATCCTCGACGCTCTGCGCGAGGTTTTTCAGGACGTTTGCAAGGCGGCCCTGACTCTGACGCGGCTG
>NZ_JACHXN010000009.1 GCF_014192095.1 Phyllobacterium trifolii
CGTATCGCTGCCGGCATCGCCGTAGTAGTTGTCATTCCCGTCGCTGGCTTCAGCGACGAACATGTCGTTGCCATCTCCACCATGCGCGGTGTCGTCGCCGGAACCGGTGTTGATCAGATCGTTTCCAGCATCGCCGAAGATGCGGTCTGATCCGGCATCGCCGTAGAGCATGTCGTTGCCAGCCCCGCCGAGAACATCATCGCTACCAGCACCGCCGAAAGCCATGTCATCGCCGTCCTGTGCACTGATGAAGTCGTCGCCTTCATCGCCGCGGATGACATCCGCTCCCGCACCACCCATGACCGTGTCACTGCCGCCGAGCGCGATGATCGTTTCGCCATTGGCAGTGCCAAGCAGAACGTCGGCATTGGCTGTACCCACAACCGGAGCCCCTGGAGAGTCCGAACCTGTTTCTGGTGTTGGAACATCGTCATCATCATCAGTACCGCCGTCACCGCCGGGCAGTTCCGTCTCTTCTTCATCATCCTCATCGTCAACTGGATCCCCGCCGATCTGCGGCATACCGTCTGGGGCAGTAAATTTGATGGTATGCGTGCCGTTAGTCATCGTCGTGACACCATCTTCGATCGTCACTTCGTAATCAGCAACGGTAGACCCGTCCGGCAACTCGACCACATCCTGCGGACGCAGTGTTCCTATGATGGTGTCATTACCGCCATTGGACTTGAAAACGATGCGGTGCGCCGAGTTCAGTGAGGAGATATCGATCGTATCGTCGCCTGCATCGCCATCGATGGTGATGGTGTTGAGACGCAGGCTGGTCGCCGAGAAGTCACCGATAACCTGAAAACTGTCACCGCCCGAAGTTCCGTTCGCAGATGGATCAGCACCATTGACGCGGATTTCCTCGATCTCGGAGAGTTCGGCCACGACGGTCGTCGTCGTTCCGACAGTCCGCGTGATGACGATCTCGGTGCCGGCTGCGAAGGTCGTCCCGAGCAAGGTGGCCAGTGCCGAGTTCTGGCCTCCCGTCATTGCGTAGATCCGGAACGTCTCGACAGAGGCATTGCCATTGACGACGAACGTGTCCCCAGCTGCACCCTCAGTTCCGCCATCGACGATGTCACGGCCGTCTGTGGCGCCAGAAGGATTGGCGTTCCAGATTATGGTGTCGTCCCCGGCACCGCCGTTGATGGTGTCGACACCGGCATTGAGGCCTGGGATCGTCGCGTTCACCGTTAGGTTGTCGACATAGAAGTTCTCGCCGCCCTCGTAGGTGCCGATCGCACGCAGCCGGATGGCGGTGTGAGCGGCGGTCAGCGGCGCAGTGAAGTTGGCGTTGCCGTTGGTGTCTCCACCCAGCGTACCCAGAAGCTGCCAGATGGTCCCGTTGAAGGCCTCGACAGCGACGCTTTCACCGGCGTCGAGGTCATCACCTTCGTAGGTGAAGGACAGCGATGCAGCGGTTGCACCAGCAAGGTTGATCGAACGCTGGATGATCTCGTCGCCATCGATGCCTTCGCCGAACCGCAGACGGCCGCCCGCGATCTGGATGTCGCCAGCCGTCGGGCTGGTCGCCTCACCTGCTCCGGATTCAGTCCAGCCACCGGCAAACGGGATAGTCCCGTTGCTATTGGTGTAAACCGCCGTGCCGAAGTTGTCGACTGCGGAGCCAGCGTCGCTGCCGATCCCGCCGGAGAGGGTGTCGTTGCCGTCGCCGCCGTTTAGGGTGTCTGCGCCCTCGCCGCCGTTGATGACATCGTTACCGCCAAGACCATTGAGCGTATCGTTCCCGCCAAGACCATTTATTAAATTGTCTGCGGCAGTTCCGTTGATGGTGTTATTGCCGTTGGTTGCGCCGGCAACCGGTACCGTCGGCGCCGCCGCCGCGAGGGTGAAATCAGTGGCGTCGATGTTCGCATTGGTGACGCCGTTGATCTGGATTGTGCCCTGGATCGCAGAAGCTGCACCATTTTCCCGAATAGTAATGATGCTGTTGCCACCGACCTGAGACTCGAAGACGCGTTGGCTGAAGTTCGCCGCCGTGACACCTAGCCCACTGAGATCGATTCGGTCCTGGCTGGCAGGCGTTCCGCCTGCGGCGTCGAAGCTGTTGATGACATCGGCGCCAAAGCCCACGGAGTTGTAGATGATGGTGTTCACACCGCCACCAACGTCGATGGTATCGTCGCCAGCCCCACCGATGATCGTGTCGTTGTCGTCGCCACCATTGAGCGTGTCGTTGCCGGAGCCGCCATCGAGCAGGTCGTTTCCGTCGTCGCCGGCAAGAGTGTCGTTACCCGTGCCGCCGAAGAGCTGGTTGGCCTGACCGTTACCATTGATGACGTTGTTGAGCGCGTTTCCGCGACCCACCACCGCAGTTCCGTTGAGATCGAGGTTCTCGAGGTTGGCAGCGAGTGTGTAATCGATATCGGACTCGACGCGGTCGGTACCGCCTGTCACGAGGTCGGCGTTGGTTTCTGTCACCACGTCGCCGGCTTCATCAACGACGTAGACGTCGTTTCCGTCGCCGCCGATCATGGTGTCAGCACCGAGATCGCCATCCAGCGTGTCGTTGCCGGCAAGGCCACTCAGCGTGTCAGCCAGCTGGCCGCCGGAAATGACGTTGTTTCCCGCATTACCGGTACCGACGAACTGGTCAGCGTCAACGCCCATGTAAGTGAGGTTCTCGACATTGGCCATGGTCTCGATGGACAGTGTAGCCAGGAAGGTCTGGACTTCATCGGTACCTTCGCCGGCGGCCTCCACCACGACGTCAAGCAGATCGTCGATGCCGTAAGTGTCGTCGCCGGCGCCACCGATCATCGTGTCGGCTCCGAGCGCCCCCGCGAAATCGTCGCCAGCGGCGTTGAGTCGAGAGTCGAGCTCGTCGTCGTCACCTGCGCCGGTACCGCCGACCAGCAGATCGTCACCGTCACCGCCGACAAGATCGTTGTCGCCGGCGGCGCCGAAGATTAGGTCGTTGCCGAGGCCGCCGGTAATATCGTCGGCGCTACTTTCGCCAACAATCACGTTGTTCGCCGTCGATGCCGACAGGTTGGCGTTGCCCTCTTCGCGGCTGATTAGGTAGTCAGCGGCGCCGAGAGCATAGCCCTGATAGACGGCTCCGTTGAAGTTGATGAGCTCGACGCCGGTTTGGGCATTGGCGCCCGCGAAGTGATCGTTCACGGTGATCTGCTGCGCAACCGTGGTAGCGCCACTCGGCAGGCCGTACGTGATCACCAAACTGCCTGCGTCGTTAGTAGTGCTGCTGTCGGCCATCGAGAGACTGTTGATCGTCAAGATCGGCAGGCCGGTCTCTGGATCAATCCCTGTGCTCGGCGCCAGGATCGAGATGCGATCCGCAGTGCCGCCGCTGGTGGCATTGACGGCCTCGTTGATGATGTCGCTGCCGTCGCCAAGGGTAAACGAGTAGGTGTCGTTTCCAAGGCCGCCATTCAACGTGTCCCCGGCCGTGTTGATGGTGACAGTTGTGAAGTTGACAACGAGATTGTCGATGTTGACACTATCACCGGCTTCGAAGCTCGAGGCAACAAAGCGTATCGCGGCGTTTGCCGTGAATGGACCGGTGCCGACCAGCGTTAGATCGATATTACGAAGGGCTACAGTGTTCGTTGTGCTGATTATTTCGTCGACCTGAACGAAGTTCACCCCATCACGAGAGAAGAACACCGTGATAGAATCGTCACTCGCATCCAGTCCCAATTCATTGATTGAATAACTCAGGCTGGCGGTCGCGGCATTGGCGAGGTTGACGGTCCGCTGGATTTGCGCGCCGTCGCCCGTGACGAAGGCGAGGACATTGGCGACGTCGTCGTCGATCTGGATCTGACCGTTGCTTGGATTGTTATTGTCGCCGGTCTCGGCCCAGTCCGGTCCCCAATTGGTGATGCCGGTGGAATTACCGAAGCTGTTGGTATTGAAGTTGTCCGCATAAGAGCCCGCCGTCGACGTTGAGGTCGAACCGTCGGCGCCGCCGACGAGGATGTCATCGCCGGCCAAGCCATTAAGCGTATCCGCTCCGGCGAGACCAAGGATGAGATCGTCCTGCGCTGTTCCGTTGAGCGGCACATCGTTGCCGGGCGTGCCGACGATAATATTGAGCGCATTCCCAGTGGCAAACTGGACACGTTCAATATTGCGCAGACGGTCGCTGCCGTCGAGAGCGTCCTCGATCGCATGCGTGACGATGACCTGCCCGTCCGCGGTGGCGGAGAAGGCGTATTCGCCCCGTGCTCCCTGGAAGGCCGCCGTATCGATATCTCCGGCCGTCGTGTCGGAGAGGATTTCACGGACAATCACTAACTGGCCAGGATTGAACGTGCCTTCGAGCATCCACGCGCTCAGCGGTTTGGTTATACCGCCGACCGTGACAGGGCCGTTCATGCCGCTGGCGGTGTAGAGCTCGGGTCCGGTGCCGCCGTTGGGGCCGACACTGGTGCGGACACTAATACGCACATTGAGCCATTTGTCACCATCGATGATATCGTCGCCGGCATTGCCCTGGATCATGTCGCTGCCGTCGCCACCTAGGATGATGTCACCGGCGGCGAAGGAGGTAACGCCAGCGCCAACTACAGCGTCCAACCCGGCAATAAGCGCGATGCCCTGTGCGTCGAGGGCACTACCGAGATAGCCGGTTGAACCGCCCTGCGCGAGCGGCAGCATGGTGGTCGCGTCCTCGTTGGAGCCATGGAGCACGTCGTTGAAGCGGGTACCGGAGAGACCTTGGACCGACTCGAATTCATCGAGTGCAGCATTCTCAGGGAGAGTCGGGGCTTCGTCAAAGATAATCGGGATCGAAAGATCGGCGTTTACGCCGCTCACGTTGTCCTTATAGGTCGCCCAGTCGAAGCCGGACATGCCGGCCATCTTGCCGCGGCCCGGGCTGCCGACAAAGATATCGTCACCGCCTTCGCCGATGAACTCGTCAAAGCCGCCATCCCCGAGGAACACGTCGTTCCCGTCGATGCCATCATGGGCGAAGATTTCATCGAAGTTGTCGCCAGGGGCACCGTCGAATGTGCCGGTCTCGAGCCAATCGTCACCTTCATTGCCAAGGATGCGTTCGGCGTTCTTGTTACCGAGGATGAAGTCGTTACCAGTACCACCGAAGACTTCTGAGCCCATATCGGTACCGAGGATCACGAAGTCCTGACCGTCGCCGCCGAGAACCAGGTCAAGACCCGGTCCGGCATGAATCACGTCATGACCAGCCCCGCCCTTGATGTTGTCATCGCCGCCGGTGTCGCGGATGATATCGTCGCCGTCGCCGCCATTGATGATGTCGTTGCCGAAACCGCCTTCCAGCCGGTCGTTACCGCTATCGCCGAACAGCGTATCGTCGCCGATACTGGCAATCAGGATGTCGTTGCCGCTTGGGTTGAATGCGTTACCGACATCAGTGCCGCCGAGCACGACGTGCTCGTCACCAGTGTAGCGCAGATAGTTGGTGTCGGCGCCGGTGGTCGCGGGATTGTTGCGGATGACAAGTGGTGTGAGGATACCGCCACCAAGCGGATCATTGCCGAGATGGTCGTCAGCGGTCCCTGCGATGCCATCGACGCCAGTTCGATTGTCGGCAGCTTCGTTCACTGTTGTGGTGGTTGGATCGTCGACCAGGATGCCATCTGCGCCTGCCGCGCCGAGGTCTGGATTATACTGCTTGGTGCGGTCAATTTCGAGGATCAGGCCAGGTGTAGAGAACACATCTGACGGCAGATGTGTCGCATCGGTATTGCGCATGATCATGGCAGCGAAAGAATTGGCCTCCATTTCGCCGAAGAGATGAAGCCCGTCGAGCCGCTGGAGGTAGTAGAAACGATCGCCATTTTGCAAGCGCTCCATCTGAGTCTCGAAAACGAAGTTGAAAGTCGAACCGAGCATTCCGCCAAACGGCATGGTTTCTTCAGCGAGTCCCCCGATCCAAAGATCGACATTGTTCAGGCCGCCGAGATCTGTAGCATAGGCTCCGGTACCGTTCAGGAAGGCCAACCGGTCCTCTTCGTCCAGAGCAGCCGTGGGCCGCACTACGTCGAGATGAATATCATCAACAAGCATCTGGTCAGCGGTGCCGCCGGTCTGCTGGATCTCAATCCTCAGGCCTTGCCCGACCAGAAGGCCAGCCGCGATCGGACCTGTTTCGATCGTCACCGCTGACCATTGGCCATCGGCAGGCGCCGCAAGCACCTGCGTCGCCAGTATCGTTCCATCGCTTGAGATAAGGCGCACTACGCCACCCGGAAACGCTCCGTCGGTTCGATCACCGATATCAAGGCTGAGGCGGTAGCTTACTCCGGCTTCAAGCGTCTCTCCGGTCACCTGCGAAAGCAAACCGTCCTGGCCCAACCAGGCAACGTTCGTTCCTTGCAGGCCGGCCGGGTTAACAATAGTGGCAACCGGCGCGAAGAGACCGCCGGTCCCAGTCATCGTCCAGCCGGTCGGGGCTGTCATTGTATAGTTTCCACGCGGATCGTCGAAAACGCCAGACTGGCCGGATACGAGAGAATCGCTCTCGAAACCTGCATTGCCGATCACCGCCGGGTCGGTGTCTGTAGGCGCGCTGAGGCCGATCAGCGCAAATGCCGCGTCACGCTTCGCTTCGATCGTTGTGGCGTTTACGATCGATTCATGGGTGCCGTAAGCGGCGATGAAATTGATGATCGAAGCCTCGTTTTTCAGGTGGCCAGCGAAATCTACCCAGCTTTCATAGGGCTTGAGCAGCGAATTCTGGTCGGTCGCCTCATAGAATTGAGCCCGCGCCTCATTGAGTGACGGAACGCCCGTGTCACGGCCGCGCGCCAGGTTGATGGTCGCAAGATCGAGCGGTAATCCGAGCAGGTTGTTACGCAGAGCGCTGGTGACGAATTCGTCGATGTGGTTGCCCACCTGGCGGGTCATGCCGCGAATGATCGAGCCGGCCATCTCCTCCGCCGGAAGGGAGGCGAACTCGAGCGGATTGAGGAAGCCCTCGATGAGCCCGATGTGGTCAGCCGTGAAGGTCGGGTCGAAGCGATCGATCGACTCGGTCAGCATTGAGTGGCCGAAGCGATAGACGACGTGCGCGAACTCCGCAACGATGGTCGGATCGATGGTTACATCGTAACCGTCCGGTACCAGGAAAACGTTGATGTTCGGCTGGATCTTGCGGGCAAACTCCTCGAAGACGAGGTGCTGATACTGCATTTCCGTGCCGAACTTGGCGGCTTGGAACAGGCGCTCGCCGTCCCAATTGAGTTGAGTGCCCAGCGTTGCGAGCGCCGCGGGATCACCGGTGGTAAGCGTCGTCACCTGCGCAGCAGTTAATGGCACATCGAGCCATTCGTTGACGAAAGCGACGTCGCGGGTCTCGAGTGTCGTCGTCTTGGTATGCTCAAGCAACCGGTTGTGCTCCGAATGGAACACATGATGGACCGTGGTCAAGCCGATGTTCTCGTTGCCGCGGCCGTCCCCGGTGACGAAATGCGCGTCAAGGAGTTCGTTGTCGTATTCCGTGGTGCCGTTCGCAGGGTTGGCGAGACCCACCTCGATATCGCCGTCGGCGATCTTACCGACCGGCACCGCAGTGTGCGCGATGTCATCGAGGAACGCGTGTCCGGTACGGACTGCAAGGTGAGTAACTACCGGAGGCGTAGCGGGATTATTGTCAGGATCCGTTACGGTTACCATGCTCAGCGGCGCACCAGGCGTGCCCGATGCAAGCCACGGAGCTGGGTGAGTGGCGTCCGGAGCCATGACGACTTGCGGGAAGCCGGTAGTAGGATTTGGGATGAAGTTGCCATATTCGTCGGTGGCGAGCAGCGGCAGATTGCCGACGTGATAGTCGGTCAGGTCGATGCCCAGCATAGCCCGGGCCTGAGCCTTGATCTCACCCCAGGTTGGCAGGCCGCCATTGGTCCCGTCGAGCAAGCCGCCGGTCGCCTGTGGTCTGCCGTCAACCATAGCGTATTCGCGCAAGAACACCTGATGCGATGCGTGCGACGTATAGGTCTGGTTCTGGTCGACGAAGGGCGTCGTGGTGTTGATCGGGCGGATGTCGTCCGCGGTGCCCATAGTATTGTCTGGCCCTGCGCCGACGGTAGCGCGGGTTAGCACCATGAAGTTGGTCGGGCTCGTGGGATCGTAAAGCGGATCATCGGGCTGGAGCGGAATGAACACCGTACCGCTGCCGCCCTTGCCGACGAGATCGAGCCCGTGGTCGAAGAACTGGCCGAACAGTGTGAACCACGAATTGAAGGACGCCGAAAGACCTTCATCGGGCGCAACATTGGGCAGCGAGATGTTGTCGCCATCCATGGCAATGCCGTTCGCCTCAAGCAGAGCATCGAGCGGACCGCGAGCGGCCGCGAGGTTGGCGTCTGCCAGCGCGGAGGCGGCCGCGGTCGCATCAGCAGCGGCTTGGGCAGCGTCTATATCTGCCTGTACTGGTGGTAAGGCTTCCTGCGCAGCAACCAGGGTACGCTGCGCACTGACATCTGCGAGATGAGCCGCTTCCGCGATTTCGACGAACGGCTTTACCGGCTGGTAAGCTGCCTTGATGGTCGCAGCGACCTGAAGCAGAGTCGTACCGACTGGCGGGGTAACCCCTGCGCGCTGTAGAGCGACCATGATGGCTGCAGGGTTGTCCAGCGTCTGATCAACCAGCAGGTTTGAGATCGTGCGCAGGCTGCCGTCGACAACAATCGAGCCGGGGTTGTTCGACGGGTTGTAGTTCGGCGCGGTCGGTATCGCGGGTGCCGGACCAGGGCCGTCCATGTCGAGAGGCGTTCCCTCCGCTGGGCGATAATCGGTCCCGAGGGGCTCTGGGAAAGGATTGTCAGCCGAACCCCATTCCGGGTGGAGCAGGTTGTTGTATTCTCCGTTCACGGTGCGAAGGCCCCAGGCCAGATTATAGGTAGGAATCAAACCACCTGGTCCATATAGCGGTTGGCCAGCGGCATGTGCCTCGGCAATTTTGATTTGCGCCAGGATGAAATCCAGATCCGAACGAATATA
Source organism: Phyllobacterium trifolii (assembly GCF_014192095.1). GTDB lineage: Bacteria > Pseudomonadota > Alphaproteobacteria > Rhizobiales > Rhizobiaceae > Phyllobacterium > Phyllobacterium trifolii. Next base: position 8,977 of record NZ_JACHXN010000009.1, read on the forward strand.
GCTGACCATGTTACTCTCCCATTAGACACAAGAAATCGTCGCGTCGGACGATGTTTCCGCCTTACGTCTGCTCATGCCGACGCATTTACTTTGACCCTCAACTTGGCTTCTCTTGACCGCTCCCAGAACAAAGGGACAAACTGGTTCAAAATAACTTCGGCACGAGTTTCGATGGTCGGATAATGTAAGGGGGGAAGCGAACTTGATAGTTCGGAAGGTCACGTCATGTGAGAGCACTTAGGTCACGGGTGGGATTAGGACCTAAGGCCCTAGCGTGAACGCGCTCAAGATGCGCATGGCACTTTCGCCAAACAAATTGGGCGAAGGAACCAATTCGCAATCTGGTCTTCTCAATCTCCATCCCGGGCCAGAATTTTATTCACAGGCAGCCTCCACCTTCCCGGTTTACGGCGAGCCATACTTCCTCCGGAATCTTAAACACTTCCGTAATGTTGCGAGCGCAACGCCCACTTGGAGAGTATGAGGAAGTGTGTGGCAATCGGGCCGCGGTGGAATTGTTGCCGAGTTCGTGATTGGCGTTTGCCATGCCTGGATACCATTTCTTGAAGGTTAACCACAGGGAGCTGTCGATGGTCTACGTTCTGCCGGATCAACCTGCCGAACATGTTGGCGAGGGCCGATTGCATCAACTAAATGACAATGATGAAGAAGATCGGGCTGATACCGACCTGAAACAGTAGAAGTGCGATTTGGCACCCCAAGCGCACGAGCCTCCAAAAAAACACATGCAAAATCCATGAGAGATGCCGTGAGTGATTGCCGATTAAATCGTTATCAGGGAATAATGCGTCGAAGTCACTGTCCAAACTCCCTGTCGGCAGACCCAGACTCTGGTGTGGGCGATTTTTGCCGAAAATGTTTCTCCGTAATAGGTGCCGCCAAATTTTGGCGCGCAAGGAAACCGAAGCCGCATTGCTCATCGGCTTGACGATGCGATCATAAACGTCGAGTTGATAAAGCTTGAGAACTCCTGTCCGATATGCCTCAAGTTCATGAGGCTTGTCGCCCCGTCGACCGTCGTGCGAACCCGAAAAAATATGATGCCCATTTGGCGGTGCAAAGAGCGCTGAAAGCTGGACATTGGAGAGACACGCCTGCGAAGTCTGCGGTATTGAAGCAGTCGACGCTCATCACGATCGATACGAGGAACCACTTCAAGTCCGTTGGCTATGCCGGCGACATCACACTCGTCTTCATCACTATGGCGAAGACGTGTTTCCAAGTTTCGAAGTTAAATCGAATATTTGATACCGAGAGACTTGGAACGTCTTGAAAGGATATCAACTGGGAATTCACGAGTTATCGCTTCTCGTAGTCCCAATTCGACCATTATGCGATTTTGAAAGCACAGATCGAGAACATTGCCAGACGTATGTAGAAGCTAACGTTGATCACCGTTTCATGATCTATGTTTTGTCCCGATGGACGATATCCGCCCAGTCTCCGTCATCATTTTCGTTGAGTTCAGGCGACGTCTCTTCCTCATACTCAGGAGTCTGGTCGGACGCGATCATCGACCGCACTTTATCTTCAGCCTCATTACTCAGACGTTGCCAAGTGCGGGCCAGGTTCTCCGCAGTTTCGCGATATTGCTCATCGACATCCGTTTGATCCATGATGTGCAGAAGCTCGTCGAAGTTGTGAGCACCTTTTTCGATGACAGCGTGCAGTCGCTCTGCTTGCTCCAGGGTGAGGCTTGGACGTGCTAGTGCCTTGGGAACTTCCTGGACAAGTTTCTCAATCAGGTCGGCATGCCACTTCAGTCGTGAAATCCATTCAGCTGCCATGTTCGTGATCCTAACGATAGTCGCCCATACTACCCCATGATTGTCGTCTTTTCCAAGGACCGCTCGATCCGCTTGTGACGACGTGCTGTCGAAGGGCTCAATTCGATGAAACTGCTGTAGCTGGATTTGTTCTTAGCCAACCGCCAAGCTCAAGGTAGTTCTGAGGGCCCTCTTCGCAGCCTCCGCGTGGTCTATGCGCTTGATGAACCGGCGAGCGCGAGAGATGGGATCGTGCAAATATTGATCCGGACCCAACATCTTGCGCTGGTTCAACTCGGCTGTATCGAGCAAATCGAAATCAACTTTCTCGATTGTGCAGTCCCAACCCGAACTCTGCGACGACCATCCTTTCCTGTGATGTCCCAAAAGACGTTCACGAGCAGAGTAACCATGATAGTCGAAGGCGATGACGCCATCCGTCACGTAGATGTGGTTCCCCCAGAAACCTTCGTCTGGAACAATCCGCTCCCCATAAAATCCTTCGAAAGGGGGGCGCTCAAGGAAGGCACCCGCAAGGATGTGACACGCGCCGTAACCGAAGAAGATGCGGTCTGGAAGCACCCATCGTTTTTCGGGGTTTTTCTTGATCCCGGACTTTAAAACATACATGACTCAACGATAGCATCATTGCGGCGCGTGGGTAATCGGCCATCAACTTCGCCAATGATCATTTGCACGAAGCTGAGAACAAAAAACTCCGCGTCATGGGTTCAATGCCCGGAGTGCATGTGATACTAGAATATATCCCAAACGAAAAGTAACCGACTCGCACTCCCTGTGCGATCGATGCATATTTTTTGCTCAGAAAAGATGAGGTGATACGTTGGAAGATCTTAGCTACGACGCAGCAGGCAAGATAAACTTGAACAATATTTACAATAATCCTGAGCCGACGACGTACTTTTCAACTTTATCTCGCCTCGGCTATCGAATTCCTCAAGACGCGAAACCTCGATTTCAACGGTTGATTGAAGCACGGCGCAGCGCCACCGAAACCGAACCATCCAAAGTGGTCGACCTTGGTTGCTCTTATGGGGTCAATGGCGCACTTCTCAAGCACGGACTGTCAATGGATGAACTCTACCAGATCTATGAATCAGCGGAGGCCGACGATCCTGTTAATCTTCTTCAGCAAGACCGTGACCGTTACGCCAATCCGGTGGATGCAGCACTCGAAATGGTTGGCGTCGATCCGGCCGATCGCGCAGTGTCCTATGCGGTCGACGCGGGCCTGCTCGATGCGGGCGTTGCAACCAACCTCGAGAACAGCGAACCGACGGCACGAGATGTCGCGGCGATCGAAAACGCCGACCTTATCGTTTCGACGGGATGCGTCGGCTATGTTACCGAGATTTCACTGGAACGGCTCCTGGAGGCGAGCCTCGACAGCCGCCCCTGGATGGCGCATTTCGTGCTGCGCATGTTCGATTTCGGTGCCGCCGAAGAAATGCTCAGCCGGCATGGATATGTCACGGAAAAGCTGGAAGGCCTGTTTCCGCAGCGCCGATTCGCTTCCACCGAAGAACGGCAGCACGTGCTCGATAACCTTAGCCGGTTGGGCATCAATGCCACCGGGGCAGAGGAGACCGGTTGGTATCTCGCCGAATTGCATGTCGCACGGCCGGAAGAGGTCGCGAAATCGTTGCCGCTCAGCGAAATCTTAAATGAACAGCGCCCGATCATCGATCAGGCCGCCGATGTGGGCGGCGGCTAAGAAGCGGAAGAAGATCGTCGCTTGTCATGGGATGGCCGCGGTGACAGCCATCATCAGTTCGCCCATGAACTCCGTCCATTGTGGTGCGAGATTTCTCTGACAGAGATCTAACACTCTCGCCACATATCGAGAATATCTGGGGCGGATTCCACCCAAATGTCCTCAAGTCAATTCTCGAACTAGGCACTTCACGGATTTGGAGAAACCAAGTGCCTGCGATAGCTGTCGTCCCAGTTTTTGTCAGCGAAGGCTCGTCCGAGTTCGTACTATCTGCGCGTATCAATGCTGCTTTTGTTCGCGGCGCTGATCTCCTAACTTTAGACCCGACCTGGCTACAAGCGGGACGCCAAGACTTTGTCGACGCGGCGGTGATCAAGGTCGACGACCTCGAATCGCCAGTTCTCGATTTCTATCGCCTCTCCCGTTACGGGAATCCTTTCAAAGTGATCGATCACAAAGCCCGCTACCGTCTCGTAATGGCGGTGTTCCGGCAGGTCGATACCAAGCAAATCCGCCATTTCATCGGCCGGCATCCAACCCGCAAGAAGCCAAGATCCGTCCTCCCGCCGCACCGCCTCATTCTCCGACTGATCCTCATCCGAGCGGAACGCACCTGCAATCGCGTCAAGAATATCGCCGGGGGTCAAAAGTCCGTCAAAGTGACCATATTCGTCATGCACGAGCGCCATTGGCACATCGGCGTTTCGCAAGACCTTGAGCGCCGCCAAGGCATCCATCGTGTCGGGAATGATCGGAGCATGGCGCACGTGGTCGCGGATGGCCACCGCCGAGGATGCAAGCATCGGCTCAATCATATCCCGGAGCATTATGACGCCGACGACGTTGTCGCGATCACCGTCAAACGCCGGGAGACAGGAGTGGTTGGCTGTGATGAGTTTACGTTTCAATGAGACCGCATCTTCGCCCACATCGACCATCTCGACTTCGGTCCGCGGCGTCATCACAGCGCGCACGCTGCGGTCGCCGAGCCTGATGACACCGGATATCATGGAGCGTTCTGCTTCCTCGATCACGCCTGTGCTGCCCGCCTCTGCAACAATCGTCAGGATTTCCTCATCGGTTATGGCGCTTTCGGAAGCAGTCGATATGCCAAGGAGCCTGAACACACCGCGCGTCGACGCAACCAGGGCCCATACGGCCGGCGCAGCGACGAGCGATAGGACGTTCATGGGGCGGGCGATGAAGCAGGCAATGCGCTCCGGGTTCTTCAATGCCAGATGTTTGGGAACAAGTTCGCCGATGATTACCGAAAGATAGGTGATGATACCGATCACGAGAATGTACCCTGCGACATCGGCGATATCGGCGCGCACGCCGACACCAGCCAGGAATACGCTCATACGCGACCCAAGGAAAACGCACCCGCGATGATACCGACGAGTGTGATGCCGATTTGAACTGTTGATAGAAACTTCCCCGGATTCTCCGAAAGCGCAATGGCCGCGCTTGCTCCCGCGACACCGCGATCGAGCAACATCTCCAGTCGGGCTTTACGCGCCGATACCACCGCAAGTTCAGATAGTGCGAACACTCCGTTCAGGAGAATAAGAAAACCGACGACCAGCAATTCAAACATAAGATTTTGGATTACCCCAAGACGAGACTTTTGCAGCCGGATTCGTCAAATGCCCCGCTGCTGCAACTAAGTAGGTAGTTGCATCGTTTCAGCCAAGCATGGAAGCCAGTCAAGTGGCAACCGGCTAACGGAGGTGGATATGATTCGGCCAAAAAATCGCGAACTTTATCTTCTCGGCCATCGTTTCTCGGGACAAATGGCGACGGTAGCCCTCATAGGAATGTTTCTGGTGACGGCGATAGTCATTGCAAGCCCCGTTTTAATCTTGCGCTTTCAGTATTTCCAGTGAGGTCAACAGGAGGCACGTTTAGGACGGCGACGGCTGATGCTTTGCGGGAAACGATAATTGGATGCTCTGACTATGGTCTTGGATAACCGACACTGAGTCGAGATGGTTTGACCGGCAGACGCTCGAAGGTAACTGCTCCGTACGTGCAGTTGCCGGCGAGACTGCAAATCAAAGAAATCGACGCGGCGATAAAGAAACTGATTTCCTCGCGTCGCCAGGAAATTCTGCCGATCGCACACAACGGTGCAAATCCTGGACCGCTCAGGAATCTGGTGGACATCCAGATGGCTGTCGATGCCCTCTACCGAGCATGTGAACAGGAAGGGGCACATTCCTGAATAAGCGGACACAGTTCATTGACCCTGAGGAGCGCAAGACACAGGCAGTTCAACGGGATGAAACAGCCCGCACTGTGAGTGTACTTCGCTTTGGCTCAGTCCAGCCTGTGCGGCTCGCCGAGCGTGTGCATCAACCGGTTAGCCCAACCAAAAATTGCGACGGCGTGGATAAGATCGATGATCTGGAGGTCGTTCATACCGATCTCACGTAGATGGTAGAATTGGTAGGTGCCGACCTTATCGGGATGCGCCGTCAGATCGACGCCGAAGTTAAATAGTGCCTGCTCGAACTCCGGCAGGTCAGCGTCGAGCCCGTTCTTGTAGATCTCTTCCACTACCTCCGGACGCTTTTCGAGTTGGATGTAGCGGGCCGCATGCACCGAGGCGCAGTATATACAGCGGTTGACGAAAGAGGCTGCGAGCGCGCCGATCTCGCGACCACCCCGCGAAAGCCCGCCCTCGCTATACATGATATCGTTGAATAGTGGCGTGCGTTCCCTTAGAGTTTCGGGCTCGTTGGCAAGCACCAATACGTAGTCAGAAACCTTCCTGTTCGACGGAGTCATTTTCAGCGCGTCAAGCTGCTCGGGTGTCGCCCTCTCCATGTCGACCGGCTTCACATAGGGTTTCCAGCCGAGGGTGTCGACAGTGAATTCGTGTACCGCTTGCGACATGTCAGTTATCCCTCAGCATCTTGAGGCCGGCAACGACCAGCACCTGATAGTTGACGTAGGCGATCAGGCCTGCGAGCGTGACGATGTCCCGATCGTCGAGGCCAGCGGCGGTAAGCTTTTCGATGTGGGCACGCGTAGCGTCTTTCGGAGAAAGCGTCACCAGATCAATATGGGCGAGGATCGCTGCAAGGCGTTGATCACCCGCTGCCACGGCGGACCCGGGAGCGGTAATTGCGCGGAGTGCCGATCCGCGCTCTTCACGTTCTAGAAGTGCGTGGTAGTGGGCGACAAGCTCCTGCGATTTCCACAGTGCTGCCATGCGGGCCGCCAATGCGGCTCTTAGTGAATAGGAGAAGTTGCGCGGCTCGGCGGGGCGAAGGGCAGCCTGATAACTCGTCTCGGTCAGTTGCTTCAGCTTCTCTCGCTGCTCCCGCAGGCTCTTGAGGTCGGCGAAGCGGTCAAGACCGAGAACAGTGTCGATCACATCGACGTTCGATGGAGTGGTCATGGCTTATCCTCTGTTTTGTGGACGTGTTTGGCCAGCGTTCAGGCGGTTTTCTGTACCGGTGCCGGCGCGTCGGCATCGCTCCATTCGGTTCCGTCGAGTTCGGGCTTCTCATAGGCGAGCAGCGCTTCCCAATGGTAGTCGATGTCGCGGACGAATAGCGAAGCGGCGACGCCGCGCGCCAGCCACAGTGCGCCCTCGCTGATAGCTGGAATGTCACCGCTGACCTTGCCGACGCTGACCGATGCGGCGTAGTTGAAGCAATGGATGTCTCTTAGCCATGGTGCCGTGCCGACTTCCTGTTCGGTGAAGGAAAAATCGTCGTTAAGCCATGGGAAGCGCCCGAGTTCGGCATTTCCTTCGCCAGGCGGCGGCGTATAGCGGTCTTCCCAGCAGGCAATTCTGTCCTGATAGGGGGCAAGTTCGTTGCGACTCATGGGATCAATGGAAAAGCCTGTGCCGAGGATGACGAAATCGGTGCGGAAGATACGGCCATTGATTGTGGTGATGACGACTTCACCGCCCTCCTCCTTCATTGAACGGATGCCGCAGTCGAAATGGAAATAGCCGTTCGGATGCTGGCTGACGCGGAGCGTCGAATTGTGCGGCGCGGGCGTCTGCTGCTTGGCAGCATAATCCATCAGTCGCCAACGCCATTCCGGCGAAATTTGCGCGAAGCCGGCGGTTACGCCATAGGAGCCGATGCCCATCAGCTTGTTGATCGTCGGCATTTCCTTGCGTCGGGCAAGAAGACGGACCTCGCCCGCGCCTTGCTCCAAGGCTTCCGCCGCATTGTCGACCGCCGAAGCGCCGACGCCGATGACGATGATGCGCTTGCCCTTCAGTCGTTCGAAATCGATGTCGTCAGCCGAATGCGCCCAGGATTCAAGTCGCTTCATGCCCTTGACGAAATTCGGGATGGTTGGCTCGCCAAGCCCGTCGCGACCAGTGGCCAGTACCAGTTTGCGGGTGAAAATCGGCGGCTCCGTGCCGTTTCCAATTGTGAGCTCCAGCAGACCGTCCGGGCGCGGTAGAATCCGGGTTACATCGGTGTCGTTCTCGACGGGTATCGCCATGATTTCGCGATACCATTTCAGGTATTCCATCCACATCGGACGTGGTATGCGAAACAGTTCCTCCCATTTGGCCTCGCCATAGAGCGCCGTATACCAGGCGCGAAAGCTGAGTGATGCCACGCCCAGGGCCGGGCCGAGCAGCGTTTTCGGGGAGCGCAGGGTTTCCATACGCGCATAGGTCAGCCATGGTCCCTCGAACCCTTTTGCCGCGCGGTCGACGATACGCATATTTACAATGCCGGCGCGTGCCAACGCGTGCCATGCCACGAGACCGCACATCCCGCCGCCGATGACGACAACGTCGCTGACGGGATGACCTTCTTCCGTGGTCACAAGCATTGACCAGTTGGTCGGCGGGAAGTTCAGACAACTCAGATCCTCCTTCACCCGAGCATTCAGGTCGGCAAGCCGGTGCTGTTGGTTGTTGATCATGATCCGTCTCCAGTTCAGCTCGCCAGCAGTACGGCGTCCCGCTCACGCCAGCCCACCCAGACCGCGTCACCCTCAATATGCGAAAGCGCTACCGGGTCGAGTTGGACGACGAGGCTCGTGCCATTTTCGAGGGCTACGGTGATCGAAGTATGGGCGCCCTTGAAGACGCGATGGACGATGCGCCCCTTAAGTGCCAGCCGGCCCTCGGGCTTTGCCGTCAGGCAGTAGAGCGTCTCGGGCCGGAGCGCCAGCGTGGCGTGTGCGCCCGGCATCGCCGTCGAACCAATCACGTCGGCATGAACGACGTTACCCCGCCAGTCGAAGGTTCCGACTGTGCCCGCGACGGAAACGATGGTGCATTCGAGCAAATTGCTCTGACCGATGAAATCGGCAACGAAGCGGCTATGCGGTCGGGCATAGAGCTCGGAGGGCTTGCCTATCTGCTCGATCCTGCCCTTGTTCATCACCACGATGACGTCGGACATTGTCAGGGCCTCCTCCTGGTCGTGGGTTACAAAGATGAAGGTCTTACCGGTTCTCTGCTGAATGGTTTTGAGCTCGATCTGCATCTGCTGGCGCAGTTTCGCGTCGAGCGCCGAGAGCGGCTCGTCGAGCAACAGCACGTTCGGATCCGGTGCCAGCGCCCGCATCAGAGCAACGCGCTGGCGCTGGCCACCTGAAAGCTGCGCGGGCATCCGCTCGGCATAGTCCTGAAGCGCGACAAGAGAGAGCAGCTCGGTGACCCGCTTGTGGATCGCCCCCGACGCCATGCCCTTCAACTCCAGCCCGAAGGCGATGTTGCGTCGGACCGTCAGGTGCGGAAAAAGAGCATAATCCTGAAAGACGATGTTGACGTTGCGCTTGTGCGGCGGCAAATGCGAGATCGGCTTGCCATCGAGGTAGATCTCCCCGGAAGTGAGGTCCTCGAAGCCGCCAAGCATACGTAGTGTTGTCGACTTTCCGCAGCCGGAAGGTCCGAGCAAAGTGACGAACTGGCCGGGCTCGATAGCGAGGTCGAGGTTCTCCACGGCTGGTAATTCCCCGTATAACTTGTTTACATTCTTGAAATGGACAACAGGTTGCATTCGCGTCAGCTCCTGGAACGACGGGTAAGATATTCGGCGTAGAGGCCGACTGCGGTGGTAACGACGAGCACGATGGTCGCCATGGCGTTGATTTCCGGCGACATGCCGCCCTGCACCTTGGCAAAGATCAGCATGGGCAGCGTCGGCTGGTAGCCGCCGAGAAAGAAAGTGCGCACGAAGTCATCGATACTGGTCAAGACGCAGAAAATCATTCCGCCCAGAAGAGCCGGCATCAGATAGGGGATTGTAACGCGCAGGAAAGCAACAAACGGATCGGCACCGAGATCGCGAGCCGCGTCCACCAGATTGGCAGGCATAGAGCGCAGACGTGTCAGCACCATGATAACCACAAAGGGCACCGCATGGACCGTGTGCGACAAGATGATCGCGAAGGTGCCGGTTGGTATATCTACCGCGCGGATGAAGATGCGCATTGAGATAGCGTTGATCAGCCCCGGCACGACGGCGGGCAGGCAAGCGAGCGCGAAGATGGCCGACTTGCCCCAGATGTTTTCCGCCGAGACGAGGAGCGCGATCCAGACCCCGATGATCGTGGCGCAGATGGTGGTCGCAAGGGCAATGCCGATGGAATAGAGTGATGCCGCGAGGAACTGCTTGTCATGCAGCACCTTGCCGTACCAGTCGAGCGTCCAGTTGCCGATCGGGAAAGCGATGAAATTGGCGTCCTTGAAGCTCATCGCCATCATGAGTGCCAGCGGCAGCACGAGATAGACGGCAAAGAGCCAGTAGGAAGCACCGAGCGCGGTTTTGGGCAGGTCGCTAAAATAGGTCCGCATCGAATCCTCCTCACATCAACCGAATGGAACGACCGCCGACGACGCGCATGAACAGGCCAACGGTCGTGAGCGATATGACCAGCATAATCATTGAGAACGCTGCACCCTCCGGCCATTTGTCGTTCGAGCCGTGGAACAGCATGGCGATGACTTCCGGGAAGATGACCGCATTCGGGCCGCCGAGCAGCAAGGGTGCAGCAAAGACACCGACAGCGGTCAGATAGACAAGGCTGCAACCCGAGACGATGCCGTCCCTGGAAAGCGGCAGGATAACCCGTCGGAAGCGTTGGAAGGGCCCGGCGCCGAGATCGGCGGCGGCATGAATCAGCGGCGTTGGGATCTTCTCGATGGCCGAATAGAGCGGCAGCAACATGTAGAGCGCCAGGAGATAAACGACGCCGAAACTCAGGGAGAAAAAAGTGTAAAGCATGGGTATCGGTCGGTCGATAAAGCCCAACTCCCTGAGCAGCACATTCACCGCACCGCGATTGGCGAGCAGCATGATGATCGAGAAGGTGCGGATGAGTTCCCCCGCCCAGAACGGTATGAGCAGCAGCAGCAACGCGCGCATGCGGTTCTTCGGCTGGATAACCTTGGCGACGTAATAGGCGACAGGATATACGATCACCAGCGTCGAAACCGTGACTACCGCCGCAAAGATGAGGGTGCGGATGAAGGGCATGAAATAAAGCCTGTCAGAGAAGAACAGCGCATAGTTGGCAAGGGTATAGTCGCTGCTTTTTCCCGGCTGCGGCGGATAATTGGCAATGAAGCTGATGTTGGTCATCTGGACGATCGGCCCGATATGCAACATGACAAGCCAGATAAGCGGCACACCCGCAAGCACGGCGAGCCTGATCCAGCGGTTGTCCGCGAGGCGCCCGATCGTATTGCGGTAGAGGCTTGAACTAACCGCCCTGCCAATCCATCCGGCGTAGCGAGGCGACGCCAGCGAAGCGACGGCTCGGGATTGCGTCGTTGTGTCCACCATTCAGTTCCCAGTTCTGGTCAATCATTCCTGGTGAGCGACCGGCCGAATGGCCGGCCGCTTTATGTCCGGTTTTCAGGCCGACTTGATTTCGGCAGTTGCCTTGTCGATCATCTCGTTCTTCATGGCGCGGTTGACCGAGCTGAAGAATTGCACGCGCTCAACCTGCTCTGGTGGCAGTGCCATGGCGGCACGCTCCTTGTCGTCGAGTACCTTGTCGACGCCATCGAATGCCGAAGCGAAGCCTGATTGGCGCGTCATCGCCGCGCCGATCTCCGGCGAGGAAAGGATGGCGTCCAGGAAAGCATATGCCGCATCGGCATTCGGCGCATTGTTGACGACGTTGAACGAGTAGAGGAAACCGTAAGTACCCTCCTTCGGCACGGAGATCTCGATGGGATGGCCGTCCATGATAAGCTTGGCAGCGGGACCAGACCAGGTCTGTGCGAGGTAGATATCCTCGTTGACGAACATCTGCTGCACTTCCGACGCGGCGTCGTAATATTTGCGCACCTTGTCCTTGTGCTTGATCATAAAATCGCGGGCTTTGTCGGTGGCTGCCTGAGCAACGTCCGCCTTATTTTCGTAGGTCACATAGTCGCCATCACTACCCTGATAACGCATGACGATGGAGAGGAAGTCGGAGACGATATAGGACGTCAGGTTCTTGTACTCGTCATCAAACATGATCTCCCAGCTGTCGGAGGCCTTGGTATATTCCGTATTGCGGGCAAGTCCCTCAAAGCCGGCGAGCAGCGGCAGCCCATAGGTTTTGCCGTCAACGGTGAGCTGCGGCGCGCCTTTATATGCGGGCCCGAGCTTGTCCCAGTTCTTTAGACGGGCAGTGTCGAGCGGGGCGAGCAGATTCGACCCCATAAACTGCGACAGGCGGTGACCGGTAACGGTCACGATGTCGGTGGATGGCGCGGCGCCTTCGGCGGTGAGCAGATTATACTGCTTGCCCTGATCGTCGGTTAGCCTGATGCGGATCTCGATGCCGCTATCCTTCTGAAACTGGTCAATGAATGACTGCGGCACGAACTTGTCGTAGGTGGTGATATTTACCACCTTGCTTTGAGCGAAGGCTGGGCGGATGATCGCCGGCGCAGCAAGGACGCCGGTGCCGGCCGCCAGTAGCTTTAACGTCGAGCGGCGATTTACGGTAAAGTCTTTCATGTCACTCTCCTCTTTGATTTTTGCAGGCTCATATTTCGTTCCCGGGCGCTTTCTACAGGCGACCCCTGCTTTGCTGAATATCGGGCTGCCTGGCGCTTCGAGCGCGTTTCCCGGCGAAATTCCTGTCGGCGATGCGGGCCATCTGACGGGGATCATGACTGACGAAATCCGGCATCCGCTCGGATGCAATGCGCACGATACGCTCGATCAGCTCATGCGCGCAGGCCGATAGCGGACGGGCGCCGGCAGAAAAGATCGCCCAGAGGAAGGGAATATCAACATCCAGGGGGCGGATCGCGACCGGCGCCGATTGTAGGCCAAAGGCCGTTGCAGGCTCGATGATCGCCACTCCAAGGCCGGTCGACGCGATCTGCACCGCATTTATGGCGGCATTGGTAGCTATGATGCGTCTGGGCCGCACTTTTGCGGCCTCCAGTGCCTGGTCGACATGACGGCGCAGGCGGAACGGATTGGCCATTGTCACCAGCGTGCGATCAGCGATATCGGCGATTGAAATGACCGCTTGGGCCGCAAGCGGATCGTGCAGCGCAACTGCGGCGACACAGCGCCCCTCAAAAAAGCCCTGGACCTTAAGGCCTGGTTGATCGGCCGGCAGCGATGTTACGCAGAAATCCGCAGTCCTCGCTAGAACCGACTGCACGGCCGCCTCTGCTGGCATGCTGCGAAGATGAATGGCGTGGGGCAGACGCTCTTCGGGCAATTCGGCCAGCGCGAGTGGAATGATTCCGCTTGCAAAAGCTGGAGTTGCAGCAAGTTCGATCGGCTCGGGCTCCCTCGCGGCAATCGCTTTTGCCCGATCGCCCAAATGGCCTATGCCACAGACGAAACGTTCGGCATCATCATGAAATGCGATACCCTGGTCGGTTGGGGCAATCTTGGGGCCGTTGCGCTCGAACAGCGGAAAGCCGAGCGAGGTTTCCAGATCCTGTATCAGGCGCGTCACCTGCGACTGGGAACGATCAAGCAGACGGGCGGCGCCGGTTATACTACCGGTCGACATGACTGCCAAAAACGTTTCCAGGTCGCGGATTTCCATTCGATACCATGCATTCCTTGCATTATGACAGTAGCATAGTGCATAAAACGCATTCTAAACGCTAGTGACAAAACACACGTTTTCTTTGTTTGGCGTTTAAGTAGAAAAGTATTCGTTCGGGAGCTCATCAGCGGGAAACTTTGAATCAGAGGGGTGGCCGCTGCCCAGGTATAAAGTGCTTCGAGTTGTCGAACGCGGGAAATTAGTACTAGAAAAGGGAAATGGGTTGATGCGTATAAGTATTCTCGGCGCAGGCGCAATCGCCTTCGGTATGGCGGCTTTCCTTGCCAAAGCCGGTCACCAGCCGGTTCTTTGGTCGCCGTCCGGCGTTCGCGTTCGCGGGCTCGCCGAGGGCGCTTCGCTGACCGCTACGGGTGTAATCGAGTTTTCCGGTCCCGTTGCGGTAGCCCGCGATTGCGCCGAAGCAATCTCGGGAGCCGATATTATTATCGTTGCCTTGCCGGCTAACGGCCATCGCCTGGCATTCGATGCTGCCCTGCCGCATCTCAGATCCGGCCAACCCGTGATCATCAGTTCGCACAGTTCCTTCGGAGCACTTTACTTCGCAAAGCGGCTGGCGGAGCGCGGTGTACGGTTGCCCATCATCGTCTGGGGAACGACCCTTATTACTGGCCGTCAGCAATCGGATGGCGTGAGCGTTTCGGTCAATACCGTACGTCAGAAAATTGACGTCGCAGCGCTGCCGAAATCCGCGGCGGCAGAGGGGAAGGCGCTTTGCATCGAACTCTTCGGCGACCGTTTCGTCGAGCGCGACGGGCTTCTCGCTATTGCATTGTCGAACCTCAACCCACAGAACCATCTTGGTATCGCGCTTCTCAACTTAACCCGTATGGAGAAAGGTGAGACATGGGGACAGGGCGAACACGTCACCCCCGCCGTTGGGCAATTGATCGAGGCGCTTGACCTTGAACGACTCCAGATCGCCGAGAGTTTCGGGCTTTCCGTCCGCACCGTGCAGGAACATTTCTCGCTCTCGTTTCACGTGCCGATGGGCCCTGTTTCGGAGATGAACCAGCAGATGCACCGCGAGGGCCGCGGCGGCTTCGGCCCAGCAACCGCCGACAGCCGATATATCTACGAGGACGTGCCCTTCGGACTCGTACCGACCAGCCTCCTTGGCCGCATTGTCGGCCGGCCAGCTGTGCTGCATGAAGCAGGCACCAGCTTGTTTTCGGCGGCGGTGGGCCGCAACCTCGTCTTAGACAACGACCTGTTGCCGGATCTGGCGCTTGACAAGCTTTCGGCGACCGCCCTCACGACAATCTGCGAAGAGTGGCCCACCGCGGAAAAGCACCGCTGACATCTACTGGAATGGCGCATCGTGAGGGGGCAGTTCCAGTCGAGGCATTATGCGATTTTCGAAGCACGGAACGGCGGCAGACCCGGCACAAACGGTGCATAGGACGCGATCTTGTCTAACGCACATTCGGAATGAATAACCAACACTCAGGTGCCGTGGCTACTGGCTCCCTGCACATCCGGCTGCGGCCATCGCTGCAGCGCGATGCGGCCAGCTTCTGTCAACGTATAGACGCCCCTATCGAGGCGCTCAAACCAGCCATAAACATTCGAAAGCAATATCTTGCCCGCGTCCGGTACGTTGGTTCCAATATCGTGCACTCGCAGCGGACCTGCCGTCAGCGTTGCCGCACAGGCAAGCGCCTGCTGCCGATATGCCGTCATAATTGGTGTGCGGGTACTACCACCAAGCACCGGATCTCCGCGTCGTTTCTGGTGTTCGCGCATAAGCCTCGAACGCCGCTTTGGATCGGTCCGCGGCATTGGTGATACGGAGCCGACGATGACACTGACCTCGCCGGCATCGGAAATGCCCAGCATGCCAACGCCAAGCCTGCGGCAGAGGTTGCGGTAGCGTTTGTCGGCTTCACGACCTTTGCCGCTGGACGATATCCGGGCAGCGATCCAGACCTCGTTTGAAACGGTCGACCGGTCGACCGCCTGCAATATGAGCTCCAGATTGAAACTCAATTTTAGCTCGGCGACCACGACAACAGGCGGATCGTCACTACTGAGGCCGACAAGATCGCAGCCGCCAACCTCGCCCTTGACGACGTAACCTGCCTTTTCAAGAAAGCTTTTTACCGGCAGATAGAGCGAAGTTTCCATGTATACAGATCAAATCGGAGAATCGTTTCACAAAAAACTACACCGATATGACCGCTAGGGACACCGCATTTGCCGCGCATTGAGAAGTATCTAACCCACGACCCCACTGAAATCGATCCCAACGCAAGATTCGGCCTGTTCAATTGCAGACCTTGCCAGAAACCCTTCCTTTGAAAATGCCGATAATAGCGGATTTGCGACCGTTTTTGATTGGCTCCTCAAAGTCGACAATGTCTCTCAGCGAGCCAGCAAGGCTTCCTTGACGACCGAAGTCGCCTTGCGACGTGAAAGGATTGCCATGACCGCATCACTCTGTGTCATCACCGGCGCGATGGCCGCTGGCAAGTCCACCATAGCCAAGGCCCTGGTTCAGCGCTTCGAAAAGTCGGCACATGTCGGCGGTGACGGGTTTCTGCGCATGATCACCAAGGGCGGAGCGGTGATGGGGCCAGTGCTCGGCAGGGAGGCGATCGAGCAGCTCCACCTTCGGCAAGACATCGCAATGTATGCGGTCCGACGGTTCGTCGGCGCCGGATTCACCACGGTATACCAGGACATCCTGATCGGTGCGGATTTTGTCCGCATCAAGCGGGCGCTTGCCGATCTCAACCCGCGTATAGTTGTGCTTAACCCCGATGTGGAGACGCTCGCCCGACGGGATGCCGAGCGGCACAAGACGGGTTATGGAGAACACTTCCCCCCTAACGTCCTTGCTGAGGCTCTTCAGAACGACACCCCGTGAAGGGCTGTGGTTGGATACCTCCGCGATGAGTGTCGAGGCCGTGGTGGAGAATATCCTCAGGACCTGGTGACGGGGACGGTCGCGCGCAGCCACTCGGGGGTGGAAGAATTCGACACGTTAATAGACTAGATGCCGTCCCGATCGTTCCACGGCCCCCTGAAACTCACTAGAATCGCCTTGGGCCCATTTTCATACTCGTCATCATCAGATTCGCGTTCAGGAGGTTCCGGCCAATGCTAAAGCTGCCGACCCTAATTTGACGCCAAGCGTGTGGAGCTCCACCTCACCTGTAGCCGCCCGATGGTACATTTGAAGGCCTTGACTTAGATGTCGATGGGCGCCCATTTTTTACTGTAAGTGTCGTTAAATCGCCGCTGTCGCTTCAACATTTAAAACAAGGGATGCAGGGCATATCCGATTTACCACCACCTTCACCAGGTTATCCTCAACTTCGTCTGTGGGTCAAAAAGGTTGACGCTGGTCGGATCGACGGTGAAGCTGACATCGTCTCCATATCTTCCCGCAAAACGCGGTCCAACTCGGGCGATTACGCTTTGGCCTCCGATGAGGCTGGTGAGCATGGTGTCGGGGCCGGTGGGCTCGACAACATCAATTTTGCCATGGAAAGCAGCCGCTATGTCGTGATGGACAACTTTGAACTCTTCTGGGCGAACGCCGAGGATCACCTCCTGCTCTTCCAGTTTTTCCTTGCTCCGTCCCAGATTCAGGCAAATGTCCTTTGCCATGAATTGCCAGCCAGACTTGCCTCGTCCCAAGCGGCCTCTCAGAAAATTCATTGCCGGTGAACCGATAAAACCGGCCACGAACATATTGGCAGGGCGTTCATAGATGGTGCGAGGATCGGCCAATTGCTGAATATATCCGCCTTTCATAACGGCCACTTTGGTGGCAAGCGTCATGGCTTCGATCTGGTCGTGGGTGACGTAAACGATGCTCGTGCCCAACCGTTCATGGAGACGCTTGATCTCGGTCCGCATCTCTACCCTGAGTTTGGCGTCCAGATTGGAAAGGGGTTCATCGAACAAAAACAAATCCGGATCACGAACGATGGCGCGGCCCATCGCGACGCGCTGGCGCTGGCCGCCTGAAAGATTTGCCGGTTTGCGATCAAGCAGATGGGTAACCTGCAGCATATCTGCCGCACGGGCTACGGCTTCGCGCCGCCGATCCACGGATGTCCCGCGCATTTCGAGACCGAAACCGATGTTTCGCTCCACCGACATTGTCGGGTAGAGCGCATAGGACTGAAACACCATTGCGATATTACGATCCTTCGGCGGCAGGTTGGAAACTGAGCGTCCGCCAATGACGATATCACCACTCGAGGTCTCATCGAGACCGGCGATGATGTTGAGCAAGGTGGACTTGCCGCAACCCGAAGGACCGAGGAGGACGAGAAACCCGCCGTCTTCAAGCTCGATGTCGATACCGTGCAGAACTTGAACTGAACCGTAGGACTTGCGGACGTCTTTGAGTGAAAGGGTAGCCATGTTGTGTTTTCCTTTAGCCCTTTATAGCTCCGGCGGTGAGCCCCTGGACCATTGCCCGCTGAACGACCGCAAACAGAAGCATGACGGGAAGAATGCTGAGAATTCCGCCTGCGGCCAGAACACCCCATGGAAGCTGAAACTCCCCAACCATCAACTGAAGCCCGACGGGCCATGTGCGTGAGCCCTGACCTGTGGTCAGCATGAGAGCGAAGATGAACTCGTTCCAGGCTGCAATAGCGATGAAGACGGAGCTTGCGACGAGGCCATTTCTTGCCAAAGGAAGGACGATGCGCACCATGGCGCCGAGACGGGTCGATCCGTCGATGCGCGCCGCACTTTCAAGTTCCTTCGGCGCGGCATCGAAAAAGCCCTTGAGCATCCAGACGAAAAGCGGCAGCAGGAAACTGGTATAGGCGAGAGCCAGACCAAACCTGCTATCGACCAGGCCCACTGTTCTCATCATGACGTAAAGCGGGATGATCATCATCACGGCGGGGAACATGCGTATCAGCAGATATCCCAGCATGATGTTGTTGCGGCCACGAAACACCAGGCGCGAAAAGGCGTAAGCGGCAAGCGTGCCGGTGACGACGCAGATCGCGACCGTAACGGTGGTGACGATGAGACTGTTGGTAATCAGCACCGGAAAGTTCGACTGGGTCCAGATCGCGACATAGTTTTCGAACGTGATGTGCGTCGGGATATACTGCATCTGCGACGTCACGATATCGGCCTCGGGCTTCAACGATGTCAGAAACATCCAGACCATGGGACCAAGGCAGAAGGCCGCCAGAGTGCACAGAACGACATAGGTCAGTATATCGGCGGCCAGTCGCCTGCTGCGATTGCTTTTAAACATGGCTCATTCTTTCGTTATGCGTGACAAGCGGATGTAGATCGTTGCGAAGACCATCAGGATGAAGAACATCACGACCGAAAGAGCGCCTGCGTAACCGAAATTGAAGTCGCGATAGGCTGTCTGGAACGCGTAGAGCGAGAGGACCTGTGTGGAATTGCCGGGGCCACCGCCGGTGAGCACCAGCAAAAGGTCGGGCGAGTTGACGAGACTGATGACGCGCAAGATGACCGCGGCCGTGATCACCGTCTTCAGCATCGGCACGGTGATCAACTTGAACTTGGTGAAAGAGCCGGCGCCATCGACGGCTGCAGCCTTATAAAGGTCCTCCGGTATGCCCTTTAGTCCGGCCAGAAACAGAAGCGCGAAGAACGGAAAGCCGTGCCAGGCCTCGACAAGAATGGTTGCGGCAAGGGCCGTGTTGGGATCGGCAAACCAAGCCTTGTAGGAACTCAAGAAGCCAAGCCGAACGAGAATGTCATTGATGACGCCGAGGCGCGGGTCGAGAAGAAGCGCCCACATATGTCCGGCGACGACATTGGGCAGGAAGTACGGAAGCAGGATGAGAACGCCGAAAAGCCTGGTACCCGGCAGGTTGCGGTTGAGCGCAACTGCAGCGATGAAGCCGAGTGTCATTTCTATCATCACTGCCGCAGCAACCCAGATCGCCGTATTCTTCAGCGATATCCAGAAGACACGATCCGACATCATTGAGATATAATGCTTCATCCCCACCCAGCCATTGAGGCCGGGGCGTGTGAGGCGCATTTCGCGTACGCTGATAACGAAACCATAGATGGTCGGGTACGCAACGACCAAAAAAAGCAGCAGAAGACTGGGCAGGAGAAGAAGATACACCCAATAACGCGTTTCCGAGATTTCTCCCAAACTGCTGAAAGGATGGCGTCGTGAGTTTGAAGTCATTGAAACGCGGCGCATACGCCGTCCCTGCTTGGGGCGCGATACGATGAGGCGTACCGCGCCCGATCGTGCTTAGCGAAGGGCAGCTTCAAGTCCCTCGATCATGCGATCGACGGCTTGCTCGGGTGTCAGCTGTCCTGTTAGAACGGCCTGGAAGGTCGGATTGACGACATTTTCCGACCATCCGGCCGCACCAACGAAGCTGTTCGGCAGACGTCCGAATTCGAGCGTCTGCGTTGCCGCGGCATAAATTGGATTTCCTGTGATCCGCTGATCTTTCAGCGCGGCGGTCGATGCCGGGAAATAGCCGGTTGCCTCTAGAAGCGCGATGGCCGCATCAGTCTCACCCCAAAAGCTGATCCACTTCCATGCAGCCTCGACATTGTCTTCCTTGAAGATCCCGTTACCAGCATAGGCGACGCGAGCGATATGTGCTTTAGGGCCGGCAGGCATGGGAGCCGTTGCGAATTGTTCGCCCGGCTTAAGTGCCGCCGAGATTTCGATCAGCGAGCCGGTGTGGTGCCAGATCATCGCCGTCTGGCCTGTTCTGAACCCTTCCATGATCTGGCGATAACTGTCGTTAGGTGTACTTGGCGGAGCAACCTTCTCCTTGCGGAAGAGATCCGCGTAGAAGGTGATTGCCTCGATAGCCGCGGGCTTGTCGATGGCCGCTTGCCCGTCCTTGACGAGAGGCGAGCCGAAAGCCTCCATGACGTCGATCACGTATTTGAATCCGCCCGCGCCCCCACGCATGCCGAACGCATAACGGTTCTTGGATGGATCAGTCAGCTTGCGGCAGACTGAGAGGAACTCGTCGAATGTTTTGGGAGGCGCGGAAATTCCAGCTTCGTCGAAATAATCCTTCCTGTAATACATCCAGTCAACGAAGGCATAGGCGGGTACAGCATAGATCGCGCCCTCGTTCGACATTCCCGTCCAGCGGTTGTCCGGAAGGTTGGCTTTGCCTTGCCACGTGTTGACATGCTCGCTGATGTCGACAAGTGCGCCCATTGCGGTCAGGTCGGCAAAGCGCTCGGCAATCACCATACCAGTGTCGGGACGGCCGCCCGCGACAACAGCGGAAGAGACCTTTGCCATATATTCCGAATTCGGAATGCTTTCCTGCGTCACCGAAATATCCGGGTTTGCTGCTGCAAACAGCTGGATGATTTTGGCCAGACCCGCCATCTCCGACTGGCTAGCGAAATGGTGCCAATAATTGATCGCCGTCGCTGCGTTGGCGCTGCGCAGGCCCGCCGCCAGGGCCAATACTGCACTTGCTGCCAGAAATTCGCGTTTGCTCAGATGCATTACAACCTCCCAAGTGATCAGACTCCCAATCTGATCGATCAGTTAAAGCTAGCACCATTTTTTTATGTCTGCAACAACGTCGATGAAGTCTCTTTGAACAGTGACGCTGATTTAGACAAGCCCGAGGTTGCGCTGGATTGCTGCCTGAAAATGCGCCTGCAATGCTTTTTCAGCCGCATCCGCATTTCTCGTGGCGCAGGCTTCAAGGATATCGAGATGCTCCTTTAACGTCCGCATGAGGATTGGGGCGGTCACCTTTCGCTCCAGTCGAAGTAGCCGCAGGTAATTGTGCATGCGCCGGTAGGCGCTATCTATCAGAGGGTTCCGCAGAGCCTGGATGATATGGCCGTGCAAATCAAGCTCAAGCGCATCCATTTCAAGAAGCTGTTCCGGCCCGATGCCATCGCGTTCAATACGCCGCAAAAGGCGGGAATGCCTGACTTCCAGAGCATTGGTGATGTTCTCATCTGCCTCTTCTGCGAACACCCGCACCGCCGCGCGCTCGACAATCGAGCGAAACTGATAGGTAGAACGTGTGAGTTCCAGGCCGGGCCGAATAAACTGAATTCCGGACCGCGGATGAATGGTCAGGATGCCCTCCGCTTCCAGTACCCGCAACGCATCCCGCAATGGGGCGACGGGTACATCGACGATTGCTGAGAGCTCGTTTTGTGAAATAAAAGCCCCGACGGGGACTTTTCGCTCGAACAGGCTTTCGAGAATACGCTCATAAGCGATGTCGCTGAGACGCGGCGCCCCGGCTTCATTGGGGCTTGAGTTTACATTTTGCCGGTCCGACAACTTTTTCATGATGACAGAATTTCCCCTTTCTGATAGATCAGTTGAAATATTTAAGCGATCAGAGAGCCCGCATGTCAATTTCTCAGTTCCGTATAACCCGATTTCAGTTCGCTCGCGACCGCGTAATTGGCGACAGTCAAGTTCGCGCTGATGACGCCAACGTTGCCGCCCTCGAACTTATCTCTGAAACCGGCGAGATCGGACTGGGATTCATCCAGACGCTCTTCCATCCTCTACCCGATCAAGCCGAGATAGAAGCCGTCTTCGAAAGCGAAGTCTGGCCAATGATCAAGGGCAACAAGGCGATAGGTCTCGTGCATCGTGTCAACCGACCACGCGGGGGGAACCAGAGGTCGTTTTCGCTACCCTTTCATGAAGCACTGCAGGTTGCCCTTTGGGACCTCGCCGCAAAGCAGGCTGGCATGCCATTGCATCAATTGCTGGGAAGCAGACGGGATCGTGTTCGTGCCTACGCCAGCGGCCTCGATTTCCATCTGAGTGATGAGGCATTCTGTGCTTTGTTTTCCTATGCATCAAGCATCGGGTACACGGCCTTCAAAATCAAAGTCGGCCACCCCGACTTCAAGCGCGATTTGAAACGGCTCGACCTGCTTCAGGAATCGGTACCAAAGGGATCGCTGATCATGATCGATCCCAATGAGGCCTGGAACTCCAAAGAGGCGCTCGTCAAGCTGACCGCGATCCGTGACGCCGGACACGATCTCCTCTGGGTCGAGGATCCAATTCTGCGCCACGACTTCGAGGGATTGCGCACGCTGCGTCATGCCGTCAACTGGACCCAGATCAACAGCGGCGAATATCTCGACCTGCCCGGCAAGCGCATGCTTCTGGAAAACCACGGCATGGATCTCCTCAACGTCCACGGGCAGGTGACCGATGTCATGCGTATCGGCTGGCTGGCGGCGGAAATGGGCATTCCAGTCAGCCTCGGCAACACATTCCTGGAAGTTGGCGTACATATGGCGACAGCCCTGCCAGAGGTCGAGTGGCTGGAATACTCCTTCCAGAATTTCGATCATCTGGTGGAAACGCCAGTCGAAATTCGTGAAGGTTACGCCTACGCCCCCGATAGACCGGGACATGGCCTCGTACTTTCAGAGGAAGCGAGACAAGAATGGGCCAGACCTATACGGCTGGATCGATCGCAGCTCGGTCAAGCTCCGAAGAACAACCGTCTTCTGATCAAGCAGGACCTGCTTTAATCACCGAAGAATCCGCGTACAAACGCAGGCCCGTCCGCAAAGCGAATTTTGACTGAACAGGTGAATTGGTGATGTCAGGTTAAGTCTTTGATGACAAAGCTTGGTGGATGCCGGACTTCAGGCGGCAACACCGGTGACGGATTCCCAGTGTGCAAGTGCGCTTATTCGATGGAGGTGGATTGCAAGGGCGGTGCGTCTTGTCCGAGGCGGCACGAAGAGATTGCGGACCGCGGAGAAAGCTGAGAGGAACCGTTGAAGGCTTCCCGATGATCGAAATGTTTGCATCACCCGCTCCCGTTTTCGCAGCGGCAGATGCGAATTCTCCGCTCGATTGTTTAATCCCTTGTGGGAACGGTGCTCGAGGGTTGGCATGATCTGGCGTTTTGCGGCGGTGTAAGATCGCAGCTTGTCGGTGATGATCCGCTTTGGCGCTACGCCCTGCTTTTTCAGCAGACGAACAAGCAAGCGTTTGGCAGCCTTGGTATTGCGGCGGTTCTGAACGATTTCGCCGAGCACGTAGCCATCCTGATCGACGGCACGCCAGAGCCAGTGTTTCTTGCCGGCGATGGTGATGACGACCTCGTCCAGGTGCCAAATGTCGCTTGAGCTTGGCTGCTTCCTGCGCAGACGACGAGCATAGACCGGGCCGAACTTCTTTGCCCAGCATCGGATGGTCTCGTAAGAAACAACGATCCCTCGCTCCAGCAGCATTTCCTCGACCAGACGCAGGCTGAGCGGAAACCGGAAATACAACCAAACCGTATGGGCGATGAGTGCCGGTGGAAAGCGGTGACGTTTATAGCTGACTTGTGATCGGGTCATGCTTCCCGGATATCAGGCCGATACTGATCATGCGTTAACTGACATCACCGTATCAAGGCCCACCGCGTGCCGTTGATCGGAACGCCCCCTTGCCTTGTCATTTCGATTCCGGCACGAGCTCAGCAAAAAGCAGCTCGGCCACCGAGTTGGGAACGACGATCAGGCAGATGCCTGTAGCCGCCTCGACTACAGCCGTCGTCGTGAGTAAATGCGCGACCCGCATAATGACACTCCTTGCAAATTTTTCTCGGAAGAACCGTCATCCCGCAAATGAACGAAGTCCTTTGGTCACCCATTTTGCCTCAGCGCTTGGTGGATATTGGAGGGACGGGCCCCTCCAATATCGTCGCTGTCGTGATAGCCTACTGACCGGCCTGTTTCTTCATCGCTTCGGCGATCTGCGCCTTGACGGCACTGAGCCCGAAGCTGGCACCAGTCTGCATCGGCGGGAAGTCGATGGCGGTCTTCGCCAGTTCCTCCACCTTTTGCTGAACGAGAACGAACCGCCAGAACTCGAACTTGTACCATTCAAAGTATTCGAGCGAGCCGTTATTCCCGCCCTTGAAGAATGCCGTGCGCTCGAACGGATCCAGGCGCAGGTTGACGACGGTCGGTGCACCCAAGGTCACAGTGTCACCTAGCCAGCCTCCCGGCTGTTCCTTGAACGTGTATTTATAGTCATCAATGCGGGCTGCCCCGAGTGTGCTTTCGGCGAAATACCAGATTTCGTGGCGGTTGGACTTGCCCGACCCGGTAATCATGCTGGTCTGGTCATAGCCGTCGAGATGAACCTTGTAGTTCTGGCCATTGAGTTCCTTGCCAGCCTTCAACTCGACGACGATGTTTGGATCGCCGGCAGCCGAGACGAGTGTCGGAAACCAATCGAGGCCGGAGAACAAGCCGTTTGCGACCGACCCGGCCGGAACATGTCCAGGCCAGCGAATCATCGCCGGTGCGCGAAAGCCGCCTTCAAAGGTCGTACCCTTGCCACCGTAAAATGGGGTCTGTCCGCCGTCCGGCCAGGTGAAGTTTTCGGTACCATTGTCGGTGGTGAAGATGACGATGGTGTTGTCATCGTCGCCCATATCCTTGATCTTTTGCATGGTGGCACCGACGATGTCGTCGAGCTGAGCCATCCCAGCCTCGTGAATGGTCCAGCCATTTTCGGAATTGCGCATACTCTCGTATTTTTCCGAAAGATGGGTGACGATATGCATGCGCGTCGGGTTGAGCCAGAGGAAGAACGGGTTGCCGTCAGACTTGGCCTTGTCGATGAACTTGAACGAAAGGTCCCGAATTTCGTCGTCAATGGTCTTCATCCGCTCTGGATACAGTGTCCCGGCATCCTCGATCTTCTGTTTTCCGACTTTGCCCCAGCGCGGCATTTCCGTCGGGTCGTCCACATCCGTAGCCCAGGAGTGGACCATGTTGCGAGGGCCGACGACGTTCAGCAGTTCCTGCGGATATCCGGGGTGAGCCGGATCCTCCATTGCGTCAAGATGATAGAGGTAGCCGAAGAACTCGTCGAAGCCGTGCACGGTAGGCAAGAACTTATTGAGATCGCCGAGATGGTTCTTGCCGAATTGCCCTGTAGCGTAGCCCATGGACTTCAGCACCGTCGCAATGGTCGGAGCCTCGGCTGGTATACCGATGGGCGAGCCAGCCTGGCCGACCGTGGTCATGCCGGTACGGACCGGCAGTTCGCCGGTGATGAAGTTTGCCCGTCCCGCCGTGCAGCTCGCCTCGGCATAATAGTCGGTGAAGAGCATCCCTTCAGCGGCGAGCTTGTCGAGATTGGGTGTACGTCCGGCCATCATGCCGCGGTTATAGGCACCAATATTCCAGATGCCGATATCGTCACCCATGATGACGATGATGTTCGGCTGCTTTTTGGATCCCTGTGCCACAGCCGGAGTGCTAACCGCTGCTGTTGCGATGGTGCCTATCGTCGACATGGCGAGAAGTGATCCACCAGTCAATAGGATGTCCCGCCTGCTCGGTTTTAAAGTGTCTGCCATTATTGGATCCCCGCTTTGATGACCACAACGAAGGTGGCCTGTTGTAAAATCAGTCTGATCTAGGTCGGGGCAGCTTGCACAGCCGCTTGCCGCCCTTGCAGGCTAACAGTAGTAGACCCCGACGGCACACCGCCTCACAGTGCGGCGCGCAACACCTGCAACGCTGACAGGTGTGAGCGGGCGGCCGATCCGGGCCTCGGCGCTGCCGACAAAGCTGTAAAGGCCTGGGACGGAAAGCTCCAATGCCGCGAACAGCCCGATGACCCCGGCCAAAATTGCGATCTTAAGTTTCCTTGACAGGGTCATTTGGTGCCTCCTGGGGCGAAGTGATCGGGAAGTTCATCGATATCGACGAGTTTCTTGAGGTCGACCTGTTTGGCGTTGGTAGCGTTCTTGAAGCCGTAGTCGTCGGCAACCACGTCGGTGCCGGTCTTCCAGTCGCTGATCTGGATGCTGTATTGCGGCCCCTGGTTTACCTGACTTGCCGTGATCACATATCTGCAGGGATAGGGATGCTCGCCCTGGGCAATCCAGATCTGCCAGTCGACCTCCTTGGCCCGGAACGCCAGATGATCGCATTCCGTGCCGCCGATCACCCCGCTGCCAAGGTCCTTGATATCGACCACGTCACGTATCAATTCATCGTAGACATTCGGCAGGACCAGGTCGGCGGCTGGAAGTGGCCGATGCAGCTTGTCCCTGAGCGCGTCGACCAGTTGCGCCACCGTGCCGGGCGCTTCGACCTGAGTATAGAGATTGGCGTCCTTGCCAAGCAGCGTCAGGGTCTTGCCGTCGAAAACCATCTCGACATTGGCAAACCCGCCGTGTCGGGTTGCGCGAATCTTGTCGGGCCGGCCCATCTCTATCTTGCCGGAACTTGCCAGCAGCAGTTTCTGATGGTCCTTGGTGACGACTTCAAGGTTGGTGTCGTAATTAAATGAAATTGCCTTTTGCGCCGTCAGATAATCGGACATCGCTTTGAGTAGATCCTTGGCCTCCGCCTCCCCAGCCCTCGCATCTGAAAGCGTCCCCGAGGCGATTGCCATGGCCAGCGCCACCGATGGAAGCGTGGCCGCAGCGAACGTCACCGCTTTCCGAATTATCGTCTTCATCAACGTCTTCCTTCCCTGGAATGATTGCATGTTCACAAGTCGTGTTGTCGGTTCGGATTCGCCGTCCTTGATTGCATTTAATGCACCCGTCTAGGGCGACCCTGCCGAGTAGGGACAAACTGTAGGCCCCAAAATGCCGAAACGCCCGTAACCTCTCGTATGTTACGGGCGCGGTTGAGGGTCGCCCCGAAACAGCATTGGTGCGAGCGTTGTTTTGGTGGCGCTCAACTAGACCAATCATCGTGGAAATTTCTGAGAAGATGCACGCCTCGGCTGTGCAGCGGTGTGTCGATAGCCACATCTGCTACTGCGGCTGAAGATCGGAACCGGCGGATGGCGATGAAATGCTTGCTGCGGTATCTGCCGGTATCGGCAGACCCGCTTTGCGAATGCCTGCAAGCATGCGATCCTGATCCTCAGGTGGAATGTTGCGGATTTTGAGCTCGGCCGGGAGGTTGGCTAGAAATGCCGGGCGCATCTCGACGAACGTCGCACCCTCGCGTTTGGCATCCTCCATCATGCCACGCTCCGCGTAGATGACGGCGGCGATAAGGTGAAAGAGCGGGAACTTCTGCAGGTTGGCTTGCCTGATCTCAGCCAGAGCTGTGTCGTTATCCCGAAGCATATAGGCCGCGAGTGCCCGGGTCCCATGATAATAACCGCCACCGCCAGGGTTGCGTAAAAGCGCCTGTTGCAACACCGCCGCGCCCCGCTCCCATTGTCCGCCCAATGCCAATCGGGTCCCATATTCGCCCATGAGTTCGGTGTCATTGGGATTGGTGGCATGCGCCTGTTCTCCCACACGCAGCGACTCTGGCAACTGCTGGTTGAAGAACAATGCTGTCATCAAAGCCTGAAGTGCGCGGGTATTGCCCGGATCTAACTCAACGGCCCGGCGAGCGGCATTGAGCGACCGCTCGAGGGGTGCGGGGGATCCAGACCGCAGATTGTACTTGAACCGATCTTCATCGAGGTAACCAATCGACAGCATTGCCCAAGCGGTTGCATAGGACGGATAACGGGCGACGGCGCTTTCCAGGCACTCGCGAACCTCCGCATGCTTTTCCACACTCAGCTCGGCGCGATAGGCGTAGAAGCGAAGCGTGCAGCCATAAGCATCAAGGTCCTCGGGCGGAGGGTTTGCTGCAACAGCTTGCGCTATGATGCCATAGGGCTGCGCCACAGCGATTGCGACCTTGTCGGCGACATCGGACTGAATGGCGAACAGGCTGCGGGACTGCAGATCGTCCTCATAGGTCTGGGACCACAAGATGGCGTTGGTGGCCGTATCCAGAAGGCGGGCCGTTACGCGCACCCGGCTATCGGAGACGCGCACCCCGCCTGCAAGCAAATAGCGAGCCCCTAATTTACCGCGGATGTGCGATGCATCGGTTTCCGGCGGCAAAGCTTCAGACGTCTCGCGTCCGAACACCTTTAGCTCCTTGAAGCGTGGCAGCACGGTCAACAATTCCTCGGTAAGTCCGAGTGCGTAGAGCTTGGCGTCCGGTCCCTCGCCAAGATTGGCAAAGGGTGCGATCACAAGCGTCGGCCCATCCGGACTCGCAATCCCGCTCCTGGCCGACACTTCCGATGTCGGCGGTCCAACTACCCAATAGGCAAGCAGCGCGATGCAAGCAAGAACGGAAAGGGCCGATAAAACGATCACCAGGTTTCGCTGCCGAGGGATCACATCGGCAGCGGTTGATGGCTCCGGCAGTTGCTCGCTTTTGACGCCACCCGGCTCCACCATAGAGCCATTCCAGGTGAAGAACGGGACATACTTGCCTTTTGGGATGTCGATCACGACGGGGTCATTCTGACCCGCGACCAAATAGTAGCGCTCGAGCGTGCGTCGCAATCGTCCGGCCTCGATCCGCACGACGGGATCGTCCTGGCTGAAACCTTCCTCACGATTGAATACCTCGATCGCGATGGAGTAGCCCTTGATACGCCCGGCACGTCCGGAAAGGGTTTCCTCGACCACATAACGCAGGAAGGCGTGCCCGTGCCCGGAGTTCGGAAATTCCGGGCTGGCAACGATGCGCTCCAGTTGAGCGCGAATATCTTCAGACGTTGGAGGTGATCGTCGAGCGCAGGCAAGCTGACCGTCCCCGATATCTATTGGGCCCTGCATCGCTTGCTCCCCCCTGCCCTGATGGGCTTAACGGCCGCACTTTAGGGTATCCTACTGTAACCTACTCCCCGATCGCGGCTCCATCCATCATAATGACTAGGCCATTTCAGTCGCTTATGGCGTGCAGACAACGCTTAGCCTGCAACCGGAAGGAGTTCATTGACATGGATCAAGGAGCATCTGCCGCCGAGCGCCGCTTTCCCACCCGAAAGCAGGCGATTGAAGAGCTCGCTGCCCGTGACGAAGAGTTTCGCGATCTGTGCATTGATTTCGCGGATGCAGAGGCGGAGCTGCACCGATGGAAAAACGCGACAGGTCCAAAACGCGAGGAGCGGTGCGCCGAATACCTGGAACTCGTGAATGACTTGGCGCGAGAGATCGAAGCGGCGCTCGATGCCGCGGCGATCATCCCGTTTCCCAAACAGGGGCCAAAACCCCGCTTGTAGAATGCTATTCACTCAGAAAATAAAGTCGACCAGGTTCGTCAGCGTCAACGTAACGGACAATGCTGCGTCGAACCGGATCAGGTGCTCTGCCGCATGGATGATCCGGGCCGCACCAGGTTGCGCTTACCGAAGCCGGTCTCGCCCGCGCAACCACCTCGTTCATGCGGTCAAAGACGCTGACCGCAGCACAGTTCAGAAATGCATGACCACGCCGACGATCGGCCCCTGTTGGACGACGTCGAAGACGAAACCGTCATCGCTGTAGTCGACACCCAGCGCCCGGTATCCGCCGACGGCCGAGAACGTGTCGTTGAACTTGTAGCCGATGCCGCCCATGACATCCCAGTCAACATTCGCGCCGCCGCCGCCGACCAGTCCCCAACCCGTCAGGTAAAAGTTGTCCGTGATCGAATACTTGCCGCGAACACCGACAAGTCCGTCGACCCAGGTCGCGCTGTCACTCCGCTCGACACCGTCGAGGATGCCGCCGCTGAATGAAATGTCCGTATTGACGTACCAGACCCTTGCGCCGGCGACGAGATCAAGATTGCCTCTCTGATCCTCCAATACTGAGTATCCGGCTCCGATGAGTCCGGCAAATGTTTGGGATGTCACGTCGACGCTGCCGGCGAGAATGCCCCTCGGCGTTCCGGAATCGCTCGATAACTTTGTATAGATGATGTCGGCGAAAATACTGTAGCGGTCATAGCGCGCCTCGCCGATCGCCATGGCGGCGAAATCGAGATTGTCGAGGATGTCGCCGAAGTCGGCATCGACATGCACCTCCGGCAAACCGAACTGTGCTATGTCGCCCGATAGGCCGGCAGCCCAGAAATACGGGGCGAAAGCGAAGGTCCAGCCTTCTTTTTCGGTCTGCTTGAGTTCAGGTGCCATCGCCGAGTAAATGTCAGCGGCCCGAACCGGGCTTATCGCCAGAAGCCCGGCCGTCAACACGCATGCAAAAGTAATAGAATATTTCATTGCTTGTC
This sequence comes from Phyllobacterium trifolii, assembly GCF_014192095.1. GTDB lineage: Bacteria > Pseudomonadota > Alphaproteobacteria > Rhizobiales > Rhizobiaceae > Phyllobacterium > Phyllobacterium trifolii. The sequence goes on from NZ_JACHXN010000009.1 coordinate 39,547, forward strand.
CCCCTTTTTGAACCTCGCGTCGTTCTCCGCCACACTCCCCCGTCTCGTCCGATCTATGTCCTAATCTCCTTCACCGCGTTGCCCGTGCCCTGCCTCTGCCCTTTTCATACAGGCTGCCGCGACAGCAAGTTGGTGTCCGTCATCTCGGAAACAAAAATGTTGCTGCGCGTGCACCGAAGCCGTCAGGCCCAACTGGATTGGTGTTGACCTTTACCAGCTTCGCCACCGTGAAATTGATGGTAGCCGCCATCGTGGTTGCCCTTGGAATGGCACCACTGATAAGCGAAGCAATTGGATTCGAGAGTTTCTTGGCGAGGTCCTCGCTGGATTCCTGTGCCGAAACACCGCTTAGCGCTGTCCATCCGGTTCTACGCACTCCTTGTTGCCGCCATCGGGCGCGCTGACTTCAAACGCTTGACAGTCCTGACAAGCGGAATTTCAGGTTTGCCGCGTGATGCAGCGAAATCCCACATGGCAAGTGGATGTGTCGACAGGCTGGGCCATTCGCGCGGCGGGGCGATAGCGCCGGCAATAATTTGGAGCACACAGAAACGAGCCGCCCTTCATTACCTTGCGCGGGATCGTGATCTCGGGCTGGCCAGGATCAATGCTTTCTTCCTTTTTCCCGCCTCTGGGGTTGTGAAGCGTGCAACAGGGGCTGTTGATCTTATTATGCTCTTGATACCAGTCGGTGGTCCACTGCCAGACATTCCCGGCCATGTCATAAAGGCCATAGTTGTTTGGGGGGAAAGCAGCGACAGGCGCTGTCCACTCGTAGCCGTCTTCAACCTTGTTCTGCCAGGGAAACTCCCCCTGGAAGGTGTTCGCCATATATATGCCGCCAGGCGTCAGTTCATCGCCCCAGACGAACTCCGCGCCCTCCAGTCCGCCGCGTGCGGCAAATTCCCACTCGGCTTCGGTCGGTAGCTCCTTGCCTGCCCATTGCGCATAGGCTTCGGCGTCCTCATACGCGACATGGACAACAGGATGATCCGACAGACCTTTGATCGAGCTCGCAGGCCCGCGTGGATGCCGCCAATCTGCACCGGGCACGTAGGCCCACCAATTATAGCGATTGCCGAGATCAACACGGGTCTTGGGCTTGATGAACACCACAGATGATGGCGCAAGCATCTCCGGCTTGGCTCCCGGATAATCGTCCGGATTTGCCGGGCGCTCGGCCAACGTGACATACCCGGTCGCCTCGACGAAGACTGCAAACTCACGGTTGGTGACGGCGCACGCGTCCATCCAGAAACGATTTATCGCCACCCGGTGGGCTGGAGCTTCTTCCGGATAGTGATAATCCGACCCCATGAGAAATGTTCCGTCAGGAATCTGCCTCATGTTCTTGAATGCAGGCTCCATAGTAGATTCTCCGGCTTCTCGATCCCCAAACGATCGATCCAGACCTTTAGCGTTGGTGATGGCGATGACGGGTCTGTCCATCTTTCAATGTGCCTCCATCCGCGAGACGCGGCCATCGGTGATCACGAGTATGCCGTCGCCACGGCCCTTCAAGTATGTCAACATCCACCGTAGGGCTGCCCCACTACTTTCTAGGGCGGCTGTGCGATCCATTTTGCTGCGCAACACCTACTGCGGCCCGGGCTGGACGTGATGAATCGGCTTGCCGTCCACTGCCATAGCTTCCGCATTCTCGAGTTTCTTGGTGTCCTCCTCGGAAAGCGTCGGCCGGTCCACCTTGAGCGTCAGCTTGTTAAGCTTGGCGGTCAGTGCGAAGGGCGGCTGATAGTCGGCGTCGTTCACGCCGGTCAACGTGTCAGAACCGATGTCGAAGCTCTCATCCCACTGCAGGATCATCGGCAGTGTGTGCGGCATTTCCTTGGTGTCCACGACTTTGCCGTCTACCTTGAGCGTGCCGGTACCGGATTGGCCAAGACCACTCATGTTGTTGTACGCAAGCGTTCCGATGCCGAGGCCGTTGTACTTGAAGTCGAATTCAACGACGTGCTTGCCGGGTGTGAGCGCATCCGCGCCTTCCCACTTGATACGTTTGAGATCGACCAGATTCCAGAGGAAAATCGGCTTGCCCTTGAGCAGATAGAAGCCGTAACCAGCGAAACGACCGCCAGAGGTGAGGATCATGCCCTCCGCGTCACCTTCGGGAACGTCAATGTCCGCGGTGATCGTGTAGGAGCTGTTGAGGACGGAAGGCGAGTCGCCCTGCGGCAAACCGACCATCGGGAGGGTGTAGATAAACTCCGAGCGACCGGCGGTGATGTTCGGGCGTGGCGCTACGATACGACCTGCCACCGAGGCGTCCATGGGGAAGACCCCATATCTCTTGGCCTCCGCAATGAACAGCTTCTTCATCTGCTTGACCTTGTTGGGATTTTGGGCGGCGATATTCTGGGACTGGCTGAAATCCGCACTCAGGTCATAGAGCTCGAGCACCTGGTTGTTGAGCGGGTCTGGATTGGCGGCACCGAAGGCCTCCCACGGCGCGCGATTGACTTTGGTACTGAGCAGCCAGCCTTCCTCGTAGAGTGCCCATTGGCCCATCATCTCGAAATATTGGGTCTTGTGCCGTGAGGCTGCCTTGGCGTTGGCCTTGTCGAACGTGTAGGCAAAACTCGTGCCCTCGATGGCCGCCTGCTTGATACCGTCCACGGTTTCGGGCGCGGGAATGCCGCTCACTTCGAGAATAGTCGGCACCACATCTATGACGTGCGTGAACTGTTGACGCAGGCCGCCCTTGTCCTTGATGCGCGCCGGCCACGAGATCGCCATGTTCTGCCCGATGCCGCCAAGTTTGGAGGCATTTTGCTTGAACCATGTGAACGGGGTATCGAAAGCCCAGGACCAGCCCGCCGACATGTGATTGTAGGTCTGCTCGGTGCCCCACACATCATACCACTTCATCTGCTCCTCGACCGGCATCTCGTTAATACCGTTGAAGAACGCCACCTCATTAGGCGTACCAAGAGGCCCGCCCTCGGCGCTCGTGCCATTGTCACCGTTGATATAGATGATGATCGTGTTGTCGAGCTTGCCCATGTCCTCGATGGTTTGGATAACGCGGCCGATCTCGTGGTCGCTGTAGGCGGCGTAGGCGGCGAAGATTTCCGCCTGCTTGATAAAGAGCTTCTTTTCCTCTGGTTTCAAATCATCCCAGTTCTTGAGGACAGTCGCGGGCCAAGGCTCCAGCTGGGTATACTGAGGGATCACGCCGAGCTTTTTCTGGTTCGCGAAGATCTGCTCGCGAAGCTTGTTCCAGCCCTCGTCGAAGAGATGCATTTGGCCGATCTTCTCCACCCATTCCTTGGTCGGATGATGTGGTGCGTGTGTGGCTCCGGGCGCGTATTTCATGAAGAAGGGCTTGTCCGGCATCGTCTGGTTGAGGCGATTCAGGTAATCAATGGCGTCATCGGCCATTCCCGTCACCAGGTTCCAACCCGGCTTGCCCTCGAAGGGATAGATCTGTGTGGTGTTGCGGAACAGGTTCGGTTGCCATTGGTTCGCATCGCCACCCACGAACCCGTAGAAATATTCGAAGCCCATGCCGTTGGGCCATTGGTCGAATGGCCCGGCCTGGCTGGCTTCAAAGGCTGGGGTGTTGTGATCCTTGCCGAACCAGGAGGTGGCGTAACCGTTGTCTAGCAGTATCCTCCCGATAGTGGCTTTGTCCTTGGCGATGATGCTGTTATAGCCGGGGAAACCCGTGGACTGCTCGGAGATCACTCCGAAGCCGGCCGAGTGATGGTTGCGCCCGGTGATGAGCGCGGCCCTCGTCGGCGAGCATAACGCAGTAGAGTGAATATTATTATAGCGCAGGCCTTCATTCGCAACGCGGTCCATCGTTGGCGTCGGGATGACGCCGCCGAAGGTGCTCGGCACGCCAAACCCGGCGTCATCCGTGATGATGAGCAGCACGTTCGGTGCCTCCTTCGGCGGCACGACGCGCGGGGCCCACCACGCTTTTGACTTCAACGCGTCATCCTTGACCACACCACCGAATTTCGGATCGGGGGTCGGCAACTGCTTGCCGTCGATTGTGCTCGTGGCTCCCGGTGAGCCCGGCTCGCCGGTGATCTCCTGGGCGTTTGCCCTGTTGAAAGAAACGGCAGTCAAACTCAATGTGGCAAGAAACAGTGTGCCAATCCTCAACATCGTCACATCCTCCCGGTTGACGTGCGGCCAAGACCGCCGGCCCATTCGGCCAAAATGGAAACGCGACATCGAGCGACTCTCCTGGGTGATATGCGTCGGGCCAATCAGGCATCGCGTCACTGGCGAGAGGAACGGTGCGTTCTCTGAATTGCAGGGTAGACCACCGCTGCTCGAGGCGGGAGGTATGTTACTGTAGGCTACCCCTTAGGAATCGTCGGCGAGTTGGGCCTTCTGAGTTCGCCCAAAGGTGCGAGCGAGTATCCACTGGATAAGTGCTGCGTCATTCAGCGAGGGTGGTTGCTGGGGTCATGGCACTTCGTGGCAAACCGCCTATCACCAGTGAACACTGCGTCGTTGTCCTTGGCATATTGATCCAACAGGGTGAACATTCGTCGCCAACTCGCCGCACAACAACTGCCCAATCGTCGACGGAACAATCCGGAGCAGGTCTGCCCTTGGTCCCTTGAAATCTCACACTTGTCTGGCGGCCATGCGCTCGGCAGCGAGCAGAACGGTGAGGCACAGGTGTAGGGCGACGGCGGGCCATAGCAACAAACCCACTGTTATTCCCATGACACCCAGATAACAGAGATAAACGGTTGCGAGCAGATTATAGATGATCATCGCCCGAGAGATTGGCCGCGCGGCGGGGTCCGGCCAAGAGGTCAAGGCAAAGCCCAGCAGGACTATGCCCGAGAGTCGCCCGAGCGACTGGCCGGATTCGGACAGTTCACCTCCAAAAATCAGCCGTCCAAACAGCACCGGACTGAAGAGCAGGATCAGGCCCGTGGCGGCGGTTTCGATGGCAGCGGCAGTTGTGACCCATCTCATCGCGTCTTTACCTCAAGGTGACCTGCGACGCTGCTCTCCCGGCGCTCCGGCTCGCCGTATTTCCTCGCAGGTTCACCGAACAATGGGAACGAAGAGCGGCCAGCTCCCAGCGCCAGAGGTCCCCACACCAGATCTCGCGGACGGATGCAAAACAAACCAGTCTTGTCATTCTGGGCCATGGCAGCCTCCTCATTGAAGCTTTTTCAACTGAACCAAGTCCGCTAAACTTCCCGGCAGTGGCCGAAAGGTGCTAACGCCTTGATGCTTACTCCGGTTCGAGCTTCAAGGTCAGCTTGTCGATCTTGCCGGTGAATCTGAATGGAGAGTCATAGCGATACTCCACCATCGCGACCCCGGTTCGGGTGTCCAGACCGACGTCGAAGCTTTCGTCTTCGGGAAAGGTAATCGGCGTGGTGTGCTCCAGCGTATTCGTTGCCACTTCCTTACCGTCCACGGACAACGCGCCTGTGCCACCCTTGCCCAGACCCGGACCGTCGGACTTGAAGGCGAAGACGATCGTGTGTTTGCCCGGTTGCAGTTCGGGCCCTTCCCACATCGTACGCTTGAGGTCGAGCAGGTTATAGATGAACACGATCCTGCTCCGGCCGATGCCGAAATCGCCCTTGCTCAGGAACAGGCCATAGCCGCCGAAGCGCCCGCCCTCGGTGACGATCATGCCCTCCGCGCCACCTTCGGGAATCTCGACCTCAGCGGTGATCGTATAGGACCTGTTCAGGATGCTCGGGGCAGCGCTTTTGGGCACGCCGCTCAGTTCACCCGAATAGGTAAACTCCGTTCGTCCCGCCGTGAGGTTCGGACGCGCCGCGTTCCACCGTGAGAGCGTCGAGTTGTCGAGCGGCAGCACGTTGTACTTCGCGGCCTCGGAATAAAAGAGGGCCTGCAGTTCCTTGACCTTCTCCGGCATCTGTGCCGCAAGGTCGTCGAACTGGGTTGGATCCTTCGCGACGTTGTAGAGTTCCCAGTTGTACCCTGTGATGACATCCGGAGGTGCTGCGGTGCTCAGTTTCCAGGGAGTAGTGGCCGGGGTCGTGGCCGCCACCCACCCATCGTGATAGATGGCCCGGTTGCCGAGCATCTCAAAATATTGCGTCGTGTGTCGCGTCGGCGCGTCGGCGTTGGCCTTGTCCCAAGCGTACATCATGCTCGTGCCTTCGACGGGCTGCTGCTTGATGCCATTGATCATCTCGGGTTCCGGGATGCCGGTCGCCTCCAGGACGGTGGGTACGATGTCGATCATGTGGTGGAACTGCCGGCGGATACCACCCAGATCGGTAATGTGGCCGGGCCACGACATTGCTACGCCCTGCGCCGTTCCGCCGAAGTGCGAAGGCACCTGCTTAACCCATTTGAACGGCGTGTCCATCGCCCAGGCCCAGCCTGCAGCGAAGTGCGGGAACGTCCGTTCCGATCCCCAGAACGGATACCACAGGAACTGGTCTTTCACAGGTACGGGGACGCCATTGAAGGTGGTGAACTCGTTAGGCGTTCCGTCGAGCATGCCTTCGGAGCTCGCACCGTTGTCGCCACCGATATAGATGATCAAGGTATTATCGAGTTCGCCGAGGTCTTCGACGGATTGGATGACTCGTCCGATCTCATGATCGGTGTAAGCGAGGTAGGCCCCGTAGATGTCCGCTTGCTTGATGTAGAGCTTCTTCTGCTCCACGCTCAAGGAGCCCCACTCCGGCAGCTCTTTCGGCCAAGGCGTCAGCTTGGCGTTCCCGGGCATGATGCCCAGCCTTTGCTGGTTGGCGAAGATTGTCTCGCGCACCTTGTTCCAGCCCTCGTCGAAGAGATGCATGTCGCCGATCTTTTTGACCCATTCCGGAGTCGGATGGTGCGGGGCATGTGTACCGCCCGGCACGTAATAGACGAAGAATGGCTTGTCGGGCGCGATCTCCTTCAACTGCTTCATGTACTGGATCGCGTCATCCGCCATGGCCGTGGTCAGGTTCCAGCCGGGCTTGCCCTCGAACGGGTAGATGGCCGTCGTATTGCGGTACAGGTTGGGCTCCCACTGGCTGGCGTCGCCGCCGACGAAGCCGTAAAAATATTCGAAGCCCATTCCCGTCGGCCATTGGTTGAACGGCCCAGCTTGGCTCGACTGAAATGACGGCGTGTTGTGATCCTTGCCGAACCAGGACGTGGCGTACCCGTTCTCTTTGAGGATCGTGCCGATCGTTCCTTTATCGACCGGGATGATCGAGTCGTAACCCGGGAACCCCGTCGATATTTCGCCAACCACGCCGGAACCAACCGAGTGATGGTTGCGCCCGGTGATCAACGCCGCCCTTGTGGGCGAGCAGAGTGACGTCGAGTGGAAATTGGTGAAGCGGAGACCCTGCTTTGCAATGCGATCCATGGCGGGAGTGGGTATGACGCCACCGAAGGTGCTTGGCGCACCGAAACCTTGGTCATCAGTCATGATAAGGAGCACGTTGGGTGCACCCTTCGGCGGCACGATGCGCGGGGCCCACCAGGGCTGTGACTCCGAGGCCTTCTGCTTGATCACCCCGCCGAATTTCGGAGCGGGCGGCGGGAGTTGTTTTCCGTCGGTCGTGGTTGTCGCACCGGGTGAACCTGGGGCACCTGTGACCTGCTGGGCGTTAGCCCGCTCGAGGGAAACGGCCGTCAAACTCACAGTGGCAAGAAACAGCGTGCCAATCCTCAACATCGTCACATCCTCCCCCTCTAATCGGTGTGCGGCCAAGACCGCCGGCCCTTTCGGCCAAAATGGAACGCGACATCAAAGCGACTCTCCTGGGTGATATGAGTCGGGTAAATCCAGCAAGGAAATGAGGCACAGGATCAGACGATCAAGTCACCGGAGAGAGGAACGGTGCGTTCTCTGGCTTGCAGGATAGACCACCATAGGGCGAGCGGGACGTATGTTACTGTAACATACCTGAATGGCAGACCACCTGTAGAGATATTGATCGGCGACAAAGTTCCAAGTTTGTTCTTGGATATTGAAATAGCAGCATTCAATTGGGGTCAAATATGTTTGTCCGGCCGCATATGGTCGGCATCCTTTTGGATATTCCGTGGCTGTGCGCTTTCGTTGCTACTCTACGCTTAGTCAGCGTTCTCTTACTAAGCGTTCCACCTTCCAGAGAGTCGGGAACGTCAGACGAACTAGCACCGACACGTTCAACCGACGCCTCCCGCGCGCTAATACCAACTTTCAGCGGCGGAAGACCTAGATGCGACGTGCGTCTTCTGACTCAAGTTAGCAAGGGCCGCTTCAAGGGCAGATTGGGAGCGGCCTTTGCGTCTCTTCGAATGTCTCCGATACGTTTGGACCTTGAACTTCGTTCAATGTCTGCAGATTTTCAAAACGGTCAAACCTCTGGTCCGCGCCGAACATAACCGACAACATCCGCCATTAGTGCGGTTGCGAGGCGGCACTCGCCCTCTCATGGAGGGGCACTCCACTCCGATTGAGTGTCCTAACGCAGGTGACCTGATGATGTCATTGCTGGCTCGTCTGGCGCATCTTCCTGCTGCCCGTCGTGGATAGTTCGTGTTTTGATGATGACGACCGAAGCAGACATCCCGACCAAGCCTGCTCGAAGTGACACCATCTAAGCGTCGCCAATCCACGTAGCATACAGTAGGTTACGCGACTTTGATCCGCTGGTGTGTCAGTGAAGACATTGGAGGAGCAACACGTTTTTGGAGCGATGCAATATGTTGCCATGTCCACAGAACAATTCAGCCCGCAAACGAGGGGAATATTTATGCGAAATTTCATGACACTCATTGCAGCAACGTCAGCAGCAGTTTTGTCTGCGACGGCAGCCTACGCACAAGACGCAAATCCTCTTCCCAAGGCCAGTGATGTGCTTGTCCGTTATGGGGACGATATCGAGGGCTGGACCGTCTATACAAATAAAACCCGCGGAGACTGCTTGATCGTGCGCTCGGATGGCCCAAGTTCGGTGCAAATGGGCGTTACCGCAGATCAGGCGGTCGGGTATCTCGGCGTGTTCACGAAGCAGGATATCGGCCTGAAAAACGGGAACACCTCAGACATCTTCGTCTCCATAGACGGCAATCTCTACAAGGGTGTGGCCACCACCACGAGCGGAGAACTCAAGGGCGGACTTTCTGGCGGCTACATCCTGACAGAAGACCCGAAGTTCAAGCGCGACGTGGCGAAGAAATACACAATGATCGTGTTTCCGGAAACCAAGGGAACGTTCGTCGTCGATCTGAAGGGGACTTACAAGGCAATGGCAGCGGGAAAAAAGTGCCTCAAGCATTGACCGCGCGCTGGTAAGCGAATGCACTTGCGGTCGGGTTCTTCTCGTTTTGGCCTTAACTGCGCAGAATGGGTTGCTATGCCGCCAGTTGTCCGTATCCCGTGAAATCATAGCGAAATTTCTTCACACAACGAGGCATTACGGCGGGACCTGCATGTGTTCCAAAACCAGGCCCGTTGCCTCTGGACGGCGTCGCGAAGATCAATATGGCCGTATGATCGACCGCAATCCCACGCTCGGCCATCATCTCCTCAAGATTGCGCAGGCTCAGATTGTATCCCACGGCGATGTAGCCCCGCTTCATATTCAGGCCAATACGTTACCTGGAATTTCATCTTCCGGACGTGACGACGGCGAGCAGCATTTGTGTTTGTGGACAACAATCGACGTGAAAACGATCCAATCTGCCTATCGCCGAACCGTTAAAAACCATTCATGTACCAACGCCGTGGGACATGGCATTTCCGAGCCCCAGCGCGGTCCTGCCACCTAGCTGCCATTTGATCAATTACGCAACGTTTTACCGTAACGTACTTCTGCTACCTACCCGAATGCCTATGATCATCTTAGTCCATCTAAGACGCGAGGTGCGATGGGATACAGGCAGACTAGACGCAATTTTTTCAAAGCGCTGTATCAGCAAGTTCGGGTGGTTTGGCCGATCTTGTCCGGGATCATCGCAGTGATGGTGGTGTGCGGGCTTCTGGCCGGGTGGATCGAAGGCTGGCGCGTGACCGACACTCTCTACCTTCGTTACAGGTCTCACCATTGTCTATGGCGATCTGACGCCGCAACATTTTTCATCGCGCGTTTTAGCTATTGTGATCGGCTTTTGCGGCATCATCCTGACTGGGCTGGTCGTGGCGGTCAGCGTGGAGGCATTACGTTCGACGGTCGTTGAGAGCAGTCCATAACCGTGCCTGCGCTTTTTGTGTCTTTTGCCGGAATGGAGGGGTCATGAACCATCTGTGGCAAGAAATCCAGCACAACCCGATCCTTTGGCTGCTCGCCCTCGTGCCCTTTGTTTTTGCGGCGAAGATGGCCAGCCCGGAAGCGCACACGCTGCTTTTTCTGCTCGCGGTATTGGCCATCATTCCGCTGGCGACTCTGCTCAGTCACGCGACCGAGTCCATTGCGGTCAAAACCGGCGATGCGGTCGGTGGCCTCCTCAATGCAACGCTCGGCAATCTCACCGAACTCATCATTGCGCTGGCCGCACTGCGCCTTGGCCAGTTCACCCTGGTCAAGGCTTCCGTGGCTGGAGCAATTGTTGCCAACACCCTGTTTATGTTAGGAGCATCTTTCCTGCTTGGGGGACTGAAGTACCACATTCAGGATTACAATCGCGTCAATGCGCGTCTGCAAACAAGCCTGCTGTTTCTGGCCACCGTGGCCCTGATTATCCCCTCAGCAGTTGCCTCTGCCGATTATGAAGTGCCGTCGGAGTTCATGCAAAAACTGAGCGTCGGCCTCTCAGTCGTCCTGATCATCGTCTATGGACTGGGTCTCGTATTCTCACTCAAGAGCCACAGCGAACTCTTCGGCAGCACAGAAGAGGCTTCGGAGGAGCAGCCTTGGCCGCTCAATGTGGCCCTTGCTACACTGGCCGGTGTGACGGTGTTGGTGGCGCTCGTCAGCGAGGTCTTTGTCGAATCGGTTCAGGAAGCGGCGGTGACATTCGGAATGACGCCCGCATTCGTGGGCTTTATCGTCGTGGCGTTAGTAGGCGGTGCGGCGGAAATGGCATCAGCCTTTTCGGGCGCTCGCAAGAACAGGCTCGATCTGAGCGTTGGCATTGCGCTTGGAAGTGCTGCACAAATCGCCCTATTCGTTGCGCCAGTCCTCGTGTTGCTGAGTTACGTCATCGGGCCAGCGCCGATGGACCTGCAATTCTGGCCGGGCGCGGTCGTCATGGTGCTCATCGCTACGATGACGGCCACCATCGTCACCAATGGCGGGCACTCCACATGGTTCGTGGGTGTGTTGATGTTAATGGTTTACCTCATTCTTGCAATGACGCTGTATTTGCTGCCGCCTGGCGGGCAGTAGCGGACGTCTCCCACAGTTCTTGAATGACCTTCTTGGCGGATTGCGGAAGGTTGGCCACTATTGGCGGTTGCATGCGAGCAGTCCGAGTATCAACCACCGTCGGCGGCGGGCCGCGAGGAAGTGAGATATCGCAGAAGGCCGGCTTCGGCAGTGGGAAACATGCGATCCTTACCAACATGGTTGGCGAAGCCGGACCTCCGGACGTAGTCAAGCACATCCGGATTCAGGCCAGCCAACCATATCGCAACTCCCTCTTCCGCAAAGCGGCGTTCGCCATCGATCATCATTTGCAGCGCAGAATATTCGATATCGAAGACCCGGCTGAAGTCGAGCATCAGGACGCCTGGCTTGTCTTTGGCAACGAGTTCCCGGATACGGTCGCCGACCTGCTGGGCGTTTGCGAAGAACAGTCTTCCTTCCGGACGCACGATCAGAAGACCCTCGAAGGTTTCGTCATCCGGATGCTCTGGCGATGCTGGGCGCAGCAGGTCCTCCCCCCGTTTGCGGCCGATCACGTGGATGCGCGGACGTGCCGCCTGACTGGACAGGCCAATCAGCGACAGCACGATCGCAACGACGATGCCCTGAAGCGTACCGAATGCGAGCACGCCGAGGAAGGCCGCGAGCGCCCATCGGAACTCCATCGTTCGCACCTTGCGGATCGATGCGAATTCGAGCGGCTGGATCAGACCAATTGAATAGACGATCACGATCGCCGCGAGCACAGCCTGCGGCAGAAGCCCCAAGAGCGGGGCAAGAGCCAGCATGGTTGCCGCAGAAGCAGCAGCCGTGACGAGAGATGCCTTCTGCGTCTGCCCTCCGACGGCGCGCACCACCGCCGTCTGCGATGTCCCGCCGCCGGCGGGCATGGCTCCGAAGAAAGCGCCAGACAGGTTGGCCGCGCCAACGGCGAGAAGTTCCCGGTTCGCCCTGATCGGCGGATCCGAACGGACAGCAAAGGCCCTGCCGGCGGCAATCGTCTCCGTAAAGCTCATTAGCGCTATACCGATGGCCCCGGGGAGCAGCGTAATCACGAGGTCCGGGGTTGGCAGGGTTATGGAAGGCAACGATTGGGGAATGAGACCGACCGTTGCCACACCGGCACCGCTCAGACCACCGAACCAGGAAACGGCGATTCCGGCGGCGACCACCGCCAGCGGCGCGGGCGAGTGCGGCCAGATGCGTTCCGTAATCAGGAGCACGACTAGGGCCGTGACCCCAAGTACCAGCGTCGCAAAGGAGCTCTCGGGAAGGTGCTGGACGAGACTAAGCACGTCGCGGAAGAAGCCCTCTTTCGCTATGTGGATGCCGAAGAGCTTCGGCACCTGATCAAGCACGATCACGAGGCCGATGCCGGCCTTGAAGCCGGTCAGTACCGGCGTTGAAATCAGGTTTGCCACGAACCCGAGACGAAGGACAGAAGCGACAACAAGCAGGGCTCCGGTCAGGGCGGTGAGGGTCGCAGTCGCTGTGATCAGCTTTGCGGGGTCTCCGTCAGGCACCGCCATACCCAGCTCTGCGGCGGCGAGTATCGCCAGAGTGGTAGTTGAGCTGGTGCTCAGGACCCGTGACGTGCCCAGAAGGGCATAAACGATCATCGGAACAAAGGCGGTGTAAAGCCCTACGCTGACTGGCAGGCCAGCCACCGTCGCATAGGCCATGGCTTTCGGCAGGACAACCGCCGCCGCCGTGAGCCCAGCGACCAGGTCGGGACGCAGCCCGTGGTCAGGCTTGTGAGATGGATTGTCCGAGCCGTGGGGTGCCATTGCGCAACGCTCCTATTGTCCGTGGTGCAGCTGTCGAACCAGTCGCTTCGGTACGCGCATCACAGGCGCTGGATCGCAACATTGCTAGGTCCCCAAGTATTCGCAAATCTCCCTCAGTCAGTTGCAGCCTCTGTTGAGAAAGAATCGTTCCACCGATCTGAGAGCGCTGCCTGAATATTCCTGCGGATCCAGATCGGCTATCAAATCGGAGAACGCAAGATTTGCGTTGGGACTGTCGATATATCTCTGAAGCAGTGCGCAATGCTTGTTTTCCTTTGCGACACGCAGGGCGACAGCTTCAAGGAACCCGATGCAAAAACCGTGTTTCAGCTCGTCTCGCCTGTCTCTGCACATTGCCTGAAGTTTGGCGAAGGTCGGCTCGTCTGCGAGCGCAGGGTTACCGAAGCTCGCGCCAAGCACGAGGGTCAGGGCAATAGTCGTTCCAATGGTTCGACGGACCCTTATACGCGCGCTTTCTTTCTTACCGGCCTTCTCGGCATCGCGGACAACAGACGGCATTTTCCACCTCCAGACTTCTGGGCAAACGTCGTTTACCGCCTGCAGCGGCAATCGCATGGATTGGCGGCGCGAAGCGGCCGACCATCAACAAAGCCGTCTCAAACGCGATCTGAACCCCAGTTCAGGAAGAAGCCGACATCGCCGGGCATTCCGCCGGGGAAACTGATGACCATCGCCTTGAGCTTGAAACCCTGCGGCTTGGCAAGTCTCTGATAGCGGTCATAAAATTCCTTTGCCTTGCCTTGCAGTGTTTCCGGCCAGTCCTTGTCGCCGCTGTTTATTGCACGACCGCTGTCCGAACAAAGATCCGATGAAAAGCTATAGACCATAGCCTCGAATTTACCCGCCTGGACTGCATTTGCCACAAGCCGGCGAACCGCGAGGACGTCTTCTTCGCTGACGTGGTTCTTGAGGAAATCTTCGGCGAAGTCGGTAGCCTTCTTCTCCTGTATTGCCTTTGCTTTGGCCTGTTTTTCGTCTTCCTCCCTTGCCCGCCGAATGACTTCCTTGCGAATCTCCTCTGCGCTGGGGGGCATCGCGTTCAAATCTAGGGGTTCTTTCTTCTCTGGCATCTGCTTGATCCTTTTTGGACTAATTTGTTTAACGGAGATCGCCTTCAAGCCACGTCGGGGACTACGGCGGCGGTAGCCTCTGGCGCGATATAGTCGTCGGGCCGCTTTTTCCGCTTGCCAAGATCCGGTGCGTCAAATTTTACCCGTTCGTAAGGGATCGACTTACGCCCGGCGCAAACCAGGCTGCTCGCGCCGCTGCCTTTCGTTCGGTCCACGCTTTCACACGACCTTCGAGCTTCACCCACCGTCTGTCACATTCACCGTTATGGTGTTTGCATCCAGCATCGCATCTCGCTTGAAAGCGAGCTCAATCCGCTTCTTGATATCAACTATGGTTGCCACCCGAACGACCTTGCTTGTTGGAAACGCTAGGTAAACGCCAGATGGCACTTTCGGCAGCGTCTTTCTGATACTGGCATTCGAGCCTGGTCAGATGCACCCATCCTTGTCTTACTTCCACTTGTACCTTGTTTTCCGGAATCACGATGTTCCAGTTCAGCATGTCGACGGTTCGCCGGGCAATCTCTTCATCCGTTGTGGCATGCACGTTTGCGGGTGCCACTTCGATTTCCTGAACGACGGCTTTTACACCCTTCACGTGCAATGCCGCATCGCGCACGGACATTCGCTGAGCAAAGGACATAACGTTACCGCTTAAAGTGACGATTCCGTCTTTGACGGCGACACCCAGATTGGCGGCATCGATGCTCGGTTCGTAGTCAAGTTCGTCGATGATACTTAAAGAACGGTCTGACATGAAACCCTCCTTAGCAGCAAAATATTTGGCCTTTATATCCCACCAATGTTGGAGCCAGTCATTGATCCAGCGCAATGCAGGGTGGGTAAATTTATCCCAGCAACGAAGTCTCTAGACCGTTCAATCGCAATAGCGCGGCATATTGATCCGAATCAATGCTGCCGGATCGAGATCATGGTTTGATAATTCATTGTCTGCGGTCGCGCCAAGCCTTCTGGCAGGAAACCGGAAAGCAGATCTGATTAGTGATGCGACGTCTGGACATTGGGCAAGTTGCGTTGTGCGTTTCTGGAGTGTGCCCAGGCGTGAGCGGCAACGAGGTCTCTGCAACCTCAGATAAAGGAGAAAGAATATGGCCGATAAAATGACCAAACTACCAATCAAGTTCGACAAGAAAACGAGTGTCACTTCAAGTTCGCCGCGATCAACATTCGAGAACTTGCGGCATGAAATCGATCGGATTTTCGATGACTTCAGTCCTTCCTCGTGGCGGTTTCCGTTCGGACGGTCGGTCTTCGGGCTTGACGTTCCTCTTCCCGCAGCATGGCAGATAGCGCCGGCGACCGATATGGTCGAGAAGGACAAGGAATACGAGATTTCGGCAGAACTTCCAAGAATGGATGAAAAGGATCTCGAGATCAAACTTTCAAACCTTAGCTTGTCCATCAAGGGCGAAAAAAGCGAGGAGAAGGAAGAGCACGAAAAGGACTATTATCTTTCTGAACGACGCTATGGATCCTTTCACCGCGTCTTCCAACTGCCTGAAGGGGTGGATGCGGACAAGATAGAGGCGAGTTTTTCCAAAGGCGTACTCAAGCTGAAGCTGCCCAAAACCGCTCAGGCGCAGAAAACCAACAAGAGGATTGCCATCAAGGCAGCATGAACTGCGCTTGCGCACCAAGCGGTGCCCTGACGTCAATAAGGGAAGGGTATGAACAAAACCTTCGAATGTAGAAATGCGCCGTTGTCGTGCGGAACGCTGTCTGAAGCCTTAGCCTCAGACAGCGCTTGAAAGAACGTCGCCGTCATCGCCGTTCCAATGATCAATACTATGATCGCAGGCCATCAGGTCGAGCTCACATTTACCGTGGTACAGGCCGATCGATACGGGGACAGACGGTGCCGCTCGCGACTTAAGGCAAGGTCTCACACACACCCGGCAGTCGCCTCGTCGGCATCGGCCGCGGCACCAGCTTGGGCATCTTTGCAGAAAGTCTGCGCCGGGACGATTAGGATGAGAAATGACTGCTGCAATGGTCAATTGGCTTCTGTTTTCCACGTCGTCTGGCAATCAATTAGGCCCGGAATTTTCCGATGCTTATGATTTCCTGCTGATCGCGGTTTCGAACCTGCATCCCTGGGGCGGATCGATCGAAACAAGCCTTCGCTACAGATCAAGCGCACTGGCCGATTGAGGGCTGGTGCGCGCTCTGGCGCATCGCGGTTCTCATTCACCGATCTTTGTGAATTGACTTCGCCTATTTCGAACGCGGCTATTGCCGCCCTACGTCAAGTCGGACGGACACGCTATCCTCGGCAGGGATCAGCTTCCCTTGTGCCACAATCGCCGCATCCAGCTTTCCCTTTTCAAGAGCCAGCAACTCCAGGAGAACGTGCCTTTTGAAATCGTCTTTCTCTCTCAGGAGCAAACCAGTAAAGTTGTTAATGTTTTCTGTCGCTATAAAAACGCTACTCATAGGGGTTGCCTCGCTTTCATGATTGGAGGCGGGAACCAGCATCTGAGGAAGGCTAGTAGACAATATTTATACCTATCGAAGGCTGCTTCGGTTGGGATGCATCCTCTTCTCCGACTGGAGTTGATGTTAATCCTGGCGGACAGCAAGTCAACTGTGACAGACAATTACAGACCGCCGCTTTTGTGTTTCCCCACTGTCGTATTCAACCTTAGCCGCTTTACCATGTTGTCCTGAACATGCGAATTGAGCCACTCTGCAATCTAGGCAATAAAGCTTCGCTCCGCTTCAGAATGCAGGTCTGTTTCCTCCATCTCGCTACGCGCTTGCGATTGATAAACGCGCCCGGAGGTCGCTGCCCTGTTCTCGAGTGGGAGGATGCACTTCGAACGTGACGTTGACCGGAATGAGATTGAGCAGTTCGGCATCGCCATCGTTGCGCGGAACAAGGGCCTTCGCGCCATCACAGACGACCAGCCATGTGCTTCGTGGGATTTTAACGTATTCCATCTTGCCTCTCCCTCTTTTGAATAATTCAGACGTCGGCGTGCAGGGTTCATTCGCATGTGTGACAAAATTACCCTGCCGCCAACATTTTCCCGGGTGAGGAAGGTTTTTCGGCTTCTATGTTTGCTCCCTTAGGCGTCTCCGTTTTCAGCACTTGCCGCTAAGGGCGCCGTAGGCGAGATCGAACGTAGAACGGGGATCGCACCCATCGTTCGCGGTGATCGCGGTCAACGCGCTTTTCGCAACCGGCGCGAGCAGCAGAAAGTTCGCTGAACACGTTGGCTACGGACCTTTGCGCGAGCCGATCACGACAAAGGGCGGCGGTACCTTCTTCGCAGTCGCCAGCTTAGAAAAGAATGGTTGTTCCGCATGGAATTAGTGCGTTTGGCGCCGAATGTAAGCAACGAGATCGGCAATCTCGGAACGTGTGAGCGAAAGGTTCGGCATGCGCGAATGATGGGGGTTCGCCAGGAAGGCGGAAAGCGTTGCCTCGTCGAAACGACCCGACCCACTGATTTGAGCGAAAGTGGGAACGGCGTCAGAGGCATGCCGCTGCCCGGGCGCAACGACGTGACATTCCGCGCACCAACGCTCGGCAATTCGCCGGCCGTTGGCGCTGTCGGCCTCAACGCTGCCGCAGGCGAATTGCATGACAAGCACCATAGCGGCGCTCAAGCACACCACGCGTCCATATCCCATTCGCATCGCGCCCTCTGCTCCTCACTTGCGCTGGTTGCTTACTCAGCGCACTCCGTGTTAGATCTATATTTACACAGGGCTTCGCTCAGAAACAGCGAGAAACGCACTATAAACTTAATTGCTAGCGAAAGTGCAGGGCAGAAATCCGGCTTGATCTTCAGGCACCGGAATGCCGACTCCAGGTCCGCAGTTAACCTTTTCGTAGCCAGCGCCATGGCCTTGCATGGATTGCACCATTTCTGCCCTAAAATCACTGATCCCTGGAATGACGCTTTCCGATTCAGAAGGCTAACATTCGGTATCGATCTCTGAATTTCTGGCCCGGGACATTCCGTTGACGTCTAGGACCCGACTGCGCTGTCCAAACAAGCACAGCTATCTACCCGGGAAGCGTGCAATCATTGCCTCCGCATTTGCCTGCTCATGATCACGGGCAAGCAGATGCACCCGGTGGGTGTCAATATCACGTATGGCACTCGCGATGAGGTGATATTTTGCACCCGTGACGGTCAAATCGCGAAACCAATTGACCAGCTCGCTCCATGGTTCGCTAATCCGAGACAATCCCGATAAAAATGCTACAACCGTACCCACTTCGGTCTGTCCGCTCACAACAAACCAGCCGCCAATTCCGAGGACGCTTGCAGTACCAATCTGGTTCAAGAGATTCATCAGGAAGTTCATGGAGAATTTGAGCTCGAAGATCCCCATGTTCAAAGAGAAAATATCATCGATCCTCTGCCCCTGGAGCTCTTCTGGCAGTTGACCGTCAACATCGTCCCAGATAATTCCCCCACTCACCGCGCGCATGGTTTTGATCCGCATGGTGACTCGGCGATTTATGGCCGCCTGGATGAGCGGTACAAAGATCAATTGGGGCGTTATCATCACGAGAGCCACAAGAGCCATGGAAGGTTGAATGTAAACCATGTATCCGGCGACGGTTAGAAGCAGTCCTCCCTGCAGCAAGGGCTCTGACGTGTAGACCCCCACGAAGCCACCGATCGCGTCGGCTTCGGCAAGCATCATCGAGGTCTCAATGCCAACATCCTCGGCTCCGGCGCGGTCCAATGGCATACGACTTGTTAGCGTCTGGACGGTCAGACGCAAACTTCGGACGGCTTTCTCGCCAACCCAGCTGCGATATATGTTCATCAGGAGTTTGATAAACCCTTGGGTAAGTGCCAGTCCTATATAGATCAGGGACAGCGCCAATATGGGACGATAATCGCCGCCTTTGACAGCTCCATTGACTATGCGACGCTGGATTTCGAGCGGCGCGGCATCCAGCAGGAAAATCAATATCGACATCGCCGCGAGCGCAATTTGGTGCCAGCTGCTGAAACGGCGGACGAACAACAAAAGGGTTTCAGGCATCAGCTTTGCCGGGAAGACAGTGTTAAGCCACAGGCTATTTGTGAAGGTAGGCATTTTTCACCGCACAACCCCGTTATTTCCAATACGATCTTTTGTTCGAATCTGTCCTAAGCAGAGCGCCGCACTTGGCACCGTTATAGCCGGCATCGGCGTGAGTCTGGGACACCTGCGAGTATGGTCCGACCTTGGGCGCGACCCGCCCTTCAACACATTCTTGCTGATTTCGCGCATCAGACGTCAGCCATTCTCATCCTTGGGACGAACATCGTTACCTTCGTACGCCTTAGCGGGCTGTCCGCACTGATTTGGATCAAACAAGACATGCAGAAAACCCATACAGAGCGGATCGCATTGCTACGAGAATCGTGGTGCTGTCACGTACGGACACACCTATCGAATGGTGACAGTTAATCTTCCCAAGCGAGTCAGTCGACTTTGCAGGACCATTAAAAAGTATGGACCCGCTGCTTCTGTCTGCAGTTGCCGAAGGGACGAGCCTGAAGCGCAGCAGTGACGCGGATCCAACGGTTATGACTTAGCGGCGCAGACCTGGTTTCTTCTTCACTGGGATTTGCCCGCACCTCATCACAACATAGGTATCTTTGACAATCCCAAGAACATCGCCTTGATATCGATCAAACTCACTCCGGGACTGATGCTTTTTCTAAAGAGATGACATCGTAGCATTTCGCTTAGCAGCAAGGGCGAAGTTGGGGCCGTTAGCACAAATCGCGCGTTTTTCAGAATTCAGACCTTCGCCAGATGCTCCGGAAGCATCCGTGCGTAGCAAGCTTGCCTCCAGAATGGAGAATATCGCTCCATGCGGCGTTCAGACGGGATTGATCGAAGGTGGAAGCGGGAAGGCACCATTTCCGCCGTCGCTGCCAAATGGGGCATCCACGAGCCAAGGGCGCAGCGCTGCTTCAGCGATTGGGGCGAGCTGAGGCCCCATGGCCGATCTTGCAGAAAAGGATACGCCTGGCAATCATCCAAGCCCTGATCGCTCGATCCACGCTCACGCTGCAGTTAGTGGCGTCACGACACGAAAGTGGTGAAACTGTCCGACTTTTGACAACGTACACGGGTGTAGCTCGCATTAAACGTCCTGTTTGGATTTTGGGAACACGCTCCGCGTCTCTTCTAGATTGCCCTCGGCGTCACCATCAGGACGAACTTCCCTCAAAACACGAAATTCGAGACGACCCGGAAACTTCGGCCATCCAGGCCGTCGGTATTGTGATACACGAATTCTCCGTAGCTGAACTTTATGGAGAACGACGAGGTCACGTTGACTCCGAGAGTAGCTCCCAGCCCCAGAGACTTCTGTGCGTCGTCATTGGCGATACCGTTGGTTGATGTCTCACCTCCGTAGACGTATAGCGCGTCAAGCGAGGCCCAGAACGTTCTACCGAGATTGCGGGTGACGTGGCCTTCGAGCGTGAGGATCGGGTCCTGGCTCGTGTCGCCACTGTCGTCAAAGAACGTGATCGAAGGTACGAGCTCCAGCGTCGCCAGGTCGGGGTCGAGCATCGATGTTCCGAAATAGTAGCTTATCGGCAAGCCGATCTGGCCAACCCATCGATCCGCGCCGAGATAGATGATCTTGTCCCCGCTGAATGCCCCGGTTGGTGCGTAGACCTTGCCCAGCGGCCCGATCGAAAGTCCGGGATCGTAAGCCGCCCACGATGAAGTCACCGATCCCGGAGCTCTCGCCTTCGAGATCGCCAAAGGCAGTCTCCAGCCTGCCGGAGACCTTGCCGGCCGGAAGCACGACGAACAGAGCACCTAGATTACCGGCTATGTTCATGGAATGGGTATATTGGACCAGGCCGACACCAATATCGATATCGGCGCCGCGGAGCGCCGTGCCTGGACCGAAAGATTGGTTGCCCTCATGGAAGAGCCCGATCACAGTGATCGCATTGGTGCCTTCCGGCACAAGCTGGTAGCCGCGCGGCCCGTCGTCTATGGCCGCCGCGTCATGATAGGCACACAGCAGCGCCGCTACAGACAAGATGACGAATCCCCCTCACACTCGATCCCCTTAAAAGAAAAAAACATGTCGAACATCGCGCGTTGGCGACACGCCCCCACTTAATTTCCGCGCTGTGCCTCCGGTAACTTCCAGCCGCCGTCGAGGATCTCCTTGCGCGGGCGGTAGAGCCGTACGGTGTAGTTCCAGCCCTCCACGATCGGCAGGCAATTCGGAGTTCCCTCCCTGCAGCCGCCGAACTGGACGGTGAACGAGCCGTCAGAGTTCGGCCTTGCCGTTAGATTGTTCAACGAATAGGCGTTGAGGTCGTTCTTCTCGAAGAAGCCTTTGGCGTTGTAGACGCTGACCGACCAGAAGCCATCGACTGGAACATCCTTGACCGTCAGCTTGTGAACCGTCTTGCCATCATTGTCCTTTGGATAGAAGCTTTTATAGACCGCAGCATAGTCCGGATTTCCGCCCCATCCGATCGCGGTGCCGATGAGATGTGCGACCGGATCCACCTCGGCACGTGTGCCGAACATGGCGCCCTTGTCGTCTCCGCGCAGCGGCGCAAGAGCATTGAGGGCATCGCGCACCTTGCCTTGCGACACCGGATCCCAGTCCGGCACATCGAGCTTCCCGGCGCTCGTCTGCTCGACCTCGATCGCATCCTGCAGCGCGTTGGCGGCTTTCAGGTCCGTCTGGTCCTCGGGATCGGCAAGCGTGCGGACCAGCAGGAAGACATAGCGCGTCCCGACCTTGTCCCTTGTGTAAGTGAACTGCCCGGAGCATAGACGACTTCGACTGTGTAGTGGTCCTCTGAAATGACCTGCATCGACATGAAGCGCTTGCCTGGATCTGGCAGCGCAATGGTCACGGGAGCCGCATCGAGGTCGAAGATGCCGGAGGAGTAGAGCGTGTCGCGGTTCATCCGGACCACGTCCTGCTTGTCGATCGCGGCCATGGTCCGGCTATGGTTCAGTTTCCCGAACTCTCGCGTCTTGAAGTAGAAGTCGGTCTCGGCGCGGACGAAGTTGCCGACGGTGACTGTCTTTGGCTCGTCGGCGGCCAGGACCGGAGACACCACCAGCATGGCTGCCCCGACCATTGCAATGAAACCTGCGATACCCAAGGTTGCACTAGCCCGCGTCATTACAAGATCTCCTCACCGTTTCGGATTTGCGTCGTCCGTGCTCACTTGTTCGCGTCGAAAACCTTCTGCCATAGATCGAGCCGCGCCTTGAGAGGGTCAGGCCCAACGACAATGCCGCCATTCGTGAAGTTGATTATGCTGTCCACCGAGGGGTTGTGCCTGGGCCAGGCCGGCCGGCTCTCCCCATTTGGGTCGCCGGTTTTGGCAAAGGCAACCCAGTAGGCACTCGCCAGCTTCGCCATTTCCTTGTCGGCGTTGGTCACCTTGTCACGAACGATCGCTGCCGGAATACCGAACACGTAAGGAATTTCCATGCCGTGCGGCGCGCCCTTCCATTTGGGATTGCTACGCAACGCCTCCGCCACGTAGGAGAACCGGTAGTGCCAGGTGGGCTGGCCTCCCGTCGCCGCCAGGTTCGCTATGTTGCGCGAAGGCTCGACAAGAGTCCGGTCCGCAAGAACTTGCTGCTTCAGTTCTTCGAGCGTCTCGCTGCCTTCGGAGTCGTAGATGGCCCTGGCTTCGGCGGCATAGTCGCCAAACAGCGCAAACAGGTCTTCCTTGGTGACCGCTTCGCCGATGACAAGGTCGCGATCGTTGGCGCCGATGATCATGGGCACCATCGCCTGCCCGCCGGCCTTGAAGACAGCCTCTGGAGAATCGGTCAGGAATTTCCCGTCAATGATCGATCCGGCGAGCCCCACGAGGCGTTGTCCGTTTCCCAGCGAGGTGAGGACCACTTCGCCCGAGGCTCCTTCGACCAGCATTTCGGCCGGAAGGGCCCGAAGCGCTTTCAGCGCCCCGGCTCCGTCGCGATTGACGCCCACATACCGGGCATAGGCGACAGCCGTCGCTTCGGCTTCGGCAAGCGGTGTCGCCGGAACCGACTCGACACGTCCCGTCGGTATTCCAGGCGACTCCAAAATTGCTGCCCGGAACAGGCCGCGCGACAGCGGCGAAACCAGGTGCGACATCACCGAACCGCCGCCGGCCGACTCGCCGAATATGGTGAGCTTGTTTGGATCTCCGCCGAAGGCGGCGATGTTGCGCTGAACCCATTTCAGCGCGGCAAGCTGGTCCATGTAGCCGTAGTTGCCGATGGGCTCGCCGGGCGATTCCTCCGCCAGGGCGGGATGGGCGAAGAAACCGAGCCGACCCAGACGATAGTTCATGCTGATGACCACGAGACCTTGCGCGGCGAGAGCGTCGCCCGGGTACAAGGCGGTGTTCCCTCGCACCAAAGCCCCGCCGTAAATCCAGACCATCACCGGGTAGGGTTCGCGGGAGTCCTTGGTCGGCCGCCAGACATTGATTGTCAGGCAATCCTCGGATTTCGGCAGGTCGTCGGTCTGCATGCAGGCCGGCCCGAACTTGCTGGCTTCCCGCACGCCCTCCCACGGCCTCACCGGCTGAGGCACGCGCCAGCGCAGCTCACCGATTGGCGGCGCGGCGTAGGGAATGCCCTTGAAGCTGATTACGTCAGCTGCCGCAATACCGTGAACTACTCCGCTCTCGACCTTGACCGTCGTAAGGTCGGCGGCGAGCGCCGTGGATACCATCAGGGCGGCCAAGACAATGCTGGAGAGCAGAAACCGGAAGGTCACCTGAAGATACATCGACATTTGTTCGGCATCCTCTCTTAACGGATGTGTCTGCAGGACAGTAACCCGGACAGTGGAGTAGTAATAGCATGTGGTTCACGACGCGAAAGTAGTGAACTTGCTCGACTTTTGAGAACACTTGGTGATCAGGCTGCGAGAATAGAGGTTTCCCGCCGCAGCGGCCTGAGTTCGCGGCTGTCTGTCGGGGTCCAGATATAAGTAAGCGTGGCGTGACGACCGCCTACCGGGCAATGCCCTGGAGTGGGATAGTGTCCACCAAGAGTTAAGTGGACACTATGGCGGTATTTGATGTCGGAAAAGAGTTACGGGCCGAAGGCCAGTCGGCGATTTTGGTCGTCGGAAGACAAATGGCGGATTGTTGAAGAAGCGCAGGTTCCCGGCAATTCGGTTGCAGAGGTCGCACGCCGCCGCGGGATCAACAGCAATCTGCTTCTTCGCTGGATACGTGCGGCCGAGGCTGGAGAGCATGGTGACCGTCCTGCTTCCCTGGTGCTTTTGCCGGAACCTTCTGCGGACCAGGAGTTTATCCCGATCGGTGTGTTTGGGCGATGCGATGACGAAGGGCCCGCGATAACAATGCCGGTCGCCTCCACCGCGGTGGTTCACGCGGCGGAGAGTTCGGCTCGCCCGAAATCGGTGTTGCCGGCAAGGGTCCGACATTGGACGAGCGCCCTGGCGTCATCGAACTCGATCTTGCCAATGCGGCCGATGTTTGGTTTCAAATCGGAGACCACCGCCCGTATGATCCTCTCCGACATCGAAATGATCCACATGATGCGTAAACGACAGGCGTGGTACGCATTTAATCCTAATCCGTCCCTGGCCGAACAGTTTGCAGTTCTTGCCGCATAACGTTACGGCATCAGGCCCTTGGGTCGCGTTGATCCCCAGCGCATATAAGATAACACTTCTGCCTTTGATCGAAATCAATGCCCGACTGCCGGTGCCGTGCCACTATTAAAAAATCGCACGTTACAACCGCTTGTTGGCGCGTCCGAAAGGATCAAAATCTTCCTTGGCGATCATTGAGAAACGCGTGGGAAACCAACCGAAATAGCGATGCGCGGATTGCGCCTTGCGGTAAAGTTGATTCACGTCGCAGAACGCTGGCTACGGAGCGATAGAGCATGAAAGTTCCAGAAGTTTTCATGAAAGACAACCGCTTGGAAACGGCTGTCTATGTTTGCGAAATTGCGACTGATGCTACGGCGTTGACGGTCGATATATATACACGCAACCCGCACAATGCGCATCAGACGTTGCTGGATTTGAGAGCGGCCATCGATGCACTGCTTGAGGAATGGAACACGGGCAAATACACCCAAATAAAGGCACCGCACGTCTACCATTCAGGTGTGATGTGGCCATTGCATATATCGCGGCCGGCTGCGGCCAACCGATTGCTCGAAGCCACCGATGCGGAGATGCGCTGACAACCGCGTTCAAGACAGCCCAGCCAATGTAGCTAGAGCCCGCGCAAAGAATGTATTCGAAACGCCTTGCTCTAGCGCGGTCATCGGTGAGATCAAGGCCGAAACCCTAAAGGAACTCGGTGGCGTTTGAACCAGCCAGTTATTTGCGAATGCTTCGCCTTATTCAGCCAACGCAGGCGGAATTGGAACGTCCAATGGCCGATCTCGGACATATCCGTGTACGCCGTTCTCATCGATCACACCAAGATCACCGTCCTTCAAAGCTTCAAGAAGGTCAGTGACAGCATCCTTGAGGGCCCAAAGTGCAGCCCTCGCTTGGCGCGGTTCGCGAGTGCGAACATGGATGATAACTACCTTGTCTTTACTTACGATGGGGACAATCTCGATCTCCGTTATGAGATACGGTTCGTCGACGAACCTCTGCCATGCGAAAAATTTCATTGCCGTTTCCTCCTCTGCTGGGATCGGTTATACACCCGTCCCAATAGGCACGACATCCAAGTCACGGAGCATGGTGCGAGATTATTCATATGTGACAGGATTACCGCGCGGCCAACATGTCCCGAGTGAGGAAGTTTTTTCGGCGCTCTTATGTTCACTCCCTTGGCGTCAAAACTATCGGCACTTGCCAGTTAGGGCGGGCGGCGTTGGTGAGATCGGACCTTCAATTGTCAATCCGCTGAATCACTCAATGCCGACGGCCGCATGAACGCCTGGACTTTCTCGGGCATCATCTTGCCATCCTTGTTGGCGTCCATTTTGTCGAAAATTCGCTTATGGATGGTCGTCATGGCAGACAAATATGAAGGTTGGAGAGCTAGCATCTGGACTTCGATTCATATTAAGGTTCACGCAGATAACGATCGGCCACGTGGGGACGCTGCTACCACGTGGGGACGCTGCTAAAGGAATAGCCGATCCATCCCGCAGACGGTGAATGAGAGCGACTGTGTGCCAAGCCGTGCAAACATGCGCTGATGGCCAACAGATTTGGCTTTACGGCACGTCAGCGCGTTCTTCAGTGTCTATCGCGGAGAACGCCGGGAGATAAAACGATCTCTCTTAAACAAATGCCCGTGTCAAATACATCCGTGAGATATTTGCTCGACCTGATCGTGATCGGGTCATGTGCATTCCTGCCATATCCGCCCTTCAGCCTGTCAGTCGTATCACAGGAAAGGATAGCTTCCCGATTTGTCTGGCTGCCATCCATGACGACGCGATCAGGGCGGCCATGACGGTTGAGAGCCTTGTTGAAGAACCGCTTTGCCGCAGCAAGATCGCGATTTTCGCTGAAGAAAAACTCGACCGTGTCACCAACGCTGTCGATGGCGCGGGGGTGAGGCTCCAATACGTTCTGCCTGTCGAATCGTACGCATTGACCGTCACGCAAATCTAGATCAACTTGAAAGTGCAGACATACGCAGGGCCGTGGCGCGGAGGCGGTAGCGATATTCTTCGTCGAATAGACAGGGTCACAATCAATTGCTCCCGCCCTGCAACGGCTGAAAGCCACGCATGATCGATCCGGATCGTCCGGAAACCGCGTTTCAGAAAGCCAACAGGCATAGGCGATCAGCAGTGACAATAGCTATCCGACCATTGAGGCGTAGCTTATTCAGGAAATACTTCACGACGATTTTTGCTGCAGTTCTGCTGCCCATCATTGTCGGCGGAACGATCGAGGCCTGGCTTGGGTATCGCGACCAGCGCGCCTCCATTGACTCTAGGCTCTTGTCGGAGGCGCGCGCATCGTCAGAACGCATCAGCAGCTTCCTGAACTCAATCATTGACCAGATGGGATGGACCGTCCAGTTGCCCGTCGCCTCTGTGAGCCCCGAAGAACGGCGGTTCGACGCCCTTCGCCTGCTGCGCCAAGCGCCCGCCATCACCGAGTTCGCGCAGGCCGACCGCCAGGGCAAGGAACTCCTGCGCGTCTCCCGCGTCGTCCCGGACATCGTGGACAGCGGGCGCGATCTGTCGCGCGAAACCAGCTTTCAGGAATTGATGCAAAACGGCGGCCGGTTTGGGCCGGTCTATTTCTCGCGAGGATCGGAGCCCTATATGGCTATCGCGATTGCCGGCGAGAAGCACAGCACCGGGGTGGCGATCGCGGAAGTCAACCTGAAGCTGATTTGGAGCGTGATCGCCAACATCAGGGTCGGCCAGAAGGGCCACGCTCATGTCCGCGATCGCATAGGGCGGCTGATCGCGCACCCCGAAATTGTCCGGGTGCTTCGTGGCGAGGACCCGGGAGACCTTATGGCAGTTCCCGGGCGGCAGGCTGTGGCCGACGATGTAGCACAGGCGCCGGTCCAATCGGACACGGTGATAGTCCGGCGCGGGGATAGCGGGGCGTGGGTGATCGCCGGCAGTGCCATCGTTCCCGGACCGAATTGGACCGTGTATGTCGAGCAACCCCTATCGGAGGCATTCGCTCCCATCTACGCCGCGTTGTGGCGGACCGGCATCCTCCTGATCGCAGGTATCGGGGTGTCGGCTGCACTCGCATACGTGCTCGCAGGCAGAATCACCGGTCCCATCCGCCTGCTGGAACAGGGCGCCGCCAAGATCGGTGCGGGACAGTTCGATCATCGCGTTCGCATCGACAGCGGCGATGAGCTCGAGGAACTGGCGGAACGATTTAACATAATGGCCGACGAAATCGCGCTTTCGAGAGAACGTTCGGAGCGTATCGCCCGGCTGAGGCAGTTTCTTGCTCCGCAAGTCGCAGAGTTGATTGAGATCGAGGGATCGGAAAAGCTGCTGGAAAGCAAGCAGGCTGATGTCGTGGTTGTGTTCGGAGACTTGCGCAATTTTACAGCCTTCTCGGCGAAAACGGAGCCGGGCGAAATCATGGCGGTGCTGGAAGAGTTCTTCACCGTGCTCGGTCGGCTGGTGCAGAAGCACGAAGCGACGCAAACCGGCTTTTCTGGCGATGGTTTTATGCTGCTGCTGAATGCGCCGGTGCCGTGTGACGATCCGGTGGGGCGTGCAGCGCGCATGGCGGTGGATATGCAGGAGGCGGTTCAGGAACTCGTCTTCCGCTGGACTTCCGTGGGCTATAGCATTGGGTTCGGCATGGGGATGGCAGCCGGTGCCGCGACGGTAGGGCGGATCGGCTATGAAGGGCGGCTCGAATACACGGCTATCGGACCCGTGGTCAATCTGGCGTCGCGCCTTTGCTCCGCGGCGAAAGACGGGCAAATCCTCATCGACGCTGCCACCGCACGGCAGATCGGACCTGCTACTCCACTGGATGACCTTGGAGAGCGCCTGTTGAAAGGGTTCGAGGCAGACACCCGCGTATTCGCCATTAAGATGAAAGAACGACGGGTGTGCTAATAATCAGCTTATTCAATCACTTCGTCCGCCAGCAATAAAATGGAGCGAGGCACTTCTATTCCGAGCGCTTTGGCTGTGGAAAGGTTGACCGCAAGTTCAAAGACGGTCGGCTGGATGACCGGTAATTCAGAAGGAGCTGCGCCTTTGATCATTCGCGCGGCATAGACGCCCGCCTGACGATAGGCCTCTGAGAAGCTCGAGGCGTAACTGACTAGACCGCCGTCGATTACATAGTCCTTCTGGTCATAGATGGTGGGGAGCTTGTGCTTGGCCGCGAGTTTGACGATCGTAGAGCGCTGGCTCGTCAGGAAGGGGCTACCGCCGATAACGACGGCATCGGCTCCGGCGGCGGACATCCGGCCGAAGGCGGCTTCAAGTTCCTCGACGCCGCTGACTTCTGCAACAATCAGCCGCCGTCCAATCGAGGTGATTGCGGACTCGGCCTTGGCGCGATTTGCTTCGAACCCGGGATATTTCGTGTCGATTAACAAGGCGACATCGACGGCGGCGGGCGCCAGTTCCATCAGGATCTCGGTTCGCTTACCCGCGAGCTCACCGCCGCCGAAGAACGTGACCCCTGTCAAATTGGCGTTCGGCCGGGCAAGATTATCGACGAGGCCGGCTTTGACCGGATCGTCGGCCGACACGAAAACGATGGGGATGTCGGATGTAGCCGCCCGCGCCGCTTCGACCGCGACGCTGTTGCCCACGATCACGGAGACTTGGGCAGAAACCAGTTCCGCCGCGATCTGCGGCAGCAGCTCCCGCTTGTTGTCAGCCCAGCGATATTCGATCACGACGGTCTCGCCCTCGACCAGCCCCTCTTCGGCCACCCCTTTGCGGAAGGCCTCTACAAGGGAAGCGAAGGGTGCAGCAGGCGAACTCCTGAAGAAGGCGATCACCGGCAGATTGGCGGCGCCGGCCAGCGACGCACCCTGGAATGAGAGTACAAGAAGTGCTCCGGCCATCGCCCTGACCAGCGCCCGACGCCCGATCCCCGCACCCTGCTTCATGGGTTTGCCTCCAGACCTGAATGGGCGATGAGTGCCTTATGGCGGGTCACGGCACCGACGCGGCTGCGCGCACGTTCGTGAACTTAGACATCCCTCCGAGCCTCCTCACATACTATCAGGAAGCAGCCGAACGGCAATAGGGCGCAACGGTATCTCCCGGGCGCTCATAGACACTTGTTAAAACCATTGCTGCCGCGCAAACGGCGCCTTGAAGATCAATTGGTTCAGTGTGTCAGTTGAAAGTTACATGTCCTGGTGCTGGAGTTTCCTGATTTCGCCTAGATTTTTTTCAGTGATTTTCCCCCTCGTTCTGAGATCCTCGGCAGCTTTGATGATTCTTGATCCCAATTTGTCGTTGGGGTGGACGGTAGCCAGTCGATGCTGGTCGATGTAATTATCGACAGACAGTTCGAAAAGTAGCCTGAACAGTACGGCGATGGCATTCGGGTGCCGCTTCAGTTCGAGATCGAATTGAAGCTCATTCCAAATTGCGTGCTGCGGCTGCAATTTGCTGGTCCAGGCCACACCATAGTCAAAACGCGGAATCAGATTCTTTCGCACGGCTGTCCCTCGCCAAGACATTTCCCATCCACGTGCCTCGACGCGCTGACGCGGATATCGTTGTGCTATGAAAGCGTCGAAGCATCAAAATAACGGTTTGAAACATCAATAGACATGTCGTACAAAGTGAATATCATAGCTAGCGCAAGATAAACGATGGTTCGATCGTGATTACTGCCCCCCAGCTACGGGCCGCCAGAGCCCTTCTCGGTATCGACCAGCGCCAACTGGCAGAGCTCGCAGGCGTGTCCGTTCCGACGATCCAGCGTATGGAGGCAAGCCGCCATGTAGTCCGCGGTCATGTGGACACGCTGATGCGGTTGCTCGCTGCGCTCGAGGCCGCTGGAGTCGAGGTCATCAATGAGGGCGCGGTCAGCCAGGATGGCGGGCGCGGAGTGCGCCTTAAAAAGCTGATCCACATCGCACCCTACCGCCGCAAACGTTCGAAGCGTACCGGGGCTATGCGCGGCATAGTCGCGCCAAAATGACCCCCGTCGCCCTCGTTCTGTGGTGCATTGCTGCTCTTGTGGCAATATCGGTCCTTGCCGTGACGATCTCGCGATCGCCCGGAGCGACGCCGATCATTTACGGGGCGAGCTTGAGTGCCTCGGCAGCCGTGTTCGTAGTCGTCCTGCTTCAGCTGGTCACTCCGGCAGCATCGGGCCTATTGCCAGCCCTCGTCCTACCTGTTGGCCTGCCTTGGCTGGGCGCGCACTTCCGGCTGGATGCACTGGCTGCCTTCTTCCTCGTTGTCATCAATCTCGGGGGTGCAGCGGCTAGCTTGTACGGTCTTGGCTACGGCCGTCATGAGACCGCGCCGCAGAGGCTATTACCGTTCTTTCCGGTCTTCCTCGCCGGCATGAACCTGGTGGTTTTGGCTGCGGACGCCTTCACCTTCCTGCTCTCGTGGGAATTCATGTCGCTTGCCTCCTGGGGGCTGGTGATGACGCATCATCGCGAACGCGACAACAGAAAAGCCGCCTACATCTATCTTGTCATGGCAAGCTTCGGCACGTTTGCGCTCTTGCTTGCTTTCGGCCTTCTCGCCGGAACAAGCGGGAGTTATGATTTCGCCACAATGCGCACGGCTGGCCACGCGCCGGCGGTCAGTGCCTTGGTTTTGATCCTCATGTTGATCGGTGCAGGTTCGAAGGCTGGTCTTGTGCCGTTGCATGTCTGGTTGCCGCTTGCACACCCGGCTGCCCCAAGCCATGTCTCGGCCCTCATGAGCGGTGTCATGACCAAGGTCGCGGTCTATGGCTTCATCCGTGTTGTTTTTGACCTGCTTGGCGAACCAGCATGGTGGTCGGGCATGATCGTGCTGTTGCTCGGTGGTGTTACTGCCGTCGTGGGTATCCTGCATGCACTGATGGAGCAGGACCTCAAGCGTCTATTAGCCTACAGCACCATCGAAAACATAGGCGTCATATTCGTGAGCCTCGGCCTCGCACTTGCGTTTGAGGCAAACGCCATGAATTTGGCGGCAGCCCTGGCGCTTGCGGCTGCACTGTTCCACGTCCTCAATCATTCTTTTTTCAAGAGCCTGCTCTTCTTCGGGGCGGGGGCCGTCCTTACCGCGACAGGCGAGCGGGATATGGACAAGCTCGGCGGCCTCATTCACCGAATGCCGCTTACCAGCTTTGCTTTTTTGGTCGGCTCCGTCGCGATCTCCGCCCTCCCCCCGTTTAACGGCTTCGTCTCGGAGTGGCTGGCGTTTCAGGCGATCCTGCAAAGTCCTGATCTGCCCCAATGGGGGCTGAAGATCATGGTGCCGGCCGTTGGCGGACTGCTCGCACTGTCGGCGGCGCTTGCTGCCGCCTGTTTTGTCAAAGCGTTTGGCGTCACGTTTCTTGGCCGCCCCCGGACCCTTGCCGCCCAACTGGCGAAGGAAGTAGACCGCTTTTCGCTTAGCGCCATGTTTGTGCTTGCCGCCCTGTGCCTACTCGCCGGCATCCTGCCGGGAATTGCCATCGACGCCCTTGCACCCGTGACGCTCACGCTCGTCGGCGGCCGCATGCCGGTACAGACAAGTGCGCCATGGCTGTCGATCGTCCCGATTGCTGAAGGCCGCAGCTCCTACAACGGGCTGCTTGTGTTGCTGTTCACCGCGTTCGCCGCGTCGCTCGCTGCTTACATGGTCCATCG
The DNA here is from genome assembly GCF_014192095.1 of Phyllobacterium trifolii. Classification (GTDB taxonomy): domain Bacteria; phylum Pseudomonadota; class Alphaproteobacteria; order Rhizobiales; family Rhizobiaceae; genus Phyllobacterium; species Phyllobacterium trifolii. The sequence continues at coordinate 71,982 of NZ_JACHXN010000009.1, forward strand.
TCTTGCCTCACGGGCACTGCGCCGCGCACCCGCCTGGGACTGTGGCTTTCCGGACTTGAGCCCGCAAACCCAATATACTTCCGCAAGTTTCGCACAACCCATACGGCGGGTGTTCGGCACGCTGCTCTTCCAGGCGAAGGAAACGGTCGAGATGCCCGCGCCCGGTGATCCTAAACCTGCACGTTTCACGCTTGAGCTGCGCGATCTGATCTGGGGCGGACTCTATGAGCCGATCGCCGGCGCTGTCTGGTTTGCCGCCGAACGGCTCAACCACCTGCAGTTCCTGACCATCCGGCGATACCTCAGCCTGGTCTTCCTGGCGCTTGTCTTCCTGCTCCTGGTGCTCGCGATATGGTCGTGATCTTCGATCTCCTCGCTCAAGGCATGCAGATGGCCATGGTACTGTTGCTCGCACCGCTGCTCACTGGCTTGGTGCGCAAAATCAAGGCACGGTTGCTGCGGCGGCAAGGCCCGTCCGTCATCCAGCCCTATCGCGACCTTTTACGGCTTTTGCGCAAGGAAGTCGTACTTGCGGAGAACGCGTCCTGGCTCTTTCGTGTGACCCCCTATCTGATCTTCGCCGTCACCTGGGTCGCCGTCTCTCTCATCCCGACCTTTGCCACGGGGCTGATGTTCAGCTGGACCGCGGACTTGATCGTAATTGTGGCCTTGCTTGGGAGCGCGCGTTTTTTCCTGGCCCTCGCCGGCATGGACATCGGTACGAGTTTCGGCGGCATCGGATCAAGCCGCGAGGCGATGATCGCAACACTCGCAGAGCCTGCGATGCTCCTTACTATCTTTACGCTCGCCCTGGTCGCCGGCTCAACCCAGCTTTCCACGATTGCGGACGTCATGATTTCTTCGCATGTTGGCCTGCGTGTCTCGCTCGGAATGGCGCTCATCGCGCTCATCATGGTGGCAATCGCCGAGAACGCCCGCATTCCCGTGGACAATCCGGCAACGCATCTGGAACTCACCATGGTGCATGAGGCGATGGTGCTCGAATATTCCGGCCGTCATCTGGCGATGATCGAGTTAGCGGCGTTCCTCAAGCTGCTGCTCTACATCTCCTTGATCGCCTGCATATTCGTGCCCTGGCAACTCGCGGTCCTGGGCACCGGAGCCACGGCCCACATACTTGGCATGATTGCCTATCTCGCCAAGCTCGCGGTGGGTGGCGTTTTTCTTGCCCTGTTCGAGACTGCGACCGCCAAGATGAGGGTTTTCCGCGTACCAGAATTCCTCGGCGCGGCTCTCATGCTCGGCATGCTCGCAACCCTCCTGCTGTTCGTTTCAAGGAGCCTATAATGAGCGGCGGCATCACCTTCGATATTGCCCATTTGCTCGCCGGTGGCCTCGTCCTCGTCAGCTTCATGATGCTGTATCAGGACCGTCTTTACTCGCTGCTCAACATGTTCGCCCTGCATTCCCTGGTGCTGACGCTGTCGGTGGCCTGGCAGGCTTACGTCCAACACGCACCGCATCTCTACGTGACGGCCGCAATCGCCCTCGGCTTCAAGGCCATCATCATCCCCGTTGCGCTGCACCGCATGATCCGAAGATTGGGCATTCACCGCGAGATCGAGACGGTCGTTGGTATTGGCCCCACCATGTTTGTGGGTATGGGGCTGGTTGCACTCTCCATGGTTGTAATGCTGCGGGTCACACAAGCCGCCGATCCTTTGGCGCGTGAAGACCTCGCCTTCGCATTGGCCGTTTTGCTGCTGGGACTGCTAGTGATGGTGACACGCCGCAACGCGGTCAGCCAGATTGTCGGCTTCATGTCGCTCGAGAACGGACTGGTGCTCGCCGCCACCGGTGCCAAAGGCATGCCGCTGGTCGTCGAGATCAGTGTGGCCTTCTCGATTCTGATCGCCTTCATCGTCATCGGTGTGTTCCTGTTCCGCATCCGCGAGCGGTTCGACACGGTGGACGTCCGGGCGCTCGACGATTTCAAGGGGAAACGACGCAGATGAATGCGCTCGCGTTCAATCCGGTAACAGCCGTCCTTGTGATACCAGTCAGCGCTGCAGTACTCCTGGCGCTGCTCCCCAGCTACAGGATTTCAGCCCGACTGAACGTGTTTGCAAGCCTTTTGACCTTCGTTGCGGCGCTACTCCTTTTCGTCACCGAGCGGCCGCAGCCGGGCCGATATCTGCTCATCGACGATCTCAACATCGTCTTTATCGTGCTCAACAGCTTTGTCGGCTTTACGACCAGCGTCTTCAGCGCCAGCTATATCGCGCATGAACTGGAAACCGGCCGGCTGACACCGGCGAACCTTCGTTTCTATCATGCCATGTACCAGATTATGATGTTCGGCATGAACCTCGCATTCGTATCGAACAATGTCGGCCTGATGTGGGTCGCCGTGGAACTCGCCACCCTCACCACGGTCTTGATGGTCGGCATTTACCGCACGCATGAAGCACTGGAGGCCGCCTGGAAGTATTTTATCCTGGGCAGTGTGGGCATCGCCTTTGCACTCTTCGGCACAATCCTCGTCTATATGGCGGCGCAGCCCGTGGTAGGAGAAGGCTACGATGCCATGGCCTGGACACTGCTGATCCAACACGCTGCCGCATTCGATCCAGGTCTTTTGAATGTCGCCTTCGTATTCCTGCTGCTCGGCTACGGCACCAAGGTCGGCCTAGCCCCCTTGCACGCCTGGCTGCCCGATGCTCACGCGGAAGGACCGACACCGATCTCGGCGGTGCTGTCGGGCCTGCTGTTGAACGTCGCGCTCTATGCGGTTCTGCGTTTCAAGATTTTGATCGCCGCAAGTCCGGAAGCGATCGCGCCAGGACCGTTGATGGTGACAATGGGCCTGACGTCACTCGTTTTCGCGGCCTTCATGCTCTATCGTCGCCGCGACATCAAACGCATGTTCGCTTATTCCTCGATCGAGCATATGGGTATTATCGTTTTTGCTTTTGGCATGGGCGGTCCGCTCGCCAATTTCGCCGGACTTCTGCATATGGTGATGCACAGCCTGACCAAATCAGCAATCTTTTATGCCGTCGGCCATATCGCCCAGATCAAGGGCACACAGAGGCTGTCGAGCATTCGTGGCCTCACCGAGAGCCATCCCGGTCTAGGCTGGGGCTTGGTGATCGGCGTCGTCGCCATCGCCGGCCTGCCGCCGCTTGGAATCTTCATGAGTGAATTCCTGGTGGTGAGCTCCACATTCGCCCGGCAGCCATTGCTGGCGATCCCGCTTGTGTTCGGGCTTCTGATCGCCTTTGGCGCATTGCTGTTGCGGCTCACCGGTGTTGCCTTCGGCCAGCCGCGTGGGAGCACTGCGCCGGTCGAGGGATCCTACATGCCAATGTACTCCCATCTTGCCCTGGTGCTTGGCGGTGGCGTCTATCTGCCGCCGCCGCTGGTCGCCTGGTTCCAGCATATCGCCAACCTTTTAGGATGAAGTGGAGAAGCTAGTCGACATGCCCTCACTTATCGATCTCATCCTGCAGGGCAGCCCGGTTGAACGCCATCGTCCCTGGCTGTCCGCCGTCGTCGATCAGACGGGCTGGGTAGCTGCGGCCGGTGCGCTGGCGGATGGTCACTGGACCCTGCTTGGTCTTTGGGGGGAAGCGAACGCAGTTCACATGGCGCTCCTCGAAGAGCCGACGGCCACGGTCGGTATCATCCGCCTGCAAGACCTTGAAGACGGCTATCCCTCGATCGCACGGTATCATCCGCCCGCACTTCGTCTGGAACGTGCGCTCCGAGATCTGGCCGGGCTCGAACCGCAAGGCATACCTGATCCGCGGCCGTGGCTCGACCACGGCCGTTGGGGCTTGCGGTCTCCATTGGGACGTCGCAGCGATGTACAGCCCATATCACCCCCTTATGAATTCCTGCCAGCCGAAGGAGCCGGTTTGCATCAAATCCCGGTTGGCCCAGTACATGCGGGTATTATCGAACCTGGACATTTCCGGTTCACCGCGAGCGGGGAGACCGTTGTCCGTCTCGAAGAGCGCCTCGGATATGTCCACAAGGGGATCGAGGCTCTTATGGCGGGAGTGGGCCTCGACCGGGCCGTGCGCGTCGCCGGTCGAACATCGGGCGACAGCACGGTCGCCTATGCCTTTGCTTTCTCGCGAGCTGCCGAATCTGCCTTGGAGATTGAGGTGCCGCCACGGGCCCTCTGGTTACGGGCGCTGATGGCCGAGTTGGAGCGGCTGGCCAACCATCTCGGCGATATCGGTGCCATCTGCAATGACGCTGCGTTTGCGCTGATGCACGCTCATTGCAGCATGCTGCGCGAGCGTGTCTTGCGCGCCGCCGATAGCGCGTTTGGCCACCGCATGATGCGCGATAAGATTGTTCCTGGCGGTGTCACAACGGATTTGAACGATGCGGGAGCGCTTGCCCTTCAGGCGCTCATTACCGAGATCAGACAGCGGTTCCCACCCCTGGTCGAACTCTATGACAATACCGCATCGCTGCAGGATCGAACCGTCGGGACAGGTGTGCTCAAACCTGACCTTGCCCGCCAATACGGCGCGGGCGGTTATGTCGGGCGAGCTTCGGGACGCAGTTTCGATGTCCGCCGCACTCTTTGCTATCCGCCCTATGATCACCTGCGCTTCGAGGTGCCCGTCCTCAAGGAGGGCGACGTCAATGCCCGCATCTGGATACGCATTCGCGAGGTCGAACAAAGCCTGTCGCTCGTCGAGCAGATGCTGGAACAACTGCCGGACGGCCCGGTGCGTGCCGGAATTCCGGACGCTCACCAACCGCGAGAGGGTCTGGCTATTGTCGAGGGTTTCCGAGGTGACATACTGGTCTGGCTGCGTCTTGTCGATGACGGCAGGATTGATCGCTGCCATTTGCGTGATCCGTCATGGTTCCAGTGGCCGCTACTCGAGGCGGTGATCGAGGGCAATATCGTTGCCGACTTCCCGCTTTGCAACAAATCGTTCAACTGTTCCTATTCCGGTCACGATCTATAAAGGCAAACCGTCATGCGCAAACTCTTCTTTGAAAGCCTGATCCGGCCACCGCTGACAGAACAGCTGCCACAACCGGATGACGCAACCCTTATCGCGCTCGCGGTGGCCATCGAAGAGACGGCCCGCCAGCGTCTCGGCCACAGCCTGTCGATCCGCGCGGTCGATGCCGGATCCTGCAATGGCTGCGAGCTGGAGTTACACGCCCTCAGCAACGCTTTTTACGACATCGAACGCCTTGGCATCCGGTTTGTCGCCTCGCCCCGGCATGCCGATGTGCTGCTCGTGACCGGGCCCGTTACCCAAAACATGCGCGAGGCCTTGGAGCGAACCTACAATGCGACGCCCAATCCCAAATGGGTCATCGCCATCGGCGGCTGTGCTCTTGACGGCGGTTGCTTTGCGGGCAGCTATGCTGTTGTCGGCGGTGTCTCGGAAGTGGTGCCGGTCGATCTCCACATTCCAGGCTGCCCGCCGCCGCCGATCGATATACTGAAAGGATTGCTCGCGCTATTGAACCATATTAACATGAGGACCAGTGTCCTGTGAGGGCAGGATCCATAATCCGGCTATTCCAGGCTGGGCTTGTCGCGGCATGCGCACAACTCATGGCCGTTGCAATGGCGGCGCTTTTGGTTTTTTTGGTCACACGCTCCGGATTGATAGCTCCGACTTTGGCGGAGATTTGCCCTAATGCTGAGTCATTGCCGGCTTCTGTCTCGCCTCTGCTGACCTGGATCTATCTTCTGACGGCAATCGGAATTGCACTGACCAGTAACCATTTTGTCGATTTCACCGCTGCGCATATCCGCCGTGCGTCCCGGCTGATGCAGCCAGCCGAACCGGATCACGCGAGCAAAGCCCTGCTGGTCCAGCTCTGGCTGGCGGCAATCGGATTTGCAATCCTCACACTTCGGTCGCCGCCGCATGCGTGGATCGAGGTGGGTCGCTATTATGAAGGCGCCTGCGCCGCGTCAATTGCTTGGTCGGGCGGGATGAGTATCGGCCTTGCGTGTTTCGGCGCGAATGCACATGCCGCGCGGAAGGCATTCTGATCAGCGAAGTTGTTCATGGCAGCGGAGATTGATGCCCGCAATCAAGTTGGCTCACTTCCACTGGCGTCGCCCGATGCAAAGTCGGAAAGGGAACCGAAATGCGCGATCAAAGCGATTTACCCGTTGATGACGGGGCCGCACTGGCCGGGAGCCTAACCGAGACCGGGCACCTGCTCGAAGCCCGCGTCTATTATGCCAATACCGATTTTTCCGGTACGGTCTATCATCCACGCTATCTCGAATTCCTCGAGCGGGGGCGGATCGAGTATTGCGGCTGGTCGGCGTGCATCACGCTGAGCTTGCTGAAGGCAAGGTGACCAGGTCATCTGGATGATGCGGCGGATGAAGATCGAATTCCGGCAGCCCGCGCGAGTGGACGATATTCTCACCATCGAAACTAAAACGGCTGTGATTTCCGGCGCGCGCGCAATTTTGCTGCAAACGATCCGGCGCGGCACCGATGTTCTAGTCGAGGCACGGGTCGAATGCGCCCTCGTTGATAGGGATGGCCGTCCGCGGCGTTTCCGAAGGAGTGGGGACTGCTGTTTCGTCCACAAAATGCTTGAGCCGGAAAAATGCTGCAAACCAGTCTGAACTTTCATGATGTATACCGTAGACTGAAATGGGCACTTAGTTTACGCGGTCGAACCCGATCCCCGGGAAAAAGCCGATGGCGTGACCGACCCAGATGTTATGCCCGAAATTGAATAATAGGAACACGGTTGATGATTGTATTCAGGCCTATGCGCGCCAGCGAGTTTGCAAAATATCTGCGCTATTTCATTCCGGATTACGAGGCGGAAATTTCGACGAACTATGGCCTGAACGATACCGCTGCTTTCGTGTAGGCAAAACGAGAAATCGCTGAGGATCTGGCCGATGGTCCGGACACACCAGATCAAGTGTGCTCTGCATCACCGACGATGAGCGCGGAAGGGACATTGTCTTGGTTATGTTTGGTACCGCCCGGATAAAAATTCACGTTCGGCTTTCGTCAGTGATTTCCATATTCTTCCAGCGCATCAGGGCAATGGCTATGGAAGAGAGCGCTGACCGCTCTGGAAGCCGGTCTTTCCGAAAAAGGTTTTGAACAAATTCGGCTGCGCGTTGCCGCCGACAATGAACGCGCACATCATATCTACCGGACTGGCGGATTTCGAACCACCTGATTAACATGAGCAAGTGGATCGGCAAGACATGACCACCTCCAGGCCAGATACGAAGGCGTATTTGGTGCCAAGCGCTCTTGTTTATCCATGCGTGGCAAAATGCCCACCGTCGCGACGTGTATCTGCTGAGCTCGAGACGCTGGTGAGTTCATGATGCAGGATCAATTCATGAACTATCGTCGGTTTTTCGAAGACGCGACTGACCAAATGCACGCTGAAAAGCGCTATCGGGTCTTTGCTAGTCCGGACGAATCGCCGGGGGACGCTCCTCCGCGAACTTTTAGATATAGCCTTTAGATCACGACGCTTTCCACGAGAGATCGTGGTAAAATATACTCCAAAAATGGAGGGCTTAATTATGGCATTTCCTGACAAACATGAACACCAGAGGGATTGGAAAATATCGCAAACGACACACTCGTTACTTTGAGTATCGCGACACCAATAGCGATATTGGTATACATTATCCTGCAGATGTGGACGCCATAAGACGACCGCTCGCCGCAGTCGCTGCCAAGCGCTGGCGAACTAGCGTTTCTTTTGATCGGCTCGACTTGCCTTCATACGCGATAGAGCTTTAGCAATCTATTCTCGCCTCGGAGCCGCAGGGTTCTCTTCCACATTTGCTTGTTCCGCTTTCAGTCGCTCCTCTCGCAGGTGAGCAGTCTTTTCACGAACCTGCGCGCGCTCTTGCTTGATAGCGTTCATGACCTGATCTGAAGTCTGGTAAAGCTTGGCGTCCCATGCATTTGGCTGGATGATCGGTTGCACGCCAATGGGCGGTGGTGTTGGTCTCTTACGTTTGGCCATTGCGTTCTCCGGCGTTTAAAGCGATGCGCCTACTCCTCCAAGAGCGCACCAATTCCACCTTTTTCAACCAATTGGTAAAATACGTTGAACGCATCATGATCCGTGGGAAGCGTGTTGCCGCAAATTCTCGACTTCCCTTCCTCGGACACAACTTCCAATGTCCAGGATGCATCCTCGGCCGAAGGAGTTGCTCTGTAAATCCGAACGTCCACCGCGATTCCACTTCGAGCAAACCTGCCAGAAATGGGGGACACTTCCATTTTAGGGTAACGCTTATCATTCATTGTATCGGCAAAATGCCGATCGAAGCGCCGCCTGCGGGCCGCCGGGATCATTGTTGGGATTCTAATTGGAAGCGCGCCATCCATTTAGCGGCTTCACCTTGCGCTAGTTCGAGCGTTCTGAACGGTCCAATCAGTGCATGCTGAGCCGCGTTGTTGTAGACCTGAACATAGCGAAGGCCGCTGGATGTGACGATGCCAACGGACGACGGTGTGATTGGTTCCCTGTTCAAATCTTCGATCATGTCGTTGACCTCAACCTCATCTGTGATAGGCGTTGCCGAAGTCTCCGGTTTGTTGGTCGAACTCTCCGGATCGCTCTCCGTCGACTGATAGGCGCGCAAATCAATATCGCTCCAGATCGACTGTACGGTTGACTTCTGCTTTCGGCGGCTGAGCTTGATTTCGACGGCAAACGGCTGCTTTTGTGGCTTCATCACATTTCCTGCTGTTCACCGGTACTGCGGCCGCAGCTAGGTGCGTCAAGATGCAAAGGCCGCCGCCTCAGCGATCCGCTTCGGTATCCATTCCTTGCTTTTGCGCTTCCAGTTTGTTCAGGAGCTCGGCAAGTTCCTCTGCATCCTGCTGGTTCATGCCAACGATGGTGCGACTGCCCATTTCCGCCGCCCGTTCCGTTTGAGCGTCAATCACGGTCCACGTATCGTTATGTTCCTGCTGTGGGCGGTATCGCTCAGTCATGGAGTTATGATAACGTCCGACGCGCCCTCTGCCAAGAGGGCGAACGTATTTTATCATTTCATATTGATGTTTCACACATCAGTGATAGGATGCAATATATTATTGTTCATCTATCAACACGGATATCATTGTGATCACAGCAAACCAATTGCGGGCTGCGCGCGCGCTTCTTGGCATCGATCAGAAAACCCTGGCGGAAATGGCAGGCGTCTCTGTGCCGACCATACAGAGAATGGAAGCCAGCGAGGGCGATGTGCGGGGGATCGTCGACAGCCTGATGAAGGTCGTCGGCGCCCTTGACCGGGCGGGGATCGAGTTGATCGGCGAGCACGCGCGCAGCGATAGCGGCGGTCGAGGGGTGAGGTTTCGCCATCTACCGCAAAAACTCAACTAGACACCAAGAGTATCATTCGGGCCGCGTCTTCTGACAATGGCCAGACACCGCAAGTCCGAAAGCCAACACCGTCCCCGGTTTTAATAGTTCTCGCCCTGGCCCACCCATCATCATAATTAATGCTGTTTGAACGATGATCCCATATTTGCGCAGGCTTGCGGGCAGAGAGCGGTTCGAGAAGTCTGATCGGCATCTTGCCCGGTTCCTGACCTTTGTTGCGGGAGCAGCGAATGCTGGGGGCTTTCTGGCGGTTCACCGATATACCTCGCACATGTCGGGCATCGTCTCGTCGATGGCCGACAATCTGATGCTTGGCGAAATTGACCTTGCACTAGCCGGGCTTGCAGCCTTTTTGTCTTTGTCACGGGCGCTGCCTGTTCAGCGGTCCTGGTTAATTGGGGTCGTCGCCTGAACCTGCAAAGCGAATATGCCCTGCCGCTGGTGTTTGAGGCTGTACTGTTGATCTGCTTCGGTGTGCTCGGCAGCAATCTCGGACAGCACGAAGGGTTGTTCGTGCCGGCAACGGTGATGCTGCTTTGCTTTATCATGGGCCTGCAGAACGCGATCATGACCAAACTCTCGGGTGCAAGAATCCGCACCACCCATGTCACAGGTCTGGTGACCGACATGAGCATCGAACTTGGCAAGCTCTTCTATTGGAACGCCTCACGGCACGATTCGGGCAAACCTTTCGTCAGAGCCGACCGCAAGAAACTCAAGTTGCTCGCTTCGCTTGTTGGGTTGTTCTTTTCCGGGGGCGTGGCCGGTGCAATAGGCTTCAAGCAACTTGGCTTCGCCGCATCACTCATCCTTGCCGCTATCCTTTTGACGCTGGCAATCGTGCCTGTTCTCGACGATTTAAACGTCAGGTTGAAGCATGCCTGGCGAAAAGATCTCTGACCCATCAAACAGGCCTCTCCGTGCGCCACTGATCGCGGGCGTTCGCCATGATATCGGAACTGCATCCATTGTCATAAATAGGACCATATCGATAGGCTTTGGAGGCTACAGGAGGGGTCGCCGTATAAGAAATTCGAACCTGAAGCATGATGAAACGAATGACCATCAGGCGTACCTCACCCCGATTTGGTGCTCATCTTGCCGCTCCTATTCCTGACGTGATCAAGCAGTAGGCTCTGCGAGGGCATGCCAGCGCTCACCATTTGGACCAGTGTATCGTAGAACGGATGATATATTCTGCTGTCACTCCCATTATCTCTTCTTGAGGAATTCCGTTTTGAGCACCAAGCCTTTAACCTGCTTGGTGTTGCACTCGACCTCACCGGAATTTCCGGTCAGTCGAGGTACCCTTGACCTTTAGGTCTTTGATCACTGTTACGGAATCACCGTCATTCAACTGGTTGCCATTGCTGTCACGGACGACGTTGTCACTCATTGTATTTCCCTCATCAACCTGCCTCAACCCTAGCTTGCAGACTCTGGACGATGCTCCAAGCTGTGGGACTATCGATTAGATATTTCCCACCCCCCTGATCAATCCTATCACCGCGACTTTGGTGGTTAAAACCGAGTACGCAATGGGTGAACCTTACGAAATTTGGGATGTGAGCACCGACAAGGACCGCTGGTGGGTCATCACAAACATGACCAACCTCTATTCTCAGCGCCACTTCCCCAGTCTTGACTACATCCTGTCCTTTCACGTTGGCCTGATGATGCGCGTCGCGAGTCGGGATGATCACGCCGGTAATGGCGAGCCGACACCGTTTGAGGAAGTTTTCCGTCGGCAGAACCAGGCCGCCGATCTGCTGGAGAGGGCTGTGGAAGCACTCGATTTTCAGGCTGTTGGAATTCGAAACGTGCCTTCGCTACCGATCAAACCGCACGGCAATCGCTGTTATCGGCAGTTGTCGCCGACGGGATGACTGGCAGGCGGCATCGACCCAATTGTGAATTAATAACGCTGGGCCTTCCAATATCGGAGCCGGCTGGTTCAGATCAATGTGACATCACCACGGGCATCGAGATGTTATTAAGAAGTTGTTCGGAGGCACCCCCAAATACGGATTCCAGCAAAGGTGAATGTCCGTAGGCCCCGGCGACGATCAAATCGGCGTCATCGCGATCCAGACTTGCGAACAGCGCGCTGATCGCATCGATCTTGCCGGTGTCCCGCCAACCATCGACCGTAGCTTTGATCCCATGTCGTTGGAGGTGAGCCACCACGTCCAGCACGTCGGATCGGCGTGGATCGAAGCTTGCGTCGAAGACAAAAAGCGCGACACTCTCAGCTTTGATGAGCAGCGGCATTGCGTCATGGAGCGCGCGTGTCGATTCCCGGCTGAAATTCCACGCCAAGAGGATGCTCCGCCCGATCGGCTCCTTGGCGTTCCACCCGGTCGGCAAGATGAGCATCGGGACGCCCGACGTGAGCAGCACGTCTTTGGGGACTGCTGCGGCCGCAAGATGAGCGTTGTCCGAATGGGGCTGGCTGGCGACGATGAAATCCGCGCAATGCGAGAAAAGCTGCTGCGCAGTTGTGGCTGAAGTACCGGCCACCCGGCACTCCGCTTCCACCCCAGCGATCCGAACCATGTTCTCAAACGTGTCCTGGATAGCAAGCGCCTGTTCGCGTCTTTCGCCTTCGAAAGCTTCACCCGTGCTGATGTCGACGCCGATCAACTTCGCCTTGTGTTGTTTGGCTATTTTGATCGCAGTCTCGACCCTCGGCTCGTTTAGGTCGCTGGCATCTAGGTAGACGACAATATCCTTATACGACATAGTTTCCTCCGCTAAAAAGGCGCTCTAGGGTCCTTCCAAAGCGCGCGGAAAAGACACCTGCGTAGAGCTTCCAAGTGCAGCGATGATTTCTTCAGCTCAATCACTAGCATCTAAATTGCACATCAGCATTGCGCTGGATCAAATGTGGATCCCACCTATTTATCTCAGGGCGCGCATGGCATCGAGGATGACGGCCAGATCGATCATAGCCGAAAGCCGCGAATACATTTCACGACGCCAACGGGGGCGATCTCATGGTCTTTTGTCTGGCCTGGCATAAAGCGAACCTGGTCGTCCAACTTCTCCAACTGACGACGTGCACACCTGGAAGGCATTGATTGCGAAGGCGAAATCCACGTACTCGATTTGGCGGTATGTGCTCGACTGCGACGTGGCGACCCTCCGGCAAAAAAGCCATCCCTACAGCTTATTAAGATCAAAAGAATCGGGGTGCTATATGATGCGAAGCCAAAACCGGGGAAATGTATCGTTGTTATTTGGCGGAGTGAGCGACGTTTGATAGAAGAAATCCAAGCGAGTTTGGAACAAAAAACAAGAACTTGCGGTCAATGAAGGATAACAGCCAAACCCGCGAAATGGCCAAAGCGGCTTTGAAGTCCAATTCAAAATTATATGAGGTAACGGGTTTGTTGATTTTGAATCCACAATCAATGAGAGAGGCACGGCGATGCTAGGCGACGCGGGTACGCCGCCCGCTATGCCGGTTCGTTTGATCAATATCAATGCGCAGATAGCTACAGAAAACTAAACATCCCCCTTTCCGCGGGCGCATTGCTTTAATCATAGTTGGAACGAGTCATGCTTAAAATGAGTGATTTGTCAGAAGATGAGTGGCAAGCGTTGAGGGGCTTCAAGCACAAAGGCATCATTAAGCAATGCCAGATGCTTGCCCGGCTGAAAAGTCTTGTTGCATTGGTAGAAAGGAAGAATGGAATGCACCTTTCAAGACGTGCCCAGCAGCTTGTCATTGAGCGCACGGCGCGTATCGGTCGCGCGTGCAACCGAACACAGCGATATCTGTAATCGCACATTTGTGTCGGATCCCCTTGTTTGCTCCAGGTATTCTAAGCTGAACATGCAGCGAGCATTCCGAAACGGGCAATTCACTACACATATTCCGATGGCGGTTTCTTCCACTGAGCGCGCAAGATTGCCCAATTTCACTCCTGGGACAAAAACTGGGCGCCGCTGCGTCGGTTGGAAGTTTAGCGCTTGCAAGATCGATGCGGGGGAAATGGCCCAAGTTTGCGCTATATCAATGACCGCTTTTGAATTTGGTGAGCTGATCGACCATGCGAAGCCCAATGACGGACTTTGCTAAAAGCCAGGGAGGCTCGCTCGGGGAGTTGAGCATATGCCAAAACAGCCGTTTTCATCTGTCAACATAGAACTTGATAGCAAAACGCAAATTGTTTCTTCCGTAGAGCAGGCCGCGGGCGTGTTGGTATTCAGGTGGCCCCATAAAGATGGACCATACTACAAGAGGGCATTGCGAACATGCATGGATGCCTATGCCGGGAGATCATCGATTGACTGTGCCAGAACTGCATTTATCGACGCAGCGCTGGAGGTAGATATTTACGTCAGCCAACGTCTTGTTCGCCAACGCAATTGGCAGCACGCATTGGCGCGAGAAAGCAGAATGTTCGAATTTTGAGGGCACCTGGCATGATTGTAGTTAATTCGAGAATCCCTCCAACTTCATTATCATATCATTAAATGCAGCTGTGAAGCATGAACGGCCGAGTACCGCGCGACAGCTGCGGATTGAGCTGGTTTCAAGACATGGGTCATCACAAGATTTAAAATTGGGCTGCGGCTTAGTTTGCGCTGGATCAACACCAATCGATGATCATTTCAGGGCGAAGAATTCAGCAAGATCGTTGAGAGGACCCGCGCAGCGCTTGCCGCCGAAGGCTTTGGCATTCTCACGGAGATTACGTCAAGACGACGTTGAAGAAGAAGATAAACGAGGACGTCGCAAACTACCTTATCCTAGGCGCCTGCAATCCGAAGATGGCTCACGAAGCCATGAAAATTGAACCCCAAGTGGGTGCTATGTTGCCTTGCAATGTGATAGTTCGATCGACCGGCGTAGACCAAGTTATGGTCAGCGCGATCGATCCAGTAGCCTCGATGCTGGCCATCCCAAACGATCGTCTCAAGGCATTGGCTGGGCAAGTCCGCGCAATGCTTGAAATGGTCGTTTCCACTATCTGACTTGGCCAGAGGGCGAGCATATCTTCTTCGAAGACTCGGGGCTTGACGCGGCTCACGCTCCGTTCACTCGACGCTAAGAAAGCTCCTCACGCAGCATCAAACTGAGCGCCAAGGTTGGAGATAGGAGAAACGCAGTGCTGTACAATGTGGCAGGCACCGGTCGGCGATGACTTCGGCTGGAAAACGATGGCGGCGATACAGAGGCGAGCAAGCGTTGTTCATAAAGCATTGTCGGTCATCAAAATAACCGGCAAGTTAAGGTACAGTGCCTTCCAGCTGCATCTGGTGAAAGGGTGTTGTCACCTTGTTTATGGCTTAAGGTTTGCAGGGTAGAAGCAGAGGTATGAAGCAACCTCGCATCAGCTATAAGAATTATCGATTTCCACCACAGATCATCGCTCATTCAGTTTGGCTCTATTTCCGGTTTCCCTTGAGTCTGCGTCTGGTCGAGGAAATGTTGCTGGAGCGTGGTATTGTGGTTTCGTACGAGACAATCCGGCGTTGGGGAAAGAAGTTCGGTCCGCACTACACGCATCGCCTTCATCGCAAGCAACCGGGCCGTGATGATATCTGGCGCCTCGACGAAATGGTCATCAGCATCAATGGCAGAAAGCACTGGCTATGGCGTGCTGTTGATCAGGACGGATATGTCCTCGATGAAATTGTCCAGAGCCGCCGCAATACCAAGGCAGCGAGGCGATTGCTCAAACGACTGCTGAGAAAACAAGGCATGGCGCCCAAGCGCATGATCACCGACAAACTGCGTTCTTACGGAGCTGCCCGCCGTCAGCTCATGGCCCACGTCGAACATCGGTCGCACAAAGGGCTGAATAACCGGGCGGAGAACTCCCACGTGCCGTTGCGAAAACGGGAGAGAGTGATGCAGGGCTTCCGTTCGCCGGGCAGCCTGCAGCATTTCGTTTCGATCTTCTCTGCAGTCCGCAATCTCTTCGTTCCACCCCGCACAAGCCAGTCCGCATTTCAAATTCACTTGCATCGCCTCGGCGCCATGGCCGAGTGGAAAACCATGACCGAAGCACTCGCCTGAAAACCCAGATCACTGCTTCCATACATTCTTTGCCAACAAGGTGACAACGCCGAATCAACGGATGGCAGCTTCATGCCACTTGAATCAGAATTCGCTGTGCTTGAAAATCTATCTGCCCGGAAATCTGCCCCGCTTACCCGGATTTGAAATTTCACAGTCGAACGTTTCGTGGATGGTCGTGCATTGTTTTTACTTAATATTTGTTGCTATCCCGCATCTAACCCACGCTTCCCTTCTTCTCGACTGACTATAAAATGAATTCCATGGATGGTTCCCTCTGCCGATTCTGCAACCGAAGCGATATGCGTCTCTGTGGTCGTCCAAACACCCGTTTTCCTTGTATTTCGGCGGTTTGGGCGGCTATAGGGCCGCTCCTTTCCTATTATCGGCATTTTCAAACGACCGTTTATCCATAACTTCCGATATTGTACAAACCGCCGCTTTTGAAGCTGGACCGACGCTGTCTCATCTGGCATTTGTGATTCATATGCATTACATTATCCAAGCCAATGATGGAGATTCAAAGATGCCCTCAAACGCTTTGGTCCAGACACGAATAGACGCAGAGGTGAAGGAGCGTGCCACAGCGGTTCTGGAGGCCATGGGCCTTACGGTCTCAGATGCAGTCCGTATCCTATTGACACGCACTGCCAGGGAAGGTGCCTTGCCTCTGGAACTTATTAGCAACAGCAGCGTCTATGACGCGTGGTTTCGAGCAAAAGTGCAACAAGCCCTCGATGACACGCGACCGGACACTGACGACGCCGATGCCGAGGCTAATTTTGCGAATCGACGCTCCGCGGCGCTACGTAAGGCGGCGACCTCTCAGTGACGAAGCTCGTTTGGGCGCAATTCGCTCTGTCCGATCGCGATGACATTTTCACGTATATCGAAGCCGAAAATCCGCGAGCAGCGATCCATGTAGATGAGCAAATCGTCTTGGCGGCCCGCCGGCTTCTAGACTTTCCAGAGAGCGGAAGGCCCGACCGTCTCGCCGGGACGCGTGAATTAGTCATTCCCCGACCGCCATATATTGCTGCTTACGCTGTGACAGCCGATATGGTCCGCGTCCTGCGCATTCTTCACAGCGCGCAAATGTGGCCAGATGAGAATACCATAAAATAGACTCGCCCACATCTCTGTCCGTTCGCAGGCGCATTCAAAATTGGTTCCCAGCCAAAAGAAACCGATCAATCTCCTCATCGGCTACGCCCGCGTTTATACGGAACATCAGGCCAACGACGCACAGATGATCGAGTCGAGGGCGGCCGGTTGCGACACGCTCTATGAAGAGCGCCGCACTGGTGCTTCACAGGCGCGTCCGGTGCTGGCAAAGCTGATCGACAAAATTAGACGCGGCGACGCATTGGTCGTGGTGCGAATCGATCGTCTGGCACGCTCTGTCAGCCACCTGCTCGCTGCCATCGAGGAGTTGGAGGACAATAAGGCGCATTCCCGCTCGCTGCACGATCCGATGTTTTCGCTATAGATTCCTGGTGCCGTGGCGCAGCTCGAGTGGGCGCTTATTTCCGAACGGACGAAGGCGGGGGTTAAAGCAGCGAAAGCCCGCGGTAAGTTTCTTGCAACCCCGGCTTCCGTGAACTGCGCCGAATCCGCTTGCTAAGGCGTCGCGGCACGAGAAGGAGCCATCGCGCGGATTTCACCGCAACCATGTCATCATGGTTGCCAATCGTGCAACGCATGCGGCCGGATCATCCCTGAGAAGACGTGGCGCGGAGTCTTAACTGCGAGACAGGGCAGAAATGGTCGGTTGATCGCCTACGTCGTTCGGTCAAACGGCTGGTGCGCGAGGGATTTGCTGATCCAGGATTGATTGTCCCCTCACCTCGGCGCACGCCGCAAGAACGATTGATGCCACTGATCGCCGGGATTGCCAACACCAACCCGGATCTAACATTCCTTGATATTGCAAGGCAGCTTGTGGCGATGCACGAGTGACAGCGCGCGGATCATCGACACGGGCAGCTTCGTCGGTAAAACACCTGCTTGACCGGGCCAGAATTGTTATACAGGCCAGAAATTGACGTTATTTGCCCCGTTCATTCTATTAGATTAGAGAAATCCATGGCTACTGATTGGGCCGCCACGCAACAGGAACAGCGGATTTGGTGATAGATGTCGCGAAGGATGCGGACACTGCGTCTCGGCGTATCCGATCTGAACGTTGCACAGGCGTCCCGGCTATAAAGAATGGTGGAATCGGGAACCCAAGACTTCAATCGGATTGTCGAACTCTTGAACAAGCACGCCCTGGACGAGAGTTTCATTGTCGCTGCCGAAACCATCGAAGACACTTAGACCAATCCCGCGGTTGCAACGGCGAGCAGGCTAAGACTATCCCGTGGCCTTGGATTCCATCGACATCGAAGCACCTGATGATCGAAATAATGCATAAGGCCAACGCAACAACGAAAGCAGCTAGCGCCGATGCATGCTTGAGCCGCTACGATCTCCAGAGATTTCGTCACCATATCTTGATGACACGTTTGCTAGGTATCCTCGTTCCGGATGAAACAACTAGGGCGAGGACAGAGTTTGAGAGTCACGGACAACATCGTTTGGCAGAAAACCGGCATTGGAGCAAAAGAGCCCTCGCACTTGTTCACGGCGATTGCACCGAACGGTATCGATATCGGCCGGATCTATCGCATCGATGGCGGGCCACTCAGCGGCCGCTGGCGCTGGATTTTTCTGCTTGGTCATTCGCAGTTCCGCCAAGGAATGATGAGCGGCGACCAGGCGTCGAGGCAACGGGCCGCGGCCCAGGTTGGAAAGACATACGAGCACCATCTCGAAACACCGGGCTGCGCCGGCGGGGTCAAATCCGGATACCGCCAAAAAAGCAATCAAATTAAGACCCAGCAATTTGACATATTGGCGCTCTCCATTCAGGTTATGGTCTGGGCTGGAACATGCACTTCGGATTGCGCCCAAGCGGTGGAGACAGATGAGAGAACGGTACCTCTTCTTCCTCGCGCTGGTCATGGGATTTGCGCTGCTGGCTGCACTCGCTTTTTGTTCGACGGAGGATGCGCCACCCAACCTCGGTCCCACGACTCCGCTGCAACAGCCAGGAACCGGCGGATAACCAATCCCTTGTACCTACGATCGCGTACACGGCCACCTACTACGGATGCGCGCCACTTGCCTTCTACCCCGCCATCAGCATTGGCCCTGCGCAAAGCTCCCTGCCCTCGCCTTTTCCGTCAAAGGCTCACCTAAGCGACCGAATTGATGTTCAAGGTTCGCTGCAGGATACACTTGACCAAAGACATCGAGTGCATCCTCAGAGCTAGGGGCAAATGCTCGGATGGCCCTCACCGGGCGGGGCGTCATCTGGTCCGGTCAGTTGCAGGTTGTTCGAAAAAGCATCCTCAAAGACCGCCCAGATGACATCCTTTCTTTCTGCCCTTAAAATCTTTGACAGATGTCAGGGTGGATTTGCACACACGCTGGTCGACTATCAGGCAACGTTCTCGCCCTGCTAGCGCATTCGGAGCAGCGCCCATAAGAATTGGCCCAAGGGAAAATTCTCCGCCCGCTCTTCGACGTTAGATCTCGTAGATATCCACCAGCCGAATTGATGTATCCTTCCAGCTCGCAGAATTATGGACTACAACAATCCTGACAGAAATCGCGGCCGTTAAAGCGGCCAGAGCAAGGCACTGGAGTTCTCAGCTGAGAACTTTTAGGGAACCGACTGCTTCGCCATTGGTAAACGAAGGCGACCTCATGAAAGTTCTCAGCTGAGAACTTTCATGGCAAGAACTCAGTGAACCCGCCCCAACCGACTATCAAATCCGGTTTTGCGCGGGCCTTCTTGTTCCGTATAAAGCGACGCTCATAACATTTATCGGAGTTTTCATTCCATTTTTGAACATTCTTGTAAAAAGAATAGACTGAAGTTTTCCCTGAAGAGACCGGCTTAAACGCGAAGGGCAGGGGGCTCCACACTTCCGAAAACGTTGACAGACGCGGTCCTTTCGTGACATCGTCGTTTTCAAATCAGATGCTCGCGCGCTCGCCCCTCGTTCAATCTCCCACATGCTATAGCCGCCATCCTGCAGTCCATCAGACGGAAGTTATCCCGCTCTTGGCTTCCGTTGCGAAATAAAGTTGACGAATTATCAATGCACTAGCTTTCAAGCTTTTTCCTTGATTGGAGACGGCAATGGGTAGGCGGGGCAAATTGCGGGGCGAGCCGGATTCCCAACAGTAGTGATTTATGATTCAACGAGCTTATGAAGCTGCCACCGGTTGAATCTGTCGAGACTTTGTCGCTCGGTGCGATGCGCAAACTCGTTGTCGGGTTGGTTTGCAAGGCCCACAAGACGGACGCGGAATTTGCGGAACTTCGTGTCGAGAACCAAAGCCTGCGTGAAGACAATGAACAGCTCCGACTGGACAATGACCGCTTGCGGCTTGAGAACCAGATGCTGCGGGACGAGATCGCCCGCCTGAAGAACCTTCCGCCGCGGCCGCCCTTCCCGTCATCCGGTATGGAGAAGGCAACACAGCCGCCGAAGGCCGAAATGCCGAGCAAGGGCCCGGGGAGAGGCGCCAAGCGCGACCATAGTCGGGTAACCCGCGAGGTGACCTTGAAAGCGGATGTTCCGGAAGGCTCGCGTTTCAAGGGCTACAGGACCATTCTAGTGCGCGAGCTGGTTCTGGCATCTGAAGTTGTACGTTACAGGCGAGAACGCTGGGTCACCCAGGACGGCAAGATAATTCTTGGGGCCTTGCCAGATGGCATCATCGGTGGCGTCGGGCCAAGCTTGCGGCGCTTCTGCCTGGCCATGCATGCCGAAGGCCAGATAACAATGGAGCGACTGACCTCGATTCTGAACGGGATCGGCGTTGATATTTCCAAGCGGCAGGTGGTGCGCATGTTGACGGCGGATCTCGACCGGTTTGCCGCGGAAGATCATGCAGTCCTGCATGCCGGCCTTGTATCAGCGCCATACATCACCGTCGACGATACCGGTGCCCGCCATTGCCGGCGCGATGGTGTGACCACCCAGATCGGCGGTGAGCGTTTTACAGTATTCCGCACCGGCTGGTCGAAATCGCGATTGAACTTTCTGTCGCTGCTGCGGGCAGGCCATGAAGACTATGTCATCAACGATGCAGCGATCGACTATATGCGCACCCGACAGATCGATCCTGCCCTGATCGCAAAGCTGGATGCTCGTCCGCAAAAGGTCTTGTCCTCACAGGCGGCGTGGCTGGAACATCTGGCAAGCTGCTCCATCGATATCTTCGACAAGCAGCGGGTGCGGCTATTGAGTGAGGCAGCCATCTGGGGAGCCATTCGCCATCATGGGTTGATGGGCAAGACCGTTGTTGTCTCTGACGATGCCGGGCAGTTCCGTATCGCTAACCATGCATTGTGCTGGGTGCATGCCGAACGGCTCATACACAAGCTGATGCCGGCAACGCCGAAACAGGCGAAAAGCGTCGAAATGATCCGCGATCTCATCTGGTGCTTTTACCGGGCACTGAAGGTGTGGAAAGACAAACCCTCTCCGGGAGCAGCACAGGCGTTCCGGGCTCGCTTCGACCGAATATTCACCCTACGCACCGGCTTTGAACTGCTCGACCAGTTGCTCGCACGCCTGCACCGGCGCAAAGGCGAATTGCTGAAGGTCCTCGAGAAGCCAGAGATCCCGCTGCATACCAATGCCTCCGAGAATGATCTGCGCGCCTGTGTCACCAAGCGCAAAATCTCCGGCGGCACCATGAGCATAAAAGGCCGCCTAGCACGTGATGTAATGCTCGGTCTGGTGAAGACCTGTCGCAAGCTCGGTCTTTCCTTTTACACCTACCTCGGTGATCGTCTTGGTCTCGACCCAGTCAATCAGGGGATTCCACCCCTGGCCGATTTGGTCGCCAGGCTCACGTAAGGTTGGTAAGCTGGGATTGATTTCCTAGGTAAACGGAACCGCCGACGCTCCGGGCGCTGAGGTATTTTCTTGAAGCAGTTCAAAATGTAACGAGGGCGTTCATCTTGAGGCAAAGCCTGGTGTGTAAAATGTCTTGTCGGCTTGAACATCGCAGAAATTCAGAAGACTCATCCGTTTGAAGCGAATTCGAAAATTCGTCGCAATCTATCCTCTGATGATGGAAGCAGGGTTTGAATCGACCGTTAATGAAGAAGAGCCATGGGACCGGCTGTGCATACTTTGAAGACGTACCTCGCAGCAAATAATGCAGACCGATTGCACAAGGCGAAGTATCCTCGATGATTCGCCGAAGAACCGTGCCGCCGTCAAAAAGGCTTTGGGAATTGAATAGGCGCTGGGTTCACGTGGTCGCGATGACTGTTGCGTCCATGGCAATCACCATCTATATATGCCCGCCATTGGAGGCATCCGCAAATCCAATAGGGTCATTGTCAACTGAACAGGTCGATAGATACAGGATGTGCTTCATGAACATCGGGCCGAACAGTCTTGCAGACGCCGAAAGTATGATTGATGCCATCGGTACCCGGCCGGCGAGGGAGGCGCTTGAGATCAGGCGTTTTTGTGATGAATGGTACGGCTACCATGTGCGTTCCTTAGCAAATACCAGTATTGAAGCCGGGGTTGCTGACAGCGCTTTTGGAACTCCGTGGCAAAGACAATTAGGATCCGCGCTGTCTTGCCCGGGCAGCCTCATTTCTCGATCCTTGGCAACGGCAACAGGTCATCGAGGCAAGGTTGCCGGACCGGTTGAATGTTCTGTTTTCGGGGTTCGACCGAAAGAGACTACTGTACCGGGATAGCAGATCCGCAGAAATGGCAAACAAGTGCCACACCGGATGGTGAAGCTGACGGGTAATTTTCGCACCGTGGCGCGCGTACCTCATCACGCCGTGGCTTTAAACTATCCCCGCCCCGCAATTTGCCCCGCGTACCGGCAATGGCCACAGCACCATAAATCCCAAATCATTCTTAATTTGCCGCCAATCGACCAGCGGCAATGAGTAACAATGCGCCTGCTGTCCCTTCTACCCATCTGCGGCGACAATCGCTGAAGCGGTCCTTTCTTCCGACTGCGGCGATCGCGACACTCAAGCTCGTATAGACGATCCCACAAAGGGCGATGAAGATCGCAGACAGGATGAGCGCCTGCAGAGGAATGCTTCCGCCATGCTGCATGAATTGCGGCAGGATGGCAAAATAGATCATCATGCCTTTAGGATTGAGGAACGCAGTCAGGAATCCCCGCCGAAGCTGGCCATTGGCCGGTACGGCCGAAAGGGTGATCTGCCCCACCTTCATCGCAGATCGGATAAGCTGGAAAGCCAGATAGATCAAGTACGTGACACCAAGCCAACGCAGCGCCTCAAACAACATCGGGGAGGCGGCGATTATTGCAGCGACACTGAGGGCGACGAGGGCGGAATGAACCATATAACCCAGGCAAATGCCTGCGGTCGAACGCAAGCCAGCGGATGCTCCACCCGACAAAGCTTGCGATGCCACAAAGAGCATGTCGGGGCCGGGCGTGCAGATCAACGGCAGCACGGTTGCGGTGAAGAAAATCATTGTTCCTGTTTCCATGATTGGAATCATAGGACAGCGGTTTCGCAATTTGGTTGCAAAGATGCCATTGTGTGACCTAGATTTGGCATCGGATTCTTCATGGGCCAGAAAGTTAGCATCACATGCCAACAAAATTGGACGACATAGATCGGCGTATCCTTCGCGCCCTGCAACGCGATGGACGGTTGCAGAATGTGGAGCTTGCCAAAGAGGTGGGCTTGTCAGCCTCGCCCTGCTTGCGCCGGGTCAAGCTCCTGGAGGAGGCCGGGATTATCGATCGCTATGTGGCGGTTCTCAATGCCGCGAAGATCGGCCTCAGTCTGTCGATGTTCGCGCGGGTCTGGCTGACGGCACAGGATGCCGAAACCATCGATCACTTCATGGACGCAATGAAGCAGCTCCCCCAAGTAATGGAGTGCTATATCATGCTCGGGGAGAGTGACGCCCTGCTGCGCGTGGTCGTCGCCGATCTCGATGACTACCGGCGTTTCCAGGCCGCGCACCTGACGCGGAAAAATGGAATTCAGAATGTCAAAACCGACGTGCCAAGCCAGATCGTGAAGCAGACATACACTCTGCCACTATGATATTCCGGCATTCGACCCGCGCAGCCTGATACCTACGGTAGCATTATATCCGTGCTTGCAATCAAAAGATGAACGCGGCATTCTGACTTTGGCAATGCCGTCGATCGCTGACACGGGTTAACCTGATGCGTCATTTACCTGCAGAATTGCTAAACCCAAGACATTTTCACGGTGCAGCTTTCGAAGCGATGGCTTCGGAGGAATGCCTCAAATCGACATTTGATCCAAGGGACGAACGCATCGCAGCATTGCCAACCGGAACGCATGGTGCGTCGCCGGGGGAAACGCGTACACGATCGCAAGGAAGATCACGATGAACCAGTTTCGTTTCAACATACTCGCCGCGACGGTGATTGCCGGCGCTGGCCTGGCATTTCTCACGCTCCCGGCATCGGCACAATCCGTTACCAAGACGTGCAGCACACAATATCAAGCTGCCAAGGAGGCTGGTACGCTGAAAGGCCAGAAATGGCCGGACTTTCTGTCAGCCTGCAGCGTGAAGCTGAAAACCGATGATGGCGCAGCGGCAGCCGCGCCCGCCGAAAAGACACCTGCCAAAAAGACGGCAAAGGATACGGCTACAAAACCGGCCAAGACGACGCAAACGGCGACCGCAGCCACCGGCGGCGGGATGTCGGCAAAAGCCGTCACCAAGGAATGCAGCACACAGTATCAGGCTGCCAAAACGGCGGGCACGCTCAATGGCCAGAAATGGCCGCAGTTCCTTTCGGCCTGCAGCGACAGTCTGAAATCGGACGATTCGGATGCGACCGTTCCTGACGAACCAGCACCCACCAAGGCTGCTACCAAAACAACCAAGACACAGGTGGCCAAGGCACAGACCTCCGCCGATGGCAAGCCTCTGTCTCCCGCTCAGGTCGCATTCCGGGCTCGCATCAGCGAATGCGGCGATCAGTGGCAGCAGGCAAAGGCTAGCAACAAAACCCGCGGCATGACCTGGCCACAATACTGGAGCGCCTGCAACACGCGCCTCAAGTCCGAATAAACCTGATTGAAATTAGGGATGCGATAGAATCGCCCGGGCACCCAGTCCGGGCGTTTTCGCTAGAACCTTCACTGTTCATCGACATCATCAATCAACATCAGGAGAAGTCATGCCTATTCAGGATCTCGTCGATTCAATTGCTACGCAAGCCAATCTCGATCCGCAAGTGGCGGAGAAGGCAGCAGGAACAGTGCTCTCAGTGCTCCAGCATGAGGCTCCAGAACAAGCAGCAACTATATTCGCGAAGATCCCTGGTGCTACCGAACTTGCCCAAAACTTCGATGTCATGGCAAGCGGGGCCCGGTCGGATGGCTTCCTGTCGAGCGTGACCAGCATGCTTGGGGGCGCGGCGGGTGAAAAGGTCGGCGCGCTCGTCAATGGTGTGGCCGCGCTGAAAGAGAGCGGGCTGACCGTTGAACAGATCCAGGAAGCCGGAGCCGCGGTCCTGGCCCATGCCAAGGAATACGCCGATCCAAAACTTGTCGATCAGCTTCTGGATTCGGTGCCCGGCCTGAAAGGTGATCTCGGCCTTTGAATGCAACGGGCTGACATTCTGCATCCGGCCATGTAAACCGTTCCAAGGTTATCAGGAATCGCGCGGGATGAACGGCACCAAACGGACATTTTATTTCCTGCTCGGATGGGTGATGGTGGCGCTCGGTTTCATTGGCGCGCTTTTGCCCGTTATACCGACGACGATCTTTCTCATCATTGCCGCCTGGTGTTTCAGCCGCTCCTCGCCGCGATTTGAAAAGTGGCTGCTCGAGCATCCGGTGTTCGGGCCCACACTGGTGCAATGGCGCGAGCACGGAGCAGTGCCGAGACGCGTAAAATGGATTGCTTGCGGCGGCATGGCATTGGGCTACGCCACTTTCATGTATTTTACCCGGCCGTCACCTCTGCTCGGCGGGATGGTGGCTCTATTTTTCATCGCCTGCGCCGCTTACGTTTTGACCCGCCCGAGCTTGGCCGCATAGGTCTAGACGCGCTTGCCGGTGGCCTTGTCGAAGATGTGCAAAGCACTTGCATCGATATTGAAGCGTTGCGACGTGCCCACTGCGATTTGCGACCGTGGAGGCAAGCTTGCCGTCAGGCGTTGGCTGCCGATCGTTGAAGTAACGACCAGCTCCGGGCCGGTCAGCTCGACCACGTCGACCTTCGCCTCGATGGCAAGGCCTGCATTTTCCGATGACGCCAGTGTCAGACTTTCCGGACGAATGCCTATGATCACGTCGCGAACGCTTGCGGCATTTTCCCGTAATGCCTGGGGGAGGGGGATGCCACTGAGCGAGCCATCAATGTGCGCGATGCCATCGGCGACCGTAGCATCCAGCATGTTCATCGGCGGCGAACCAACAAAACTTGCTACATAGCGTGTGGCCGGGCGATTGTAGATCTCATCGGGAGTGGCAAGCTGCTCGATCTGACCATCGCGCATGACGGCGATGCGGGTTGCGAGCGTCATCGCCTCGATCTGGTCATGCGTCACATAAACAATCGTGGTGCCAAGCATCTGGTGCAGGCGCTTCAACTCAGTTCGCATTTCCATGCGCAGTTTCGCATCGAGATTGGACAGGGGTTCGTCGAACAGAAAGACCTGCGGATCGCGAACCAGTGCCCGGCCGATGGCAACACGCTGGCGCTGTCCGCCTGAAAGTTCTGACGGCTTGCGGCCAAGGAGATTTTCGATCTGCAGGATTTTTGCCGCCTTTTGCACGGCCTCGGTGCGCACGGCCGCAGGGACGTTGCGCATCTCAAGGCCAAAGCCGATGTTTCGCGCCACGGACATGTTCGGGTAAAGCGCATAGGACTGGAACACCATGGCGATGTCGCGGTCCTTGGGATGCACGCCGGTTACCGAGCGATCACCGATGCGCACGTCCCCTTGGCTGGCTTCGGCAAGGCCTGCAATGATGTTGAGAAGCGTGGACTTGCCGCAGCCGGAGGGCCCGAGCAGGACGAGGAACTCGCCGCTGGCAAGCGACAGGTCGATGCCTTTCAGCGTTTCGACGGTGCCATAACGCTTGCGAACATTGATGAGCTCGAGCGCACTCATAGAGCTTCCTCCGATGGTGTTTGCAGATCCGCTCCATCATAGCGGCGCGGAATCGTAGAGATGGCTTTGGAGGCAACGCGCACACCAGCCGCAAGACTTTTCGTGAGCGTTTGGCCGTTTGCCAACGCGGCGAGGAAGGCGGCATTGAACACGTCACCGGCGCCGATCGTATCGGCCACCTGCACCAGGGGAGCAGGTACCGACACAAGCCTGTCATCGGCGCCGACTGCCAGTGCCCCATCGGGTCCCCGTTTGACGACAACGATGGCATCCGCCGGCATCTGGGCCTTGAGCCTGTGCGCGGCTGCGGCTGGCTCGACGCTGTTGGCGAGCCGCGTCGTCTCGACCTCATTGAACAGGGCGATGTGGCAGCGTGCCAGCCACCCCCGTGCCTTGCCGCGGTTGGCCTCGGTCCAGCCATCGATTGGCCAGCCGGTATCGAGCGCAATGCGGATATCATTGGCATCGGCCCAATCGAACAATTCGTCGTATTGTGCAACGAGGGCGTCGGTCAGGAAGGAGCCGCAAAGGATGGCGGTGCCGCCCTTCAGCCGCTCGGTATCGAGCGTTGTGATGACGTCGATCCAGGACAATGCCGCGATGTGACCGCGCGTTGTAAAGAAAGTACGCTCGCCATTCGGGTGGGTAATGCCGACGGACAGGGTCGTGCTCATGGGGGCGACCGGCCAGCGCGCCGAATGCTTGCCGAAACCCTGTCGCAGCCATTCGCCGAACTGGTCATTGCCGACGTTGGCGGCGATCTGGAAATCAAGACCAAGGCCGTCCCAGGTCAGCGCGGCATTGCCGGCCGAACCGCCGACGCGCAGTTCGTCGTAGTCCACCATGATCTCGGTTCCGGGCGTCGGCCATGGATCGGCCGGGCCGAGGATCAAATCGACATTGACGTTTCCAATGACGGCAAGCGGCTGCATCGCTCTCACTCGTCCCGTGTGATCTTGGTCGAGCGAACGGGCGTGCCGAGATCGCCAACGCGCGCGCCGGCAAAACCGAGCATGAAGTGCTGGGCGGCGGGCAGCAGTGCAAAAACGGCCGCTACGCCGCTCGCCACGCCCGCATCAATCGTCGTGGTGCCTTTTAGCGGCGCTTCGCCGGATGCATCGAACACCACAACCGGCGACCCGGCTTCCAGTGCCGAGGCAGCCATGCGCGCAACCAATTCCGATGTTGCATCCTTGGCACGGAAGAGGACGACGCCGACCTTGGGTCCGAGCATTTCCATCGGACCGTGGCGCAATTGTCCGCCTTCAAGCGAAAAGCACGGGATGCGGGAAAGTTCGGTGAGGCCGAGCGCAATCGCCTCCGCGACACCCTGCATGCGCCGACCGGAGGTTACGACAGCCGATACGTCCGACAATGCGGCGACCGCAGCATCGGCATTCGGCTTGCTCCCGGCATTCAAGATGGCGAGCGCTTCGGCCGGATCCTCGCCAAGCGCACTGAGCACTGCGAGATGCAGGGCAAAACTGACAGTCAGACTGCGCGTTGCCGCGAAGGCATTTTCCGTACCGCCGAAACCGGTCAGTGACGGCACGGTGCGGGCAAGGGTGGAGCCGCCTTCGAGCGTCAGGCCGAAAGTATCGGCCCGCACGCCAACCTCGGCAAACCAGCGCAGGACTTCGGCGCTTTCACCCGACTGCGAGGTCACAAGAATTGTTTTGCCGACTAATGGTAGCGGCTGGCCAAGCTGCTCCGACAGCGGCAGTGCCACGGCGTCGATGCCAAGGCTGCGATACAGCGGTTCGACCGCGCGGCCGACCGCATGTGAACCTCCCATGCCGAGCAGCAGCAGTCGCCCGGTCATACGCAGGGATTGGGCGATGGTCATGCCAAGTGGCGCTGCCGCCTCGAAGGAAGAAATCGCATCGGCATTCTGCCGCGCCATTTCTTTTTCGATGGCGATAAGACCGATGGGTTTGTTCATTTGCGAAGACATGCTCATCCTTTGACACCGCCGCTTGTCAGGCCCGCGATCAGCGCGCGCTGCATGAAGAGACCAACGATTAGCGGGGGGAGGGCGGCAAGCACACCCGCTGTGGCAATCAATCCGTAATCCGAGACGCGTCCGCCAGCGAGATCAGCGATCGCAACGGTTAAGGTTTTGGCCCGCTGGTCCGACGTAAACAACAGGGCATAGAAGAATTCGTCCCAGGCAAGCAGGAACGCGAACAGTGCAGCGGTCGCCATGACGGGTGCGGCGAGCGGCAGGGTGATCAGCCGCAGGATCTGATCAAGCCGGGCGCCATCCATGGTCGCCGCGCTTTCAATCTCGCGGGGGATCGAATCGAAGCCCGATTTCATCAACCATGTGGTGAATGGCGCGAGGATGGTGAGATAAACCAGCGCCAGACCGAAGACGTTGTTGAGGAGGCCTGCCCAGGCGAGCGTCATGTAGAGCGGGACGGCCAAGGCTACCGGAGGCAGCATGTAAGTGGCGATAACTGCGTAAAGCGACCAGCCGACCGATGGCGTGCGCGATACGGCCCAGGCGGAGGGGACGGCTACGATGAGCGCCGCCACAGTCGCCATGCCGGCCACCTTGATGCTGTTGAACAGCGAGGCGACGAAGGCTTCACCGGCGCTGTTCGCCACGGAAGAAAGCAGGACACCGTAGCGGGACAGATCGACGGTATCGGGCCACCAGTGCAAGGGCTTGGCGATAAGATCCGGCGTCGAGGAAATGCTCATGATGAAGAGCCACACCACGGGGGCGAGGATCACGACGAGAAGCAGCAAAGCGGCGAGATGGACGAGTACCGATGCGGTGAGGCTGCGGCGTTCCATTATGACACTCCCGCGCTTTTGCGGATCAGGGCGGCATAGGCGACGGCAAGCACAGTCACCAGCAGGGTAACAATCAGCGCCAATGATGCGCCCGATCCCGCCCGCTGGAAGGAAAACGCCTCCTGGTAGACGAGAATCGACAATGTGCGTGTGCTGTTGGCCGGACCACCGCGCGTCATGACCCAGATGATGTCGAAGACCTTGAACGCCTCGATGGTGCGCAGGACAAGCGCCACCATCAAGGGCCCGGCGAGGTAGGGCATGATGACGAAGCGGAAGCGCGACCAGGCACCGGCGCCGTCGACCATGGACGCCGCGGTGATATCGCGCGGTACGGCCTGCAGGGCGGCCAGTGCGATCAGCGCCACCAATGGAAAATTCTTCCAGCAGTCGGCCACGATAAGCGAGGCGAGGGCAGTGCCAGGCTCGCCCAGCCAGGAACGATAGGCATCGATAAGGCCGAACTGCATCAGCATCGCGTTCAGTGCGCCATATTCGGGATTATAGATCAGCCGCCACAGTGTGGCATTGACCACGGTCGGCAGCGCCCAGGGCATGATCATCAGCGCGCGCAGGACGGAGCGGCCGTAAAACTGCTGGTTGAGCAGCAAGGCGGCAAGAACGCCGATGACCATCTCCGCCGATACGGACAGAACGGCAAACCAGAATGTAGTGATCAGCGTGCGCTGAAAATTCGAACCGGAAAGTATCTTCACATAATTATCGAGGCCAACGAAACTGCCTTCCGTGCCGACCAGCTTGGCATCGGTGAAGGAGAGCCGCACCGTATCGACGAGCGGCCAACCGATAATCGCAACCATGACGATCAGAAGTGGCAGCATCAGGAGCCATGCGCGGGTGGTGATCCAGGTGCTCGTCATGAAATGAAGCCTGCCACAATATCAATCATTGGAAAAAATAAAGGCGGAAGGACTGCCCGCCGCCTTCATCATGCCATCAGAGACCGCTGTTCTCGACGGCAGTCTTCAATGCATCCTCAGGGGCGGCCTGCCCGAGAAGAGCTTCCTGAATTGCCTGCTGCAGTCCTGTCGAAAGTTCCTGATATTTCGGTGTCGTCGGGCGCGGGTACATCGCAGCAAGGCTGACTTTGGCCGCCGCAATCAATTCTTCCTGGTTCTTGGAGACGGCGGGATCGTCATAGGAAGAGGACCAGATCGGCAGGCTGAGCTTGGCGTACTGGTTCTGCGTTGCCTGAGACGTCATGAACGTAATGTATTTCCAGGCTTCATCCGGATGCTTGCTGGTCGAGGTAATGCCGAGGCCCATGGAACCGTTGACGGCCGATACAGTGCTCTTTCCTTCAACACCCGGGGCAGGGACGACACCGACCTTGCCGGCAACCTTGCTGTCCTTCGGGTCATTGGCCATGTTGTACATGTAGGTCCAGTTAAGGGCGAAGGCCGCTTCGCCATTCTGGAACACACGGCGGACGTCCTCTTCGAGGAACTCCTTGGAATTCGGATTGGTGAGACCGGACTTATAGCTGTCGACCATGTAGTTGAGCGCATCGAGACCGCCGCCCGTCGCGAATACTGGCTTGCCGTCCTTGAGGAAACTGCCGCCATAGGCGCTGACCAGCGTGGTGTAATCGCAGATCGCAGCCTCGGCCTGTGACCAGCTCCAGGCGATGGGCGTTGCAAGCAAGCCCTTGTCCTTGATGGTCTTGGCCTGTTCGGCAAGTTCGGCCCAGGTCTTTGGCGGGTTTTTGATGCCGGCCTTTTCCAGGATTTCCTTGTTGTAGAACAGATATTTCGTGTCGAGAATCCAGGGCATGCCATAGCGTTTGCCGTCATATTCAACGGTGGTCCAGGCACCCGGAAGCACGCCCGACTTCATTTCCGGCGTAATCTTGTCGGTTACATCCACAAGGACCTTGTTGGTTGCATATTCGGCCGGCCAGATCACATCGAAAAGAACGACGTCATAACCGCCGCCCGACCCTTGAGCGAGGACGGTCTTGTCGTGCAGACCTTCATAGGGAACGAATTCCAGATTGACCGTCACGTCAGGATTTGCCTTGGTGAAGGCTTCCGTCATGGCGCGGACATCGGCCTCGCTATAGGCGGCCTGCGCCATGAACAGCGCGTTGATCTTGGTTTCTGCATGGGCAGGCGAAGACAACGCCGCTCCCAGAAGTGTGGCGCCCAGAAGCGCGCTCGTCACGGATTTCAACATCATTACCTCCTGTTTGACAGCGCTGGCCGTCATGGACAGACGCCTGGTCGTTGCAATCGAGAGCCTTTCGTGACGCGTTTCGCCAAACCAGTGCTCACATTCCCCTGATCGATTTTTATTAAATCAATTCACTTGACTTATTAGTTGATGAATATTCTTCTGGTGTCAAGAGGGATGACGGATGGACGGCATACGGTCGATACGGGCAAAGAGCGGAACCAATCTCGGCGGTGCCAGCGCGCACAACCGCCGCATCATGATCGATGCATTGCGCGTCAATGGTGCGCTGTCGCGGGCCGACCTTGCGCGCGCCACCGGACTGACTCCGCAGGCCGTTTCCAATATAATCGAGGAGCTGGCGCGCGACGGTCTGGTGCGTTCGCAGGCCAGCGTGCGCAAGGGCAGGGGCCAGCCGGCGACGCCCTATCGGCTCGTGCCGGAAGGCGCCTTTGCCATCGGCCTGCAGATCGACCGCCACGTGACGCGCACCGTCATCGTCAACCTCGTCGGCGATGTTCTGGTTAAGATGGAAGCAAAGCTGCCTCCCGGCGGGCCGGCGCAAGGCGTTGTGGTTATTCTCGACTTGATCAGGAAGGCGCGCGAAGCGCTGACGGCACAGGCGCCAGAGGCCGAAAAACGGCTCGTCGGTCTCGGCGTTGCCATGCCGGGGCCGTTTGGCATCAATACGCTCTACGACGACCCATGGATGATGACGGCGTGGCAAAACTTCCCGCTCATGAACAGGATCGCCGAAGGAGCGGGCCTTGAAGTTGCGTTGCAGAACGACGCGGCAGCCGCAGCAACTGCGGAACGATTGCTTGGCGCGGCACATGGGCTCGACCACGCAATCTGCATCTACTTTGGCTACGGTCTCGGGGCGGGCTTGATCCTCAACGGGGAACTCTATGGCGGCGCGCATGCCAACGCCGGCGAGATCGGTATGATTCTTGCGCTTGTGCCCGGTGACGGTCCCGACGTCGAGCCCCTGGAGCATTATGCTTCCATGGCGGCACTTTGCAAATTGCTTGATTTCGATCCATCCGAGCCGGAGCTTTTCGCCATGATCACCGATGCTATCCTGCGCGGCGGCCCAAGGCTGGAACAGTGGATGGACAGTGTCGCCGAGCGCTTGCGCCGGACAGTGCAAATTCTCGAATCAATCTTCGATCCGCAAACAATCATTCTCTGCGGTGGTGCGCCAAGAGTGCTCATCGATCGCCTTGTCGAGAAGATCGAGCCGCTGCTGCCCTCGATTGCCGAGCGCTCCCGCCGCTATCCGGAAGCAAGATTGCAGGCGGGGCTTGCCGATCCGTGGTCCGCAGCACTCGGCGCCGCCGCCGAACCCATCGCGCGGACTTTCGATCCAAGATTCTCGGCGATCCTCAAGACGGTATGAGGCATAGAAAGGCTTGCTATAGCTCATGATGTACGTCAGGGTGAGTTATAGAAAGGCGATCTATGCGTCATGATCTGGAACTGGCAGCAGGCGGATTGGCCCAATTTCACCTATGAGGCAACTGCGCTTGAACCACTGGAGCGCCAGTTCCTGCTGCATTCCGGCGAGTTTTTCGGCGCTTTTCGCCATGTGAATACCGATGACCGGGACACGTTGCGGATCGAGCTGATCAGCGACGAAGCATTGAAAACCTCGGAGATCGAGGGCGAATTCCTCAACCGCGACAGCTTGCAGACGTCACTTCGGCAACAATTCGGCTTGGCGGCCGGCAATCAGCGTGTTCCGGCTGCAGAGCGCGGCATCTCGCAGATGATGGTCGACCTGTACCGGACATTCGCCGATCCGCTCCAACATGATACATTGTTCAACTGGCACAGGATGTTGATGGCTGACGGGAGCGATGCCATCCAGGTTGGAGGTTATCGCACGCACGAGGAGCCGATGCGGGTCGTGTCAGGCCGTCCCGACAAGCCGACAATCCATTTCGAGGCGCCGCCATCCATAAACATTCTGCAAGAGATGAATGCGTTTGCAAGCTGGTTCAACGCCACGGCGCCTGCGGGGACGACGGTTCTGCCTGCGCTGACCCGAGCCGGGCTGGCGCATCTGTACTTCGTCAGCATCCATCCTTTTGAAGACGGCAATGGCCGTATCGGCCGGGCAATCTGTGAAAAGTCTCTCGCCCAGAACCTCGGCCAGCCCAGCCTCATCGCTCTGGCCTATACCATCCAGCGCGCAAGCAAAGCCTATTATGACATGCTCGAGCGCAGCAGCAAGACCAACGAGATTACCGAATGGCTTGTCTATTTTGCCAAGACTGTGCTGGAAGCACAGCGTACGACACTGAAGCGGGTGGAGTTCTACATCGTCAAAGCCAAGTTTTACGACCGGGTGCGCGGGCAACTCAACCCGCGTCAGGAAAAAGTCATTGCCCGCATGTTTCGCGCAGGGATCGACGGTTTCAAAGGCGGTCTCAGCGCCGAAAACTACATCAGCATCACCGGAACCTCCCGCGCGACGGCAACGAGAGACCTGACAGACCTGGTTGTCAAAGGAGGTTTGACCAGGACTGGAGAGCGCAGACACACACGCTACCACCTCGATCTCGACGGAGTTTGACTAACGCAAGGATGAAAACCAGGCGATGAGCTCGGCGCTGTTGCGCAGACCATAGCTACGCATGATGCGGGCGCGGTGCGCCTCGATGGTTCGTTTCGACAGGCCGATCTCCTGGGCGATCTGCGCATTGGTCTTGCCTTGCGATACCAGTGTCAGCACCTGTTTCTGCCGGTCGGAAATCAGGCTGGCGTTGCCGGCAATCGCTCGATTCATGGGCTCGAAGCAATAGAGCGCTTCGGCGAAGGGATCCGCCAGATTGCGGCTGCGCCCGCGCACCCGGCACCAGAAACTCGTTCCGTCGCGCCGCCGCATGATGCGCTCGTCGTGATATACCTTGCCGCCGGCAAAGTTCGTGCGCCACATTTCGCCGGTGCGGACGAAATCCCTGATTTTCGGATAAAGCCTCGAGAAACTCTGGTCGATCAGTTCGTGACGTTCATAGCCAAAAGTCTCAGCGAATTCGAAATTGCAATCGCGTATGATACGGTGCGTGGCATAGACCATCGGCACCGGCAAGTCCGTCAGCCGGAAGTGTTTTGCGCTTCCAGAATTCAGGATGTCGGAACTGGGTAACTGCGGTGCTGCCATGCAGTATTAATACGACTATCTGCGGCGCCGGTACAAGCCATACGGTTCACGCAGAGGATAGAGAAATGGGAGATTTTTCTTGAAAAAAGTTCAATCAAACGTCAGCGATGCGCTGGACGGCGTGCTGTTCGACGGCATGACCATCATGGCCGGCGGGTTCGGCCTGTGCGGCATACCCGAGGCGCTGATCTACGCGATCCGCGATTCCGGCGTCAAGGATTTGACCGTCATCTCCAACAATGCCGGCGTCGATGGCATCGGACTTGGCGTGCTGCTCGAGACCAAGCAGATCCGCAAGATGGTCTCGTCCTATGTCGGCGAGAACAAACTGTTTGCCCAGCAGTATCTGTCGGGCGAACTTGAACTGGAATTCAATCCGCAAGGAACGCTCGCCGAACGTATTCGCGCCGGGGGGGCGGGTATTCCGGCTTTCTTCACCAAGACAGGCGTCGGCACCATCATCGCCGAGGGCAAGGACGTACGCGAATTCGACGGTGAATCCTACGTGATGGAGCGTGGACTTTTCGCTGACCTTTCCATCGTCCACGCCTTCAAGGGCGATACGGAAGGCAACCTCGTCTACCGCAAGACCGCGCGGAACTTCAATCCGATCATGGCGACAGCATCGAGGTTCACCGTGGCCGAAGTCGAACATCTGGTCGACGCGGGCAAGATCGATGGCGACCAGGTGCATACGCCTGGTATTTTCGTCAAGCGGATCGTGCACGTGCCAAACCCCGTCAAACATATTGAACAACGGACGACCCGCCCGCGCCTTGTCGCTAAAAGTGAGGTAAACTGAGATGGCCTGGACACGCGATCAGATGGCCGAACGGGCCGCACAGGAACTTGAAGACGGCTTTTACGTCAATCTCGGCATCGGTATACCGACGCTGGTTGCCAACTATATCCCGACGGGAATGAGCGTTCAGCTGCAGAGCGAGAACGGCATGCTTGGCATGGGGCCTTTCCCCTATGAGGGCGAGGAAGACGCTGACTTGATCAATGCCGGCAAGCAGACCATCACACAGCTGCCGACGACCAGCTATTTCAACGGGGCCGACAGTTTCGGCATGATCCGCGGCGGTCATATCGATCTTTCAATCCTCGGCGCAATGCAGGTCGCGCGCAATGGCGATCTCGCAAACTGGATGGTCCCGGGCAAGATGGTGAAGGGAATGGGCGGCGCGATGGATCTTGTCGCCGGCGTCAAGAAAGTCGTCGTCGTCATGGAACATGAGGCCAAGGGCGAAGCAAAGCTCCTGGAACAATGCACGTTGCCATTAACCGGGCAGCGTGTCACCGATCTGGTGATCACCGACCTTGGCGTCTTCACCGTGGAGCGGCGCGGCGAGCCCAGGATGACACTCGTCGAGATTGCGCCCGGCGTAACGGTCGAGGAAATCAAGGCGAAAACCCAGGCGGTGTTCGACGTCGCGGTTTGATTGGGAAGAAACAGAGCTGGCGGACCTCAATATTCGCCAGCTTCTACCGCGTCTTCCTGACCACGCAAACCGGGCCGTCGCCCGGATAGCGGGGATCATGGTCGACACACGTAGCGTCATAACGGAAGCTGCCATAATAGACACGGGCGCAGCCGGAGAGCAGGGGAGCGAATGTTACAAGCACCAGAAACAGGGCTGTGGAATATTTTCGGTGAAGAGGGTTCATTTTTCCTCGCGTCGGTCCTATATATAGCCAGTTACGAGTGACACAGTAGCGTAACAATCCACTGATATTCTTCAGTAATTGGTCGAGTTTACGGTCGGCATCTTTGACATCTTACGGAAATCTGGTGCCACAATAAGGCAGGCTCCTGCTCCGTTTCCTGATCACGTTTTATGTGAAGTGACATAAAGGGGTTGATCCGCGACGATGGACGTATAAGTTCTGCCTTCCGATTTGTTAACTAAACCTTTCACGTTAGGAGCAAAGCGATGAACAAAACCGCCGGCGACTATTCATTGCCAGAAACGATTTCCACGGCGCTTGCCAATGGTACAAATATTGTCAGAGCATTTCGCGAACAATTCGGATATTCCATCGAGGATTTAGCCGTTGCGTGCGGTCTGACATCCCTCGAAATCGAAACGATCGAAAGCGGCCAGAATACGGATCCGCACAAACTGGAACGCATTGCACATGCGCTTGGTCTCCCGAGCAACGCAATGATTCTTGAAGATTCCAAGCGCCTCAGCGCCTGAAACTCTACTACCCCTAATAAATCGGCACCCAAAAGCTGTCAGAGTGATATCCCAACTCTGACAGCTTTTTGATTCCGGGCGATGAGCTACAGACACAACAATTTGCGTGTCAGCGGGTGATCAGGCTCGGTCAAACCTTCAATGACATTGGCGTGGTGCTTGCCAGGTTCTTCAACAGCATCCACCCGGCAATCAAACCCTGACCAGATATTG
Organism: Phyllobacterium trifolii; assembly: GCF_014192095.1. Taxonomy (GTDB): domain Bacteria; phylum Pseudomonadota; class Alphaproteobacteria; order Rhizobiales; family Rhizobiaceae; genus Phyllobacterium; species Phyllobacterium trifolii. The sequence continues at coordinate 109,153 of NZ_JACHXN010000009.1, forward strand.
GCGAGCAAGGCATTCTGCCGCAGAAATTCGGGCCGCTCCGTTGCGCCAACCCATGCGGTTACGTCGATGCCTTCCTGCGGCTCGAGCAGGGCAGGGCTCTCCAGCCGCGCTTCCACTGCATCGAGATGTAGCGTATCGTTCATCTCGGTCTTCAGCAGCGGACGCATATCGGCTATCGCCGAAATCGGCACCGTTTTGCGGATGCGATGCCGGACTGCCTGGGTCAGCGGTGACGTCGCCGTCACCATGCGGGCAACGAGATGTCCGCCAGCGGAATGTCCTGTCAGGTGGATCGGGCCCGAAACCTCATTCGCGGCGCGGGTGATAGCGAGCCCGACCTGTACGGTGATATCGCTGACGCGAACCTCCGGACACAGCGCATAGGACGCCACGGCCACGGCGAAGCCATGAGTGAGTGCGCCTTTTGCCAGATGCGACCACGCGGACTTGTCGAAATCTTCCATCCAGTACCCGCCGTGCACGAAGACGGCGAGGCCCTTCAGGTCGCCCCAGGGCATGAACAGATCGAGCCGGTTACGCGAATGCGGGCCGTAGCTGAGGTCGGCTTTGAGCAGGCCTTTTTCTTGCATTTCCTCGCGAAATTGCGCCGCATGGGCCAGCCATCTGGCCGGATATTCGAAGCCGTCCGGAATATACGCGAAGTTCGAATAGGCGTCGTCCCAGTCGATAGCTGCAGTCCTACCCATGTCTCCCCCCGGTCGGGCTCCCCAGAGTAAATTCCGTTTTTCTTCGAATCACCGAATCTCTTGCTTTACGCAATTCCGGACGGAAAGCCCTTTTCCTGGAATTGCTCTATTCCCTGGTCTTTTCCCTTATCTGCACGCCAGCGCTGGACCTGCGCAAGTTCGGCAGCGCCAGCATCAGGAGCACGAATGCACCGGTGGCAAATTTCAGATCCGCAGGCGCAAGACCGAGCGTCAGACAGAAGGAGATCAGCTGGTAGTACACCAGCGAGCCGATAACCGGAGCCACAACCTGCCGAAGTATCGTCTGGCGGCCTGTAATAGCCTCGCCGATGATCAGCGCGGCAAGACCGTTGATAAGTATGCCGAAGCCCATATTGACATCGGCGAAACCTTGAGTCTGCACCATGATGCTACCGCCTGTCGCGGAAAGTGCGCTCGCAACACCGACGCCGATAATCGTCGCTGTGCCGACGTTGACGCCCTGTGCCTCGGCCATATCGGGGCTAGCCCCGACCGCGCGCATCGCCGTACCCTTTTCGGACATGAAGAAGTACAGCATGGCGCCGAGAACCAGCGCAACCAGCAAACCGACAATCAGGATCTTGGTCCAGGGGAAATTGGCGGAGGGGCCGGCAAGGACGGTGAAGACGGTATCATAGGTGAAGAGCGGAATATTGGTGCGGCCCATGATGCGCAGATTGATGCTGTAGAGCATTGTCATGACCAGGATACCGGCGAGCAGCGTGTTGATCCTGAAACGCAGATGGATGAACGCGGTGGTGCAGCCGGCGGCGAAACCGCAAAGCAGCGCAATGAAGCAGGCGAGAAATGGATTGACGCCGGCGGTAATCAGCGTGCCGCAGACACACCCGCCAAGCGGAAAGGCGCCTTCCGAAGTCAGATCGGGAAAGTTCAGGATGCGGAAAGGCAGCATGACGCCGAGCACCACGAAGGAGACGATCAGGCTTTGGGCGATGGTGACCGGGATCAGGCCATAGAAACTGTTGAGCACGTCCAAGACCTCAACCTCCCTGCAACGCGATAGCGTCGGATTTGGTGTGGAACCGCTCGACAAGATCCGCAACGGTGATGCCGTTTTTCTCTTCCTGACCGATCTCCACGAGAACCTTGCCCGCGTCCATCATGATGATCCTGTTACCGTATTTGATCGCGTGCTCCATGTTGTGCGTGACCATCAGTGTCGTCAGTTGCAACGCTTCCACAGCCCGCACAGTCGTATCCATCACCAGCTTTGCCGTCCGCGGATCGAGTGCTGCCGTGTGCTCGTCCAGAAGCAGGAGTTTCGGCCGCGTCGACACCGCCATGACCAGAGACAGGGATTGGCGCTGGCCACCCGAGAGAAGACCGACTTGCATGTCGAGACGCTTTTCCAGCCCGAGATTGAGTTCCGCCAGTTGCTCGCTGTATTTGGCCCGGCGGGCGGCGGTAAGCCCATAGGAAAAGCCGCGCGGCTTGCCGCGCAATTCCGCCAAAAGCATGTTTTCGCCGATGGTCATGGTCGGCGCGGTGCCGATCATCGGATCCTGGAACACGCGGGCAATGAATTGGGCACGGCGGTGGGCGTTCAGCCGCGTGACATCCTGTCCGTCAATGGAAATGCGGCCCGAGTCCAGCGGCAGCTTGCCGGAGACAGCGTTGAGAAAGCTCGACTTGCCAGCGCCATTGCTGCCAATGACGATGCAAAAATCTCCGGGCTTCAGCGCGACATCAAGGCCATCGAGCGCCCGGCGCTCGTCAAGGGTGCCGCGATAGAAAATCTTGGTGCCGCCCTTCACGGACAGCATGTCGGTTGTCATGTGTAAGCCCTCAAACCAGTGCATAGCCTGCGTTCAATAGTTCCAGCGCTGGCTGCGCAGGAACTATATGTTTGCAGGCTAAAGGAGAAGGCTTATTTCACGAAGCATTCACAATCTTTGAGGCTATCGGGCACCTTTTGACCTGTTTTTGCCAGAACAGCCTCGTTGATCAGCGCCGTGTGGTCCTCATAGGTCGGTTTGATCGGGGCAAGGCTTGCCGGTGACTTGCCGGCGATAATTTCCGATGCGAGCTTGGCCGCATTCTGGCCGACCTTGGTGTAGGAGACTTCGAAAGCCGCTGCGACGAGGCCGTCGCGTACCGCCTGCGCCGAGGCATTGACGATAGGAATATTGATGCTCAACGCGGCTGCAGCCACGGCCGGAACCGCTGGCTGGACCAGATTGGAGCCCGGAACATAGATCACATCGGCCTTGCCGGCGAGCGAGCTGACCCGGATCGGAATGTCGTTGGTGTTGTCGAGACCGACTTCAACCAGCTCCAGGCCTTCGGCTTTGGCAGCTTCCGTGATCAGCTTCAGCACGGCAACGTCATTGTCTTCGCCGGGGTTGTAGAGATAGGCGAGGCGCTTGGCGTCCGGCAGCAGCTTCTTGATGAACTTGACCACCGAGATGACGTCCTGCAGATCGGAAGCGCCGGTCATGCCGGTGTCGCCCGCTTCCCACGAGGGTGTGAGCTTGGCCGCAACCGGATCGGTGACGGCGGCGAAAACCACAGGCGTGCCGGAATTACCGACGATCTGCCGTGCGCCCTGGGCAACCGGCGTGGTGATGGCGAGGATAAGCTTCGGATTGCTGGAAACGAGCTTGGTGACCATTTGCGGGATAAGCGTCGCATCGAAATTCACCTGCAATTCGTCATAGACGGCATCTGTGACACCAAGCTTGGTCAGTTCTGCCTTGAATGCGGTGACCGTTTCGTCCAGCTGCGGGTGCTTGCCGAATTGTGCGATGCCGATTTTGGTTTCGGCCGAGGCGGCTCCAAGCCCAAGCCCCAGGCCAAGTGCTGCAGCCAGCGCTGTCCGCACTGCATATTTTGCGCCGATCATTTTTGTTATTCTCCCTTTTATGCCCCACTATCGAGCAGGGTCTGGTTATATTGACAAGTTCATACCAAAGTAAATTGTAGCCGTTAAGCGACTTGTGCAAAGCCGTGAATTGGCGCCACTACATTCATTATCAAGAAAGAAGAAATGGTCAGTACCACGATCAAGATCGATGCCACACAAGCTGACCTTTCCGATCCGCTGCGCGCATACCGCGACAGATTCGAACTGCCGGAGGGCGTGATCTATCTCGACGGCAATTCGCTTGGCGCCTTGCCGAAGTCAGTCAGGCAGCGGGTCGCGAAGACGATCGCGGAGGAATGGGGCGAGCAGCTGATCCGCAGCTGGAATACCGCTGACTGGGTGCACCTGCCGCAGCGCGTCGGCGAAAAAATCGCACGGCTGATCGGCGCTGAGGAGCGAACGGTCGTCGCGGCCGACAGCACCTCGATCAATCTGTTCAAGGTATTATCGGCAGCCCTCGACCTCAATCAGCAACGCCGCAAGATCGTTTCGGAGCGCGATAATTTTCCGACTGATCTTTATATCGCGGAAGGCGTGGCCAAGCAGATCGGCAAGGGTCACCGGCTGGTTCTTGCCGATACCCCAAAAGATCTCCCGGACATGCTGGATGAAGATGTGGCTGTGCTGATGCTGACCCATGTCAACTACCGCAACGGCTATCGTCACGACATGGCGGCGCTGACCAGGGCGGCGCATGACAAGGGTATCCTCGTGATCTGGGACCTCGCGCACACGGCAGGTGCGATGCCGGTTGACCTGGCTGGGGCTCAGGCCGATTTCGCCATTGGTTGCGGCTACAAATATCTCAATGGCGGGCCCGGCGCTCCGGCATTTCTTTATGTCAATCCACGCCATCAGGGCGGGTTCCGCCAGCCGCTTTCCGGCTGGTTCGGTCATCGCGCGCCCTTCGATTTCGATGCCGCCTATTCGCCATCAAGCAGCATCGAACAGTATCTGTGCGGGACACCGCCGGTGCTGGCGATGGTCGCCATGGACGAGGCAATGTCGCTGTGGGTCGATGTCGACATGGAGGCCGTGCGCGCGAAATCCATCGGGCTTTGCGATTTCTTCATTCAGGAAGTAGGCGAATTTGCCGAGGAACTTGGGCTGACGCTGGTGACGCCGCGAGACCCCGGCCTACGCGGCAGTCAGGTGTCCTACTCCTGCGACAATGGCTATGCCATCATGCAGGCGTTGATTGCGCGCGGCGTGATCGGCGATTTCCGTGCGCCGGATATCATTCGTTTCGGCATGACGCCGCTTTACCTCAGCTTCGCGGAGGTGGCGCAGGCCGCGGCGATTCTCAAGGACATTCTCGTGACGCGTGCCTGGGACCAACCTGAATATAAGGTGAGGGGAGCCGTCACGTGACACGTACACCCTACGATCCGGAAACTGACGGCGCGCAGATGGGCTTCGAAGGACGCATGTTCTATGGCGATTATCTGCGGCTCGACAAAATACTAACGGCGCAGACGCCGCTTTCCGCTGCCCATGACGAGATGTTGTTCATCGTACAGCATCAGGCGTCCGAAATCTGGATGCGGCTCGTTATCCACGAGCTGACTTCGGTTTGCCAGCATATCGCAAGGGATGATCTCGCGCCCTCCTTCAAGATGCTGGCGCGGGTCTCACGCATTCTCGACCAGTTGAACTCGGCATGGGACGTCTTGAGGACAATGACGCCCAGCGAATATACGAGCTTCCGCGAAGCGCTCGGCATGTCTTCGGGGTTTCAGTCATTCCAGTACAGGGCGATCGAGTTCCTCGCCGGCAACAAGAATGCCGCGATGATGCGGCCGCACGAGCATAAGCCGGATATCCATGCCTGGCTTGCGCAATTCCTGCATGCACCGAGCATCTACGACCAGTCTATCCGGCTTTTGGCGCGCAAGGGCTTTGCTATCGACCAATCAGTACTGGAGCGCGACTGCTCGCTGCCCTACCAGCCGAACAACAGCGTGCGCGACGCGTGGCTGATGATCTACCGCGACCCGGAAGGCCACTGGCCGCTCTATGAACTGGCGGAAAAGCTGGTGGACTTCGAGGACTATTTCCGGCGCTGGCGCTTCAATCACGTGACGACAGTCGAGCGCATCATCGGCTTCAAGACCGGCACCGGCGGGACGTCCGGCGTCAACTACTTGCGCAAGATGCTGGAAGTGGTGCTGTTCCCGGAATTGTGGAGCGTAAGAACGGACCTTTAGGCCGCTCGCTTGTCGATAGCGACACAGTCCATGGCCGATTTGGCATGGATATGATTGCTATGCGCGAAACCATGCTTGGCGATTGCGGCAAGGTCGTCATCGGGCTTGATGGGACGCGACCACCAATTGTCGTTGAGCGTCCAGCCTTGCGCCGTGGCGCTTTCAACCTCGGAACTGTCCGGACGCAGCACGCATGACCCGTGCACGATGCGCGCATTGGGAGAGCGCTTGTTCATCATCAGGCGGCCGCGTGCCAGTGCACTTGTCTCGTCATCGGCGATGACAAGCTGGTGAAACAGATGACGTGTCTGTTTATACTTCGTCAGATAAGCGAATTTGACCTGATATGCCGGCACTACATGCTCCTAGCAAAGACTCAAAAGCGTTAACCATTTATTAATATTGTTGGCCAACCGGTCTTTTTCAAGGAGAAGGAAGTTTTGCACAGATAAATTTGCATTGTTTTAAAAAATTTTGATTTATCTAAGCACTTGTTTCAACAACAAAATAGACAACTCGTTACGAAGGCGAAATAAAAAGCCGTTTGGAGCTTAAGCCCCAAACGGTTCAGTAATTCCTGGACGCTGATGCTCGGCCATAAACCAGTCTGTCCTGGCGGGCGCGCAGTTCAACGATCCTGGAGCCTTGCGCGGGGGCGGCATTGGCGCTGGTGATGAGCTCGCCCTTCCTGATGGCTTTCGTGACGCTGCCGCCCTGCAACAGGCCGCAGGGGATGGCACCGGCGACGCGCGCTTCGCCCGCCGTCATGATCCACGCGCGGTAGCAATATTCGCCAATCGCATCGAGCCTGTCGCCGGGTTTCAAATCCTTCTTGGCCACGGCGCACACCTCGGCCACCGGCTTGGCCAGCGGCACCATGTCGGCCTTGCCGTAAAGCACGACGCGGGCGCAAGTCAGCGGCACTTCGAGCGAAGTCAGGTGATAGGGCCGGTGGAAGGTGAAATACGGACCCTTGCCCATCTTCAGATCTTCCATGCGCTCCGATATGCGCGGATGCGACATGTCGGCAACGACGAAGACGCCCGGGGCCACACCCTTGCCGATCGAATAATCGACGACACCAACCCTTGAGAGCACGCCGCCGTCCTTTTCCGGCACGAGCACCTTCGACAGCTGGTCGAGCGTTGCCGCCGGGCCATGCATGCCCGGCTTGTCGGGCACGAGCCCGGTGGCATTGGCGATCGCCGCCATCTCCACCATGGTCTTCGAGCCATCGACGAATTCGACCAGCATGCGCACATTCATGTGGCGGCGCCTGGCTTCTTCCTCGTAATCGTCGGGTATCGCATCGATGTTGAGCGGGTTGTTCTTGCCCTTGCCCGCGGCAACGATCGGATGGCCCATGGCCGAGACGAATTCGATCAGTTCCATACAGGAGGACGGCTCATCGCCGGCGCCGAGCGAATAGGTGACGCCGAGCCGGTCGGCCTCGCTCTTGAGGTACGCGCCGATGGTCACGTCCGCCTCGACATTCATCATGACGAGATGCTTGCCGTGTTCCATTGCTTTCAAGCCGATCTCGGCCCCGACCGCCGGCACCCCGGTCGCATCGATGACCACATCGATCAACTCGTTCTCAAGGATGAGACCGGCATCATTGGTGACGGCGATCTTGCCGGCTTCCATCGCTTCCGTGAGCGCCGACGCATTCGACACCTCGCGCGAATGACCGTCTTCCTGATAGGCGATGTCGACGGCCTTGATCGCGTTGGGCAAATTGAGTTCGGAAATCGCCCCGATCTCGATGCCGGGCATATGCGCCACACGCGTGACGATATCGGTGCCCATCTCGCCCGAACCGATCAGGCCGATGCGGATCGGGCGGCCCGTATCCGCCCGCGCCTGCATGTCCCGCGCCAGTCCCGTCAATGCAACATTCGTAGCCATCAATGCCTCCACTTTGCTGCAGACCGGCATAGGACGCCAAATTGTGATTGGCAAGTTAGACGTTATGGAAGCGGAATTCCGTGCGCTGGCGATAAGTCTCGCCCGGGCGAAGGATCGTGCCCGGAAACTGCGGCTGGTTCGGACTGTCCGGGAAATGCTGCGCTTCCAGGCAGAGCCCGGCATGCGGACCATAATGCATGCCGCCAATCCCGGTAACGGCAGGTATTTTCGCCCCATCATAGAATTGCAGGCCGGGCTCGCTCGTGTGGACCTGCATGGCAAGGCCATTGCCCGCCACGAGCGAGGCGGCAAAACGCAGACCTTCGCTTATTGGCTCACTCAGGACGAAATTATGATCGTAGAGGGTCGAGCCGCTCGTGCCGATCCGGCGCGGCAAGCGAAAGTCATAGGCCGTTTCATCGATTCCGGCGATTTCGCTGGTGGGAATAAGGTTCCCATCAACGGGCGTGAAAGCATCGGCGAGGATCCGCAAGCGATGGTCGCGAATATCGCTGGACCCATCGAGATTGAAATAGGAATGCTGGGCAAAATTGGCGACGGTTGGCGCGTCAGTGACCGCCTCGACTTCAACACAAAGCGTGAGGTCATCGAGGCTGTAGGTGCAGTGCACATCCATGTTGCCGGGGAAACCCTGATCGCCATCGGGCAGATTTATTGAAAGGGTGACAGAAGACTGGCTCCAGCCCGCAATGGTCCACAGGCGCTGAGAAACCCCGCCGCTGCCTCCATGCAAGGTCTGAATGCCATGTTCATTGAGGTCGAGCTGGACAGTCTTTCCATCGAGCAGGAAACGCCCATCTGCTATACGATTGGCGTAACGGCCGACAAGTGCGCCGAAATAAGGTGAAAGGGCCGGGTAGTCGTCAAAACCATCGAAACCCAAAACGACGCGCTGGAGAATTCCATCACTCAAGGGAATTTGCAGATCCCTGATGACGGCGCCCCAGTTCAAAATTCTGGTGACAGCCCCGGCAGGTGAGCGGATCGTTAACTGGAATACCGGTTCGCCTTGAAACGTGCCGAATAGCTCTGGTTGCGCACTGTTCCGCATCAATAATCCCTGACAGCGACGCTGCCGCGCGAGGAAAGTTTTGCCTGTAAGATCACGACGACCAGCAGGAACAGGCCGCGTATGACCGATTGCCAGTAGGCGGAGAGCGAGATCCAGCCCTTGCCGTTTTCAAAGTTCAGTACATTGAAGAGGATGCCAAGCAGCAGCACGCCCGCGAGCGTGGCTCCTACAGAACCGACACCGCCGGTCAAAAGGGTTCCGCCGACGACCACCGCGGCGATCGCAAAGAGTTCCCAGCCGACACCCTCGATCGGCTGCCCTGCGCCGAATTGCGACGCGAGGATGACGCCTGCCAGCCCGGCAAGGCCGCCACTCGCAAGATAGACCAGAAACTTGATACGGTCAGCGGGGAGGCCCATCAGCCGCGTTGCATCTTCGTTGCCGCCGACGGCGAGCACACCGCGGCCGGTGCTGGTGAAATTCACAACAATCCAGCCGACCACATAGGCCATGATCGCAATCCAGGCGGGAATGGGAAAGCCGAGGAAATTGTCCTGGCCGATCGACGTGAACCCGCTTTCATACGATACCGACACGGACTGGTTGTCGGCGAGGAGAAGCGCGGTACCGCTTGCCGCCAGCATCATTGCAAGGGTCGCGACGAATGGCATGATCTTCAACCGTGTGACGAGAATCGCATTGATCAGGCCGACGCAAAGCCCGGCGCCGACCCCGGCTCCAAGGCCGATCCAGGCGCCCTGCGGACTGGCGAGCGCCGCGACGACGCTGCCGAGCGCAGCGGTCGAACCGACGGACAGATCGATACCGCCGGTCATGATGACGAAGCACATGCCGAGAGCCACGAGCGCGAACATCGAATTGTAGCGCAGAACGCTGGTGATGTTGAAAAAGCCGAGGAAATAATCATAGCGTGCCCATCCGAAGAGGACGAGTAGCAGCAGTGCCAGAACGACACCATAGCTGCCAAGCAAAGAGATCAAACGAGGTCTCGTCATGCGCGCCTGCCCTGTTGCTGGATCCAGACGGCGAGCACGATGATGCCAGCCTTGACCACAAGGGCGGCGGCATCAGGCACACCATTGGCAAGGAGGGTGTAGCGCACGAGCTGGATCGTCATGGCACCGAGCAGGGTGCCGATAATGGTCGCCTTGCCGCCGCTCAAAAGCGTGCCGCCAACAGCAACCGCGGCGATGGCATCAAGCTCCATGCCCATACCGACCAGATTGGCGTCGCTGGAGGAATTGATGGCGATCACCACGAGACCGGCTATCCCGGCACAAAGGCCGCTGATCGTATAAACGACGAGCTTCACCCGGGAGACCGCAATACCGGAAAGCTCCGCCGCACGTTCGTTGCCGCCAATGGCGATGATCTGACGGCCGAAAACCGTGCGCTTCAGCATCCATGCCGCAGCGATCACGAGGAGCACCATAAGCACGACCTGCACCGGAATGCCGAAGAGGCGGCCGAGACCGATCCACTGGAATTGCGGAACGCGGAATGTCTGGAGATTGCCGTTGGTCAGGACCTGGGCAATGCCGCGCCCGGCAATGAACAGAACCAGCGTCGCGACGATCGGCTGGATGCGAAACCTGGCGATGAGCCAGCCATTGAACAAGCCAAACAAGCCTGCCACACCAACCGCGATGATCATGGCCGCGGCAACGGCGAGAGCAACATTGTCGATGGGAACAATCTTGCCGAGGAAGATCATCGGCGCAAGCGCGCCGGAAATCGCCATGAGTGATCCAACGGAAAGATCGATGCCGCCGGTCGCGATGACCAGCGTCATGCCAATGGCAACGATGACAATCGTGCAGACCTGTGTGAGATTGACGTTAAGCGTCTGCATGGTGGCGAAGTTGCGGGTAAAAGCAAAATTGAACAGGATAAGCAGAGCCAGTGCAATCAAGGTGCCGTAGCGCGCCATGAAATCGAATGGGTCGAACGGCCGCGATATAAGTTGTTGCCGCGCAGTATCGGTCATGGTGCAGCCTCCGCGATAGTCGGCGCGCTGCCGTGAGCCATGGCGGACATGACGGCGTCTTCGGTTGCCTCATCGCGATCGAATTCGGCCACGCTGATGCCTTCGCGCAGGACGAACACACGATCGGCGCCCTCGATCACCTCTTCGAGTTCCGAGGAGATCATCAGAACCGCAAGCCCTTGGTCAGCCAGCGTCTTGATAAGCGCCTGAATCTCGCCCTTGGCTCCAACGTCGATGCCCCGCGTCGGCTCGTCGAGAATGAGCAGGCGCGGGTTCATGGCCAGCCAGCGGCCGAGGAGAACCTTCTGCTGATTGCCACCCGAAAGCTCGCGCACCTTCTGGTCCGGCCCGGAGCATTTGATGCCGAGTTGCCTGATGAAACGCTCGACGATGTCACGCTGCGCCTTGTCATCGATGACACCGGATTTGCTGAGCTTCGGCATCAGCGCCAGCATCATGTTTTCTGCAACACTCATGTCGGGGACGATGCCCTCGCTCTTGCGGTCCTCTGTACAGAATCCCATGCCAGCAGCGATGGCATCGGACGGCTTATGCGGATCGAACGTCTGCCCGTTGAATATCATTGTACCCGCGCGCGGACGATCGATGCCGAAGACCAGCCGGGCCGTTTCCGTCCGCCCTGCGCCGAGAAGTCCGGCAAACCCGGCGATCTCTCCGCTGCGTACATTGAAAGAGACATCCTGCACGATCTGGTTGATGGCGAGATTTTCGGCCGACAAAAGCACCTTGCCGATTTTCTTTTCGTCGCGATCGCTGAATGCCGTGGCGTGGCCCTCGGCGCGTTCAATGGCGCGCCCAAGCATTGCGGAGACAAGACCGATCTTGTCAATCTCGTTCATGGCCGCAGTCTTTACGGTCCGGCCATCGCGCATGATGGTGACGCGGTCGCAAACCTCGTAAAGCTCATCCAGCTTGTGGCTGACGAAAACAACTGAAACGCCCTCCTGCTTCAACTGCCGGATGACATTGAACAACACAGCGACTTCACGCTCGTCGAGCGAGGAGGTGGGCTCATCCATGATAACGAGCTTTGCCGAAAAACCGATGGCACGCGCAATCGCCACCATCTGCTGCGTGGCGGTATTGAATTCCATCAACGGCCGGCGCACATCGGCGCGCACATTGAAGCGTTGCAGCAGCGCTTCAGCCTCCTGGTGCATGCGCTTCCAATCGAGCAGGCCGTAACGGCGAGCCTCGCGGCCAAGGCATATATTCTCGGTGATGGAGCGATAGGGGACGAGGTTGATTTCCTGGTAGATGGTGCTGATGCCGCTTGCCTGCGCCTGTTGCGGCGAGGAGACCTCGAATGGCTTGCCATCGAACACGACTTCACCGGCATCGCGCTTGTAATAACCGGTCAGCACCTTGATAAGCGTCGATTTGCCCGCACCGTTCTGGCCAATCAGCGCATGAACTTCGCCGCGTCCAACAGCGAAAGAAGCGCCGGCCAGGGCAGGGATCCCGGCAAAGCGCTTGTCGATTCCTGTCATCGATAAAAGGCTATTGGTGTTCATTTCAAAAGCCAATTCTGAACGCATCGGAAGGCTCCGGCATAGCAATACAAATGCCGAAAAAAGCCAGCGCCCTATAAGAGCGCTGGCAGAGCCACAAAATCAATAGGCGGTGCTCAGCAGCTCCTTGGCGTTGCTGGCATCGTAGAACTGATCCGGATTGATGATTTTGTCCGGAATCTTCTCGCCTGCCGCGTAGGCGATAGCCGTGTCGAACGCCTTCGGTCCAAAGCGTGGATTGCATTCGACGACCGCTGCGATCTTGCCGTCCACCACCGCCTGTACGGCTTCTTTACCCCCGTCGATCGACAGGACGAGAATATCCTTGCCCGGCACCTTGCCGGCAGCCTCGATTGCGGAAATTGCACCCATGGCCATCTCGTCATTATGGGCATAGACAACGTTGGCATCGGGATGCGCCTGGAGCAGAGTTTCGGCAACCTGGCGCCCCTTGTCGCGAGCGAAATCGCCGGTCTGCGAGGCAACAATCTTGAAGTCCGGGTTCTTGGCGATCACATCGTCGAAGCCCTTCTTGCGGTCATTGGCCGGAGAAGAACCGGTCGTCCCCTCAAGCTCGATGATCGTGGTCTTGCCATTGGCGTTCTTCACGAGCCAATCGGCAACACGCTGGCCTTCCTCGATGAAATTGGAACCAATGAACGTTACATAATCCTCACCGGGCTTGGCCAGCGAAGCGTCGACGTTGCGATCAAGCAGGATAACCGGGATGCCGGCATTCTTGGCGGCCTTGATTGCAGGAATCAGTGGCTTTTCCTCACGTGGCGCGAGAAAAATCAGGTCAACACCCTGGGCGATCATCGAATTGACATCGGCGACCTGCTTGGCGGCGGAGCTGGCGGCATCCGTATAGACCAGTTGCCATCCGCGTTTCTTGGCTTCTTCCTGCATGCTGGCAGTCTGGGCCAGGCGCCATGGATTGTTGCTTTCGGTCTGGGCAAAGCCGACCTTGTAGGTATCTTTTTTCTTGAGCGGCGGCGCATCAGCCAATGCGCCGCCCGCGACCATGGAGGCAGCCAGCCCGATGGCTGAAGTAAACAGCACAGTGCGACGGGTGATATTCATTGAAAATTTCCTCCCAGAAATTAGCTCGTGGCGATCCCACTGCGGCGATCATCGCTACTTATAAAAATTAGTCAATAATTATTTATGTTGATTAGTCGAGCAAACTGTTCGTAATATTCGCCATAACTTCATCGATTCCGGCCAGTCTTCGGGCCGCTGGAAACGTCGTTCCGAATAGGTGATACGGTGGATAATTCGACCACTGGCAAAGTTAGGACCACGCGCTTGGCAGTGCGGCGCAAACGCGTCAGCAAGCGTGTGACAATGACCGACATCGCCCGGGTTGCAGGGTGCTCGCAGGCCACCGTCTCCTTCGTGCTCAACAAGACACCGGGCATCAAGCTTGCCGCGGAAACACGCGAACGGGTGATAGAGGCGGCGCGTTCGCTCGGCTATGCCGCACCGAGCTTCGCTCATCTCGACACCGCAGATATCCTGATGCCTGCGATCGACGGCAAGATCGGCTTTGTCGTCGACCAGCTTGCGACCAGTCCGGAAGCAGTCGTCGCTATCGAAGGCGCACGCCAGGCCTCGTGGAATGCCGGCAACATCATCCTCGTTGCCCAGACGCTCAACGACCCCGAGATGGAGCCCCGCACGATCCGCGCCCTGCGCGAGCAGGGGGTTTCGGCGCTGATCTATATGGCGATCTTCACACGCGAGGTGGTCTTGCCGGCGGCGGTTTACGAACTCGACATTCCGGTCGTTCTCGTCAACTGCTACACGACGGATCATGCCTTTCCTGCTGTCGTACCAAGCGAGATCGCGGGCGGTCAGCATTCGACCCGTCATCTGATCCAGCACGGCCATCGGCGCATAGGCACTATCACCGGCGAACCATGGATGGAAGCCGCGAAGGACCGGCTCAAGGGGTATCGGCGTGCCTTGGCGACAGCCGATATCCCTTTCGATCCGGAGCTGGTGGTCGAGGGCGACTGGTCGGCAAGCGCGGGCTATGCGGCGACGAAGGAATTGCTGACGCTGGACGACCCACCCACTGCCATTTTCTGCCAGAACGACCGCACCGCGATTGGCTGCTATGAGGCGTTGAAGGAGGCCGGAATGCGCATTCCCGAAGATATCTCCGTCATCGGGTATGACGACGAAGAAATTTCGCGCCATCTCCATCCGCAATTGACGACTTCAGTCTTGCCACACCGGGCCATGGGACGCTGGGCAATCGAGCAACTGGACGGCGTTGCGCAGTCATCGGGCACGCGCCATCCGATCACCAAGCTCGAATGCCCGCTGGTCGAGCGGCTGTCCGTGGCGAAGTGCACCGCAAAGCTGGCGTTCTTCGCCTAGTCCCCGGGCTTTTGTTTTGCATAGTCGGCACGCTCGATACCGTGACGCTGCAATTTGTCGTAGAAGGTCTTGCGCGGGATCCCAAGGGTTTCAAGGGTCGAACGCACATCGCCATGGTTTGCGCTCAGCGCATCACGGATCAGTTTTGCCTCGTGCTGCTCCATCGCCTCGGGCAGGTTGACAATGTTGGTCGTCTGACTAAGTCGCTCGCTCTCCAGCTCCAGTCCGAGCGCAACCCGTTCGGCAAAATGCGAAAGCTCGCGCACATTGCCTGGCCAGGCATGTTCCATCAGACGCGATCGCAACGCTCCGGTCATCTCCGGCGGCTCGCTTTTGAAGCGTGCTGAGGCGCGCTGCAGGAAATGCGTGAACAGGAGCGGAATATCCTCCCGACGCTCGCGCAGAGGCGGGATTGAAATCGTAACGACGTTCAAGCGATAAAAAAGGTCTTCGCGGAAATTCGCGCGCTGTTCCGGACTGCCGAGATCTACCTTTGCCGCTGCAACGACACGCAAATCGACCGGGCGATGTTCATTGGTGCCGAGCGGCGTGATCTCGCGGGTTTCAAGCACGCGCAGCAATTTGACCTGCGTCGACAGCGGCATGCTTTCGATCTCATCGAGAAACAGTGTGCCGCCACTGGCATGTTCAATGCGGCCGATGCGTTTTTTCTGCGCTCCGGTAAATGCACCAGCCTCATGACCGAACAGCTCGCTTTCGATCACGGGCTCCGGCAGCGCACCGCAATTGAGCGCGACGAAATTGCCTTGCTTGCGACGGCTCCATTCATGCAACAGGCTTGCCGCCACTTCCTTGCCGGTGCCGGTCTCACCGGCAATCAAAACGTCGACATCTGCATTGGCCACGTGGCGCAATGTCTTGCGCAGGTTCTGCATGACAGGGGTCTGGCCAATGAGCGGCAGATTGTCGTCGGAAGTCTCAAGCGCGAGGCGCAGCTGGCGGTTTTCCATGACCAGCCGCCGCTTTTCAGCCGCTCGCAGGATGCTCTGGACGAGACGATCAGCCGGATAGGGCTTGGCAATGAAATCATAGGCGCCTTCCTGTATCGCCTCGACTGCCATGTCGATGTCGCCGTGGCCGGTGATGAGGATGACGGGCAGATCGGCATCCAAGGCGTGCAGGCGGCGAAACAATTCCAGACCGTCGATGTTCGGCATACGCACGTCAGTGACGACGACGCCGGCAAAATCCGGTGTCAGAAAACGCAAGGCGCTCATCGCATCCGCAAAAGGCATCACGTTAAAACCTGCAAGCTCCAGGGTCTGGCGATTGGCATTGCGCAGATCATCATCATCGTCGACGAAAGCGACACTAGAGCGGTTTGCAGTCATATTGAATCGTTCTGCCGGAGGGAATTTGGTTCAAGGTCGAGGGGTTTGGCGAGGCCGCGCTGGTGGTGCGGATGAAGCCGAAGCCCGAAGGATTTGGACCAAATTCACCCGGCCCTTCGGGTTTCCGGCTGGCGGACACCCACTTTGTCAGGCAGCTTCGTCCGATGGAATCACATCGGCCTCGCCACCTTCCTAGTGGATCGTCTCGCCATCCGTGAAACAGAACTGATCCAATATGACTGCAAACCGCTCTAAGCTGAACATTCATGATCAAGAGACCCTTGGAAGATGAACCGTAAATTTTGTTCCGGCGCTGCTGCTTTTGACGTCGATGCGCCCGCCATAATCCGCGACGATGTCGTGGCAGATGACCAGACCGAGCCCGAGGCCGCGATCCTTGGACGTATTGAAAGGTGTGAACAGCGCTTGCTTGATTGCTTCAGGAATACCTGGCCCATTGTCGGAAACAATCAGCTGGACCTCGCCTTCTGTCACCCGGGTCTCCACGCTGATCTTGCTGGCCGGACCGCCTTCCGTTGCCTCCACTGCATTCTGCATGAGATTGATCAGCACCTGCTCGAGACGCATTCGATTACCGTGTACCTTGATATCCGGCGATAGTGTCTGCGTAGTGATCTGACCGGCTCTCTGCCGGAAGCGGGTGCCCAGCAAAAGCAACGCACCCTCGATCACATCACTGACGCTGATCGGACCCGCGTCGCCCGTTCCCTTGCGCGCGAAGGTGCGCAGCTCATCGGTGATGCCACCAATGCGCTCCGTCAGCCCTGCAATCGCTTTCAGATTGTCCCTGGCCGAATCGATCTGGTTGCGGCCAAGAAAAGTCTTGGCATTATCCGCATAGGAGCGAATGGCAGCGACAGGCTGGTTGATCTCATGGGCGACGCCGGCCGTGACTTGTCCAAGAATGGCAAGACGGTTCGCTTGCACCAAGTCCTGCTGCACCGTCTGCAGCTTGGCTTCCGTCTTTTGGCGCTCCTCGACCTGCATTACGAGTTCCGAATGAGCAGCGCTGAGATCTGCCGTGCGCTCGGCAACACGCCGCTCAAGCTCAAGCCGCGCCGCCTCCTGCTCGCGGGCACGCCGCAGTGCCAATCCGCGGCGGCGCAGGAAAAAAGCGGTCAACCCCAGTAAAGGGGCAAGAACGATCAGCGCCAGCAACTGCGCGGTCCGCGTTGCCTCTGATACGGCGGACGCCGCCGGGGTCAGGAGTTGCAGGTTCCAGGTGGTGGTGGGAACCGGCGTCTGTACGCGCACGAATTCTTCCGCCTTCGCCGCGCCGGGCAAGCGCGCCCGGACAATATCAGGCTGGCCTTGCGGCAAGGCAGGTGTAATGTCGAGCGGTGCGAGGGGCGCATCACCGAATTGCAGACTCTCGCGGATCGGCCCCATCTGGTCAGGTACAATTGGGCCCTCGGTCATAAATCGCCATCCGGGCAGGCTTGTGATCAGCACAATACCGCGCTGATCAACAACCAGGGAAGGATCGCTGTTGCGGCGCCAATCAGCCTCAAGGTCATCGAACTCGACCTTGACGACGATAACGCCGAGCGTTCCCGAAGGTCCATCGATGCGTCTTGAAATATAGAGACCCGGACGTTTACTGACGGTACCGAACGCATAGTGCTCGGCGCTGCCGGTGGCGACAGCGCGGGTATAGTAGGGTCGAAAGCTGTAATTGGTACCGACGAAGCTCGTCGGTTCGCGCCAATTGCTGGAAGCCAGTGCCAATCCATCAGCGTTGAGAAGATAAATCACCGAAGAGCGGGTACCGCTGATCAGGCTTTCAAGCTTGCGGTTGACCAGTTGCAACAGGCTGTCGCTGCGCGTCGTCAACGCGCTGATCACATCGCGGTCCTGCGACAGGACGAAGGGCAACGACCGCTGTTTCTCAAGCACCGTCCGCAGCAGGACGGCATTGAGTTCGGCCGCGCTCTGCGCCCGGATGTGCAGCGATTCGTAAGCGCGCTTGCGTCCGTAATCATTGGCGATGAAAAGTGCGCCTGCGACAAGAAGTGCAGCGAGGAGCCCATAAACAATCTTCACGAGCGGGCTTGTCATCCCCGCGTGCAGAATGCTTTCCGAGCGCACCGCCAGCCGATTTTCCATGAAAGCATCTGTGCAGATATTCGCACAAATCTCAAGAGGCACGTGCGAATACCCGCACAACTTTAGTGGTTAAGAATCCGGCTCTAAAATTTATATCGTTTATTTCCAACTACTTAGACTGCTCCCGCAAATTGGCACGGTGCTTGCAATGCTTCTCGCGAGGGGACGGTCTATCCGCCCTGTAACGAGAGCCCAGGAGGCTGGCAGGCTTATTGCGCCAGACGCGGCTCGCACCATGGAGGAAGTTATGAGTCCTGTGACGATAACCGCAGCACCGCAGCCGCGCGGCAGAACACCGATTTACGCCCATCTTTATTTTCAGGTGATTGTTGCCATCACCATCGGCATTCTGCTCGGCCACTACTACCCCGATATTGGCACCAGCATGAAGCCGCTCGGCGATGCCTTCATCAAACTCGTGAAGATGATCATTGCCCCGGTCATTTTCCTGACGGTCACCACCGGCATTGCCGGCATGAGTGATTTGAAAAAAGTCGGCCGCGTTGCCGGCAAGGCGATGCTTTATTTCCTGACGTTCTCGACACTTGCCTTGATCGTCGGTCTCATCGTCGCCAATGTCGTTCAGCCGGGCGCCGGCATGAATATCGATCCCGCATCGCTCGATCCTGCCGCCGTCGCGACCTATACACAACAGGCGCATGAGCAGAGCGTCGTCGGCTTCCTGACGAACATCATACCGACAACAATCGTTGGCGCCTTTGCTTCAGGCGATATCCTGCAGGTACTCTTCTTCTCGGTACTGTTCGGCCTTTCACTCGCCATGGTCGGCGAGAGGGCGGAACCGGTTACGAATTTCCTGCAGGTGCTTTCAGCGCCGGTTTTCAAGCTCGTCGCGATCCTTATGAAAGCCGCACCGATCGGCGCCTTCGGCGCTATGGCCTTCACCATCGGCAAATACGGCATCGGGTCGGTTGCCAATCTGATCTTCCTGATCGGTACATTCTATCTGACGTCGCTGCTTTTCGTACTCGTCGTTCTTGGCGCCGTCGCCTGGTACAATGGCTTTTCCATCCTGGCACTGATCCGCTACATCAAGGAAGAATTGCTGCTGGTCCTTGGAACGAGTTCATCCGAAGCCGCCCTGCCAACACTGATGGCCAAGATGGAAAAGGCAGGCTGCAAGAAGTCCGTGGTCGGCCTCGTCATTCCAACCGGCTATTCGTTCAATCTTGACGGTACAAACATCTACATGACCCTGGCAGCACTGTTCATCGCGCAGGCGACGAACACGCATCTGACACTCACGGACCAGGTCTTGCTGCTGCTTGTCGCCATGCTGAGTTCCAAGGGCGCTGCAGGCATCACCGGTGCAGGCTTCATCACGCTCGCTGCAACCCTGTCGGTTGTTCCCGCAGTTCCGGTCGCGGGCATGGCGCTGATCCTCGGCATCGATCGTTTCATGTCTGAATGCCGCGCGCTTACCAATCTCGTCGGCAATGCGGTAGCGACAATCGTTGTTGCCCGCTGGGAAGGCGAGCTTGATACCAACAAGCTCGCACAAGCGCTCAGCGGCGATTTCGCCGACGAGGACGCTCTGGCGCTCGCAAGCTAAAGAACAAGACTGGTTCAAGTAAAAGGCGGGCCGCCCAGGTCCGCCTTTTCTATTTGCGCCGAAGATTATCCCGCCAGTTCCGAGCATAAAGATCGAAAGCTTCGTTCAGCGGCGCGACATCGTCCGAGACCGGTTTGAGCGGACAGCTGGCGCCGGCAAGGAGCGCGGCACCGAGACTGGTCCCGGTGGAGCCGGGAGAAGCGATGATTTCGCGTCCGGTCAGCGAGCGCAATGCGGACAGATAGGTGAGGTTGCGGGAAAACGGTCCTTCGACAATCGTCGGGCCAGCAGCACCAATCAGCTCAAGACACGTATTGGTCATAAGTGCCGCATACAGCGAGGCAGCGGTGTTCTGTTCGAGCGACGATCGCGACGCGGCATTCAGCCGGATCGGATCCTGCGCAGGGTAGGGGCCGGATCCCTGCACGATGCTCGGCAGGATCATGAATTGCTCGCGGATCACCTGGTCCAGCGTATCCGCATCCGGTTCGAAGGTACTGCCGCCGGTCAAAAGATCGAATTCGCGTCCGCCCATGAACCGCGCCGACGGCACCGCCTTCCCGTAGGCATCGACATTGGCGAGCGTATCCCGTGCCGGGTCGAGCTGATCCAACCTTCCGCCGACCGCAAAAGACACCACCCAGGTTCCGGTCGACACGACGGAGAAGGGCGACGTGCGGCTGATCAGATGCGGCAGCAGCGAAGCATTGGAATCGTGGATGCCGCAATGAACCGGGATGGGCTTCACGACGCCGATCTGCCTGGCGAGCGGCTCGCGCAGATCGCCAATCCGGTCGAACGCAGAGCGGATTGGCGCCAACAAAGAACGAAACTCCAGCGTGTCGACAAGGCTGGAATATTCGCCCGCTTGCGGGTTCCACAGATCCGTATGGCAGCCAAGCGATGTGACTTCGTTCACGGCAATGCCAGTCAGGCGCCAGACCCAGTATTGTGCGTAGGTGACGATGGTCTTGGCTGCGGAGAATTCAGCCGGAAACTGCGTCTTCTGGTAGTGGATTTGCGCCCCGACATTGAGGCCGCCGGAGAGAAGCGGCGAGCGGGTCTCGGCGAAATCCGGCCGCAAGGCCGCATAGGCTGCGCGCACCTCGTCTGGATAGACATGCTCGTAGTCGATGACCGGCATCGCCAGATCATTGTCGCCCAGCACTGCGGCTGCCGCGCCATGCGCTGTGACGGAAATCGCATCGAAGCCTGGTGATTGGGCAAACATTGTCAGTGTATCGACAAAAAATGCCCACAGCGCCTCGACGTCATAGTGCGGATAGGGTCCATCCTTGGCGACGCGGTTCTGCGTGCTGCGCGAGGCGATTTCTTGTCCCGTCGCAGCGTCAACGACAACAACCTTGGCGTTGGTCTTGCCAACATCCATGACGGCTATGCGGCGGCTGTCGCTCATGGCAGATGGAAAAGGCAAACGAGGTCCGTCTGGACCGGTGAGCTGTCCGGATTGGTGACCATGATATCGGCCATATGAGTCCACCATTTCTTCATCACTGGATGATCGGGCAGGCTTTGCATGGTGTGACCAATGGGGCGGGTCAACACGCCAAAGAGCGTATTCGTGGCATGGTCGAGGTGGATCGAATAATCGGCAACACCCGCCTCATGCAGGAGATCCACGAGTTCCGGCCAGATTTCATCGTGACGGCGCCTGTACTCGGCCTCCATACCGGGATTGAGTGTCATCGTGAACGCATATTTTTCCATGGCGCTCATGCGGGCTTCCTGTGCCGGAACTGACGGATAATGACCGGCAACGTAATGGTGACGATCAAAAGCAGACCGATGAAGATCGACATGACGATGCCGGGAACGTTGAGCAGTCCAAGGCCGAAGGTAACCAGTCCCATGACGAAGGCAGCGATGACCACGCCGCCGATCGTTCCGGCGCCGCCAAGGATCGAGACACCGCCAAGGACGACCATGGTGACGATCTCGAGCTCCCAGCCCTGGGCGATCGACGGCCGGGTCGAGCCAAGGCGTGAGGTGAGGCAGACGGCTGCGATGCCGGACATCAGGCCGGTCAGGAGGAACAGGGTGAACTTGATGCGCTCGACACGAATACCGGAGAAGCGTGCGGCAAACTCATTATTGCCGATGGCATAGACCCGGCGGCCAAAATTCGTCGCATGCAACAGGACCGCGAAGACGATCGCCAGCACGGCGAAAAGCACGAACTCGAAGGAAAATACCCAGAAGACATAGCCTTGGCCGAAATAGGCGAACGAAGCCGGATAGCCGCCATAGGCCTTGTCGCCAAGGACGATATAGGCGATGCCGCGGAACAGGCTCATCGTGCCGATCGTGACGACGATGGAAGGCAAACGAAGTCCTGCAACGAGAATGCCGTTGACCACGCCGCAACCGACACCAACGCCGATCCCGATGGCAACGAGACCAGGCGTACCGATCCCCGCCTGCGCTGCAGCGCCCATGGCAGTCGAAGCAAGCGCGATGATCGCGGCAACCGAAAGGTCGATCTCCCCGGAGATGATCAACAGCGCCATGGCAAACGCCACCATGGCCTTTTCAGTAAAATTGAACGTGGCGTCCGACAGATTCCACGCATTCAGGAAATAGGGTGAGGCGAGGGAATTGGCGATGAAGATCAGCACGGCGACAGCAAAAAGGAGTGCTTCCCAGCTCCCAAACAGACGCGTTGCCGATGTGCCAAGCCGGTCCGGGATAAGCCGCTTTTCAGGTATCGCGCTCATGCTGCCACCTCGATCTGTTCCGACGCGCCGCGATCACGCAAGATGATACGGCCACGCCGCCGTTCCTGACGGGCATTGAAGATCACGGCGGCAATGATAACCGAGCCGGAAATCGCCATTTGCGCAAAGGGCGAAATGTTGATGACCGGCAGCGCATTCTTGGTGACGCCGAGAAACAGCGCTCCGAGGACGGCGCCAGCAACCGAACCAATCCCACCAAGTGTCGAGATACCGCCAATGACACAGGCGGCGACGGTGTCGAGCTCGAAGCCTGCCGCAATGTCGACATAGGCAACCGCATAGCGCGACACCCAGAGATAGCCGCAGAGGCCAGCGAGCGTTCCGGAGATGACGAACGCGAAAAAGCGGGTGCGCCCGACATCGATGCCGGCATAGACAGCCGCTGTCGGATTGCCGCCGGAGGCATAGATCGCCCGGCCAAGAAACGTGCGTGACATGACCAGATACATGACGGCTACAATCACGATGGCCGTCCAGCCAAGGATGGGCAAGCCGAGGAAGAGCTGGCGCGGCGTCTGCAGGAAGGGCGCTGTCATCTGGTGCGCGTTCACCCAGGCTCCGCCGGACAGAACGAACGCCATGCCACGATAGATCGTCAGCGTTCCGAGCGTGACGACAATGGAAGGAATGTTGAGCTTCCAGACGAAAATTCCATTGATTGCGCCGAGAACGGCACCGATACAAAGAGCGACAATGAGGATCAGCACGAGGGGCAGTTCCGGGTGCGCGGCATTCAACATGCCGACCGCCATGCCGGTAAAGGCCACATTGGCTGCGACGGAAAGATCGATGGATTTCGTCAGGATCACCGTCATCTGGCCTAGCGCAAGAATAATCAGGATCGACGTGTCATTGAAGATATTCGCAAGATTGCCCGGCGTGGCAAAACCTGGCGAGCGGGTGGAAAACACGGCAAGCAGAATGGCGATGATGATCACCAGCAGCATTTCGCGGAATTTGAACAATTGCCTGATCATATTCAACCTTTACGCGTTGCCTGTCGCGGCGCGGACAAGAATTTCGGCATTCAGGTGCGAGCGCTCAAAGATACCGGCCGACAATCCTTCACGCATCACAAGCACGCGATCCGACATGCCGAGGACTTCCGGCAATTCCGACGAGACCATGATGATGCTGAGGCCTTCGCCGGCGAGTTCGCTGATGAAGGCGTGGACCGCAGCCTTGGATCCAATGTCGATGCCCTTGGTCGGTTCATCAAGGATAAGGATCTTCGGCTGCGTCGCCAGCCATTTGCCGATGACGACCTTTTGTTGATTGCCCCCGGACAAGGTACCTACCGGCACGGAAAGAGCGGCAGCGCGCAAGTCGAAACGCTCGGCATATTTCCGTGCAAGAGCGAACTCCTCCGCCGCGCGCAAGAAACCTGAACGGGAAGTTCGCGTCAGTGAGGGCAACGAAATGTTCTGATAGATCGGGAGCTGCAATACCGCGCCATGGCGGCCGCGTTCCTCAGGCACGTAGACGATGCCGGCTTTGATGGCATCGCTCGGCGAGCCGATTACGATCTCGTTGCCGTCCAGCTGAAGAGTGCCGCCGGATGGTTTTGTGACGCCAAAGAGCGACTGGCAGATTTCCGAGCGGCCTGCGCCGACAAGACCGTAAATCCCGAAAATCTCGCCCTTCCTGAGGGCAAAGCTGATGTCGCGAAACTCGGTCGGATGCGTGTAGTTCTCGACCGAAAGCACCGTCTCGCCGAGCGGAATGTCGACTTTCGGGAAGGCATGTTCGATCGAACGGCCGACCATGAGCTTGACAATCTCATCCTGTCCGACACCGGCAAGCGCGCCGCTGCCAACCGCCTTGCCATCGCGGAAGACCGCATAATGATCGGCGATCTCATAGACTTCATCGAATTTGTGGCTGATGAACAGGATGGCCTTGCCCTGGGCTTTCAGGCGCTTGACGATCTGGAACAGGTCATCGACCTCCTTGCGCGATAGCGCGGCGGTTGGCTCGTCCATGATGACAATGCGCGCATCGACGGAGAGCGCCCGGGCAATGGCCACGAGATGGCGCTGGGCGATCGAGAGATCCTTCAGGCGCACACGCGGATCGATATTGCTTTCCAGGGAATGGAGCAGGGCCAGCGCGCGCGCGTTGACTGCTTTCCAGTCGACCATGCCGAGCCTGGTTTTCGGCGCATGGCCGAGAAAGATATTTTCGGCGACCGACAGTTCATCGAAAAGCACCGTCTCCTGATGGATTGCGGTGACACCGAAATCGATAGCATCCTGCGCATTGGCAAAGACTACCGGCTTGCCATCGACCTGGACTTCACCCTCGTCGGACTCGTAAATGCCGGTGAGAATCTTGACGAGCGTCGACTTGCCCGCACCATTTTCGCCGATCAGCGCCGTCACCCGGCCCGGGAACAACGCGATGTTGACATCGTTCAATGCCTTCACGCCGGGAAACGACTTGGAGATGCCACGCATCTCGAGGAGAGGCGTTTCTGACATTGGCTCGGGCAGGGTAATCTGGTTCATCAAATATACCGGAAGGGAAAAAATGCCCGGCAGAAAATCTGCCGGGCTGGTCACGAGACGTACGGATCAGAATATCTTGGAGAACTGATCGATGTTCTTGGCGTCATAAACGAATGGATCGGCCATGGCTGCTTCGCCATTATCGCCGACCTTGATTTTGCCCATGCGTCCGGCTGCAATTTCGCTGCCGGGAGCACCATCCGTCTCACCCTTGACGAGGCGGTAGGCGATCTGGGTTGCCGAATAGCCGAGGTCGATCGGGTTCCAGATGGCGAATTCCTTGGTCGCACCAGACTTGATCGCGCCGGCCATTTCGGAAGGAAGGCCAAGACCTGTTACATAGACGTCGCCGATCTTCTTGGCATCGGCCACGGCCTGCGATGCGGCAAGGACGCCGACCGTCGTCGGGGCGACGATGACTTTCACATTCGGCTGCGAGGTCAGAAGGCCCTGTGCTTCGCGGTAGCTCTTGTCGGATAGGTCGTCACCATAGACGGTCGTCACGAGATTGAGGCCCGGGAAATTCGGCAGTTGCTTCTTCATCTCCTCGATCCAGGTATTCTGGTTGGTCGAGGTTGTCGTTGCGGAAAGAATGGCGAAATCCCCCTTGCCGTCCTTGAGATGATCGGCGGCGAGCTGCAGGCACATCTTGCCGATCAGCTCGTTCGACGATGGATTGAGATGCATGATGCGGCCATCCTTGGCGACAGCGGAATCCCAGGAAATGACCTTGATGCCGCGCGCCATGGCCTTCTTCAGCGCCGGGATGACAGCGTCAGGATCATTGGCGGAAATCGCGATTGCATTGACGTTCTGCGCGATCAGCGCGTTGATGACCTCGATCTGGCCTTCCGCCGTCGTCGATGTCGGACCGGTGTAGATGACCTCAACGCCGCCGAGCTCTTTGGCAGCTTCCTGCGCGCCCTTGTTGGCCGCTTCGAAGAAGCCGTTGCCGAGCGATTTGACGACAAGGCCGATTTTGACCGTATCGGCGGCGTACGCCTGCGATGCGAGCATGGCAAAGGCGAATGCCGATCCCAATGCGAGTTTCTTCAAAAGTTTCATTGTCTGTCCTCCCAGAGATTGAACCGTATTGTTGGTCGACACCGTTTCGGTCACGCGACGGAAACGGAATTCCTAGATTTTTCCTGATTGACGTTTGCGATGATGAGTTTAACGCCCGCGTCCTCCACCATTTTCCGGTCCGCATCCGAAATGCCGTCATCGGTGATGATGGTGGCAACGCGTTGCAACGGACAGAGGATGAGGCTCGAGCGGCGAGCAAACTTGGTCGAATCGACGAGCAGGACGAGCTCATCGGCCTGATTGATCAGTTTCTGCTCGCCCTGGATGATCAATGCATCGGACTCCATGACCCCGAACGGCCCGACGCCCTGCGAGCCCATGAACATGCGCTTTCCGTAGAAATTGCGCGTCACATCATTGTCGAAGGGCGAAAGGATGATGCTTTGCTCGCGGTAGATCGCCCCGCCGGGCACAGTGACCGAACTCTTGGAATTCTTCACCAGATGCTCGGCAATGGCGAATGAATTGGTCATCACCTGCAATCGCCGCGACGCTAGGAAATGCACCATCTGGAATGTTGTCGTGCCACCATTGATGATGATGGCGTCGCCTTCTTCACACAGCGCAACGGCCTCGCGGGCGATGGCGCGCTTTTTGTCGGCGTTTTCCGATTCGGAAACGTGGAAATGCCGGCCGGCGAGGGGTGTCAATTGCGGTGGATGCACGGCTTCGGCGCCCCCACGCACCCGGCGCAGCTTGCCTTTGACATGCAGCGAGGCAATGTCACGGCGGATCGTTGCTTCCGACGCTTCCGTCAGTTCGGCAATGTCCTGAATGGTGATGACCGGCTTTTCCTGAACAGCGCTCAGAATGATGCGGTGGCGCTCACGCTCGTGCATGCTTGTTCTCCTCTTGTGACAATCTATGGCGCAAAAACATCGCGAGTGTCAATCAACTTCAGTCAAATAGTTTCATACTGCACTGCACAATAGTAAGTTTGTGATTGAAATTGACCGTTTATGATTGACAACAAAATGCGATCTGCTCCATAGCTAGACGCAAATAAGCAGCTGCCGGACGATCTGTCCTGCGCTGGCAATTGACTTTTCGGGAGGCGAATATGGCAGACAAGGTCCAACTTCTGGATAATCGTTGGGATGATCAAAAGGCCTCTGGTCTGGATGAGCCGGGCAAGCTGCTTTATCGTTCCAATCTGCTGGGTGCTGACAAACGCATCACCAATTACGGTGGTGGCAATACTTCCGCGAAAGTGATCGAAACCGACCCGCTGACCGGAAAGCCAGCAAGGGTACTCTGGGTCAAGGGGTCGGGCGGCGATGTCGGCACGATCAAGCTCGATGGTTTTGCCACGCTCTATATGGAAAAGCTGGAATCGCTGAAGTCCATCTACAACGGCGTCGAGGACGAGGATCGCATGGTCGGCTTCCTGCCGCACTGCACCTTCAATCTCAATAGCCGCGCAGCATCCATCGATACGCCGCTGCACGGATTTGTGCCGTTCAAACATGTCGATCATATGCACCCCGATGCGATCATCGCCATTGCCGCGTCGAAGAACTCCCGCGAACTGACGCAGGAAATCTTCGGCGACGATATCGGCTGGCTGCCATGGCGTCGTCCCGGTTTCCAGCTCGGTCTCGATCTTGGCGCCTATGTGGCTGCGCATCCAAATTCCAAAGGTGTCGTGCTCGAAAGCCATGGTCTCTTCACCTGGGCCAATGACGCCAAGGAATGTTATGAACTGACGCTGGACATCATCAACAAGGCGATCGTCTGGTTCGATCAGAAAACGGCCGGGAAAGCGGCCTTTGGCGGGGAGGTTACCAAAAGTCTGGGTCCCTCCGAACGACGTGCTATTGCGGCAAAATTGATGCCGGAAATTCGCGGGAAAATCGGCGTGTCGGAGCGCAAGCTTGGTCATTTCGATGATCAACCGGCAGTGCTCGAATTCGTCAACTCGAGCAACCTGCGCCCTCTCGCGGCCCTCGGCACGAGCTGTCCGGACCATTTCCTGCGCACGAAAATTCGGCCGCTCGTCCTCGACTTCGATCCGGCAAACCCGGACGTGGATGCGGTAGCCGCATCGCTCGACAACGCGCTGGAAGCATATCGCGCCGACTACGCCCGTTATTACAATGATTGCAAGCACGACAATTCGCCGGCTATGCGCGACCCCAACCCGGTGATTTTCCTCATTCCCGGCGTCGGCATGCTGTCCTTTGCCAAAGACAAGGCGACCGCGCGCATCGCGGGCGAGTTTTACGTCAACGCGATCAACGTCATGCGCGGCGCTTCATCGGTCTCCGAGTATCAAGGCCTGCCCGAACAGGAAGCCTTCGACATCGAGTACTGGCTGCTCGAGGAAGCCAAGCTTCAGCGCATGCCGGAACCCAAGTCACTGGCTGGCCGGGTGGCTTTCGTCACCGGTGGCGCCGGCGGTATCGGCCGGGCGACGGTGGAACGGCTTTTGGGCGAGGGCGCCTGCGTGGTGCTTGCCGACATTGATGCTGAAGCACTGAAGAGCGCGCATGACGACTTCGCCAAACGCTATACAGCGGATGGCGTACGCAGCGTTCAGTTGAACGTGACGGATGAGGCAGGGGTGATCGCCAGCTACGCCGACGCTTCCGTGGAATTTGGTGGCGTCGACATTCTCGTTTCCAATGCGGGCATTGCATCCTCGGCGTCAATCGAGACGACCGAGCTTTCGATGTGGACCCGCAATATCGATATTCTTGCAACGGGCTATTTCCTCGTCTCGCGCGAGGCGTTCCGGCTGTTCCGCAGGCAGAAGATTGGTGGCAACGTCGTCTTCGTCGCCTCGAAGAACGGCCTGGCCGCGTCGCCCAATGCGAGCGCCTATTGTGCTGCCAAGGCCGCGGAAATCCATCTGGCCCGCTGTCTGGCACTGGAAGGCGCTGAAGGTGGCATTCGCGTCAATACGGTCAACCCCGACGCGGTACTGCGGGGCTCGAAAATCTGGAACGGCGAATGGCGTGAGCAGCGCGCCGCCTCGTCCAATCTGCAGGTTGACGAGCTCGAGGAACACTATCGCAAGCGTTCACTGCTGAAGCTCAATGTGCTGCCGGAAGACATCGCTGAAGCAATATATTTTCTTGCCTCGGATGCATCCGCCAAATCGACTGGTAATATCATCAATGTCGATGCGGGCAACGCGCAGAGCTTTACGCGTTAGGTCTCGGGAGGACATCATGGCTGAGCTACATATTTCCGGTGAACTGATTGCGGCCGAAAACGACCGGCTGCTCGCGGCACACAAGAGCGACTACGAGGCGCTGGGCACGCATCTTACGCGGCGCAACATCGACATCGACGCGATCACCAGCAAGGTCGCGGAATTTTTCGTCGCTGTACCCTCGTGGGGTGTTGGCACGGGCGGAACACGCTTTGCACGCTTTCCTGGCATAGGCGAGCCGCGCGGCATCTTCGACAAGCTCGACGATTGCGCGGTGATCCAGCAACTGACGCGGACAACACCCAATGTGTCGTTGCATATCCCATGGGACAAAGCCGATCCCAAACATCTGAAGGCCCATGCCGACGCGCACGGTCTTGGTTTCGATGCAATGAATTCCAACACGTTCTCCGATGCGCCCGATCAGGCACATTCCTATAAATATGGATCGCTCAGCCATGTGAATGCGGCGACGCGGACACAGGCGATCGAGCACAACATCGAATGTATCGAGATCGGTGCAGCGATTGGCTCGAAAGCCCTGACCGTGTGGATAGGCGATGGTTCCAATTTTCCGGGACAGAGCAACTTTGCCAAAGCCTTCGAGCGTTATCTCGCATCAATGTTGGAGATATATAAAGCACTGCCGGATGATTGGCGTATCTTCTCCGAGCACAAGATGTATGAGCCGGCTTTCTATTCGACGGTGGTGCAGGATTGGGGGACAAACTATCTCATCGCGCAGACGTTGGGGCCGAAAGCCTACTGTCTTGTCGATCTTGGCCATCATGCCCCGAATACCAATATCGAGATGATCGTTTCGCGGCTGATCCAGTTCAAGAAACTTGGCGGCTTCCATTTCAACGATTCCAAATATGGCGATGACGATCTCGATGCCGGGTCAATAGATCCCTATCGCCTGTTTCTCGTCTTCAATGAACTTGTCGATGCGGAAGATCGCGGCGTAGAAAACTTCCACCCCGCCCACATGATCGACCAGTCGCACAATGTCACCGATCCGATTGAAAGCCTGATCTCAAGCGCCAATGAAATTCGCCGGGCCTACGCCCAGGCGCTGCTCGTGGATCGAAAGGCATTGAGCGCTTATCAGGATGAAAACGATGCGCTGATGGCTTCCGACATATTGAAGCGAGCCTACCGCACCGATGTCGAACCAATCCTCGCCGAGGCTCGTCGACAGTCGGCTGGAGCGATCGATCCTATTGCCACCTATCGCAAGAGTGGTTACCGCGAATTGGTTGGTAAAGAACGACCGCTAAGCGCCGCTGGCGGCGGCGGAATAATTTAAGCCAACTACTTCAATCATAAAGCAAGGGCTGCGCTTCATCGCGCGGCCCTTTTGTTTTTTGAATTGACAGGCCCATCAGCATTTGTTCTTATTCTACTATAAAACACTATAATCCATTATTATAGAATAACAAAGGGAACCCGTCATGAAATCATTGAAGCTCGCACTCCTTCTTGGTTCAGCGCTGATTGCTCTTGGCGCATCCGCTTTCGCTCAGACAAAAGGCGGGGTCGTCAATGTCGCCACGATCGGCGAACCGCCCACACTCGATGCCATGGCATCGACAGCGGATCTCGTCGGCATAGTCTCGCAGCATATATTCGAAACCCTCTACACGTTCGACAAAAACTGGAACGTCACACCACTTCTCGCTGCCAGTCTTCCCGAAGTTTCAGCCGACGGCAAAGTCTACACCATAAAGCTTCGCACCGGCGTCAAGTTCCATGACGGCACGGATATGGATTCGACCGACGTCGTTGCTTCGTTAAAACGCTGGACCGAAGTTGCCTCGCGCGGCAAGCAGACCGCCTCGATGATCGCTTCGATCGAAGCTGTCGATCCCGCCACTGTCAAAATCACGCTCACCGCACCTTATGCCCCGCTCGTTTCGCTGCTGGCTTTCAACAATGCCGCCGCGATCATTCTCCCCAGTGAGAAGCAGCAAAACCCGATGACCGATCCGGTTGGTACGGGGCCGTACATGCTGAAGGAGCGCAAGGCTGACCAGTATATCCAGCTGGCACGTTTCGACGGCTACAAATCACCCGAAGGCGACGAAAACGGCTATGGCGGTGCCCGTCATCAATATCTCGATGAAATCCGCTTTGTTCCTGTACCGGACGCCAATACACGTGTCGAAGGCGCAGTTTCGGGTCAGTTCGACTACGTCGACAGCCTGCCGGTCGAAGCCTATGACCGGCTGAAGGACCAGAAAACGACTGAAGCCGTATTGCTCAAGCCATTCGGCTGGCCGGTCTTCGTCATGAACACCAGCATGGGCATCACCAAGAACCAGGACATCAGACTGGCCATTCGCGATTCGCTCAGCATGGAAGACATGATGGCAGCGGCCTTCGGCAGTACGGATTTCTATTCGCTCAATCCGTCGATGTATCCCGACGGCTATAGCTGGAAGACCGATGCGGGCACCGAGGGCGCCTACAACGTCGCCGACCCTGAAAAGGCTGCCGAACTGATGAAGAAGGCCGGCTACAACGGCGAACCGATCCGCATCCTGACCAGCCGCCAATATGAATTCCACTACAAGATGGCGCAGGTTGCGGCCGAGTACCTGAAAGCTGCGGGCTTCAAGGTAGATATGCAGGTCGTGGACTGGGCAACACTGACCCAGCGTCGCGCCGACCCGAAACTCTGGGATATTTATATCAGCCACAGCCCCTTCCTGCCGGAACCGGCTCTGATTGGTGCCATGTCGACCAGCGCGCCCGGCAATTGGGATACCCCCGCCCGCAAGGCGGCTGTCGATGCGTTTAACTCTGAAGTCGATCCAAACAAGCGCGTCGCACTTTGGGCCGAAGTACAGAAGGTGATCTATGCCGAAGTACCGATCATCAAGATCGGCGATTTCAACGCGCTCTCGGCCAAGTCGCCAAAGCTGGAAGGGTTCACGCCAGCGCCATGGCCCTATTTCTGGAACGTATCGCTGAAGCAATAGCGCAGGCGCAACGGTCGCGGGCCGGGGATGTGCCGGCCTGCGACCATAATTCAGTAACCGCCGCAAGAAAGAACGATCCGACCATATGCTTCGCTACATACTCCAACGCTTTATCGGCATGATCATCGTGATGTTCCTGGTGGTGACGATAGTTTTCATCATCGTGCGCGTCACGCCGGGTGATCCCGCCGCCGTGATGCTCGGGCCGGAGGCAACTGCGGCGGATATCGCAGCGCTGCGTCAGCAACTCGGGCTCGATCAATCCATTCTGATGCAATATGTCTATTTCATCGGCAATCTGTTCAAGGGTGATCTCGGCCAGTCCATCTTTCTCAACCAGCCCGTACTGCAGGCGCTGGCCCAGCGTGCCGAACCAACCTTCTTTCTCACAATTTTTTCGCTGTTGATCGCCAGCGTCATCGCCATTCCGATCGGCATCTACGCTGCATACCGGCGCGGGTCGTTCTTCGATCAGGCAGCAACAGCAGTAGCGATGCTGGCCGCAAGCATCCCGAGCTTCTGGTTGGGACTCATCTTGATGCAGATATTCGCCGTACGGTTCGGCCTGTTTCCAGTATCCGGCTATGGGGGGCCAGGAACATCGTTGATGGAACGGCTGGGATATCTGGTGCTGCCGGCGTTCGCGCTCGGCATCGTCTCTTCCGCGCTCATTATGCGTTTCACCCGCGCCTCCATGCTCGATGTGCTCGGC
The DNA here is from genome assembly GCF_014192095.1 of Phyllobacterium trifolii. GTDB lineage: Bacteria > Pseudomonadota > Alphaproteobacteria > Rhizobiales > Rhizobiaceae > Phyllobacterium > Phyllobacterium trifolii. Next base: position 142,095 of record NZ_JACHXN010000009.1, read on the forward strand.
GACGATTATATCCGCACGGCACGTGCCAAGGGTGTGGACGAGCGCAGGGTCGTCCTAAAACATGCCTTCAAGAACGCGCTGATTCCGATCCTCACCGTCCTCGGTCTGACAGCAGCAGTGCTGATCTCGGGTGCTGTCGTCACAGAGACGGTGTTTGGTCTTCCCGGCGTCGGCAGTCTTGTTGTGTCCGCGGTGCTGCGGCGGGATTACCCTGTCATCCAGGGCGCACTGCTGATCATCGCTGCACTCTACGTCCTCATCAACTTTGCCATCGATATGCTCTACCTCGTGGTCGATCCAAGGGTGCGCTACTGATGGCCGATATCGCAACCAACGCCGTGGCAAGCGAGCGCTCAAAGTTTTTCCGGATCTTGATCCGGCGCAAGACCGTGCTGTTCGGGCTGATCGTTCTCGCTATCTTCGTGCTCCTTGCGGTCTTCGCACCCCTGATCACACCCTATTCGCCGAGCAAATTGTCCATCGTCAACCGTCTGAAGCCGCCAAGCATGAAGTGGTTCTTCGGCACGGATGAATTCGGCCGCGACGTGTTCTCGCGGACGATCTTTTCGGCACGGCTATCGCTACTGGTCGGTTTCGCCGTGGTGGTGCTTGCATCACTGATCGGTGTAACCCTCGGCATCCTGGCTGGATTTTTCAAGAAGCTCGATGCGCCGATTACCCGCCTTATCGACGCGATGATGGCCTTTCCGGATATTCTATTGGCGATTGCGCTCGTTGCAGCACTTGGGCCATCGCTGACCACGGTCATCGTCGCGCTGAGTATCGTCTATGCACCGCGCCTCGCTCGTATCGTTCGCGCCTCCACATTGGTCATTCGTGAACTGCCCTATGTGGAGGCGGCGACATCGCTTGGAATCTCCACACCGCATATCATGACGCGGCATATCCTGCGCAATCTGCTATCGCCGATTCTCGTGCAAGGTACATTCCTCTTCGCCAATGCCATGCTGGCGGAGGCGGGTCTCTCGTTCCTCGGGCTTGGCGTCAGTCCGGAAGTGCCAACCTGGGGCACGATGATCGCGTCCGGCCGTCAATATATCGGCAAGGCGGACTGGATGACGCTGTTCCCCGGCATCGCCATCGTGCTCGCCGTTCTTTCCCTGCAGATGGTCGGCGACGGTTTCCGCGACCTTCTCGACCCCCGCCTCAGAAAGGATCTTTGATCATGCCTGCCTCTTCTGCAACCGCCGGTTCTCCAATGGAAGGGCGCTTGCTGCTGACCAATGTCAAACCGGTTTCGTTCGGACCGAACGCGCCTTCGTCCAGCATCGACATCCTGATCGATGCTGACGGCAAGATTGCCGAGTTCGGCCCTTCGCTGAATGTTCAGGGCGATGTGCGCCGTGTCGACGGCAAGGGCGCATGGATTTCCCCGGGCTGGGTCGATCTGCACACGCATATCTGGCATGGCGGCACGGATATTTCGGTGCGCCCGCAACTGTGCGGCGCCGAGCGGGGCGTCACCACCATTGTTGATGCAGGTTCGGCGGGTGAAGCCAATTTCCACGGATTTCGTGAATACATCATTGATCCCGCACGTGAACGCATCAAGGCGTTTCTGAACCTCGGCTCCATCGGGCTCGTAGCCTGCAACCGGGTCAGCGAACTCAGCGACATCAAGTCGATCGATATCGATCGTACCGTTGCCTGCGTTAATGAAAACCGCGACCACATCGTCGGGCTGAAGGTGCGTGCCAGCCATGTGATCACCGGCTCCTGGGGTGTCACCCCGGTCAAAGTCGGCAAGAAGCTCGCCAAGATACTGAAAATCCCGATGATGGTGCATGTTGGCGAGCCGCCGGCGCTTTACGACGAAGTGCTGGAGATCCTCGGCCCGGGAGACATCATCACGCACTGCTTCAACGGCAAGGTCGGCAGCAGCATCATCGAGGACGATGATCTGTTCGAACTGGCGGCGCGTTGTGCAGGTGAGGGCATCCGTCTCGACATCGGTCACGGCGGCGCATCGTTCTCGTTCCGTGTGGCGGAAGTCGCAATCCAGCGCGGGCTTCTGCCGTTTTCGATCTCCACCGATATTCATCTGCGCAGCCTGAACTTCGCCGTGTGGGACCTCGGCACCACGATGTCCAAACTCCTGAGCGTCGGCATGCCGTTCGACAAGGTGGTGGAAGCGGTGACAATCTCTCCGGCGTCGGCGATCAATCTGCCGACAGAGAACCTGCTGTCGGTCGGAACGCGTGCGGATTTCACCATCTTTGAACTCGCCGATTCAGATCTCACAGTCATCGACTCGATGGGTTACGAAGCAAGGCTCGACAAGCTGTTCGAACCACACTGGGCGGTGCTCGGCAATGAACCAATCGCCGCCAGCCGCTACCAGCCCGTCAAGCCTGAAACATCCGGCGCCATTGCGCCCTATTCATACCGTTGAGGAATTCGCCTTGAGTGACCTGTCAAGTCCGGCAATTGATGCCGACGTTTCCCCCTATGATCGTCTCAAGGCGCTGGGCATAGTTCTTCCCCCGGCGCCGAGCCCGATCGCGAATTTCGTCACCCACATTCAGGAAGGCAACATGCTGTACCTGTCGGGGCAGGGGCCGCGGGAAGATGACGGTTACATGCATACCGGCAAGGTCGGAGGTTATGTGAGTGTTGACGAAGCTTACAAGCACGCGCGTCTGACCGGCATCAACCTGCTTGCGGTCATGCATTCGGCGCTCGGAGATTTGCGGCGGGTAAAGCGTGTGGTGAAGCTTCTGGGCATGGTCAATGCCGTGCCGGATTTTGCCGATCATCCCTCGGTCATCAACGGATGCTCGGACTTGCTGATCAATGTTTTTGGTGAAGCTGGCAACCATGCGCGTTCAGCCGTGGGCTTCAGCTCGCTGCCCGGCAACATCACCGTGGAGATCGAGGCAATCATCTCGTTGAAGGACTAGGTCAGGAATGACTGCGCCAGCCCATTACCGTTTCGATCCGCTCCGCCGAAGCCTTGACCTCGGCCGTGTAGCGATCGGGATTGTCGGTGATCTTCTGTTCGGGCAGAACGATGGAAATGGTGGCAATACAGGCGCCATTGTCATCGCAGATGGGCGAGGCGACGCAGGCAACCGCATAGTCGGATTCGCCCGCCTGTATGGAAATTCGTGCCTGCAAGGCTTGTTTGGCCGACTGGGACAAAACGGATGGATCGATCACGGCACGCCCGGTCGGCGAAGATTTCGCACAATGCTCGAACAAGTCCAGCCGTTCCTGTTCCGGGAGATGACCAACAAGCAGGCGGCCGGATGCAGTCCAGTTGAGCGGGACGCGGGTGCCGACGCGCGACGTCACCTGAAAATGCCCCGGGCCGTCAGCCATCGCCAGCACCATCATATGATCGCCGTCGCGGCCGCAGACCTGCACCGTTTCGCCCGAAACGCGGCTGAGATTGTGCATCTCGTGATTGGCGACATTGAGAAAATCCAGCGAGCGCGCATAGGCAAGACCGTAGTGATAGAGCCGCGCACCCAGCCAGACGGTGTTGTCGCCATTGCGCGACAGAAGGTTCTTCTCGACGAGGTCGTCGATGATCACATAGACGGTCGAAAGGGGGGCGCCAATCGCCTTGGCTATTGCGTAAACGCCGGCCGGACTTCCCGTTTCGTACAGATAGTCAAGAACCTGCAGGGCACGATCGATACCGCTGACACGCGAACGACGAGCGGTCGTTTCCTCGCTGGCAATATTCCCGGGTGCGTCCATGTCTGATGTCTTCGCGTCCACTCTTAAGCTCCTGGCACGATCGCTAAAGTCTTTCGACCCTTTATTACATTATAACGGCATATATGCCAAGCAAACGGAATACTCTTCGAGGAGAATACCATGACCGACTCTCACATACTGCCCGATATACGCCAGTCGCTTGGACTGAGACCCGTGATCAACGTTTCCGGGACGATGACATCGCTGGGCGCGTCGATTGTAGTGCCTGAGGCGGTGGCCGCAATGAGTGCCATACTCCCGCAATTTGTGGAAATCAACGATCTGCACAAGATGGCGAGCCCGGTGATCGCACGTCTGACGGGCGGCGATGCGGGCTTTGTCACTGCTTCCTGTTCGGCCGGAATCAGTCTCGCCGTGGCGGCGACGATGACCGGAAGCGATCTCGCTGCAATCGAGCGGCTGCCGGATACGACCGGCCTGAAGGACGAAGTGATCATACAGACTGGCCATGTCGTCAGCTATGGCGCGCCGGTTGACCAAGGCATCAGGCTTGCCGGCGCGAAGGCTGTACTCATCGGCCAGGCCACATCCTGCTATCCATACCATCTCGACGGTGCCATCAATGAGCGCACGGCTGCGGCTGTCTTCGTGGTGTCGCACCACACTGTCCAGTATGGACTGATTGCCCTGAAGAAGTTTGCCGAAGTTTGCCATGCGCGCGGCGTTCCGGTCATCGTCGACGCCGCATCCGAATACGATCTGAAAATCTTCCTCGCGGAGGGTGCCGACATCGCGCTCTATTCCTCGCACAAGTTCCTCGGCGGACCAACGGGCGGTATTGTTGCCGGGCGCAAGGATCTGGTTCGAAATGCGTTCCTGCAGAATATGGGCATTGGCCGCGGCATGAAGCTTGGCAAGGAAAGCATCCTTGGCACTATCGCAGCACTCGAAGCCTGGGAGAAGCGCGACCATGCCGGTATCCGCGAAAAGGAAACCGGTTATCTTAATCTGTGGAAGCAGACGCTGGCGGGCAAGCCCGGAGTCACCGCCGAGATCGAACCCGATCCAACCCACAATCCGCTCGACCGTTTGCGGGTGACCGTCAACCCGCAGGAAGCGCATATCACAGCGTGGGATCTTGCCGATGCGCTGGCGCGAGGTGCGCACCCGATCATCGTCCGCGATCATGAAGCCGAGCATGGCTTTTTCTACATGGATCCATGCAACCTGCATCCGGGCGAGGAGAAAATCGTGGCGAGCCGCCTCGACGAGGAGCTGAGCAAGGCACGAGCCTCGAACGAGATCATCGCAAGCCCGTTCGAAGAACGTTATGCCCGTCGTATCGCCGGTCTGATGCGCTGGCCAGACTGACCGGAGGACAGCTCATGGAAAAGCCCATCGCCCCCGTTCTGTCGGTTTCGAACCTGACCACATCTTTCCTGGTCGATGGCCAGTGGCGACCGGTCGTGCGCAATGTCTCCTTCGACGTCGCGCCCGGCGAGACCGTGGCGATTGTGGGCGAGTCCGGGTCCGGCAAGAGCGTCACGTCGCTTTCCGTCATGCGACTTCTGCAAAAGGACAAGAGCCGTATCGAGGGGAAAATCATGCTGGGCGGAAAGGACATTCTCGCCCTGCCGGAAAACCAGATGCGGGGGATCCGTGGCAACGATGTTGCGATGATCTTCCAGGAGCCAATGACCAGCCTCAATCCGCTGTTTACGGTGGGCCAGCAGATCAGCGAGGCGCTGCTTTGCCATCACCACATGTCGCGTGCCGAGGCAAAGGCGGAAACCATCCGGCTTCTTGAAAAGGTGCGGATACCTGCTGCGAAATCGCGATTCAATGAATATCCGCATCGCTTCTCGGGCGGGATGCGACAGCGCGTGATGATTGCGATGGCGCTGGCGAGCAAACCAAAACTGCTTATCGCCGATGAACCAACGACAGCTCTGGACGTGACCATTCAGGGCCAGATACTCGATCTAATCAAACTTTTACAGGACGAGGAGGGTGCCTCTGTTCTCTTTATCACCCACGATATGGGCGTCGTGGCGGAGATCGCCGACCGGACCGTGGTCATGTATAACGGCGAGGCGGTCGAAACCGGCAAGACCGAGGATATCTTCGCACGGCCGCAGCATCCGTACACACGTTCGCTGTTGTCGGCAGTTCCGGTTCTGGGTTCGATGAAAGGGCATGAGCGACCTTTGCGATTTCCGGTAGTCGATCGCGCTACGGGCACATCCGATACGCCGGTCGAAGCGGCCGATACAGTGCAAGCGGGGGTCCAGCCGCTTCTGGATGTGCGCAATCTTACGACACGTTTCAACATCCATTCTGGCATGTTCGGCCAGCTTGAGGGACGGGTCCATGCCGTCGAAAATCTTTCCTTCACATTACAGCCCGGCGAAACCCTTTCGCTCGTCGGCGAATCCGGCTGCGGAAAATCAACGACGGGACGCTCGATCATGCGCCTCGTTCCAGCGCAGGCTGGCGAAGTCCTGCTCAATGGCCGGGATGTGCTGACCATGGATCCGAAGCAGTTGCGCGACATGCGCCGGACCATGCAAATGATATTCCAGGACCCGTTCGCCAGTTTAAATCCGCGCATGACGGTGGGGGCGGCCATTGCCGAGCCGTATCTGGAACACAAGCTTGGAACACGTGCCGAAGCACGTGAGCGAGTGGCCGATCTACTGGAGCGTGTGGGCCTCACACCGGCAATGGCAAATCGTTATCCGCACGAATTCTCCGGCGGCCAGCGTCAGCGCATCTGCATTGCCCGCGCATTGACGCTCGACCCGAAGATCATCGTTGCTGACGAATCCGTCTCGGCACTTGATGTCTCGATAAAGGCGCAGGTCATCAACCTTCTGCTTGACCTGCAAGCCAGCCTGAACCTCGCCTATCTGTTCATCTCGCACGATATCGCCGTGGTCGAACGGGTCAGCCACCGCATCGCGGTCATGTATCTTGGCGAAATCGTCGAAATCGGGCCGCGCGCGGCGATCTTCGAAAATCCTCAGCATCCTTATACGAAAAAGCTGATTTCAGCGGTGCCTGTTCCGGATCCTTCGCGGCGAGGTTTAAAGCGGCCTGTGTCCAATGACGAGATCAAAAGCCCCGTTAGGGCGCCGGATTTCGCAGTTCCGATCCGTCAATATGCCGAGGTTTCGTCGGGGCATCTGGTTCAGCTCTAGAGTCGGGGCTTGAGACATTGGCCTAATCGTGAGATGACACTGCGAAAAGTTGCCCCGTCATCAGGCGCAGAGCAGGAAAAGCCATGACCAAGCCTTTTATCGATCACCTGTCGTCCGAACTCGAGGGGCTGAGACAGTCCGGGCTTTATAAGACCGAACGCGTCATCACCTCCAAACAAGCCGGACAGATCACTGTCGATTCGGGTGCAAAGGTGCTTAACTTCTGTGCCAACAATTATCTCGGACTTGCCGACAACGAAGAACTTGCGGCAGCGGGCAAGGCAGCGCTCGACCGCTACGGCTACGGCATGGCTTCGGTGCGCTTCATCTGCGGCACGCAAGAGGAACACAAGCAGCTTGAAGCCCGCATCTCCAGCTTCCTCGGTTTGGAGGACACAATCCTTTATTCAAGCTGTTTCGATGCCAATGGCGGCCTGTTCGAAACACTGCTCGGCGAAGAAGACGCAATTATCTCCGACGCTCTCAACCATGCCTCGATCATCGACGGCGTGCGTCTCTCCAAGGCCAAACGTTTCCGCTACGCCAATAATGACATGGCGGCGCTGGAAGAAGAATTGAAGAAAGCCGAAGGCAGTCGCTTCAAGATGATTGCCACCGACGGCGTATTTTCGATGGACGGCATCATCGCCAATCTGCAGGGTGTTTGCGACCTTGCCGAAAAATATGGTGCCATGGTCATGGTGGACGACAGCCATGCCGTGGGCTTTGTCGGAAGAAACGGTCGCGGCTCCGCCGAGCATTGCGGCGTCGAAGGCCGCGTCGATATCATTACTGGCACGCTGGGTAAGGCGCTGGGCGGCGCGTCGGGCGGCTACACATCCGCCAAGCGCGAGGTGGTCGACTGGCTGCGTCAGCGCTCTCGGCCCTACCTTTTTTCGAACACGCTGGCGCCTGTCATTGCAGCAGCATCGCTGAAAGTGTTCGATCTGATTGACCAGGGCGCGGACCTGCGCGCGCGCCTCAACGCCAACGCCGCGCATTTTCGCCGCGATATGACAAAGCTTGGCTTTAATCTGGCCGGCGCCGATCATCCGATCATTCCGGTGATGCTTGGCGAAGCGACACTGGCACAGGAGATGGCGTCGCGCATGCTCGAAAAGGGCGTGTACGTCATTGGTTTTGCGTTCCCTGTCGTCCCGAAAGGGCAGGCACGTATTCGCACGCAGATGTCCGCCGCCCACACCACGGAAGACGTCGCTCGCGTCATCGAGGTTTTTGCTGAAGTCGGGCGTGATCTCGGCATCATAAGATAGGATGCAACCATGTCGAACATGATGAAGGCACTGGTCAAGGCGAAGGCGGAACCTGGTATCTGGATGGAGCGCGTTCCGGTTCCGGAACCTGGTCCAAACGACGTGCTGATCCGGGTCAAAAAGTCAGCCATTTGCGGCACTGATGTGCATATCTACAACTGGGACAAGTGGGCTGAGGCCACGATCCCGGTGCCAATGGTCGTGGGTCATGAGTTCAGCGGCGAGATCGCCGACATTGGCTCGGCCGTGACCAAATACAAGGTCGGGCAACGTGTCTCCGGCGAAGGGCATATTGTCTGCGGCATTTGCCGCAATTGCCGCGCAGGCAGGGGCCATCTCTGCCGTAACACGCTTGGTGTCGGTGTCCATAGGCCCGGTTCCTTTGGCGAATATGTCTGCATTCCGGAAGACAATGTCGTACCGATCCCCGACGATATTTCCGATGAAATCGCTGCGATCTTCGATCCCTTTGGCAACGCCGTGCATACGGCTCTGAGCTTCGATCTGGTTGGCGAAGATGTGCTGGTTACCGGCGCAGGCCCCATCGGCATCATGGGCGCCCTGGTTGCAAAGCGCTCAGGAGCCCGCAAGGTCGTCATCACCGATATCAATCCGGCGCGCCTGGCGCTCGCCCGTAAACTCGGGATAGATCATGTGGTGGATGCATCGACGCAAAACCTCGCCGACGTCATGAAGGACATCGGCATGACCGAGGGGTTCGACGTCGGTCTGGAAATGTCCGGTGCGGCACCAGCTTTTCGCGACATGATCGACAAGATGAACAATGGTGGCAAGATCGCCATTCTCGGCATTGCGCCGACGGGTTTCGAGATCGACTGGAACAAGGTGATCTTCAAGATGCTCAATCTCAAAGGCATCTATGGCCGCGAGATGTTCGAGACCTGGTACAAGATGATCGCCTTCGTGCAAGGGGGTCTCGATCTGTCGCCCATCATCACGCACCGGCTGCCGATCGATGATTTCCAGTCTGGCTTCGATGCGATGCGGTCCGGCAGTTCAGGCAAGGTGGTTTTGAGCTGGTAAGTAAGCGCGTCGTTCCGACAGGACAATGTTTCGGTGAAGCAGCCACCCCTCTTTGCCTACAACGCGGTACCCATGTTGAAGAACTCCCGATTGCGATCGAGACCATCTTCGCTGTCCTCGTGCACCGCGCGTGGACAGGAAATCTCTCCGCGTTGATCCGCATGCACGCGCGAGGCGAGGGGCAGGTTGTTTTGGTCATGGCAGCCCCCGGACAGCGCCGTCCCTCGTCAAATACACTGGCCGGACAATGATCCGACCCACGCGCATCTTCAGCAACTGAAAGATAACGTCGAAAATTTACGTCATAGACGGGAATTTGTGCGCGCGCTTCGCGCCGCGGGGCTTCCTGGTCCCGACAGGAAACTGACCGCGGGTTAATGTGTAAAGGGATGTGCATTTTTCAGCGAACCGAGCCAAGTCGGAAATGCAGGACACTTACTCAGTGACGGACACGGCTATTGAAATCTACTCATTGGATACCCAACTACCTCATCCACCCGTAGATGAGAAACCGAGTTGCCAGCAATGACGCTTGCTTTCTCCGGGAAAAAGGGCGCTCCCCTCGAACGGGTCGAGCGCCCTTTTTGTAGCCCTATTCATTCGGGTGATGGCATCAGCCATGAATATTGACCGGCGCAACTATCGCAGTCGAGATATAGAGTAGCCGCAGTCTGTTTGCGCTCATTCACATAACAAAACCCGACCAGCACGGCCATGCGCGCTTCCCTTCTCCCAAAATATGGCAATTTCGCTTGGCTCATGACAGTCCATTGTAATCACTGCGGTTGGCGTAAATCCAATCTACGACAGGTTCGTCGGAGCTATGGCATTCGGAAAATTCAGGTATGACCGAAATATTCGGACTCCGCCTTTGATCAGGACTAGGTGTCTAAAGTCGGGTCCAAGGTGACGAGAAGTTCGAAGACTTATCGAGCAGAAGGACCAACGTCCCCCGCGGCACCGCTAAGCCGTGCCAGCCAGCCATAAAGCGTTTGCCGTAACGGTTCCTTGGTACCGGAAGTTCCGGATGAGGAATGGTTCGATACAGCGGAGGCGAAGGAAACTGCCTATTGGGATTTTTGGCCCACCTATGACGGCCTCGTTTTGCTGATTTGAGCCTATGATGCGGCATACGATCAACCCAGCTCTTGTTATGGCACCAGATCCTATGAGGGGTAGACAGCGGCCGGTGCTCGCGCAGAGTGAGGTTGCTTAAACTTAAACACTCTACCTTGGAGGCCCACGCATGTCCGTTGCTAACGAACGATCTGAAGCGCCGACCGCTATCCGTTCCGATCTTGGCGCAATTTTTGTCTCATTGGAACTCTCACAATCTAAATGGCTGATTACCTCGCTGTCGCCAGAGGGCGGCGGGAAGATGTCCAAACATGCGGTGGCGGCTAGCGCTGTCGCCGAACTGCTGGATCAGTTTACTGAACTCAACAGGAAGGCACAGGCGCGGACCGGGAAATGCTTTCCGATCATCGTGATCCAAGAGGCCGGGCTCGATGGCTTCTGGATCCACCGCGTGTTGCAGGCCGAAGGGATCGAAAGTTATGTCGTCGATCCCGCCTCGATTGCCATCTCACGCCGTCGTCGCCGGGCAAAGACCGACAGGATCGATGGTGAGGCGCTGGTGGGGGCATTGCTGGCCTACAAGCGGGGTGAGCCGCGGGTATGCGCGATGATCCGGGTGCCGACGCCAGAAGAAGAGGATCGCCGCCGTGTCTCGCGTGAACGCAAGGCATTGACGAACGAGCGCGTGCGACACGTCAATCGCATCAAGGGGCTTTTGTTTAGCCAGGGCGTCTCAGGTTGCGAGCCACTGCGCCGCGATCGACGGAAGCGATTGGAGGAGCTCCAGACCGGTGATGGCCGTCCGCTCCCCGCACATTTGAAGGCGCAGATCAGTCGCGAACTCGACCGTCTTGAACTGCTGCTGGAACAGATCAAAGCCGTCGAGGCTGAGCGCGATGCCATGTTCGCGGCCGCGCAGATCGTCTCGCCAGCGCCAGCACTTCTGCTCAACCTGAAGGGCATAGGGCCGGAGTTTGCCGCCGTCCTCTGGTCGGAGGGGCTCTACCGCCATTTTGACAATCGACGGCAGATCGCGGCTTATGCGGGGCTCGCACCAACACCTTGGCAGAGCGGCTGGGTTGACCGCGATCAAGGGGTTTCAAAATCTGGCAATCCAAGGCTTCGATCGATGCTGATCCAACTCGCCTGGCTATGGTTGCGTCATCAGTCGCGATCAGCGCTTACCCTGTGGTTCAGGGAGCGAGTAAAGCAAAATGGCGGACGTCTCAAGAAGACGACAATTGTGGCACTCGCCCGCAAGCTGCTCGTCGCGCTCTGGAAATATGTCCGTGCCGGCGTCGTCATCGAGGGCGCGGTCATGAAGACAGCCTGATGCGTTACCCAAACTAAATTCTGCAATCTTCCAGGACCCGATCAGTCCTGGCGGATCCAGGTGGACGAACCGACGCTGTGTATGGCCACAATGCCGCCAACCCAGAATGGTCCCGTCCTCCTGAGCCCTGTCCGCCGCAAGCGGGATGTTGGTGCGGCTGTTTCGAACAGCGACCGTATATAAGCTGGATCTGGCATCGGTAACGAAGCCGCGTCATGCAATAGGGTTCAGACCGTGGATGCCGCAAATCGCCGAGGGAGCGTATAAATGTCATCCTGATGACCATTCCGAATTGGCACTCCTCATATAAGCACAGCACGCTAATGTGACGCTTATAATCGCGGGCAAGAAGTGCCTCGGCTGTCCGGAGGCAATAGTCTACTATGGGCGAACAAACGCTGCCAAGAATCGGGAGCGTCAGGTTGGAGATATTCAATGGGAAACAAGTTGGTTAAGTCACACGAAAGCGTCTTGGTGCCAGATCCGAATAACGTGCAGGTTGTCTTTGCGAATTATTTCGCCAGTGGTGGTACGATTAGTGGAGTAATCAATTTTACGCTCTGCACCACGCGGCACACTCCCACTTTGGACGGAAGACTTGAGGCTGATCCTGTCGTTTCAGCTCGTCTGCGTATTGACCTGGATACGGCAATTGCCTTGAAAAACTTTCTTCATACTCAGATCGAAATGCAAAAAGCTCCCAAAGAAATGCCAAGCTAAAAGCTTACCTACGACCCCAACGTCGTATCTGACGCAGCATCTCTTGTATGTTCCTGAGTTGCCGGGTGATCGCACGGTTCGCGAAGCAATTTTGGTGTGGAAGCAAAGACTCTGGCGGGCTGTCGTCCTCTGGCGTCTCCCAAGCTCAGCCGCATCGGTTTGCGCCAGAACAATGATCATCGATCCTAAGATATGGCTTGTTGAGTTAGCTTAGATGGCACAGCCTTGCCTCCGCGACTGCTCGCTTCTTCAATCAATCTGCGGCCATTGATCTAGCGCAAATCCGACACATGTTTTTTAGCCTATGGTCGTATGAAACCTATGGTGGCGCCGCTGCCGTGAGACCACGACATACAAGGGCAAGGAATGCCAGTGACATCGAACGGATCTCAGGAACATGGACCAAGGAGAGGCCATATGACGTTCAATACATTGCCACGTGCGGCCATACTAGCCGCCATCGTTGCCGTCGGCGTGTCGAGTGCTGCTCTTGCGCAAACGGCCGATCCACACCATGCCGATACGACAACTTCACAGGCGACCCAATCGCCCGACTCCGACGAGATGGGCAATCAAGGCCAGAAGGGACAGCCAGCTCAGCCCGGAATGATGGGTCGAAATATGATGCAGTCCGGCATGCCGATGATGGGTATGCGCGGCCATATGATGAAGGTCATGTTCGCTGTCGCTGACGTTGATGGCGATGGTGCGCTTTCCTTTGAAGAAGTGACGACCATCCATAAGCGAATCTTCGACAAAGTGGACGCCGATAAGGATGGCAAGGTGACGCCCGAGGAAGTCCAGGCGTTCATGCGGCCATAGGCCTTGGGTGGTTCGGCGGATTGACAATTGAAGGTCCGATCTCGCCCACGGCGCGCCGACGCTATGGAGCACCTCCATCAACCTGTCAGCGAACTTCGCACTCGTAGGCCTGCCCGTCTACGGCGAAGAATAGTCGTTCGCTGGCAGGGGGCATAGATGATCCCGATGATGGGAAAGCTGTCGGCCACCAGCGCGATGTTAACCGTGAAGTCACCACGCCCTTCGATGAATTCGCGGGTGCCATCGATAGGATCGACGACAAAGCAATAATTAGACCCGGATGCTTGAACTTGAATCGAAGAGAAGCTCTCTTCGCCGATCATCGGAATTGCAGGATATGGATTGAAGAGAGCCTTTTTGATGATTTTCTCACGGGCTACGTCGGTCTTCGTCAGTGGGGAGGCATCGCTTTGAGGCGGGTTCGCAGGCCATCTTTTCCGATCTGAATGACTGCACTGCCTGCCGTCACCACAACCGGAATCAGCTGTTTTGCCATCTCAATCTGCACGCTAGAGTCCATTGTTTGTTTGCCTCCGGTGCCTTGGTGCCGTCTCACCTGCCTCATGCCATTAACAAAGCTGTCCAGCTCGAGTGATAGCTATATCCACTCGATCAACACCCGCCCGATGTTAGCCCCCTTTCAAATCAGCAGATTGATGCGGATCAAAGACCGGCTCTCCTTTCCAATGCATGATATTGAAAAGAGGAAATTATCATGTTCAGTCACATACTCATTCCGACCGATGGCTCCGCACTTGCCACGCTGGCAGTTGATAAAGGTATCGAGTTCGCTCGGGACGCAAATGCAGGCGTAACAGTAATCACGGTCTTGGAACCATTCCAGATTGTAACGGCGGACCCCGACCAAATTCGCGGCACACGCGCTGAGTACGAAAAATTTGTGCGCATGGAAGGAGCAAGGGCTCTCACTGATGCCGAATTAAAAGCCAAGCAGCTTGGCGTTACATGCCGATCGGTTCAGGTTGAAAGCGATGAACCTTTTCAGGCCATCATCGACGCGGGCGAAAAGAACAGCTGCGATCTGATAATAATGGCTTCCCACGGGCGGCGGGGCATCGGCGCGCTGTTGCTGGGAAGCGTTACCTTGAAAGTGCTCACCTACTCGAAGATTCCTGTTCTTGTTTATCGCTGAGCTGCCTTCCTTTTCTGTGACTTCTGCATCGAACGCGTGTGGGCAACGTGACACACATCGTGGGAGCTCACGATTTCAGCTGCACCCCATTGAACGGGCAAACGCCAATCCTCTCGACCAAAGTCCACTCGTACCGCCGCCGGAAAAGTATCTCGACTTGCTGTCGCCCAACATCGAATGAGCTTGTCGCAGCCGTAATGAATGCAGCCGCAAAACACCTGGCCGCCATGTTCAAGCGGCAAGATGCTTTTCGATTTCCGGGATCGGCAATTTGACGAGGTCCTTGGCAATTTCCGCGCTAACCGTTGCGCGTGCCAAGGGCAAGAGGTGTTCGCGCAAGGTGCCGAGCGCTTTGGGCGGTGCGATCAGGATAAGCTGCTTTATCGTGTTGTCCTGAACATGCGAATTGAGCCACTCTGCAACCTTGGCAATAAAGGTTCGCTCCGCTTCAGAATGCCGGTCTGTTTCCTCCATCGCGCTACGTGCCGTTCCCTGCGATTGATAAACACGCCCCGGCCGGTCGCTGCCTTGTTCTCGAGTGGGAGGATGCACTTCGAACCTTACGTTGACCGGTATGAGGTTGAGCAGTTCGGCATCGCCATCGTTGCGCAGAACAAGGGCCTTGGCGCCGTCACAGACGACCAGCCATGTGTTTCGTGGGATTTTAACGTGTTCCATCTTCTTTTTCCGCATCTGGATAATTAGAGGTTAGCGTGCAAGAGTCATGCCCATGTTCAGACGCGCAATTTGTGCCGTTTCAAACATTTGATCGTGCTTGCTTGCGGCCCTTTTTCTCCCATCTCCTCCGTGAAAGTGACACGGATGCCGGCGCTCAACTTTTCGAACTGGTCGTCAAGAACACTGTTGCGATGGAAATAGATTTCACGTCCGTCGCTGGTCTCCAGAAAGCCAAAACCTTTACTCTCAAGGCGCTTCACGCTGGCGACCGGGCTAACCACGTGCCTGTTCGTTTGCCGTTGCATAAGGCGAACCTGATTCTGCAACTGTCGGCGCGCACGCTTGAACGTATCGTTGATCGAGTAGGCAAGATCAGCATAGCGTTCATCGTCCTGCGTTGTGTGCTCGACCGCAACCTGGCGACCTTCCGGCAGAGAAAGCCACATGTTGACCTCATAAATGCCCCCAGTTTGGTGACGTCCACTCGAGCCTTTAACGACCACGCGGCACGCAGTAATGCGGCCACGCGCTGCTCGAGCCGGCTTAGGCAGTTCATAACCCTGGAGCGAATGGTTTCGATTGGCTCCATACCTTGAAACTCGATCTTGACGGGCGTTTCCATATTATCAATCTCCATGAAGTTGGAGGTTCAAAGCGACATACCCACCTCCGGTCGAGGGTCTTTCGTCTCTTCTGCCATTTCTGTCATGGTTGCTTCTGTGAGCAGCATCACGCTGGCCGTCGAAACAGCGTTCTCCAAGGCAATGCGAACGACTTTGGTGGGATCGATGATGCCGGTCTCGATGAGGTCAACGTATTGATTGCGTGAGGCATCGAACCCTATGGTACCTGCTTTCTCGAGCATTCGCGCAACAACGACGCCACCATCGACTGCCGAATTTTCGGCAATCTGTCGCGCCGGCGTTTCCAGAGCCCGCTTGAGGATTTGCACGCCCGTTCGCTCGTCACCGCCGCAATTGGCCTCTTCATGCGCTACTGCATCAATGGCACGAAGCAAAGCGAGGCCACCGCCCGGCACGATGCCCTCGGCAACGGCAGCTTTCGTAGCACTGATGGCGTCATCAAAAGCGTCCTTGCGAGTCTTCATCTCCCCCTCTGTCGGGGCGCCAACACGAACAACGGCGACGCCTCCGGCCAGTTTGGCAAGACGTTCCTGCAGTTTTTCGCGATCATAATCGCTTGTGGACTTGTCGATCTCATGCCGAATCTGCTGGATTTTCGCCTTGATCTTTTCGTGCTGCCCCATGCCGCCTATGATTGTCGTCGTATCCTTGTCGACAACGATCCGGGCAGCCCGCCCCAGCTGCTCGATGGTTGCGGTGTCCAGCTTGAAACCAAGATTCTCCGAAATCACCTGCCCTCCCGTAACCACGGCGATATCCTCAAGCATGGCCGTGCGCCGGTCTCCAAAGCCGGGCGATTTCACAGCGCACGCTTTTAGTACGCCGCGAATCTGATTGACGATTAATGTGGCAAGCGCCTCTCCCTCCACATCCTCGGCGACAATCAGGAGTGTACGTCCACTTTTGGCGACCTGTTCCAGCAAGGGAACCATGTCGTTCAGGGATCCGATCTTTCTGTCACTGATCAAAATACAGCAGTCCTCCAGTACCGCCTCCATTTTTTCCGGATCGGTTACGAAATAGGGGGAGATAAAGCCTCGGTCGAACTGCATGCCATCCACCACTTCGAGGACTGTATCCGTGGTCTTTGATTCCTCCACCGAAATTACGCCTTCATCGCCGATCTTTTCCAGAGCATCTGCGATGAGCTCTCCCACGTTGACATCATTATGAGCGGAGATAGCGGCCACCTGCGCCTTTTCCTTGCGTGTCCGCACTGGGCGCGACATATCCTTGAGCGCCTCGACTGCAGCCCTTGTCCCGCGTTCGAGCCCGCGTTTCAAATCGATTGCGCTTGCCCCCGCCGTAACGTTGCGCACACCGTCCGCGAAAATGGCGTAAGCGAGAATTGTGGACGTGCTCGTGCCATCCCCGACAGCTTCTCCTGTGCGCACTGCCGCCTGCCGCAGCACCTGAGCGCCTAGATTTTCCTCGGGATCCTTTAGCTCCACTTCCTTGGCAATGGTAACGCCATCATTGCAGACAATGGGCTGTCCCCATTTCTTCTGGATCAGCACCGATTTTGATTTCGGACCCAATGTTACCCGAATGGCGTCGGCGAGTTGTGTCGCGCCGCTGAGGATTTTCTCGCGTGCAGCCGAGTGGAACAAAAGACGTTTATGGGGCATTCACTTCCCTCCCGGTAAAGATCAATCCCACTCAAAATAGGCCGGGAACGTTCTGCCGCATTGCGCTGGATCAAAATACCACTCGGAAAAACACCTTTCTGCTATCCATGAATAAACACTGCTACACACTCATATTTTTGACGGGGAATGATCCAGATCAAGGCGTATTCAAGCAGGTCGTCTTTGAATGGGTCCATGTGGCAGACTGTTTGCACCGCTCCGTTCGATCGCGATCTCGAATTGGCCGTCATTGACCAAGAGGGTACACATGCGCTCGTCTTTCCCTGCCGACGGACGCGTAACGGATGGATCGCCGCTCAGACGCAAGCCCATCTTGATGTCCATCCCACCCATTGGCGCGAATGGCCGCTGAACATAGCCCCTGAATTCAATCATCCCGCAGTCCGTCCCCTACTCCTGCGGCACTAGTAAACGGAGCTGCAGTGATAACTTGTTCGAGGTTATTTTGGGTAAGAAAAGCGCTGGTATTTTGATGTATAAGCGAACCGATGAAGGAATTAAGGTCCTTCTGGTCCATCCCGGCGGGCCGTTCTGGAGCCGGCGCGACCTCGGCGCCTGGTCGATGCCTAAGGGCGAGTATCTGGACGAAGAGGGATCGGAATCTGCAGCAAGGCGTGAATTTTCCGAGGAAGTTGGAACTACAGTGGATGAGCCGCTGCATCTGCTCGGGCAGATACGACAACGCAGCGGCAAGATCGTTATCGCTTATGCAGCGGAGGGGGACCTGGATGCATCTTCCTTCCGCAGTGAAACGTTCGAGATGGAATGGCCACGCCACAGCGGCCGTCTGCAGTCCTTTGCCGAGGTTGATCGAGCGCAATGGTTCACATTACCAATCGCACGTCACAAGATCCTCCCAGGATTGCGTCCCTTCTTGGGTTTGCTTGAATCGCGGATCATCAGCCTGGATCCGCGTAATTTGCATGGGCAAGAAGGTCAGCTGTGACTTACGGATTGCGCGTGTCTGCCATGAGCTATCGCATTCCCCTTGGCATCGTTCTTAAAATAATGGCGTTGTTGCTGCGGTAAATGACGATCGAGCCGCGTCGATGAACTGCCCGGCTATCCATGCCTGTTGTCGAGGAAAGTTTGATACGACGAATGCCAAGCGCATCGCGATCCGCGGCGATAAGTGAACCTCAATTGTTGGCCTGGGAGCATCCCTCGGGGTGCACACGGCAGGCATGCTCACCGGGGATGCCGGGGTATGGGATCGTTACGGCCCTGACTGCGCTCAGCGATAGCCTCTCCCGGGATACGTCATCGCGCCGCGAAGTCGAAATGTGCGAATGCTTATGCCAATGATTTGCACTCGAGACCGTGTCGAGCCTCGCCTGGCCGCTTCCCCATCTCAAATTCTGCCAGAGATTGCGTTCGATTCAAATGTGCCAGCTGTCACGGCGGCCATTGACATCAAGTGATGTCCGAATAACTGGGATCCCCAGAGCACCGTCATTGTCGGCGCGTTGCCGAAATTGACCTAAAACAATGCAAACATGAAGTTGCGTGAAACACTGGAAAAAGGGACCTGCTGAGTGGGCGCTTAAAAGCAATATGGTTGGCAGCTAATGATGCCCGTTCGGCTCTTATACCTGCAAACTGGAGTGCTATTGCGATGCCCCCTCAACCGAATCGCTCACCGAACGGAGACCCCGAGGTTGTGATCCGGGTGCGTGATCTCGTCGTCGAGCTCGGTAACAAGATTATTCTCGATCATCTCAATATGGAGGTTTATCGCGGCGAAATTCTTGGGCTCGTCGGCGCCTCAGGGTCGGGCAAGTCGGTGCTCACTCGCGCTATCATTGGCCTGTTACCGAAACGTCTGGGAACCATTGAAGTGTTCGGTGAGAATTTCGATGAACTACCGCCAGTTGCCAGACGGGCATTGGAACAACGATGGGGTATCATGTTCCAGCATGGAGCGTTGTTTTCGTCTCTGACTGTAAAGCAAAATATCCAAGTGCCGATGCGCGAATTTCTCGATCTATCAGACGAGCTTCTTGACGAACTGGCCATGCTCAAAATCGAGATGGTGGGGCTGAGCCCGGATGCTGCTGAAAAATATCCATCAGAGCTGTCGGGTGGCATGACCAAGCGCGCGGCGCTCGCGCGAGCGCTTTCCCTCGATCCCGAAATAGTCTTTCTTGACGAGCCCACATCTGGACTTGATCCGATCGGAGCGGGGGAGTTCGACGAACTTCTCATTGCCCTTCACGAGACGCTGAAGTTCACGGTCTTCATGGTCACACACGACCTCGATAGTTTGCATACGGTTTGCGATAGAATTGCCGCCTTGGCCGCAGGAACGATCATCGCGGCCGGCACAATTGAAACGATATTGACTTCACCCGATCCTTGGCTGCGTGCCTATTTCCAAGGCCCGCGTGCGCGAGCCGCCTTCGGGCTTGATCTTGCGAAGGCCAAGCACGATTGACGGAAAAAACGACCATAGATCGATGGATTTTCTGGCAGTCTGGCCAGCCTGCATTGACCTGCATACGATAGTGCGGGTGGAGCCCCTCTATTTAATCGCGCATCTTCGATCTAGAATTTACCGCCCTGGCGCACGCTATAGGTTTCCATTGGCAAAGTGTGGCAAGCAAAGCTTATTCTCAATCCTCGCATTGTGCTCAAATCGGACAGTTGGTCCTGCGAAATCGGCTTCTGCTGGAAAATTGTGGGCGTTATTAGCCTTACAATCCGCAAGTGAGAACGGCCTTGCCATCTTTGGCCGCTGGCTATTCGCCGTCCTGTCCGATAGGGTAGAAAGAACACGGAGGGGTGGTCATGAGACACCTGTGTGGCTTTGCAGTCGGGATGGTTCTCACAGCAGTACCGGCGAGCCTCAATGCACAAGTGGTGGGTGATCCGCAGCGGGGTTCAGTGTTCGCACAGCAAGTCTGCGCTGGCTGCCACGCAGTCGAGCGCGGGCAGCCTTCCTCTCCAAATCCGCAAGCGCCGACCTTTGACGCAATTGCCAAAACCCCAGGAACCACTGAAATGGCCTTGTATGCATTTCTCAGAACATCCCATCACACAATGCCAAACCTCATACTGACGAAGGACGATATTAGTAATGTTGTCGCCTATTTGTTGAGTTTGAAAGACGGCCGGTGAAATGTCCATCGAATACACTCAGCCATCGCAGCCAGCGGCCCTAGAAGAATGTATTCGACGCGCGTGCTCTTGCGCCGTCATTGGTTGAGATCCAGGTCATCGATCACGCCGAGATCATTCTGGAGAGCTAAAGTGCAACCCTCACCTGCTGCGGTTCGCGAGTGCAAGTATGGACGAAAGCTACCTTGTCGTTCCTTACAATGGGGACAATCTCGAATAGAATGCTCATATGTACAAGATTACCCGCGGCCAACATTTTCCCTGGTAGGGCAGGTTTTTCGGCTTTTATGTTCGTTCCCTCTGCGTCTCCATTTTCAGCACTCGCCAATAAGGGCGCGCCACGCCGATAGGCCCGAACGCAAAAAGCCGTTGTCACCCTGCGCATTCAAGAGGCCCGCCTCGTCGCGACCCGCTATGGCAATGTATTTATCATACAGCTTCATTGGCGAAGCCGCAGCTATGGTTCCGGAACTGTTCCCTGGCGCTGGCATCCACCGACATCATTGCCTGCCTTTTAGGATCGGAACAGTGACCCCCAAAGGCTTACTGGCCATCATTGGAAAGTCTTTTGATGCACGTCAAACGCTGTTAGACATGACGTGGTATATAGCTCGCATGCGCATGTTTGTTCTAAACGACACGAACGATCTTGGCGTCGCTGTAGCAGAGATGCTTTCAATCCCTGTTGCGCCGCATGAGGAACGCGACTTCAAGGATGGCGAACACAAGGCACGGCCCCTGGTCAGCGTCAGAGGCAAGGACGTTTATGTTCTTCAAAGCCTCGCTGGAGGAAGCGTGGCCTCCGTAAACGACAAACTGTGCAAGCTCCTCTTCTTCATTGCGACCTGTCGCGACAATGGTGCCAGCAGCATCACGGCGATTGTTCCCTATCTGGCCTACTCACGTAAAGATCGACAGACGAAATCACGTGATCCCGTAACCACGCGCTATGTTGCCCGGCTTTTTGAGGCGGTCGGGACCGACCGAGTGATAACCCTTGAAGTCCATAACATTGCAGTTTTCCAGAATGCCTTTCGATGTCAAACAGTGCATCTCGACGTCCGCAAACTCTTTGTCCCGGTAATACGGCGGTTGGCCAAAGAGCTGCCGCTTATCGTGTTCTCGCCCGACAGCGGCGGCATGAAGCGCGCCCAGCTGCTAAAAGAAACTTTGGAAGCAGTTCAAGGCAAAGAAGTCGGATTCGGCTTCATGGAAAAGCGACGTAGCCGCAACGTTGTTTCGGGTGAACTTTTTGCCGGCGACGTGAAGGGATCAGCGGTCTTTATCGTCGATGACATGATCAGCACCGGCGGTACAATGCTTCGTACAGCGCATGCCTGCCGCGAACGTGGCGCGAAGGCTGTCTATGTTTTCGCCACACATGGGCTTTTCAACCCGGGTTGCGAGGCACTGTTCAACAGTCCCGCTGTAAATCGCGTTGTTGTGACTGACAGCGTCCCGCTATCCCATCAAACTGGCTCGGAACCACATGCAAAGATCGAGATTGTACCTGTGGCTGCATTGATTGGCGAAGCGATCCGGCGGCTCCATAGCAACAAATCCATAACCGACCTGCTGGGTGACGAAGATTGAAGGTCCCGTCCAGCGCGGAGTAGGGGACGAGCAAACGTTGCCCGACGTGTACTCTGATTGCCGATTTTTGATCTGGCTCAATGCAATCAAACCCGACATGCCCTGTATGTAACGGACAGACTTTCGGGAGGTCCGTCAATGAGCAACACTACCATCGCCGCTTTCACCCATGGAGCCCAGCAAGCTCAACAGTGGGTCAACGAGTTGGATGATGACTTGAATTGGGACGACAAAGGTCGCGCCTACCGACTCTTGCGATCAGTGCTCCACACACTGCGGGATTTTCTGTCGATTGAAGAAGTCGCGGATCTATCGGCACAGTTGCCTATCGTTATCAGAGGCGTCTTCTTCGAAGAGTGGGATCCCTCGACAGCCCCTGTATGGAAGAGGAAGAAGCAGGATTTTATCGAACAGGTTGCAAGTGATTTTAAGAATGACCCACTCGACAACTCAAACGTCGCCGTTGCCGCTGTCTTCAAACTCATGGACCGGCATATCTCACAGGGAGAAATTACCCAGGTTCGAAATTCAATGCAGAAATCGCTTCGAAATTTATGGCCCGCTACTCATGGTACGAGATGATAGACGCTTCTCAACTTAGATCATGCGCACATTCCGTACAGGCCGTAGCCTAAGGCATTCCCTTTCAGCCGCCGCGATATAGAGAAGAGCAAGCGGTCGCCATTTTTCGGGATGTCGCAGTGGACTATCGAGCAAGTGGGCGATACACAGCCGCGCCCTGAGCAAGGCCCGAAACCCGCCATACAGGGCCATCAATTGTGCGGTCGGCGGGTCCCCGAGTTTTCGTTCCAGGACTTTGTAAAGGAGCAGCCTTATCCAAGTGGCGCCAAGCATATCGCATTCCAACCCCAGATAGTTCACTTCATCGTAGGGATCAATAATGCGCATCGCTCGATTAAATTCGAGGCAATCAATGATCTGCGGCGGATCCGTCAGGCAAATATGCTCGGGACGAAGGTCACCATGTCCTTCGACAATTATACCACGTGAAATGCGTGACTTAACAAGAGGTCTGAGCAATATGAGCGCCTCGTCCACCGTATCGAGTGCATTGCCCACGAGATCGGATAATCCAAACTCGGATCGCTGCAGGATCGAACGATTGATCGCCTGCTCGTGTTTGAAATGGTGCAGGTAAGCATTGCCATTTACCGGCGCTTGAGAGCAGCGTTTATAAAAAGCGGCAAGCAATTCGCCAATTCTGCAGATATCATCTCGCTTTACACAGCCTTGGCGAATACGAGCATCCAACATATGATCTGCTGGCAGGCGTCGCATCTTCATCAGCCAATCGATGATTTGACCCTCGTTTGAAAGCGTCAAGCGTCCTGAGGGCTTGCGGCGTAGTGCGACAACGGCAGTGTACGTTTCACTTGCGAGCCGACGGTTGAGCCGGAACTCTTCCTGGCAATAGAACTGCCGCTTCTCTAACGTGCTGAAATCCAGAAATGGATATTTGACCGGCTTTTTGAGCTTGTAGACCCAATTGTCGGTCAAGAAGACCCAGGACATGTGAGTTTCGTGCGCCTCCACATGCTTGGCCGTACCGCCATAGGACCTCGGTTCGCCTAAAAATCGCACTTTTTCAATCAAATCTGACATTGGAGGCTCTGTCCAATCTGGCACTTGCCCTTGTTGTCGGGGTTACTTTATTCAACGGCCAAAAACTGAATGACATTGTCGCGATAGATGCCAAGCAGCAGCGGGTGTGCGCTTCGCCGGGCCAAATCGAGTGTTTCTTCGGATGAGTGAACGGCTTGCCGGTTTATGCTGACGATAATGTCACCTTCGACAAG
The DNA here is from genome assembly GCF_014192095.1 of Phyllobacterium trifolii. Classification (GTDB taxonomy): domain Bacteria; phylum Pseudomonadota; class Alphaproteobacteria; order Rhizobiales; family Rhizobiaceae; genus Phyllobacterium; species Phyllobacterium trifolii. The sequence goes on from NZ_JACHXN010000009.1 coordinate 165,903, forward strand.
ACCAGCGGCGGCAGCCCTGCTGTCCTTGTCAATCGCAAGGACAAGCGCTCCATTCGCCTGGCCAATCGGCTTTGCCTCTGTCTTGATGTCGAGCAGAACGATGGAGTCGAGAAAGGCTGTTGTGGCTTCCGAGGCATGATCAGATTCCTTGTCGGTAAGCCGTGCGGTGATTTCGAGCGATTTGTCAGATCTTGCTATTGAAAGCCGGATTGCCGAGCCCGGTGCCAGGCTGCTGATCTTCCGTCGAAATTCAGACGCATCCTTCACCGGGTGCCCGTCAATGGCTGTAATGACATCGCCAGCAAGCATGCCGCTGCGCTGCGCTGCAGAGCCGGCTTTGACCTGGCTTACAAGAACACCAGGGTCACGGCTGATCTTGAGTGCGAGACGCAGCTTCGGGGTCATGTCCTGAACGACAACGCCAAGCTCTCCCCGGTTAACCTTGCCATGCGCTGCCAGCTCATCGGCAACACGTTTGGCCAAGGCGCTTGGTGTGGCAAAACTGATGCCGAGAGCGCTCCCTGCCGTAGCGTTGTTGATGCCGATGAGTTCCCCGTGAAGATTGACCAATGCACCGCCGGAATTGCCAGGATTGATGGATGCGTCTGTCTGGATGAATTCCTCGAGATTATCGTTGCCCAAACCTGGTCTGCCGAGAGCGCTGATGATGCCCATCGTCGCGGTTTGCCCAAGTCCAAAGGGATTGCCAATAGCAACCACGTAATCTCCAACCTTCAGGCCGTCGGAATTGCCGACCGGCATCGCGGAGAGGCCCTCAGTCTCGATTTCGATCAGGGCAAGGTCCGTTTCCGAATCCGAACCGACCAATCTTGCTTCGACTGTTTTTCCATCGTTGAGAGTGACGGTTATTGCGTCGGCATGCTCGACCACATGGTAAGTTGTAAGAACCATTCCATGCTGTGCATCGATGATAACGCCGGAACCTACCGACTGAAAGGAAAAAGCCTGTGGCGGCATTACTTCCGACAAGCCGTAAAACCGGCGATAGAACGGGTCCTGAAGAAGCGGATCGATCTCTTCGGCGGCTTTTCCCGTTGCCGAGATGTTCACCACACTCTTCACCGCGCGCTCCAACATGGGCGCAAGCGATGGAGGAGATGCGTCCGCCAATGCGACGGTTCGGCCATCAGTTGGCAAGCCGATAAAGATAACCATCAGTGAGATGAACGGCCAGAGGCCGACCATCTTGATCAGACCCTCCTGCCAGCGAAACCTGTTCATTTTGACCTCCTCGCTGCAGCTGGCAGGCAGCCACCAAAACCGAAACTATTCATTCTCGAGGAGCCTGGCATTGCGCTGAATCAAAGACTGCATCCAGATGTAGTGTTCTTCTACAACTCATCTGCAGCCGATCATTTGGAGTACATGCCATGTTTGACGACCGAGCCGATGCCGGCAGGCAGTTGGCCAACGCCCTAAAGCAGTATCGCAATCAGGATGTCGTGGTGCTTGCCCTGCCGCGAGGCGGTGTAGCGGTCGCAGCCGAGATCGCAAACGAACTTGGCGCACCACTTGATCTGATTATTGTACGCAAGGTCGGCGTTCCGTATCAGCCAGAACTTGCCATGGGTGCGGTCATGGACGGATCTCATCCGATAATAGTGCGCAATGACGACGTATTCCAACGCAGCGGAGTTTCAGAAGAGCTTTTTCAAAGCGAATGCGCTGAAGAACTCAAGGAAATCGACCGCCGCCGTGCTCTTTATTGTGGAGGCGCGGTCCCGATCAACGTCACCGGCCGCACAGTGGTCCTCGTTGATGATGGCATTGCAACTGGAGCATCCGCTCGCGTTGCAATTCGGGGGTTGCAGCAGCGGAAGCCTCGAAAGGTTATTCTCGCCGTTCCGGTCGGGGCAACTGAAACGATGGAAGCGCTGAGACACGAGGTTGATGAAGTGGTTTGTCTCGAAGAGCCTGCAGCGCTGGATGCAATTGGCTTCCATTACCATGATTTTTCGCAACTGACCGATGAGGAGGTTATGCACTCGCTTGCGTCGGTGCGCTCGCGTTAACTGCCGCTATTCTGTTCCTCGCAGATTAGCGAGGAATTTCGCCCAAGTGGGCAAACGTCTGCGGGCGGGCGAGTTACCGTTGTGTATCTTTCGAATAGTGAAGCTCCAAGAAAACCATACTGCCCAGCGAAATATGTGCACACCCTTCACACCTCTGATTAAAGGACAATGCCGGGGAGTGTTTTGACCTGGGTCATCCGCCGCGCCAGCATCCTTTAATTTGAAAGCGTTGCTGACATCGGGTGTAATGATCCGCTGACATCACTAGGCATATACATCACCAAGGAGGCAGGGGATCAGGTGGTTCGACGAATCATCCAGCTAGATCTCATCCGGGTGCTCGACTAGCTCCGTATGAGGTCTCCCGACTACCTGGTCAGGCTGGTGTTTGCGCTTGGGAAGGTGCAGCTTCGATGACGGCGGCTATGAAGTGAGTTTGGTTAAAGCAGCAGCCTCACGCTGCCTAGAACGCTGTCCGCTGTTCACTACCATGGGGTATTATCCGGAAATTCGCCTCTAGTGTCGATTTTCAGGTGGTGACATCATCATTCCGGAAATTGGCTCGACCCACGTCATTTGATCGGACACGGATTTCACCCCCGGCACATTCTCAGCTGCAACGCGAGATGCAAGTCTTTCGCGTTCATCAAAAATACAGCCGCTCAACTCGGCGACGCCACCCGTAACGCGGACTTTTATAAAACCATTCCGGCTCCACGTTTGGGCTGCAAGCTCCGCCGCCACGGCTTGCTCGATTGCGGCGTCCGTTACCGGCTTGTGGTTCGGCGAGGGAAGTAAATTTGCCAGCGCCTGCAGAATGTCTGACCGGGTCACGATACCCACCACCTTGCCTTCAACGACAACAGGGAGCCGCTTGATATTGCGTTTGGTCATCGTTTCAATGACGCTTTCGAGAGGTGTCGTTGGCTCTGCTGTAACGACGCTCTCTGACATGATTTCTTCGACCTTGCGTCCATGTGTGTGAACGTATTCGTCTGCAGCCTTTCCAGGGCCGACGAGGAATTCTAGCCAACGGGGCCGTTTGAGTTCGGTTCCGAGTTCCTTTCGGCGCAGAAAATCACCCTCGCTCAAAATTCCGACAATCGATCCGTCGGTTTTCACGACAGGTAGCCCGCTTATTCGACGCACCAGCATCAACCGGGCCGCATCGCGGATCGATGTCGATGGACCGACACTTACTACGGGCGCGGACATCACATCTTGAACGAGCATCATCATCTCCTCGATTTCTATGCAGGAAGGAAGACATAGCAGCCTGCGAAGCGACCGGGTTTGATCGGAGTCAAAGCGTCGATAAAAACTGATTGGCGGATCGACTGATGATCGCTGCGATACTCAGTTGGCTGAACTTCGGCCGGGTATTGGAAAGGAGATGACTGCGTTGCTGCCGTTGCGCGTCTTTTCGAACCGGAATGCGGATCCATGTATCGTTGCAATTCGATCGATGATTTCCAGTCCAATGCCACGCATGTTTGCATCATCGCGCTTGACGGGTGTCTCAGGCCACCGTGGGGGACCAGCATTGTCATGAACGCCGACGGTGCCGTTTTCGCCGACTCGGACTGTAATCAAAGTGCCCGCCTCGGTATGTTTGACGGCATTCTCAATCAAATTCCGCAGTGCGTCCCGTATCAAGCTTCCGATGGCAGGTACGACCAATTGACCGCTTTGCTCGAAAGCAATTGAATGACGCGTCTGATATACCCAAGGCGCAAGACTTTCGATTAGCTCCTCTGCAAGCTCGTTGATGTTTGTCGACTGAAATTGCTTTCGGTCTACTCCGTCCAGATTTCCCAATGCCGACAACTGCTGCACAAACTGCACCAGGTCGTCGAGGTCTTTTTCGGCCTTTCGGGCGCGCGGATGAACTATTCGCTCAAGTTCCAGCTTGATGATCGCCAAGGGGGTTCGAACTTCATGTGCTATGGCGGATGTGAGCAGCTTTTGGCCTTGCATGAGATGGCGGACGCGGGCAAATGCTTCGTTAATCGCCCCGGCAAGTTGCGCCACCTCAAGGGGCATCCCCACGGTGTCAAGTCGTGATTGAGGGTCGGCGGCGTCGATGGCTGCCGCTTCTTTTGCAGCCCGCCGCACTGGACGCAGCGCCGTGGTTATCGACAACAGTGACGCGCCAAGGACAAAGACGACGAGGATACCCATTGGCACAATCATATGATCTGTCACTTCGTTCCACAGGACCGCATTTACCCGTTTGTCGGGATCGCCGAGGGTTGCGATTTCCAAAATGAAAGGTTGGTGCGCGATTTCCACTGTTTCGCCGCCGGCAAGCGTGAGTGGTTTGCCGGGTTCGATAATTCGAAGCCAAAAATCTGGGGTCTTCAAATCGACTGGAAGAAAATGTTGAGTACATTGATCCGTGCAGTTTGAAAACAAGATCCGTCCTGAGCCGTCGCGAATTTGGGCAAAATATCCCGTTGTCTGACTACCATATCGATCAGACAGTTCTGGCGGAAGTTCAAACGTCGGGGACGCACCAAACGTTTCAATACCTTTGGCAAGTTCAGATACCTCTTGTTCGAGCAGCAACCTGCCAAGTTCCTCATCGTTCCAATAGTAATCGGCAAGGACGATCAGCAACTGCGCGAGCATTGCCAGAATAGCAAAAAGTACGATACGTCGGGCCACAATCTGCCCGAGAGGTTGGGACCGCCGCATCAAGGATTGCTTTCACGCAACATATATCCCACGCCTCTGATTGTTTCGACGACAAGACCTGTGTCGACGTATTCCAGTTTCTTCCTCAGCCTGGATATCGCCAGTTCCACTGCGTTCGACGTCCGCTCGTCGCCGAATTCAGAAAACGCGCTTTCCAGTTTTCTTTTGGGAAGGACACGGCCCGCATTGCGCATCAGATGTTCGAGCACTGCGCATTCCCGCGGGGCAAGGGATATTGGTTCGTTGCCGCAATTGACCAATGACGTTGCGAGGTTGAGTGTGAGCCTTCCGAATGCGAGCTCCGGCATCACCGACCGGGGAGGGCGACGCAGCAGGGCTCTCATCCGGGCCAGAAGTTCACCATTGTTGAAAGGTTTGACGAGGTAATCGTCGGCACCTGCGTCGAGACCGACGATCCGCTCATCGATCGTACTTCTCGCTGTCAGTATCAAAACAGGAATTTGGTGTCCCAGCTTACGCAAGGATCCGAGCGTTTCGATACCGTCTTCATCGGGCAATCCGAGATCGAGCAGTACAATATCATAGTCGGCTCCCGACATGGCATGGCGCGCGTCCTCGCCCGTTGCAAATGCATCCACCTGCCAATGCACATCCCGCAGAGTCTCGCTGATCAGCTGGCGCAGGCGCAGGCTATCTTCTATCAGCAGGACCCGCATAGTGCCTCACCGTCGCTTTTTGCCCGTGACCATCGACCAAACCAGATTTTCCCTGAGCCGCCAGCTTTCAACGATTGCGGATGCTGCGTGCAACAACGCCAAAACCATGATCATGTTGCCCAAGAGCGCATGTAGGGATTTGATCAGCTTGTTTCCCCAAAAAACGTCCGTTTCCATCAGCCAGCCAGTCAAACAGCTAAAGGCAAGCAACCCCATGAGCGCAAGCATCATGACTGCTCCCAGCGGGGAATGGCCGATGTGACGGTTGGCCCGGCCCTGCTTTAATTCACCCAGATGCCCGACAATCTTGTTTGGAGTCGGGAAAAACTCCGAGAAACGCGCGTAGCGTGTTCCAACAACGCCCCAAACGAGACGGACGGTCAATACCGCCGCAATGACATATCCCGTCACCCGATGCCAATACTTCCCCTCCTCAAGAATCCAAAGATTGAGGATAACACCACACACAACAATCCAGTGGAAGAGCCGAACAATAGGATCCCATACCTTGAGCGTTGCTCCTGAGGAGGGGCGAGCCCCCTCCACGTCAACCGAGAAGTGGTCCATGATGCGTTATCCGTCGATTTCGGATTTAACAATGTCGCCAGTCATCGGATTGAAATAGACCTCGGCTTTCTTGCCGTTCTTATTCCAACCATAAATCTCATAGCAGCTTCCCGTCGTTTCGAAGGTCTTCACCTTGTAGCCGAGATCGGCGATCTTTTTCTGCATGGCCGTCTCGGACATCCACTTGGCCTTTGGCTCCTTGGTGCATGCAGGGCTTGCCAAGGCAACGGCGGGGGATAACAGAAGGATTGAGAGTGCTGCGACAGTCTGAAGTTTCATAGTTATTTCCTTTGTCGCCGCGTCCGGGAGTGGAGCGGTGATCCGTTCTTAGTTCGAACAAGCTGTCCGTTAGCTGTCGAGAGAATGATTTCCATCCGCCAACTTTCCCAAATAGCCGATCTCGGATAACCAGGACCATTAGTGGTAACGCTGCAGTTACGCTTTGACCTTGATCAATGCCTCTGTTGTTACGCGAGGTGAGAATAGTAACCTCGGCATTGGCCGTTTGCTCAAAGGATCACGACGATGAACGACATGGTTTTGCGACAGAACATCCTTGACGAACTTGAATTCGAACCAAGCCTCAAGGCTGCAAACATCGGCGTCTCAGTCGAAAGTGGAGTCGTCACTTTGACGGGGCATGTTCCCACCTACATCGAAAAGAACACCGCCGCCGACGTTGTCTGCCGCGTCAAGGGAGTTCGCGGGATCGCGCAGGATATGGAAGTGCGTCCTGTCGGCAGCCATCGCACAGCAGACGATGAGATCGCGAAGCGCGCACTGAATATCCTAAGTTGGAGCACCGCCATTCCCGACGGAACTGTCCAAGTGCAAGTTGACAATGGGTGGGTGGTGCTCTCAGGCATCGTTGATTGGAACTATCAGAAAATTGCCGCCACAGAAGCCGTGCGAGCGCTGGCGGGTGTGTTCGACGTCGCCAATAATATCGAGGTCAAACCCCACGTTTCGTCGTTTGATGTCAGGAGACGGATCGAGGACGCGTTGAAGAGAAGCGCGCAGGTCGAACCGTCAGGCATTCGTGTGACGGTCGACGACTCTGGCAAGGTAGTTCTCGAAGGGCATGTTAAGGTTTGGGCGGAACGCAGCGTTGCAGAGCGGGCGGCATGGTCGGCACCCGGCGTCAAAGCGGTCGAGAACTTGCTCACCGTCACCTAATTATGGAGGTTAAGCGGCCAGCACGGCCTCCAGCTACACTCTTTCACCTTCGGGAACAGGGTCCAGCGCACGCCTAAGGCGACGAATTACGGTGGCCCTTCCTTGCTCGTCCGCCTGGTTGCCGACAGCTTGATTGATGTCCAGCAACAAGCGCGAAAGTTCGTTGTGCCAGTCGAGATGCGCTACGTCCGTCGGCATCAAACGGCGTAGGCGGCCCGTTTCGACACGACGGGCTCCGTCCTTTGTCAATTCAAATGCTTCGTCCAGAATGGGATCTATGATCCCCGTCGTGGGCGAGAGCGTAGAGAGACGTTTTTTCAATGCGTTGAGCCCACTTTCTTCACCATGCGTGAGAAAAATCTCATGCCTTATTGGAAAGCGTTTGTGCACCCAGCTTTGGAGTTCCCGCGCGTCCGCATGGCCCGAATAGAGATCGAGCTGACGAATTTGTGCCTTGACCTCTATCTCCTCGCCTTGAATTCTTACACGATTGGCTCCGTCAAGCAGTATCCGTCCCAACGTGCCCTGGGCCTGGAAGCCGACAAGCAGCAACGTAGCTTCCCTACGCCACACGTTGGCCTTGAGGTGATGGCGGATGCGCCCCGCATCACACATGCCACTTGCCGCTATGACGATGAAATTGCCGCTTATCTTATTGATTGCCTTGCTCTGTTCCACTGTCTCCGTGAAATGAACATTGGCAGCAGAAAGGGCCTGCAGGAGAACTTCGCCGTTCTCGATCTCCGCCGCATGGCGCTCAAAAATTTCGGACGCCCGTGTCGCCAGGGGCGAGTCGACGAAAATCGACGTCGTCGGGACGCTTCCGTCTTTCATTAACAAGGACAAGTCCACAAGCAATTCCTGGGTGCGTTCCACCGCGAAGGAGGGGATGATGAGCGGCCCCCCAGCCTCGGCTGCACGCAGCACCTCGTCGTGCAAACTTTGTCGGCGTTGCTTCTCTGAAACATCACCGCGGTCCCGGTCGCCATAGGTGGATTCGCATATAAGGTAATCCAGGTCGACGGGCCCCTCTGGTTCGAACTGCAGGAGCTTATGGTGCGGCCCGATGTCTCCGGAAAAAAGAAGACGGAGTGCACTGCTTTCGCCTCGTTCGATTTCGATCTCGACGGAAGCGGATCCCAAAAGATGGCCGGCGTTCCAGAAGCGAGCTTTAATGCCATCGGCAACCGGAAACCATAGCAGATATTGTTCCGGTCGAAACAATAGCATGCAGGCTGCCGCATCTTCCTGCGTGTAGATCGGAGCAACCATTTCCCTGCCGCGCCGTACATTGCGACGGTTCAACTGCTCGACTTCCATTTCCTGAATATGCGCAGAATCCGGCAACATCACTGAACATAGATCGACCGTCGCCACCGTTGCGAAAATATGTCCTATGAAGCCCTGCTTGACGAGCTTCGGCAACAGGCCACTGTGGTCTATGTGAGCATGTGTAACAATGACGGCGTCTATTGACGTGGGTTCAAAAGGGAATGGCTCATAGTTGAGCGCGCGCTCCGATTTCGAACCTTGAAACATCCCGCAGTCGACCAGGATACGCGTTTCTTCTGTTTCAATTTCAAAACAGGAGCCTGTCACTCCGTGTGCCGCTCCATGGAAGTACAGTCTGGGATATAGCATTGCGTTAGCTTCCATCTGGGTTGGGAGAAAAATCGAGCCCTGAATTGGTGAGACTTTCTATCCAGTAACCCTGAAGCGCATTGATCCGGGTCAAACCGAGATGGACACGACATTCACCGCGCCATAGTTTTACTCAGCGTTGTTTTCACATCGTCGCAGAATGGCACAGCCGCAGCGACCAGGAGGACAAGGGCTAGAAATATTGTTGCGCCAAAGCCGGCAAATCTGAACCCCACTGCGCCAACGATGCCCCCGGCAAAGAACAGGAATACCAGCGATGCGTGGACCTTCAGTTTCGCGCGGTCTGCGCGGACCATGGGTCCGGCAGTGTCGTCGCGCGCTATATTCCAATAGAAAAGCTTCCCCAATTCAATTCCCATATCTGTCGTCATGCCCGTAACGTGGGTCGTCCGAATTCGAGCGTTGGAAAGTTTGGTGATCACGGCGTTTTGCAGGCCCATGATGAAGCATAGGAGCATGACGGTCGCGGGAACAAACAGCCATTCACGCCGGGAAAGGTTGCTGCCCATCAGGCCAAAGCAAAGCAGCAGAAAGGCCTCGATCATGATCGGAAAAGCGTATTCGCTTTGCAGTGATTGTCGCCGGCACCAATTGACGAGGATAGCCGAAACGGCCGCGCCTGCGACGAACGAGGCAAACGCGGCCAATCCGGAGAGTGCAAATTTGACATCACCCAACGCAAAGCTATCGGCCATCGACGACACGATGCCCGACATGTGTGAGGTGTACTGTTGTACTGCCAGAAAACCTCCGGCATTCGCCGCACCCGCGACAAAAGTCAAAATGTAGGCCAAGTGGCGGTCGGCAGGGTCGCTTCTTACCCGTCCCGTCAGCCCTCGCAGATAATTTCTCATGATTTGGCCGCGAGCTCTAAGGATGCGCTACTCGCTCATTGCCTGCAGCGCGTTCCACTTTTTGATCTCGGCGCTTCGCAACGTTGGAAGGGCGATGATTCCCTTGTCTTTCAACTTTGAAAATACCCGGGACACAGTTTCGATGGTTAGACCAAGATAGTCGCCTATGTCCATGCGTGACATGGGAAGCTCCACCTGTTCCAATCCACCCTGACGTTCCGCCAGGTCGAGGAGGAAAGCAGCCACACGCTCGGCCGCCGTCTGACGGCCGAGCACGAGCAAATGCTCCTGTGCACGCGTAAGACTGCGCAATGTCAATGCGAACAGTTCCTGGGAGATGTCGCCGAACTTCGAGCGCGGAAATAACCGGAGGCTTGTGCCGGTTATCGCTTCTGCAAAGAAATGGTGGTTTGCATCGGCTTCGAGACCGAAGACTTCGCCGGACAGATAAAATGCGCTGATCTGCCTCCGACCGTCGGCGAGTAACCGATAGACACGGACAGCACCAAACTCCACCTGGTAGATGTTGCGCGCCTTTTCGCCTTGGGCGTAAATCTCGGAGCCCGGAGCAAAGAACGAAATCTGTTGCGGATGAGCTTGACCGAACGGCGCCGGAACGGGTTGATCGATCCCATCTGATCCGAGTCGCGGTGACATTTGGATAGTGGTGTAGGCCAGCATGACGATCTCCCATTCGATTTGGTGGGACAACACTGGCTGATATCATCATGCTCCGAAATTCGTTTATGTACCTACGTGTTCCTACGTAGATGGAGCTTGGCCCTTTGCTAGCCGATCAATCGGATCGCCCTTATTAACGCGTTGCCCAAGAGGGGCTTTCGAAGCACCTTGACGCCGAGCGCATCGGGTATGCCTCGAGAGTGGTCCACCAGCAGTAAGACGGGCTTGTGGAATCCTCGCACCACGGTCATCGCTAGTGGGTCGTTAAAAAGTGCTTCTTCGTCTAAGACGACGCAACTCGCCGCGGCGGTACTCGGCGATGCAAGGGCAGCGTTCACGCCGTCGAACGAGACAACCGCAAAGCTTTCAACCTCGAGCGCAAACTCAAGCGACCGTCGCAACCCATAGTCGGGGACAACAACAACGACTTGGAATGAATTGGACAATCAGCATTTCCTCTAAGCGTGACCGAACGATCGGTGGGCGGCAAAATAGCCTAGATAGCTTGATTGTGTTTTCAAGAGTGCGCATTGCGCTAGGTCAAATCAGCGGATGGACCGCATTGAATAGTCAGCCGATGTCGAGCTTCGCATTGAGCGCCATTCGCACAAGTTCCGGTAAGCTCCTTGCGTTCATTTTTGCCATTACGTTGGCACGATGGACCTCAACCGTACGTGGACTGATATTCAGATCATAGGCGATGGTTTTGTTGGCAAGACCTGCCACCACGCCTGAAAGGACTTGCCTTTCGCGTTCGGTCAACTCCTCCAACCGCGCCTGGATGGCCGAAGCGTCTTCCAATTCATCGGCAGTGTCCGTTAATTGTGCCGCCGCCCGCTTTATCGCTTCAATCAAAACTTCGTCTTCAAATGGCTTTTCTATGAAGTCCAAAGCCCCGGCCTTCATGGCTTCTACGGCCATCGGCACGTCTCCATGCCCCGTTATAACGATAGAGGGAATACGAAGGTCGGCCGTTTTCAAGTTGCGCAACAATTCCACGCCACTCATGTCTGGCATTCGCAAATCTGTCACCAGGCAGCCATTGCGGATTGTCGGTGCGGTGGCAAGAAATCCTGTCGCCGACTCGTGCACGCGAACGGTGAAGCCGGACATGGTCAGCAAGAACGCGAGAGACTTTCTGACCGCCTCTTCATCGTCCACAATGTGGACAGTGTAGTCGTCAATCGCCATTTGGGTGCTTATCCTCAATTGCCGGAAGCGTGAAGCGGAATGTGGTACCCCCGCTCTCGTTCTTCTTTACCGTTATGCCACCGCCATGTGACTCGACAATCCGCTTGGAAATCGACAACCCGACCCCCATGCCGCCAGGTTTGGTGGTCATGAAGGGCTTGAATAATTGCGCGGCGATCTCATCGGGAATGCCGGCTCCAGTATCGGCAACGTCGACCACGACCCACCTATTCTCGTCCAAACTCGTTTGCACAAGCAGTTCACGTTTTTCAGTGTCTCGCATCGCTTCCATGGCATTGCGCATCAGGTTGATCAAGACCTGTTGGATTTGCACGCCGTCAACCATGACAAACTTGGCGTCGGGGCCAAACTCGAACACGGACCTCACACCGCGTTCGCGCGACCCCACGAGCGCCAGAGCGCCAGCTTCCTCGACCAGCTTGCGGATGTCTTCCTGGGCCTTGTCAGTTTCGCCGCGTGTCACGAATTCCCTTAGATGCCTGATAATTTGGCCCGCATGTAAGGCTTGCCTCGAGGTCTCTTCCAATGCCTCGCGCATTTTCGATGCGAGGGCATCGTCCATGTCGCGCAACAGTCGTGTGCACCCCTGGGCATAGTTGGCTATGGCAGATAGCGGCTGGTTGAGTTCATGGGCCAGCGTCGAAGCCATTTCCCCCAGCTCGTTAAGTCGCGCCAGCCGCGCCAGCTCGCCCTGGATTTCCTGCAGCCGCGCTGCGGATTCTTCGCGCTCCGTTAGGTCCCGAATAAATCCGGTGAAGAAGACCTTGTCTCTGGTCTTTATCTCTCCGACTGCAAGTTTCATCGGAAAGGTCGAACCATCCTTGCGTTTGCCGACGACGACGCGATCGATGCCTATGATGCGTTTTTCGCCGGTTTTCAAATACCTGCTTATGTAACCGTCGTGCTCCTGCTGGTACGGCTCTGGCATCAAGATCCGGACATTCCGGCCGACAACCTCGGCCTCGGTGTAGCCGAACTGCCGAACGGCTGCCGCGTTGAATGACCTGATTGTTCCATCCTTTTCAATGACGACCGTCGCATCGAGCACTGTATCCAGGATCGACCGGAGATGCGCTTCCCGAGCGTCAAGGTCGCTTACCGTCTTGTCGGTGACCCGCCGCGCGTGATGAAGCAGTCCTCCCATCCAGGCGATCACCAGGCCGATGACAATCAGAATGCCAAATTCCATCACGTTTTGCGAATGACTAAACTGCACTCCGCCCAAGTACAGCGACGAGATCAAGGAGAAACAGACGGCTGCCAACCCTGGTCCAATTCCTCCGGCGATAGACGCTATGAGAATTGAAGGAATGAACAGAATAAAAATAGCGCGATCCTGAAGAAGATCCTGCATTGCCAATCGGAACAGCAAAGCGGCCAAGACTGCTGCAGCCGCCAGGATATAACCTTTCACCCCCTCAAAACGGGAGGAGAGGACGGCTTGGAGGAACCGTCCCCGAACGCCGGGTATGTCACGTGCGGGCATGGCTGTGTCGCGGTTCCAGATGGAGTTCGTGTTCAAAATTTTCTACCAACACACAGCAATAAAAATTCAAAGGTTTCAATCACAAACATTACCTGTCAGTTGGGCGGCGACCGTTTCTCCAGAATACTTCGTGTGCGCGGACCTGTCTGTGACTTCCCGGCTTTTGTTTCAGTCAGGTGCTGCAAAGGCTTTGCCGAAGAAGCGGCTTTCTTGGCAGAACTGAGTTACCGCCGATATCGAGCCCGCCTTCGCGTTCTAACAAACGGTTCGTGTTCATCGGAAATCACCGAAAGAGCCAGCGCGGCAATGGCGATGCCGGCTGTCCAAGCGTTAACTCGGGCGGAGAATATTCCTGCGAATGCAAGAAGCCACGGAGACGCTGCGAGCCAGATTCCGATAATGACCTGAGCCCACTTTTGCCACAAGCGATCATTGATCACCGTGAGGACGCTGACCGCGAAGACGGCGGTACCACTTGATATGAAATTCCAGGAGATCCAGGAAATTTTGCCGGGGGAGGGCAAGTCGTAACCAAGGACGAAAGGGGAGATAACCAGCCACAAACCAAGGATGGCTACGCAGCAATCTTGCCAGCGGAATCTGCTCATTTTATATTCTCCTACGAGCGCCAGTGTATTGCGATCACATTAGCGATGGTGAAATTCATCACATTGCGTTGGATCAAATTCGAACTGGGTTCCCACTCATAGGACATATTGACGGATTGGTTTCGCCACTGCCCGGCTATCCTTGCCACTCAAGTCATATCAAGCTTGACCGCCGGATTTGGACTGCTACTGGGCCCACAGGCAGATTGCCACATGTACTTACGGCGATCTCTGGTCGCTATTGGGAAGGCATATCGTCGTCATATAAAATGCGCTCGGATGCGCCGTCCAAGTCTTCGTACTGTCCGTTCTTCAGGGACCAAAGAAACAGAACCAGCCCTGCCAGACCGAGTGCAAGCGATATAGGAATCAAGTAAAAGAAATCGCTCATTTTGCCACTCCCTCCAACGGCAACTTGAAGCCCAACGGCTTTGTCTTTCCCTGCATCGGCTCACCTTTGAGCCTGAGGGCGTTGACCACAACCACTATGGACGACAGGGACATGGCAATCGCCGCGACAAAGGGAGTTGCGTGACCGAGAATTGCGACAGGCAGCGCCACGACGTTGTAGCCGATGGCGATGACGAAGTTCTGCCGGATCAATTTGCCTGCATCCCGTGCGATCCGATAGGCAAGAAACACGGTTTCGAGGCTGTCTTGAAGAAAAACAAAGTCGGCATTGTTGCGACCAACGTCGGCGGCGGTTGCCGGGGCCATGGATACATGCGCTGCCATGAGAGCGGGCGCATCATTTAAGCCGTCACCGACCATCAGGACCTTGCGGCCCTGCTTTGTCAGCATTCTTATGCGTTCAAGTTTCCCGCCCGGCAGGATGCCTGCCGTGTAATTCGGAATGCCGAGCTGATCAGCAATTTCACGCACCGCGGGTTCGCTGTCGCCGGATATTATCTCCATAACAATTCCGGCCTGACGCAATTTCTCGACGAGGGAATGCGCACCTGGCCGGAGCCTGTCGGACAAAACGAACGACGCGAGCTTTCGCCCATCGCAAGAAAATACCGTTTCGGCCGGAATTTGCACCCCATCGTCCTTACGGGCGAACGCCGCACGCCCGAGCCGATAGACCTTGCCTTGAGAAATGCCTTCCAGTCCGAGGCCGGGAAATTCCTGTACTTGGTCAAAGTGAGACCCGGAATGGGCCGCTGCGTGTGGTGCGGCAGCGTGAATTGCCCGTGCGCTCGGATGGCGTGAATGGGAAGCAAGCTCCGCAGCCATGGAGAGGGCCCTGGGATCAATCTCGTCGATATTCGTGACCTGCATTTGCCCCAGCGTGAGCGTCCCCGTCTTGTCGAAGACGACGGTGTCGATCTCATTGAGGCGTTCCATAGCCGATCCGTCTTTGACCATGATCCTGCTTTCGAAGAGCCGGCGCGCAGCCATGACCTGGACCATCGGCACCGCAAGACCGAGGGCGCAAGGGCAGGTGATGATCAAAACAGCAATGGCGACTGTCGCGGCCTGATGCACATCGCCTTGAAAAATCATCCAGCCCACGAAGCTGAGGAGCGACGTCAAGTGAACCGCCGGCGCGTAGAGACGGGAAGCACGGTCGGCAATATGCCGATAAACCGACTTGCCGGATTCGGCGGCTTCCATCAGCCGTATCATTTCGGCGAGAAATGAATCATCGGCAACAGCTGTGGCAACAACCACCAGCGATCCAGTGATATTCAATGTTCCGGCCTGCAGGGCTGCACCCGATTCGACTGGGCGTGGGGCGCTTTCGCCCGTCACGAGCGAGAAGTCTATGTCGGAGATACCGCGCTCAACTGCGCAATCGACAGGAACGCGTTCGCCGGCTGTAATCAACAGACGCGTCCCCGGTCTGATCTGTTTCAACGCAAGATAGTCATATTCGCCGTCAGCATTGATCGTCATCGCACCCCGAGGCGATAGCTGTGCAAGTCCTTTTACTGCCGTCCGTGTCCGCTCGCGCATCACGTAATCCAGCGTACGCCCGATCAGCAGGAAGAACACCAATGACGTTGCGGCATCGAAATAGGCGTGCTCGTAGCCATGATAGGTGTCGTAGAGGCTCAGTGCGAAGGCCGCGGCAATCCCGATGGAAATCGGCACGTCCATATTGGTTTGTCCGTACCGGAGCGCGCGCCAGGCCGATTGGTAAAACAGCCGTCCGGAATAGATAAGCGCGGGCAGGGCTATGCTGGCACAAATCCAATGAAGGATGTTTCGGGTGGAACCTTCTGCACCAGCCCAGACGGAAACTGACAAGGACATGATGTTCATGGAGGCAAATGCAGCAACTGCCAGGGCCCTGAGCATCCTGGGAAGCTCGCCGTCAGGCGTGGCGGCTTCGGTGGGATCAAAGAGATGCCCATCATAGCCAAGCTGCTTAAGCGCGCCGATCGCATCGGGAGGAGTCCCCTGGTCCAACCAGCGCAACGCCAAACGTTTGCTCGACAGATTGACCCGCACGTTCTGCACGCCGTCAAGCTTTGCCAGTCCCCGCTCGATCTTGTTGATGCAGCCGCCGCAGTGGATCGAGGGGACAGAGATTTCCGTCTGCAGGATGCCGTCGCCAATGCTCCGGCTTGCCAGTCTGAATTCTGCGGCCGACGGGGTTGGCTGGCGAAAGGCATCGGCGGAGACGATTACGGTTGTGGGCGTACAGCAGGTCATATCGCTAATCCGGGTCACGCATCGTTACGTATGCATGCCAGGTCGCATGACCGAGCAATGGGAAAATAATGACGAAGCCGATCATTCCTGAAACCAAGGCGATCACGGTAAGACTCAGCACAATTGCGCCCCACAGCAACATCACTGGCAAATTGTTCCAGACGATCGACATACTCGTTCCCATGGCAGTAAACGCGTCGAATTTCTTGTCCAGCACCATGGGGATGGAGAAAACGCTGATGGCAAAGGCGAACGCGGCGAAAATGCCGCCGATGACTATGCCGATCACCAGCATCGCCACACCGATCGGCGTGCCGAATAGCATGGGGAGGATATGATCCATGCCCGGGAATGGCTTCCAACCAAAGAACAGCGCATACAGAAGCACGGCGGCGCGCATCCACAGCAGCATCAGTCCCAATAGCACCGCCCCGACGAACAGGACGTGCTGACTGGTGCCGCGCTCAGGAATAAGCATTGAGGCCAGCGTGACGGGCGACCCCTTGGACAGGCGTCGGCTTTTGACATAGAGGCCTGTGGCGAGCGCTGGGCCGACCACCAGGAAGCCCGCTAGCGCCGGAAAGAGCGCAAAGTCCAGCCTGTAGAAGAGAATCCCCGCTGCGATGGCGAGCGAAATGATGGCTACGCCCGCGCCATAGACAAGACTGGGAAGCGGGAGCGTCCACAGATCGTGCCAGCCTTGCGCAAACCAGGTGAACGCTTCGCTCGGTGAAAGATGTCTGTTGCGGTCGACTGCCTTTGGAAGAGGCGGAACAGTTTCTGGAATTCTCATCGGAAGCCTTTCCCTGTGTCGCTTGGCGGAGCGGACTTTACTCAACATGCTGAATCCGCTGCGCGGTACGTGCCGTCCTGCTGGCTTTTGACCTTCAAGTGGTCGATGCAGTCGGGACGCGACTGAAATGCAACGTAAACCAGATGAATGTTCGCCAGGATGACCACACTCAATCCCAAAGCAACGACGAGAAATATCCAGCGCTTTGGCCGTGCGATGATGATGTTCATGACGCGCCTCCCGCCGTCGTCTCGGCCCCGTTTTTCCTTAAATCGAGAAGATAAAGCGTGATGATCTTGATCTGCGCAGGCGTGAGACGTGCACCCCAGCTCGGCATGTGGCCCTGGCGACCGGAAAAGATGGTTTGGTAGATGTCGCCGCGGCTTCCTCCGTAAATCCAATATTGGTCGGTAAGGTTGGGAGCACCGCTCTCGACCAGGCCTTTGGCGTCTTTGCCGTGACAGGCGACGCAATTGGTGACGAAGAGGTCTTTTCCCTTTGTAATATCTTCCTTGTTTTTGTCGGTGACCATGGCGGGGTCGGAAAGCGACGTGACAAAGCCAGCCAGCAGCGAAACCTGTTCCTGCGTCAACATCCCATCGCGGCCAAAGGCAAGCATTTGCGAAACCCGTGTGTTGGGATCGGCACCATTGATTCCGGCCGTCACAGTCTGCAACACCGTTTGGGGATCGTCGCCCCACAGCATGGGCGACTCTGCGATGTTGGGGAAACCCTTGTTGCCCCTTGCGTTCGCCCCATGGCAGGCCGCACAGTTGTCGCCGAACAGCGTGCGCCCGTCCTCGCGGACAGTGCGCATTAGGTCGCCGTCGGACTGGATCTGTGCAAGATCTGCCTTCTCGATCCGGGTCATCCAGTTCGCGCGTTCTGCAGTGGCTTCTTCGATGGATTTGGCGACCTCCTGCTTCTGGTCAACGCCGAGCAGCCCTTTGAAATACCCGGTCCCATACGGCCAGCTCGGCATCAGAAGGGTCCAGCCCAGCGCGAAGACGCCCATGGTAATGAGAAAAAAGTACACAGGTCTCGGAACTGGCGTGTTTAGTTCCTTGATGCCATTCCATTCATGCCCGGTCGTTTGATGGCCAGTGAATGGGTCACGTTCGCCTATAGACATGGCCTATCCTCTTCGTCGGATACCACCGCTTTCGCAGCATTTTCAAAGGGTTTCTTATTCGACGGCCAGTAGGTGTAGACCAGCACCCCGATGGACATGGCGATGAGGTAGAACAGTCCGAATGATTTGGAAAAGCCCGTCAGCATTTCATGATCGATTGTCATTTCACTCCACCTCGTTTTGCGGCGTGGTATGGGCGGCGTCTGTCAGGTGTCCGAGCACCTGAAGGTAGGCAACCAGCGCATCCATTTCGGTGACGGAGCCCTGGTTGCCGTCAAACAGGCTTACATCCGTCTTGTCGCCGTATCGCTCGGTGACACCCGCGGCCAAATCTGTGTCCGGATTGGCTTGGCCGATGGCATCGTTCGGTGCGTTGGCGATCATCTCGTCGCTGTAGGGCACACCCACCGCCCGCAATGCAGCGAGGTGTTCGCCAAGGTCACCCGTCTCCAACTGGTTGCGCAGCAGCCAGCGATAGGCCGGCATGTTGGATTCCGGAACCACATCACGCGGGTTGTTGAGGTGTGCAGTCATCCAGTCGTTGGAATATTTCCCCCCCACGCGGGCGAGATCTGGTCCCGTCCGCTTCGAGCCCCACAGCATGGGATGATCATATTTCGACTCTACCGCCAGTGAATACGGACCGTATCTCTCCACCTCGTCGCGCAATGTGCGGATCATCTGGGAATGGCAGGCATAACAACCTTCCCGGATGTAGATGTTGCGGCCGGCGACCTCGAGCGGCGTGTAGACGCGCATGTCAGGCGCTTTTTCGACGGTCTCGTCGATCGTGAACAGCGGGGCGATTTCGATGAAGCCGCCGATGCTGGCGACGACAATGATGGCAAGGACAAAGCCGATCGCATTGCGCTCAAGCCGATAGTGAAAATTGAACATGGCTTATTCTCCGGCCTGGGCGATTGGTGCCGAGGGCTCTAGGCCCAAAGGAATGTCCGAGGCAGATTCCGATGCGACAGCTACAGGCGACCGGATCGTCATGACGATGTTGTAGAGAGCGATCACCGCGCCAGCCAGGAACAGCAGACCACCCAATGCGCGCGCGATGTAGTAGGGGTGCATGGCGACAAGCGAGTCGACAAAGGAATAGCTCAAGGTGCCGCTGTCGTTGTAGGTCCGCCACATGAGACCTTGGATCACGCCGGAGTTCCACATCGCGAAGACATAGACGACCGTTCCGGACAGGGCGAGCCAGAAGTGCCATTCGACCAGCTTCGCCGAATAAAGTGCGGGGCGCTTCCATAACCAGGGGGTAAGAGCATAGAGCGAGCCGTAGGTGATCATAGCCACCCAACCTAAAGCGCCGGCATGGACGTGGCCGATGGTCCAGTCGGTATAATGGGATAGGGAATTGACGGCGCGGATCGCCATGAAGGAGCCTTCGAACGTGGCAAGGCCGTAGAAGATCGCAGCCAGCATCATGAAACGAAGGACGGCATCGTCGCGCACCTTGTGCCAAGCTCCGTTGAGCGTCAGCAGCGCGTTTCCGGCCGATGCCCAGGATGGAACGAGCAGGACCACGGAGAACGCCATGCCAAGGCTCTGAACCCAATGGGGGAGGGCCGTGTAATGGAGGTGGTGCGAACCCGCCCACATATACATGAAGGTGATGCCCCAGAAGCTGATGATCGAAGTTCTGTAGGAATAGATCGGACGGCCCGCACGCTTGGGGAGGTAGTAATACATCATCCCGAGGAAACCCGCCGTCAGGAAGAAGGCCACGGCGTTGTGGCCGTACCACCACTGCGTCATGGCATCCTGCACGCCGGAGAACAGCGAATAGCTTTTGGCGTGTCCGAAGGATAGGGGAACGGCGAGGTTGTTGATGATGTGCAGGAGGGCGACGACCAGGATGAAGGCCATGTAGTACCAATTGGCAACGTATATATGCGGTTCCTTGCGGCGCAGAAGAGTGCGAATGTAGATCGAGAAATAGACGACCCACACCACGACCAGCCAGATGTCCGCATACCATTCCGGCTCGGCATATTCCTTCGATTGGGTTATGCCCATGAGATAGCCGCTCGCCGCCAGCACGCAAAACAGGTTATAGCCGAACAGCACAAACCATGGACTGAACTGATCCGGCAGGCGTGCGCGGGTTGTTCTTTGCAAAACGTGAAAGGATGTCGCGATCAGGGCGTTGCCGCCGAAACCGAAAATCACGCCACTGGTGTGTACCGGGCGCAGACGACCGAAGCTTGCCCACGCGGCGTCAATTGTCAGTTCGGGCCAGGCAAGCAGGGCCGCGACCCATACGCCGACGAGCATGCCGATCACCCCCCAGATTAACGTCAGGATGATACCGACCTTGCTGGGGTCGTCGTAATACTCGGAGAGCCGCGTTGCCGAAGGCGCGGGCGCGTCGTAGGCGCGCAGCAGCGCCACGGCACCTGCTATTGCGCTGACTGCTATGATCCAGCCGTGCGTCCCGATGAGATCATCGCGCCCCGCAGCGGCCATCGCCACGCCAACACAAAGAAGGATGAGGAACGTAAACGCTGCAAGAACACGCTCATTGCCAGTCAATTGTGAAATCACTTCGATTGCCCCGCGATCATGAAGGTCGTCGCATTGGTTTGGCTGTGATCAGTCCAATCCGCGTGCGTCCCATTTTTGAATCCTTTTGGGAGCAACCTAACGTGCCGCCACATCTCTTCTTTGATCCATGTCAAAGATGCCCGGACTTATTGTTGTCGGCCACCGGGGCCTTACGCGCAGCAAACGGTGCGATAGCCTGTTTCGGGCCTTGTGCTCAACTGATGTGTGCTCTTGCCGCGTCTCGCGTGGAGGAAACGTGTGTGCCAGAGAAGAACCAAATGCTTGGTGGCCTCGGATGCGATGAGATACATGATGGTAATGGCAACGAGCCCGGCCATTATCGGCAGTGGCAATGGCACAAAACCGAACCAAGCCGCGTACGGCAATATAGGTGTCGCGACAGCCACCAGGAAAGTTCCGGCCGTCAGCCAGACGAGGAGGGCACTCGGCCGACTTTGCCAAAAGGCCTTTCTGGTGCGAACGACGAGAACGATCGCCAGCTCGGTGATAAGGGACTCGATGAACCAGGCAGTCTGGAAAGTCTGCGCCGTCGCGTGGGCAACAAAAATCAAGAAGCCGAATGTCATGAAATCAAAGAAGCTGCTGACGAGGCCAAAGGTCAGCATGAAGCGCCGGATAAAGGCAATGTCCCAATGTCTTGGCATCCTGGTCTGATCTTCATCGACATTGTCGGTCGAGATCGCCAGCGACGGCAAGTCCGATAGGAAATTGTTTAGGAGTATTTGTTTGGCGAGCAGAGGGAGGAATGGCAAAAACAAGGAGGCCAGCGCCATGCTCACCATGTTGCCAAAATTGGCGCTGGTGGTGATCGAAATATATTTCATCGTGTTGGCGAAGGTCTTCCTTCCATCATCGACGCCACGCCCGAGCACGCCGAGATCGCGTTCGAGCAGAATGATGTCGGCCGCCTCGCGCGCAACATCAACTGCGCTGTTGACGGAAATGCCGACGTCGGCAGCGTGCAGAGCGGGTGCATCGTTGATACCGTCGCCAAGATATCCGACCACGTGGCCCCGGCTTTGCAGCGCCTCGACAATCCGCTCCTTCTGATTGGGGTCGATTTCGACAAAGAGGTCTGTTTTCGAGGCAACTGCAAACAAAGCATTCTTGGTCATGCGCGCCAGTTGCTGACCTGTAATGACGCGCTTCTTGGCAAGACCGATCGACTCGGCGAGATGCGCAGCCACGTAACGGTTATCGCCCGTGATGACCTTGATGCCGATGCCACGACTGGCCAGCGAGGCAAGCGTTTCGGCCATACCTTGCTTCGGCGGATCGAGGAAAAGCAGAAAGCCAGCAAAACAAAGATCTGTCTCGTCTTGCCGTGTGCACGCTCGATCCGGACTGAGCCGGCGGATTGCAAGGCCGAGCACACGATAGCCTTGACCGCTCCACGTCTTGAATCTTGTCTCAATGTCTGCACGGATGCGGGCGTCGATCGATTGGGAGCTGTTGCTAACCAGAATAGATGTGCATACTTCCAAGACATTTTGGACCGCGCCCTTGCAGACGACCAGATTTCCGCTGGTTTCGGACTCCCTGACAATGACGGAAAGACGCTTTCGTATGAAATCGTAAGGGATTTCGTCGACCTTGACATAATGCGCGAGACAATCTGTTGCGTCTTCGGCGCTGGCGATAGACTCATCAAGAGGGTTTTTTAGCCCCGTCTGCAAAGTTGCATTCAGCCGGGCCCAGACTGCGACCTGCTGTGATGCTTTTCCCTCCGCATCGAGACACCCGTCCAGATGTATGACGCCTTCCGTGAGAGTGCCTGTCTTGTCAGTGCAAAGCAGATCCATGCTGCCGAGGTTCTCGATCGCATCGAGCCTCCGGACCACCACGCCGGCCTTGGCCATTGCACGTGCGCCTCGCGCCAATGTGACACTTATGATTGCGGGCAGAAGTTCGGGCGTGAGACCCACGGCTAACGCCAGCGAGAAGAGGAGGGAATCGATCAGCGGGCGATGCAGAAGAAGGTTCGCGACAAGCACCAGAATGACGATCGCCAGCATGATCTCGGTCATGAGATAACCGAAGCGACGGATGCCTCTTGCAAATTCGGTTTCCGGAATTCGTCGCTCAATGACAGCCGCGATGCTGGCGAACTCGGTTCGTCTTCCCGTCCTGACAACGAGAACAGTCGCGGTCCCGCTGCGAACCGATGTACCTGTAAAGACGCTGTTACTGCGGGCCGCAAGGCCTGCGGCTACGTCTGATATGCCCGGTGATTTCACTGCCGGAAAGGTCTCGCCCGTAAGCGCCGACTCGCTCACGTTGAAGTCGCGGGCTTCCAGAATGATGCCGTCTGCCGGAATAAGATTTCCGGCCGAAAGATGGAGGACGTCCCCCGGTACGATTTCGCTCGCTGAGACGCTGATTTCTTCCCCATCGCGCATGACCGTGGCCTTGTGCGCAACTACCTCTCTTAAGGCTTGTACTGCTTTCGAGGCACCGTATTCCTGTGTAAAGCTCAGCAGGCAACTTGCCAGGACGATGGCGGTGATGATGATTGACTCATGCCCTTCACCAACGGCGGCCGACGCGCCAGCGGCAAAGACAAGGATAAGCACGAGAGGGCTGCGAAACTGACGCGCCAGCGTGGCAATTGCGGATGTTCCAGAGGCTTCGCTGAAAGAATTGCGCCCGACCGCGGCCAGTCTTTTCTTTGCTTCTATTGAAGAAAGGCCCTCTGCTGTCGTGGTGAGTTCACTCATCAACTCACCTGCAGGGCGAGACCAATATGCATCGTCGAGGGCGGTATCTCCAAAAATTTTAAAATCCGGTGCCGATCGGAATAGCATTCGCCGCACAGCTTTCACGTTCAAAGAGGGAATTCGTTCCCTTAGTCGGAGCTCTTACCGATAGTCTTTCCGCCGACGGCGGCATTGATCCGTATCAAGTTTGCAAGGACCACCGTCCTTTGATGCCGATCAAAGATGAAGATGAGTTAATGTGCATGATCCAGCGCAAGTCATAAGGAAGTTACGCATGAGCGTTCGAAATCTGGAACACGCCTTTCACCCGAAATCCGTTGCGCTCATCGGTGCGTCGGACAAAGTAGGATCAGTTGGCAGCATCGTCATGCGCAACATTGTGAGCGGTGGCTTCGAAGGCGAAATCTGGACAGTCAATCCAAAGCACCAAATGGTCGATGGTCGGACTTGCTATCACAAAGTGGAAGACATTCCGGGCGTCCCGGATTTGGCCATAATTGTCACGCCCCCACGGTCGGTCCCTGGTCTCATCCGCGATTTGGGGGAAAAGGGTACCCGCGCGGCCGTCGTCATTACCGCCGGCCTCAATGGCGTGAACGGACTGCGGCAGGAAATGCTCGATGCTGCGAAGCCCTTTCTTTTACGCATCATCGGGCCCAATACAGTAGGTCTGCTGCTCCCGCCAATCAAACTAAATGCCAGTTTCGCCCACATGAGTGCGCAGCCCGGTAAGATTGCGCTGCTGTCGCAATCGGGCGCGATCGCAACGTCGCTTGTCGATTGGGCTGCCGACAATCAGATCGGCTTTTCCCAAATCGTGTCGCTTGGAGACATGGCGGATGTTGACGTCGCCGATTGCCTCGACTTGCTGGCGGGCGATGCCGGGACCAAGGCGATCGTCATGTATCTGGAATCGATTCCGCATCCGCGCAAATTCATGTCCGCCGCCCGGGCCGCTGCCCGCCTCAAACCCGTCATTGCCATCAAGCCGGGACGGCACAGCCAGGCCGCGAAGGCCGCCGCAACACATACGGGTGCATTGTCGGGCGCCGACCGGGTGGTCGACGCCGCGTTGCGGCGAGCCGGGGTGTTGCGCGTTGGCGGTCTAGCAGAACTGTTCGACGCCACGGAAACCCTGTCAAGATTTGCGGTGCTGGAGCGGGTGCGGGTGGGTATCGTCACCAATGGTGGCGGCGCGGGCGTTCTCGCGGTCGACCAGTTAATGGACAACAAGGGCGAGCTGGCAGAGCTTTCGGCGATCACACTGGAGCGCCTTGATCAGTGTCTGCCGCAAAATTGGTCACATGCCAATCCGGTGGACATCGTCGGAGACGCGCCGCCCGAACGGTTCAAGGCTGCGGTAGAGGCTGTTGCTGCCGATTCCGGGACCGATGCCATTTTGGTGCTCAATTGTCCGACCGGACTGGCGTCGCCCATTGCCGCCGCCACCGCTGTTGCTTCGTTGGCAAGTTCCGGAATGATTGCCGGCAAACCCGTTTTTGCCTGCTGGCTCGGTGAGCGTGTGGCCCGTGAAGGTCGCCGTGTGCTCGTCGACGCCGGGATCGCAAGCTACGAAACGCCGGCGGCAGCTGCCAATGCGATATCCTATCTTTCCGACTGGTCACATGCACAACAGGCGTTGATGCGGGTTCCCGACAGTCGGCATGATGATAAGCGCTTTGATCGGGAGGCGGTCTACCGTCTCTTTCACCGGGCAGCGGCTGAAGGCCGCCGCATGCTGAGCGAACCGGAAGCCAAGGCGGCAATTGCAGCGTACGGAATTGCAGTTCCCCGGACTCTTGCGGCGCGGACGGTTGATGAGGTGGAGCATGCTGCCGGCGAATTGCTGTCAGCAGGCGGCAAAGTTGTCGTGAAACTGCTCTCCAAGTCGCTCACCCACAAATCAGATGTCGGCGGCGTGGTGCTGGACATTGCAACGCCGACAGCGGCGCGTGAGGCGGCGGTCGCAGTCGGCGCGCGCGTCAAGGCCCTCAGGCCCGATGCAGACGGCGACGGTTTTGCAGTACAACCGATGGTCATGCGCAAAAACGCGCAGGAATTGATCCTCGGTATGAGCCACGATCCTGTTTTCGGCCCGGTGATCTTATTCGGAGCCGGCGGCACAGGGGTGGAACTTGTTGATGATACAGCCGTCAGCCTACCGCCGCTCGATGACGTCCTCGCAGGCGATCTGATCGACAAAACACGCATCGGCCGTCTGCTGGCAGGATTTCGCGACCGCCCGGCCGCGGACAGGGCGAGCATAGTCGATGCGATCGGTGCCGTCTCACAGATGATCGTCGATTTTCCATGCCTCATTTCCATGGATATCAATCCGCTTCTCGCCGACGCTGACGGGGTCGTTGCACTTGATGCCCGGATTGAAATTGATCCGGGTGGATTGAAGCGATCCGGTCCCAATCCCGGTCTCGCCATCCGGCCTTATCCGTCGAATTGGGCGCGAGACGTGACGCTCGAGGGAACAACGTACCACTTGAGGCCAATTCGACCGGATGATGTGGCTTTGTATCCGCCTTTCCTGTCGAAGGTATCGGCGCACGACCTTCGCTTGCGCTTTCTTGCTCCGCGCCGGACGTTTTCCGATGATAGTCTTTGTCGTCTCACGCAGCTTGATTATGACCGCGACATGGCTTTCGTGGCCTTGAACAAACCTAGTGGGGAACTGGCAGGGATAGCTCGACTCAACTCCGATCCGGATCACGAAATCGCAGAATACGCAGTCCTTGTCAGAACCGACTTGCAGGGGCAGGGCCTTGGTTGGGAATTGCTCCGTCAATTGATCAATTTTGCAAGAGCGGACGGAGTGAAACAGATTGAAGGGCTCATACTCAGTGAGAACAAGAAGATGCTGACATTGTGCCGAGAATTCGGATTTTCAATTGCACACTATCCGTCAGATCCAGGTCTCATGCTGGCAACGCTCAATCTGAAGCCAGGATGACGACACCGTCGACGTTCAGCTCGACAAGAATCGACTGAAACTGTCTTCTGCGAGGAGGGAACGGGTGACGCCGCCAAAAACCAATTCCCGTACCCTGCTGTGGCCGTACGCGCCTGAGACGACAAGTTCCGCACCCATTTGCTTGGCGAAACGAAGAAGGCTTTCACCTTCGTGTCTGTCCTTGATGATCTCGCTTTGTGCGGTCACCCCATGACGGCGAAGGAATGCGCAAACGTCGTCGATGCTCTCTTGAGTGAGGATGTCCGCGCCCCGGTCGACCGTCACGACCATCACCTCGCTGGCTTGGCACAACAACGGAAGGGCATCGACAACAGCGCGGCGCGCTTCGCGGGTATCCTTCCAAGCGATCACGGCGGTGTTGGTGAAGATGCGCCTCGCGCCCTTTGCGGCCACGAGGACGGGCCGACCAGCCTGCAATATGAGATTGCCCAAATTGATGCAGCGCTCGGGGTTACCAAGGGTGAAATCGTCTTCGCACCCCGTGACGACCAGGTCAGCCAGCCTCGACATTTCAATAATAAGCCGGGTTGGATTGGCAACACCATCGCGCCATTCGCGCGAGACGTTGGTCCCCGCATGGCTCTCGAACTCGTGACGCATTTTCTTAATGCGCTGTTCAATTTCCTCCCGTTGAAGACGCATTGCCTCACCACCTATCATTGCTTCGGGCTCCGTTATCGGAAGGACAATATCGGCTGCCGAAAAGCCAACCAGGTGCGAGTTGAAGCGTGTTGCCAAGTCGATGGAAAAATCCATGAGCGGCGCAACCGGGCCGTCGATGTTGAGATTGACGAGTATGGTTCTGTAGGACATCGCTGTCACCTTTCAAAAATACGGGTTCTTGCAGCGCCGGATGACCTATGGCTTTTCCACCAAGGTGATCCGGTAGGGACGCATGGCGCTGCCATTGCCGATCGAGATGTATTCCCCTTGGACAAAGCGTTCGTCACTCAGATGAAAGGCAAGTTCGTCGTCGGAGACGCCTTGTGCGTAGTCGAAATACCATTGGCCGCCTGGTTTCCTTCGCAGCCTGCCAATCAAGTCCTCGCCCTTGGGGCGAAAGCGGCGGACGCGGCACAGGCTCTGGTTTTCTTTCCATTCCACAGCGTCAAGCTGTCCGTGCTCGTCAAGAGGCACCAGCAAATCATAGCCTTCGTGGGAATCGCCCTCGGGATGACCTTTCCCGCGTGCGAGCACCAGCCGCACATGACGGAATTTGGAAGTCAGTTCTGTCAATTTGACCATCATAAATCTCCTTGTTGGTGTGGAATCTATCGAACAAATTTTCGGCGCGCTTTGATCCAGCGCAAGGAGCCCTGCAATGCTCCGGCCTACGCTCAAGACTTGGACCTATGGTTCTCAAACAAGGATAGCTGCCATGTCGTGCAGGAGCGTGTTTAGTGTCATCGGGATAGATCAGTGTGACCGCGATATTTTGAATGCCATCCACCTTTGCAAGGAGCAGGACGCACATCTGAGCGTCCTCATTGTGTCGCTTGCACCTACTCCGATCGGTGGTTATGGGGTTGTGGTTTCCGGAGCATGGTTGCTGGAGCGCGAGGCAGATATTGCTGCGATGAAGAAGCGCGAAAAGCAAATCATATCGCTTGTCCAGACTGCTGGTCTCAAGGCTGACGTTGACAGTTACTATTGCGAAAGGGAATGGGCGGAGGAAATCATCGGGCAGCGTGCGCGATTTTCGGACGTCACCATTATCGGTCCAGATCTTCTGCACCAGCCTGCGCTGAAAACGCCTGCATTAACCGGAGCTCTGTTCCATTCCGGAAGGCCGATCTTGGTAGTGCCGACAGGCGCGCGTGCCACCTTGCGTCCGCACAACGTCATGCTTGCCTGGGACGGGCGGATCGAGGCTGTGCGCGCGGCGCGTGAAGCCGTCAATGTCATGGCAACCGCCGTGGATGTCCACGTCGCGATAGTCGATAGCGATTCAAACGACGTGTCAGATGGCAGTCCACGAGCAAACATTGCCGCCTACCTGGCCAGACATGGCATAAAGGTGAAGGTTGATCGGTTGCACACATGCGGCATGTCAGTCGCGGACCTTTTGAAACAGCATGCGAGCGAAATCTCCGCCGACATGATCGTCATGGGGGCATACGGACACTCGCGCCTGCGCGAGCGGCTCTTTGGGGGCGTAACCAGGACGATGATCGAAACATCGCCAATCCCCGTTTTCATGATGCGCTGACAGTTCCCACCGAGGTGACGAGATGAACATGCCGCAACCGATTGCCCGCTCAGCGATAGCTTCGAGCCCAATGCATGCGGGGCTGACCAGTGCCGAGGCGAAGCGTCAACTTGAAAAATATGGCCCCAACATTATCCCGGAAGACGCCAGCAGGTCGGTATTGGCTATCGCGAGAGAAATTTTGACCGAACCGATGTTGTTGCTCCTCGTTGTGGCGGCAACGCTTTATCTCTTGATTGGCGATCTTGCGGAAGGTCTCCTGCTGGCTGGCTTTGCTGTCCTCACCATCGGGCTCATCTTTTATCAGCAGCAGCGAAGCGAAAACGCGCTTGCCGCGCTACGGATGCTGGGCGCACCCACGGCGCGGGTCATCCGCGACGGCAAGGCATGCACCATTGGAGCGAACGAAGTCGTGGCCGGAGACCTGATGCTGCTCGATGAAGGGGAACGTGTTCCAGCCGACGGCATGTTGATAAGCAACTCAGGGTTGGTTGTCGATGAATCACTCTTGACGGGAGAGAGTGTTCCCGTTCGCAAGCGTGCAGGCGATGGCGGCCAGTTGGCTGCTGTGCCTGGAGGCGACGACCAGCCGTTCGTCTATTCCGGAACCCTTGTGGTAAAGGGCCATGGAGCGGCGACTGTGTTGGATACCGGACCACGAACCCGTGCGGGACGGATCGGCGTCTCGTTGGCTTCGATCGTCGTGGAAAGGACCCGGCTCCAGATCTCGGTGAACCGTATCGTTCGGCTTTTCGCAGGACTGGCCGCGATCGTGTGCTGCGCTTTGGTCGTCTTCTACGGTGTCTATCGCGAGGACTGGCTGCAGGGCGTCCTCTCAGGCATCGCGCTTGCCATGGGCATGCTGCCGGAAGAATTCCCGGTCGTTCTGACAATCTTTCTGGCCATCGGCGCATGGCGGCTGGCACGTATCAAGGTATTGGCCCGCCGGCCCGCCGTCATCGAAACCCTTGGAGCCGCGACCGTTCTTTGCGTGGACAAGACCGGGACGCTCACCGAAAACCGCATGCGTATCCGGCACCTCGACACCTTGACTGACCAACTCGAAGTTGAGCCAGACTTACGTGACGTGCCGCACGCCTTCCGACCGCTCGTAAATGCCGCTTGGCTTGCGACTCGGCACGCATCGATCGATCCCATGGACAGGGCGGTTGCAGGACTGGCATCGCGGGCCGGAGAATATCAAACGATGGATTGGCCCATGGTTCGCGAGTACGGCCTCAAGCCGGAACTGTTGGCAATGTCTATCGCTTGGAAGGATCCCGCCGGGCATTTTGCGGTCGCCTGCAAGGGCGCACCGGAGGCCATCATCGATCTATGTCATCTCACAGATGAAAAAGCAGCGAGGATCATGGAACATGTCGAGGCCATGGCCGAAAAGGGCTTGCGTGTCCTCTGCGTCGGCATCGGGACGACCACGCGGGATGATTTGCCTGATTCACAACACGACTTCGATTTTACCTTTGCCGGGCTGGTTGGCTTTGAGGATCCTTTGCGGCCAACTGTGCCTGTGGCGGTGAGAGAAGCATTCCGCGCGGGAATCTCGGTCAAAATGATCACAGGTGATTATCCTGCAACGGCATTGGCGATCGCCTTTGCTGCCGGCATTGACACTAAAGATGGCGCTGTCACTGGCGACGAACTCGAACGTGCGGACGATGCAGAGATGAAGCGGCTGGTTTCCTGCGCAAATGTCTTTGCCCGCATCATGCCCGAGCAAAAGCTGCGAATTGTCGAAGCTCTCAAACGCCAGGGTGAGATCGTTGCCATGACTGGCGATGGCGTTAACGATGCGCCAGCACTCAAGGCGGCACATATCGGCATTGCAATGGGAAAGCGTGGCACAGACGTCGCCCGCGAAGCGGCGGGGATAGTGCTGCTCGACGAAGATTTTGGAAGCATCGTCAGTGCAGTCAAGATGGGAAGACGCATCTTCGACAATCTGCGAAAGGTGATGATTTACATTTCCGCGATCCATGTCCCGATCGCCGGGTTGGCGCTTGTACCGCTGATTGCAGGCATGCCGCCGCTTTTCTTTCCGGCGCATGTGGTGGTGATCGAGATGATCATCGACCCGATGTGCTCGATTGTCTTTGAACGCACGCCGGCTGAGCGAGATATTATGATGCGGCCGCCGCGGTCAGTCGAAGATCCGCTTGCAGGCATTCCTCAGATTATCTTTGGCCTTCTCCAGGGCAGCGTGCTCCTCATCGTTTGCCTTGCGCTTTACCATGGACTGTTGTTGCAGGAAGCAACGGTCGAAACGGCCCGAACTGCGGCTTTCATTGCCGTAACGGTCGGGAACTTGTCGCTGGCCTTGGTAAACAGCAGCCGCGAGGCGGTCATTGTGCACATGTTTGAACGCGGTCGAATGACATTCTGGATCGCCGCGGCGATCGCAGTGTCGGTTGTTTCAATTTGCATTGTCCAACCCAATCTGGCCGGACTATTCGGATTCACCAGGCCCGAAATCGGACAGGCCGCGCTCGCAGCAGGTGCCGGACTGGTTGCGGTGTTGCCGTTCGACGTGGTGAAGTTTCTACCTGGTGTCCGACAAATTATCGGCTAGGCGGAACATTGGCTGTTGCAGCCGATGATGGGAAACTTTCTTGTTCGAAACTTTACCGTTGGCCTCTGAACCACGACAAGAGCGTGGGCCAGAAGGCCAATGCTGCGACGCAGATCGTGATCAGGGCCAGCATCACAAACATCTGCAGGACCCCAAAGTTTGTAGCATCGCGCGCCACGAACCATCCGGTGATCACCCCGGCGACAATCAACAGCACGCGAACGAACCAGCCAAACATCTGTGTTACTCGCCCGCCAAATTGCGTTCTTTGACGAGAGCTCGCAAGATGTCATCGACAAAGCGCTTGATCTCGGTCCAATTGGTCAGCTCGTGATCGTGTTTTGTGTCAATCGGTCCGCCCTCGGCCGATGCGATGCGCTTGAGCATCCAGCGCTTGAAAAAGTCGTACTCCGTATACTTAAGCGCGCCGGCACAGTGCAGGACAAATCGAGGTTTCCATCCCGTCTCATCCGCAAGCCTGACCGGGTAATCTCTCGCCTCAGTCTTTTCCTCCTCATCAGCACTTGCAATAGAGAGCGACACGGAAATGAAGGCTGACGGCATGTCGTTGAGAACCGTACCCCAATCATGGACATAGTGGACAAATGGAGACGGATAGCGACCAATATGAACAGGCGCGCACAGGATCGCGCCATCGCTTGTGCCCGGGTCCGCAAATCCGACCTGGTTTGCATCGGTCAGCATGACCATGTGGCCTTGCGTCTCCAGGTGGCTGGCAACCGCTTCGGCGATCTTGCGGGTCTGCCCCTCAATCGTGGAATAAAGCACCAGGAAATTCATGCCGAGTCCTCCGACGTTGATCATCCGGATTTGTTTTCCGGGTATTGCAAGCCTCGGTGATATACGAGCCGCCCGCATTGATACGCATCAAACTCGAGTGAAACGTGGTCGGAACATAGCGCTGTCGTTGCGCGGCGTGAAAGAGGTTTGTCGCAATGCCCAGTCGACCGTCTCGCCCGGTTCCTTGAATGTTTCAGGCTCGGAGCCAACAAAACGCTGGAGTGAACGTTCCACCGCGAAGGACTGTGCTGCTACCGCCGCCATGGCCCCACTGGACGGGCCCAATCAGCAGGCACAAGGCGCGTACCAACAGGCTCTCGACGAACTTGCAACCAGACCAGAGGTCTTGCGGCGCAAAGCAGACGTCTCGATTCAAGCGGTGGAGCGATTGCAAATCACCGCCGACGCCGGAAGGGCACGCTCAATGCCGCTGTCGCCAACAAGCAGACCATCGAGACAAAGCTTTCCTCCCTTCTGCCCGCCCAGAAAACCAGTGCGGAAGCCGCGCTTGCGCAAGCAAAGGTCGAGCTCGACAAGACACTGGTTCGCGCCGGAGTCGCGGGAAAGGTCCAATAGCCCACGCTTCGGCGCGGCGACGTGGTCAACACGATGGTACGACCGGCGGCAATCCTTGTCCCCGAAGGAGCCGGACGGGCAAGGCTGGTTGCAGGCTTCGGTCAGATCGAGGCGCAGGTGATGAAAGCAGGCATGATTGCCGAGGCCACGTGTGTCGGAAAGCCTTTTACGCATTGCGGTCGGGCAACTGCGAGCATCGGACCAGCTTCTCGATGTGGGACAGATCGCGCAAGGAGGCTCGCTTACGATCTTCCTCGAACCGCTTTCCCGGGCCAGCTGAAAGGACTTCCGCCAGGCAGCAGCTGCATCGCCGCCACCTATACCACAACCACGATGCGCTTGCAGCGAAGGATATCGGCACGGGGAGATGGGTGTTCCTGCACGTCGTGGACACGATCGCGATCATCCACGCGATGGTCCTTCGGATGCAGGCGATAATGCTGCCTGTCCAGACCCTCGTACTGGGCGGCAGTCTCCGGCCGATATCAAATGTTTATCGATCTTGGACATGACTTCTTCGTTGGCTTCGATGGTATCCTGATAGCGCATCATCATCCCGTTGCACATCGCCGTCCATGCTCGACTATCCGGCATTTTACGCAAAGCAAGCATTTCTTGAATATCTTTAACAAGCGCTTCGGCGTCTTCATTTACCTTGGCGAGTCGACCTCTCAAATCGTGCAAATCCATTTTCTCCTCCATATCATAGTGCGTTGAATTCCCGGATAATGTTTCGGTCAATCCCAGCCCAGAATATAGCGCCAAACCTGTCTCACACATTGATCTAGCGCAATGCAGACTTGCGGGTTTGCCTCTATTGCTTGGTCACGAAATCGCTGTTTCATTCGGAGGGTTTAAAATGCGCTTCAAGAGCCTGCTGAGCATCGTTGAGGTCAATCAAACCGACAACGACTTAAAGATTGCAATTGATCTCTGTTCGGAAACTAACGCCCAACTATCGGTGATGGTTTTCGCTGTCGCGTCTTTGCCGCCAATTGGTGACTACCCCATTGGGACCGCCGATTTATGGGTGAAGGAACGTCATCGTGATCTCGCGGCTCTGAAAGGCAGGGTCGAGGACATGGAAATGCTTGTCAGGGATGCCGGCATTTCCGCTACCATAACAGACGAATATCCCGAACCCGCACGACTTGGGCACATCGCTGGTAGACACGCTCGCTATGCAGATGCGACGGTTCTTGGTCCCGATCTATTAGCCCATGAAACATTGAAAGGTAAAGTTGTCGACGGAGCCTTGTTTGAGTCCGGTCGACCGATCTTTCTAGTTCCGCATGACACCAAGCCGACGCTGCGTCCGAAACGTGTCTTACTTGCCTGGGATTCTGGCATAGAATGCGCAAGGGCAGCTCGCGAAGCCCTTGACATCATGGCATCTGCTGAAGCGGTGCACGTGACCATAGTTGATCCCGACACCAGTTCGATCGCCAATGGTCCAGAACCGGGTGCTGACATCGCCGCCTATCTCGCCCATCACGGAATCAAGGTTGACGTGGACCGTCTTCCGAGCGGAGGCGAACCGATCGCCGATGTTCTCAAACAACATGCAACGGATATCTCTGCAGATCTCATCGTCATGGGCGGATACGGACATTCGCGCACGCGGGAGTGGATCTTTGGTGGTGTGACCAGATCCATGATCGAGGATCCCGGCCTGCCCATCCTCATGGCACGTTGAAGAAGGAAATCGTGACAGCGCGAACAGGGAGTAGTTCACCATGCAAATTACCGAGATGAACCAATTCGAAATCATGCAAGTAATCGAGAACGCGACCGTGGGACGGCTGGGCTGTGCACGTGACGGCCAGCCCTACATTGTCCCGCTGAATTTTGCCCATCATTTTGGCGCGCTCTACGCATTCACAACATTCGGGCGCAAGGTCGAATGGATGCGGAGCAATCCGAATGTTTGCGTGGAATTCGACAACGTCTCTGCAACCAACGATTGGCAGAGCGTCATCGTCATGGGGCAATATGAAGAACTGACGCATGGTCAGGACACCAACGAAGCACGCAGCGAAGCCTATGGACTTCTGAGCAAACGAGCTGAATGGTGGGAACCAGCCTATGTGAAAACAGTGATCCGCGATCATGTGCGCCCGCTGCAGCCCGTCTATTTCCGCATCCTGATCACCGAAAAGACAGGGCATAAGGCGATGATGTGACAGCTTCATCGTAACATCACTTCCTAGCGGCGCAGTCGAAGTCAATTGGCCGTTGCCGTGCCTCGCCGCGTCCTAAGCAAACGGTCGTGTACCTGCATACCGACAACCATGCAGACGACGAAAACCGTCGGCTTAACCAACCCCATGGACAACAATGCCACTGCTGGGCCTGGGCACAATCCTCCAAGGCCCCACCCGATCCCAAAGATAGCTGACCCAAGGATGAGCGTCGAGTCGACCTTCTTGTTCGTCGGAACGTGATATACCGGTTCCAGGATCGGGTGACTGGATATCCGCATGATCTGGATTCCGAGCATCGCCACGGCGACCGCTCCGCCGAGAACGAAAACGAGGCTGGGGTCCCATGCGCCAAAGATATCCAAGAAACCTTGCACACGTTGCGGATTCAGCATTCCGGAAAGGGATAGTCCAAAGCCGAACACCGATCCCGAAACCAGGGCTACGGCTAGTTGTGCGTATGGATGTTTCATAGCCCGGCAATCCTCAGGATCGTCACAGCGGCGACGCCTGTGGACAGGAAAGTGACGACTGCTGCCATGGAGCGGCGCGAAAATCGGGCGAGGCCGAGCACACCATGGCCGCTGGTGCAGCCGGATCCCATCCGTGTCCCGAATCCAACCAGAAATCCCGCGCAAATCATCAGCGGCCAAGATGAAGTGACCGCAACGACCGGCCAACGACCGGCCAAACCATGGAACAGGATAGGGCCCAACATCAGTCCCGCGACAAACGCAGCGTTGAGACCTGTGTTCACGCCCTGCGCCAACCGCCCGACAATTCCGCTGATGCCGGCAACACGGCCGTTGAACAGGAGGAACATCGTTGCGGACAATCCAATCAGCATACCGCCGATCAGGGCCGGCAAATAACGGTACATTTCCATTCTCGATCCTTGGCCGAGGCCCGTATTCTGGCGTGTGTCACGCTGCAATGCGCGGCGGCGGTTTGGCAGCACTCCTGCGAAAACGGTATCAACTCTTCCTGCTGAATTTTCCCAAGTAACTCGCGACGTCGACCTGAACTTTGGCGTCTAGTTTGAGAGCTGCCTGGTCAGCAATTCTGTTCATGGCGGCTAGCACCTCCAGCTTTCCCCATCCCGCCGCGAAAGCGTCACTGAGCAGTTCCATCAACCGCAATTGGATGGCCAGTTCGCACTCCTCCGCGCGCTTGGGATCGTTCAGGCAGCGTTGCGGTCTCGCGATCATCAGATATCCTTTCACGCCGTACAGTCCTTGCGGCTTCTCATGTTGCCGGATCAAGGAGAAGGTGATGGTCTATGTTAGCCTGGTCGAAAAGTTGCACTTTGATCTCGGTCAAAGAAGCCGGAGTCCGCGCTTTGAACCAAATCCAGCCTAGCCCGATACAGGCTCTGGCAAGTCCATCTGTTTGTGGGTGTTGAGTTTGACCTATGTCAATGAAGTGCCGCGATCTGCGTGCGACGGTCAGTAATCTGATTGCATTTCGTTTTCAGGCTTCGATTCGAAGGATCCCAAATGTCGTACACGTTTGCATCTCAGCCATCCGCATCCCTGTTTAACTCGGTTCCCTTTGCCCAGACCAGCCGGACACTGGCTATGGCAGCTGTGCATATACAGGCTCACGCGTTAAAAGCCTTGATCCGTCTACAAATCGAGTCGCTGGCGTTCGTGCAAAGCCGTTGCCAGCAGGACGTGAAGCTAATCGACGATCTGATCACGTCCGAGAAGTATCACAACACGTTTGGAGTCTACGGAGAATTTTGCCGCGACGCGGCTTCGGCTTACGCCAACGAAACCCGCAAGCTGATGTCCGTCGGCTCCCGGATCGTCGCCGATTCGGCCAAATTTGCGAATGGCGAAGTCGACAGCGTTTTCGAAGACGTGACCGCGCGAACCATCGTACCTTGAGCTAATTCGGCGTCTGACTGAACCCTTTCTTCGCACTGGCATTATTATAGCACCCACAGGAGACCGATATGTCCGACGATGCAGCAGGTACCGCAAAGCGTCTCTCCGGCCAGGAGGTGGAACAGATCGATCTGTATTGGCGGGCCGCCAACTATCTGACGGTGGGGCAAATCTACCTTCTCGACAACCCTTTGCTCCGGAAGCCGCTGAAACTTGAGCATGTAAGGCCGCGGCTGCTCGGTCATTGGGGAACGTCCCCGGGATTGAGTTTCATATACGCTCACCTGAACCGGATCATCCGAGAACAGGACGCGAACATAATTTACATATGCGGGCCGGGGCACGGCGGCCCCGCAATGGTTGCGAACACCTATCTGGAAGGAAGCTACACCGCCCGTTATCCGGACGTCACCCGCAATGAAAAAGGCATGGGCAAGCTCTTCCGGCAGTTTTCATTTCCGGGGGGCATTCCAAGCCACGCTGCACCGGACGTTCCGGGATCCATTAATGAAGGCGGCGAGCTGGGATATTCACTGTCTCACGCCTTCGGCGCAGCTTTCGACAATCCGGACCTTGTTGTCGCGTGCGTCGTCGGGGACGGCGAAGCTGAAACCGGGGCGCTCGCCGCAGCGTGGCACTCCAACAAATTTCTCAATCCGCAGCGGGACGGTGCCGTTCTGCCTATTTTGCATCTCAATGGCTACAAAATCGCAAACCCGACGGTACTGGCCAGAATTCCGCACGAAGAACTACGCTCGCTTTTTGTCGGATATGGCTATGATCCGATTTTCGTCGAGGGAGACGATCCCGCGTCGATGCATCAAATGATGGCGGCGGCATTAGACGAGGCCATGACGAGAATTCAGTCCATCCAGACGGCTTCCAGGCAGGACTACGATGCGCATGCGAACCGTCCGCGTTGGCCGATGATCGTCCTGCGCAGCCCGAAGGGGTGGACGGGACCAAAGGAGGTCGACGGCTTGAAAACCGAAGGATTCTGGCGTTCCCACCAGGTCCCGCTTTCCGGTCTCGCCGACAACCCCGAACACCTCAAACTTCTCGAGGAATGGCTCCTTAGCTATCGGCCGGAAGAACTCTTTGATGCCAGGGGAGCGCCAATTGCCGAGATTATTGAAACGACCCCTAGCGGTAGCCGCAGGATGGGCTGCAACGCACATGCCAACGGCGGAATGTTGCGCAAGTCGCTTGAAATGCCCGACCTCGAAATCCATGCGGTGTCCTTATCGGAGCCAGGCGCTGTGAAGGCGGAAGGCACCAAAGTGATGGGCGCGTTTTTGCGCGACGTGATGCAGGCGAACGTCACATCAAGAAACTTTCGGATTGTGGGGCCCGACGAAACTGCGTCGAACCGCCTTCAGAACGTCTTCGAAGTCACAGACCGCACCTGGATGGCTAGCGTATTGCCGGAGGACACCAACCTTGGTCCCAATGGGAGGGTGATGGAAATCCTGTCTGAGCACACCTGCCAGGGATGGCTTGAGGGTTATCTTCTCACGGGCAGGCACGGTTTCTTCTCGTGTTACGAAGCCTTCATCCACATCGTCGACTCAATGTTCAACCAGCACGCCAAATGGTTGGACGCGGCCCGGGACATTCCCTGGCGTCAACCGATCTCCTCCCTCAACTATCTCCTCACAAGCCATGTCTGGCACCAGGAGCATAATGGCTTCAGTCACCAGGACCCGGGTTTCATCGACGTCGCGCTCAACAAGAAGGCCGATGTTGTGCGCGTCTATCTTCCCCCGGATGCCAACACGTTGCTGTGCATGACTGATCACGTCTTACGCACGTGGGACAGGATTAACATCATCGTCGCCGGAAAACCGCCTCTGTGGCAGTGGCTGTCGCTGGAGGAGGCGCGGGTCCACTGCACGGCAGGCCTGGGGATCTGGCATTGGGCGTCGACCGAGGGTGGCCTTGAGCCGGACGTTGTCTTGGCATGCGCTGGCGATGTGCCGACGCTTGAAACGCTTGCGGCCGTCAGCATCTTGCGGGAGTTCATGCCCGAGCTTCGTATTCGGGTGGTCAATGTGGTTGACCTGATGGCGCTGCAACCAAAGGAACGCCATCCGCATGGGCTCGCCGATGCAGAGTTCGATGCGATGTTCACAAAGGACAGGCCCGTCATTTTCTCCTATCACGGCTATCCATGGACGATCCATCGTCTGACCTACCGCAGGACCAACCACGACAACTTTCATGTGCGCGGTTACAACGAAGAGGGCACGACGACGACGCCGTTCGACATGACGGTATTGAACGGCCTCGACAGGTTCAGCCTTGTTCTGAGCGTTATCGAACAGGTTGCTTCATTGGACCCTCAAGCGGCGGAACTGAAACAGCTCATGCAAGCAAAATTGTTGGCCCATCATGACTATATCCGCGAGCACGGTCAGGACATGCCGGAAATCCTGAACTGGAAATGGAACACACAAGTCGACCAAGCGGTGCCTGGACCACCGTCCTCCAATGCGCATTGAAAGCGTCGGGCTGGTGCTTTGAGGACAAACCGCAATATTTCCGATACTGCTGAGATCATGGCCAATGCGATCCTCGTTCTCAATGCCGGGTCCTCAAGTCTGAAATTCGCGGTGTTCCAACACAAGAATGGGTTGCCGCCGCTTCTGCGCGGCAACATTTCGTCCTTGGACAAGAACCCGCAGATGAAAATCATGGTCGGTGACAGCACGCAAGCGAAGCACGTTCCCCTGGATATGGAATCGAGCGACATCAAGGGTGCGATGGAGCTTGCCGTTGACGAAATTTCCAACCGCAGCCTCGCTCCCGCCATCAAGGCGGTCGGACATCGGATCGTCCACGGAGGTTCGGAATTTACCCGGCCCACGGTGCTGGATGCTTCGGTAATCGATAGATTGCTTGGCCTTGTGCCGCTGGCACCTATGCACCAGCCGCGAAACCTCGAGATTATCGATGGCGCAGCAAGAGCTTTCCCGAAAGCCATCCAATTCGGATGCTTTGATACGTCGTTTCACTTCGGCCGTCCAAGGTTGGCCACACTCTACGGGCTTCCACGCGCATTGGAACAGGAGGGCTTGAAGTCCTACGGGTTCCACGGGATTTCCTATGCCTATATCGCATCGCAGCTGAAATCGAGACACGGCGCGAAGGCGGGAGGAAGGCTCATTGTTGCCCATCTCGGCAGTGGTTCGAGCTTGTGCGCCATGAAAGGCGGCAAGAGTGTTGCAACGACGATGGGTTTTTCGACCTTGGATGGTCTTATAATGAGTACGCGTTGCGGATCTATTGATCCTGGGGTTGTCTTGCATTTGTTGCAGCAGCGCGGCATGTCGGTCGAAGAGGTCGTTCAGATGCTTTACAATGAGGCCGGCATGCTTGGCGTGTCCGGTGTCTCGGGAGACATGCAGGCGCTGATTGATTCCGATGAACCATCTGCCAAAGAAGCAGTCGATCTTTTTGTCTATCGAGCAGGCAGGGAGATCGGATCCATGGCCGCCGCTTTGTCCGGATTAGACACATTGGTTTTCTGCGCGGGCATAGGCGAGAACTCACCGCTTATCCGCCAAAGGATCGGCGAGGCTGCTCGATGGCTTGGCGTGGAGATCGATGCGCAGCGCAACTGGCGCGGCGATGAACGGATCAGCGCCGCACGCTCCGCCGTCGAGGTGCTCGTCATCCCAACCGATGAAGAAAAGGCCGTGGCCGTTGAACTGACGAAATTGCCGTCTGACACACTCAGCGCCTCCCGCGCGAATGTGTGACCAAGGTCTGTACGGCGGGCCACCATCCGCATCGGTCACTCTGGGCGACGCGCGAGCTCGGCGTTGATCACTGACGCGGATTGCGGATCCGCCTTCGGCGCGGTTAAGCTGGCTATCAGGCGCAGTGTGCCTGATTTCGCCCGCCGCCATTCAGTGCGAAAGCAGGATTGGCAGGCGAACATCATTCAAAACGTCCGCTGTCGCGCCACCCAGGACGAAATCTCTGATACGCGAATGACCAAACCCGCCCATGACTAAAAGTTGCGCTCCAAATTCCAGTGCATGAGCTTGAAGGGCTTCTCCAATCGCGCGGCCCTCGACGCGGAGAGCGAGAACCTCAGCAGTAAGACCGCGCCGCTGCAATGCAAGCTCTAGTCGTTGGCCGACCTTCTTGTCGACGGGCTTTTCATCCAGCACCGTCGCGATCGAGATTCGCTTCGCGCGCATCAAGAATGGCGCTGCGTCGGCGAGCGCCCGCGCGGCGACCCGGCTCCCGTCCCAAGCGATCATTACATGGTCGATAACACCAACAGTCATGGAAGAAGGAAGGAGGACGACAGGACGGCCGGAGCCGAAGAGGACTTCCTCAGCTACTAACCTTGTTGAGGAGTCAGCGGCATCCCATTCCATCAGCGAAAGATCACCGTATCTTGCCTGTGAGGCAGCAATTTCGCCGATGCCAGAAGGAGGCGCATTTGTTTCATCTGTCGTTACCGACACACCTGCTTCGACAGCCGCGATCCTCAACGCGTCCAACAATTTTTTCCCCGCAGCCCGGCTCTTGTATTCGGCTTCCCGGATCATCTGCGGAACGTTCAATAAAATTCCGGAGAGCGCAGTGGAGACGTCAGGGATGTCCACGTAAATACATTCAGCGCGTATGTCCAGATCGAGGTGTTTCGCGACTGCGATGGCGTTGATGACGAGTTTCTCTGAACTCGCGTCGGGGTAAGTCAATAACGGCAAGAATCCCAAAGTACGCATCATCTTTCTCCGATTCGTTTGGACGACTGAATGCCGCAATGCTCCTGCACAGTATCAGTCGTTTACTTATGGGTGTGAGCTTATGACATGCCGTTGGCCTGTGCTTTGATCCATCGCAAGCCGAGAGCTAACAAGCTCATTTGTGGATGTGCGAAGAGAGATCTCTTTAGCCCACGCTCATGGCCAAATAGCAAAACAGAATCTCAGGCAAATCAGTTGCAGGGGAAAGCGTCCAGTTGGTCATTGCACCGCCCTTGAACGTTTACCTATTTCCAATACGCATTCTGTTGAGGCCGGCCGCTTATCTCAAGGTTTGCTGTTTGCTCCCACGCCGATGCGCGTGCCTTCCACACCTTGCAGGATGGCGACGGCGTCTTCAAGAGAACCAATGTATGCGGATTTTCCGGTGGTATGGGCGAATTCGGCGGCGGCGGCGATTTTGGGACCCATTGATCCGGACGCGAAATCTGCGGCTCTCACTGACATGGGATGAATGGTTTCAAGCTTGCGAGCATGGGCTGTTCCATAGTCGGCGTAAACCGCATCGACATCCGTCAACATCAGCAAAGCGTCTGCGTGAAGTTGCCGGGCCAACAAAGCACTGGCCAGGTCCTTATCAATTACCGCGTCCACGCCCACCAGACTGCCATCGGGCTTTTTAACCACAGGAATACCGCCTCCACCTGTGCAGATGACAATGACGTTATGTTCGACGAGGATCCTGATCACGTCGGTTCCCAGGATGATCAGAGGTTTTGGGGACGGAACCACGCGCCGCCAGCCTGAACCGTCCGCCGCGATCCTCCAATGGCGGGTTGCAACCAGCGCCCTCGCAGCCGCTTCATCGTACATTGGTCCGATGGGTTTGGTCGGCGTAAAGAACGCCGGATCGTTGCAATCGACCGTCACCTGGGTAAGCAGGGTAGCAAACTGTCTGTCTTTCAGAATATTGCCGAGTTCCTGCTCAATTACATAGCCGATCATCCCTGCACTCTCGGCGTCCAGCACGTCGAGGGGAAATTGACCTTCCTCCGGCGCAGCGGCTGCCTGCAGGGCGAGCAGTCCGACTTGCGGACCATTACCATGCGTGATCACAAGCATATGTCCTTCGGCAATGATGTCTGCCAAGGCAAGCGCGGCACCCCGAATGTTGGCACGCTGGTTTGCGGCCGTCATCGGTTCTCCACGTTTCATCAGCGCGTTCCCGCCGAGCGCAACCACGATCAACATAGTCAGGTACCAATTGTGGCGACGAGAATCGCCTTGATCGAGTGCATGCGGTTCTCGGCTTGATCGAAGACGATTGAAGCCTTCGACTCAAAAACCTCATCAGTGACTTCCATGCAGTCGATTCCGTATTCCTTCGAAATGCGCGCACCGACCTCCGTGTTGGTGTCGTGGAACGCGGGAAGGCAGTGCATGAATTTTGCGTAGGGGTTGTTGGTCGCCTCCATTACTGCTGTTGTTACGCGATAAGCTTCAAGAAGCGTTATGCGCTCTGCCCAAGCCATTTCGTCCTCTCCCATGGAAAGCCAGACGTCGGTATAGATGAAATCAGCCGCTGACACGCCGGAACTTACGTCTTCGTGCAGCGTCAACTGACCTCCGTTGGATATGGCAAGGGACTTCACGTGCTCGACGAACGACGAGTCCGGCCAGAGTTCCCTCGGCGAGACGATACGGAAATCCATTCCGACCTTGGCCGCTCCGATCGCGAGCGACAGGGCGACGTTGTCGCGTCCGTCACCGACAAACGCCACTGACATGTCCGAGAGATGCTTGTGGGTGAACTCCCGCATCGTCATGAAATCTGCCAGAATTTGCGTTGGGTGCGCTTCGTCGGTGAGGCCGTTGTAGACCGGGACCCCGGCGTACCTGGCCAGTTCCTCCGCAGATTTCTGGGAAAAACCACGGTACTCAATGGCGTCGTACATCCGTCCGAGCACCCGCGCCGTGTCTTTCATCGACTCCTTGTGTCCTATGTGGCTTCCCGAGGGGCCGAGATAGGTGACATGGGCACCCTGATCGTAGGCCGCCACCTCGAAACCGGACCGGGTGCGCGTCGAATCCTTCTCGAAGATCAAAGCGATGTTCTTGCGCGCAAGCCGCTGTACTTCCGTTCCGGCCAGCTTGGCCGATTTAAGATCCGCAGCGAACTTCAGCAGAAAGCGGATTTCATCCGGCGTGAAGTCGTCGAGTGTCAGTACGCTACGGCGATGAAGATTGTTTGGCATGGTGATTTCCTTTTCAACCTGCATCACGGACGAGGGGGCAGGTCATGCAATGACCACCACCGCGGCCGCGGCTGAGTTCAGCCCCGTCGATCGTGATGACTTCCACACCGGCGCGCCGCAGCAGCGTGTTGGTGTAGACGTTGCGGTCATAACCGATGACAACGCCGGGCTCGACGGCGATGACGTTGTTGCCATCGTCCCACTGTTCGCGTTCGGCTTCATATCGGTCTCCTCCCGTGGCCACGACGCGCAGGGACTTTAGCCCCATGGCTTCAGCAACCACATCAACGAACGGG
The DNA here is from genome assembly GCF_014192095.1 of Phyllobacterium trifolii. GTDB lineage: Bacteria > Pseudomonadota > Alphaproteobacteria > Rhizobiales > Rhizobiaceae > Phyllobacterium > Phyllobacterium trifolii. The sequence goes on from NZ_JACHXN010000009.1 coordinate 209,960, forward strand.
TTGGCCTCTTCTGCGACGAGAATATCGTCGCCTGTACCGCCGGGGCGTAGCGAAAACGTCCGCAGACGGTCGACCACCGGCGGATAGAGCGTCACGAGATCTCGATCGCAAAACGTGAAAACGGTGTCGAGATGCATGAAGCTGCGGTCGCGCGGCATTAGTGCGGCGATCACAAGCGTCGCGATCCCGTTGGCAAATAGGCGGCGGGCAAGGGCACCAACCGCTTGCGGTGTTGAGCGTTCCCCCATGCCGATCAGGACCACGCCGTCACCGATCGGCATGACATCTCCCCCCTCCAGGCTGGTTCCTGAATTTGGTTCTTCTGGCGAAACAAATGTGAAATCGGCGTCCCGGAAACGGGGATGAAAACGATACACCGATTCAACATTTGCCGCCTCGGGCCGCCGGGCCGGCCAGTACATCGAGTTGACGGAGACGGCCCCGTAGATCCAGCATGAACTGTCCCGTGTGAAAAGCTGGTTGGGGAGCGGAGGAAGAACGAAGTCCTCGGGAAGAAGGGTTCGCCCAGTCAGCCCCAATGGTTGAAACGGCAGTTCGGCACGGGCTATGCCTCCTACCAGAAGCGATGACAATTGTTCGGATGGCATTTCATCGAGCCATCCACGCAGTTCGCCGACCATGTCGAGGCCGACCGTGGAGGGAACCACGCGGCGATCGAGAAGCCAGCGCCGGGCTTCCGGCAATTCCATCGTCTCGGCGAGGAGTTCGCCGAACGAGCGGACGATGACGTTGCGTTCGCGCAGGGCATCGACAAAAACGTCGTGTTCCTGGCGGGCACGCTTGACCCATAGAACGTCGTCGAAAAGCAGGCCTCTACAATTTTCCGGTGTCAGCCGGCGCAGGCTGAGATCGGGACGATGCACCATCACTTCGCGCAGGCGGCCGGTTTCGGAATGGACTCCGAGAACATTCATGATTGATCCTTTCACAGGGGGCTTATGGTACCGGTCCACATCTCGTAGGCGGCGATGATGCCGACCAGGACGAGGGCGATGGCAAGAAAAGCCTCGATGGGATGAAAGGCCTTTTGGCCAGTTTCGCGGCGGGCCAAGGCGTAGAACAGAATTCCCGGTGCGTAGAGGATGGCGCACATGAACAGGTAGGATGGGCCGGCGGCGTAAACCAGCCACAGTCCGTAGACTGTCGCCAGCAGGCCGGCGAAAAGCGGGCCGGTTCGCTGTTCGCCGACCCGATAGCTTTCGCCGGTTATTGCCAGCTTTGCGGCGTAGGCACCCGAGAAGATGTAGGGCACCAGGATGGCCGCGGAGGCGATTGAGAAGAGCGCCTGGTAGGTGCTGTGTGCGAAGAGCGTGATCAAAAGAAAAGCCTGCACCAGCAGATTGGTGAGCAAAAGCGACGCCGATGGCACCCCCCGGCTGCTTTCACGCGCAAGAAACTTCGGCATTGTCCCGTCCTTGGCCGCAGCGAACGGAATTTCCGCCGCCAACAACGTCCAGCTGAGAAATGCGCCGACCACTGAAACGATCAGGGCAACGTTGATAAGGATGGCTCCCCATGGTCCAACCACCGCTTCAAGCACGCCTGCCATGGAGGGATTTTTCAGGGCCGCAAGCTCAGGTTGACTGAGAATTCCGAGGGAAAGAAGGGAAACGAGTGCGTAAAGCGCAAGACAGGTGAAGAAGCCGAGCACTGTCGCCATGGCGATGTCGCGGCGGCGTTCCGCCCGCGCGGAGAAGACGCTTGCTCCCTCGATGCCGATAAACACCCAGAGCGTCACCAGCATGGTGCTCTTCACCTGGGCGGTAATGGAACCAAGGCCGGCATTTCCCAGAGAGGTAAAATCAAGCGAGAACACATCGATTTTGAACGCGACAACCGCGACGCCGATGAAGAGGATTATCGGGGCGATCTTCGCCACAGTGACGATGAGGTTGACGATGGCCGCCTGGCGGATACCGCCGAGGATCAGAGCGTGAAGCAGCCACAAGAGTATCGACGCCCCCAGAACGGCTTGCCAGGTATTGCCGTCGCCGAATGATGGAAAGAAGTAGGATAAAGCGCTGAACACGATCACCGCATAGGAGACATTGCCGACCCATGCGCTTATCCAGTATCCCCAGGCGCTGTTGAACCCGACGAATGGTCCAAACCCGGCCTTCGCATAGGCGTAGGGTCCGGCTTCGAGGTCTGGTTTGCGCACGGCAAGCGATTGGTAGACGAAGACCAGCGCCAGCATGCCGATGGCCGTGATTCCCCAGCCGATCATGATAGCCAGCGGACCTGCGCCAGCAGCCATGTTCTGCGGCAGGCTGAATACGCCCGAACCAACCATCGAGCCGATGACCAGGGCCGTCAGGGCTCCAATGCGAAGTTTGCCGCTCGCTGCGTCGGGCGCAATTGCGGTGGCAAGTCGGATTTCGGTCGAAGCCATTGCTTCCTCCCCGGGTTTGAAATCTGAGTTGCGGCAATAGAGCCGAAATCACGCCGACCGGCTTTGATCCTGGTCAAAGGTGATCGTTCATTGTCAGGAATGCGCCGCATGTCTGCGGCGGCGAATGACCTTGCCCATTCTGGAAATGATCTAGATCAAGGAGCTTGCGGCGCTGAAACGTTATGAGGTTTGCGCGGAGATGATTCATCGCTTGCCGCGGCACTGAAATCTTTCCCTGGAGCAAACTCGTGCGCCGTCTTCATACCTTATCGTTGCTGCCCGCGGTTTTGGCGCTTTCGACAATATTGGCAAACAACGCAATCGCCGAAAGCGGTGCCTCGGCTCTGGGCAATCGCATCCAGACCTTTTGGAACGATGTCACGGGAAAAACAATTCCGACCGGCATCAGCTCATCGAACGGGCGTGTGGAAGCCGAGCAGGTTCTTATATCGGCGAAATTTGCTGGTCGGGTCAGCGAAGTTCTCGTAGACGAAGGGCAAACCGTCGACGCGGGAACGGTCATAGCGAGGATGGATGTCTCTGATCTCGAGGCACAGCTTGCCGGTGCGCAAGCGCAAGTGCGGCGTGCCGATAAAGCAGCGACCGAAGCCAAAGCGGCAATAGAGCAGCGCGAGAGTGAGCTTGTTCTCGCCCGACAGGAGCTTGAACGGGCTTCAGCTCTGCGTGAGGGAGGGTTTGGCACGACGCAGGCCCTGGATTTGAGGCGCAGCCAGCTCAATGTGGCCCAGGCGTCGCGTGCGGCGGCAGTCGCCAATCTCGACGCCGCATATGCATCAACGGATGCCGCTAGTGCCGACGTCGCCCGTATTCGTTCACTGCTTGAGGACTCTGTGCTGAAGGCTCCCCGACGTGGCAGAGTGGAGTACAAGCTCGTGCAATCGGGAGAGGTTGTCGCAGCTGGTGCTCCAGTGGTTACGCTTTTGGATCTTTCAGACGTCTATATGACAATCTTCTTGCCCGCCCACGCGGCAGGACGCGTTGCATTGGGCGATGACGCCCGGATCATACTCGATCCCGCGCCCGATTATGTTGTTCCTGCGACTATATCCTTCATCGCAACGGAGGCGCAGTTCACACCAAAGACTGTAGAAACAACGGACGAACGCGAAAAGCTGATGTTCAGGGTGAAGCTGCGGATCGCGCCCAGTCTGCTCAGACAATACGAGACCAGGGTGAAGGCCGGGGTGCGTGGCGTCGGCTATGTCCGGACCAGCCAAAAGGCCAAGTGGCCAAACAATCTTACAGTAAAGCTGCCAAACTGATGGATGCCGCAATCCGTTTTGAGGGCGTCGTACACAGATACGGCAGAACCGCTGCCCTGGATGGGATTGATCTTGCTATTCCGCCAGGCTGCATGGCGGGATTGATTGGTCCGGACGGCGTTGGCAAGTCTACACTGCTTGGGCTTGCGGCAGGAGTGACAGCTATCCAGCAGGGTGAGGTCACAGCCCTAGCTGGCGACATAGCCGACCCATCGGTACGTCGAACGGTCTGCGCGCTGGTGGCGTACATGCCCCAGGGGCTTGGCCGGAACCTCTATCCGACCTTAAGCGTTGCCGAGAACCTCCATTTTTTTGGGATGCTTTTCGGCCAGAGCAGTGCGGAACGAAAGGCGAGGATCGACGAACTTCTGGAAGCGACAGGGCTCTCAGATTTCTCCGGCCGGCCAGTCGGCAAGCTGTCGGGCGGGATGAAACAGAAGCTCGGGATTTGTGCGGCTCTGATTCACGATCCGGACCTCCTCATTCTCGATGAGCCGACCACCGGCATCGACCCGCTGTCGCGGCGGCAATTTTGGGAGCTGATCGCCCGTATGCGCCGCCGGCGACCGGCGATGAGTGTCGTCGTCGCCACGGCATACATGGAGGAAGCCGAGCAATTTGATTGGATCGCGGCAATGCATGGGGGCCGGGTGATCGCCACGGGGTCTCCGGCCGAGTTGATACGCAGCTCCGGACAACAGAGTCTTGAAGGCGCGTTCACCGCCTTGATGCCGAGCGCAGAATCCGAACGTGGCCAGGTTGTGCCGCCCCCGCAACGCGTGGTTTCCGAAAGCAAACCCGCGATAGAAGCTCACGGCCTGACCCGCCGTTTCGGCTCATTTACAGCTGTTGATCATGTCAGTTTCAGTATCGCCAAGGGTGAGATATTCGGTTTTCTTGGGTCCAACGGCAGCGGCAAGACCACGACCATGAAAATGCTGACTGGCTTGCTGCCGGCCAGCGACGGTGAGGTGCAGCTGTTCGGGCGGCCGCTGGATGCGCGGGACATCGAGACACGCAAACGCGTCGGATACATGTCCCAGTCCTTTTCCTTATATGGTGAACTCACGGTACGGCAGAACCTCTTGCTGCACGGGCAATTGTTCGCAATACCCAGCGAAAGACTTGAGGCACGCATCAGGGAAACGATCGACAGGTTTGATCTGGCCGCTGTCGCGGACGAGTTGCCGGAAAGCTTACCTCTCGGAATACGTCAACGGCTCCAGTTGGCGGTGGCGGTTCTCCATCGGCCGGACATTCTCATCCTTGACGAACCGACCTCCGGCGTCGATCCGATCGCGCGCGACCGCTTCTGGCGGCTTCTGATTGAACTGTCGCGTGCCGATGGCGTCACGATTTTTCTTTCAACACATTTCATGAACGAAGCGGAACGGTGTGATCGCGTTTCCCTCATGCATGACGGCAGGGTGCTGGCAATAGGCAGTCCCGCAGAACTCAAGACCAAACGCGGGAAGAGCACTTTGGAGGAAGTTTTCATCGATGTGCTCGAGGGGGCGGGAGCGCGCCGTCAAGCCGATGCCGAACCGATGTCCGTTCCCGCTTCGGCGCGATCCGCCTCACGTTCCGTCGATGCACGTCGGATGTGGGCCTACTCATGGCGCGAAACGCTCGAAATCATCCGCGATCCAGCAAGACTGGCTTTCGCGTTTCTGGGGCCAGTTCTACTGCTCCTGACCTTCGGTTATGGAATCTCGTTCGACGTCGAGCATCTCCCCTTTGCCGTATTCGATCAGGACCAGTCAGCCCAGAGCAGGCAACTCATCGAAAGCTTCCAGGGCTCGCGATACTTCACCGAACAATCGGCCATCGCTTCTGCAGATGAAATGGAAAGACGGCTCAAGGAGGGTGAATTGAAAATCGCGATCGAGGTGCCGTCGGGTTTCGGCAAAGACTTGCTGCGGGGGATGAAGCCGGAAGTTGCAGTGTGGCTTGACGGCGCGATGCCCTTTCGAGCTGAGACGGCTCGAGGGTACATCTCCGGACTTGCCCTGGGATATCTCAACGACGCGGCCATGCGAAAGAGCGGCCGCGACAGTCCAGCATACCCCTTCGGCATCGAAGAGCGTTTCCGGTACAATCAGGCATTCAGGAGCGTAAACGCCATCGTGCCCAGCGTGATCGTGCTGATGCTTGTTTTGATCCCTGCCATCATGACGGCGATCGGCATCGTCAAAGAAAAAGAGACGGGCTCGATCTCCAACTTCCAATCAACACCAGTCCGGAAACTGGAGTTTCTCCTTGGCAAGCAGTTGCCCTATGTCGGCATTGCGTTCGCAAGCTTTCTGACGCTTGTGATGCTGGCGCGTGTCGTCTTTGACGTTCCTCTCAAAGGTTCGTTTGCGATGCTTGCCGCAGCTTCGCTTGTCTATGTCGTGGCCACGACCGGCTTCGGACTGCTCGTGTCGAGTTTTGTCCGCAGCCAGGTCGCGGCAATCTTTGCCACGGCAATCATAGCGATGATTCCCGCGGTGAACTTTTCCGGCCTCCTCGTCCCCGTGTCCTCTTTGTCGGGCGGCGGGCGATTGATGGGGCTGTCGTTCCCCGCGGCATGGTATCAGCCGATCAGTGTGGGGGTGTTTGCCAAGGGGCTTGGCTTTGCCGAACTTTGGTTCAACCTTGCTGTTCTCGGAGCCTTCGGCGTGGCGTTCATTGCCGCGGCCGCAGTCACCCTGCGCAAGCAGGGGGCGTGACGTTGGACCGCCTCTTTAAAATCTTTCTGCTCGGGGTCAAGGAGCTACGTAGCCTCTGGGCGGACCCCGTACTGATCGTACTCATCGTCTACACCTTCACCTTCGCCATCTATGCCGTCGCGACGGGGGCGAACTTCGAAGTTGAGAACGCAGCGGTGGCGGTCGTCGACGAGGATCGTTCGATGATCTCTGCGCGGTTGCGTGACGCTTTGATCGAGCCCTTCTTCAAAAGGCCGGTCTTGGTCAATGCGAATGAAATCGACGAGGTGATGGATGCTGGCCGGTTCGTCTTCGTCATCGAGATCCCACCGAAATTCGAGCGAGACCTGATCGCCGGACGTCGCCCAACGGTGCAGATCGACGTCGACGCGACGGCCATGTCACAGGCAGGAAACGGAGCTTCGTACATTCAGAACATCATCACGCAAGAGGTTGCCATCGCGTTTCCGGACTCCTCCAGCGCACAGCCATTGAGCCTTGTGGTTCGGGCCAAGTTCAATCCCAATTTGCGCTCCGCTTGGTTCACTGCGGTGATGCAGGTGATCAACAACGTCACCATGCTGGCGGTCATTTTGAGTGGTGCGGCGCTTATCCGGGAACGCGAACACGGTACCATCGAACATTTGCTCGTCATGCCGGTGACCCCGATCGAAATCATGCTGGCAAAAATCTGGGCGAACGGCCTGGTTATCGTCGCGGCGGCCACCCTTTCGCTCATCGTGGTCGTCGAGCGTCTCCTCGGGGTCCCAGTCGCGGGATCGCTTGCGTTGTTTGTCGCCGCGACGGTACTCTACCAGTTTTCGGTGACGGCTCTCGGTATCCTTGTGGCGACCTTCTCCACGTCGATGGCGCAATTCGGTTTGCTGGTCATGCCGATGCTCGTCATGATGAACCTGCTTTCGGGAAGCACAACCCCCATGGAAAGCATGCCAGGTTGGCTGCAGAACATGATGCAGATGTCCCCGTCCACCCATTTTGTTGCGTTGTCGCAGGCAATACTCTACCGCGGTGCTGATATCCGGATTGTCTGGCCAGAGATGGTCATGCTGTCCGGAATTGCCAGTCTGTTCTTTTTGATAGCCGCTCTGCGCTTCCGCAAGTCACTATTGAACGACCGATAGCCTTGGAGGCGCAAATGGCATTTCACTACGAATGGCGATCACTCCGCAGGACGACCCGACGATGGATGAGCTGATCCTACGAATGGGCCTTGCACTGGCAATCGGCACGTTGATCGGCCTCGAACGAGGCTGGCGCGAACGGGATGCACCTGGTGGAAGCAGGACTGCAGGTATTCGAACCTTTGGCCTGGCGGGACTTTTTGGTGGAATACTGGCTGCTGTAGCCTCGGCCTTCGCGGCTCCTTCCGTTTTTATCGGAGGCTTTGTTGGTTTTTCGGCAATCTTTGCCGTGTTCGAGTATCGCGAGACACAAAGAGACAATGTCTTTTCGGTGACGAGCACCATCGCGGCAATGTCAGCCGCTGCTCTAGGAGGATTGGCGGTCGCCGGCGATTTTCGGGCAGCAGCTGCAGGAGGGGCAGCCATTGCATGTATTCTGGCTGGCCGGGAAGTCCTGCACGGTCTACTTAAGCGATTGTCGTGGAACGAGCTCAGGTCAACGCTGACTCTTGCAGCCATGACCGCAATTGGATTACCGCTACTCCCTAACCATTCTATCGATCCGTGGGGAGGGTTCAACCCATTCGATATATGGCTCTTGACCGTGCTGAGCGGTGCGATTTCCTACGTCGGCTACATCGCGGTCCGGATCCTTGGTCCTAAGGGGATAATTCTGGCGAGTTTACTTGGTGCGGTTGTCTCGTCAATGGCGGTCACCGCCGCTCTCGGACGGCGGGCCGGATCTGGAGAACCCGTTTCCCTGCTGGCGGCCGGTGCGAGTTTTGCCGGTATGATTTCCATCATTCGGGTTGGTCTGCTGACAATATTGATCAAGCCTGCACTTATCACCATCATCCTTTTACCATTGTTCGTGGCTGCGATGGTTTTTGGTATGAGCGGTGGGGTCTTGTCGTTTCGCGCGCAAGCTGCTGTTCCAGAGCATCAACCTCGAAACCCTTTCGACCTTGTATCACTTTTGATTTTTGCGGCGGCTTTCGCGGTGATCTCGACTTTGAGCGCAGGACTCGTGCAGCACTTCGGTATTGAGAGTATTCTGTTGACGTCGACCTTGGCAGCTATTGCCGATGTGGACATCGCTGTCCTGAGCGCGCTGCGGCTAAATACAGATCCGAGTAATCAAAGGGTCCTTGGCAATGCTATTTTGATTGCACTGGCCACCAACGGCGGCGCGCGCGTAATCTTGGCCGCAGCTACAGGTGGTCCGAACTATGCATTGCCGCTGATGGGGATCACCTTGCTGGCACTTGGATTCGGCGCGGCATCGCTCTTGATCTATTGTTGACGAGCCCGGGTATCACGGACGCCTTTGGGTTCGCCTCTCGATCATTTTTCTTGGATCGTATCGAGGTAGCGGATGATGCTTGAGATCTCTTTCGGTCCAACCTGAAACTCCGGCATATCAGGATGACCAGTGGATATGCCTTCGGCCAATGACTCCTCAAGATTGATCAGCGGATAGCGTTTTGAAAGGGTGCGAAATGCAGGAGCGTCGGGATGCCTGCTTTTGCCGCTCCGCCCGACTGCATGGCAGCCGGAACAGTATCTCTCCACCAAAGATTTGCCGCCGGCCACTGCCGATCGTTGGTTGGTCGCGTTTGCTGGCGTTAGGCTCGACACCAGGAAAACGAGCAACGAGATGAGTACGACATAGGTACCATTCGAGGCAATCCGCCTCTCGCCATGCCTTGTCAGCAGCAGCCGCTTGATAGCGCACATGGCCTAACACCCCACGCATGTTCGTGCAGGCAAAGTAACCTGACTGCATGCCGTCTCAATCTCCTCGAGGACCAGCTGGACAATGGTATCAACCGATTGGCTGGCGTCAATGTGCCGCCAACGGACGGTACCGGCATCATTGGCCTCCTGCATCTCCAGTACCTCTACGGTTGCATCTGACGCACTGTTCCTCCGCGCTTCTATCCGTGAGGTTAATGTTGAATGATCCGCCTTGAGCCAAATTCCCACGAACGGGGCTCCAAGTGCCTTCCCAACACGTTCGATCAAAATCCGATTGCAGGACTTGTCAAAAACGGCATCGACAATGACAGAACCCCGGCAGGTCAGTGCGGCTCCTGCTTTATCGCACAGGGTTTTGTAGACGCGTTCTGAAATCTCCGGTCGATAAGCCTCAGCGGGAAGTCTTTCGGTCGCTCTCACTCCGAACATAGCCTTGCGTATGCGGTCGCTTTCAAAAATTCGCGCGCCTGGCGCGCATCCGATATACGGGGCCAGTGCCTCTGCGATGGTTGACTTGCCGGATCCGCTCAACCCGCCGATCGCGATCAGAAGCGGTGAGGGCGGAACCAGCAGAGCAATCGCAAGATTGAAGTATGATCGAGCCTCCTGTCGGAGCCTGGGGGACTTTTCCGTGCCCAATTCCACCTGGGTCGCGGTGACGTGGGCTCGAACCGCAGCACGCAAAGCCATGAAGAAAGGAAGGATTGCAATGCCCTCGTCGTCACCCGCTAAGTCGAGATAATGGTTCATGACCAGATTTGCGTGTTCGCGCAGGTCACGATGCCAAAGGTCCATCAAGAGAAATGCAAGATCATAGAGGACATCGACAGTCGCAATCTGGTCGTTGAATTCGATGCAATCGAAAAGTCTGGGTCCATCCTCGGTCAGATAGATATTTCGCAGATGAAGATCTCCGTGGCAGCGCCTGATCATCCCCGCAATTTCGCGGCGGTCGAGCTGTTTGCGATGCGCTTCGACTGCTGTCCGGAATGCTCCGCTCACCGCCTCAACTTCGGACTCGGAAAACACGTGACTTGTTGCAAAACCGCGCTCGTTGATGTCGAGCACCGCTTCGATATTGGACGAACCGCTATTGGCGTGGACAGCAGCAATTGTCCGATGGAATTTCGCGATCTCCAGCGCGGTAGTGTCCATCAGCGTAGGCGTAAGTTGGCCCGCTCCAGCCATCTTGTCGAACAAATGTTCTTGGGAAAACCGCCGCATTTCAACGACAGCATCGATCGTTTCATTTGTGCCATCAAAACACAGCTTGCCATTAGCACCGCGCGTAATCCGACGAACGCCCAGATAGAGTTCCGGTGCTGTCTTGCTGTTGAGCTCGACCTCCTTCACACAACAGGCAAGCCGCAGTGCCGGCGTCGAGAAATCGGCATATGGAAATTTGACAGCGCGCTTAAGTTTGAACGCTCTGTTTGCTATGAGGAAAACCAGCGATATGTGCGTTTCAATCAGCTCGACCGTGCCATCCAGGCCGTAGCTTTCAGGACGTTTTAAGAACTCGATCGTCTCGTTTTGATCATGACACATTGTGTCGGCTTTCCAGCAGTTGCTCTCGTGCACCCACCACCACGCGAACGCATTCAATATTCCGAATTTCGCGCAACTCTACCATGGCGACGCTTGTGTGAGTTGATCTGGATCAAGGCATTCGTGCGCAGGACTGCATATCCTGTGACTTCAAACGTCCAAACTTGGGCGCAGCAGCATTCAGGGGAAAGCCAATGTCTTTCAAAACGATACTGTGCATCGTCGGCATGAAGGTGGGCGATACCGATCTCAAATCGGCCGTTGACCTCTGTGCTGAGAACAATGCCCACCTTTCGGTTCTGGTCATCTCATTGGCTTCGCCGCCTCCGATCGGAGACTACGCATCCACAATTTCGGATGCCTGGCTGGAGGAGCGGCAACAAGATCTTCAGCAGCTGGAAAAAAGAACCAAGAAAATCAAGATGTTTCTGAATGAAGCCGGCATTTCCGCCTCGGTCAGCAGTGAATATGCCGAGTTCGTCTCCGTAGCCGGGGAGATCGGGCGCCATGCCCGTTATTCGGATCTGACTTTTGTTGGCCCCGAAGTCCTGAAATCCGAGGTACTCAAATCCAAGGTGGTGGAGGGTGCCTTGTTCGAATCCGGCAAGCCCGCTCTGATTGCGCCTTCCGGAACAACACCGACGCTAACTCCAAAGCATGTGCTCCTGGCATGGGATTCGCGTGTGGAAGCTGCCCGCGCGGCCCGGGAGGCGCTGGATATGCTCATCAAGGCCGACGACGTTCACCTGACACTTGTCGATCCCGACGCGAGCTCGGCGATGAATGGACCGGAACCCGGAGCCGATGTTGGCGCTTACTTGGCCCGCCATGGGGTGAAGGTGTTTGTGGACAGGCTGCCGAGCGGCGGCAACCCGGTAGCGGATGTTCTTAATCAGCACGCCGTCGACATTGCCGCCGACTTGATGGTGATGGGCGGTTATGGGCATTCGCGTCTGCGTGAACGCGTGTTCGGCGGTGTGACCAAATCAATGATTGACGCTCCGAAATTTCCCATCCTCATGGCGCGCTGAGTTGATCCGCGTCAATGCCGAAACACCGTCACAAAACCATAATCGATCGTTGGAAGGAGCGGCGGTTCCGTCTGCTTCGAAAAGAAAGGACACCCACCATGAGCGATATTATTTTAAGACAGAACGTCATTGATGAACTTGAATTCGAACCGAGCATAGATGGTGCACATATCGGCGTCACTGCCGAAAATGGTGTGGTCACACTTTCAGGTCACGTCAAAACGTATGCTGAGAAGAACAAGGTTGCCGACGTGGTTTGCAGGGTAAAAGGCGTTCGCGGAATCGCCCAGGAAATCGAGGTTCGTCCACGTGGGGAACATCGTACCGCCGACGATGAAATCGCCAAGCGGGCATTGAGCGTGATCCGCTGGAACACAGTTATTCCTGAAGGAGCTGTTCTGGTCAAAGTGCAAAATGGCCTGGTGACGCTGACGGGCAAGGTAGAGTGGAACTATCAGAAGATTGCCGCTGCCGAAGCCGTTCGCGGCCTGAGTGGTGTAATCGACGTATTCAACCACATCGAGGTGCAACCACGGGCCACTGCCTATGATGTCAAGCAGCGGATTGAGGATGCGCTGAAAAGGGCAGCGGAAGTCGAAGCGAAGAGCATCATTGTGGATGTTGACGGCTTTGGGAAGGTGAAACTCGAGGGAAGCGTGAAAGCGTGGTCGGAACGCAAGGCTGTCGAGCGTGCAGCCTGGTCAGCGCCCGGCGTGAAAATTGTGGACGACCGCATCGTCGTTGTATGATGGTCCGTGGGACGCGGAATTCGGACACGCGTTTCACTCATGTTGGAAACGGCCATGAGAATGGAAATGCATGCAATGGTTCTCCATAAAACTGGAGAACCACTGGTCCTTGAAAAACGCGAAATTCCGCAGCCGGGCAAGGGCGAACTGCTGATCGAAGTCGAGGCCTGCGCCGTGTGCCGTACAGACCTTCATGTGGTCGACGGCGATCTCAAAGATGCACGGCTGCCGCTCATACCCGGACATGAAATCGTCGGGAAGGTCATTGCAGTTGGAGAGGGTGTTGTTGCAACGCGTCTCGGGCAACGTGTCGGCGTCCCGTGGCTGGGACACACGTGCGGGCGATGCGATTATTGCAGGAGAGGGGCTGAGAACCTTTGCGACGAGCCCATATTCACTGGTTACACCCGTGACGGCGGGTTCGCTACGCACGCAATTGCCGACGACAATTTCTCCATTGAGCTTGATCCGGACGCGAACGCCGTTTCTCTAGCACCGCTGTTATGTGCCGGCTTGATCGGTTGGCGTTCACTCAAGAAGGCCGGCGACGCCAGGAAAATCGGACTTTACGGTTTCGGTGCCGCGGCGCACATCATCGCGCAAATGTGCAAGTGGCAAGGGCGGGAGGTCTATGCGTTTACCCGTAAAGGAGACTTGCAAGCACAGAGCTTTGCTAAGCAATTGGGTGCCACATGGTCGGGCGCTTCGGACGAAAAACCGCCAGAGGAACTTGATGCGGCGATCATTTTCGCGCCGATAGGCGATCTTGTACCATCGGCCTTACGGGCTGTGCGCAAGGGTGGCTGTGTTGTCTGCGGCGGTATTCATATGACCGACATTCCGAGCATGCCATATGCGACAATCTGGGGTGAACGCAAACTCGTCTCAGTCGCGAACCTGACCCGCCAGGATGCCAAAGATTTCTTTCCTGTCGCTGAAAAAGCCGGAGTGTTGACAACTACAGTCGGCTATAAGTTGGAAGACGCGAATACCGCGTTAGAGGATCTACGATCCGGACACTTGAGCGGAGCGGCAGTAATTATCCCTTGAGGAAGTCGGCAGGTATCATAATGGCCCAACCTGCGAGGGCGGACACGCGTGCAGTTCACGACAGTCATCCTTCCAACATTCGGATTCCGTATCGTTCGCGCAATCGACTGACGGAAGTCTCATCGACGGCGAGATATCTTGCGATCTTATCGTCGCTCATGCCCAAATCGACCAATGTTGCAAGCGCTGTCTGAGGCCAAGGCTTCAGACAGCGTTCCGCACGACAACGGCGCATTTCTACATTCGAAGATTCATTCATGGCCTTCCCTTATTGAATCACTCGACGTCAGGGCACACTTGGTGCGCAAGCGCAGTTCATGCTGCCTTGATGGCAATCTTCTTGTTGGTTTTCTGCGCCTGAGCGGTTTTGGGCAGCTTTAGCTTGAGCACGCCTTTGGAAAAACTTGCCTCGATCTTGTCCGCATCCACCCCTTCAGGCAGCTGGAAGACGCGGTGAAAGGATCCATAGCGTCGTTCAGAAAGATAATAATCCTTTTCGCGCTCTTCCTTCTCCTCGCTTTTTTCGCCCTTGATGGACAAGGTATGGTTTGAAAGTTTGATCTCGATATTCTTTTCATCCATTCCTGGAAGTTCTGCCGAAATCTCGTATTCCTTGTCCTTCTCGACCATATCGGTCGCTGGCGCTATCTGCCACGCAGCTGGATGAGGAACCTCAAACCCGAAGATGGAGCGGCCGAACGGCAAGCGCCACGCGGAAGGACTGAAGTCATCGAAAATCCGGTCGATTTCATGCCGCAAGTTCTCGAATGTTGATCGAGGCGAACTTGAAGTGACGCTCGTTTTCTTGTCGGATTTGATGGGAAGTTTGGTCGTTGTATCGGTCATATTCTTTCTCCTGTTTCTTCTCTACTATTGCAGGAAGATTGTTGCTGCCCACGTTTGGACACGATGCTCCAAACACAGACAACTCGCCGATGTGCGGAACTCGCGGTACTCGCCAGAAAGCTCAGCGCCACGCAGACAATGAATGCATCAAACCAAGATCTCGATCCCGCAGCATTGATTCGGATCAATGCGCGGATCGTGTGGGCCATGCTCTCGGTCGGCACAGCTTACGAGCCCGAGCTGTCAGTGAAAGCGGGCTGAAGCGAAGCGATCGAACAAGGAAAGGAGATCCCACCAGCAATTGCAGCAAAGGGCAGGAGATGGCGAAACGGTCACCCCGTCGCTTCCAGAACCTGATCTGTGGAGCGGCATGGCGCCAGCCAATGTCACGGGGGATTTGAGGTGGAAGCGCCCATTATCGGACTTTTCAAAGGAAGGTTTGCTGGCACTCTTGGGGAGACGCAGCCATTACGAATCGTGCTCTAGTGACATTAATGATCAATACCCTGCGCCGTCCTGCGAGGCAGCGCAGTAGTACTGAACATGACGTCGCGTGCGAGGCCGCAAATGGCGCGGCGTATCACGCAAGAGGCATTGGGACAGGGAATTCACTTTCAAAGAGATAGATCGAGTTTCTCGGTGGCAGACATACTCGGCTCGGACGACAGCGCAAGCAACTGTAGCCAGGTGCGGATTCCATCATAGAGCCGGCTTGCGGCCTCGTTTGTAACTGTTACGTACTTAGAATTACCCAGCTCCGGTTATATCATCGCATCAGCCTTCAGTGTGTCGTCCGGGCACAGCACCTGATCGAGTGTTTCATCAGGCATCAAGCAGCACGGATTTTCCGAATTGCTTTGCATCCGCTTCGCGACTTCGGGTGCAATGGTCGATTGATCAGAAATGAATTGGGCCACACCGTTACAGGAGTGGCAATGCGCATCAGCCGCTTTGCGGGAAGTCCAGAGTGGTCAGGGGGTCGATTTTCGCTGGGACGTTGGAAATCACCCTCGGTATCAACGACGACATGCGGTGAATGCTCGACATATTGAAGTCGTGAAGGGAAGGGGACCATGAGTAAATCCGACGTGAAAACAGACGGATCGAAGAAAGACGTCGAGGAGCCTCGAGCAACGGGCGGGACCTGCAATGAGCCCGATATGAAACCGGACAGGGAACCGTGCTCGCCGAATGCCGCCGCCAGCTGCAACATAAACATCCATATCAAAAGCACCGGCACCATAAACATCTACAATTGCTCCACGCCCTGCGAACCCAAAGGCGGCGGCCCAAAAGACTGCGGACCTGCTAAACCTGCCGGTTCTTGTCTTGCCGTACCAGCCGGACGAAAACACAAGCTCAGCCGCGAGCAAAGGCTGAGCAAGTGGAGCCAGGGGACACCTGTGCCAAGTGCGTTGGCGGCAAGCACGCTTCACACCATTCGGCGATACCTTCTCAACAAACCGCCAGCGAATGCTTTGGAGAGTTCGTCGTTTTCTATCTTGTCCAGAATGACGCCTCAGATGCGTGAAGTGATGTCCTGTGCGGTGTCCTCCTACGACAGACTGCCGAAAGAGGAACGGAAGAAGCTTTTCGACACATCGTTGGCTTTGGGTGAGGATCAGCCGATAGATGCCGACACGCTGTCGACTGCAGTGCTGCAGGAGCTTAGCAGGCGCACGAGCCTGGTGATTTTTAATGATCCAGAAGGGTCCGAACAGGAACGGCCGGGACAAATCCGCGTCTACGAACCTGTCGGAGAAGATTTCTTCACCCAGGTCCGAATCTGCCGGATCAATGACCTGCGTACCGCAAGTTACATTCCTACGCTTACTCCGGGAGACCTTCTTCCCGACGAAGTGCAACACGATTGTTCGTCCCAAATTGTCGACGGCGCGGTACAAGTCGTTTGTCAGGTTCGAACTGACGATTGTCCCGGTCACCGTTTCAATGAGGAAGTCTGTTTGCGCGTTCTCGATATCGAGGCGGGCAACTCAGTAGTTCTGCGGGGTGTGAACTACTTCAGCACCGAGGCGAAGGTCAGATTGACCTCACGCCCCCCGGCGACAGTCGTCCGCGAAGTAGATGCGCATGTTTTTGGAGACATCACAACGCCAGTCAGGGAAACCAATGCAAACGGCGACTCAGTGCTGATCAATGATTGCCGCGTCGATGACAGAATTACATTCCGGCTCCCTGACGACTTGCCGCCAGCGATTTACGAGATACAGGTCGTTGTCCCGAATATCACTGGCATCGCTTCGTTGGGACCGTCGATGATTTCCAATACCGAGTTCATCAACGTATTGCCAGCATCGACGGCGAGGTTTGAGATAACCGCAGAACGCCTTGGATGCCGGAAGGAATCGTCGCCCACATGGGCCGGTTCTGACGAGGTCGGACTGACGTTCCTGACGATCGCGCTTTTCCCTGATCTTACCATGAGCGAAGCCGTTACCAACAAGTTTCCGATATTTGGAGATGTCGATTCCGCGGAAAACCGCACATTGAACCGCGTGCTCTTCGAACAGCAACAACCGATCGCCGCGATCGTCGTCACGGCGCTCGGACATGAGGTCGACGGCCAAGATGCTTATGACAACATGATCACCGACTGGAAGGACATCTTCGTCGATCTGGTCAAGGATCAATGGAAGTACATCACCGCCGGTCTTTCAGCCGCGGGGGGAATTGCGGCTATTGCCAAGCTCGGACCGTATGCATGGATCGCCATCGGAATAGGAGCATTGGTCACAGCGGGCATCGATCTGATCATTGCGCTGTGGGCTCCCGCCGATCTGATCATCGAGGACAGCTTGGGGTACTCGACAGGCGATCTGACGGCTTTAACGAGCGAGAATTATCCCGCCCCATCCACTTCAAGCTACGTCACCGCAGGCAAGATCACTGTCAATCCGCAATTTGTCGACAAGATACCGCTCCAATATAGGGTGCGGCATGATTACGTTGATCATGATGAGGACACGCGCTACGACATCACGTATCGGATCAATCGCGTAGCATAGGCTCACTTTCAAAGGACGGTTAGCAGCCGTCCCACCTTGCCCACCAACGTTCGCCGATCGACATCGGAAAGTACTAAATTAGACAATGCGCTTATAAACTAGTTCCGCGATGACAAAAGACCCTGACGTCGCATTCGTATGCGGCATGATCGTCCACCATCAATAGGCGATCGACATGGCCAATGCCGAACTCAAGAACGGTAACGACAAATGGGCGAAAACATGACCCAGAATGTCATCGACGCTCAGACCAAGGAAATCGCCGACATGACCGCCTGGTTGGACAAGCAAGCCAAGTGACGTTGAATGAAGGAGAAACTCATGATGCACCACACTGATGCCGAAATGAAAGCCTGTATCGATGAATGCCTGGCATGCTACGCAACTTGCCTTTCGATGGCGACGGGTCATTGCCTCGAATTGGGAGGCAAGCACACAGAGAAGAAGCATTTTACGTTGATGCTCGCCTGCGCCGAGATCTGCCGCACTTCGGCGCATTTCATGCTGCTCGGTACACCCCACCACAAGCACACATGCCGCGAATGTGCCGAGATCTGTACCGAATGTGCCGATGATTGCGAACGCATCGGCGATATGCAGGACTGCGTCGATGCCTGCCGTCGTTGTGCGGAATCGTGCAACAAGATGGCTGCCTGACATGACGACGACAAACGGGTGGCGGAATCGTTCGCCGCCCATGAACGACGCTCTCGTTTCCAGTAGGCGAAAGCCTACCTAATCTTCAAAGTCGCAAGGAGCGGAAATGCTATACCGGAATGCCGATTGCGGCATTTTGTTGAGGTTCACGCATGTGGGCGCAGTTTTTGCCGTCGCGGTTTTCGTCGTTGGCGCACCTGCAGATTCCAACTCGCCATCGGACATCATCAAGGCACGCCAAGCTTCAATGAAGGTCATGGCCGAAGCCGGCAAGACAATTGCAGGCATGTTCGAGGGCAAGCTTCCCTACGACGCGATGACTTTCAAAAAATCGGCGGAGACTATCAGCCGGCTTTCCGGCGATGCAATGGTCATTGAGTTTCCTGCGACAACGCTTGGACCTCCGTCAGCGGCCAAGTCAGAAATCGACCAGTCACGCGAGGAGTTTGACGCCTTAGCCCGAAAAGTCGCGTCGTTTGCCACTGTGATTTCCGCAGCAGCCGACAAAGCCCCAAACGGCATCACACAGGATATGAGAATGGGCTCTTCCTCCACCATGGGCAGCAGCCTCTTGGGAAAGCGCAAAGTGCCCGCTGGCAAAGAAGACGCGACCAAACTGCCGGCCGAACACGCCTTGCATTTGATGCTCCAGGAGTGCTCGAGCTGCCACGCGAAGTTCAGGGAAAAAGTCAAATAAGGTAAAGTCTTTGATGCCGTCTATTCAAAAATCGAGGAAGACCCCACGTCCAACCAATCGACTACATCCTGGTTGGCAGGTTTGTGCTTGCGGCCTTGAGCGCTGCCTACGTTGCGTGGGATAAATTCTGCAACAATCCCGAGCCGGCTGTGATGAAGTGGCACCAGGAGTTCACTTTTCCCCGCACCCTCGAATAACATGTCTCCACTGACTATAGACTAGATGATAGGTTCTTGTTCTCGAGTGCTGAAAGCGATGCGCCGTGGGCTCAAGCCAGCGGCTGTGCTGCTTGCGAAAGCTGTGCCAGCCAGCCGCCTTCAAATCCTGCCCGTTGCAAACCCCTGCGGATGTACGAGCATGAGCGCATCAATCGCCATATCAGTCCGTTTCGTTCGTTTTCAATCATCAGGACGATGGGGCCTTCGTTCAGACCAAAGTGCCAGGGGGAAATCCACCAGCCAAAGGCGTTGTCAGGCTTCCCCGGGTGCGTCGGATTGAAAGATGCCTTGAAGCCATAGTCGTTGGCGGTCTTAAGCTTAGCCTGATGGGTGCAGAAGCTGATGGTCGGCCGGACAATTTCCGGAGCGAACGGCAGTGACGCCACGACGGCCCATGGAGCGAGCGTGCCGTCGTCGGGGCCATAGGGGACGCCGCGTGCAACGTAGTCCTCGAATCTGCGCTCGATGCCATGCAATTTGAGCGTGGCGGGGCCGGGACCCTCGCTGGCGGTAATGCCCCAGCAATGTTCGCCATAGCCCTCGAAACCCCGCGGATTCTCAATGGCGTAACGCTGCTGGACGAACGTGGCCCGCCGGCTGTTCTCGAAATAGTCGCTTTCCTTGCTGCGCATGAAGGCGTCCTGAATGCCGCGGAAATCGATCCACACGTGCGAAAGCTGATGGATGAAAAGGGGCCCGGCATATAAATAGTCATAGCCGTAGCAGTTCTCCCATCGGAAGGTGGCGGCCCAGGCAGCGTAGCTACTGGCGGGTAGGGGATGTGTCGGAGAGCCAAGTCCCAGAATATAGAGCAAAGCCGCCTCGTCGTACCCTTCCCAGCGATGCTTCACAAACCCGAGTTCCGGGGTCCAACCGTGTGTGACAGTTTCTGCTCCGTCCTGCGCCCATTGCCAATCGGCGCGGCAATAGAGCGCGTCGGCCAGGGAACGAATTTCGGCCTCGGCTTTGGAGCTCGCATTAAAAAACTCCGCGGCGGCCAGCGCACCTGCCAGTAAGAATGTGGTGTCGATCGTCGACAGCTCGCAGCGCCAGGCGCGCCGGCCAGTCTGCATATCCAGAAAGTGGTAATAGAAGCCGCGATACCCCGTGGCGTCCGGCTCGGGCCCATGTGGGCTGTTCCAGAAAAAGCGGAGCGTCGCCAGAGTCCGTTCCACGGCGGCGTTTCGGGTCATCAAACCCCGTTCAACGCCCACAGGATAACAGGCTAATGCAAGTCCGGTGGCTGCGATGCTGGCGGGCCAGTTCGTTTCAGTTTTGTCGGCAATGAGACCGTTGACGGGGTTAACTTCATGGAGGAAATAGCTAAACGTCTCCTGCTGGAGCGTGTCCAGATCGTCGTTCGCAGTGACAGTTTTCACATTAACCCTCCAGGCTTAATTTTCGGCGGCACTCTCATCTAGCGGGGTTCACGCTCCATGACTGCAGTCCCTTCCTTCACCCTGGCACTCGCGTGCATCTCGACGCGGTCCCCAAACGAAAGCCCCGATCGGACCTCTGCCATTCAATTGTTGAGCTGTCCAATCCTCACGGGAGTGACGCGGGCATGTCCGTCCTTAACGCCCGCTGGCCTCTGTTCCGTCAGCCAAAAGAGAGCTGGTATCGCATCGGTGCCAGCGAAGAGAGCGGTTCGAGAGAATTTTTCGTTCAGGATCCTGACGGATATCTTGTTCGCCTTTCACAAAAATCGACAGGCGCGTTGTAAATCGGCGAAACGCTTGTCCAGAACGCGGTTTCCAGCCAACTTTCCTGATCCCAAGGCAGATTGCCCAACTGTTTCAACTTGGTCAACAGGTGCTATTCCCTCCGCGAAGCTAGTGGACTTCCTCCCAGCGTCTTTGGATCCGGCAGATCGGCGAGCACCCGCGAGACGAGAATCCAAGGCGCTTGGGTTCCATCAAGATGCAGCACAGGGGCAATTTGGGACTTCAACCACGCCTCGTGCCGAGCTAAATTCCGTCCTGGAAAATCCGGTCTGTCATATTGAGCAGCCCAAGCGGCAAACGCCGTATGGATTGCGTACATGTCGCCCGATGGCAATATTCGGTTTCCATATCGTTCGTGTTCCCGCGCCATGAGCCGTTCCATCCGAATTGGCGTCGGGGTGTATAAAAAGACAATGAGATTTACCTTCTCGATTAAGGTATCTCCCCAACCGTCGAATGATCCGGACAAAACCCATCCATCCTCGCCTAGCGCTTCTTCGATCAGGCGGACGCGATCAGCAGGAGGACGCTTGGTCGAGAACGGGGGATTGGTCGGGTACCAATAGAAGTCGTCACAGTCCACATGACGAACTCCCAATGCTGAGGAGAGGCCACCTCCCAGCGTTGTTACCCCTGAGCACGATGCTCCAGTAATATAGATCGAGGGTTTCTCCAGTTTCATTGTCGACCTTTTGAGGGACAGCGCGGTGACATCCTAATAATACCCATAAGCTGTCCTCGCTGCCACCTGTCAGATCTTCGCCCCACTCAACAATAAAAACGAGTTTTCTAACCTCTTCGGGTAAGCGTTCATGCCACATCCATGCTACGTTGGACATTAACTCGTCGCTGGCCGGTCCATGGGGGTGGGTAAATGCGCAAGGCGTTGCTTTTCGCGGCCGCAGTTTCGGCCGCTAGAATCCATTCTCTCAAGCACAATCCTGCGTGGATATGGCGCTCGTATTGGCGGTGGACGGTTCAAGCAGCATAACCGATGAGGAATACGAGTTTCAAAAAGCCGCGATTGTCTCTGCCTTCCGTGACTGGACCGTGCTGTCAGCCTACGATCTTCTGGGAGCGTGGCAGTTGCAGCCGAGGCGCGCGCCAACATTGCAAGTTTCTCGAAGACAAACCGGGCTGGACCGTCCAGAAGGAGGCCGTGTTTCCGACAACGAAGCAACCGCAGTACACTGAACCGCTTCTCAAGACATATCTCGCCGATCTCGCCAAGGCGCGGCTGCCGAAGAATTAGCATCGGTCGAGAACTGAATTTCCAGATGCAATTGATACGGAGGGCGGCAGGAAGCGGAGTAACAGGCTTGATGGTTTGCCACACGGCCGAGTCAGGAACTGCCGCAATGGCATCGAATTGTGAGCTGCTGTAAGATATTAGCCGGCGTGCACCTCACTCGATGGGGCCAGATATGAAGCGCCACCTTGCAGTCCTGATCGCCGACGTCATTGGTTACAGCAGTTTTAAGCGAAATCGACGAAGAGGGTACACGCGTTCATCGGGCGGCACCTCTCAGCAGAAGAATGAGCATTTTTTATCAACCAGCCAAACAGGTTTGAGTTCTCGGTCGTGAAATTAAGTGGCCACATTGTGATGATCGGATGGCATGTCCACGCAACCGTTTGCAATTGATCCGTGATTATTCCGCTACATCGATAACGACTTTGCCTGTCGCGCTTTTCAGTTCGACGGCGGCATGGGCATGCGCTGCGGTTTTCAAATTGAATCTGGTGGGATCGACGTTCGGCAGGATTTTTCCGGCCTCGACGAGTTTGGCGGCCTCGCGGAGGATATCACCGTGATGTTGTCTTCCTTCACCTGACAAAATTGGAAGAAGGGTAAAGACACCGGAATATGTTGCTGCTCTGAACGATAACGGGGCAAGGGCATGTGTTCCCCAACCGAGGGCGCTCACTACGTGACCAAATCGTTTCACCGCATTGAACGAGTTGTCCAAAACCGTACCGCCTACACTGTCGTAAACCAGGTCGAAACCTCGTCCATCCGTTTGCTGGGCCACATACTCTTCTACTTTCTGATCGCGGTCTATGGCAACTGCGCCCAAAGACTCAATGAAGCCTTTCTGACTTCTGGATCCGGTGGCATAAACTTCAGCTCCGAAAGCCCGACCGATCTGGATCGCGATATGACCCACACCTCCGGCTCCGCCTTGCACCAGAACCGTCTGTGTGGGGGAGACATGAGCGCGGTCTACAAGTCCCTCCCATGCGGTAATGACAACAAGCGGCAAGGCCGCCGCTTCCCGCATGCTGAGATTGGAAGGCTTGAGGGCGAGCAGCGCTGCGTCAACGGCAGCGTATTCGGCGAGCGAGCCAGGCTTGCCTCCAATGCCGCCCGTCATACCGTAGACTTCATCGCCCCGCTTGAAGCTTATGACGTCCGGCCCGACCGCCTCAACGGTCCCTGCAAGGTCCATACCAAGGATGGCGGGAAGGGGGTGTCTGGCATGAGCCGCGCTGCCGGCCCGAATTTTGATGTCGAGGGGATTGACCCCGCTCGCACTTATCTTGACCAGCACTTCGCCTGGCTGCGGCACAGGACGCGCGACATCAGTGTGTTTGAACGCACCACCGTAGTTTTCGAGGACAGCTGCTTTCATAGATTTTGGTAACGTCATCGTCGGCTCCTTGCGTAACGACAAGTTATTTATAGCCAACGTTATTGTTTGGACACCATAAGTATCGCATGATCCCCATGCAAAAATGTTTGCCACTAGCTGTTGGTCAATGATCCCCGGAGTCTACACTATGGAATGGAGTGATCTTCGGATTTTCCTTGCCATCGCGAGGGAAGGCACACTCGGCGCTGCAGCCAGGAGACTCGGCCAGACGCAACCGACGATGGGCCGGAGACTAAGGGCGCTGGAAATGGCTGTTGGCCAGACGCTCTTCCAAAGAACCGCCGACGGATTTGTACTGACGGACGAGGGAGCAGCTGTCGTTGGTCATGCCGAACGCATGGAAGAAGAGGCCTTGGCGTTTGGGCGGCAATTGGCCGGCCAAGAGCAACATCTGGACGGGCAATTGCGCATTTCATCGTCGGACTGGTTCGGCACTCACGTTCTTGCGCCGACGGTGGCTGATTTCAATCTGAGACACCCGCGCGTGACGGTTGAACTTTTGACTGACGCCCGCACTTATAGCCTGGCGCGCCGCGAAGCGGATATTGCCTTCCGCAACATACCGTTTGAAGAACCGGAGGTTATCTCACGTCGCTTCATGACGTTGGAGTACGGTCTCTACATGCGGTCCGGGACGAAACAACCCAAGGTAGGGGATGGTAGGGGATCCACACTTGTCACCATGGACATTGCCTTCGGCGGCATGCCAGATGTCGCTTGGCTGAAACGTGTCCTGCCAAATGCCGACGTGGTATCGCGCAGTAACAACAGGGAGGTCCAGGCTCGCTTGTGCGCGCTCGGTGCCGGCCTTGCCGTCCTTCCTGTAGCGCTCGGTGACAAAACGAACGGTATCGAACGTATCAAGGTTAGTGAAGAGCCCCCGCAAAGAACCGTTTGGGTGGGGTATCACCGGGACCTGCGTAGACTGGCTCGGTTGAGGGCCTTCCTTGATCTTGCCATCGCGCCACATCCGCGGATGACTAAAAATGGAGAATAATAGGCCCAGCTCCAAAAGCGATGTTTGTTTGATCAAGGCCAAGTCAAGGAAGGGTCTCAATCTGACGTCATTGCTACCTCCTGCCGAAAAGAAACGGCGCTCAACCCGTTGCCGAGGAGCGCCGTATTGCCCCGGAGATAAACGAGCGTCATTGCTGGCTGCTGTCAATCTCAATTACGGGTGGACCGGATAGTTGGGTGCAGCAAGAAGCAATTGCAAGGGAAAGGAAATCATCCTTGCAGCCTCGCTTACGGTTCCACAATACCCAAGGCGAGAGGGCACCTTACCAATGGCAGCTTTAGTAGTTTTTCTGCCGGAACATGCCGCGATCAATCTGACGCTGGCGATATTCGAGATCAATGATTGAGCCAGCTTCGTTGAGATAAGCTTCTTCGCGGACTTTCGCGTGATCGTGAACGATGAATTCCCTAAAGCGGCTGAGATAGTTCTTCATGGTCTATTCCTTTTGCTACGACAAAAGATATGGACCCATGCTGCGGTGCACAATGGCGGATTGACCATATGTCCTATGCGCTCAGCGCATTCCTAAGAGGTTCCTTGCGTAAAAACCCATTGCGATTGCAGTCGCTCCAGAAACAGTGTGGCTTATGTCGGACAACGCTACGCGACAATTGCCATGAAATCGCTTTATGCTTCGGGATATGATCGAGCCGATGCTTGCATCCTCGGCGGTGGTCATCCGCGACCACGTGCGCCACTCCGATCATTCCCGGTACGATGGATGCCTTGGCGGCGCTCAAGCTCCTGCGAAACGCCGATGTGCCAATGGCGCTCGTTCATGACGAATACGGTCACTTTGAGGGACTTTTTATCCCAGAGGACCGCAAACTGCGGTTTCGGAAAAAAAGCAACATCTGCAAAACCGCTCGTGAGTTCCAAATAGTGCGGTTTCGCTCGTGTAGCTGGGTGAGTTAGTGATTGCTGATCCCAGTTTTTACGAGGCTTTAAGAGCAATCGCAGGTGAATTTGAACCGATCTCCCGTTGTGACCTTCAAATCAGACCATTTGTTGCATATGCCGACTTGAATGAACGCAACGGCAAGCGGTTCTGTTGCGGTCAATACTTTTCGACAGACTACTTGTTGCTTGCAGCCGCGCATCCACAATTGGGAACAAGGCACCTGGTGGCGGCCGTTTTTTCCTAATTCTGTTTCATCGGCTAGCGCCGAATCCATTGCCAAGACTGACTATCGGTCCAATTTGACCCGTATCCCCGGAAATTTCGTACTATCGTCCTCAGGTAAAAAAATAATACCACTGCGCTCTAGCGCCTTTTGAACCACGCGCATGGATTCAATTAGAGCATCGCCCTTTTCAATCCTATAAATTGTGCGCGGACTTACCCCACTCAGCTTAGCGAGTTCTTGCTGGCTGAGATTTAATGCGGCCCTCGCTGCGCGAAGAAGTGCTGGTGGTGCGTCCATTTTAAATTCTGTGACATGAACTCCACCAGATTGCTATTTTCGCGCCAGCCTTGCAGAAAATCAGATACATCGATCTGAATTTCCGATAGATCTAGCGGAAAATCCGATAGCCGTGTATGACGTAAGCAGTTCAGGCCGAATCACCACCTTTATCTTTTGAAGGATTCAGGAGAGCAGCATGGGAAGAATTCGCGAATTAATGCGATTAGAATTGAGGAACTCACCTGCGACATTTCTCGCATATTGTTCGCTGGTAAAATCGTGCCGGGGCCTAGCACCTTTATGGGCCGGCGAATCCTTCGTTTTAATTGTCAT
>NZ_JACHXN010000010.1 GCF_014192095.1 Phyllobacterium trifolii
GTCGTCAAGGATCCAGCCGAAGGACATCTATGCTGCGGTTCGGCCGGCACCTACAATATCATGCAGCCGGAGATCGCTCGCACGTTGCGGGATCGTAAGGTGAAGAACATTGAAGCGACCGGCGCCAGCCTCATCGCAACCGGAAATATCGGGTGCATCACCCAGATTGCCAGCGGTTCGAAATTGCCGATCGTCCACACTGTTGAGTTGCTGGACTGGGCTTATGGCGGACCCCGACCTGAAGGTGTGCCGGCGCCGATACGGCTGTAATAAATACAACCTCAGGAGGAGGATTACCTTGTCACAAGAACCAAAAGCGAGTCTGCACACCGCAGCCCTGGATTTCCACCAGTATCCCAAGCCCGGCAAACTCGAGATCACACCGAGCAAGCCGTTAGCGAACGCACGCGATCTCGCGCTGGCCTATTCACCGGGTGTCGCTGCACCCTGCGAAGAAATCGCGGCCGATCCTGAGAAGGCCTATCGCTACACGTCCAAGGGCAATCTGGTCGCTGTTATTTCTAACGGGACTGCAGTGCTGGGACTGGGCAATATTGGAGCTCTTGCCAGCAAACCCGTCATGGAAGGCAAGGCTGTCTTGTTCAAGAAGTTTGCCGGGATCGACAGTATCGATATCGAAATCGATGAAAGCGATCCCAAGAAATTCATTGAGGTCGTAGCCCCGCTGGAGCCCAGTTTCGGCGGCATCAACCTGGAAGACATCAAGGCGCCCGATTGCTTCGATATCGAAGAAACGTTGAGGGCCCGAATGAATATTCCGGTGTTTCACGACGATCAGCACGGAACGGCGATCATCGTTGCCGCTGCCGTTCTCAATGCAATGAAGCTCGTTGGAAAAAATATCGCCGAGGTGAAAATCTGTACGTCGGGTGCCGGTGCCGCAGCGATAGCGTGCATGAATATGCTTGTGACCGTTGGAGCCAAACGCGAGAATATCTACATTGCCGACCGCCAGGGTCTCGTTACCAAGAAACGCGCCAATTCAGTGGACCGGTGGCGCGGCGCATTTGCGCAGGACACGGACGCAACCGAGCTGGCTGCGGTCATGCCGGGGACGGATATCTATGTTGGCTTGTCTTCGGCAGGCGCATTGAAACCCGAAATGATCCGGGAGATGGCTCGCGACCCCTTGATCTTGGCCCTATCGAACCCAATTCCAGAAATTATGCCGGAAGTAGCAATCGCCGAGCGGCCCGATGCTATGATCTGCACTGGAAGATCCGACTATCCCAACCAAGTCAACAACGTGCTGTGCTTTCCTTTCATTTTCCGCGGCGCATTGGATTCAGGCGCAACGACAATCAATGACGACATGAAGAGGGCAGCCGCAAACGCCATTGCGCAACTGGCGCACGAAGCCGTGCTTGAATCCCTTGGCAACGATGCGGCGGCTACCTTCGGCAGCGGTTATCTCATTCCTTCGCCTTTTGACCAGCGTCTCATTTTGCGTATTGCGCCGGCTGTTGCACAGGCCGCAATGGATAGCGGCGTGTCGCGTCGTCCCATCCAAAACATGCAAGCCTATCAGGAGAGCCTGAAGCGTTTCGTCTTCCGTTCCGGGTTGGTCATGAAACCCATGATCGAGCGCGCCCAGGGCCAAGGAAAGCGAATTGCATTTGCCGACGGCGAGGATGAACGTGTGCTGCGAGCTATCCAGGTGATATTGGAAGAGGCAATTGGACGACCCATTCTAATCGGTCGACCGTCGGTAATAGAACAGCGCATTGAACGCTTCGGCCTCAAGATCATCCCTGATCGTGATTTCGAGATCATCAATCCGGAAGACGACCCGCGCTATCGCGACTATGTCAGCCATTTTCATAACCTCGTTGGGCGCGCAGGCGTCACGCTTGATACGGCCCGCACTATTGTGCGCACCAACACAACGGTTATTGGTGCGCTGGCGGTCGATCGCGGCGAAGCCGATGCCCTCATCTGTGGATTGCAGGGGCAGTTCATCAAACACGCTCGCGATATTCGTTCGATCATCGGACTAGCCGATGATTCAGCGCAATTGTCGGCACTGTCGATGCTGATCATGTCGAAGGGCGTGTTTTTCCTTGCCGACACTTACATGAATATAGATCCGAGCCCGGAGGAAATCGTACAGATCACATTGCAATCTCGCGATCATCTCAAGCGTTTCAACATCGATGCCAAGGCGGCCTTACTCAGTTATTCGAACTTCGGATCACGTGACGGGGCGTCATCGGAAAAAATGCGCAAGGTCTATTCGCTGCTGAAACGGGTCGCGCCCGACCTCCTCGTCGAAGGGGAAATGCAGGGAGATCTTGCTATCAATGATGCTTTACGAGAACGCTATGTGGCGCAGGTGGCCTTCGAAGGCGAAGCAAACCTCTTGATCTTTCCATCGCTGGAAGCGTCCAATGTCTCCATGACATTGCTCAAGGAATTGAACAACGCATTGTCGGT
Source organism: Phyllobacterium trifolii (assembly GCF_014192095.1). GTDB lineage: Bacteria > Pseudomonadota > Alphaproteobacteria > Rhizobiales > Rhizobiaceae > Phyllobacterium > Phyllobacterium trifolii. Next base: position 2,455 of record NZ_JACHXN010000010.1, read on the forward strand.
GGGACCCATCTTGATGGGGACCAAGCGTCCTGCACATATTCTTGCACCCTCGGTGACCAGCCGCGGCATCGTGAATATGGCAGCTATCGCGGCCGCTGAAGCGCTGGGAATTCCACAGACCGCCGTCTCGTCTTTTTAGGCAAGGATCAGCCACAACCTGTTTTTTGCCATAAATTGTTCACCCCGAAATCAAGGGACTTATCATGGTACAGCGTATCGAGATCAACGGCCTGAAGGTCACGAAGGAACTCTACGACTTCGTTGTCAGTGAAGCTATGCCGGGCACCGGTGTAGATGCCGTACAATTTTGGTCTGGCTTTGCACAGATCATCGAAGATTTGGCCAAAAAAAACCGCGCACTACTGCAAAAACGCGATGCATTTCAGCAGAAGCTGGACGATTTTTACAAGCGTAAGCGCGACAGCAACCAGGAAGAGTATGAGGCCTTTCTGAGGGAGATCGGCTACCTGCTGCCAGAAGGCGGGGCCTTCGCCGTCTCGACGAGCAATGTCGATCCAGAAATTGCTGTTGTCGCTGGTCCACAGCTCGTTGTTCCCGTGATGAATGCTCGCTATGCGCTCAATGCCGCCAATGCGCGTTGGGGCTCGCTCTACGATGCGCTGTATGGCACCGATGCGATTTCCGACGAAGGCGGCGCTGAAAAAGGTAAGACGTTCAATCCTGTCCGAGGATCGAAGGTGATTGCCTGGGCCAAGGCGTTTCTCGACGACAGTGCGCCGCTGGATGGTGCGCATTGGTCCGACGTCTCTGGTCTGAGCATCGCAAATCAGAAGCTCGTCCTGAAGGCCGACGGCAAGACTGTCTCGCTCAAGGACGAGGGACAGTTTGCCGGCTATCGCGGCGAGAGGGCAGCGCCAACAGCAATTCTTCTTGTGAAGAACGGGCTGCATGTTGAGGTCGTCATCGATGCCGATCATCCGATTGGCAAGACAAATGCCGCGCACATTGCCGATGTTCTTCTCGAATCAGCTCTGACTACAATTCAGGATTGCGAGGATTCTGTCGCCGCCGTCGATGCGGAAGACAAGGTAATTGTCTATCGCAATTGGCTCGGCCTGATGAATGGCGATCTTGAGGATACATTCGAGAAGGGCGGCAAGACCGTAACGCGCAAACTCAATGCCGATCGCGAATACATTGGCAGGGATGGCAAGCCGCTGACGGTACCTGGGCGTTCGCTCATGCTCGTGCGCAATGTCGGGCACCTGATGACCAATCCAGCGATCCTCGACAGTGAGGGCAATGAGGTTCCCGAAGGCATTATGGATGCGGCGATTACCGCTTTGGCTGCGCTCCACGACATAGGACCGGACGGCCGCCTTATGAATTCCCGCACGGGATCCATGTATGTGGTCAAGCCGAAGATGCATGGTCCGGAGGAGGTCGGTTTCGCCTCCGAGCTGTTCGGACGGGTAGAGAGGCTGCTTGGCATGCAGCCGAACACCATAAAGATGGGAATTATGGATGAGGAACGCCGCACCACGGTGAACCTGAAGGAAGCAATACGGGCCGCGAAGGAACGCGTCGTCTTCATCAATACCGGCTTCCTCGACCGAACCGGCGATGAAATCCACACGTCGATGGAAGCCGGTCCGATGATCCGCAAGGGCGATATGAAACAGGCCGCCTGGATTGGCGCGTATGAGAACTGGAACGTGGATATCGGTCTTGAATGCGGGCTTTCCGGTCACGCGCAGATCGGTAAGGGGATGTGGGCCATGCCCGACCTGATGGCGGCGATGCTTGAGCAGAAGATCGCGCATCCGAAAGCCGGTGCGAATACCGCTTGGGTGCCATCGCCGACCGCCGCGACGCTCCATGCCACTCATTATCACAAAATCAATGTCGCCGAGGTTCAAACCGGCTTGAAAAACCGTCCCCGGGCGAAGCTGAGCGACATCCTGTCGGTGCCGATGGTACCGCGTCCCAACTGGACACCCGAAGACGTGCAGCGCGAACTCGATAACAATGCTCAAGGGATTCTCGGTTATGTCGTGCGTTGGGTCGATCAGGGCGTTGGCTGTTCCAAAGTGCCGGACATCAACAATGTCGGGCTGATGGAAGACCGCGCAACGCTGCGCATCTCCGCCCAGCATATCGCCAACTGGTTGCATCATGGCGTCGCGAGCGAGGCACAAGTACTTGAAACACTGAAGCGCATGGCAGCGGTCGTTGATAAGCAGAACGCGGACGACCCGCTTTATCACGCGATGGCCGCTGATTTCGACGAGTCAATCGCTTTTCAAGCGGCCTGCGACCTCGTTTTCAAAGGCAGAGAACAGCCAAATGGCTATACGGAGCCGGTCTTACACCGCCGTCGGCTCGAACTAAAGGCAAAGCCGGATTTAATGTGAGGTCGATTGAGACATCCTAGTACTTCAGAACGTTTACTGGAGCGTCGGACTCATCATCGCCTTGGAGAAACCAATCCAAAACGAGGAGTTTATTATGTTAACCATCAAGAGGCTCGGTTGCGACGATGCGCAAATCCTTATGGAGGGAGCCCGCAGCAAAGCCGCCCACATCGGTGTTCCCATGTGCATAGCAATAACCGACGAATCTGGAAATCTCATCGCATTCGAACGTATGAACGGTGGCAAGATCACCAGCATTACCATCGCCCAGGACAAGGCGTTTACCGCGGCCGGGGCTAAGAAAGCCACGCATGAATATGGATCCGCAAGCCAACCAGGTTCAGCTGCTTACGGCATTAATTCTGCTATTGGCGGCCGATTGATGGTCGTGGCCGGAGGCTTGCCTGTCATAATCGAGGGCGAGGTGGTGGGCGGCATTGGGCTGAGCTCAGGCATGCCTGCACAAGATCTAGCCTGTGCTCAAGCCGGCCTGGAACATTTTTCGAACAGTATGGTTCAACGGTAGTCGGCCACAAAGGCCGAATCTTCCGATTGGCGATTGGCGCTTAAGTACGACATCTTTACCTTGAACGGTACAGATTTCGATCGCAACACCATTCGCCCAAGACAAGCAACTCCCAGGCCAAATGTATAACCACGGGTTATGATGGGTGTCGAACTTACGATTTGTCCTGTCGTCGGGATTGGTGCAAAACGGTTCAGCAATTCCGGTTACACAGTTTTACTGTTTGCTACGCGAGGAGGCGGGCGACTAATCGTTTCCGCTGCGAAGAGAAGCCATATATCTGGGAGGAATTCATGAAACGTATTGTAAAATACGCGCTGTCGGCTATTGCCGTTATTCTGGCTGGCTCGCCCGGCGCGTGGGCTTTACCCGACTATTACCCCAGTGATTATCAGAAGGTAGTCGACGCCTCACACGCCGAACAGGGCGTTTTGGTTTATTCCAATGTCGGCGAGATGAACTGGCGGCCTTTGCTGGAAAAATTCCACGAAATCTATCCCTGGATCAAGGTTCAAACACTGGATCTGACCGGGAACGAAGTGTTTGAACGCTACTATGCAGAGCAAGCAACTGGGAACAGCGAAGTCGATATCGTTTTAACGAGCAGCGCAGCAACGTGGCTTGAGTTCGTCCAGAAGAATAACGTGAAGTCATTTGTTTCTGTGGAAGACTCCAGACTGCCCGAATGGTCAAAACCTAGTCCAGGCGTCTACACAATTTCAGTCGATCCCCAGGTTCTGGTCTACAACAAGCTTCTGCTGCCCGAGGCGCAATGGCCAAGATCCATGGCGGACGTGGTTAAACTCGCAAAGGCGGACGCCCCGTCCTTCGACAAAAAAATTGCGACGCCGCGCCCGATGGGCACAGCCGGCTCCCAAAACCTGCTTACACATTATATAGCGTCATTAGGGGAAGAAAAGGCGTTCGATATCTTCAAAACGCTCGGTCCTTTGTCGGAAATCTATCGCTCAGCGGGCCCCATTATGGAGAAGGTTACGTCAGGCGAATATCTCATCGGTTACCAGCTGTCAGGCATCCAAGTCTTCCCGTTGATGAACGATCCTACTCGCGCATCTGTTCTGGGTTGGACTTTTCCAAGTGACGGTACGCTTTTGCTGATGCGTCACATGGCGATGGCGACAACCGTCAAAAACCCAAACTCAGCAAAGCTTCTGATGGATTTCATCCTTTCCCATGACGGTCAATCTGCATTGGCCGAGGGTGGTCTCATGCCTTACAGAAGCGACGTCACTCTCCCCGATGGCCCGCTTGGCTATACGTATCAGAAAATTGCACAGCAAATCGGGGAAGACCACATCATCCGGACAACTTTCGATCCGAAATTGATGACCCCTTCCACCCAAACCGTTTCAAAAGTTAAAGCCGCTTTCAATATCACCGAGTAGCTACAAAAGAACTCCTATCGAAGCGGAACATTACCATGCAAATCTTAGGAAACGACGGTGATCCCTCCGGCCTGACAACGCGGTTGCCCGTTGGTATGATTGCGGGCTCGCGTTCGTTGCGATCTATCATCATTCAAATTCCCAACATTGTTCGGTGGACCCTCGCGGTACTTCTTTTTGCGCTCCTTGTATCGCCAATGCTGCCCATCGCCTACCAGGCGTTTAGTGACAAACCGTTATACGAGAGTAACTCTTCGCTTACTCTCGCGAACTTCCGAACTCTTTTTGACGACCCGCGCTTCCATGCAGCCAGCATTGCGACATTCTGGTTCGCCCTGATCGCAACGGCAATTTCAACCTTCGTGGGATTTCTGGCTGCTCTGATCCTTGAACGGCTGGATATTCCCTTTCGGCGGACGTTGAAAATATTGTTCCTATCTCCCATCTTCGTTTCCGCCCTCATTCTGGCGTTTGCCTGGTCGATGCTATTCGGACCGAGTGGATATGCGACGATTTTCCTCAGAGCGATACTCGGCGTAAGTCTCCCCAACCTGAACTCGATTGGCGGCATGGGTTTGCTGGCCGGTGTGACGGCGGCGCCTGTTAGCTATCTTTTCTTTTCTTCAGCTATTGCGAACATCCCGCCGACACTGGAATCAGCGGCGCGAGCCGCTGGCGCTGCGCCCTTCAGTGCCTTGATGACGATCGTCTTGCCGCTGCTGCGGCCGTCGCTGCTGTATTGTGTGCTGCTCAACTTTGTAATGGCCATAGACCACCTCGCTGTACCCCTCATATTCGGCGAACCGGCAAGAATCGAAGTTCTGTCAACCTATCTCTACGAGCGAGGCGTCGCCACACAAGCTGACTACGGGCTTGTCAGCGCTGCAGCGCTCGTCATGTTGGCCATGATCCAGATCGTCATCCTAGCTCAGAAGAGTCTTCTTGGCGATGTGAGGCGGTATACCACAGTGGGCGGACGCAGTGTTCGTCGCGGACTCGTCCCCCTTGGACGCACAGGATGGATTATTTCCGCGGCTTTCCTCACCTATACGCTGCTGACAACAGGGATACCCAGTGCATTTTTGATCCTTCGGTCGTTTTGCTCCTTTATGTCACCGCTGATCCCGATCCACAGCGTTCTAACCCTTGAAAACTTCAAGTTGATCCTTGGCTACGATGCATACGTACAAAGCATCGTTAACACGCTGATCGTTGCAACAGTCGGAGGATTTGTCGCAATGTTGCTGACATTCGCGTTAGCTATCGTTGCCTACCGATCCTCAACCCGCCTGCGCCGCTTTGTGGAATTCACGGCGTTTATTCCACGCGCCATTCCGGGAATTGTGGTGGGTATCGGCATCTTCTACGCGGCGGTGCTGCTGCCTGGTGGTGGTTATATCCGCGGCACACTGGCGATACTGATGATCGCCTTTACCATACGCTATTTCCCAACCGGTTTTGCCGTGCTCACGCCGGCCTACCTACAACTGGGGGAAGACCTTGAGCGGGCAGTCCGTGTGGCAGGCGGCGGCGAACTGCGCTCTATTTGGGCGGTGACGCTACCGCTGCTCCGATCCGCAATGGTGGGCTGTTTCCTCCTCTACTTCGTCCAATTTTTCAAGGAATACGCCGCAGCGTCCTTCCTGTTTGGGCCGGACACAGCGGTTATTGGTACGACAATGTTGCAACTCGATCTGATGGGCAATCTCGGACCGGTGGCGGCGCTATCAGTAATAACTCTCGTTCTTACCTTGCCGATCGCAATCTTCATTTACGCCAAGGATTAGCATTATGCAAAGCGCTGTAACCCTAGTAGGAATTGCCAAATCATATGGAAATCTCAAGGTTCTCGGAGACATAAATCTAATCGTTCGTGACGGTTCTTTCACATCGCTTTTGGGACCGAGCGGCTGCGGCAAAACCACGCTTCTCAACATCATCGGCGGTTTGGATCGCCCGACAGGGGGTGAGGTTCATCTGGGCCCAGATCTTGTCTATTCTGAGCGGCAGCAAGTTAGCCTTCCTACAGAGCGAAGAAATATCGGATTTGTTTTTCAAAGCTATGCTCTATGGCCGCATCTGACAGTTCTTGAAAATGTGAGTTATCCCTTGAAAATCAGGCGACTGGGTCGCTCGGAAAGGGAAAGACGGGCCCGAGAGATGCTCGAAAAACTCGAACTAGGTGTATTGGCCGATCGTTACCCCTTTCAGTTGTCCGGCGGCCAGCAGCAACGTGTGGCGATTGCCCGCTCAATCGTTTATCGGCCACGAATTTTGCTTCTGGACGAACCGCTCTCAAATCTCGATGCGCAACTGCGCGAACGTGCGCGCGCCTGGTTAAAAAACATTCATGAAACCTTCGGTTTGACCACCATACTTGTGACTCACGATCAAACTGAAGCTCTTTCCCTGAGCGACCAAGTTGTTTTGCTTAGTCAGGGCCGTATTGAGCAAGTTGGAACGGCGAGCGAGATTTATGATCGTCCTGAGACGGCTTATGCTGCGGAATTTGTGGGTGGCGCGAATATCATCAGAGGGCGTGCGGCAGATGCCGGATCCGCCATGGTGACGGAAGCAGGTATCCGCATAAGTGTTCGGCAAAAGAATCCTTTATTGGCTGGAGGCGCCATGTGCGTCGCCATAAGACCTCAAAAGATAAAACTCATCGATGATATCGCGGACAATTTTGTGCACGGCGCCGTCCTGCCGTTCGCCGTGACGACGGTACTTTATCATGGCTCCGTCTATGAGATCCTTGGCCGAACGCAAGTAGGTGAACTTCGCGTTCTGACGGATCGAGCCCCTGAGGCCACTAATACCAATATCCTTTTACCCACCGAAGATTGCATCTCGGTAAAACCATAAGGCGCAGACATGATAAAAATTGTAAAAGTGGAGCCGCTTTTCGTAAGCCGGTACCTTTTCGTTCGAATAACGACAGATGAGGGGCTGACTGGAATCGGTGAATCCGGTGCATGGGGGCATCTGGAAGCAAGCGCAGTGGCGATTTCAAAGTTCGGTGATTATCTCATCGGCAAGGATGCGCGCCAGATCGAGCACCACTGGAATGTCATGCTCAGAGCCCACCATTTCGTGGGGGCTGCTATCAGCGGAGCGGTGTCTGCTATCGATATCGCTCTTTGGGACCTCAAAGGCAAGTCTTTGGGCGTGCCGATCCATGAACTTATCGGCGGCGCTGTACGCACAAAAGCCAGGTTGTATGCCCACGTCAAAGGCAGCACGATCGAAAAGCAAATTTCGTTGGCAAAGAAGTTTCAAAGGGTCGGCTTCACGGCGGTAGGGCATCTCAATCCGTTGCTGGACGAGGATCAGGAACAGCCCTATTTCAAAGCACACGCTAGAAAAATACAGGATGCCGTTAACAATATCAGGTTGATGCGCGAGGCTGTTGGTCCAGACATGGACCTCTGCGTCGAGGTCCATCGTCGCATGACGGTACCGGAAGCCATCACGCTTGCGCGCGACATCGAGCCTTATCACCCCTTATTCATGGAGGATCCGGTGCCGCCCGCCAATCCTGATGCAATGGCCTGGGTTGCCGATCATATACCTATTCCGATAGCGACAGGTGAGCGGTTTACGAGCTTCCATCAGTTTCAGACATTGCTCGCCAGACGCGGCGTTCAGTTCCTGCGGCCATGTATCTGCATTTGCGGAGGGATAACCGGAGGCCGAAAAATTGCAGCTTTAGCCGAAGCCTACGATGCTCAGGTTGTCCCTCATAATCCCTTGTCACCGGTTAGCCTGGCGGCATGCCTTCAATTGGATGCGGCTATCCCGAACTTTGCTATTCAGGAATACCCGTCCGCCAATCCGGAATCAGAAGGTCATTCAGACCTGCGAGCGGCCAATATTGTGACAGGTTTGGACCAACCCGAGGACGGTTTTATCAAAATACCCGACAGTCCTGGACTCGGGATTCAGTTGGTTCCCGGTATTGAGTTCAAGGAGCCCGTTGCGCCTCGGGGAATCGCTATGCGTCCTCATTTTGATGGCTCGGTGGTCGATCAATGAAGCTCCAGTCAATGTGTTTCCGGTCAAGTTTTTCTATACGGGAGTGAATGCAGTGAAGATCACCAGGGCAACGACAGCTGACTATGAGTGGAAACGGGTTCGACCAATCACGAACGGACTTCACACCTATACCACCTCTGACATGACCGTTGTGAAAATCGAGACTGATGACGGCATAACCGGTTATGGAATTGGACGGCCGCGGGCAGGAGAGCGTGAGATGCGCGCGCAGTTCTTGCAAACGTTGATCGGCAAGGATCCGACTTTGACCGAGGCCATCTGGGCCAGTCTTTGGAGCCCGAAAATGTCAGGGCGGCGGGGGAACGAAACCAGGGCACTTTCCTCCATCGATATGGCCTTATGGGATATTAAAGCAAAAGCAGCCGAAATGCCGCTCTATCGGATGCTCGGAGGATTTCGGACGCGCATACCCATCTATATCGCAGGTGGATATTATACCGACGGCAAGGGTTTCAAGGAGTTGCAGGAGGAATTGTCATCGTATGTATCGCTGGGCGCCAAAGCGGTAAAGATGAAAATTGGTGCTGTGCCGTTAAAAGAGGACGTTGCGCGGATCAAAGCTGCGCGTGACGCTATCGGGCCTGATGTAAAGCTGCTGATAGATGCGAATTGCGCCTATCGATATCATGAAGCCATACAGCTATCCCTGCAGGCGGCAGAACACGAGCCTTTTTGGTTCGAGGAACCGGTGCAACCGGATGACTATGAGGGCATGAAAAAAATTGCTGCGGCGACGACAATTCCGATCGCGACCGGTGAAAATGAATACACCAAACATGGATTTCGCGACCTGATTGCGACGCAGGCGGTAGCCTTCCTCAATCCCGATGTTCGATATATGGGCGGCGTTACGGAGTTCATGAAAGTAGCGGCAATGAGCCAGGCCCACAGCCTCGACATCTGTCCGCATGGTGATCCGCAGACCCATCTTCATCTGCTGGCGGCGATACCCAACGCACCCCTTCTCGAATTCTCGCCTAAACAGGTCAATCCCATGGCCGGAGAAATCTACCTTCATTCGCCGACCCTAAACTCGGACGGGACGGTGACCGTGCCTGAGGTTGCGGGTATAGGATTGGATCCAAACGACGAGGCGCTCGCACCCTATCGCATTGGTTGATGGCGTCGGAGAGGTCAGTATGCGCATGACCTTACCCACCAATTCATCGCACCACTTTTTGACTCAACGATTGGTGAGTTGTGGACGGCCACGGGAGCGCGTGCCTTTGATTGCGCACCAGCACACTTCGCTGGCCAGCGGTTCGCAGCCCCACACATCGCCGGCCTGCGTCGCCAAGGTCCGCTGCAAATGAGTACATTGTCTTCTTGCCGCCGAAAGGAGATAGTCATCGATAGGTTACAACCTTTCGCAAACTAAATGACAGTGGGACGCTTTTCTTGGGATCGTCGCTATGCTCACTATGAGGCAACTTGAGGTGTTCTGGGCGATAATAATCGCCGAGAACCTCACGAGGGCTGGAGAAATGCTTGGTATTTCGCAGCCGGCGGTGAGCAAGTACATCAAGAACACCGAGGATGTGCTCGGCTATAAGCTGTTCGTGAGGAAGAATGGGCGGCTTCGCCCATCACCGGAAGCAGAACTACTGATTCCCGTTGTTTCTAGCATTTTCGATGGTGTTGCATCAGCTCGTAGAGTCGCTACGGAGTTAAGAAACGATCGCACCGGCAGCGTCAAAATAGCGACGGTCTCGACATTGGCTTCAGAACTGGTACCTCAAGCAGTAGGCTCATTCATGAAGGCCCGGCCCCAGGTAAATGTTGGCGTAAAAATTCTATCGAGAATTGAAGTCATCGCACGAGTACAACGACAGCAAGTTGACATTGGCCTCTTGTATAGCCCTATAACGGAGCCGAATTTTCAGACCCTCGATTTGTTTTTCACAGAGCTGGTGGCCGTCCTACCCAGCGATCACATCCTCTCAGCAAAGCAGGAAATACATCCAAAGGATCTAATCGGAGAGCGTCTCATCTCCCCCAGCCCAACTACTTGGTGTGGCCTTCGCATCGAAGAGGCGTATAACTCTTGCGGCGTCGTGCGACACAATGCGGTCGATTGCAGCCACTCGGAAATTTCGTACAGATTGGTGAGTGAACGTGCAGGGATTGCCATTGTCGAACCGCTTCACCGCCCGTTTGAGGGTCCGCGCCGTGTTGCGGTGAGGCCATTTCGCCCTCGTGTTGAGATCAGGGCCCAATTGTTCTTTCGCAACGATCGTCCGATTTCGCATCTTGCCATGGCCTTCGCAAACAAGCTTCAGGAGGTTGCGAGCGAGACGCAGGCGCTCAGGGTGACGGACTTGGCGCCATAGCGTGCCGAACGGCGTTCGTTTGACTTGAATCAGGCTGTGCGTTCTTTCGGCCGGGTCGCAAAGGCCTGCGGGGGCACCTGGCGTCATAAAACGTAACGAACCGGCGAGCGCAGGGACAAGTGCTCTTATCGAAGATAGAAAGCCATCAAAGCGACGCAGCGAGAGGGTTGGCTAGAAACTCAACGTGATGGTTCAGTCAACTTCCAGGCCGCACGGTTTCGAAGCGAACGAACCCCTTGGCTGAAAATTCAGTGGCAAGCTCACAGGCAATCATGATCAGAAAAATGATTCTTCCCATTACAACCGGCGCAGACGCACTTCGCGACATTGTAAAGAACGGGTTTGATTGGTGAAGCTGCGTCCATTTCCGAATTAAGAAATCTCATCAAATCGCCGTAGGTGTCTTCGGTTAATAAGTCCAGTATCGCCCGAAGAATTGCAGCCCGATTGCGACTAGCGATCTCAGCACCCTTGTCTACACACATGTAATTCTGATGAACCTGCATTCTGAATGCGCTTCGCGTTTCAGCGCATTCAGTCGATGGGCTTTAGGTCTTTGCTTTTATGCATGTTTCCCAAAAGCGGCGCCTTGTGTAGACCTGCATCAGCAGCCCCCAAAGCCATCCACGACGTTGGCGCGCATATAATCCATGTTCAGTGTGATGCCGAGACCAGGCGCTGAGGACAGCTTCAGCCTTCCTCCGCTCTGGTTAAGAGGCTCCTCGAGATAGATATTGTATTTCTGCAGGTCGTACCTACTGGTTTCGATGCGATAGAAATTGGGCGTTGTCATCATGACATGGCCACCGGCGACGAGGTTTATCGGTCCGCTGGCATCGTGCGGCGTGACGGGCACGTAGTAGGCTTCCGCCATGGTCGATATCTTCTTCAATTCGGTGATGCCGCCCGTCCAGGTCACATCCGGCATGATGTAGTCGGCCAGTTCACCCTCAAAAATCGGCACGAAGTCCCAGCGAGTGTGTAGCCGCTCGCCCACCGAGATGGCGGTGCTCACCTTGTCTCGAACCTGGCGCAACGCGTGATAGCTTTCAGGTGGGACAGGCTCCTCGAACCATTCAATGTTGCCCGCATCCTCCAGTGTGCGGCAGAGGCGAATGGCGGTAGGTACATCGAACCGCCCATGCGCGTCGACCAGTATTTCCATGTCCGTGCCCGCGACCTCCCGCGTCAGCGCAATCAATTCGGCGGCGATGCGTTCCCCTTCCTTGCTCAGGCGGCCGTCGAGATATGCGGTATTCGAGGTGCTTGCTCCATCGAGATGGGGGAAAGGGTCGAACTTCACAGCGGTAAAGCCAGCGTCGACGATCAACTGGATTTCCTGCATCGACCGCTCTCGATCGACCATGTTGCGCCTTTCCGGATGCGTGTAGAGCAGTAGATCGTCTCGGACGGGACCGCCGAGGAGATCGTAAATTGGCCTTCCCAGGGCCTTGCCTTTGAGATCCCACAGCGCGATATCGATACCGCTCACCACATGGGTGGTTGCGCCACGCGTGCCCATGTAGGTGAAGGCACGAAATATTTTGTGCCAGATGCGTTCTATGTGCGCCGGATCGTCGCCGACGATAAGTTCGTTGAGCTGGCGCAATATGGTCGCGATGGCTCTGTTCGCCATCCTGGTGGTCGTTGTGATTTCTCCCCAGCCGCTGAGGCCTTCGTCGGTGCGAACCTCCACAAATAGATATTCGCCCCAGAACGTCTTCTGCGCCTTGACCAGCCAAGGTACAATTTCAACAATCTTCATGGTCACTCCTGCGTTTGACCGACCCAAAATGCCAGCCGGCTAAGAAAAAATATGCGCCAAAACAATCTGTCTTCCGTAGGGCGCATTAGTGTCTTGTCGGCTGTGCTTAATCGATGCCACCGTACGAATGAGCCTGCCCACGGCCATCTCTAGGGTTGCTGTGGCCGAGGCGAAGCAAGTCGAGAAAAAGCGATGGGCTGCCGAAACCTCCCGACTTGGATAACAGTGTGATACCATGCCACCTGCCGCCGAGGATGCGGGAAACCGCAACACCCGGAACAGCCTCTCCGATGCATTCGAGGCACTGTGCGGCTGTCGATTGAAGGGTAGTTGTTAATGTCGCGCCACCGGTGACGAGGATCGAAGTCCTGTCCGGCTCTGGGAAATGCAGCACTTGCAACGCCGATTGCAACTCGCGCTCCCCTTCAAAGACGTCGTCGGTATTGAGGGCTGGTGCGAGCAGTAATGGTGCAAGGGCGGTGGAGGGCGCATGGCCAATGAGATGCTCTTGCCTTAGCCGACTTGCCTGTTCCCGGGCAACCGGATGCCCGGTACCAACGATGAACGCAGATATCGGCGGGAAAGATATTGGAGCTTTCTGGCCGGCCAATGCCATTGCCAGCCCACCGGACCCTGCCCAAAGGCGGCGCACTTCAGGCAGAGCAGCGATCGCTGATATCCGCCGCCGCAACTCCTCTTGCTCGCAGGCCTCGACAATCTGAATGGCTGCACCGTTTCCAGGAGTTACATCGGCTGCGGCCTCATCGACCAGCTCTGCGGAAAGTCCAATCTCATTGAGCGCTGTGCGGAAGTTGGGGCCGACCGCCAGCAATTCGCCATCAGCCCGAAGCAGGTACTGACGGTCAGCGACAGTGATGCGCCCCATTGCAGGATAGGCAGGGGCCAGAACGCAGTGGTCAAAATAGCCGCTGCGTAGCATAGCACCAATCTCCGCGACAGGGTTTCCCCGCATGACGCTGTCGATCTTCTTGAACCAAATCGTGTTGGTATCCGGCGCGCGTAGTTTGGCGACAATCGTGGCGACAGACTGAACCGCATCCACGCGAGCCATTTCGCGCGACTCTGTACTGACAGCGACCGAGGGACCTTCTGGCAAGGGCAATCCTGGAATCGCAACCTTCACCGGCCATGAAGCGAGGGCGAAAGCACAGGCACTATCGAGGGCACCGGTCAGATCGTCAGCAATAAGGCGAAGGGGTTTCATATCTAACCTCCCGATAATTCGCGAAGCAAGACGAGCCTCAGAGGTTCAGGGTGCCAACCTCTACCAGGCATCGTTGAAACGATGGCGTAGCACCACGCCCTGCTCGGCCTCGGTAATGTAAATGGTGTGTGGATCCTTTGGTGAAATCGTCACATTGGTCGGCTGCAACCCGGGAGTCTTGATTCTCATGTTAGGCCGGCCAAGGCGATCAAACACCCATACGAGACCTGCACCGATCTGGCACACGACCAGACTATCCTGCGGAGAAATGGCCATGCCGTCGGGTCCTGCGAAACCGCCGGAAAGCTGAATGTAGCGTCCAACGCGGCCAACGCGGCCGTCGAGATGAAGTGGCACCCTCCAGACCGCGTTCTCACGGGTGACCGCCAGATAAAGGATGCTTTCGTCTGCCGTGAGCACAAGCCCGTTAGGGCTGGGGATGTTGTCCAGCAAGCACTCCAGCTTCCCATCGGCTTCAAGACGCCAGAGCCGTCCGGTCGGATCCTGGAGCCCGGTCTGCCCCTGGTCCGTGAAATAGAGGTTGCCCAAATGGTCGAAGATCAGGTCGTTTAGTCCCTTGAACTTGTCGCCAGGCGGTTGCGATACGAGCGTTTCGATCCGAGTTGTGTGCGGTGACATTGCCAGCAGGCCATTCCTGTGATCGGCTATGAAGATGCGCCCGTCCGGATGAACGGCCAGTCCGTTCGGATCACCGTCATATTCCGCCACAAGGTCGAATTCCGCCGATGGTGTGATGCGGAAGATCCGACCATTGGGAATATCGACGATGTAAAGTCGCCCCTCTTCGTCGAAGACGGGCGCCTCCAGGAAAGAATGCGTGGGCGCTCCGCGGCGGTTCAATGCCACCCAAGCGTGATTTTTGCTTACGCCCCGATAGGCGTCCGGCAACCTGGCAAATGGCTGTGCTTCAACCTCATGCGTATGCTCAAACATTTTTGCTCACTCCAAGCTGAGGAGAATGGTCTCGAACTCGGTGAGTTTCGGGATTCGCGCCTTGAGGAAACCATCCTCGATCTCGAATGTTACCTCCTCCGCAGCCACCGCGAGGCGGGCGCTTCTGCAGCGTCGACCCTCAGGAAGGCGTATTTCGACCTGCACCTCGGAGACCGGCATAACCTCGTGCACCAGTCTGCGATGGCCGCTGTTGAAGCTGCCCGGCGCCGAGAAATTGATGACAGTGACGGCGAGCCTGTCGTCCTTGGCCATCAGGGCCACGTCGTAGAAACCGGGGCCGGTGACCCGTAGCTTCGGGGACCATCCCGGCGTAGACCGGACCGCGTTCCCGATCACCTGGAAAAGATCGGCAAGCCCGTAGTGGTGGGCCACCTGCTCGATTGGCCATGGGAAGTAAACCAGCGAGCCTTGCTTTACCTGCGCTGTCATCGCGAGGCTATACGTGCTCACCCGTTCGATGAAGTTGTATTCCGGGACGCTAAAGCCGGACCCACGTTCTCCTTCGACCGGCGGAACATAGGCAAGAGCATCGGCGCGTGTGCCTGGTCCTTTGAGTACTTTAAGATCGCCGCCAATGGGCAGGACATCGGTGTCGCCGATGCCTTCGAACAAGAAGTGGCTCGGATCTATGATCCGGCCATAAGCGGCCTTGAGGTCGCGCTCGACGGTCTGCGTGTCCTCGGCGCCCAGGAATTCGAGAATTAGCGGATGCTCCCGCAATTCGCCCAGTTCATTGCGGAAGGTAGCTTCGGACGACGCGATCAGGCGCCCGCCGCCCTCCACAAAGGCGCGCAGCGCGTCGACCGCAGCATCGTTGAGGCAGGCGCCGTTCGGCAACAGCAAAACCTTGTATTTCCCAAGCTGGGACGGAGTAATGCGCTTGTCGCTAAGAAGATCGAACGGAATGCGCTGCTGCATCATCGCATTGTAGGCGCCCCGGAAATGGTTAATGTAGGCCGGCTCGGGCTGGCCGCCGTTGAGGTTGTCCTGACTGAAGCGCGAGTAGACGAGCGCCACGTCGGCCTGCGATTTCATCCCGTCATAGGCATCCCGGTTTTTGGCGAGAAACTTGTACATCTTGCGCATGGGCTCGAGCCCGCGCCGGTCGAAATGCTCGCTGAAAAAGCCCGTCACATGCAGCCAAGGCCGGCATCCATGCGCGACGACCTGGGACATCCATACGCGGTTTTCCGGCTCCGGCACTGAATATAGCCGCCACCAAGGCAGGAAATAGCTTACGACGATGCCGCCAGGCTTGTCTTCCTCGATGCCACGCATATAGCGAGCTTCCACACCTGGCCACCAAAGATTAGCATAGCGCCTCTGCGCCTCAAGGATGACCATATCTGCGAACGGCGCCGTATAGTCTATATCCCATCCGCCCTTCTGAGAATGGTCCCAAGATTCCATCACTTGCGCGAGCGGCATCCAGGCGCATTCGGGCCGCACCTCGGCGATCGTTTTGTCCATCAGTTCGACCCATTCGGCGATCCAACGATAGCGGAGTTCGTTGTAGCGGCGCCAAAGTGGGTCGCTCCAGTTTTCTTTCGGCATTGCATGCCCAGTATCAGCCCGAAACTTCGACTGGCAGTTGGAGCAATAGCAGACCCGCGTATGCCATGGCGAAAACTGCGCCGCATTTGACCACATGCCCGAGAACGCATACCGCCCCAGCACCTCGCGGACGACCTTTATCGCGAATTCGTGGTAGTATCCGCCGTTGGGACAGGCGACATAAAGCCCATGGACGCTAATGAGCTTGCCGGCCTCGTCACGGGCGCACCACTCGGGGTGGTCGGCCGCCATCCCTCTTGGCACCAGACTGGAATCGATGCGGGCAATGGCCTTGATACCGGCTTCGTTGAGCGCTTTGAGCGTCTCCCCGACCAGGTCGCGGTCGCCAAGCGAAGGGCTGCGGCGATGGAGAGGTATTTCCGTGGGATAGAAAGCCGTTATACCGGCCACGCTGAAACCCAGCGCATCCACTGAGAAGCTTTTTGCGAATTCGACCAGCTTTTCCGGCTCCCACTTGGCTGCATCGTCCTCTCGCATCGTCATGATCATGATCAGCGCTGACTTAAGCCATTCGTGAGGTGATATCTGGGACATAAAGTTCTCCTATGAGATGGTAGACGCTGGACGGGCCGCCGGTGAAGGAGCTAACGCTAGGTGTTGATTTTCGCGTCCATGGCATCACGGATGCCGTCGCCGACGAAATTGAAGGATAGGGCGGTGAAGAAGATCGCAAGGCCGGGGAAGACGCCGATCCACCATGCTTCTGGATATTGAAGTGCGGTCGAAAGCATCTGCCCCCAGGTCGGGGTAGGCGGCGACACGCCAAGCCCCAAGAAGGCGAGAGAAGATTCAGTGATAAGGGCCGAGCACGCCCGCAGCGCCGCGTAGACGACAACATTGCCGGCGAGACTGGGCCATATATGTTTGAACATGATCCGGGGTACGGAGGCGCCAAGCGCGGTGGCGGCCTGCACGAATTCCTGCTCCCGGATAGACAAGGTCTGGCCACGCACCAGCCTGGCGAATTCTGGTGTGTTGACCACGCCAATGGCGATCATTGCGTTGGCGAGGTTCGGTCCGAGCACCGCCACGATGGCAAGAGCGAAAATTAGCATGGGAAAGGCAAGCAACCCGTCCATCACCCGCATAATGACGTCATCGATGCGACCTCCCAGCACGCCTGCTGTCAACCCGATAACGGAGCCGGCGACAAGGGCGATCGATATGGCGCCGGCAACGATCGCTAGCGACACTTGACCGCCGTAAAGAAGCCGAGACAGCAGGTCACGACCGATTTCGTCGGTACCCAGCAAATATGTGGACGACGGTGGTGAAAGGATCGACGCGTAGTCAATCGCTTCCGGATTATAAGGCGCAACCAGGGGGGCCATCACCGCGCCGGCGATTGCGACCAACATAATGGCAAGTCCGATTTTACCGAGCGTGTGCTGACGGAAGCGGCGGGCGGCCAGGCCCAATTGGCTGATTGGGCGGCGGCGAGCGGAAGTCTCTTGCACGATACTTGTCACAATAACCTCAAATTTTTACGCGCTTGTCGAGGACCGCGTAGCTCAAGTCGGTCAAGAGATTGGCGAGGAGAACCCCGATCACGATAATGAGCATCGCCGCCTGTACCGGTGCGAAGTCACGTTGGAATATGCCCTCGATGACCATTCGTCCTAGCCCCGGCAATGAGAACATCGTTTCGGCGACGACGGATCCGCCGATCAGGGAGCCAATCTGCAGGCCGATTACCGTCACTACCGGTATCAACGCATTGCGTAGTGCATGGAGGAACAACACCCCCATCGGACTTACGCCCCTTGCCTCGGCGGTGCGGATATAATCCTGCGAAAGCACCTGAACCATTGAGTTTCGCGTCTGCCGCATGATCACGGCAGAGAGCGGTAGCCCTACGGTGAGCGCTGGCATGATCATCAGCTTCAGGCTCATCAACGGGTCCTGGAAGAGGGGAATGTAGCCGGACGGCGGAAGCCAGCGCAGATGAACTGAAAAAAGCATCATCAGCAGAATGCCCGTCCAGAAATACGGCATTGCAATGCCAGCGAGGCTCGCGGTGCTGAAGACTAGGTCGGGCCACTGGTTGCGGCGCACCGCTGCAATCACGCCCGCTGGGATGCCAACTGCGCAGGACACGACGAGCGACAGCAGCGAGAGTTCGACTGTCACGGGTATGCGCGTAAGAAGCATGTCCGAGACCAGTTCGCTTGTGCGGAGCGAGCGGCCAAAATCGCCGGTCAGCACGCTTTTCAGCCACACCAGATACTGCACAATGATCGGCTGGTCCAAATGCAGCTTCTGTCGCAATTCGGCGATCTGTGCCGGCGTAGCGGCGTCGCCCAGGATTGCGAAGACCGGATCGCCAGGCAGCAGCAGGATGAGAGCGAAGATCACAAAGGTCACAACCAAAAGCATCGGCACCAGGAAGGCCAAGCGGCGCAGGATAAACGTCAGCATGTCCGCCTCCCTATATCGAATGGTCGTCTCAAGGATAGCGCGGTTATGCTCACGAATAGATCTCCCGATACCGGATGCAGGCCGTGACCTGGTCAGGACCTACCGCTTCGAGCGTCATTGGCGCATCGGCGCATTCTGTCCGGGCGTGCCGGCATCTCGTACGGAATGGGCATCCGGAGGGTGGATCGATCGGACTTGGGATGTCGCCTGACAGCACGATCCGCTCAGCACCATGGCCTAACTCCAGTCGCGGCGCGGCCGAAAGCAGCGCTTCCGTGTAAGGGTGACGTGTTGCCTCGAATAGCCGATCGGCCGTGGCCATTTCGACGATATGGCCGAGATACATAACACCGACATGGGTAGCTACATAGCGCACGACGGCAAGATCATGGGCGATGAACAGCATCGCCAGCCCCAATTTCCGGCGCAATTCCTCTAGAAGATTGAGGATCTGTGCCTGAACTGAAACATCCAGGGCCGACACCGGTTCGTCCGCAACGATGAATTCTGGGTTGACCGCGAGCGCGCGGGCAATACCGATCCGCTGCCGCTGACCGCCGGAAAATTCGTGCGGAAATCGCTCCGCCTGATGCGCCCGCAGCCCGACTAGTTCGAAAAGCTCGGCTACCCTGTCTCGCCGCTGGCCCGCATTGCCAATGCCGTGAATGATCAGCCCTTCCTCAACGGCATCGCCCACGCGCAGATAGGGGTTCAACGATGAATATGGATCCTGGAACACAATTTGCATGCGTCGCCTGAAAGGTCGCAACGCCGACCGGCTCAACGCGGCGATGTCGGTCCCATCGAAGCGGACCATGCCGGAAGTGGCATCGAGAAGACGCAGCAGCAGGCGTCCAGTTGTGGTCTTGCCGGATCCACTTTCTCCCACGAGCGCGAGGTTCTCGCTTCGACCAATCGCGAATGAAACGTTCGAAACGGCTTTTGTGGTTTGAACGCGCCCCCCGACAGCTCCCCGCGACAAGAACGTCTTGGTGAGGCCCTCGACTTGGACAAGGGGCCGAAGGGCAGTCATGCCGCCTCCAGTTCGGGCCACCGAACGCAACGGACGGATTGAATCCCGTCTATGTCATCAAGTTCAGGCTCACGAACATCGCAGAGCCCGCGCACGCAATACGGGCAACGCGGATGGAAGCGGCACCCCGCTATTGGTTGCTGTGGATCGGGGATTCGTCCGGCAATCGCAGCAAGTGTAGTTTTCGGCCTATCAAGCCTCGGGACCGACGCGAGCAATGCCCGCGTGTACGGATGTCGCGGCCGCTCCAGCACGCGTCGAACTGGTCCCTGTTCGACAACTTGACCTGCATACATCACCAAAACAGCATGCGCGATCTCGGCAACGACACCCAAATCATGTGTAATGAAGATCATTGACATTCCCATTTCTTCTTGAAGTTTCTTCAACTCATCGAGAATTTGGGCCTGAATCGTCACATCAAGGGCGGTCGTGGGTTCGTCGGCGATCAAAAGGGTGGGCCGGGATATCATTGCGCTTGCGATCATGACGCGCTGACGCATGCCACCCGATATCTCGTGCGGATAGGAATCGGCGCGGCGCGGCGCATCCGGTATGCCGACACGCTCGAGCATCTCAATCGCCTCCGCTCGCGCTTGCCTGCGGCTGGCGCCGCGATGAATACGCAGCGCTTCCCCGACTTGGTAACCCAGTGTGAGCGAAGGATTAAGGCTCGTCATCGGCTCCTGAAAGATCATTGCAACCCTATCGCCGCGCAGCGCACGCATTTTCCTGGTGTCCAGATGCAGAAGATCGACAGGTGGCCCTGAGCCAGGATAAAAGTTACCACTGCCGGTCACTTTCGAAAGGCCCCTGTTGAGCAGGCTAAGCAATGCAAGGCCAGTCACTGATTTCCCCGACCCAGACTCGCCAACGACGGCGAGCGTCTGCCCTCCGACAGCAGTAAAGCTGACCTCGCGAACGACAGGCAGGCTACCCGGCAGTCGGCCAAAGTAAACGCTTAGATTTTCAACCTCGAGGACGTTGCCTGTTTGAAAGGTCATCCGCTTGCTCCGGAAATATGCCTATGGGCGGGGAAGGGCGAGGGATGGCGTATCGCCACCCCGGAGACTTACCTGAAAAGGCGCCGGCCACAGCTTAATTGGCCGCACTTAGCCAAGCTTTATCAAGCATCCACGCGCCACCACCGAGTTCAAGCTCCAGCCCCTGTAGGTCCTTTCGCGCGATGAACTTCACCGGGCGGGAAAAGAGGAAGAGTTGATAGTTGTTGTCCATCAGGATCTGCTGCGCCTCGTTGTACAAGGTGCGCCGCTCCTCCTGGGAAGTCTTTAAACGCGCCTCATCGAGGAGGGCCACGACCTTCGCATCGTTGGTACGCATGTAGTTACGGGATCCGTCACGTCCATAATAAGAAGTCATGGTGATATCCGGATCCACATCGGGCAAGGTCGAGCGTCCGAGAGTGATCTGCGCCGGTCCCTTCAACGTCAGGTCCATCCAGGCGCTGCGATCCATCATATCGATTTTCAGGTTAATGCCGACCTGTCTCAACATGGCCTGGATAATTTGCGCAATCTGAGTGTCGGGGTCGCGCTGGATCATTGCCATGTGGAGAGTGCCCTCGAATCCGGAAGCCTGGAGAGCCTTTTGCGAGCCTGCGGGATCATAGGCGACAGGCTTGAGGTTCGGATCGTTGGTCCAGGACGTCGGCGGAAGAATGCCCGCGAGAGGGACGCCGTACTTACCGGAAATTGCCTTGGCGAGCGCCGCACGATCGATGCCAAGTGAGACAGCCTTGCGCAGTTCTGTGTTGTCGAATGGCGGAGCGGAGTTGTTGAAGCTGGCGAAATGGTCCATTGCCAGATGAGTATCAACGAGCTTCAATTCGGGATCGTTCGCGATCTTTTCGAAGTCCTTTTCCAAGATGGCATCGCCCAAGTGCGCTGCGCCGGACTGAAGTTCAACGATACGTACAGCTGCACTTGGGACGTAGCGCATGGTAACGCCGTCCAAATAAGGCAACTGCTTGCCGGTAGTGTCATGGGCCCAGTAATTCTCATTGCGCGTGGTTTCAACCTTGCCGGATGTCCATGATACGACTTTGAACGGGCCGGTGCCGACGGGCTTGCGGGCGAAATTTTCGCCTTCCTTTTTTATTGCCGTTGGCGACAACATGACGCCGGGCTCGGACGCGAAGACCGCCATCATTGCCACAGAGGGCTCCTTGAAGGTGAATTCCACTGTGTGAGGGTCGACCACGTTCACTTTGTCGAGATTGGTCAGATATTGCTTGGACGCGGTCGTCAAGTTTGGGTCTCGAGCGCGCTCAATATTGAATTTTACGGCACCGGCGTCAAAGGGGGTTCCATCGGAGAATGTGACGTCCTGACGAAGCTTGAAAGTCAGGCTCCGCCGGTCATCACTCCACTTCCATTCGGTCGCCAGCCTGGGGACGACCTCGCCAGAGGGCATAATGTTGACCAGGCGCTCGGCGAACAGATTATAGGTCGAACTGTCACCGCCAGGCGAATTCGTGTAAAGCGGATCTAGGCTTGCGGGCTCAGCGACCCATAGGCCGGTAACCACGCCCCCTCGAATCGGCTCATCCGCCTGGGCTATGCGGATGCCAGGCGCGAGCATGGTGATCAGGCCTAACATAGAAAGTGTTGCTCTTAGCAATCCCTTCCGAAGGTATCTTCCAGTCATCTCCATAGTGTTCTCCTCCACTCGATGGTTTGGGCGCCTTGAGCCCTTTTTCTCTTATTCTCAGCCGTCGCGTCAGCGCGACGTTATCGGCCCTCCGGCAGTCTAGTGCTTCTAGGTGCGGATTGAGGCAGCCCGGGCCTGTGACCGGACTTGAGCGCGTCGCGAGACATGACAAGGCTTGCGGCAAGGTTGATCGCTTCGATCAGGCTCGAGGCCCGCGCCACGCCTTTCCCGGCGATATCGAAAGCGGTGCCGTGATCGACCGACGTCCGCACGATCGGCAGGCCAAGCGTAATATTAACGCCATTCAGGGATGTCCACTCTCCAGTCGCGCTGTCGATCGTAAAGCCGAGCAGCTTGACCGGTATATGGCCTTGGTCATGATATTGGGCAACGACTGCGTCATACTGCCCGGCTCGCAATTTTACGAAGACTGTGTCGCCCGGCACGGGGCCGACGACGTCGAATCCTTCCGCCCGCATCGTGCTTAGGAGTGGTTCAGTCACCTCGAAGTCCTCGCGACCAAACAAGCCGCCTTCGCCAGCGTGCGGATTGAGGGCCGCCACCGCGATGCGCGGCTTTTCGATACCGAGTTTTTTAAGCGTCTCAACAGTCAACCGTACCACACGGCCTATGCGCGCCGCTGTGATAAATTTGGGCACATCTTTCAACGCGACATGGGTCGTCACGTGACTGACGCGCATAGCGCCATGCGCCAGCATCATCACGGAATCCGATGCGCCGGTAAGCTGCGCAAGCATGTCAGTGTGCCCAGCAAATGCATGTCCCCCCAGATTGAGCGCCTCCTTGTTCAGCGGGGCCGTACATAGGGCAGCCACTTTGCCGGCTAGCGCCAGTTCGACGGCCAGCGCAACCGCCTCATAGGCGAAGCGCCCCGCCTCAGCCGAGACCTGGCCGAACACGATCGGGTCTCGTTCGGCACGTACCGGGAGAAAGGCTATATCAGGCCAACTTGCTATGGGTGAGCTTCTGTCCACCAGCTTAGCAGTATCACCAACGCCAAGGATATCTACGGCACGCAAATGGGCTTGGTGACTACCGATAATCACCAGCCGTAAGTCGCCTGCCTCAACTTGAGGCAAAAGCTCAATAGCAGCGCCCAACGCAATTTCCGGCCCAATGCCGGCAGGATCGCCCATTGTAATTGCAATACGCAAGCTAAGTCCTCCACTAACGAGAATGGTGCAATACCTTTCAAAACATGTCAATAGATACCAAAATTTTTCACTTGCGCGCAGTTGTGTCCTTGACAGTACGAGGCTGCCTCCAATACCTCGTCGGTCGACAGCGGTAGTTAGTGCAGTTAGGTTGTAGATTCCGGGCGCAAAGCCGAAAGGGTAGAGGAGATTAATAATTTGATTCCCGCACAGCGCCGCGCAATGGTCCTAGAGCAGGTTCAGCGCCGCGGAACTATATCCATACAAGAACTAGTGGAAGCTATCGCGGTATCGAGTTCGACGGTGCGAAGGGATCTCGAGGAACTGGAAGCAGAAGGTTTGCTGGAACGCACACGCGGCGGCGCCCTAGTCCAGAGCACGCGCAGATCAACCTACGAACCAACGACCGCAGTTGCAGCAGGGCTCGCCCGCGAGGAGAAGAAGGCGATCGCGAAGTACGCGATAGGTATGCTCAGATCCGGTCAGAGCGTAATCTTCGACTCCAGTACGACCGTGCGCGAAGTAGCAAATTTGGTCGTCAGCAGCGGCCTCCCAATCACGGCATTGACCAATGATCTCGGGATTGGCGAGGTTCTTGGAAGCTCTAATTCGGTTACCGTGATCATACCGGGTGGCACGTTGCGCCCAGGCTCGTTGACCTTGAAGGGGGAACCGGGGCCTGAATTCTGGCGAACGATCCGCGCCGACGTGCTCCTGCTAGGAACGCATGCGATTTCCGAAGGGAGTCTCAGCGAAACTTCCCTCGACTTGGCGGCGCAGAAGCGACTAATGATCTCTGCGGCGGAACGCGTCGTGCTTTTGGCTGATTCTGGTAAGTTCCAGTCCCCTGCGTTCTGCCAGATTTGCTCGCTAAGTACGGTGAGCGAGATCGTGACCGATTCCAAAATATCAGACGCCGATTTGCAAATGATCGCGGACCATGGCGTGAAGTTGCAGATCGTGGTGGTAGAGTCTCGACCCGACCGCCGTGCAACTAATTGAGCGAGTGGGCGGAGGTTGCTGACGATGCCATGAACTAGTGATCCGTGCGGAACCGTTTCATCCAACTGGCCAAGTGAATGTCTACGCCGCCCACAATTTTATCAAAGTCCCTTTCACTTTCGTCCTGACCCAATTTAAAACGAGCGCTTATTGAATTAATTGTTGCTCGAAATCCAATCACTTGTGCCCGGAGATGGGCATAACGTGCACCCAGCGATGCGATCGTCCAAGCGGCAGAACGCCCTGCACTCACCAGTGCGGCAGCGCGGAATTTACCTCAGCCCAAACAGAGCGATACCCAGTCATTTGAAAGCTTGGAGTCAACCACTGGACGGAACGGGAATTTTCCTGATAGCGAGCTCTTCACCCGTCGATCCATCAACAACAATGAAAGATAGCTCGGTCTGAGACGGTGAGACAGCCAAGGACGTAAGGATATTTGAGCGAAATGCCCATGTGTCGATGCCTATACGGTTTGATTTTACCACCGGCACATAATCTGGAGACGGCGTATGGCCATGGACAAATAAGTGAGGGAGGGGACCGTCGAAGTCCAGAAATTTGTCCCGTATCCACATTAAATCCCGTTCGCTTTGTTGATCCAATGGCAGATCCGGATCGATGCCCGCATGCACGAAGGCAAACTTCCGATCGACGATCATCCTGTCGGCATTTTGTAGCACTTCGAGATGGTCAGCATACTCCTCGCGAAAGTACGCAGCGATGTCATCCAACGACCGGAATCCTTCCAGTCCGTACGATAAGAAGGTTTCGTAACCCCCAACCCGGTCAAGCCAACGGCCGAATCTGGCGGCATCCATTGTTTCACCGGTCATGAATTCAAGCAGAAAATTATCGTGGTTCCCGAGGATGAGGCGCGAATCTGGCGTATTCTTGAGTGTTCGGCAGACGAGGTCCATCGCGCTGCGGCTATTGGGACCGTGATCGATGATATCGCCGAGGAAGATAATGCGGGGCGTCCAATCGTTTTGTTCGGCATCGACGTCGATGGCGGTAAGCATCGCCTTCAATAGATCGGCGCGTCCGTGGACGTCGCCGATGGTGTAGGTGCAGATGTCGGGGAGCATAGAATTCTTTCGTGGGATATTTTCTTGTCGAAAGTACGTAGCTCAGTTTCGTAAAATTTACGTACCCACATCCTGGTCGTCCAAATGAGCTTATTGTCGGACGCTGGTAGCACCGCGATAGAAGGTGTGGATTGCTGGCGGCAGCTGCCCTCGGCGTCGATCACTTCCTGAGATATCTTGCACATTGTAAAAACAACGGAACTGAAGCCGCCCAAAAAATTGCGCCTTGCGTCACCCTGTAAAAAAAGACGCCAATGATCCCGCCGAGCAAGAACGAAAGGATTGTCGCGGAATGCAATTCCAACCGCTGGATCGTCGCATCGCTGTTTTCAGCGCTGGGTGAACGCCACAAGATCGCCAGTCCTACGCCGATATCTGTTGCCACTCCAGAGATGTGTGTGGGTTCTGACACGGCCGGTGGAGATGCGCGTTGAAGCGGCGTTTTGAATTCCCATAGTGAAACTCAAGATGCCGACGATCATGGTTCCTATCAACGGGCCGGACCCATGAATATCCAGTGCGCCGACGATCAAGAGCAAACAGGCCTCTGCAAACAGTGTGAGAGCATAAACTCTTCGCCAGTTGTTACGTTTGCCCAGCTGGATAAACAGGGATGCTCCGAGAATGAACAGCACTACTATGGATGCGAAGGCCGCGGCGACAAGAAACTGTCCGAGCGATATATGATCGGAGATCAACGATACATTGCCTGTCATGTTCGCCGAAAAGTAACCAAACGCAAAATAGCCGGCGCTGTTCACGGTGCCGGCAACAAACGAGAGTATTGCTGCCAGCATTAGATCGATACGGGTTGTGCGACTTGCACCTTCTTGAATAAGCATTCGGAACCTTGAAGCGAATAGGGAGGACTAGCATGAAGAGGACGAAATCTAAATTTAGTTGATCCTGTCAACTTGGAGAATGGTTTTGCGCACGAGAAAGCCTTCGGCTCGCCATTTAAGAACAAGCCGCGACGGCTTCTTTCGATGAGGGCGTCAGACAGTTCTTATCGGCAAACAGCTAACATATGAGCCATTTGAGCATGAGCAACGAAAATCAGCTAATATCTTAGCTGTTACAACCTAACCGAACTTTCAGCGGCAGCAAACCAAACAGGTGCCGCGCTACCTCCGCCATAGCGCTGTAGTAAATCGCACCCAGAATGGAAAACGGGTGCGATTTACTACAGAACGTGAGTCGCCTTGCTCCAATACTAGCAACCAAAGCGACACTGAGACCAAGCGGGCGATCAAATGCGCCGGTCATTTTCGGGTATTATGATCGCAACTCGCCTTGTTATCCTTGAATCAAGTCTAAGCTCTATAAGAGGTTCCAGAGCCAGACCACGTATGTGCTTCCATCGTGCTGGCTAACCAGATAACTTTTCAAAGATTTTGACGACTTTGAAAGCGGCACTTCAGCTGTAAAGAGTTGAGGGTTTCTAAACTCCCTGTTGTTAGATCAGCTTCCTAATCGCCAAGTATAATCTCATCCATCGGAGCCATCTTTCGAGACGCTCCTGATCCACGTACCATACCAGGACTTCGAATCGCACGGAGACTAAATGAAAGTCATCTATCGTGGCCGTCCCTTTCAACGCAATAATTTGCCGCCCAAGTCGGACAGCGACGTAATCGAACTGCTATCGAACAACTGGGACGATTTTGGCTATAAGACGAGCTTCCCAGTTGTGTGCCGCCTTAAAGGTGAGATTGTCGAGTTAGAGCTGGTTCGGCTTCTGATCGACAACGTCTATAACTCCAGCAGGCGTTTGGATCAGCTCCTTGAAGGCGGTTGGAATGGCGAATTTCCAATCCCGGGCGTAAACTATATTTCTACACCGTCCGACATCACCTTTTACGAACAAATTGAAGGCTTGCTCGGTACCGATGCGGCTATCGCGGTCGCACAGTTATTGCACGATGCAAGCTATTTGGTGCGTGTCTCAGATGACGAAGCAGCCAGAGCGTTGGTCGAGACCGAAGGTTTCAAGAAGTCACTTCAGCGAGAGCGCGGTAGCGTCAAAGCTTATCTCGACGCGTGGCGGATTTTCGAACGTCAAGCGATCGCCGTGCTCGATCTCGGGTTTAAGTTCGAGGACGTTTTCGGCGATATCTCAACGTTGGAGTTGAAGTACCAGTCCGAAAGCCGCTTGCCACACGACATCAACGTTCTTATCGGGCCCAATGGTTCAGGAAAATCACGAGTCCTTCATCAAATGGTGCGGGACTGGATTTCACCGGGAAGAACAAAAGTGCGCGGTTTTGTTGAGAAGCCAAATTTAAGTCAAATCGTCGTCGTTTCGTATAGTCCATTCGAGCGGTTTCCGGTCGATCTGCTAAGGAGGAAGCTCCAGGATACTCATGCGTACCGCTATTTTGGCTTCCGAGGCAGGTCCGTTGTTTCCGATGATAAAAAGCTTGGCAGCATCAAGCTTTCGCACCAATTCCCAAAACGGAATGCCGCCCAAGCACTCGTAGACTGTCTTACCGATGACAAGCGTTTTCATTCTATCCGCGACTGGGCCCAGAAAGTTAAAACAGTAGAGAGCGTGTTAGCGACTGCGATCGAATTTGACTATGCCGCGGTGGAAGTTGCGTCGGATGGCAAGGTCGAGAAATACTACGACGACACCACCTTCATCGAGCCCCTTGGATTGGACGTCACCGATAGTGAAAAACGGCGATACATTCCCATCTCGTCTGATCGGATCCAAGAGCTTAACTCCGATCAGATCACAGAAAATCTCCGATCCGAATCTGGTGTCATCTTCTTTCGTGATGGCAGGGCAATTGAATTGAGTTCCGGACAACGATTGTTCGCCTACATCGTAATCAATATCCTTGGGGCGATCCGGCGAAATAGCCTGATCCTCGTTGATGAACCTGAACTGTTTCTACATCCCACGCTGGAGATTCAATTCGTCAATATGCTCAAGACGATCTTGAAGCGGTTCAACTCCAAGGCGTTGCTGGCGACTCATTCGGTGGTGACGGTTCGGGAGGTTCCTGCCGACTGCGTGCATGTATTTGAGCAAACGGAAGAAGGATTGGTCCTCAAGCATCCGCCGTTCCAAACGTTTGGCGGCGATTTTCAGCGTATTTCGTCATACGTGTTCGGGGACAAAGCTGTGTCCAAACCTTTCGAAGCCTGGATCAGGGCGCAGTTGAACGAGTTCGATACGGCTGATGACTTCATTGAAGCGATGCAAAACGAACTCAATGAAGAATTAATTGTACAGATTAAGGCCATGGAGCGCGGCCAATGGTAATGAGGCTGCCGGTTCCGAACAGTTGCAGTCTGCAACTTGTCGATGACGTTGTCGCGGAACGTCAGAACGGAGTAAATGCCGCGTTTTTTACTTCCATAAGAGCCGATTGGCGGGCAAAGGTTCAAGAATATATCGGGGCTGGCGGCTCGCCGCAGTTCGTACAGCCATGGCCCGATGTTGCCCACCGGAAAAATAAGTTTCTCAATCTTTACCTCTCGCCAAAGAAAGCGTCAGCACACGGTTTGGTGCTCGACCAGTTGCGCGATCATGGCTTGAACCTTTGTCCGGCATGTGGCGAAGCGGGTGCGCCAAACACCCTTGACCACTATTTGCCGAAGGGCATCTACCCACACTTCTGCATCACTCCCCACAACTTGTTCCCCATGTGTGACGCGTGCCAGGGCAAAAAGCTGGAGAAGACCGGCGATGCCGCCAACCCCCGGTTTTTCATTCATCCGTATTTCGATGTGTTCGTCGCCGAACAGGTAATCAAGCTTCTTATTGATCCACCCTTTGACACGCCGACATTCAATCTGATCCCCGACCCTGAACTTCCAGCGGAACAGTTAGCCTTGGTTGAAAGTCACGTCCGTGAACTGGCCATTGATCAGCGATATGGCCATTTTTTTCGGGAGCAGCATAGGCGGCTAATCCGTCTGGTCCAAATAATGCGTAATTCGGGGCTGAACGTTGCTGATACATTGGAAATGTTTCGTGTTAACTCTGAAGACCCAAGCGCGAACTCATGGGAGCATGTCTTTTACGCCGCGGTCCTCTCGAATGCGGCCATGCTCAACTACCTCGAGACAGAACCATTGCCGACACTCCCGTAGCGCATTTTTTCGTGGCCATTGCTTCGAGTGCACTTTTCGAACCGCATCCTTTTGAACGTTGTGATTTCGAAAAACTAATCCGCCGGTTGCGGCTGATGCATCGGACGGGAATTCCGGAATGCGGCAGTTCGCCGATCATACAACTCGTGGTTGCCATTGAATGTTGTTGCGCGAAATGCGATCCAAGACGAAACAAGCACAGGGCGACAAGAAAGGCTCAATCAGCGAGCCGGCGGATCGGAAACGCACAACAAAAGAGCTGACGATAGTTGAGCTGCCTCCGCAGGTCCCATGGAATGGCGGGTGACTTGGACGGAGAGCTACTTGGCTGAGCAAGGGTGAGGGTATGGGAGACGTGGAAAAAGACTATCGGCGAGACGCTATAAGACAGCTGTTTATACTTGTGGGAGGATGCACTAGGGCGACACCCCCCCAGGTGCCTGATTT
This sequence comes from Phyllobacterium trifolii, assembly GCF_014192095.1. Taxonomy (GTDB): domain Bacteria; phylum Pseudomonadota; class Alphaproteobacteria; order Rhizobiales; family Rhizobiaceae; genus Phyllobacterium; species Phyllobacterium trifolii. The sequence goes on from NZ_JACHXN010000010.1 coordinate 32,625, forward strand.
CCCTTACACGTTCAAGGGTGAAATGCGGTTGCAGGCGCTCGATTTTTGGGTGCGTTATCCTGACTATCTTGCCGATGAAATCCTGTCCCAGTTCGAGCAGAGCAGTGATCCAGAGATGCTTGTGGCAGCCCGCGAAATTTTCGCCGCGGACGAGCCAGACGTCCGGAGGATGCCGATGATGCGCAAATACTACGGGGCTTACGAGCCTCTCGACACATCGCTGGCAATTTTGAAATCCCGCGGGCTCGTGCTGCCCCGGACTCGCAAGACCTCGCGAGGCACCAACGTCCGCGACTTCCTCCTCAGTGAGAAGGCGTTCGAAACCTGTGCGGCCGTGGTGGAAAACTTTCCGTTGATGAACTGGTATCGCGAGCGGATCGCACTGGTACTGAGAATTGCTGACAACCGTGGTGGCAAGGCGCTCAAAGACAGGCAACACGAGCAGAAAGAATACCACGATGCCCAAGTCGGCGACACGATCCCGACCATAGCCCAGCGCGTGAAAATGCGCCTTGATAGAATGGGGAACACACGATGAGCGCGAAAGTTATGCCTGACGCCAAGGGCAGACAGGTCTGGATTGCAGCGATTTCAAAAAAGTCCGGGTACAGCGAGGAGCTCGTCGCCTCGGTACTTGAGAAACATGGCATCCGACCGAAGGTAACGGCCGCGGTGCCGCAACGGCTGATGGTAACGTCTCTGTCTTTCACGGGCAAAAAGCTGGGGGCAACGCCGCCGAGTGACATAGATTTCGGTCCGAAACCGATGGGACCCGGCCTGTGGGCAGTTACAAGCCAACGCAACTTCCGCGGGAAAACCTCCATTCTCAATATCATCCGATGGTGCCTGACCGGTCGTCAATACATTGCCGATGTCATGACTTCGTGGTTCACGGCAGTGACGCTGCGTTTTACGCTCGATGACCGGGAATTCGAAGTACGTCTCTCCAATGCTTCAGAAGGGACGGGCGAGTTGCTTAAGCACGCCCGTGGAAATGAATTCCAGCTGGCTTCATTCAGCAACCACGTCGAGTTTGAGGCCGCGATGTCGGATTTCTTCATGGAGGAGCTTGGTCTCCAAAAAATCGAGAACCACATCGAGAAAGATGGCAAAGGCATAGATCAGCCGCATGGATGGGTTTGGCTTTTTACAGCCATGTGGGTGGAGCCTCGTCCGTCGGCGTTGTTCGGTGTTCAGATGCCTGGAGCAATGTCGGCCCGGATGATGCAGATGTATCTTGGCTTCCCTTGGGTGAATACCACGAACGAGATAAAGGCGGCGCAATCCCGGTTCAGGGTGAAGGCAGCCCAATCGCATCTTGTATCTTCGGGGATCCGTGCGACCACCGAAGGCCGCATCGCGTCTCTAGCCGCACAGCGCGCAGACTTGCAGGCAAAGTTTGCGGACGTCTCTCCTAATACGGCCCGCCTGAAATTGGCCGAGGCAAGCCAACGCTTTGTGAACGCTGACGCCGACCTGCGCGCGTTCGTGGCCAAGAAGCAAGTCGCGGAGGATGATTTTGAGTCTGCCAAAATGGCCTATGCCGAAGCCAGACGATCGTCGCAGGCAGCAAAGGAGTCCGCGGCCGCGGGATATGTGTTCCGGGCGATACGGCCAGTATGCTGCCCGAGCTGCGATGAGGTGATTACCGAGGAGGCCGCTGAAAGCCACCTGAGGGATCACACATGCGTTGTGTGCAAGACTCCTGATCGAAAAGGTGACGATGAAGAGGATACGGAACGCACACTCCTGCTGGCGGAGAATGAGGCCAAGGAGCAATTGGACGCACAAACAACTCGCGTCAGATTAATAACCAGTCAGATCAATGAAGCGAGATTGGCCCGCGCCAAAGCGTCAGAACAGTGCGCAACCGCTGAGGCTGAAATAGCAGACATGACGACCGTTGAGGAAAATACGGTCAGGATTCAAATACTTGATGCGCAGATAGCAGAACTGCGAAACCTAAATCAGGCGGAGACAGAAGCAGAGGACGGTGATTCCAAAGTTCTGGCGGCCGCAGAGGTCATCACGAAAGAAATGTATGAAGTTGAGCAAGGCCGCGTCCTGAAGAGGGTGTCGGATCTGACCAAGGAATACGCGGTTACATTCGGAATCGAGAATCTTCAATCGGTGTCCATCGACGGCGGAGTCCGCATGAAGCTTATAAAGAACGGTCAACCCACTTTCTTCAGCAAATGTACCGATGGCGAAAAGGCCCGTTTGAAGGTTGCGGCAACGCTCGCAATGCTCAAGGTGAGCGAAGATGAAGGTGTGGGACGGCACCCCGGCTTGCTTCTCATAGATTCGCCGGGAGATAACGCGATGGTCAGCGTGGACTATGAAAACCTCGTGTCGGGAATTTCTACGCTTTCGGAAGAACTGAAAACGGTACAGATCATCTTGTCAGCAGTTTCGGGACCGGTCATCCTTTCTCACGTACCCAAAGCAAGGCGGATAGAAGCTGTCGGTGACGACTATCTTTGGTGAATAGGAAATGACATCGCTAACAAGCTTAATGTTGGAGATTTTAGAAAGCGGGAAAACCCCCGCCGCCAGCGATTTCGGCGGTTTGCAGGCCATTGTGGATAATGTGGATGAGATCGTTCAGTCGGGACTTCAAGATGAATTCCTGAAAGCGGCTCTTTCAGAATTCGAGACCGATCCCCCGCTGCTGGAAGATTTTTCTGCCGAAATTGCGATCCGGACATCAGACGATATCGTGATGCGGGAAGTAATCGATTCGATAGCGCCGTTTTTTCCTTTCAACCCGCAACCTGCCAGAAGGCTTTTTTATCACTGGTTGTCGATCGCTACCCGGAAGGACCTCAGCGCATCAATCCGAAGCGCCGCTCTGCGCGGCGCATTCTTTGCGGCGTCCGGAGACGACCGGAAGCTTCTGCGGTTGGAAGCCGAGATCGCCGACACCGACACCCGCGACGATGCTGACTACATCGCTCACGCGGCTCGGATTGGTGGCCTGCTTCACGCCAGATCCGGTCGTAGTGAAGTTGTCGCGTTTCTTGAGGAAGCCCGGGCGAGCGAAGACGCACAGGACCAGGTACTCTTCGAGATCGGCATGATCCGTTTCTCTCAAGCGGTTGATGCAAGCGAGATATCGGCTGTTTCCAGCCTTCTTGATGCGGCGAAGGACTGTTTCGAGGGATCGTGGCGCGCACGCGAAACTCGTTTTGATGCGCGTGTTTTCTCGATGGCGATCGGCTTGCTGCTAAAGTTCTACTCTGGAGCCGACGCGCGGCAAATGACCGACGATGTTGCAGAACTCAACAATGCGGTGCATGGATTTTCCACCTATCAGTATCGGTCGGGCTACAGCAGCCTTGACGGGGCGAGGGCGATGCAGACCGCAGTATTCGCCTCGATGGGAAGGCGGCTAGCGGCCTTGGCTACCTCGCTGAACAAACCGGTCTGGCTGGATGGAGCGCGGATAGTCGAGGAAGAGCTTCTCGGAGTCTATTCAGCAAACCGGACCGTGATTTCCGGTAAACCTGGCACCGGAATCCCAGTCATCATAAGCCCGCGGGTTGAAGCCAGCTTTTTCCGGTCTAACCATCAGCTAGAAATCGTCAAGACGTGGTTAGACCAGTTTGGACCATCATCGACCGAAGATCTTTCCGACATCAGGCATCTTGTCGATGGCCTCACGCATAGTCCGCCAGCAAACCCCATTGATGCGGCGCTTGGCTCCCCGACAATCGCCGCTGCAATACATCGGGTTCGTTCATCAGGGTTGCCGGGCATCGCGTCGCTCGAGACCGCTCTGTCCGCATCTTACCTTATGGAGGCGGCAAAGCTCTCGCCGGTGATAGCAGCCACGCTTGAGCGAATTGATGAAACATTCGAATCTGTTCCCGATTACCACCTTCCGGAAGCAAAAGGATTCTTCCTTGCTCTGGCTTTACGAATGCTGCTGTTCCTAGAGTATAGGTTGAATACGACGCCATCCCAAGACCCTTCTGGCGCTTACCTGTTTCACAAACATGCAACCAAGGCACCGCTTGAGGCGACCCTGCAACAGGATCTGCTTCGCACATTGAAGCAAGCCGCCTTCGGCACGTCTGATGAGGTCCGCGGCATCGGAGGAGGGCGGACGGACATTTTGCACCAGCACGGACGTTATAGCCTAATAACCGAAGTTAAGCGGGAACTGAAGGATGCATCATTCCAGGCGTTGCTTGCTAACTATGGCGAGCAGACTGCGGCTTACCAGAATACCAACTTGAAGCTCGGTACGATGATGGTTCTCGATCTGTCGACTGGCGAAAGAATTGCTCCCGCGATGGAAACGCTCGTTCACCCCTATGTCGGCGATGTGCTCGGAGATGGTATAACGCGGGGCATTCTCATTATCAACGTTCCTGGCAACCTGATCAGTCCTAGTGCTGCTTCCGCAAAAGCCAAGAAGCTCCGCAAGCCTTCACAACCATCAACGTTGGTGCCGGACGAGAAATGATCGACGATAAAAATCGGATACGCCACCAAAATAATCGAATGGGATTCCGAACTTGTTACACCGAAGTGGCTGACCAGATAGATTGAATACATGTTGAATGGGAAAAGGAGAAACTGGTGCCGGGTCTGCTCTAGTTTTGGCACAACGGCGGATCCATCTCTTGTAAGCCGTAGGTAAATAGCAGAGTATGAGTATCTGGCCAGACGCTGCAGGGAGAATTGTCATGTCGGATCATTTTTGAAAAGCACGACGACGACCACCAAGCGACCGCTCCTACATGACTTACGGGGGACTGTTCCTGATAGGCGTTGCAGTGCTCATGGGCATTGGCTGGTATTTCAGGTAGTGTGGGCTCCCGCCATTGATTGCCATATCACCCCTCGTCATGTTTTGCGGATGATCTGACCGTCGTCCATTTCAAAAATGCCGTGGTCGCCGCCTTGAGCGCAAAAGTCCGTTTCAAGTTCTCCCCAGGAAAATTTTTACCACAACGACGATCCTTGTCCGGCTTCGTTCGCCAGTGCAATCCTCGATCGCTAATTTGCCGGCAGACACAGTTTTCTAAAAAAGCTCTGCAGTAAATTACACCCAAAATGAAAATTGGGTGTAATTTACTGCAGAATATGGTGGCCGGATCTGCACAGCAATGAGCGCTCCGAGCGGCAAAGTCACTCAACTTTGCGCTAGTCTTGAATGGCAGCCGTGCCCATGACCATCGATGCAAGAAATCTTATTCGTCACTACAGTTTATCAGCTCATTACGGTACGGCGCGCTGTTTTGTCGTTTGAGGCACTCTCTGGGTGAAATTCGACCATACTATGTGTCGTTTGATACTTGGCTTTTAGTCGGACCGCCAATTTTTCCCATCAAAACCACTCAAAAAGAGTTGCACACCTCATTTCGCTGTTCTAAGACTTTAGGCGGAGGAGAATTCTCGTGGGGAAGATGACGCTCGAAGACGTCGCCCGAGAAGCCGGTGTCAGTTTAGCAACGGTCGATCGTGTCGTGAACGGAAGGATTGGTGTGCACGCGCGCACCATCGAACGCGTCAATGCGGCCATCAAACAGCTTGGCTTTCTACCCGATCCACACGCGTCCCGGCTCGCTCGCGGACGCGACTATGATTTCCGCATCATCCTGCCCACCGGCGAAAATGAATTCATGATGGCCCTTGGCGCCGAGTTTCGTGCCACACGCGAGCGGCAATTGCAGGAGCGTGTCCGCTTGTCGATCCAGCATGTCGATACATTCGACGGCGAGGCACTTGCGGCGGCCCTCGAAAGGCTCCCGTCCGGCATCGACGGTGTGGCCGTCGTTGCGCTCGATCATCCCGCCGTCACCGAGGCGATCAACGCCTTGGCAGACGCCGGTGTGGTCGTGCTTACTCTCGTGTCGGACGTGCCGAATTCACGGCGGGCGCATTATGTCGGAATCGACAACTTTGCCGCCGGACGGACAGCCGCCTCGCTGATCGGCCGCTTCGTCGGGCCGCGCAAGGGCAAGGTCGGCATGATCGCCGGGTCGCTGGCATTGCGCGATCACGTCGAGCGCCAATTCGGTTTCGAACAGATCATCTCGCGCGAATATCCAAATCTCGAAGTGCTTCCTGTGCGCGAGGCTCGCGACGAGAACGCACGCGTTGAGGCCGTCACCCGCTCGCTCTTGCGGGATCATCCGGACCTTGTGGCCATCTACAATGCCGGCGGCGGGCAAGCAGGCGTTATCGCTGCGCTCGAAGCGACAAACCACATTTCCGACGTGATCTTCGTCGCCCACGAATTGACGCCCTCGACGCGCCGCCATCTTGTGCGCGGCACAGTAGACGCGCTCATCAATCAGGATGCAGGTCATATGGCGCGCAGCGCTGCCCGTATCCTGACCGCATTACGTGAGGGACGCCCGATCGTTCCAGGTCAGGAACATATTCGCATCGACATATTTCTCAGGGACAACATGCCTTGACGGCAAATCTGGAATTGGAGGATTGACATGAAGACGATCAAGGGACCGGCCATTTTCTTAGCGCAGTTCGCGGGCGATGCAGCGCCGTTCAATTCGCTTGATGCCATGTGCGGATGGGTAGCAGGGCTGGGCTACAAGGGTATCCAGATACCGGCTTGGGATGGGCGCCTCATCGATCTGAAGAAGGCTTCGGATTCGAAGGACTATTGCGACGAGATCGCCGGTGTCGCCGCTTCGCATGGCCTGACCATCACAGAGCTCGCGACCCACCTTCAGGGCCAGCTCGTGGCGGTTCATCCTGTCTATGACGAGTTGATGGATGGCTTTGCCGCACCGGAAGTGCATGGCAATCCGAAGGCGAGGCAAGAGTGGGCAGTGGATCAGCTCAAGCGGGCGGCGCGCGCTTCAAAACACCTCGGCCTGAAGGCCATACCGACCTTCTCCGGCGCGCTCGCCTGGCCGTTCCTCTATCCGTTTCCGCAGCGTCCGGCCGGTCTCGTTGAAGCGGCATTCGATGAACTGGCGAAACGCTGGACACCGATCCTGAATTATTTCGACGAGCAGGGTGTCGACGCTGCCTATGAGATCCATCCCGGAGAAGACCTGCACGACGGAATAACCTACGAGATGTTCCTGGAGCGGGTGAAAAATCATTCCCGCGCCAATCTCCTCTACGACCCGTCTCACTTTGTCCTGCAGCAGCTCGACTACCTCGACTATATCGACATCTACCACGAGAAGATCAAAGCCTTCCACGTTAAGGACGCCGAGTTCAATCCGACCGGACGCCAGGGCGTTTATGGCGGCTACCAGTCGTGGGTCGATCGTGCAGGCCGTTTCCGCTCGCTCGGCGACGGACAGGTTGATTTCGGTGCGGTCTTCTCCAAGCTGACCGCCCATGATTTCGATGGTTGGGCAGTGCTTGAATGGGAATGCGCCTTGAAGCACCCGGAGGACGGCGCACGCGAAGGTGCGCAGTTCATCGACGCGCACCTGATCCGCGTCACCGAGCGCGCTTTCGATGATTTTGCCGGTTCTGGTACCGATGACGCGGCCAATCGCCGTATTCTTGGCCTGAAATAGAGGATCGAATAATGGCTATTGGAGCATCCAAGGAGAAATCCGCAAGCCGCCGCATCCGTATCGGTATGGTTGGTGGCGGGCAGGGCGCGTTTATCGGGGCAGTCCACCGTATTGCGCTGCGCATGGACGATCAGTATGAGCTCGTTGCAGGCGCTCTCTCTTCCGATCCGGCGCGCGCCAAAGCTTCCGCGAAGGAAATCGGCATCGCCGAAGACCGCGCCTATGCCTCGTTCGAGGAGATGGCCAAGACCGAGGCCAAGCGTCCCGACGGCATCGAAGCGGTTTCCATTGTCACGCCGAACCACATGCACGCCCCGGCGGCAAAGGCATTCCTGAAAGCGGGTATCCACGTCATCTGCGACAAGCCGCTGACTACCACGGTCAAGGAGGCCAAGGAACTCGTGTCGCTGGTCAACAAGACCGGCAAGCTCTTCGTCGTCACGCATAATTACACCGGCTATCCGATGATGCGACAGGCGCGCGCCATGGTGGCAAAGGGCGTGCTCGGCGATATTCGGGTTGTGCAAGCCGAATATCCGCAAGACTGGATGACGGAGAAAACCGAAGCCACTGGCAACAAGCAGGCCGAATGGCGCATCGATCCGAAGCGCTCGGGTGCGGGCGGTGCCATCGGCGATATCGGCACGCACGCCTATAATCTTGCCTGCTTCGCTTCGGGCCTCAAGCTCAAGCAGCTCTGCGCTGAGCTCACCAGTTTTGGCGAGGGCAGGGTGCTCGACGACGATGTGCAAATTCTCATGCGCTTCGATGGCGGCGCCAAGGGCATGATCTGGGCGAGCCAGGTAGCGCCTGGCAATGAGAACGGCCTCAAGCTGCGCATCTACGGCACCAAGGGCGGGCTGGAATGGACGCAGGCCGACCCGAACTATCTCTGGTACACGCCCTTCGGCAAGCCGAAGCAATTGCTCACGCGCGGAGGTGCTGGTGCATCGCCGGAGGCAGCGCGCTTGACCCGCGTACCGTCCGGTCATCCAGAAGGCTATCTCGAAGGCTTCGCCAACATTTACTCGGAGGCCGCGCAGGCGATCATCGCTGCGCGGAGTGGGAAAAAGCAGCCTAAGGACGTGATTTTTCCGACTGTGGACGATGGGCTTGCAGGGATGGAATTCATCGAGGCTGCGGTGAAGTCGTCCAAGGCGGGCGGCGTTTGGACGAAGGTGTGATGAGCGAAAACCCAACCAAGGCTGCGACAGTGCCGGTGCTCGAAGCACGAGGCATTGCCAAAGCGTTCGGCCCGGTCGAAGTGCTGACGGATATCAGCTTGCGCGTCATGCCCGGCGAAGTGCATGCCATCATCGGTGAAAACGGTGCCGGCAAGTCGACGCTGATGAAGCTTATGAGCGGACACCTGAAGCCGACGCGCGGCACCGTCGCGATGGACGGGGAAGCGGTAAGTTTCGCCGGACCCGTCGACGCGGAACATCGTGGTCTGGTGCTGGTGCATCAGGAAATATTGCTGGCACCGGACCTGACGGTCGCGCAAAACATCTTCATGGGACGCGAGTTGAAACGCGGACTTATGGTCAATGACCGCGAGATGAACCGCCAGTCCGCCGAAGCTGTGCAAAGTCTCGGAGCCGATATCGATCCGACGACGCAGATTTCGCGGCTTTCCATCGCCCGGCGCCAACTGGTCCAGATCGCCCGCGCACTTCAGGTGCCGCATCGCGTCGTAATCTTCGATGAGCCTACGGCGTCGCTGACACCGTTCGAAACGGAAGCGCTGCTGAAGGTCATCCGCGATCTTCGGGACAGGGGCGTGGCCATCCTTTACATCTCACATCGCCTGCCGGAGGTAGGCGCCATCGCCGACCGTATAACGGTGCTGCGCGACGGCAAACTCATCGCCACACGCGAAGCCTCGGAATTGCAGCCGGTCGATATGGCGCGGCTGATGGTCGGGCGCGATATGTCGAAGCTCTATCCGGAGCGCGGAGATACGGCGAGCCATCAGAACGTGCTGGAGGTCCAGAACTTCGATGTTCCGGGATATGCACGCGATGCATCGTTCACCTTGCGCAAAGGCGAGATTTTGGGCTTTGCCGGGCTGATCGGCGCTGGCAGGACCGAGCTTCTCGAAGGCATCGTCGGGTTACGCACCGGCCATGGCGAGGTCAAGCTCAACGGCAATCCGGTCAAGTTCAAGACGGTGCGCGACAGTATGGCTGCGGGCATCGTTTACCTGAGCGAAGATCGCAAGGGCAAAGGGTTGCTCCTCGCCCAGGATCTGCGCACGAACCTCACGCTGGCAACGCTGGAGAAGTTCACCAAGGGTCCGCTTATAGAGCGCAAGCGTGAGGATAACAGCCTCGACAAGGCGATTACCGACTTCGATATCCGTGCGCGTCGCCGCGACCTTCTCGCCGGACAGCTGTCCGGCGGCAACCAGCAGAAGCTGCTTTTGGCCAAGATGATGCTGCTTGAGCCCAGCATCGTCATCATCGACGAGCCGACACGCGGCATCGATATCGGCACCAAGGAACAGATCTATAAATTCATTTCCGATCTCGCCAAAACTGGCAAATCGGTCATCGTGATCTCCTCGGAAATGCAGGAACTCATCGGCATATGCCACCGTATCCTCGTCATGCGTTCGTCACGCATTGTCGGCGAGGTTACCGGCGAGGCAATGACCGAAGACGAAATCGTCGTCTACGCCACTGGCGTCAAAATCAACGAAGCAGAGCTTTACTCGGCGGGGAACGCATGACCGACACGAAAACAATCACCGACACACGCGGTTTCGGCCGCAAGCTGGCGGATCTCGACAAGACGGCCGTTGCGCCATTCCTGGCGCTCGCCGCCTTGTTCGTTCTCGGCGCGCTCGTCAATCCAAATTTCCTGTCGATCGACAACCTGCTCAACGTTCTGACCCGGTCATCCTTCATTGCCATCATTGCGATTGGGGCGACATTCGTCATTTCCGCCGGCGGTCTCGATCTGTCGGTTGGTTCCATGGCCGCGCTTGTCGCCGGCATCATGATCCTGTTCCTGAATTCGGGAGCAATCGATGGCGACATGGCCATGCTGGCAACGGGCATCGTCGTTGCGATCGGTGTCGGCGCTCTTGCGGGGTTGCTCAACGGTGCGGTCATTACCATCGGCAAGATCGAACCTTTCATTGTCACGCTTGGCACCATGGCGATCTTCCGGTCGGTTACGGTCTGGCTGGCGGATGGCGGTTCGATCGCAATGAAATCCATCGCGATGCGCAATATGTTCCGCCCGGTCTATACCGGGGTGTTTCTCGGCCTGCCGATACCGGTATGGGTCATCATCGCAGCCGGCCTGCTTGGCGCGTTCATCCTCTACAAGACGTCGTTCGGACGGCATGTGATCGCCGTCGGTTCAAACGAGGACGTGGCAAAATATTCTGGGATCCACGTCAATCGCGTCCGCGCCATGACCTACATCATTCAAGGCATCTGCGTCGCCATCGCTGTCGTCGTTTACGTCCCGCGGCTCGGCGCCGCGACCACGACAACAGGTATGCTATGGGAACTCCAGGCGATCACCGCTGTGGTCATCGGCGGCACTGCACTGCGCGGGGGTGTCGGCCGTATCTGGGGGACGATCTGCGGTGCCTTCATGCTGGAGATCGTCGGCAACATCATGGTGCTGTCGAATATCGTCAGTGAATATCTGATCGGCGCGGTACAAGGCACGATCATCATTATCGCCATGCTGGTGCAGCGCACCCTGCAAAAGAAAAAATAGTCGGCAGACTATACGCATAAGGGGGCGGGAGGCCTGCTCCTTCTAAGGGAACGGGGGGAAAAGGGCCACCCACCGAGCCGCAATCAAGGCCCGAGCTAAATTGGGAGAAACCAAATGCGTAAACTTTTGATCGGTCTTGCCGGGGCGGCGCTCGCTTCGACCATGACCTTCGCCTACGCTCAGGACAAAAAAGAGGTCAACATCGCCGTGTCTATTCCCGCGGCAGATCACGGCTGGACAGGCGGCGTTGTCTACCACGCCGAACGGGCTGCCAAGCTGCTTGAAGCTGCTCATCCGGGCCTCAAGATCACCATCAAGACTTCGCCGGATGGTGCATCGCAGGCAAATGCACTCGAAGATCTGACGACACAGGGCATCGACGCCCTTGTTACCCTGCCGCACAATTCTGACGAGCTGACCGATCCGCTGCGTCAGGTCAAGGAAAAGGGCGTATTCGTCACCGTGGTCGACCGTGCTCTGTCCGATCCGACGATCCAGGACCTTTACGTTGCCGGTAACAACCCGGAGCTCGGCCGCGTCGCTGGCGAGTACCTCAAGGACACGCTGAAGACCGGTGACGTCGCCGTTATCCGTGGTCTGCCGATCGTCATCGACGAAGAGCGCCAGAAGGGTTTTGACGATGCAATCGCCGGCAGCGGTATCAAGGTTCTCGACAAGCAATTCGGTAACTGGTCACGCGATGATGCCTTCAAGATCATGCAGGACTACCTGACCAAGTTCCCGAAGATCGACGCCGTATGGTGCCAGGATGACGATATGGCTGTCGGCGTACTCGAGGCCATCAGCCAGGCCAAGCGCACTGACATCAAGATGGTCATCGGCGGTGCCGGCATGAAGGACATGATCAAGCGCGTTGCCGATGGCGATGCAATGACACCGATCAACGTGCTCTATCCGCCTTCAATGATTGCGACGGCAATGGAATTAACGGTTGCAAACTTCTACGACCAGGTTCCTGTGCGCGGCAAGTACATCCTCGACGCCACACTGGTCACCAAGGACAACGCCAAGGAATTCTACTTCCCGGATTCGCCCTTCTGATCTGAGACGCTTATCCCATTGAAAAAGAAAGGGCCCGTACGGGCCCTTTTTGTTTGGTCAGGGTTGGCGCCGGGGGACTCTAACCCCGACGCCACCCTGTTGCGGCAAGCAGGAATATGGCTGTAACAGCGGTCATGTTATGGCCAATGCTTGCTGCAAATTGGTAGCCCATTTTTAATGTGAGTCATTGACTCTTGTTTAGGTTGAGTAATAAAGATGAATAAGATAGTCAAGTTTAAATAAGCGGGATGATGCGGGCAGCGTTGTTCCGGACAAAAGGAACAGAAAAGGCCCACTGCCATGTCCCCACGTCAGATCATCGATATGCAGGTGCGTCTCCCCAACACTACGCCGGTGCGCGCCAATTTTTCCGCGCCGATACAAAAGGACATCCGCGTCTACGGCAGCGACATCCTTTTCGACGGTACCAACGAAGTTGGCATTGAACACGCTGGCTCTCTCTACCGACTCAAAATCACCCGGCAGGGCAAACTGATCCTGAATAAATAATTCCCATCAACAGGCTTGAAACATGACTGACGCAGTAAAACCAACACCCGAGGCAATTCGGCAGGCGCGGGCGGACAACTCGAAAATGCGCGAGCGCGATCTTGCGCAGCAGCTGCATATCTCGGAAGCCGATCTAGTGGCCGCCTATTGCGGGAACAATGTCGTTCGCATCAACCCGCGCATCGAAACCTTTCTGACTGAAATCGAATCGCTTGGCGAAGTGATGGCGCTCACCCGCAACGAAAGCGCCGTACATGAGAAGATCGGTGTCTATGACAAGCCGATCGTCGGCAAGCACGCCTCCATGCTGCTCGGCGAGCAGATCGATATGCGGCTTTTTCCCAATGCCTGGGCACACGGTTTTGCCATCGAAAAGCACGATGGCGACGACATTCGGCGCAGCCTGCAATTCTTTGACGCAGCCGGCGAGGCCATCCACAAGATCCACCTTCGGCCGGCCTCCAATCTGGAAGCCTACAAAACGCTCGTAGCCAAACTTCGTCTCGATGATCAGTCACAGTCCGTGCAACTGACAGCCCTGCCGAAGCCAGAGGAAAAAACCGCAGAGCTTGAAGAACTGGACGCGACCGGCTTGCGCGACCGCTGGACCCAGATGAGGGATGTCCACGAATTCTTTGGCATACTGCGTTCGTTGAAGATGACCCGTCATCAGGCGGTGCAGGTGATCGGGCAAGACTACGCCTGGCAACTCGACACGGCCGCATTGACCACAATGATGCACGATGCCGCGCAGGAGCAGCTGCCGATCATGTGCTTTATCGGCAATCGCGGCTGCATCCAGATTCATTCGGGACCAATTCACAACGTGAAGCCGATGGGTCCGTGGATCAACATCCTCGACGAAACCTTTCATATGCATCTGCGTACTGATCACATCGCGGAGTTGTGGGCCGTGCGCAAGCCTACCAAGGACGGGCATGTTACCTCGCTCGAAGCCTACGGTGCCGAAGGCGATATGATCATTCAGTTCTTCGGCAAGCGCCATGAGGGCTCCGGTGAACGTAGCGATTGGCGTCAGCTCGTCGAAGCTCTGCCGCGCCTGATGCGCGCTGCGGCATAGGAAATGACAATGAACAGATTTCCCCTCATGGTGGCAGCGCTCGGCGTTATGGCACTGCCAGCCGTTGCGATGGCGGAAGAGATTTCCGGTCCCATTCCCGATGCAAGCCGCGTGGTGTCCATCGGCGGATCGATCACCGAAATCATCTACGATCTGGGTGAGGAGGGACGGTTGGTCGGTCGCGACACCACCAGCGTTTTCCCCGAAGCTGCACACAAGATTCCTGACGTTGGATACATGCGTGCCTTGTCTCCGGAAGGCGTTTTGTCGATCAACCCGACTGCGATCATTGCCGTCGAAGGTTCAGGGCCGAGGGAAGCCATCGACGTGTTGAAAAAAGCCAGCGTACCTTTCGTGTTCGTTCCGGAAAACTACACCGCCGAAAGCGTGTCGGAAAAGATTCGGATTGTCGGCAAGGCACTCGGCGTCGATGACAAGGCCGAAAAGCTATCTGCCAAAGTCGAGAAGGAACTGGCGGCGGCGGAAGCCGAAACCAAAAATATCAAGACCCGCAAACGTGTGCTCTTTGTCCTCAGTACCACGGGCGGAAAAATCATGGCAGCGGGTATCAAGACGGCGGCTGATGGAATTATCGAACTTGCAGGCGGCGATAACGTCGTCAGTGGATATTCCGGCTACAAGACAATGACCGACGAAGCGATCCTCACGGCACAGCCGGATGTCATTCTGGTGATGGATATCCACGGGCCGCGCGCTACAACCGACGCGGATCTTCTAGCCAACAAGGCAATTGCAGCGACGCCTGCCGGTCAGAAAAAGAACATCGTGCGCATGGGCGGGCAGTATCTGCTCGGTTTCGGGCCGCGAACGGCGGAAGCGGTGCACGATCTGGCCAAAGCATTCTACGGATCTGAAACGAGCCAATGAGCGAGTCTGTCTTGATGCGACCTGTGGCTCTTCGGTCGGGACAAGGCAAGACCCGTCCAGAAGGCGACCGCTCATTCCTGGCGAAGGGCATCATCGTCGTGCTGGGCTTTGCTCTGCTGGCGACAATGCTGTTCAGCCTTGCCGCCGGCGCATCCGACGCTTCGGTCATATCTGTTGTCAGCGCTTTGGTTCGAGGCGCAAGCAGTGACGGTAATGTCCTTTCCCTGCGCGACAGCATCATCATCTGGGATATAAGGTTGCCACGCATTATTCTCGGCGCGATGATCGGAGCTTCGCTCGCCGTTTCTGGTGCGGTGATGCAGGGTTTGTTTCGCAATCCGCTTGCGGATCCTGGGATTGTCGGCGTCTCCGCGGGTGCCGGACTTGGAGCCGTCAGCGTCATTGTCCTCGGTGCAACGGTGCTGGCACCCTTCATTGCGACCTTCAGTATATTTGCCCTGCCGGTTGCTGCCTTTATCGGCGCCCTTGTTTTCACGCTCATTCTCTATGGCGTTGCCACACGGCGCGGTCAAACCTCCATCGCGACAATGCTACTGGCCGGTATTGCACTTGGCGCCATGGCCATGGCGTATATAGGTCTCCTGACCTTTCTCGCCGATGACAGGCAGTTGCGTGATCTCACGTTCTGGACGCTGGGGTCGCTTGCCGGCTCCAATTGGGCCAAGATGGCTGCGGCTGGTCCCTTTATCGTGTTGGCGCTGCTGGTTTCTCCCTTTCTTGGGCGCGGCCTCAATGCCCTGGCACTTGGTGAAGCCTCGGCAAGCCACCTCGGCATTCCGGTCCAGCGTTTCAAGCGCGTGGCCATCATTGTGGTCGCTGCCGCAGCTGGCGCCTCCGTTGCCGTTAGCGGTGGCATCGGCTTCGTCGGCGTTGTCGTGCCGCATTTGCTACGCCTGGTTATTGGGCCGGACCATCGCTATCTGCTCCCCGCATCGGCACTCTTGGGTGCGAGCCTGCTGCTGCTCGCGGACGCCGTTAGCCGCACCATCGTCGCGCCTTCGGAATTGCCGATTGGCATCGTTACGGCAGCTGTCGGAGCGCCTTTCTTCCTGTGGATATTGCTGCGCCGCCGCGGCATTGTGGATCTTTGACCATGATCAGCCTTTCCAACGTCAGCGTCGTGCTTGGACGCAAGTCGATTATCAAGGATGCGAATTTCAATGCCCAAGCGGGCGAGCTGACTGTCATCGTCGGCCCCAACGGTTCAGGCAAGACGACGCTGATGCGGGCGCTTTCCGGCGATCTGCCTTTCACCGGGCGCATAACGATCAACGGACACTCGCTCGGCCATCTGAAACCGTGGCAGATGGCCGCCATGCGGGCGATCCTGCCGCAATCGACCTTGCTATCCTTTCCGTTCACCGTTCGCGAAATCGTCAGGCTGGGCCTCACCAGCGGGCGTTCCGGTGCGACGCATGATGTTGCCGAAAATCTTCCGGACGAGGCGCTGGCACTCGTCGATCTTGCTGGCTTTGGCGGTCGTTTCTACCAGGAACTTTCCGGAGGCGAACAGCAGCGCGTGCAACTTGCGCGCGTCCTCTGTCAGGTCTGGCAGCCAGTTCTGGATGGTCAGCCGCGCTTCCTCTTTCTCGACGAGCCCGTCTCCAGTCTTGATATCAAGCATCAGCTCATCATCATGCAGATCGCCCGCGCCTTTGCCACGCGTGGCGGCGGAGTAATCGCGATTCTGCATGATCTCAATCTGACCTCGATGTACGCTGATCGCGTCGTGGTCATGCACGAGGGCTCTATTGATAGCGTGGGGACGCCTGCCGAGGTGCTTACAGACGACCGTATCTTGCGTGTCTATGAGTGTGCGTTGAAAGTCGGTGCCTTGCCCGCCACGCATGTGCCTTTTGTCTTGCCGCAGTCAGCGGTGATGTCGGTCCGTCCATAGTCGCCAAGCTGTATCAGGCGGCGGCGCCCAAGGCGATCTTGCCAAGAATGGTTTCGATGATGCGTGCGCCAGCTTCTGTCTGCGCAACCACAAGCGGCGTTTCGCCGCCGAGTTCAGCCAGCGTTCGACGCAGCCAGCGGTTGGCCTTTTCCTTATCGCCAAACGTTTCTTCAGCCAGTGTCTGGATGCTCGTCATACGGACTGTCCTCCTGCTGGATTCATTATTGACAAGATATTACCGATGTACAAGGCCTGGTTGGTGCAGACGACCACCGCAACTGCGACATATCATGCCGCCAACAGAATTGACTTGTTGACATAAAGATATCTTTATGTGACCCTTGCGGCTCATCCGGATCATGGATCATGAGGCGTGCCGAGTTATGAATATTGCGGTTGATAATCTGTTCGGTCCCATGGATTCTCCTCGGGACGGCTCCGAAGTTTTTGCAGCTTTGACCAAGGCGGCGAAAGAACGGATACTGATTCTCGACGGCGCCATGGGCACGCAGATTCAAGGCCTTAGCCTCAACGAAGATGACTTTCGCGGCGATCGCTTTGCGGATTGTTCATGCCACCTGCAGGGCAACAACGATCTCCTGATCCTGACGCAGCCGCAAGCTATCGAAGATATTCACTACGCCTATGCCATGGCGGGCGCCGATATCCTTGAGACCAACACATTTTCTTCCACCACGATCGCCCAGGCGGACTACAGCATGGAAGAGGTCGTGTATGAACTTAACCGCGATGGTGCGCGGCTTGCCCGCCGCGCCGCATTGAAAGCCGAGCAGAAGGATGGCCGCCGCAGGTTTGTCGCCGGAGCGCTCGGCCCGACAAACCGCACGGCGTCGATTTCGCCTGACGTCAACAACCCAGGCTATCGCGCAGTCACTTTCGACGACTTGCGCACCGCCTACGGGACCCAAGTGCGTGGCCTCATCGATGGCGGCGCCGACATCATCCTCATCGAGACCATCTTCGATACGCTCAACGCCAAGGCAGCAATCTTCGCCACGAACGAAGTGTTCGAAGAGAAGGGCATCACCCTTCCGGTGATGATCTCCGGCACGATTACCGACCTTTCCGGCCGCACGCTTTCCGGCCAGACGCCGACCGCTTTCTGGCATTCGGTCCGTCACGCCAAGCCTTTCACCATCGGCTTGAACTGTGCCCTTGGCGCCAATGCCATGCGTGCGCATCTTGCCGAGATTTCCAGCGTCGCCGATACCTTCGTCTGCGCCTATCCCAATGCGGGCCTGCCCAACGAATTCGGCCAGTATGACGAGAGCCCGGAAGCGATGGCAGCGCAGCTCGAGGGTTTCGCCAGCGAGGGCCTCCTCAATATCGTCGGCGGCTGCTGCGGTTCAACTCCGGAGCATATCAAGGCTATCGCCGAGGCAGTCGGCAAATACAAGCCGCGCGAGATCCCCGAGACGGAAACGCATATGCGCCTGTCAGGGCTCGAACCTTTCACGCTGACCAAGGATATTCCCTTCGTCAATGTTGGCGAGCGCACCAACATCACCGGCTCGGCGAAGTTCCGCAAGCTCATCACTTCCGGCGATTTCGCCACGGCGTTGGATGTCGCGCGCGATCAGGTGGCGAACGGCGCGCAGATCATCGACATCAACATGGACGAAGGCCTGATCGACAGTGAAAAGGCCATGGTCGAATTCTTGAACCTGATCGCGGCAGAGCCGGACATCGCCCGGGTGCCGGTGATGATCGACAGTTCGAAGTGGGACGTCATCGAAGCAGGCCTGAAGTGCGTGCAAGGCAAGCCGCTGGTCAACTCGATCTCGATGAAGGAAGGTGAACAGGCCTTCCTCGACCATGCCAAAAAAGTGCGCGCCTATGGTGCCGCCGTTGTCGTCATGGCCTTCGATACGGACGGCCAGGCCGATACGTTGGAGCGGAAAGTCGCGATCTGTACACGCGCCTATGAGCTCCTGACTAAGGACGCAGGCTTCCCGCCGGAAGACATTATCTTCGATCCGAACGTCTTTGCTGTCGCGACAGGCATCGAAGAGCACAATGGCTATGGCGTCGCCTTCATCGAGGCCACGAAGCAGATCGTCGATACCCTGCCGCATGTGCATATTTCCGGCGGCATCTCAAATCTCTCCTTCTCGTTCCGCGGCAACGAGCCTGTGCGCGAGGCGATGCACGCAGTTTTCCTTTATCATGCCATCCAGGTCGGTATGGACATGGGTATCGTCAATGCAGGCCAGCTCGCGGTCTATGAATCCATCGATCCGGAACTGCGCGAGGCCTGCGAAGACGTGGTGCTCAACCGCCGCGACGATGCGACTGAGCGGCTGCTTGATCTTGCCGAGCGCTACAAGGGTTCTGCAGGCAAGGAAGCACGCGAACGCGATCTTGCCTGGCGCGAATGGAGTGTCGCCAAACGCATCGAGCATGCATTGGTCAACGGCATTACCGAATTCATCGATGTCGATACCGAAGAGGCGCGTAAGGAGGCTGAGCGCCCGTTGCACGTGATCGAAGGCCCGTTGATGGCAGGCATGAACGTCGTCGGCGACCTTTTCGGCGCTGGCAAGATGTTCCTGCCGCAGGTGGTGAAATCCGCTCGCGTCATGAAGCAGGCCGTGGCCCTGCTGCTGCCTTATATGGAAGCGGAGAAGCTTGCCAATGGTGGCACAGGGGAGCGTGAGAGCGCCGGCAAGGTGTTGATGGCAACCGTCAAGGGCGACGTCCACGATATCGGCAAGAACATCGTCGGCGTGGTCCTGGCCTGCAACAATTACGAGATCATCGATCTCGGCGTGATGGTACCCGCAACCAAGATCCTGCAGACCGCCCGCGAACAGAACGTCGATATTATCGGCCTCTCCGGCCTGATCACCCCGTCGCTCGACGAAATGGTGCATGTCGCCTCGGAGATGGAGCGCGAGGGTTTTGACATCCCGTTGCTGATCGGCGGCGCAACGACCAGCCGCGTGCACACGGCGGTCAAAATCAACCCGCGCTACAACAAGGGCCAGACGATCTATGTCACCGATGCGAGCCGTGCGGTGGGTGTTGTATCAAACCTTCTGTCGAAGGAAACCAAGCCGGGCTACGTCGAAGCCATCGAGGCCGAATATATCAAGGTTGCAGATGCACATGCGCGCAACGAGGCCGACAAGCAGCGCCTGCCACTGGCCAGGGCGCGCGCCAATGCGCACAGGATCGACTGGACCTCGTACGAACCGACCAAGCCGGGTTTCATCGGGACGCGCGTCTTCGAGAACTACGATCTTGCGGACATTGCCAGTTATATCGACTGGACGCCTTTCTTCCAGACATGGGAATTGAAGGGCCGCTATCCCGCGATCCTTGAAGACGAGAAGCAGGGCGAAGCTGCCCGGCAATTGTTCGATGATGCGCAGGCGATGCTGAAGAAGATCATCGCGGAGAAGTGGTTCAATCCGAAAGCCGTCATCGGCCTTTGGCCAGCGGGAGCGACGGGCGACGACATTCGCGTTTTCGCCGATGAGGAGCGGAAGGACGAGCTCGCGACCTTCTACACCCTGCGCCAGCAACTGTCGAAACGCGATGGCAGACCGAATGTAGCCCTCGGCGATTTCGTAGCGCCCATCGACAGCGGCGTTCACGACTATATGGGAGCTTTCGTCGTCACTGCTGGTATCGAGGAAATCGCCATCGCCGAGCGCTTCGAACGCGCCAACGATGATTATTCCTCCATTCTCGTCAAGGCGCTGGCAGACCGTTTTGCCGAAGCCTTTGCCGAATTGATGCACGAGCGTGTGCGCAAGGAATTCTGGGGCTACGCGCCTGACGAAGATCTTGCTCCGGAGGAACTCATCGGTGAACCCTATCGCGGTATCCGCCCGGCGCCGGGCTATCCGGCGCAGCCTGACCACACTGAAAAAGAGACACTATTCCGCATCCTTGACGCGGAAGCCAGGATCAACGTTCGCCTGACTGAAAGCTTCGCCATGTGGCCGGGCTCATCTGTTTCGGGCATCTATATCGCCCATCCGGAAAGCTATTATTTCGGCGTCGCCAAGGTCGAGCGTGACCAGGTTGAAGATTATTCGGAACGCAAGCAAATGCCGGTCGAGCAGGTCGAGCGCTGGCTTGGGCCGATTCTCAACTACGTACCAGCACCAAGGGTTCAGGCGGCCGAGTGAAGGTAATGCCGCGGCGGCGCGCCGAGCATGCGCTTGAACATGGTGGTGAAAGCCGGCACGCTGTTATAGCCGAGATCCAGTGCAACGCTGGTCACCGGCTCACCCTTGGTCAGGCGGGGCAGCGCTGACAGCAGGCAAGCCTGCTGGCGCCAGGTTGAAAGGCTGAGGCCGGTTTCGCGCCGAAATGTCCGCGTGAAAGTACGTCGGCTCATTCCAAGCCGATCCGCCCAGTCGTCGATATTTGTGTGGGGCGAGGGGTCTTCGAGGAATCCACGGCACAGTGCCGCCAGCCGCCGGTCTTCCGGGAATGGCAGGCCGAGTGGCTGTTCCGGAAGGTTCGGGATTTCATGCAGCAGCAACCCCATGACAAACGTCGTCCGTGGATCGGCGTGCACGTCGGCAGGCGCCGCCACGGCCTCGCGGATCAGGTTGTCCATTAGAGGCGTCAGCCCCACCACGTGCAAATGCCGTTTCAACCCCGCCACGGCGTCCGGTCGCACGTAGATTGAATGCATCGAGACATCGCCGAGCATGTCCACCGCATGCTCCGTTCCTGCAGGCAGCCACAATGCATGATGTGGCGGCACCATCCAGCGGCCAAACTTGGTCGTCACCATGGCAACGCCGCTGATGGCATGCAGGAGCTGCGATTGGCTGTGATGATGATCGGGGATGTGGAACCCGGATGGATAAACCGTCGCCAACGCAAAAACGTCGCCTTCGGCCTGCTCGAGCCAGTCCAGCCGCACCTTGTGCAGCTCCTCAAGTCGCAGGCCCGCAGCGTTCCGGGCAGCAAATGTCTGATAGCGCATTGTTTTGGCCCACACTCGAAAGAACTGGACCAAACCACGAAAGCAGGATGCGCGCAACAGGTATATCAGTTGCGCTGAAAGGGTGCCTGCTTGGGCGGTGCGCCCTCTTTCTTCGATGGACGCACACCATGACCGATACTGCCTTGCCTGCTCAGCGGACTTCCGCTGAAACAACCGTCTTCGCCATCATTTTTGCGGTCAGCTTCTGCCATTTTCTCAATGACATGATGCAATCGCTGCTTGCAGCTATCTATCCGATGCTCAAACAGAATTATGGCCTCAATTTCAAGCAGATCGGTTTTCTGACGCTGACATTCCAGGTCACGGCCTCGCTGCTGCAGCCGATCGTCGGCACCTATACCGACAAGCGACCGATGCCCTATTCGCTGCCTGTCGGCATGGCTTTTTCGCTGGTCGGGCTCGGCTTGCTTTCCATCGCCACGCATTATGTCATGTTGCTCGCCGGCGCGGCTTTCATCGGCATCGGTTCGTCGATCTTCCATCCGGAATCCTCGCGTGTGGCCCGTCTCGCCTCGGGCGGCCGCCATGGTCTGGCACAGTCGTTCTTTCAGGTCGGCGGCAATTTCGGCACGGCACTCGGGCCCTTGCTCGCAGCATTCATCGTTTTGCCGCGCGGCCAGCAAAGCATTGCCTGGTTCTCCGCTGCCGCTCTGATCGGCATGATCATCCTTTATCAGGTCGGCAACTGGTACCAGCGCTATCGCATCGCCAACGCAAACAATCCAGCCGCCAGCAGGGTTCTGAAGCTGCCACGCAAAAAGGTCATTACATCGCTTTTGATCCTGACGCTGCTTGTCTTCACCAAGAACATCTACCTTGCCAGTATCTCCAGCTACTACACGTTCTACGTCATCCACAAATTCGGCATTTCGGTGCAGCAATCGCAGATGATGCTGTTCCTGTTCCTCGGCGCGGCTGCTGTCGGGACTATTCTTGGCGGTCCCATCGGCGACAAGATCGGCACCAAGGCCGTCATCTGGTTCTCGATCCTCGGCGTCCTGCCATTCACGTTGATGATGCCTTACGCCAATCTGGTCTGGACAGGTGTGCTGACGGTTTTCATCGGCTTCATCCTCTCGTCCGCCTTTCCTGCGATTGTGGTTTTTGCCCAGGAGCTGGTACCCGGCCGGGTCGGCATGATCGCCGGCATCTTCTTCGGCTTCGCCTTCGGCATGGCCGGTATTGCCGCTGCGGTACTTGGCTTCGTCGCCGACGCCAAGGGGATCGACTATGTCTATATGATCTGTTCCTACCTGCCATTCCTTGGATTGCTGACGATCTTCCTGCCGAGTATGCGGGAAGTACGAGGCGAACCCGCCACGGCCTGAAAACAAAAAGCCCGGCATCGCCCGGGCTTTTTTGGCCAGTTCTCCTTTATCAACGCTGCTGACGTCAATTGTCAGGAATGCCGGTTTGAAAAACGATATCCAACCCCATATAAGGAACACCATTCTCAAGGGCGCGCCTGCGCTTCAGATTTGTTCCGCCAGATACGTCCAGACCGAAATTCCTTTCCAGGTAAATTCATGTCCTCAGCTATCTCTGTCTCCAGCCTTTACAAAACCTACTCAACCGGTTTCGAAGCGCTGAAGAATATCAATCTCGACATTCGCCATGGCGAGATATTCGCGCTGCTCGGTCCAAACGGCGCGGGTAAAACCACGCTGATCTCGACAATTTGCGGCATCGTCAATCCGACGTCGGGAACAATCCTCGCCGATGGCCACGATATCATCAAGGAATATCGCGCGGCCCGTAGCAAGATCGGCCTCGTGCCACAGGAACTGACAACCGACGCCTTCGAGACGGTGTGGAATACGGTCAGTTTCAGTCGCGGTCTCTTCGGCAAGCCGACCAAGCCGGCGCATATCGAAAAGATCCTGAAAGAACTCTCGCTGTGGGACAAGAAGGATTCGAAGCTCATGACCCTCTCCGGTGGCATGAAGCGCCGTGTCATGATTGCGAAGGCGCTGTCGCACGAACCGGAGATCCTGTTTCTCGACGAGCCTACGGCGGGGGTCGATGTCGAGCTCCGGCGCGACATGTGGAATGTCGTGCGGGCACTGCGCGAATCCGGCGTCACCATCATCCTGACCACGCATTATATCGAGGAAGCCCAGCAGATGGCCGATCGCATCGGCGTCATCAGCCATGGCGAAATCATTCTGGTCGAGGAGAAGGCCGAACTGATGCGCTCGCTTGGCAGGAAGCAATTGCGGCTGTTTCTACAGGAAAAACGCGACGAGGTGCCCGAGGCGTTAGCCCAATATGAGCTTGAGCTTTCATCCGACGGCTGCGAGCTCATCTACCACTATGACACGCAGAAAGAACGCACCGGGATTACAGCCTTGCTGAAAGACCTCGACTTAGCTGGTGTCCGTTTCAAGGATATCCAGACGCGAGAAAGTTCGTTGGAAGAAATCTTCGTGAATCTCGTGAGGGAACGCAAATGAACCTCTATGCCATCAAGGCGATCTACCTGTTCGAGATGCACCGCACATGGCGCACGATCATGCAGAGCGTCATTTCGCCGGTCGTTTCCACGAGCCTCTATTTCGTCGTCTTCGGCTCGGCCATCGGCGGACGCATTCCTGAAATCAGCGGGGTCAGCTATGGCGCGTTCATCGTGCCGGGCCTGATCATGCTTTCGCTGTTGACGCAGAGCATCTCGAACGCTTCCTTCGGCATTTATTTTCCGAAGTTCGTCGGCACGATCTACGAGCTTTTATCGGCACCCGTGTCCTATCTGGAGATCGTCATCGCCTATGTCGGGGCCGCAGCGACCAAATCCATCATTCTTGGCGTCATCATTCTGGCCACGGCCGCCCTCTTCGTTCCGCTGCGGATCGAGCATCCCTTCGTCATGCTGCTCTTCCTGGTGCTGACTGCAGTTACATTCAGCATGTTCGGCTTCATCATCGGCATCTGGGCCGACGGCTTCGAAAAGCTGCAGCTCGTCCCGCTGATGATCATCACACCGCTGACCTTCCTCGGAGGCAGTTTCTATTCCATCGAAATGCTGCCGCCCTTCTGGCAAAAAGTGACGCTGTTTAACCCGGTCGTGTACCTGATCAGCGGTTTCCGCTGGAGCTTCTTCGGCCTGTCGGATGTGCACATCGGCACCAGCCTCGCCATGACGGCGCTATTCCTCATCGCCTGCATTCTGATCCTGCGCTGGATCTTCACGACGGGATATCGATTGAAGAGCTAGGAAATCGCTCAGGTGCGTCCGAAGTAAGCTTCGAGCGCCGCCAGTCCGGCTTTCAGCTCGTTCTCACCCCGCTTACCGAGATGTGAGAGCAACTCGGTCTCGAATTGATACGCGACTTTGGCAAGTTCATTATAGGCCTTGCGCCCTGCGGGTGTGAGTTCCAGATTCTCGATGCGCCGGTCCATGTCATCACGCTTGCGACTTAGCCACCGGCGCTTTTGCAGCGCGAACACTGCCCTCGAAACCTTCGTCTTGTGCATGGAGGAATGCGCGCCGATCGCCGTGGCGGTCAGCACGCCGAATTGGCCAAGCGTCGCCAGCGTGCGCCATTCAGGCCGCGTCAACCCGTATCGTTCACGATAGATACTGGCAAAGCGCTGGCTGACCGCCTCCGCCGCCTTGTTCAGCCGGTAGGGGATGAAGTCCTCCAGAACCAGCGGCGGTGTTTCGGTCGTCTCATTTTCCATTTCAGCGAAATCTCCCTTTGCGGTTGATAGTTACAAAATAGATCGTCACACTTGCAACTAATATCGGGAGGTACGATCATGACCCTCAACTACATGCCTGGCTTCGGCAATGATTTCGAAACGGAGTCTCTGCCTGGCGCTCTTCCGCAGGGGCAAAACTCGCCCCAGCGTTGCGCCTATGGGCTCTATGCCGAACAACTGTCCGGCTCTCCCTTCACCGCACCGCGCGGCATCAATGAACGTTCCTGGCTCTATCGTATCAGACCTTCGGTCAAGCACAGCGGCCGGTTCACACCATCGAAGCGCGAACATTGGAAGACCGCGCCCAACCTCGATGATCATGAATTGCCAATCGGCCAGTTGCGCTGGAATCCGACGCCGATGCCGCAGGAACCAACGAGTTTCATCGATGGCATCCGCACCATGACCACGGCGGGCGATGTCCATGGCCAGGCAGGGATGGCAGCGCATGTCTATGCGTTCAACCGCGATATGGAAGACGACTATTTCTTCGATGCCGATGGCGAAATGCTTCTGGTGCCGGAAAAAGGAAGGCTCCGCATCTTCACCGAAATGGGCATCATCGAGATCGAACCTTCGGAGATCTGCGTCATCCCGCGCGGCATGATGTTCAAGGTTGCAGCCCTTGATGGCGAGGCGCGAGGCTATATCTGCGAGAATTACGGCGCGAAATTCGCGTTGCCTGATCGTGGCCCTATCGGCGCCAATTGCCTGGCCAATCCACGCGATTTCAAGACGCCTGTTGCAGCCTTCGAGGAGAAGGAAACGCCGTGCCGTCTGCATGTGAAATGGTGCGGCAAGTTCTACGAAACCCTGCTCGACCATTCGCCGCTCGACGTCGTCGCATGGCACGGCAATTACGCGCCTTATAAATACGATCTGCGCACGTTTTCGCCCGTCGGCGCCATCCTGTTCGATCACCCGGACCCATCGATCTTCACGGTGCTTACCGCCCCGCCCGGCGAAGAGGGTACGGCCAACGTCGACTTTGTGATTTTCCCGCCGCGTTGGCTGGTGGCAGAACACAGTTTCCGCCCTCCTTGGTACCATCGCAATATCATGTCCGAATTCATGGGTCTGGTATATGGTCAGTACGACGCCAAGGAGGAGGGGTTCGTGCCGGGCGGCATGAGCCTGCACAATATGATGCTGGCACATGGCCCCGACGCGATGGGTTTCAACAAGGCTTCGACGGTGGAGCTCAAGCCGCAACGCCTTGAGAACACTCTGGCGTTCATGTTCGAGACACGTTTCCCGCAACATCTGACACGCTTTGCCGCAGAACTCGAATCGCTGCAGGACAATTACGCGGATTGCTGGAAAGACCTGAAGAAGCGGTTCAACGGAACGCCCGAGGGCGACTGGCCAGAGGAGAACAATACCAAATGAAGCTCGCCTCCCTGGACAATGGTACCCGCGACGGCAAGTTCGTTCTTGTCTCCAAGGACCTGACCCGCTTTACCGATGCCTCGTTCTTGGCGCCGACCCTGCAGTCGGCGCTCGACGATTGGGCGCGTATAGCACCGCATCTGGAAGCGCTTGGCAAAAGTCTTGAGCTTGGTGCGGTCCCCATCGGACGCTTCCACGAACATGAAGCAATGGCGCCATTGCCACGCGCCTATCAGTGGGCGGATGGTTCGGCCTATGTCAATCACGTCGAACTGGTGCGCAAGGCGCGCGGCGCCGAGATGCCGGAGAGCTTCTGGACAGATCCGCTGATCTACCAGGGCGGTTCCGACAGTTTCCTCGGGCCACGCGAACCGATCCGCATGGCAGACGAAGCTCATGGCATCGACATGGAAGGGGAGGTCGCCGTTGTTGTCGATGACGTGCCAATGGGTGCGAGTATCGACGAGGCACGTGATGCGATCCGTCTTGTCATGCTGGTCAATGATGTCAGCCTGCGCGGGCTCATCCCGGCGGAACTCGCGAAAGGTTTCGGGTTTTTCCAGTCCAAACCGTCATCGGCGTTTTCACCCGTTGCCGTGACGCCCGATGAACTGGGCGATGCCTGGGACGGCAACAAGGTGCACCTGCCATTGCGTGTCGACCTCAACGGCAGGCCATTCGGCCGCGCCAATGCCGGTATCGACATGACCTTCGATTTCCCCACGCTGATCGCCCATGCCGCCAGGACGCGGCCGCTTGGTGCGGGCACGATCGTCGGCTCCGGCACTGTCTCCAACAAGCTCGACGGCGGACCGGGCCGGCCCGTCGAGGAGGACGGCGTGGGCTACTCGTGCATCGCAGAACTCCGCATGATCGAGACGATCAATGAGGGCGCCCCGCAGACGCCGTTCCTGCGTTTCGGTGATCTTGTGCGGATCGAGATGAAGGACCCCTATGGTCATTCGATCTTCGGCGCCATCGAGCAGCAAGTAATCAATTACGGACGTGAAGCATGAACGGCATCGTCCTTTACGACTACTGGCGCTCGTCGGCCAGTTATCGTGTGCGTATAGCGCTCAATCGTCTTCGTCTCGAATATGAAACCGTGCCGGTCAATCTCCTCAAGGACGAACACAAGGGTGCCGACAATCTCAGCCGCAACCCGCAAGGTCTCGTTCCAACGCTCGCCATGGACGGGCGGATGATGACCCAGTCATTGGCGATCATCGAATATCTTGATGAGATCTATCTGGACGCAGGCTTCCTGCCGCAGGAACCGGCGGGACGGCAGCGGGTGAGGGCACTTTCCTATGCCATAGCCATGGACACACATCCGGTTTGCAACATGGGTGTGATGGCCCACATCTTGTTTTTGACTGATGGTGGCGACAAGGTCCGCATCGCCTGGATGCGCAAATTCATTGCCGAGGGCCTTTTCGCATTCGAGGCCATGCTGAACCATCCGGATACGGGGAAATTCTGCCACGGCAACGCGCCCGGCATGGCAGATTTCTGTCTCGTTCCCCAAGTTTACAATGCCAAGCGGTGGGGTGTTAAAACGAGCGGCTTCAAACGTATAAGCGCAATCGTCAAACGGTGCAGGGCTATCGACGCCTTCGCAGCGGCCCATCCGGACAAGGTGAAGCAGGAGACGTAGAGCCTTTCAACTTCTGTTAGACGCGGAGCTCAGGCCACCATGACATCATAGCGACGGAATATCTCATCTGATGTCAGGATGGTGAGATTTTCCACCTGCGCCTGAGCAATAAGGAGCCGGTCGAATGGATCCCGATGGTGATCGCCGAGATGCTCCGTGCGCGCGGCATGGTCTTCATTGACCGCGAGAAATGGAATATTACGCGATTTCACAGCATCGACGATATCGCCGTTCAGGAAAAGCTTACCCAACGCTCGCTTGATGGCGATCTCCCATATAGACACAGCGCTCACAATAAGGTCTTCACCTTGATGCAGTATTTCCCTCTGCCGTATGGAAAGTCTGGGATCATCACTGACGGCCCACAGCAATACGTGCGTATCGATAAGATAGAGCGGACGGCTCACTTCACATACTCGTCCCACTCGGGACCAAGTTTATCGAAATCATCGGATATTTCTATTTGCCCCTTCATCGCGCCTATCAAACTACCAGGCTTTTTATGCGGATCAGACAAGGGGGAAATCGTGGCAACAGCTTTGCCATGTCGTGTGAGCACAATCTCCTCGCCCGACTGCGCGCGGGTAATCAGTTCCGAAAATTTCGCTTTGGCTTCAGCGATAGAGATGTTCACAGCAAAACTCCTTATGACCATAATTTAGGTCATAATCGAGCGGAATGCAACTGTTGAACTACTCCGCTGCCGCGATTTTTATCACGCCGCGGCGAATCTGGTCCTCCTCGATCGACTCGAACAAAGCACGGAAATTGCCTTCGCCAAAACCTTCGTCCCCCTTGCGCTGGATGAACTCGAAGAAAATCGGTCCGATTACGGTCTTTGAGAAAATCTGCAGCAAGATCTTCGTCATGCCACCATCGACGACGCCTTCGCCATCGATGAGAATTCCGTGCTTCTTCATCCGCCCGATCGGCTCATCATGGCCGTTTACGCGGTCGTGTGATTTCTCGTAATAGGTCTCGGGCGGTCCCGGCATGAACTTCAGCCCGTTATCGGCGAGCTTGTCGGTCGCGTCAAAGATCGCCTCCGTCCCCACAGCGATGTGCTGGATGCCTTCGCCCTTGTACTTGCGCAAATATTCCTCGATCTGACTTTTGTCGTCGGTCGATTCATTCAACGGGATGCGGATCTTGCCGCAGGGCGAGGTTATCGCGCGCGAAACCAGCCCGGTAAATTTACCGGCAATGTCGAAGAAATGGATCTGTTTGAAGCCGAAGAGTTCGCGATAGAACGCCCACCATCTGTCCATATTGCCGCGATAGACATTATGGGTGAGGTGATCGAGATAATAGAATCCGACACCTTCCGGCTTCGGGTCGCGCTCGCCAAGCCATTCGAACTCCGCATCGTAGACAGAGCCCTTGTCGCTGTAGGTTTCGATGAAATACAGCATCGATCCACCAATGCCGACGATCGCCGGAACATCCAGCGTCTTGTCGTCGCCCTCATAGGGTGTCGCGCCCTTGGCAACCGCATGGCTGTAGGCATGCTTGGCATCCACGACCCGCCAGGCCATGGAAGGGGCACAGGGGCCATGCTTGTCGACGAACTTCGTCGCATGCGAACCCGGCTCGGCATTGAGAATGTAGTTGATGTCGCCCTGGCGCCAGACGGTGATGTTCTTGGTCTTGTGGCGGGCCACAGGCACATAACCCATGCGCGCAAACAGCTCTTCGAGCTGCTCCGGCTCCGGATGAGAGAATTCAACGAATTCGAAACCGTCCGTCCCAGCGGGGTTATCCTTGCTGATCGTGGCTTTCGGTGCGTCGTGCGGAAACGGGCCCATATCATCCTCCATGCGGTGACCGCCATTATCGCGCAAACCGCTTGCAATGTGCTTGCATTTCAACGCTCCATAGGCGTATATTTCGCATGTTTCGTGCAAAAATATGATATAAGATGCATACATGCAGCAACTTGATCCATCTGACCGCAAGATTCTCATTTGCCTGCAGGAAGATGGGCGGCTGACCAACAATGAGCTTTCCGAGCGCATCAACCTCTCGCCGTCGCAATGTTCGCGCCGCCGCACGCGGCTGGAGGAAGAGGGCTATATTCGCGGCTACCGGGCGGAGATCGACCGGGAAAAGCTTGGTCTCGGTATCGTCAACATCATCTCTGTGACACTGGCGACGCACAATCGGGACAACGCACAGCGCTTTTCGGAACTCATCTCGAAACTGCCTCAGGTCATGGAAGCCCACGCTCTGACTGGAGAGATGGATTATTTCATCAAAGTGGTGACACCGGACCTGCGCGGACTTTCGACATTCGTCAATGAGGTTCTGCTGCCGCATGAATCCGTCCAGCATGTCAAAACCGCCATCGTACTAGATACGCTGAAGGAAGATGGCCGTCTGCCGATTTGAGGCGCCTATGCTTTCAGGATCGCTTTAACGCCCCGCATGACTTGTTGCAGGGTCGCTTGCGTCACACTACCAAGTTTGTCGGCATGTGAAATTTCAATCGTTGCGACCTTGGCCGGTCGAATGACCGAAGGTGCGGGCAACCCCGCATCCTGATGGCGCGGAATTGGAACATCGCCCACCCAAGGCCTGTTTTCCGCGCTTGTGATCATCAAAACCCAGAGAAGTTCATGATGGTCGCCAATTCCGCCATCGGAAATAACCAAGGCCGGCCGGTGCTGGCGGGTGTTTCGATCCGTGTATGGAAACGGAACACGTACAACGTCGCCAGCCTCAAAGGTTGGCATAGGCTTTTTTGTCCGCTTCGCTGTCCCATTCCGAGAATGTTGCAAACGGGTCATCGCCATGCGCACCCGTTTCTGTGCGCATGAGAATGACGCGGCCATCCTCGATCTGGTAGGCGATTTCGTCACCGGGCCTCAGATTGAGTGCCATGCGTACCGCTTGCGGTATCGTCGTCTGCGCCTTGCTCGTCATTTTGCTGGTAATCATGGGCACATCTCCTTATGAAAATAAATGTAAGGAATTTCCTTACAAAATGCAAGGAAGCGCTAGAGATACAGCGCCTTCCGCACCATCGGATAGACCTGGGCATGGCCGAGCATATAGGCCGTGATTGTTTGCGCGTCGAACAGTCCATGAAACGCCCGGCCGAGAATATTCATTCCGCCTGCATAAGCACCGAAAGCCGGCATGATCATGCGCGAGCGGTCGCTGACGAAACAGCGGCGCTGCACCGACTGCCCGCGCCGAACCACCTTGGCGGCGGGGTGCAAATGTCCTGCGATCTCGCCGGAGCAGGGAGTTTTCGAGGGTTCGTGCCGAAAGACCAAATTACCCAAGGCCAGCTCCGTGAATGTCTCGCCCGGCAAGTCCGCCGGGTGTTCCGGGTCATGATTGCCGGTGATCCATATCCACTCGCGCCCCTCCATCAATGTAGCGAGTTCCGCCGCGTAGAGTGCGGGCAGGCGCGCTGCCGCTTGGCCATCGTGAAAACTGTCGCCGAGGCTTATCACGCAGGTTGGGTTGTAGCGCGCGATAATCTTCGCAAGCGCGGCCAGTGTCGTTGCCGTGTCATAGGGTGGCAGCAGCATGCCGCGCCGGGCAAATGACGAGCCCTTCTCGAAATGCAGGTCGGAGACAATGAGGATGCGGTCACTTTCGAGATAAAGAGCACCCGACGGATCGCAAACACCGCTGTGCCTTGCAACGGTCACTTCGGCTGCGCCATGCAAGGCTGTCTTGATCGTCTGAAACACCGGCGTCATTTATGATCCATCATTTCCCGGGTCAACTCGTCGGCGATCTCTTCCAGAAGCGTCTCATGCGCTTCACCGGGGACACGTTCCTTACCGATTTCCATCATCACGGGAACGGCAAAAGGCGAGATCTGGTCGAGGTTCTTGTGAACGATATGACCCTTGATTCGGCTTAGCATATCGCTCAAACGCCGAATGTCGAGAAGACCCGTTGCGGCATCGGCGCGCGTCGCCTTAATGAGGATGTGATCGGGCTCGTGCTCACGCAGCACGTCGTAAATCAGGTCGGTCGAAACCGTCACTTGCCGTCCGGATTTTTCCTGTCCGGGATGACGTTTTTCAACCAGGCCGGAGATGAGCGCGCAGTTGCGAAAGGTGCGCTTCAGCATGAAGCTCTCCGACAACCAGGTTTCGAGATCGTCACCGAGCATGTCCGCGTCGAAGAGCTCCGATAGCGGCAATTCGCCATTTTTGAACATCCGCCCCATGTCGCGCAGACCCCAGATCGATACGGCGTAGTCGGTCGCGATAAAGCCGAGCGGCCGCGCCTTGGCGCGTTCCAGCCGCCGGGTGAGCAGCATGCCCAGCGTCTGGTGTGCCAGCCTGCCCTCAAACGGATAGATCACCATGTAGGACCGCTCGCCGCGCGGAAAGGTTTCGACAAGCAGGCTGCCCGGCTGCGGCAGCACGGATTTCTCCTTCTGGATACGCAGCCAGTCGCTGACCTGATCAGGCAAGGCACCCCAACGGGCGGGATCAGCCAGCATTGCTCGAACCTGGCTTGCAAGATAGGTAGACAAAGGAAACTTACCTCCTTCATAGGACGGTATCTTGGCGTCGAACCCTTCCGCGTTTGTGACAATGCATTCGTTCTCGCGAATACCTTCAAAGCGCAGCACGCGGCCGGAAAAGAAGAAGGTCTCGCCTGGACTGAGCGACTCGACGAAATACTCCTCCACCTTGCCGAGCACCGGCCCCCCACGCACATTGCCGCCCTTGCCTCGCTGGCGGGTGAGCCGCACGTTGAGGCTCGGCGCCTCGATAATGGTACCGACATTCAACCGGTATTGCTGGGCAAAGCGCGGGTGGGTCACGCGCCAGGTGCCATCCGCGGTCTGCTTGATCTTGGCGAAGCGTTCATAGCTTTTCAGTGCATACCCGCCGGTCGCGACGAAATCGACGATACGATCGAAAGTTTCGCGTGGCAGCGACGCATAGGGCAGGGCGGTGGTGACTTCAGCGTAGAGATCGTCCGCCCGGAACGGCTCGGCGCAGGCCATGCCGAGCACGTGCTGCGCCAGCACGTCGAGCGAACCGTCACCCAGCGGCGGGGTATCCTGCGCACCGATATAATTGGCGTCGAGTGCCGCCTGACATTCCATCACCTCGAAGCGATTGGCCGGAACGAGGATCGCGCGCGAGGGTTCGTCCATGCGGTGGTTGGAGCGGCCGATGCGCTGCGCGAGGCGGCTTGCACCCTTGGGTGCCCCGACATGAATGACGAGATCAACGTCGCCCCAGTCGATGCCGAGATCGAGCGTCGATGTCGCGACCACCGCCCGCAAGGCATTGGCTGCCATGGCCTGCTCCACCTTGCGGCGCTTGCCAACATCGAGCGAGCCGTGATGCAGCGCGATCGGCATATTGTCGTCGTTCGCCATCCAGAGATCATGGAACAGCCGCTCCGCCTGGCTGCGCGTATTGACGAAGATCAGTGTCGTGCCATGCCGCTTGATCGCATCGTAGATGCCAGGCAGCGCATACACCGCCGAATGCCCGGCCCATGGCACATGATCGTCCGATTCCAGAATGGTGATGTGCGGTTTTGCGCCGCCCTCGACGGTGACAAGGCTGGCCATTGGTGCATCGCTTGTCTGCGGCAGGAGCCAGCGCCGCAACCCATCCGGGTCGGCGACTGTGGCGGAAAGTCCGATCGTCTGCACACCCGGCTGCAGGCGCCGCAGCCTCGCCAGCCCGAGAGACAAAAGATGGCCCCGCTTGGACGTAACAAGGGAATGCAACTCATCGAAGATCACATAGCGCAGGTCCTCGAAGAAGCGCCCGGCATCCTTGGCCGCGATCAGAAGTGCCAGTTGTTCAGGCGTCGTCAGCAATATATCCGGCGGCGCCAGTTTCTGCCGCTGCCGTTTATAGGCGGGCGTATCGCCGGTGCGCGTCTCGAGCGAGATATCCAGCCCCATCTCCGAGATAGGCTTTTCGAGGTTGCGATGAATATCGACAGCCAGCGCCTTCAGAGGCGAGATATACAGCGTATGGATGCCGCGGCTTGACGCATTGCTCTTGCCGCGCTGCGCCAGATCGACCAGCGCCGGCAGAAATCCGGCCAGCGTCTTGCCCGCGCCTGTCGGTGCGATCAGGAGGGTCGAATTTCCCTGTTCCGATTCCTGCAACAGTGCAAGCTGATGGGCGCGCGGCGACCAGCCCTTCGACTGAAACCAGTTCAGGAAGGAGGGTGGCAGAAGAGGGGTGCCGATCTCGGCCAGGGGCGATTTGCTGGTGCTCACTGCAGCGAATGTAGTTGTGCGGCCTCAAAGCGCCAAGACATTGTTTGTCAGGATTGCGCGGAGCCAAATGCGGCCTATGTTCGTTAGGTGGTAAATCCGAGGAATGTCTTGCTGAAACGTCCCGAAGCTCTGCTGTGTTCGACGCCTGCCGGCCTCTATTCCCCGGCCGGTGATTTCCATATTGATCCGGTTCGTCCCGTCGAGCGTGCATTGATCACCCATGGCCATTCCGACCACGCCCGCTCCGGCCACCGCAAGGTGATGGCGACGCAGCAGACGCTCGACATCATGGACTTGCGCTACGGCGCGAATTTCGCCGGTGAAACACAGGCTGCAGAGCTTGGCAAATCCATCGAAGTCAATGGTGTCAGCGTCAGTTTTCACCCCGCAGGCCATGTGCTCGGTTCGGCGCAGATTGCTGTGGAGAAGGACGGCATGCGTATTGTCGCCTCTGGCGACTACAAACGCCGCGCCGATCCGACATGCCTCGGTTTCGAACCCATCGCTTGCGATGTCTTCATCACCGAAGCAACCTTCGCGCTGCCGGTCTTCCGCCACCCCGACAGCCGCGACGAGATCGCCAAGCTTTTGAAATCCGTCGAACAGTTCCCCGAGCGCTCGCATCTCGTCGGTGCCTATGCGCTCGGCAAGGCACAGCGGGTCATCCGCATGCTGCGCGATGCCGGCTATGACCGGACCATCTATATTCACGGCGCCCTTGAGAAGCTCTGCAACTACTACCAGTCGCAAGGCATCGATCTCGGAGCTCTGGCACCGGCGACAACCGAGACAGGCAGCGTGCAGGATTTCGCCGGCGCTATCGTCATCGGGCCGCCCTCGGCCTTTCTCGATCGCTGGGCGCGGCGTTTTCCCGATCCGGTCTCGTGCTTTGCCTCGGGCTGGATGCGAATCCGCCAGCGGGCGCGCCAGGGTGGTGTCGAACTGCCGATCATTCTTTCCGACCATTGCGACTGGGACGAGCTTACCGGCACGATCACCGAGCTTGGACCGCGCGAGGTCTGGGTCACGCACGGACGCGAGGAAGCTTTGGTGCGCTGGTGCGAGCTGAACGATTTTGCGGCGCGACCGCTGCATCTCGTTGGCTACGAAGACGAGGGCGATTGAATGGAGGAATTCGCTCAACTCCTTGATCGGCTGGTCCTCACCCCCGCGCGCAACGGGAAGCTGACGCTTCTCGTTGACTATTTCCGCGATACGCCTGATCCGGATCGTGGCCTCGCGCTTGCCGCCATCACCGGCGATCTCAACATCGCCAATGTCAAGCCCGCGATGATCCGTGCCTTGATCGCCGAGCGTATGGACGAGCAGCTTTTTGCCTATTCCTATGATTACGTCGGCGATCTCGCCGAAACCATTTCGCTGGTCTGGTCAACGGATGAACCGCTCCGCGCCAATGCCGTGCCGACGCTCGGCGATATCGTCACTTCTCTGGAACATGCATCCCGTAGCGACGCCGTACGCCTGGTTGAAAAATGGCTGGACCAGCTCGATGCATCTGCCCGGTATGCGCTGCTGAAGCTCGTCACCGGCGGCATGCGCATCGGGGTTTCAGCCCGGCTTGCCAAACAAGCGCTCGCACAATTCGGCGAAGTCGATGTCACTGAGATCGAAGAGCTGTGGCATGGCCTGAAGCCGCCCTACCAACCGCTATTCGCCTGGCTGGAGAAGACTGCCGACAAGCCGGAAAGCCTTGCCGCGGCGCCATTCCGCCCGGTCATGCTGTCGACGCCTCTGGAGGAACCGGACTATGCCAGAATCAGTGCGGAGGATTATGCCGCCGAGTGGAAGTGGGATGGCATTCGCGTGCAATTGACTGCGGAGGGTGGCCAACGCCGTATCTATTCGCGCACCGGCGATGACATCTCCCATGCATTTCCCGACATTGCCGATTTCATGAGTTTCGAGGGCACGCTCGACGGCGAATTGCTCGTCGCGCGCAGCGTCGATACAGGGATAGAGGTCGGCGCTTTCGGCGATCTGCAGCAGCGTCTCAACCGCAAGACTGTCTCGGCAAAGCAGTTGGAAAGCCATCCCGCCTTTGTCCGGCTCTACGATCTGCTTTTTGACGGCAAGGAGGACATCCGAGCATTTCCATTTGACGAGCGGCGCACCCGCCTCGAAGCCTTCGTCAAACACCTAGAACCAACGCGCTTCGATCTTTCACCACTGGTCCCTTTCGAGAACTTCGAGGACCTCGTCGAACTGCGCAAGAACCCGCCGCATCCGATCATCGAAGGGCTGATGCTGAAGCAGCGCTCATCGGCCTATGTGCCGGGCCGGCCAAAAGGTCCGTGGTTCAAATGGAAGCGCGATCCCTTCATCATCGATGCCGTGCTTGTTTATGCCCAGCGTGGCCACGGCAAGCGTTCGAGCTATTATTCGGACTATACTTTTGCCGTCTGGACAGGACCGGAAACCGAGCCATACCTGGTTCCGGTCGGCAAGGCCTATTTCGGCTTTACCGATGAAGAGCTGAAACAGCTCGACGCCTTCGTGCGCAACAACACGACCGAGCGTTTCGGCCCCGTGCGCTCCGTGCGGGCCGAGCCCGAACATGGCCTTGTGCTTGAGGTGGCATTCGAAGGCCTCAATCGCTCCAAGCGGCACAAATCCGGCGTCGCGATGCGGTTTCCACGCATTTCGCGCCTGCGCTGGGACAAGCCGCCCATAGAAGCCGACCGGCTGGAAACGCTTGAAGCCCTGCTGCGCGATTCAGAAACCATGGATTGAAATCCGCATGAGGAACATGTCGTCGTGCCCGCGCGTTGCTGATGGTCAACATGGCGAGAACGCGATAAGGGTCGAGGTGTGATTGTCATTCTGCAGGGATATGCAGCTATCAGATGAGCGGTTCCGACGTCGAAAAGCCCGTCATTGTCCTGTTCCGTCACGATCTGCGGCTCGGTGACAATCGCGCGCTTTCTACTGCATCGGATAGCGGAAAACCGGTCATTCCGGTATTTTTGCTTGACGAGAGGGTTAGCGGCAACAGCCGTCCCACCGGCGGTGCCCGCCGCTGGTGGCTGCACCATTCGCTGACCGCGCTGGACTTTTCACTGCAGGCGCTCGGTGCTCCGCTCGTGCTCAAACGCGGCCGGACAGAGGAGGTCGTCAGCACGCTGATCAATGAAACGGGCGCCGATATGGTTGTATGGAACCGCCGCTACGACCCGCCCGGCGCCAAAATTGATGAGGCGCTGCAGGCTCAACTCCCACACCAAGCCATTGCATCGAAGAGCTTCGAGGGCCACATCCTCCACGAACCGTCTGCACTCAAGACGGGGTCCGGCGGGCCCTATCGAGTCTACACGCCCTTCTGGCGCGCGCTGAATTCCATGCCCGATCCACGAGACCCGTTGCCCCCGCCGCGCGCGCTGAAGCGTTGGCCTCACGGGCCGACTTCCGACAAGCTCGACGATTGGGTCCTGCTGCCGAAGCATCCGGACTGGAGCAAAGGATTTGCCGAGGTTTGGGTCCCTGGCGAGCACGGCGCCCTCGATCGGCTGCACACGTTCCTCGATGACAAGATCCGGGATTATCCTGAGGATCGCGACAGGCCGGATATAGAAGCGACGTCACGCTTGTCGCCGCACCTTGCCCATGGTGAAATTACGCCGTTCCAGATCTGGCACGCTACGAAAATCCCGATGCACGATGGAGAGCGCGCGGGGGCCTCGAAGTTTCGCCAGGAAATTGGCTGGCGCGAGTTTTCCTATTATCTCCTGTGCAACAACCCAAAACTGGGCTCGGAAAACTACAACACCGCTTTTGATGTGTTCCCCTGGGAGAACCGGCCGGACCAACTCAGTGCGTGGAAACACGGCAAGACCGGTTATCCGATTGTCGACGCCGGCATGCGGCAGCTGTGGCAGACCGGCTGGATGCATAACCGCGTGCGCATGATCGTTGCCTCGTTCCTGATCAAGCATCTGCTCATCGATTGGCGGAGCGGGGAAGGGTGGTTTTGGGATACGCTCGTCGACGCGGACGCGGCGAACAACGCTGCGAGCTGGCAATGGGTAGCTGGTTCCGGCGCAGACGCGGCACCTTATTTCCGCATTTTCAATCCTGTCCTGCAGGGCGAAAAATTCGACCCGAAAGGCGACTACGTGCGCGAATTCGTGCCGGAGCTCGCCGCACTGCCGGACAAGTACCTTCACCAGCCCTGGACTGCGCCCGAAGACACCCTTAAAAAGGCAAAGGTCGACCTCGGCAAAACCTATCCGGAGCCCATTGTCGACCATCAGCGTGCCCGAAAACAGGCCCTGGCGGCCTTCGAAAAGACCCGGTAGCCCGGTTTTCCACACAATCCGGAGAATTTGCCGTCCACACCACGCTATGCCGCATTTTCCACGAAAAACGCCGGAAAAAGGCACCTTGGTCCATATGGTGCAACAATTCGTTGACGTTCCCGTAACCCCCTCCTTGAAAAAATATTACTACGAAAGCATTAGCCCCTGCTTGCGTTTGGCCATTTTTTGGCCTTTGTTCATGCCTTCGCAATTCTCTTAGAGGGGAAGGAACAGAAAAATGACCTTAATGAAACTGAATCTCCGTGCGGCATTGCTGCTCGGATCGCTGATGCTGGGCGCAAGCCCCGCCTTGGCCGAAATGGTGCTCCATCGTGGCAATAGCGGCGAGCCGCAGACCCTCGACCAGTCGCAGACTTCCATCGATATCGAAGCCTTCATCGTCAAGGACCTTTATGAGGGCCTGACCGTCTATGATGCGAACGGCAAGATCGTGCCGGGCGCAGCCGAAAGCTGGACCGTTTCGGACGATGGCACGGTCTACACGTTCAAGATCCGCGACAACGCCAAGTGGTCCGATGGATCGCCAGTGGTTGCCGAAGACTTCATCTTCTCGATGCGCCGCGTCGAAGATCCGAAGACCGCAGCTGGCTATGCGAACATTCTCTATCCCATCAAGAATGCCGAAGCGATCAACAAGGGGACCGTTCCCGTCGATCAGCTTGGCATGAAGGCCATCAACGACAAGACGCTCGAGATCACACTGGAGCGCCCGACCCCCTTTTTCATCGAACTTCTGTCGCACCAGACAGCGCTCCCGATCAACAAGGCAAGCTTCGAAAAGAACGGCGCTGATTTCGTCAAGCCAGGCAAGCTCGTCGGCAATGGCGCATTCAAGCTTACCGAACACGTGCCGAACGATCACCTGACCGTGGTCAAGAACGAAAACTACTGGGATGCCGCCAACGTCAAGCTCGACAAGGTCATCTTCTACCCGCAGGAAGATCAGGCTGCAGCCGTCCGCCGTTATGAGGCCGGGGAGCTCGATCTCGTCTATAACTTCTCCACCGATCAGATCGATCGCCTGCGCAAGGCAAATCCGAAACAGGTTCATGTGACACCTGCCTTCGCCACATACTATTATCCTTTCGACACACGCACCGAGCCATTCAACGATGTGCGTGTTCGTCGGGCCCTTTCCATGTCGGTCGATCGCGATTTCCTCTCGCACGATATTTTCAACGACTCGAAAATGCCGATTTATTCGCTCGTTCCTCCGGGTCTCGAAAACTATGGCGAACCCTCGAAGGCCGATTTTGCCAGCATGTCCCAGCTTGATCGTGAAGACAAAGCAGTGGAGTTGATGAAGGAAGCCGGATATGGCGAAGGCGGCAAGCCTTTGAATATCGAGATCCGCTACAACACCAATCCGAACCACCAGAAGGCAGCGACCGCCGTTGCCGACATGTGGAAGAAGACCTTCGGCGCCAATGTGACGTTGATGAATCTCGATATCAGCGCCCACTACGCCTATCTGCAGGAAGGCGGAAAATTCAATGTCGCGCGCGCCGGCTGGACTGCCGACTATGCCGATGCCGAAAACTTCCTCAACCTCAACGTCAGCAGCAACAAGACCTTCAATTACGGACACTATGAAAATCCGGAATTCGATGCGCTGATGAAGAAGTCCTACGAGGAACGCGACCCGGCAGCCCGCTCGAAGATCCTGCACGAAGCTGAAGCTTTGATCATGCGCGACCAGCCAATTGCTCCGCTGGTCAACGACGCCAATTTCTGGCTCGTTGCTGACAAAGTCCAGGGCTGGGGCGACAACGGCAACAACGAACATCTGAGCAAGTACCTGAGCATCAAGGAATAAGACTGAAAATGCGCAATCCGGATTATCCGGGTTGCGCATTTCATATGCTCAGGCCCCATGTTTTTGCTTTCCGCCAGACCACTCAGATCAGGAATATGCTCCCGCCGCCTCTCATGATGAGACGGGCGAATGGAAGTTCTTGAACTTTGCAACGGAACGCAGTTCTCTGGGGATTATCGTGTGAGCGTGCCTGACGGGCACGTCAACAGGAAGAGTTAAACTCGATGTTCCACTTTGTCCTCCGCCGTCTGGCGAGCGCAGTGCCGACACTGTTCATTGTCGTCACTCTATCCTTCTTCCTCATGCGTTTTGCACCAGGAGGACCCTTCAATCTGGAACGGCCGCTGCCGCCGGCGACGATGGAAAACCTGATGAAGGCCTACCATCTCGATCAGCCGCTGTGGAACCAGTATCTGCAATATCTGAAGAATGCGGTCACCGGCGATTTCGGTCCAAGCTACATCTACAAGGACAACACAATCGCCGAACTGATCGGCAAGGGTTTGCCTTACTCGATCACGCTCGGCTCCTATGCGTTGTTGCTTGCGCTTTTTGGCGGCGTGATTATCGGCACGATTGCCGCCCTCCGGCAAAACAGCTTTCTCGATTTCCTCATCATGTCCATTGCAACGGTCGGCGTTACGGTGCCGAACTTCGTTGTCGGTCCGGTACTCACACTGGTTTTCGCTGTCCTGCTGTCGTTGCTGCCCGCGGGTGGCTGGGGGGACGGCTCCTGGCGCTTCCTCATCCTGCCGATGATTGCGCTTGCCCTGCCGCAGCTCGCCGTCTTTGCACGGCTGACGCGCGGCTCGATGATCGAGGGACTGCACACGGACCACATCCGCACCGCGCGCGCCTATGGACTACCACCACGTGTGGTGGTCATCACCCACGCCATGCGGGGCGCGCTGCTTCCTGTCGTATCGTATCTGGCGCCATGCGCCGCCGCGCTGCTGACGGGTTCTGCCGTCGTTGAATCGATTTTCACCATTCCCGGCGTCGGTCGATATTTCGTCTTGGGCGCCATCAATCGCGATTACACGCTCGTCATGGGAACTGTCGTTCTCGTCGCGATCTTCGTCATCGTCTTCAACCTTCTGGTCGATATTCTCTACGGCCTTCTTGACCCGAGGGTTCGCCATGACTGATCTGAGCGGTATTCCCACCACAATCATCCCGCCCGAAGAGTCAAAAGGGCGCAGCCTGTTCCAGCTCGCGGTTATTCGCTTCCGCCGCAATTATGCAGCCATGGCCGGCTGCGTCGTGCTGTTGCTGATCACCCTGTTCTCCTTCTTCGGACCCTACGTCATCAGTCATAAATATGACGAGGTTTTCCCCTCCTACGTCAACGTCCCGCCAAGCCTGGAAGCCTTGCCCAGGGCCGACACACTCGACGGCGTCATGAAGGGTGTTGCCGATCGGGCTCGCGTTGAACTGCGTGAGTTTGCCGTGGATGGCAATACGTTCACCGCGACGATCCACGCGGACAAGGCCATCGATCCGCGCTCGACCCGCTATTTCGACCGCGCCAACGAGTTCGACAATACGCAGGTCACCGCCACCGAAGAGGATGGCAAGACCCTCAAATTGACGGGCGACGTCAAGCGCGAATATTTCCTTTTTGGCACCGATCAAAACGGCCGTGACCTGATGGCGCGTGTCATGCTGGGTGGACAAATCTCGCTCACGATCGGCTGTCTCGCCAGCCTCGTATCGCTGTTCATCGGCGTCATCTATGGCGCCATATCCGGCTATCTGGGCGGCCGCGTCGACAATGTCATGATGCGTCTCATAGAAATCCTCTATTCGCTGCCATTCGTCTTCCTCGTAGTGGTTCTGGTGGTGTTTTTCGGCCGGAGTTTCATCCTCATCTTTCTGGTGATCGGCGCAGTCGAATGGCTGGACATGGCGCGCATCGTGCGTGGTCAGACACTCGCCTTGAAGCGACGTGAATTCATCGGCGCGGCGCAGGCCCTCGGCTTGACGGACTGGCAGATCATCCGGCGCCACATCATCCCGAATACGATTGGGCCGGTCGTTATCTTCGTCACGGTGGTTGTACCGAAAGTGATCCTGCTTGAAAGCTTCCTGTCCTTCCTCGGGCTCGGCGTTCAGGAGCCGCTCACCAGTTGGGGTGCACTGATCTCGGCGGGTGCCGACAAGATGCAGTCTTCGCCGTGGTACCTGATTTTCCCCGCCATCTTCTTCGTCGTCACGCTGTTCTCGCTGAACTTCATCGGCGACGGCTTGCGCGATGCACTCGACCCGAAGGACCGCTGAGATGGATATGCAAGCCAATGTATTGTCCGTACGCGGCCTCAAGGTCGATTTCACCACGCCGGACGGCGATGTCAAGGCAGTCAAAGGCATCGATCTCGATGTAAAACCGGGTGAAACGCTTGCAGTTGTGGGCGAATCCGGTTCCGGCAAGAGCCAGACCATGATGGGTATCATGGGCCTCTTGGCCAACAATGGCCGCGTCACCGGCTCGGCCAAATATCGCGGCCAGGAGCTGATCGGTTTGCCGCTCAAGGGCCTCAATGAGGTGCGCGGCGCCAAGATCACAATGATCTTCCAGGAGCCGATGACCTCGCTCGATCCGCTCTATACCATCGGACGGCAGATCGCCGAACCCATCGTCCATCACAAGGGGGTGAGCTTCAAACAGGCGAAGGTGCGCGTGCTTGAATTACTCAAGCTCGTCGGCATTCCCGATCCCGAACGCCGCATCAATTCCTATCCGCACGAAATGTCCGGTGGCCAGCGCCAGCGCGTCATGATCGCCATGGCGCTCGCCAATGAGCCGGATCTCCTCATCGCCGATGAGCCCACCACAGCTCTCGATGTGACCATCCAGGCGCAGATCCTCGACCTGCTGCGAGAACTGCAGAAGCGTTTTGGCATGGCGATCGTGCTCATCACCCACGACCTCGGCATTGTAAAACATTTCGCCGATCGCGTCGTCGTCATGCGTCGCGGCGAAGTTGTGGAGCGCGGCGATATCGAGCAAATATTCGAGCATCCAAAGGAAGACTATACCAGAATGCTGATCGATGCCGTGCCGAGCGGTGCCAAGGAGCCGCCGGAAGACAGCGCACCGATCATCCTCGAGGGCCGCAATGTGGCGGTGGACTTCGCCATCGGAGGTGGATTCTTCACCAGGGCGACCAAGCTTTTTCGGGCCGTCGATGGTGTTACGGTCCGGCTGAAACGCGGACAGACCATCGGCATCGTCGGCGAATCCGGTTCCGGCAAATCGACGCTCGGGCGGGCGCTGCTGCGGCTTCTGCCAAGCAGCGGCCACTATCATTTCGGCGACAAGAACATCTCGAATTTCGACCGCTCGGCCATGCGGCCACTGCGCAAGGAATTGCAGCTGGTGTTCCAGGACCCCTATGGATCCTTGTCGCCGCGGCAGACTGTCGGCGAGATCATCACCGAAGGCCTCCGTATCCACGAGCCGCAATTGTCGCGTGCCGAACGGGACAAGCGTGCCATCGCGGCGCTGAAGGAGGTCGGGCTCGATCCGGCCGCGCGCAACCGCTATCCGCATGAGTTTTCCGGCGGCCAGCGTCAGCGCATCGCTATCGCCCGCGCCATGATCCTGAAGCCGAAAGTGGTCATTCTCGATGAACCCACATCGGCACTCGACCGTTCCGTACAAGGTCAGGTGATCGAGCTCTTGCGCGATCTGCAGGAGAAGCATGGCCTCTCCTACATCTTCATCAGCCACGATCTGGCGGTGATCAAAGCGATGTCGGACTATGTGATCGTGATGAAGAACGGCAAGATCGTCGAGGAAGGCGAAACGGAGGATATTTTCGATACTCCCCATAACACCTATACCAAGACCCTTTTGGCGGCTGCATTCGATCTCGAGTGATTGGGTCTTGCATTTGATAAGGGAAGAGCTCATTTTATAGACAGTTTCGTCTATACGTATAGACGCGGAGATATAGAATGG
This sequence comes from Phyllobacterium trifolii, assembly GCF_014192095.1. Lineage (GTDB taxonomy): Bacteria > Pseudomonadota > Alphaproteobacteria > Rhizobiales > Rhizobiaceae > Phyllobacterium > Phyllobacterium trifolii. The sequence continues at coordinate 77,420 of NZ_JACHXN010000010.1, forward strand.
CGTTTTCCATAAAAGACAAGGCGACTGACGAAGCCGTCAGGCGCTTGGCAAGATTGAAGAATACCAGCCTGACGGAGGCTATCCGCGAGGCCGTGGTGCACGAGTATGATCGTATTTCTGACAAAACACCGTTGCTGGACAAATTGGCTGAGATATCCGCTCGCTACAGGTCCTATCCGAAGACTGGCCTTGAAGCGGATAAAGCGTTTTTCGATGAGCTTTCTGGTGACGAATGATATTCATCGACGCATCGGCAATAATTTCCATCCTTGATGAAGAAGACGACGCCTCGTCGCTGGCGGTGCGCTTGGCAGGAGCCTCGACAGTATTTGTCTCACCTATGGCGCTCTATGAAGCCGTGACTGGCCTCGCCCGAAAACGGGTGTGTCCCATCGATGAGGCACAGGAAATGGTCGATGATTTCATGACGGCCACTCAGGCACGAGTCGTCGACATCACCGCAGAGATCGGCAGGAATGCTGTCCAGGCGTTCAACACCTTCGGTCGCGGGCGGCACAAGGCCGCTCTCAACATGGGCGATTGCTTCGCCTACGCCTGCGCCAAGGCGCATGACCTGCAGCTATTGTGCAAAGGCAACGATTTTCCTTTTACGGATATCGAAATCGCCTGAGTAAGAGGGTGCGTTGAGCGATCAGGACGAGTCGAAAACGGTAGTTTTCGAGAACCGGAGCGGAACGTACTTGAAGTACGTGAGCACCGGATCGCAGAAAAATGCCGTTTGCAGACCGTCATGGCGTGAATATCAACACACCCTAGAGCTCGTTGCGCCACGGCGGGTTGGCGCCAGCGCGCGAAACAGTCACCGCCGCCGCCTTGACACCCAAGGTCAATGCACCGCGGATCTGGGCTTCGGTCAGGGTGGTCAAGGCGGATTTCACCAGCACCCCGGCCTCCTGCAGCGAGGTCAAAACGCCCGCGGTAAAGGTATCGCCGGCGCCGACCGTATCGACGACCGGTACGCGCTGCGCTGCGACATGCACCGTGAGATCGGCGGTATAGCCGGTCACGCCGTCCGCACCATGGGTGACGAGGATCACCTTCGGTCCCTGCTGATCTGCCGGGACGATCCAGCGGCGGGCAATCTCGTCCATGGTGCCGCTCTCGCCGAACCAGCGCATGTCTTCATCCGAAATCTTGACGATATCGGTCATGGCAATCATGCGGCGCATGCGGGCGAGGTGCTTCTCCTTGTCGGGGATAAAACCTGGCCGGATGTTCGGATCGAGAATGATCACGCGCTTGTCATGCTCGCGCGCCATCAGCGCCTCATAGGTCGAGCCGCAAGGCTCCGGGATCAGGCTGATCGCGCCGAACTGCAGCGCGGTGACATTGTCATCGAGCGCTGGCAGATGTTCGATCGCGAGCGAGCGCCCCGCGCTGTTCTCATCATAGAACATATAGCTTGCCTGGCCATCGGTCAGACGCACGAAGGCAAGCGTAGTGGGCTGCTGCGAGATATGCGCATAATGTGTGCCGACATGATTGGCGGTCAGGCTGTCGAGCAGCATCTGGCCGAAGAAGTCAGAGGAAATCCCCGAGAAGAATTCGGTCGGAACGCCAAGGCGCCCCAGCGCGATTGCCGTATTGAACACGGCGCCGCCGACATAGGGTGCAAAGGCAGGTTCGCCCTCGGCGCTCTTCCGCTGCAGCATGTCGATCAGTGCTTCTCCGCAACATAAAATCATTTCTAAATCTCTTTTCCTGGATAAATGACACCCTTGCGGATGATGATATTGGCATAAAGCCGTGGCTCGCCCGTCGCAATGATGGTGTGGGCGTTTCTCACACGCGCATAAAGCGCATCGCCATCAAGCGCAACCAGCGCAAAGCCCGGCACGCGCCGGGCACATACCGCTTCCATTTCATCGTGGACTGGATCGGCCAGCGGAGCTTTGCCCTTCACCGACGCGCGAAACAGCGCTTGCGGCACGAAGTCATCGACCGGCAGCACCTGCAATATGGCATCGAGCAACGGGACCAGCGGCAGGCCATCGGCGCGGATCAGACGTCTTGCATGTTCAAGCGCCGGATAATTGCCGTCGACAAGCGCGATCTCATCGCCGTGCCCCATGGCGCGCAGTGTCGCCAAAAGCTCAGGCCCCAGCATGGGCGGAATACCGATAAGCACTTAACTGCCCTTCCTGAAAAGCTTCTGTCCCAGAAGATACCGGTCCGACAGCGGCAGACTGGCGGCGCCGAGCGCTCTTGCGTGAATGCCGACCGTTCCTTCGAAGATCGCCGGCAATTGAATGCCTTCGAGATCGAATGTCTCGACATGTCTGCGCACCGCATCGACGATCCGCGCCCGCACGCTTGCCGGCATCCAGCCATCGATGATGGCGGCCTCGAAGTCCACCACCGAGGACGACGCGATGACGGCCTGTGCGATCGCTTTGCCCGCACGCTCGATCCATGCGTCAAGCTCCGCGCCCATCTCGCCCCAGTCTTCAGGAGAAGCCCAGAGCGGCGAGGGGTCCCGGCCAAGCTCGGTAACATCCCGTTCCAGCGCGGTGATCGACGCGATGTCAATCAGCTGGCGCGCAGTACCGTCCGGTCCCGGCACCGGCATCGAGCCCAGCGCACCAGCGTTGCCACTGCGGCCCGCATAAAGGCCGCCGTTGATAACGATGCCCCCGCCGATAAAGGAACCGATATAGAAATAGACGAAATCATTGACGTCCTTGGTCTGGCCGAACACAAGTTCGGCCCCGCAGGCGGCAGTCATGTCGTTCTGCAGATAAACCGGGAACGAACAAAGCGCCGCCACCTTCTCGCGGATATCACAGTCGCGCCATTCGTCCATGACCGTCTGCGGTGCGCCCACCGTATCGGCCCACTTCCACAATTCGAAGGGAGCGGCAATGCCAATTCCCGCGACCCGTTCGCGCTGCTTTGGCGTCAGCGCCTCCATCATCTGCGTCATGCCCGTGGCGGCGAAGCTGAAGATCGGTTCCGGCGTTGGATAATCATAAGGCATATGCAGCATGGAACGGATGCGGCCGAGAAAGTCGATCAGCACCAGGTCGGCACTGCGGCGTCCGATCTTCAGCCCAAAGAAAAATGCGCCTTCCGGATTGAGCGACATGGGGATCAATGGCTGGCCGATGCGTCCGCGCAGCGGCTCCTCTCGCGACAGGAGCTCGTCAGCTTCCAGCATGCGCATGATGATTGAGCTCGTCTGCGCCGAAAGTCCGGTCATCCGGGCGATGGCCGTCTTGGCGAGGCTGCCGTGCTGGCGCAGAAGCGAAAGCACCACGCGCTCATTATGATCGCGCATGCCACTTTGATTGGTACCGTGATGAAGCGTCAGCCTGGTTCCTCCCGTGCCGGAACGCTCCGATACTCGAATACTCAAGGACCTGGTCCTCCCATGAATATGGCGGACAATGGAGATATTGGGGAATGCTGTCAATATTAAATCAGAGTGATTTATTAATGTTGACACGTCGCGATGAGTGGTATTTGCTACGCTTCAACACTTGGCCGGAGGACTGTCTGGGGTGTTTACGAGGAACAGGGCGCGACTAGTGTCGGCCCGTCGCGCTGCCGCGCGATTTTTTGGGAGGAAGTGACATGCGTAGAAGCATTTATCTGAAATCAACCATCTTTAGCGCCGCCGCTGTGGCCATTGCTGCCTTTGCCGCTCCGGCCCAAGCCGCCGGTGTGGGCGCATGCCTCATCACCAAGACCGATACCAACCCGTTCTTCGTCAAGATGAAAGAGGGTGCCCTCGCCAAGTCGAAGGAACTCGGCGTTGACCTGAAGACCTATGCGGGCAAGATCGACGGCGACAGCGAAAGCCAGGTAGCAGCTATCGAGACCTGCATTGCCGATGGCGCCAAGGGTATCCTGATCACTGCGTCCGATACGGCCGGCATCGTTTCCTCGGTCAAGCAGGCACGCGATGCGGGCCTCCTGGTCATCGCTCTCGACACGCCGCTCGATCCGGCCGACGCAGCCGATGCCACCTTCGCCACGGACAACCTCCTCGCCGGCGAGCTAATCGGCAAATGGGCTGCCGGGACACTCGGCGACAAGGCCAAGGACGCCAAGATCGCTTTCCTTGATCTGACCCCGTCGCAGCCAACCGTCGACGTTCTGCGCGACCAGGGTTTCATGAAGGGCTTCGGCATCGATGTCGTCGATATCAACAAGATCGGCGACGAAAAGGATCCGCGCATCGTCGGCCATGACGTGACCAACGGCAATGAAGAAGGCGGCCGCAAGGCTATGGAAAACCTTCTGCAGAAAGATCCCGGCATCAATGTCGTTCATACGATCAATGAGCCTGCAGCTGCCGGTGCTTATGAAGCTCTGAAGGCCTTCGGCAAGGAAAAAGACGTCCTCATCGTTTCCGTCGACGGCGGCTGCCCAGGCGTGAAGAACGTCGAGGCCGGCGTGATCGGCGCGACATCGCAGCAGTATCCATTGCTGATGGCGTCGCTCGGCATTGAAGCGATCAAGAAGTTCGCCGACAGCGGCGAAAAGCCGAAGCCGACCGAAGGCAAAAACTTCTTTGACACGGGCGTTTCGCTCGTCACCGACAAGCCTGTCCAAGGCCTCGAATCCATCGACGTCAAGACTGGCACCAGCAAGTGCTGGGGCTGATTTAGCGCCTTATTTCTCCGTTTGTGGGAGAGAAAGGATTTTCTTGAATTTAGCCTCTTTGCCAAATTCATGGAAGATCCAGGCGAGGGGATTTGCAGTACACCAGCACTATCCCCTCTCTTGCGATTTCTAGCACTTAGAAATCGCTTTCTCCCCGCAAGCGGGAGATAATCGGCATCCTCGCGCATAAGAACTCCACCGTATAAATGTCCCTGTCGGACTGCTATGAATATTTACAGGAGGTCACATTATGACAGACACACCGCAAACGCCTCGAACGCCTCAAGAATTCGAAAGCGCGGTGGCACGGGAAACCGCTGTTGCCAGCTTCGACACCCATGAGAAAAGTCTTCTCGAAAGGATCCGGCATTTTCTTCATTCCAGCCCGGCTTCCGTTCCCCTCATCGTTCTGGTGCTGTCGCTGGTGATCTTTGCGGTCATTGTCGGCTCGCGCTTTTTCACTCCGTTTGCGCTGTCGCTCATCCTGCAGCAGGTGGCTATCGTCGGCATTGTCGGCGCTGCCCAAACCCTGGTCGTGCTGACCGCAGGTATCGACCTTTCGGTCGGCGCCATCATGGTGCTGACGTCGGTCATCATGGGTCAGTTCACCTTCCGCTATGGCATGCCGGTCGAGTTGGCCATCCTGTGCGGGATCGCGCTAGGTGCCCTGTGCGGCTTCATCAATGGCGTCCTCATCGCCTATCTCAAGCTGCCACCCTTCATCGTCACGCTCGGTACCTGGCAGATCTATCTGGCGACGACCTATATCTATTCAGCCAACGAGACGATCCGTGCCCAGGATATCGAGGCGAACGCCAAGCTCCTGCAATTCTTTGGCGAAAAGGTGCCCATAGGCGGCGCCACCTTCACCTATGGCGTCTTCATCATGATCCTGCTGATTGCCATACTCTGGTATGTGCTCAACCACACCGCCTGGGGCCGCCATGTCTACGCCATCGGCGATGATCCGGAGGCGGCAAAACTCTCCGGTGTCAGCACCAAGCGCGTGCTCATTGCTGTCTACGTGCTCGCCGGTCTCATCTGTGCGCTGGCCGGCTGGGTATCGATCGGACGCAACGGCTCGGTTTCCCCGCAGATCGGCCAGTTCGCCAATATCGAATCCATCACCGCTGTGGTGATCGGCGGCATGTCGCTGTTCGGCGGACGCGGCTCCATCATGGGCATGCTCTTCGGCGCATTGATCGTCGGCGTCTTCTCCTTCGGTATGCGCATGTACGGTACCGACGTTCAATGGACGTATCTCATCATCGGTGTATTGATCATCCTGGCTGTCGCTATCGACCAGTGGATCAGAAAGGTAGCAGGCTGATGTCAAGAGAACCCATTCTTACCGCACGCGGACTGGTCAAGCGCTACGGCCGCGTCACAGCACTCGATCACGCGGATTTCGACCTCTACCCGGGCGAAGTGCTTGCCGTGATCGGCGATAACGGTGCCGGAAAATCATCACTGATCAAGGCGATTTCCGGCGCAGTACGTCCGGATGAAGGCGAGATGACGCTGGAGGGCAAGCCGATCCATTTTCGCTCGCCCATGGAAGCACGCGACGCCGGGATCGAAACCGTCTATCAGAACCTGGCACTCTCACCGGCGCTATCGATTGCCGACAACATGTTTCTCGGCCGCGAAATCCGCAAGCCGGGCGTCATGGGCAGCTGGTTCAGGATGCTCGACCGCAAGGCGATGGAAAAGAAGGCGCGGGACAAGCTCACCGAGCTCGGCCTGATGACCATCCAGAACATCAGCCAGGCAGTGGAGACACTTTCCGGCGGTCAGCGGCAGGGCGTTGCGGTGGCGCGTGCCGCGGCCTTCGGCTCGAAGGTCGTCATCATGGACGAGCCGACGGCAGCGCTCGGCGTCAAGGAATCCCGCCGGGTCCTCGAACTCATCCAGGACGTCAAAAAACGCGGATTGCCGATTGTGCTCATCTCGCACAACATGCCACACGTTTTCGAAGTGGCCGACCGCATCCACATCCACCGTCTCGGCAAGCGTCTTACCGTGATCAATCCGACGGAGTATACGATGTCGGATGCCGTCGCCTTCATGACGGGCGCCAAGGCACCGCCGCCCAGCTAAAACGAGGCGAATTTGGATGGAAACGATGGCGCTGGTTATCTCTCCCCTAGTGGGAGAGATAACCTGGCGCCACTTAAGCGACTACAGTTAAAGGATTTTTTTGAGAAATGAAGCGTTCTGAAGTCAATGAGATCATCCGCGAAAGCGACAAGTTCATCCGTTCGTTCGGCTATGTCATGCCGCCTTTCGCCTATTGGTCTCCGGAAGAGCTGAAGACCCGCACCGCAACCGATTCGAAGGCCATCCTGCAGGCGCGCCTCGGCTGGGACATCACCGATTACGGCCAGGGCAAATTCGACGAACTTGGGCTTTTCCTCTTCACCACGCGTAATGGCAATCAGGAAGACCTGAAAAAGGGCGGCGGCATGCTATACGCCGAGAAGATCATGATCAGCCGCGAGAAGCAGCTGTCGCCGATGCACCGCCATATCGTCAAGGCGGAAGACATCATCAATCGCGGCGGCGGCACATTGGTGCTCGAGCTGTTCAACTCCAATTCCGACGGCAGCGTCGATGAGAAGACCGACGTTGAGGTCGCAACGGACGGCCGCATCGTCCGCCAGAAGGCAGGTGGTCTCTTGAAGCTGCAGCCGGGTGAGAGCGTCACGCTTCTGCCGGGAAACTGGCATGCATTCTGGGGCGAGGGCGGCGACGTGCTGATTGGCGAAGTCTCCACGGTCAATGACGATCTCACCGACAATATCTTCCGCGAACCGATCGGCCGTTTCTCCTCGATCGACGAGGACGAGGTACCGCTGCATTTGCTGGTCTCCGACTACGACAAATGGCTGGCGTGACAATTCCCGATATGCGCTGACGGCTGATGCCGATTTATCTCTGCCCTTGCGGGAGAGAAAGTGATTTCAGCATCTTAGCCCTTGCTAAGTGCTAGAAATCACAAGAGAGGGGATTTGCTTCACTGAACTCCCCCTCTCTTGGATTTTCTAGGGATTTAGCAAATGTTAAATCCAAGAAAATCCTTTCTCCCCCACAAGGGGGGAGATACAACCTACAGTATCGAATATCCCAATGAGCACACAACCATGCTGACTACCCTCGAAGATCTGGTTCCGGAGATACTTGCCCGGGCGGCAGGTACTCCTCGCTTGATCGTGGCGATTGCCGGTCCTCCCGGATCCGGCAAATCCACCGCGTCCGCCTCGCTTTGTGCGGCCATCAACTTGCGAGAAGCGGACGCAGCGGTAGTCGTGCCGATGGATGGGTTTCATCTCGACAATGCCATTCTCGACGCGTTGGACCTGCGCAAGCGCAAAGGCTCACCGCCGACCTTCGACGTTGCCGGTTTCGAGGTGCTGTTGCGGCGGCTGCGCGAGACACGCGAAGACGTCGTCATACCGCTGTTCGACCGCAAGCTCGATCTGGCGAGGGCAGGGGCCGGCATCGTCAAGGCGGATCAGCGCATCCTCCTCGTCGAAGGCAACTATCTCCTTCTCAACCAGCCGCCATGGGACCGGCTGGCGCCACTCTTCGACCTGACGATCTTCCTCGACGTCGACCGGCTCGAACTTGAAAACCGGCTGGTGCAGCGCTGGCTCGCCCACGGCCATAATGTCGGCTCGGCTCAGGCACGTGCCTTGTCCAATGACATGCCCAATGCGGAACTGGTGCTCGAGGAGTCGAGGGCGGCGGATTATACCGTCAAAAACTGAGTTTTAAGATAGAGAGCGAAAACCAGAACATTTTTCGCACGAACTTCGACGATTCCTGCACAAGAAGTTCCGAAACTGGTGCAAGAATGTGCGATTCTGCCGCAGAATTTTCAACCAGTACGGGAAATTTGGTTGTGCCTGGTAGCATTCTCGGTCCCTTGACTTTCACCCTTGCAAGATGACAATCCTGCTCCACCAATACCGTTCCAATAGTGGAACTTTCCGTGTGAGTTTCCTGCCATGATGCCCTCTGCCATATTTCCGGATCTGAAAGACCGTTCCGTACTCATTACCGGGGGAGGGTCGGGCATCGGTGCCGCGCTCACCGAAGGCTTCATCGCCCAAGGCTCGCGTGTTGCCTTTATCGATATCGCCGAGGAGGCCTCGCAGGCCCTCGTAGATTCCCTGGACAAGCAGTACGGCAACCGGCCCCTTTACCTAAAAGCGGACCTTTCCAACATCGAAGCCCTGCGGAACGCGATTGCGCAAGCCATTGATAGCAATGGACCAATTACAGTTCTCGTCAATAACGCGGCTTGGGATGACCGGCACGATATCGACGATGTGACAGTCGAGTATTGGGACAAGAACCAGTCGATTAATCTGCGTCCGCAGTTTTTTGCGGCACAGGCGGTCGTGCCCGGCATGCGTCAATCGGGTGGCGGTTCGATCATCAATTTCACCTCGACCTCCTTCATGATCAACCAGGGCAACCTGCCGGCCTACACGGCGGCCAAGGCTGGAATCATTGGCCTTACCAAGGGGTTGGCGGGGCGGCTCGGACCGGAAAAAATTCGCGTCAATGCCATCGCACCGGGCTGGGTGATGACTGATCGCCAGCGCTCTCACTGGGTCACGGAGGAAGGCCTCCGGGTCCATCTCAACAAGCAGGTTCTGCGCGAGGAAATCCTGCCCGGCGACATGGTCGGACCGTGCCTTTTCCTTGCCTCCGACGCTGCCCGCATGCTCAGCGCCCAGACGCTGATTGTTGACGGTGGTTACCTGTGAGCAACGCGGCCTGTTATGCGCTAAGTGATTGGGGAACAAGCCGTTTTCGCCTTTGGCTTGTCGACTGTAACGGGCATGTTCTAGCTGAGAAACGCTCCGATGACGGCCTCGATACATCCCGTGCTCGTGGTTTTACGGAGACGCTGGAAGGCCATTTGTCAGCGCTTGGTGCGCCTGCTGATCTGCCCGTCATCATCTGCGGAATGGCCGGATCGCGGCAGGGTTGGGTCGAAGCCAATTACGTCCCGGTTCCGGCCGATCTGAAGGCCATCCTTTCCGGCGCAGTGAGGATCGAAGGCATCGCCCGCGATGTGCGCATCATTCCCGGACTGTCGCAATCCGGGAGCTCTCCGAATGTCATGCGCGGCGAGGAAACCCAACTGCTCGGCGCGATCCTTGATCGCACCTTATCCAATGGAATCATTGCGATGCCGGGGACGCACTCCAAGTGGGTCACATTGGAAGAGGGGAGGGCGAAGAGCTTCTCCACCTACCTTACGGGCGAACTTTACGCGCTGCTCGCCTCGCAATCGATCTTGCGCCATTCCGTTGGTGATGCCGCGACATCCGCTTCGCCGGACCATCCACAATTCGAGGCTGCCGTCGAACTCATGTTGTCCGGTAAACGGATGCTTGGCGAACTCTTCGGTATTCGTGCCGCCATGCTTCTCGATAATTTATCCCCGGAAGGCGCTGCATCGCGTCTGTCGGGTCTGCTCATCGGCGCGGAAATTGCTGGAGCCAAGGCGAAATCTGGAAGCAGGGTAACACTTGTGGCTTCCGGTGCGATGGCAGCGCTCTACGGCAAGGCGCTTCATATTGCCGATCTCGATTTCGATCTCGTCGACGCCGACGAAGCCGTGAGGAAGGGCCTTTTCGTAGCCGCCTCCAGCATTTGGCCGGCCAAAGGATAGTTCATATGTCTCAAGTCTCCGCTCCGTGGCCGAAGCTGAAGCGCGATCTCATCGCAATCCTGCGCGGCGTCAAACCGGATGAGGTTCTGGCCATTGGCGAGGAACTAGTCGAGGCGGGGATCGACGTTATCGAAGTACCGCTGAATTCACCGGAGCCATTCCAATCCATTGAATTGCTTGCGAAAAAACTGCCAAGGCACGTTCTGATCGGCGCGGGTACCGTGCTTGATCCGGCCGATATCGCGCGGCTCGATGCGGCTGGCGGGCGGCTGATGATAAGTCCCAATGTCGATCCGGAAGTGCTCGCCGCGGCAGGCAAAGCAGGTATGGTGACGATGCCCGGCGTCTTCACGCCAACTGAAGCTCTGGCTGCACTGAAGGCCGGCGCTTCCGGTCTCAAATTCTTCCCTGCAAGTGCACTTGGACCTGATGGGATCAAGGCGATCAGCGCCATTTTGCCGAAGGGTACGGTGATTGGTGCCGTCGGTGGTGTCGATGAGACAACGTTTGCTGCCTATAAGGAGGTCGGGGTTCGCACATTTGGTTTGGGCTCGAGCCTTTACAAAGTCGGTGCCACGTCTTCGTTCGTCCGGGACCGCGCGAAGGCGACGGTCGAGGCCTATGATCGCATCTTTGCCGAGGGATGATTGTGCAGCAACCGAGGATAAGCCTATTCCACGATGAGCCCGTCCAGCTTGGAGAAGGGCCGGGCTACGATCCTCTGACGAAGACCGTGTGGTGGTTCGATATCGTCACGGGCCGTCTGTTCGAGAAGCCTTTGGCTGGCGGTACGACCGAAATTCATGCTCTAGGACAAATGGCGAGCGCCCTTGCTGTCATCGATGAGAAGCGGCAGCTGATTGCTACCGAAACCGGGCTTTTCATCCGCAACCGGCAGACCGGGCATTCAACGATGCATCAACCGATCGAGGCTGATAATCCTGCCACCCGGTCCAACGACGCGCGCGTTCATCCCGCTGGAGCGTTTTGGGTCAGCACAATGGGAAAGACGCAGAAGGGAGCCGGGTCGATCTATTGGTATCGCCAGGGCGAATTGCGCAAGTTATTCAGCGATATATCGATTCCCAACTCGATCTGCTTTTCCCCGGATGGTCGTATTTCTTATTTTGCGGACACCGGCAAGAACATCATTTGGCGCGTCGACACCGATCCCGAGACAGGCCTTCCTATCGGTGAACCCGTGTTGTTCTACCAGCATAGGGAGCAGGGCGGGGTCGATGGGTCCGTGGTCGATGCGGAAGGAAATTTGTGGAACGCTTGCTGGGGAGGTTCCAGCATTAATGTCTTTTCGCCCTCCGGAAAGCTTATCCGTTCTATCGAAATGCCGGTCCGCCAGCCATCCTGCCCGGCGTTTATCAGTGAAGATAGCGCCAACCTCATTGTGACAACGGCTTATCACGAAATGAGTGACGCCATGCACCAGAGCGATCCCGATGCGGGAAAGACGTATCTGGTGGAAGTTGCCGGCAAAGGCCGGTTCGATCCGCCTGTGCGACTGTAGTTTATCGGGCGAGGAACCATTCTTCCGACCCATCGTTACTTCCCTGTAAACAAGTGAGCGAGCTACTTTTTGCGGAAGCTGCAAAGCTGCCGAAGGGGTAGCTGTGGCCAACCAGGAGGACGACATGGGATTTTTTTCCAAAGATATCAAGACGATGGACGATCTCTTCGTCCATACGCTGCGTGACATCTACTATGCTGAAAACCAGATCGTGAAGGCTCTGCCCGAAATGATCGACAAGGCTTCTGATCAGGAACTGAAGAACGGTTTCGAGAAACACCTTCAGGAGACCGAGATGCAGATCGAGCGTCTGGAAGAAGTGTTCAAATTGCATGGCGTGGACGTTGCCGGCGTCAACTGCCCGGCGATCGACGGCATTCTTGAGGAAGCTGATGATGTCTCGGGCGAGGTCGATGATGATCGGGTTCTGGACGCCGCGCTGATAGCCGCTGGGCAGGCGGTCGAGCACTACGAGATCACGCGCTATGGTACGCTTGTCGCCTGGGCAAAACAGCTCGGCCGTAACGACTGTGCGGCGCTGCTCCAGCAGAATCTCCAGGAAGAAATGAATACGGACAAGGCATTGACAGCTATGGCTGAAAGCCGGGTCAACGCCGCAGCGGCCTGATTTAGTGCCATTCTGCAAAAGCCCGCATCAGCCGCTGATGCGGGCTTTCTGTTTTTTCGCCCACAGCATGTAAATAAAATGGTCGAGTTCCCATCGTGCAAGGACCCTTGACAAGTCGAAGCCACTGTCATTCTATTGGCTATCCATTATTAGGTACTATATTCCATAATAATGGATCACAATGAAAACATTCGCTAGACGAATAGGGGAACGAAGATGACCAACCGACTGCGTGTTGCGGCAGCTGTAGCTGCATTCGCGATGCTGCCTTCTCTTACGGCGTTCGCACAGGAAACCAAAAGCAAACTGGATGAAGTTCTGGCCCGGGGTCATCTGGTTCTCGGCACTGGCAGCACCAATGCGCCATGGCATTTCAAGAGCGTAGACGACAAGCTTCAGGGTTTTGACGTCGACATGGGTCATATCATCGCCAAAGCTCTGTTTAATGGCCCGGAAAAGATCGAATTCGTCAATCAATCTTCCGATGCGCGCATTCCGAATATCACAACGGACAAGGTCGATATCACCTGCCAGTTCATGACAGTGACGGGCGAACGGGCACAGCAGATCGCTTTCACCATTCCTTACTACCGGGAAGGTGTTGGTCTCATGCTCAAGGCCGACAGCAAATATGCCGATTATGCCGCGTTGAAAGCCGCCGGCTCAGCGGTCACGATCTCCGTTCTGCAAAATGTCTACGCTGAAAGCATGGTTCATGCAGCTCTGCCGGAAGCCAAGGTCGACCAGTACGAATCCGTTGACCTTATCTATCAGGCCCTCGAGTCCGGCCGGGCGGACGCAGCGGCGACAGATCAGTCGTCGCTTGCGTGGTACATGACCCAGAACCAGGGCCGCTACAAGGATGCCGGCTATGGCTGGAACCCGCAGACCTATGCCTGCGGCGTCAAGCGTGGCGACCAGGATTGGTTGAACTTCGTCAACACTGCGCTGCACGAAGCAATGACCGGTGTTGAGTTCGACTTCTATGCGAAATCGTTCAAAACCTGGTTCGGCAAGGATCTGACACCTCCGCAAATCGGCTTCCCGGTCGAATACAAGTAACGCGATCACGCTGCGGCTTCGGAAATATCCGGAGCCGTTTCCTTCTCGTTCCGGATAACAGGAACATTATGGGTTATACGCTGAATTTTGCTGCAGTGTGGCGAAGCTTCGATCTTCTGCTCGAAGGGCTGGCGCTCAGCCTCGCCCTGGCCTTTGGTGCAATCCTGATTGGCGCAGCGATTGGCCTGTTCACGGCATTCTGTCTGATATCGAAGAACGGCTTTGCGCGGCGTCCAGCCGGAATTTACGTGACGATCATCCGCAACACGCCGATCCTCGTGCTTGTTCTCTTCACCTATTTCGCGCTGCCACAACTAGGTTTCCGGCTGGGCAAGATCGAAAGCTTCATCTTCACGCTCGCACTCTATTCCGGCGCATATCTTGCAGAGGTTTTTCGAGCAGGTCTGCTGTCAATTCCTGTTGGGCTGCGAGAAGCGGGGCTCGCCATCGGCCTTACGGAAATCCAGATTCGGACCTCGATCATCGCGCCGCTGATGTTTCGCAATGTCTTGCCGTCGCTGAGCAGTACAATCATCTCGCTGTTCAAGGATACGTCGCTCGCAGCGGCGATCGCCGTGCCGGAGCTGACGTTCGAGGCGCGCAAGATCAATGTCGAGACCTTCCGTGTCATTGAGACCTGGATCGTCGCCAGCTGCCTCTACGTTATAACCTGCTCGATCCTCGCCGCGCTGATGCGTGCCCTCGAGCGTCGCCTGTCAGTGCCGAGGTGATGTGATGGATATTGCTCATTTCCTCGATATTCTCTGGCTCGCCCGCATACCGATCCTCAAGGGTCTTGGTTTCACCATTTCGATTTCCCTGCTGGCGATTTGCTTTGGCACACTACTTGGAATATTTGTCGGCCTTGCTCTGACCTATGGCGTCCGGCCGCTGCGCTGGATCGTGCGAGGCTATACGGATTTCATTCGCGGTACGCCGGTCCTGGTTCTCGTGCTGGCAAGCTACTATGTGCTCAGCACGATCGGTCTTGATCTCAGCCCGTTTCAGGCCGGCGTATTGGCCCTCGCTGTGTTCTGCAGTTCCCATGTCGGAGAGATAGTCCGAGGAGCGCTTCAAGCCATCCCAAAGGGTCAGACGGAAGCTGCCAAGGCGATCGGCCTGACGTTCCCGCAAACTTTTGCTTATGTGCTCGGGCCGCAAGCGTTGCGCCAGATTCTCCCTGCCTGGGTGAATACGGCCGCAGAAATGGTCAAGGCATCGACATTGCTCTCCATCATCGGCGTTGCCGAGTTGTTGCTGCGTACGCAGGAAATTATCTCGCGATCGTTTCTCAGCCTCGAATTCTATTTCTTCGCCGGCTTTCTCTATTTCATCATCAATTATGCCATCGAGCGTTTCGGCCGGTATGTCGAACGCAAGACCGCTATTCCGTCCTGAGGCGATAACGATGCCAAACCATCTTCTAGAAATCCGCGATCTGCACAAAAGCTACGGCGATGTCGAGGTCCTGAAAGGCGTTGATTGCACCATGGCGCAGGGTGACGTCATCAGCATCATCGGATCGAGTGGCTCCGGCAAGACGACCATGTTGCGTTGTATCAACATGCTGGAAGAATTTCAGGGCGGCTCGATCAGTATCGATGGCGAGGAGATCGGCTATGAGACGGTAGGTGGACAGCGCCGCCGTAAGAAGGAAAAGGAGATCGCGCGCCAGCGGGCATTGACCGGCATGGCCTTTCAGCAATTCAACCTCTTCCCGCATATGAGCGCCGCTCGCAACGTTATGCTCGGGCTGATGAAGGTGAAGAAGTTGAGCAAAGATGAAGCACGATCCATTGCCGAGAAATGGCTCGATCGCGTCGGTCTGCGCTCACGTGCCGATCATTTCCCCGGCCAGCTTTCTGGTGGCCAGCAGCAACGCGTGGCGATCGCGCGTGCTATCGCCATGAACCCCAGACTGATGCTTTTCGACGAAGTGACATCAGCGCTCGATCCCGAGCTTGTCAACGAGGTCTTGCAGGTCATCAAGTCGCTGGCTCAAGACGGCATGAGCATGCTGCTCGTCACCCACGAGATGCGGTTTGCTTACGAGGTCTCCAACCGCGTCATCTTCATGAACCAGGGGCGGATCGGTGAAGAGGGGAACCCGCGTGAAATGTTTCACAAGCCGAAGAGCGAACGGCTTTCCGAATTTCTCAAGACATCGAGTTTCGGGGAGCGTTAGCCTCGTTTCCGCCATGCGTCGACTGACCACGCTCCCGGACCAAAAGCCAACAAAGCTAAGAAACCCCCGGCAATGGCGATGTTCTTGTTAAAGTTGATCAATTGTTCGAGATTTCCGAAGTCGGTGTGGAACAAAAAAGCCGTTAGCAAACAGAACCCGGCAAGCGCGACAGCAGCATAGCGAGTCATGAAACCGGCAGCGACGAGAATCCCGCCACCGAGTTCGGTTAGAATGACGAGCGGCAACAGCTTGGCTGAAACGCCGTTGGTCTCCATATAGGCGGCAGTACCGGCATAGTCGGCAATCTTGCCCCAGCCTTCCATGACAAAAATATAAGCAAGAAACAGCCTGGCCAGTAGCGCGACAGGGGCCTGAAAACCTTCCATACTATCCTCCGCTAACAACACTTCACGAGGGTGTCTGCCAATGACACCGAAAATGCCCATTCTATTCGAAACAAAGAATGAAAACAGGGTCCCGTCCTTGTCCGAAGGCAACTAATGGCCGAAAAAGAACCCGGCTGCATCAAGTATAGCCATCACAACAATCGCTGTGGTCAGGACAATGCCAAGGCCCCGCTCAAAATTGCCGAGCCGATTGGAGGTCTGGATCAACTTGCCATCCCAATAGAGATTGCCGGTCTCTTCATTGATGCCGAACAAAGCACTGCCTTTCAGCGATAGTTGCCTTACGTTCCGGGGCCAATGGGATGGCACAGGTTCGCGTGAAAATCGGCCGTTGCGGTGATCGGGAAAGTCAGTCTCTAATCGCATTGAAGGGTCTCCTTGATAACCGGCAACACAACAGGCGGCCGGTTGCAAATCAAGTGGCGCAAACCTTCAATCGCAAGTGTCGGTTAACGCTCCATCAGCAACCGGAACGTGTCAATGAGGATCGCCAGAAAAACGCCGGCCCCGGTGATGATCACGCCATTAAGAAACAGCCGGCTTGCCTTGTCGTAGACGACTTTTTTCAGTGACGACGTTTGCAAAAGTAAAGCGAGGGAACGCAGTTGAAAGACGATACCTATAGCTATGACCACCAGCGTCGGCAGGTCGGTTAGTCTCCACGGTATTGGATTGCTGGCCCACTGCGTAAGAAAGCCCAGGGAAAATGAAAGCACCACACCCACGACGGTAATCGTGCCATTGCGGAAAAGCGTTTCTATCAGGTGTTCGTCGTCATCGTTGGGCTTCATTTTCGGGTCTCCATCCTGGTGACTATCCATCCTTTTGTGTGACAATCAACCATGCTTGGATATCTTATCGATGACTACAGGGCTTCAAATGCCGTCTTCTTTCGGGAGCTCGCTGGGATTGCCGGTCTATGCTTCTAGCGAGAACCGTAGTTCCATAACCATTCTTATGCCTCAGACACATGTAAAACGGTGGGTTCAAGTTTGATTGCGGCCCTGCCGCAACAGTGTCTCAAGCCGTAGTAAACGACACAGGGGGAAATCCGAGAATGAAAATCTTATACACGATGGCAGTTGCGGTTCTGGTTTCTGGATGTGCAGGTACGACACAGCCCATCGCAATGGCGGGCGATTTTGGCCCCCAGACGCTAACGCTTATCAATTCCTACAGGACGAGCCATGGCCTATCGCCGCTGGCCGCCAATGGCACGCTGAAAGCCCTGGCACGGCAACATAGCCGGGAGCAAGCGGCCCGGGGAACTATCGGCCATGATGGCTTCCGCCAGAGATCAGCCCAAGCAAAAGCAGCCGGACTGAGTGGAGTGTGTACGGAAAACGTCGGTGTTAGATATAGAAGTGCACAGGCTCTTTTTTCTGGATGGAGGAATTCCGCAGGTCACAACACGAACATGCTTCGGCCCAACATGCGATACGCCGGAGTTTCTGTGTACGGAGCTTATTCGACTTTCTTTGCTTGCGGATAACGGCAGAGTGTTGCCGCGAACAGCCAGGACACCCGTTGGCAGACGTCATTCCGCCGCAACGATTTTGCATGCGTCGATAACTCCGCGGATTTCGGCGCGGCAGGACCCGCAATTGGTTCCGGCCTTCAGGCGTTCGCCTATTGCTTCCACAGTCGTGCAACCCTCATGGGCGGCAGAGGCAATCTCGTTACAGCCGACCGAGAAACAGGCGCAGACAATTGCACCCTTGTCCGGCACATCCTTGCCCGGTCGCCCCGCCAGAAGCTGGAAGCGTTGTCGCGCATCTGTGAATTGCCGTGCCAGTTGTTCGCTGGCCCAGCTGCGCGAAACTGTCACCGGTTCGCGCGCCACGTAAAGTGCGCCGAGCAGCCTCTCACCATCGAATGCCGCGATGCGATGCTGATCCTGATGTGTATCGTGGTAGGCAAGCAATTCGATATCCCTCTCTGCCTGAAATAGGTTCCGCGCGAAGGCGCTCCAGTCCCCAGGCACGCTATGCCCTGCCAGTTCCAGCCGGTAGCCTCCATCCGTCAGGGCCATCGCCCAATATTCCGCATCGGGCAGAGGCTTATGATGCAATACGGCAAAGCCATACCAGCGGGCAGCGAACGGTTTGACCGCGACGCGTGCCATCTTCAAAGCGGGTTGCCCGGAAACCGGATCGACATTGGCGGTAACCAGCCTGTCCACCCGCGCATTGCCGGCAAATTGCCCGTTCCAGTGCATGGGCACGAAGATATTGCCCCTCTCCTGCCGGTCCGTCAGCAATGCCCGGACGACGATCTTACCATGATCGTTACCGAGTTTGACCAGACTGGCGTCGGCAATGCCCTGCTCTGCGGCATCGAGCGGATTGATCTCGGCAAAGGGTTCGGCAAAGTGGGCGGAAAGACGCGCGCTTTTTCCTGTGCGGGTCATGGTATGCCAATGATCGCGGACACGGCCGGTATTCAGCGTGAAGGCGAAGCGCGGATCGATTGCTTCCTCATTCGCCGGTCGCACCGCCACGAAGCGGGCGCGGCGGTCGTCGGTATAGAACTCGCCTTGCCCGAAGAAGCGCTTTTCGGTCGCGGGCTCATCCCTGCCCTGGGGCCATTGAAATGGCGAAAGTGCATCGTAGTCCGTGTCTACTATGGCGGAGTGCGCGCTGATGTCGAAGTCGCGTGTGCCGTGATTTCCGTGGCCCGAAAGCGCCGCATGTTCGGCAAAAATCTGCGCTGCGCTTTCATATGGAAAACCAGGGGCAAATCCCATGCGTTGGGCCACCTGTGTAACAATCCACCAGTCCGGCTTCGCCTCGCCCGGCAGCGGCAGGAACGCACGCTGCCGGCTAATGCACCGCTCGGAGTTTGTGACGGTGCCATCTTTCTCGCCCCAACCGGCCGCCGGCAAAAGCACATCGGCATAGCATGTCGTATCTGTCATCGCATTGATGTCGGAAACAACGACGAAAGGACAGGTTTCCAAGGCTTCGATGACAAGATCCGCCTCCGGCATAGAATCCACCGGATTGGTCGCCATGATCCATAGCGCCTTGATCTTCCCTGCCCGCGCCGCATCAAAAAGATCGACAGCCTTCAGTCCCGGCTTCGACGCAATGGTCGGAGCGTCCCAGAACGCCTGCACGAGCTGGCGGTGCCCGGCATTTTCCAGATGCATATGGCCCGCCAGCATGTTCGCCAATCCGCCAACCTCGCGGCCGCCCATGGCATTGGGCTGACCGGTGATCGAAAACGGCCCCATACCCGGACGACCGATGCGACCCGTTGCCAGATGGCAGTTGATAATGGCATTGACCTTGTCGGTGCCGCTGGCGGATTGGTTCACACCCTGGCTGTAAACCGTCACGCTTCGCTCGGTTCGCGTGAACAGTTCAAAAAACGCACGAAGTTCTTCGGGAGAGATCCCGGTCCGTGCGGCAATGCTGCGCAGATCGTGACTGTTGGCGATAGCCAATGCCGCCTCGAACCCCGACGTGTATCGCTCGACATAATGCCGCTCGACCGCGCCCTGCGCTGCGAGAAACCCGAGCAGACCGACGAACAATGCCGTATCGCCATCCGGTTTTATTTTGAGATGCATGTCGGCAATATCGGCGGTCACGGTGCGGCGCGGATCGATAAGCACGACGCGCATCTCCGGACGCCTGACCTTTGCAGCGGCGATGCGCTGATAGAGCACAGGATGGCACCAGGCAAGATTGGAGCCCGTCAGGACGATGAGATCGGCGAGATCCAGATCCTCATAGGTTCCGGGAACCGTATCCGACCCGAAAGCGCGCCTGTGTCCCGCCACCGAAGACGACATGCACAGCCGCGAATTGGTGTCGATATTGGCCGAACCGATAAAGCCCTTCATCAGCTTGTTGGCGACATAATAATCTTCGGTCAGCAATTGGCCGGAGACATAGAAGGCTACGCTGTCAGGGCCATGTTCGCTTATGGTTTCAGTAAAGCGGCTTGCCACGAGATCGAGCGCTGTATCCCAGCTTGCGGGCTGGCCCCCTATCTGCGGTTCGAGCAGCCGCCCCTCCAGATCGAGCGTCTCGCCAAGAGCGGAGCCTTTCGAGCAAAGACGCCCGAAATTGGCAGGGTGCAGGGGATCACCCTTGATGCGAACCGCTCCGCTCTCCTCCCTTGTGGCGAGAACGCCGCAGCCCACTCCGCAATAAGCGCAGGTGGTGCGAACGGTAACGGGGGATTCAAGCATTCTATTCCGCCGCCACGGCAGTGCGCTCAAGCAGGGCAAATATCCGCTCGCCATCGCGCTTTATCGCAATGGTTTTGACGCTGCCCTCATCGGCCCCAAGCGCCTTGCCGGTTTCGAACGAAATCACCCAATTGTGCAGCGGGCAAGTCACCGAAGCACCATGGACAATCCCTTGGCTCAACGGCCCGCCTTTGTGCGGACAATGATCGTCAATGGCGAAGACCTGATCCTCCATCGTGCGGAATACGGCGATCTTGCCTTGCGGTGTCATCACACAGCGCGCGCCACGCCGAGGAATATCGTTGAGCGCACCGATTTCAATCCAGTCGTTCATGCCCTCACTCCGCTGCTTGCTGGTAAGCTATGGTCGCCATGGGCTGGAACTCGTGCTTGTCCACGCCGGACACTCGCTCGGACCAGGGATCGACCTGCGCAAATTTCTGGCTGAAGACGAAGCGGTCGAAATACCCCTTGCGCTTATCCGCATCGCCCATGATCTGCCGGCGGATTTCATCGAGGCCGACACGCTTGGCCCATTTATAGATGCGCTCCAGATAACGGCCCTGCTCGCGGTACATCTGAGCCAGTGCCACCACGTGCTCCAGCGCCTCATCCTCCGTATGGACAAGTCCCAGAACCTCAGTTCCTTTGATATCGAGCCCGGCTGCACCGGCAAAATGAATCTCGAAGCCTGAATCGACGCAGATAATTCCGATGTCCTTGCAGGTCGCCTCGGCGCAATTGCGTGGGCAGCCGGATACCGCCATTTTCAGTTTGGCTGGCGTCCACGATCCCCACATGAACTTCTCGATGCGGATGCCCAGTCCAGTGGAATCCTGCGTACCGAACCGGCACCAGTCCGTCCCGACACAGGTCTTCACGGTGCGCAGACCCTTGGCATAGGCCTGGCCTGAGACGAAGCCAGCCTTGCCAAGATCGGCCCAGACAGCGGGCAAATCTTCTTTCTTGATGCCGAGCATGTCGATGCGCTGACCACCGGTGACCTTCACCGCCGGTATCTCGAACTTATCGACGACATCGGCGATGGCACGCAGTTCCTTCGAGCTGGTCATGCCACCCCACATGCGCGGAACGACCGAATAGGTCCCGTCTTTCTGGATATTGGCGTGGACGCGCTCATTGATGAAACGTGACTGGTAATCGTCGGCATATTCATCCGGCCAATCCGAGACGAGATAATAGTTCAACGCCGGGCGGCATTTGGCGCAGCCGCAGGAGGTCTTCCACTCAAGCTCCTGCATCACAGCAGGAATGGATTTCAGACTCTTTGCCTTGATCAGGCGGCGCACATCGTCATGGCCGAGATCGGTACAGCTGCACATGGGCGTGACTGCGGAAGGGTTATAGCTATCTCCTAATGTCAGCGACAAAAGCTGCTCGACAAGTCCGGTGCAGCTTCCGCAGGAGGCGGAAGCCTTGGTATGTGCACGCACATCGTCAAGCGATGTCAGTCCTTTGCCCGTAATGGCGCCGGTGATCTTTCCCTTACAAATGCCGTTGCAACCGCAGATTTCCGCATCATCTGGCAAGGCTGCAACGGCCGCCATAGGGTCCAGCGGGGACCCTCCCTGATAGGACTGGCCGAAAATCAGGGTCTCGCGCATCTCCGAAATGTCGGTGCGCTTTTTGGTGAGATCGTGGAACCAGGCACCATCGGAGGTTTCGCCATATAGAACGGTCCCGATGATGCGGTCATCCTTGAGAACGAGGCGCTTGTAAACGCCCGCAGAGGCATCGCGCAACACGATTTCCTGCCGGTCGTCCCCCTCTCCCAGATCGCCGACCGAAAACAAGTTAATGCCGGTGACCTTCAGCTTGGTCGGCGTTTCGCTATGGACAAAGGCTGCCTCGCTATTGCCTGCAAGCTGGGCCGCAACCACCCGCGCCATCTCGTAGAGCGGTGCGACAAGTCCGTAGCACTGGCCGCCGACTTCCGCGCATTCGCCAATGGCAAAAATGTCCGGATCGGATGTACGCATTCCGGCATCCGTGACAATGCCGCGATTGCATTCAAGCCCCGCCTCCTTGGCGAGCGAACCACTTGGCCGGATGCCCACAGCCATCACCACAAGATCGGCGGGGAGCACCGTCCCGTCGGCAAGCAGGACACCCTCGACTTTCTTTTCCCCGATAATCTCCTTGGTGCTGGCTTTGGTGAGGACCTTGATGCCGCGTGCTTCAACCGCCTTCTCGAGGAGATAGCCCGCTGCAGGATCGAGCTGCCGCTCCATCAATGTCGGCATGACGTGCAGGACGGTCACGTCCATATCGCGGGATTTGAGTCCAGCCGCCGCTTCGAGACCCAGCAATCCGCCGCCGATGACAATGGCCTTTGCCCGCGATTGCGCCGCCAGCAGCATTGCCCTGACGTCATCGAGGTCGCGATAGGTCAAAACACCTGGAAGGTTATTGCCAGGCACCGGCAGGATAAAAGGTAAAGACCCGGTGGCGATCAGAAGCTTGTCGTAGGGTTCGGTCGTTCCCGCATCGGATGTAACCGTTTTGGCAACGCGGTCGATATTGACCACCTTGTGGCCCTTATACAGCATGATCCCATGCTTGATGTACCAGCCATCGCCATGGATAATGATTTCCTCGAATGCCTTTTCGCCGGAAAGCACCGGCGACAACATGATCCGATCATAATTGACACGCGGTTCGGCATTGAAAATCGTCACGTCATAAGCGTCTGGCGCCAGTTCGAACAAATGTTCCAGCGCGCGGCCCGGTGCCATGCCGTTGCCAATGATAACCAGCTTCTGCTTTTTCTCAGGTGCTTCCATCTCACGCAGCCTCCACAAGCCGATGACGTTCGTAGAGGAACTTCAGCACTGCCGAGCGGCAGCGAATATAGGTAGCATCCGACGCGAGTTCGATGCGGCGGCGCGGACGAACAAGCGGTACGTCCAGGACTTCTCCGATCTTGGCCGATGGTCCGTTTGTCATCATGACAATGCGATCAGAAAGAAGCACCGCTTCATCCACGTCGTGAGTGATCATCAGTACTGTATTGGCAAGTTCGGCATGAATCTGCATCACCTGATCCTGAAGGTGTGCACGTGTCAGTGCGTCAAGAGCCCCAAACGGTTCGTCGAGAAGCAGGACTTTTGGCTCCATCGCCAATGCCCGAGCAATGCCGACACGCTGCTTCATGCCGCCCGATACTTCCGACGGGCGCTTGTCCTTGGCATGAACCATCTGAACCAGTTCGAGGTTGCGCATGGTCCACTCATGCCGCTCGACCCGGCTTTTCGTGCCCGAGAAAACCTTGTCCACGGCCAGTTTGACGTTCTCATAAACTGTCAGCCACGGAAGCAGAGAATGGTTCTGAAACACCACCGCCCGGTCTGGTCCCGGTGCATCGACGACAACGCCCTCAAGAAGCACCACGCCGCGCGTTGCCTCTGTCAGGCCGGCGACAATGTTGAGCAGCGTCGATTTCCCGCAGCCGGAATGGCCGATAATCGATATGAACTCACCTTTGTCGACGTCGAGGGAGACCTGGTTCAGAACTTGTGTGCTCGCACCACCGCGACTGAACACCATGTCGATCTGTTCGAGCGAGAGATAGGGTTTTGACATGATTATTTCCTTCAGGCGCTGAGCGTGTTGCGGGTGACGACTTTGGCAATGGACGCAATGGCACGATCGAGGAGATAGCCAACAATGCCGACATAGATGAGCGCGAGAATGATGTCGCTCATGCGCGAGGAGTTCCATGCGTCCCAGATGAAAAAGCCTATGCCGACACCGCCAATGAGCATTTCAGCGGCAACAATGGCGAGCCAGGACAGACCGATGCCGATGCGCAAACCCGTGAAGATGTACGGCGCGGCGGCCGGGATCATGATCTTGGTGAAATACTCGAACTGATTGAGACGCAGCACCCTTGCAACGTTCCGGTAATCCTGCGGAATATTGCGGATACCAACCGCCGTATTGATGATGACCGGCCAGATGGCCGTAATGAAGATCACGAAGATTGCCGAGGGGTTGCCGTCCTTGAAAGCTGCCAATGACAGCGGCAGCCAGGCCAGCGGTGGAACGGTGCGCAAGACCTGGAAGATCGGATCAAGACCGCGCATCGCCCAGTCGCTCTGACCTACCAGCGCACCGAGAGCGATCCCTGCGATGGCCGCAAGGCAATAGCCGAGGGCCACACGCTTGAGACTGGCGAGGATGTGCCAGAACAAACCTTGGTCGACGCCTTGTCCGACATAGAATGGATGGACAATCAATTCCCAGGTTTCGGATACAACGCGCGACGGCGAGGGAACACTCGCCGTTGGCGAGGAGCAAATGACTTCCCAAAGAACCAGCAGAAACGCCAGCGTTACCAGCGGCGGCAGTATATGTCCTGCAAGGGCGGAGAGCCGCTGCGGGAAGCGCCGCCGAGCAACAGATGATCTGGGAGTGCTCAAAGTCACGACCTTTGCTTGGGTGTGTGGCTGTTTTTGTGGATTCATCCGTACGGGGCTGGCAATCATACCGGTTCCTTCACGCAAAACGTTTGATGTCGAGGCTGGCGAGATAGGTCTGCGGGTTGTCCGGGTCGAAGACTTTGCCATCGAAAAAGGTCTCGGCACCTCGCGATGTCGAAGCGGGGACATCCGTTGCGGCAACGCCAAGGGCCGATGCCGCCTCGCGCCAGAGATCCTCCCGATTGACCTTGCCAACCAATGCGTTGATGTCCGTATCCGGCGCAAATTTGCCCCATCGGATATTCTCGGTCAGGAACCATTTTTCATGGCTCTGAAACGGATAAGATGCGTGATCGCGCCAGAATTTCATCAAATGCGGACTGGCCGTCTCGACACGCCCGGAGCCATAGTCATAATCGCCCTTCAACCGTCCAGCGATATCGGTAGCGGGAACATTGAACCAGGCGCGCTTGCCGACGATTGCAGCCAGTTCGTCCTTGTTCGCCATATCGTCAGCCCATTGCTGGGCTTCGAGGACGGCCATTAGCAGCGCCTTGGTCGCAATGGGATTTTTCTCGACCCAATCGGCACGCATGGCGAACGATTTTTCCGGATGCTTGGCCCAGATTTCCGCCGTGTTGATTGCTGTGTAACCGATGCCTTGGTTGACAAGCTGCGCATTCCACGGCTCACCCACACAGAAACAGTCCATAGTACCGACTTTCATGTTGGCAACCATCTGCGGCGGCGGAACCACGATGGTTTCGACATCCTTGTCGGGGTCGATTCCGCCGGCTGCGAGCCAGTAACGAATCCAGAGGTCATGTGTACCGCCCGGGAATGTCATTGCGGCCTTGGCTGGGCTGCCCTCTGCCTTCTTCTTGGCAAAAGCCTCTTTCAGCAAACCAGAATCCGCGCCGACTTTGATATCCGCATAGGCGGCACCAACGGAGATCCCCTGCGCGTCGAGATTGAGCCGCGCGAGAATGACCATCGGTAGAGGCTGATTGTTCTGGGTCACCTTGCCGGTACTGATAAGGTACGGCATCGGAGTGAGGATATGTGCGCCGTCGATACCGTTACCGGCCGAACCCAATACGAGATTGTCGCGTGTTGTGCCCCAGGAGGCCTGCTTGACTACCTCGACATCCGGCATGCCATATTTTGCGAACAGACCTTTTTCCTTGGCGACGATCAATGGTGCGGAGTCGGTGAGCGCAATGAAGCCAAGCGTTGCCTTTGTGGTCTCGGGACCGGCAGCTGCCGCAAAAGCGCCACCAGGAAAAGCAGATTTGGCGGCAGCAAACAGTGCCAGCGTTCCGCCCGCTTTCAGAAGCTTTCGTCTGTGCATGCCAGTCGACAGAATGTCTTTCATAGTATTTCCCCTGAAATGCGTCGGCCTTTGCAGCCGGTTGAGCCATAAAAAAACGCCGCTGGATGGAGTGCATTCCAGGCATACCTGCAGAATGAACTCGCCGAGCGACGTCTGTGTCTTTGAAAGCACCCGATGCCGGTGCCTGCGGTTCCTGTCGTCATTGACGGAACAAAATTATCAATGCAAACGGCGTGCCAACTCTTAATAAAAACAGCAACTAGCTGAAAAAATTACATATTTTTTAGTTTAGCCTTGCAAGAAGCGAGGGGCCTACGAATAATCAAAGCAACAGATTTGTGCAGATAACGTCAGTCGAGTGCGAATTTATTGTGCACAGCACAAAACATGTGCGGTCCTAAACGTCACTCTGGTTCGTGGTTCCGGAGCCGGTATTCCGAATTGGGAAACTTGCAACATAGCCACGAATATCTTCTGGATCGAACGTGGCGCCATCGATGAACACGTCATCCTCAGCGTTTCCCTCTATGCGCACATCCGTCACGGGGATATCGGCGCGGCTTCCAAGCGCGTTGCGATAGAGATCCGGCCGGAAGGCTGAAGCAACCTGCCGATGGGCTTCCAGCGAATAGGCGACCTGCCCCCATCGCACCATCTGGCTGAATATCCATTGGGCCTGACTGATCCACGGGAAATTGGCCCCCTGGCGATGGAAGGTAAAATATTCTGGAACAGTCCGCTCGGTCCCGTTCGGATCAGTAGTGAATTGTCCCACGAGCACCCGGTGGAGAATGTCGAATGGCACGTCGAGATAACGGGGTTCCGCCAAGATCTGCGCCAGTTCACGCCGGTTGTCCGAAACATCGCACCATGCTGCCGCGCGATCGAGCGCCACAATCAACCGTGAGAGTGTTTCGGGATTCTGCTCTGCCCATTCCGGTCTGGCGCCGATGACCTTTTCCGGACTGGAAGGCCAGATATCTTCCTTGACGGCAACGATGCGCCCGACTTCGCGCGACACTGCTACCATATTCCACGGTGCCCCTACGCAGAACCCGTCGATCGCTCCCGCGGATAGGGCGTCGGATGTCATCGGTGGTGGCACCACGACCAGTTTTACATCCTCTTCCGGATGAAGACCGCCAGCTGACAGCCAATAGCGCAATTCATAATTATGCGAGGAGAAGGGATAGGTCATCCCCAAGACCGGCAAAGCCTCGCCCTTTGCTCGCATTTCCTCGATTACCAGTTTGAGCGCTTTGGCATTGGTCAGGGCATCTTCATGTCCAGCAAGACCTGCCTTTTCCTGCATACGACGATAGAGCTCTACGGAAAGCGTGATGGCGTTACCGCCACGCCCGAGCATGAAAGGAGCAATTGCCGGAGAAGGGTTGGACCCGAGGCCTAGCGCTGAGGCGACCGGCATCGGAGCTAGCATATGGGCGATGTCGAACTGGCGGAACGCCAGCCGGTCGCGGATATTGGCCCATGAAACGTCCTTGACCAGGTCGATCTGGATACCTTCGCGAGCGGCAAATCCGAATTCCGACGCGGCAATGAGAACAGCGGCATCGACGAGCGGGATGAACCCGGCGCGAACCAGCTTGGCACTTTCCGTGCGGATCGTGGCAGGAGCTGTTAGCCCGCTCTTGTGCTGATCAATTCCGGTCGGGATGAAACTCATTCTAGTTCTTCCTAACTTCCCAGAATTGCCGCCGCCATGACGACGCTTTGGGCAATATCGGCAAGTTTCTTCTTTTCGTTCATGGCTGTCTGACGCAAAAGCGCATAGGCCTCATCTTCGGTTAATTTGCGCGATTTCATCAGGATTCCTTTGGCCCGGTCGATGATCTTGCGCTCCTCAAGGGCACTCTTGGCGTCGGCCAGTTCCTGCTGCAACCGGCTGAACGCCTTGAAACGGCTGACGGCCATATCAAGGATGGGCTTCACACGTTCTTTCCTCAAACCATCGACCACATAGGCCGAAACACCAGCTTCAACAGCCGCTTCAATAGATAAACTATCCGAGCGATCCACAAACATCGCAATAGGTTTGCGTACAGAGCGCGTTAGCTGAAACAAATGCTCAAGCATATCGCGGTTGGGCGTTTCGATATCGATAACAATGACATCCGGACCGATAATTTCTATCTGCCGCGCCAGTCCGACAATATCGTGCAGCACCACCACGTGCGTATGCCCCGCCTCCCGCAAGCCCTCTTCGATAATAGCGGCGCGGATACGGTTCTCGTCGAAAATCATGATCGACAGGGCTGCATTCATGCCTTATTTTTGCGCATGCACGAATATTGTGCAATGCTACATTAGGCCACACTGATGGAGTAGAATATCAACTTTGCGCAACTAAATTTCCTCTTGGGGTTGAAATTTTCATCCCGGATTCGGGATTTCTTGTGTGAGAATCGGCAGGGTGAGATTCGCATGTATCAAAGCATTCCTATGCCGAAAAAGCAGCAGGCATACAACTCTACCAAGACGGATAGTATCGGCTGTTCGACACTGTCATACTCAAGTTTGCCTCCGTCAATACCTATGGCTAGTTTTATCCGGCCCCTGCAAGATCTACCCTTGGCCAGCTACCCGGGAACCGCCGGCGATGATCACATCGCGACCCGACGGATCGAGACGGGCGGCTGACGATGGAGCGACCTGTCGCTCCATGAAAACCGGAGACGCAAAATGCGCTCAACTATTCTGAAAGCGGCTCTTGCCGCACTCATCACTTCCGCTCCCCTTACAATGGCCTTCGCGGCGCCCGGCCCTACCCGGTATGTACCAAGTGGCCAGCTCAATTCCATTCTTACCGACGTTAACAATGCGGACACGCGGATTTCTCAAGAACGCAGCCAAAGGTTGATGACACCCGCCGAGGCCCATGGTCTCAAGGCCGAACTGTCTTCGATCCGTAAAGACGCAATCGCCGTCAACAGGGATGGTGTGATCCCGATGGGAGAGTATCGGCCATTGATGGGGAAAATCGAGAAGGTGAATGGTCAGTTATTCGGCGAACCGTATTATCGGTGGGACCATCTAAACTAGATACACCGGCTTCCTCCCATCTGGACAACGCCTCCGGGAACGGCCCGGGGGCGTTGCTATTTGGTTCGATTGCATCGCTGTGGACCGCGTTAGCCGCCCCAAAACGATGCGCAGAGAGGACGTCTTATTCGACGGGAGCTGGCTCATGACGCGCACCGTCACTGTCGAAGCGGGCGAAAAGCTGGTGAACGATCTTCACCCGGTCTTCGTTGGGGTAGAACCTGTTGGCCAGGATCACGATGCCCATCCGCTTCTCCGGTACGAAAGCGACATAGGCGCCGAATCCGTTCGTCGATCCTGTCTTGTTGATGAGGACGTCCTGACGCGGTGACATCGGAGGATTTATCCGCTCAACGGGAAGCGCCGGCCTTGACGTTCTCTGGGAATTGCCTTCGAGCAATGCGGGAAGCGCGGCCGGATAGCTATATTGTTCCCATACGAGGTCCTGGGTCATCTCGCCGACCTTGAAATAACCGGCATGCGTATCCCTTATTGCGCGCGCCAGCTTCTCATCCAGAGACACGAGGTTCATATTTGCCTTGAGGAACTGGACCAGATCAGCGGCCGTCGTTCGCACACCGTAAGCCTCCGATGACAGGACTGCATTGCTCATGCGCACGGGCTTGCCCGCTTTCGTGTACCCTTGCGCATAGTCCGCCATCCTGTCCCTCGGGACGTTGATATAGCTGTTGGCCATGCCCATCGGTCGAAACAGCTTCTGTTCGACCAGTGTAGGGAAATCCCCTTTCATGCTGTGCGCCGTTATGTAGCCGAGCATGCCAATACTGGGATTGGCATAGGTCCGGTGGGTGCCGGGCAGGTAAGCCGGCTGCCATTCCTTGAAATATTTCAGCATCTGCCGTTCGTTCGTGACGTTGTCCGGTACTTGCAGCGGAAAGCCTCCCGGCGTGTGCGTCGCCAGATGCAGAATTTCCACATCGCCAAAGGGGCTGCCTTGCAGGGCTGGAACGTACTTGCCTGCCGGCTCGGTCAAGGCGAGATCTCCGTTGGCTTGTGCGTAGGTAGCCAGCGTGGCGGTGAACGTCTTGCTGATTGAACCGATCTCGAACAGCGTTTTGTCTGTTATCGGCTTGCTGCCTTCCTTCGCCATTCTCCCATAGTTGAAAATATAAGATTTCCCATCAAGAACGACCCCGACAGCCATGCCTGGAATATCGTACTGGCTCATGACCGGCTGCACGGCGTCATTTACCCAGACTTCGACGTCATCCCGTTGATTCTCCGCTGCGCCAACAGAGCTTGCTGCTGTGATAGAAACGAATGCAGTCGCAATGATCGGAGCCAGAAGTTTCAGGTTCATCAGCTTTCATCCTTCAAAAAATACACGTCCGGTGCCGCGTGACGGTACACAAGCATCTGTCTACGTCCCGTTGACCAATGCGAGGATGAGCTGGTGGATATTTCCGCCTTCCCTGAGTTCAGTTCGATCAAAATCACGGCTGCGCTGCCGCTGGGTTTGAGACAGTTCGGAAAGGCGCTTCGTCATCTCCGCTCTGATCTTGGTACATTTGGGATCATCGGGCACGGACAAGCCGACCGTTGCAGTCTCGATTGATTTTACCATGTCGCGGATCATATCGCCGTGCACGGCTTCATGACGGCGGATCCCGGCGATAAAGGTCTCCCAGTTGCTGGCGACAGCGTCCGGCAGCTTTCCCGCCGGCTTCGGTATAGTGTAAGTGATTACAAGTTTGGGCTTTGCGGAGACGAGCGTGCAGGCATTGCCCTGGTTCTCGTATTTCCTCGACCATGTCAGGCGGAAATTCGTATGCGCGATGGCGCTCCCGTTGTCACCGGCTCTTGGCCCCCTCTCCCCGATCGATGCGTAAAGCTCAGCGCCGGATTTTCCTGAAACCGCGTAGCTCTCTACTTTTTCGACTGCTTGCCACTCGGCATGTGCAATTTCGGGTAACAAGGCGCAACAGGCAGCCAGCAACGAAAGTTGGACGACTGTTTTCACCAGAATCCCCCCGGATTATCAAAATCGTGAACATGACGCCTTCACCTATCGGCGTTCGGCGCGCCTAGAGACTTGCTCCCTTCCGCCGGGGCGAAAGGGAGCTATAAAAACAATGCCGTCAGTTCGCCGAGGCGAGTGTCATCGACGTGCCGGTGGCAGCAAGATTAAGACCGATCTGACCCGTCACACTGATGGCCTGAAGATGGATCGAGCCTGCCGTGCCGCCAAACAGCACATTGGTGCCGATACCAGCGCCAACTGTCGCTTCCGCCGTAGCGCCGCGATAGATGCCGCCGAGCGAGCCATGATGGTAGCCGGCTGTCGGTGCGAACACGGCCCAGATAAGCCGGCTGCGTGTGGTGAAGCCTACGTCAACGCCGAGCTTCTTGATTGCGCCGCTGTAGTGGTCCGAACGTTCGCCGCTGAGGCTCGAGCGGAAATCGCACTCAATCTCCTTGGCCGAGCCAAGCACATAACCAATGCCGCCGCCAATAGTGCAATCGAGGTACCCGATCTTCACACCACTGTGCAGATCCGGTTCCTGATAGGTCCGGATGGTGTCTGCCGCATTGGCAGCCATCGTGCCGGCAAGAGTCAGCGACGCTGCCGTAAATGCCATCGCAAGAGTCTTTTTCATGATTTTCTCCTTTTTAGTATGACCGGTGCACCGCAATCGGTCGTTCAGCCGACAAATTCAGCAAGCTGTATAGGTCAATGGATGTGTGAGGGCGCAGTAGCAGACAGCCCGCACAGTTCAGCGCCATTGGGACATTTTGAAGGCATTGTGCTGGTCGGATTTGCTGTTCCACAATTCGCATCCCACTGTGCTCATCTGGTCACTCCTTGTTGGTAAAACGGGCATTTCCCAAGCCTGTGCCTATCGTCACGACGCCCCAACGCTCAACGTCTCGCATGAACGGAACCTGTGAGAGCCCCTGCACCACCGCGTCATTGTGCATGATGACAAAGGTGGGATGGTCGCCGATTTTCGGAATGGCTTCAACGAGAGCCGCCGGAAGATTGAAATTCTTGCTCTCCCAATTCCCGCCGGGAAGATTTTGCCCGCCATTCGCGATGGAACCGTCCGGCAGGATCGTACCTGGACAAGCAATTCCAATGACCGGCGCCGGCATAAGACCCGCCTTTTGCGCTTTGGCGACGAGGCGTTCCAGCACGCTTACGATGTGCTCTACGGTTGTGGTGCGGTTGGGCTCATCATCGGCGTGGCGCCAAAGTTCCGATTTCCAAACTCTGGCTTTCGATAGATCGGCTTTGTCCTTGCGGCGTGTTTCGACAACACCAGCGCGAATGTTAGTGCCGCCGATGTCAACGGCGATCAGCGAATCGTGACCCTCAAGCATCCAGGCGGGCATGAGTTGTACTGCACCGATAAGTCCGGCTTCATCCGGATGATGCGCGATCGGCAAAAGCTCGATTTTCAAGCCATCTGATTTCAAGAGCACCATCGCCCGGGCAATGGCCAGTTCCCCGAAAGCGCTTTCTCTCATGCCCCCGCCGACGACGACGCGTTCAGTGCCCTTCCAGCTCTTTTCCTTGAGGAAACGGGCAAGCACCTGGGCGAGCTCACCGGCGAAATCATCGACAGCGCCGAGAATGAGGGCGGCCGCTTCCTTGTCCTTACCCTGCACCAACGCATCGATCTCTTTCTTCGACAGATCCTTTGTCGGCGTATTCCCAAGCGGATCATCGCCGCCGTTTCGGATACGTTTGCGCCAATCGTCTAGTTTCTGCTGGAATGCCGATTTACTGGCCTTGTCGCCAATGAAACCGTCCTTGTCGCGCAGCTTCAAATTGTAGCCGTCGACCGTTACTGACGGCAATGAAGGGGCGCCGTGCGCAACTGGCACAGGATTATCCTGTTTCAAGTTGTCCTGGTGTTTCGTCATGCCTGCCCCTTGCACAAATTTCTACGATGATCGTGACAGGAACGCGGCGGCTTACCCGAAGTTCCAGCCGGATGTCGCACTCACTTGTGATCGTGCTCGTCATGAACGGGGAGATCAAGGCCGAAAGTCGTGATCAGATCGGCGACCTGGGCAGGACTGAGGTAACGTGGATTGAGATTGCGCAGGAGGAGATAAAGCTTCGCTGTCTCTTCCAGCTCTTCGGTGGCAAAAACGGCAGCTTCCAGACTGTCGCCGGCCACAACGGGGCCATGATTGGCCAGAAGCACGGAGGAATATTTGCCCGCAAGCCCACGGATCGCGCCGGCAACTGCAGGATCGCCGGGCCGGTAATAGGGCACGAGGGCGGTCTGGCCGGCGCGCATGAGATAATAGGGTGTCATTGGCGGCAGTGCGGCGCGTGGATCGATCTCGGGCAGCATTGTCAGGGCAACGGCGTGCGTCGAGTGAAGATGGACGACCGCGCGCGCACTTCCGCGAGTCTCGTAAAGGGCGCTGTGCAGCGGAATTTCCTTGGTCGGCTTATCGCCTGAAACCAAGGCTCCTGCAGCATCGAGACGAGAAAGCCGGGCCGGGTCCAGAAAGCCGAGCGAGGCATTCGTCGGTGTCACCAGCCAGCCGCCATCATCAAGCCGCAACGATATATTGCCCGACGAACCGGGTGTCAGCCCCCGCTCGAATAGCGAACGCCCGTATCGGCAGATTTCCTCACGCAGGCGTGCATCAGACATTCGAATCCTCCGGTGTCAGGCAGTTGCACCTTCGATCAACTCAAAACCGAGATCGATAACCTGTGATGGTGCGTTGTCCACGATGAGCTTTGCCGCCAACTGCCCGGTGGCGACGCGCGGCGTGCGTATCGTCGACAGGGCTTGCGGCATAACCCGGCCGAGATCAAGGCCATTATAGCCAAAAATCGCCAGTTGGGACGGGATGACAATTCCTAGCGCCAAACAGTGGAAATAGCCACCGAGCGCCATATCATCATTGGAAAAGTAGACGGCGTCGAGGTCAGGGGTTCTGGCCAGCAGAAGATCGAGACCCAAACGCCCTCTTTCGACTGACGAAGCCTCCCGATAAATTTCCCGATCTGCAAGCGGCACGCCATTCGCACTCAATGTCTCGCAGAAGCTCGAATAGCGTTTGCCGGCACGGGTATCGCGGTCGAGATCATGGCCGACATAGCCTATCCGGCGATAACCACGCTTCAACAGGAACTCGGCGCTCGCACGGCCGGCGGCGCGGTTCGAAAAGCCAACGGCAAGGTCCAGCGCGGTACCATCCACATCGAGCATTTCCACCACCCGGCAATTGGCGGCGCGCAGCATTTTGATCGTGCGCTCGGTATGTTCGTAGCCTGCCAGCATCACGGCCGCAGGCCGCCAGGCGAGCATAGAAGCAACCAGCGCCTCCTCCCTTGCGGGATCATAATCAGTGACAGCAAAAACCGCCTGATATTGATGTTCCTCAAGCGTTGCGCCCGCGCCTCTCAAAACATCGGCAAAAACGATATTGGACAGTGACGGTATGACAAAGGCGACGAGGCGAGACCCGGTCGAGGCCAGCGTACCGGCGATGCGGTTCGGCACATAACCGAGCCGCTCAACGGCTGTCATGACACGATCCCTTGTCTTGCCGGAAAAAGAGCCATGGTTTCTTAAGACGCGCGAAACCGTGCTTTCTCCAACGCCGGCCGCCTCCGCGACCTGCGCAAGCGTTACTGCCGTCTGATTTCTGGAGGTACCCATCCCTCTTCTATTCTTTCCAACGCGCGGTCGACAGACAGCATTTGCCTCAACTACTTCCCTAGTAAAGTTTTTTTGGCAGCGCTACCATTTTATGGTTGGCAGCGCTGCCATCCGTGGTTTATCACTTCAGGGGCGATCGTTGGATCCCGTGGTGCGCCACTCGGATAACCCCAGACCGGAGGATATGTTTATGTCAGAGCCCAATGCGGTCCGCCAAAATGCCGTTGTGGCGGCGGTAATCGGACTTGGTTCAATGGGGATGGGGATGGCCAAATCCATGCACCATGCCGGTATTGACGTGATCGGCTGTGACATTGCACCCGCGGCCGTCGATCGGTTCATAGCGGATGGCGGGCGTGGCGCGACCACAGCCGCCGGCGCCGCCAAAGGTGCCGATATCGTTGTGTCCGTGGTCGTAAACGGTGCGCAAACCGAGGCCATACTGTTCGGGCCAGACGGCATCGCCGCTACAATGAAACCCGGCGCTGTGTTCATCTCGTCCGCAACGATGGATCCTGCTGTCGCACGGGATCTTGCGCAACGAGTCGAGGCTCTCGGCCTTCATTATCTGGACGCCCCGATATCCGGAGGCGCGGCAAAGGCGGCGAGCGGCGAACTGACGATCATGGCGTCAGGCTCCAGACAGGCCTTCGAGCTTGCCCGTACGGCTCTTGATGCCATGGCAGGCAAGGTCTACGAACTCGGCGATGCAGCCGGAGCCGGTGCGGCCTTCAAGATGGTCAACCAGCTGCTAGCCGGCGTCCACATCGCCGCCGCCTGCGAGGCAATAACCTTCGCTGCCAAACAGGGGCTCGATCTCGACAAGGTATATGAGGTAATTACCGCTTCCGCCGGCAACTCCTGGATGTTCGAAAACCGGGTACCGCACGTGCTGGCGGGAGACTATACACCCCTCAGCACGGTCGAGATTTTCGTCAAGGATCTTGGCATCGTCCAGGATATGGCACGGGCAGAGCGTTATCCGGTGCCGCTCGTCGCTGCGGCTTTGCAAATGTATCTGGCAGCCTCCGATGCCGGCATGGGTCACGATGATGACGCGTCTCTTGCACGGATATATGCCAGCCTGTCCGGTGCAAGGCTGCCGGATGCGAAACCCAAGGGTTGAGAAGGAAAGCGCTGATGCCGGTATTTGCCGCCAACCTGTCAATGATGTTTAACGAGTGGCCGTTCCTTGATCGCTTCGCCGCTGCTGCCGATGCCGGTTTCACTGCGGTTGAATATCTGTTTCCCTACGAGTTTCCGCCAGAAGCGATCTCCGAAAGGCTCGTCCGCAACAATCTTCAGCAAGCCCTGTTCAACCTTCCCCCGGGCGACTGGGCCGCGGGTGAGCGCGGTATAGCCGCGCTGCCCGGGCGGTTCGATGCCTTGAAGTCGGATGTGGAGCGGGCGCTCGACTATGCATTGGCGACCGGCGTAAAGCGGCTGCACCTGATGGCCGGCATTGCGGATCCCCATGACGAGACGGCCCCATCCTGTTACCGGCGCTCGGTCACCTACACAGCCGGCCAGCTTGCCGAAGCCGGTATCGACCTGTTGCTCGAGCCGATCAACGGGAGGAACATGCCAGGATATTACCTCAATGATTTCAGCGCAGCCGAAGAGCTCATCACCGAACTCGATCTGCCGAACCTGAAACTGCAGTTCGATATCTATCATCGTCAGATCATGCACGGCGATGTGGCCATGGCCTTGCGACGCCTCATGCCGATCGTCGGACACATCCAGATTGCCAGCGTTCCCTCGCGCCACGAGCCAGATGGGGAGGAGTTGAACTATCCCTATCTGTTCGGTGAGATCGACCGGCTTGGCTATGGCGGTTTCATCGGCTGCGAATACATCCCGAGAGCCAAAACACTGGATGGCTTGAACTGGTTCGAACCCTTCAGACGGAGCTAGACGATGGCTATCTTGCTTGGATCAATCGCGGATGATTACACAGGGGCGTCCGATCTCGCCAATACGCTGACGAAAAGTGGCCTGCGTACGATCCAGACCGTAGGCATACCCGACGCCGCGTTGGACCTGCCCGACGTCGATGCAGTCGTGGTCGCGCTGAAGATCCGCTCCGTGACTGCAGCGGATGCTGTGTCCGCCGCATCGCAGGCGTATCGATGGCTGGAGGGGCATGGTGCCAAACACGTAATGTACAAAATCTGCTCGACATTCGATTCGACGGATGCGGGCAATATCGGTCCGGTCACTGAAGCACTCCGTAACATAGCAGAAAGCGGGACAGTCTTCGTGACGCCGGCCTTTCCGGAGACGGGGCGCACGGTCTATTTCGGCCATCTCTTCGTTAACGGACAACCGCTGAACGAAAGCCCCCTGAAAGATCATCCTCTCAATCCGATGCACGATGCCAATCTGGTACGCGTCATGGCAAGGCAGTCGCAGGGTACCGTGGGCCTCGTCGATCTGACGACGGTCGCGGCCGGACCAGCGGCTGTGAAGGCGCGTCTCGATGACTTACGCGTGCA
Source organism: Phyllobacterium trifolii (assembly GCF_014192095.1). Classification (GTDB taxonomy): domain Bacteria; phylum Pseudomonadota; class Alphaproteobacteria; order Rhizobiales; family Rhizobiaceae; genus Phyllobacterium; species Phyllobacterium trifolii. Next base: position 114,733 of record NZ_JACHXN010000010.1, read on the forward strand.
GGGCTTCACCACAGCAATCGCCGACGCAATCGTTGAACGCGATCTCGAAACACTCGGTGATGTCGCGGTCGAAATGGGGATCTCAACCGGAGCATCCGGTCTGGGGCTTGGACTTGCCCGCGCTCTTGTAAAATCCGGTCAGGTGCCATTGCAGACGGGAACGACAGATGGTGCCATGCGTCCCGTCGGCGGACTGGCCGCCATTGTTGCCGGCAGCTGCTCCCGGGCGACACTCGAGCAGCTGGAAGTTGCCGAGCGGTCCATGCCCGTTCTGAGGCTTGACAGCGAGAAGCTGATTGCAGGTTCAGACGAAATAGCGGCGGCTCTTAGCTGGGCTGGCGAACGCATTTCAGCTGGTCCTGTCGCTATCGCGGCAAGTGCGTCACCCGAAACGGTTTCCTGGCTCCAGTCGCGATACGGACGTGAGGCATCGGGCCATGCGATCGAGACCGCAACGTCGACTATCGCAGCCGAACTCGTGGCAAGGGGCGTACGGCGTCTGGTGGTCGCAGGCGGCGAAACCTCAGGCGCAGTGGTGGATCGGCTTGCCATTCCGGCTTTCCTGATCGGGCCCGAAATTGCACCGGGCGTGCCAGTCCTGCGTACAGTGGGGAATGCGCAGGAAGATATGCTCATGGCTCTCAAATCGGGAAACTTTGGAGGCAAGGACTTCTTTGCAACCGCTCTGACCATGATGCGTTAAAGACAATAGCGCGGGCAGTTGATGGAGGCGGCGATGACGACCGAACCCAAAGCATTGATGGTTCACATCTGCGGAAGGGTGCAGGGCGTAGGTTTTCGCTACTGGACGCAGTCGGAGGCAAAAAAGCTCGGCCTGAGCGGCTGGGTGCGCAATGGCAGTGACGGCTCGGTCACCGCCCGCATCGCCGGGCCGGAACAAGCTGTATCCACGATGCTGCAACGCTTCAAAGAAGGACCGCAAGCAGCTTCGGTTTCGAGCGTCACCAGCGAAGCCGTCGATGGCGACCAGCCGGCTGACGGTTTCAACATCGTCAGTTAGGACTGCCTGCCTACAATGATTTGCCCTACGCTCAGGGTGCCGCGTAAGACCAATCCGCGGGAACAATACCCGAGTCGATCGCTCTTCCCGCGTAATATTTCCAAAGCTTGTGGACATGTCTGTCGCGATTGAACGTACGTCCAAAGTCTTCCAGTTCGCCCGCCGTAAGCGGCTCAACCTCTCCCAGCATGTGGGCGTCGTACAATGCCTTGGCGTTCTCAACGAAGTGGATCGAATCGATCAAGAGATGCTTGACCGATTCGGCGACAATCACCTGACCATGGGCCCTGATCTGCAGCGCCTGCTTTTGCCCCAGCGTCTTCGCGAGCGCCCTGCCAAGAGTGGCATCGCTCACGTGACTTGGATCCGGGTGAACGGGAATACCGCTCGCCCAGCGGATTGCATGGTTTTTGACAGGCAAAAGCGGCCGGTTCTTAACAATCGTGAACGTCGTTGCGAGATCATCGTGGAAATGCGCGACAGCCTGAACATCCGGCCTTGCCCGGAGTATTTCGGTGTGGAGGTACACTTCAGCCGGGGCGCGAATACCTTCCGGACCGGCCACCACGACACCATCGAGATCACAGATCAACAGGTCGTCACGCCGCAAGGAAGCACGGCTTTGATCGAACGACTGGATCAACAGATGCTTTCCGTCCGGCAGCCGCGCACTCACATGGCCGCTATAGCCAAGAATGTCGAGACTGTTGAGGATAAGCGTACAAGCGGCGACCTCTTCGCGCAATTTCTGCTCAACGCTTCCAGACAGGGGTGGCTGATTAATGGTCATTGTAGCTCCTGGGCATAGATTTCATGCGCATCATTCGAACAGCATGCCGCGGTAAAGGGGGATGGAGAGGATCATCTCGAAGCTGAGCCAAAGGAACAGTGCGATCGAAGCTGCGATCAGGATACTGAACTTGACGCTCTTGCGGCCCTCGACGATCATGTAAGATGCGACATAGGCCGGCACTGCAGGGAGAATGCCGACTATCATGACGGCAGCTGTAAATGCAGCGACCCAACCGACGGCCAATAGTTCCTTTTGCCCTGAAGGATGTTCTTCGCCTTCATCGCCTGCCGACTTCGGAACGCCCGGCAATCCGCTTGCCGGGTTGAGATAGCGCCGGACCAATTCTCCGGTCGAGGTGGAGGTCCGCGAAAGTATATCCAGCGCAATCAAGACGATCAGGACATAACCGATGAGAAGCGGGACTTCTCGCGAAGCCGGAGGATAGCCATAGGCCGCGACAATGAATATCAGCGTAACTGCAAGAAACACCAGCGGCGGGCCAAAATTCTCGGCAAGCGCCGAAAAGCTCTTTCGGGGAGCGCTCATGATACTTCCTCGACTGAATGGCGCCGCTGCAAGAGCGTACGTATCATTGGATAGGTCAAAGCCATGACGATCAGGGCAAACAGCAGCGCGGAAATCGGCCGTGTCACGAAGATCGACCAGCTGCCACCCGAGATCATCATCGCCTGCGCGAAACTGCGTTCGGCAAGCTCGCCGAGCACCAATGCGATGACCAGCGGCAACCGCGGATAATCGAAACGGATCAAGAGATAACCGATCACGCCGAAGACAAAGGCAAGCACGATATCACCGGGCAGCGAGTTATTGGCGTAGGCACCGACGAACGAGATCGCAATGACCGACGGAACCAGGATATGCGCATCGAGCCGCGTAATCATCGCGAGAGGCCGGACCATCATCAATCCGATCACCGATGCGAGAATCGACGACAGCGTAAGGGTGAGGATAAGACCGTAGATCTCCGCCTCATGATGCAGGATCATCGTTGGTCCGGGTTCCATCCCGTGCAGCACGAGAACACCGAGCAGCACCGCCATTTCGGCTGTACCGGGAATGCCGAATGCGAGCGTCGGGATGAGGTTGCCGCCATCCTTGGCGTTATTGGCGGCCTCCGGTGCGATCACGCCTTCGATGTTGCCCTTGCCGAAGCTTTCCGGATTTTTGGATGCCTGAACCGTACTGAAATAAGCGAGGAACGCAGCAACGGTGCCGCCGACGCCGGGTATGGCCCCCACTAGCGTTCCGATCAGCGAACCGCGCAGAAGGGTCTTCCAATATTTGAACGAAGCCCAGACGCCATCGAGTGTTCCCGTCAGGCCGACCTGCCCCTTGTCCTTGGCGATCGAGCCGCCCTTGGCCGAAAGCTCGATCATTTCAGGAAAAGCGAACAGGCCGATCATCGCCGGTGCGAGCGGGATGCCTTCCCACAAATGCTCTATGCCAAATGTGAACCTCGTCCCGCCATTGACATTGTCGAAGCCGATAAACGCGAATAGCAGCCCGATGCCGCCGACGATCATGGCGCGAAGCATGCGCCCTGGTGCGCAGGCTGCGATCGTCACAAGGCCAAGGGTTGCCAGCAGGAAGAATTCCGATGGACCAAAGGCAAGCACGATCTTCTTGGATATGGGAATAACCAGCAACAACGTGAACACGCCGATGACCCCGCCCACCGACGAGGCGCTGGCGGAAGCACCAAGCGCCAGTCCTGCCTTGCCTTGTTGTGCGAGCGGATAGCCATCGAGACAGGTTGCTGCATTTGGAGCGCCACCCGGCAGGTTGATAAGGATCGACGTGACCGACCCACCGAAGGATACGGCGCCCATGAGCCCGCCGGCGAGCGAGAGTGCTGAATACGGATCAAGACCGACCGTCATCGGTCCGAATACGGCAAGCGCAGTGGTGCCGCCCATACCGGGAACGACACCGACGACAAGCCCAATCAACATTCCAATGGTCAGGAAAAGCAGAGACTGGAATGTAAATACGTTGCCAGCAGCGGTTAGCGCGACATCAAGCATGGATATTCCTCGAACAGATTACAGCCTAGTTGGCAGGGCCCAGATACTTGCTGTAGCGCTCGTAGAAGTTGAATTGGCCTTCCAAGATTCCCTTGGCGGATGCTGCATCGCCAGGTTCGACCGCAATGCCGCTTTCTTTCGACCATGTCGCCATCGCCGGGTCCTGCATCGCCGCCATAAGGCTCTCGGAAAGGGTCTTGGCCACCTCTGGCGGCAGATCTGGAGGACCGGCTACCAGACGTCCGACTGACAGTTTCGACAGATCGGGCTGGCCCATTTCGATGGCGTTTTGAGCGCCCGGTACCGACGATTTTTCCTCGAAGGTTCCGATGATCCGCAATTCGCCGGATTCGACGAATTTCTCCATGACCGGCAGAGGACCGATCACAGCATCCCCGTCGCCGCGAATGACCGCGAGCACATAATCATTGCTGCCCTTGTAACCCGAGATGATTTCACGCTTGATACCAAGCATGTCGGTGGCAATCATCGTCGCCGAATAGGCGGTCGACGAAGGTCCTGAAGCGGTGAATTTCACCGGACGATCAAGTGCCTTCAAATCCGCGACCGTTTTATAGGGCGACGCTGTAGGCACGCCGACGCCGTAACCATCCTGCCCGAAACTGCCGAGCCAGGTCATCTTTTTCAGATCATACTGCAGATCGCTGTCGCCTCTGATCTGTGGAACAAGCATGCCCGGTATGTTGAAGATGCCGATCGTGTAGCCATCGGGTTTTGCGCGATAGACCTGTGCGGCGCCCCGCGCACCCCCCGCGGCTGGAATGTTTGTCGGGACAATGTTGACGGACTGCGGCAGGTGACGCTCAAGGATTGGCGCAACGGCCCGCACGTAGGTGTCGAAACCACCGCCCGGGCTGACGGGTATGACGAATTGGATGTTCTTGGCCGGAAAATCCGCAGCCATCGCCACAGGGGCAGTCACCATGCCGACGCAGGTGGTAAGTGCTGCGAGCAACTTGTTCATTAATCTCTCCTCCATGTCCTCCGCGGGGAACGTCACATCGTGACCTAGCGGTGACAAGAACAAATTTTAGCTATCTGCCCCATGGAAATTAGCTGGCAAGCTTCGATCGATTCGATCAGGCTATGTGAATCCCGTAGAGTGTCGCGAGTTCATTGCCACCTTGCCAGACCATGTCGAGGGCGACGTAGACGATGATCGCCAAGCCAATCCAGCCAATCCACTTGTATCTGTTGAGGAGCTTCGCAACGAACGACGATGCCAGTCCCATCACCAGAACGGACAGGATCAATCCGAATATCAGCGCGTGCATATTTTCCTTGGCCGCCCCGGCGACAGCCAGCACATTGTCGAGGGACATGGATACATCGGCAAGTATGATCTGAAAGATGGCCTGGCGGAACATCTTGGGTTTGATGGCGAGCGCGCCGCCGCCATCGACTGCTGCACGATGACCTTCATCATCCTCCCCAGAAGCACGTAGCTCCTGCAGCATCGTCCAGCAGATCCACAGGAGAAGCAGGCCGCCGGCGAATGTGATACCAGTGATTGCGAGGAGCTTGACCGCCGTCACCGCGAAAACGATCCGAATGACCGCAGCTGCTGCAATGCCGGCGGCAATGGCCTTGCCACGCATATCGTTGGCGAGACCTGCCGCCGCCATGGCGATGACGATCACGTTGTCTCCTGACAGAAGCACGTTGATCATAATCACTTCGAAATAAGCGGTAATGGTGGCTTGATCTAAATGGAACGGCATCGTTGGGTAGTCTCGCTTTAGTTGTGGGTGAAACGCATCACAGTCTGGGGAATTGTCCGCCTGATATAGGCGCTAACTGGCGACGCTCGATTTCTCATAGTCCTGCATACGCGTCTTCAATCTGGTTTCCAGGATGGCCAGAAATGCGCGTACCTTCTTTGGTACGAACCGGCTCTTCGGATAGAATGCCTTGATCACCCGATCAGAAACGACGTCTCCGTCAAAAATCGAAACCAGTTGCCCCGTCTGGATTTCAGCAGCAACGCTATAAAGTGGCAGGCGCACGATGCCGGCCCCTTCAACCGCTGCGAGCAAAATCGCGCCCTCAAGGTTGGAATGAAACGTTCCGTCGACAGGAACGGCAACATCCTCGCCATCGGATCTGATTTGCCAGATCTTGGGATCTCGTTTCTGCGTCATATGGACAAGGCAATTGTGGTTTTGAAGATCGAGCGGATGATTCGGCATTCCATGGCGAACAAAATAACCCGGCGCCGCACAAATGGCATAGGGGGCCGGGCCGAGTTTGCGTTCGAAAAGGCCGCTGTGAAACGACTCATCATCTTCAAAATGACGACTGCCGACGACGACGTCCACCCCTCGCTCCATGAGGCTCACCGAATTCACGCTGACGGTAAGTTCCACTTTCACGGCAGGGTATCCCGTATTGAAATCGATGATGGCCGGGACGACCAGCCCCTGCCCTACCCCCGGTGTGGTGTGTATCCTGAGATTTCCGATCAGCTCACTGCTGAGCCCGCTGGCATCCGCCTTGGCCGCATCGAGTTCCGCGAGTATCCGGACGCAATGTTCGAACAGCACACTGCCAGCGTCGGTCAGAAACACCTTGTGCGTCGAGCGGTGCAGCAGTGTCAGGGCCAGAGAATTTTCGAGCTGAGTGACGTGTTTGCTCATATAGGACGGCGACTTTGCGAAGATCTTTGCCGCTTCGGTAAAGCTGCCATACTGGACGACACGTGTGAATATAACGATGTCATTGAGGTCCAGCCCATCGAAACTTGACCGGGCAGCACCGGCAGACTGGCTCGGTTCCTGGGCTTTTGCCATTGCCTGTCAACCGCTGCAGATCATGAAAAGAGCAGCGACTTGATGACGACCGGGATCACACCGGGCGGGTCGATAAATTCGCCGAGATCGACAAAATCCAGATCCTTGAGCTGCACGCCGTCGATGGAAACCAGGTTTGATCCAAGATCGAGTTCTTTCTCGAGAATACGGCCGATCGTCTGCCCGATATCGCCGTCGATCACCAACACCAGCAGTTCCTCGCGCTGTCCTGCCGGTGCCGCTACCGACTTGATGGCGGTGGCCATGGCCAGAAGCCGCGGATAGTCCGGCAATCCACTCCATGAGAATGCCAGAGCCAAGGGTAGTGACAGATCCCGGTCCTGACGTTCTGCACTTGCCTTGAAAATCCCTGCGATCTCATCGGCGTCGATGACTTCGGGTAAAGTGGTCCCCAAGTGAACGACAGGAATATTATGGGCAGGCAATGCTTTGATGCCGCTCATGTAGAGCGTCTTGCCGCTAACCTGAACGGTGAACTGCGACGCTCCAATGACCGTTGCCCTGATGCGTTGCCCTGCGTCGATAACCGGCACGTCGATGCGCGGACCCAGCTGCGCCACGATCTCCTGTGCCAGAGTTTGTGCGATGTCTCCGTGATCCTCGGTCTCATAACCAAAAATATATTCGGAAACGCCGCCCGAGAACGTGATGTAAGTCGGCGTGACAGCTCTCTCCAAGGCGTCGGTCAGCAGCAATTTCTCGCCGAGATCGTCAAGCGGCTGTCCCAAAATCTGATCGACCGCAAGCGCGGCGAGCCGCTTCGTGATGGCTTGGCGGGACGCTTCGTCGGGCAATTCATCACCGGAAATTTCTATACCGAACGATTGCGCGACGATCCTTGCCGACTCGTCGATGCGAGACCATTTTCCATGCTGGTCTTTTGCCAGCAAACGTCCGCCGACGGCGAAAGCGGCAACGCTGAGGATTTCCCCCTTGTCGATGAGCGCAAGTTTGGTCGTGCCGCCTCCAATATCAACGTGAAGCCCGCAAGCATTGCGTTTTCTCGAGAGAGCCGTAGCGCCCGAGCCGTGTGCAGCCAGGATGGATTCAAGTTTGTGGCCAGCGGTTGCGCAAACGAATTTGCCCGACTCATTCGCGAATATTTCATCGATCGCGCGGGCGTTCGTCCGTTTTATCGCCTCACCGGTCAATATGACCGCGCCTGAATCAACATCGGCCCGCTTGTAGCCGGCATCGTGATAGCAATGATGGAAGAAATGGCGAAGCTCATGGGCATCGATCGTGCCGTCTGGCAGGAAGGGCGTGAGGAGAATGGGCGATCGCCACAGAACAGTGCGTTCGACAACCACAAACCGGCTCGACAGATCATCCTTCTCCCGCTGCAGAACGATACGGGCAAACAGCAGGTGCGAGGTGGAACTGCCGATATCGATACCGACTGTGAGAAGTTCGAGGTTTTCCTGTTCCCAAATCGACCGCGAAATCGCCAGCTGATCGGATTCCGACAAATCCTCGTGCTCATGGTCCAGATCAAAATCGTGCACGCGTTGCTCCTGCTATACGAATTGCAATGGAAGTCGCACCGGTCAGCGCGACTTCCTCAACGAAGAACTAGATGGCCGGTCCCACCAAAACAGGGGTCTGGATGACACCCGTCAGCGATTCCTTGGGCAGCGCCAATACTGCGGCTTCGTCGAAGGTGTCGCCCATGGCAGACGGCACGCCCGTCTCCTTGAGCGCCTCCAGGAATTTGCGATGGACGCGCGGATCCTGATCCTCGTACTCGATCTGGCGGCCGCCGTCCTTCACAGACGTTGCGCCCTTGCCCTCCGCACTTTTACGCCGGAGTGATATGAAGGGGTAGCGTCGGCTCCCCAAGCTGCACGCGACATAGCGCGCTGGTTCAGGCCCCGTGTTGAAGTGCTGATGATACATCCAGAATGGCGGCGTATACATGAAGCCGTGCTTCCACGGGAACTCCTTGAACTCCGACTCGCCCTCGTACCAGAGCAGCGAATAGCCCGTACCATCGACCGCATGAACATGTGTACCCGCGGCGTGGCGGTGTGCCTTCTTGTACCGGCCTACGGGCATCTGTGACACGTGCGCGTGCATCGTACCGTCGGCGAGCACGAAGTTGACGTTGAGCGATCCCTTGCCTCGTCCTTCGAACTCGTAAAGCTTGAAGCTGGTGAGGTCATGGACGAAATTGGTTTCCCAGACATTCTGGATTTTGCGGGCTGACTCGCTCCCGTAGGAATAAAGCACGCCTTCGCCTTCGAAGTGCTTCGACTGCCCGGTCCGCTCGGGAAACGCGAAGTCGTTTTTGAAGATGAAATCCAGATTGTGATAAAGGTTGATGCTCAGTGGTGCATCATTGGTGCAGGACAGCCGCACCGGTTCGCGCCCCGATCCGTTGTGTATCTGGTAGGTGCAGTTCAGCGGTATGGCGAACAGCGCCTTCGGTCCCCATTCGAAGGTCCGGACTTCGCCGTTCGGTAGCCAGACTGTCGTCGAGCCATATCCGGAGAGTACGAAGAAGAATGCTTCATAGAGGTGCTTGACGGGACTGGTCTTGCGCCCGGGCAAAACCTCGATGACATAGTTGGCCATGAAGTCGCCCATACCTACGGTATGCGCAAAACAACCGCGGGCATCGTAACGATCCCATGGTCCTGTCTCAAGTTCGAGCAGGTCGTGACCAAAATCGAAATGGATAGGGATTCCCTCACCCGTCGACCAATCCTTGTAAGGATCAACGAGAAATTTCGAATTGTTCGGGTCTTGAACCGCAACGGGTTCGGAAGCAAATGTCGTCGCTTTTTCAGCACTGGTCGCCATAGAACTCACTCTCGATTTACGTTTCTATTCCTGATTGCGGAAGTATCCGTTTCTGGCCGGGGCTTCGCTATCGCCATTTCGGAAAAACCGTCTTCCCGTCAGCCAACGCCGCCTTCCGACGCGGACAATGGCCGCACCACCCTGCCGAGATAGCTTGCCTCAGGCCCATACAGCAGTGCTTTGACATCATCGGCATGCAACGTCTTGATGATCTGATCGACTTGTCCGGAAAGCGGCAGCATCAGGCCGCCCTTCTGGGCAAGGTCCAGCGTCACGTCCATATCCTTTTCCTGCCAGGTGAAGCGCGTGCTGTCCCACCGGCTGAGGGTGCCGTTGGTTCCCGGGCATTGCAGGAGCACTTCGCGCATTCGCTGTGCATCGATCCCGTAACGCTTGGCGATCAGCAGCGTCTCGAAGTTGGCCACGCAGTGAACCCAATGCAGGAGGTTGTTGCAGGATTTGGCAATCTGACCGGCTCCGCGTGGCCCTACGTGAATGAGGTCGTGGCTGTAGCTCATCAATACTGGCCGAATGCGCTCGATATCTTGTTCCGAACCGCCGCACAGCGAAAGCAGGGTACCTTCGCGGGCGCCTGAGGCTCCGTAGACGACAGGCGCGTCTACAAACCGCTTGCCCCTGGCTTCGATCTGCGGTCCGAGCTCGAGCATTGTCTCGGGGCTAATAGTGGCGGCTACGACGATGATAGCTCCGTCGGCGGCGTTTTCGGCCAGTTCCTGCGAAACGTCGATCACCTGTTGATCCGTTGCCACAACAAGAATGAACACATCCGCCACATCGGCCAGTTGGGCGAGGCTTTCCTTCGTTGCGAGGCCGCGCTCGCGAGCCTTTCCGAGTTTTTCCTGGTTGACGTCGAAGACAGCAACTTCGATGTCATGGTCGAGTATGTGGCCGGCCATCGCCAGCCCCATCTCTCCAACTCCCACGACTCCAACCCTCATGTCTGCCTCCCCATAAGTCGATACTCCAACGGTTCACCCGGCATGTTGGGTGATGATGTCGATCAGCGCGGGAACACCGCTTTTGACCTGCGCTATCGCCCGGTCGAGCGCACTGGCGATGTCCTTGGCATCTTCGATCGGGCCCTCGGCGTACCAGCCAAATCCGCGGGCTATCGTGGAAAAGTCCGGGGCAGGATCCATGATGTCCATGCCGATATAGGCGCGTTCGACGGGCGTTCCTCGCTGGCGCGCCACGGTGATCTGGTGCTCCCAATCGTTGTAATAGGCGCGGTTATTGTGCATGACGCAAAGGAACGGCACTTTGTGTTTTGCCGCAAACCAAAGAGCACCGACATCGAACAGCAAATCGCCATCGGTCTGGCAATCGACAACGAGACGCCCGGTGCCGCGATGGGCAAGCGCCACGCCTGTCGCCATGCCGATCTGTGTTCCTGTTCCGAGCGCCTTGCCGGGCCAGCGGTAGGGGGTATCGAAGTCCCAGAGCTTCAGCGCCCAGTCCTCGAATGCGTTGGTCGTTAAAACCCAATCCTCGTGCTGGATCTTGTTCCAGACTTCGGTGGCGAGCCGGGGCAAAGTGATCGGGCTTGCATCCCAATCGACCTTTGCCTGTTCACGCCATTTCGCCCGCTGTGCGTCATGCATTTCGGCAACAGCCTGCCCGCGTTCCGTAATTTTCCGGGCAAGTTTCGCGTCATCCCTGGCACGCTTGCCAATGATCGATGTCAGTGCAGGCAGGGCAAGAGCCGTATCGGCGAGCACGCGCTGCGCGCATTCGGGAAACCGCTGATAGTCGGTTGCCCATTTCGAAATCTCGATGTCGGCAAAGCCAATATCCAGCCACTCGCAATGCTCGGGGAATAGCGGCTTCAGCGTACGATTGATACGATCATTTTCGTGCGTTGGCCGCTCCCAATCCCGGCAGTCGAGCAGGGTAATGAGATCGGCCTGTTTGAAGACATCCCGGTTCATCCGCATGTCGAGCGAATGCTCCGTTGGAAAATTAAGCCGCCATTGCGTGTCGGCGACGGGGGCGCCTAGCGTTTCCGCAAGGGCAACCATGTCCGAATAGCCGTTCTTGTCGCGACCGACGAATTGCGGCACCAGCACAGGCCAATCCGCTGCGACCAAGCGGTCTGCGGCCTCTTCAAGTGCGGCGGGATCGGGAGCGATCCGGCTCGGTGTTTTCGTGGATTTCAGCGATGGCAACGCAATCGGTTCGGATAGCGGCGCTTCCTGCAAGGCGGCATCGTAGCACATGTAGATCGGGCCTTGCGGCTCGGTCATCATGATCGAGTAAGCGCGGGCAAAACTGTCCACAACGCCGCCCATGCCGCCCGGCTGATAATCCCATTTCACATAGTCGCGGATCTGCGTCCCCTGAACGTTCGCCGAGTGGGCCCAATCGACCCGGGGTCGCCGCTTGCCCTCGTCCATCGGCCCGGTAGCGCCGATAACGAAGACCGGGGCGCGATCCGTATAGGCGTAGTAGATACCCATGGTGGCGTGCAGGAGACCGACGACATTGTGTACAATGACAGCCAAAGGCTGGCCGGACGCTTTCGCGTAGCCATGCGCTATCTGGACCGCGATTTTTTCGTGCTGACACAGCAGCATTGGCGGCTCATCGCCATTGTGGTTGACGAGTGAATCATGCAGCCCGCGATAGCTGGCGCCAGGATTGAGCGTTATGAAGGGAAACCCGTATTGCTTGATCAGGTCAGCGATAATATCGGATTGCCACCCGAGTCCGTCATTCTGCGTCACTGATGCTGTTGGCGCCGAGCTATCCATCTTCAGTCCTTGTACAGTTGAGCAAATTTAGGGCGACCAGGGTGGTCCGGTCGCCCCATGTCGGCAGAAAGTTCTGCTATTCCTTCTTCAGCGAGTCCTTGAGGAACTGCACGATTTCCGGCGTCTGATCCATGGCCGTTTTCACCGAATCGCCCACGGCATCGCCGATCAGCGGATCAAGCGGCAGACCGAGCGTCTTGGCTTTGGCGATAAATTCGGGATCGGACGTTGCCGCGGCATAGGCGTCGCGCAGCACTTTCAGGCGATCGGCTGGAATGCCCGCAGGTCCAGCGGTCAATCGCGAAATATCGCTCTGCGATTCAACCAGCGCGATGGCCTTCTTGCCCTCCTCGCTCGTAACCATCGAGGCAAGCTGCGGAACGTCGGACTCGGAGCCGCCGATCTGCGCGATGAACTTGCCATTTCCGTCATCGACGAACTGCTGGAACGTCGAGCGCGACCCAACGATGCCTTGCACTTCGCCGCGGCGCATCGCCAGCTGATCTTCATTGCCGTTGTAGCCGGTGATGACCTGGATTGGCAGGCCGATCGACTTGACCAGCATCGTCGTTTCGATCGTCGACGCGCTGCCAACACCGGCGGCCGCAAACTTTATCGGTTCCTTCAGGTTTTTCAGCTGATCGAAGCTCGTGATTCCGGAATCCTTCGAAACCACTATGACGCGCGGATCGGAGGATACCTTGCCGATCCAGGACATTTTGGTCAGATCGAATTTGATGCCGGGATCGCCGGCCAACTGTCCATATATAAGGCCGGTGTTGAAAGTACCGAAGGTTAGACCGTCCGGGTCGGAAGCATAGATATAGTTTGTGCCGATGAGGTGGCCGGCGCCTGGCATGTTCTGCACGACGAACGTCGATCCCGGCAGGTGCTTCTGCATGAACTCAGTGATGAGACGGCCATTCGTATCGTAACCGCCGCCGGGGGCCGTCGCGACGATATAGGTAACGGTTTTACCCTTGTAGAAGTCGGCGGCATCGTCCGCCAGCGCTATCGCGGACCCGAGCCCGGCGACTAAGACGGCACCAAAAACTGCCGTGCGAATTGATTGTCTGATCATTCCATTCCCTCCCTTTTTACTGCCTTTTGTTGAATAGATATTTAGTCGGTTAACTCACTTCGAACCCCAGGGCCCGCAAAACGATTGGCGTCAGGAAGCCGTGAAAGAGCTGTACGTGTAAGAGCAGGCCGAACATTGAGTAGAGAACAACTGTCGCCGTTACCGCGAGGAACAGTGCGAACTTCCAGCTCGCCTCGGCCTGCCTGCGGAGGAACGACAACAACATCACCGGCACGCTGATATAGAAGCCGAAGACGAGGACCGCCGCGATAAAGCCGACAAAGTAAGCCCACATCGTCAGTTCGCCCGACACGGTGTGCGGACCGAACTCCGGCTCTTCCTCGGGGACGAGATTGGCCGGCACGCCAGCTTTCGATGCCGCTTGGAAGTTTTCGGCCAGCTGGTTGCCAGGTGCGCGCAACAGATCCATGCCGAGTTGCAGCAGGCACAGCGCGATGCCCGGAATGCCGACCACGAATGGCATGAACCGTGCGTTCGGCGGGAACTGAGTAGCCATTGCCACCATCGTGCCGAAGATCGCGAGCATGACGAAGGTAAGCCAGGTGCTGAAGCTGAGCTGTTTCATAGGTTCACTCCAACACTTGAATTGGCGCGATGCGGCCTGAAATTGCGGTAGAACGCATAGACCATCAGTCCAACGATCATGGCGATCAGGACAAGCGAGATGGGACGCAGGAAGAAGCTGTAACCCCAGAGCTGCAGCGCCTGATTGAGTGACGCTTCGGCTTTGCCTCCAAGAACGAGACCGATCACGAAAGGCGAGCGTGGCCACCCGGCCCGAAGGAAGCCATACCCAATCGCGCTGAACAGCACGAGGATGATGAGATTTTGCCACTGATAATCGCTGACGAAGCAGCCAAGTGATACGAAGACGAGAATAAACGGCACCAGATAGCGGCCATTGACGAAGGTAAGCACTGCGACCCAGCGGCAAACGACGAGCAGGATGCCGACCGCAATCAGATTGCCGACGACCAATGCCCATATTAACGTCCAGACGAGGTCAAGGTGCTGCGTGACCATCGTCGCACCCGGCTGGATGCCGAGAATGAGGAACGCTCCGAGCAGAACGGCCATTCCGGAACTTCCGGGAATACCGAAGAAGAGGGTTGGCAGCAGCGAGCCGCCTTCTTTGCCGTTACTTGCGGTCTCAGGCGCGATCACACCTTCGATAGCGCCCTTGCCGAAACGCTCCGGCGTCTTCGAACTTTGCACTGCATGGCCATAGCAAAGCCAGGCAGCAGTCGAACCGCCAAGGCCCGGTATCATGCCGATCACAGCGCCGATTACCGACGTGCGCAGGACGAGCCACCAATGGCGCGGCACTTCCATGACGCCCGAAAGCAATTGCTGATAGTTGAAGCCCTTATCCATTGGCACCGCCGAGATGGCTCCGCCCTTGGTGCTGAGCGCGATCATCTCCGGCACTGCAAAAAGAGCGAGTACGGCGGTGACGAGACTGACGCCATCCCACAGGAACAGCATGTCGCCGGCATAGCGCGGCGTACCCGTGATCGGGTCCATGCCAATCGTAGACAGCATCAAGCCGTAAAAGCCGACGATCAGGCCTTTGACGATCTTCTTGCCGCTGGAAAGAAACGCGATGAAGCTGATACCAAGAAGCGCGATCAAGAAGAACTCTGCCGGACTGAACATCAGGATGACGGGTTCGAGAACGGGTATCATGATGGCGAATACGATCGCGCCGATGATGCCCCCGACGCCGGATGCAGTGATGCTGGCACCGAGTGCCCGCGCCGCCTGCCCCTGCTTGGCTAGCGGATATCCATCGAGAGTCGTCGCGGCATCGTCACCGTCACCGGGTATGCCGAACATGATACTGGATATCTGGCCGCTGGTGCCGTTTACGGCGTGCATCGTCAGGAGGAACACCGCTCCTGAAACCTTGTCCATGCCGTAGACGAATGGAATGGCCATTGCGATGGAAAGCTTCCCGCCAATACCCGGCGTGACACCGACCAGCAATCCGAAGATCACGGCTATCAGCATGAGGCCCATTATGTGGGGCGAGCTCACTAGGCCGTAGAGCGCGGCAAACATGGTGTCGATCATTGCAGTATCAATCCTCCCATCCAACGAACGGCAATCCTGGATTGCTGTCCGTCATGCAATTGCTGCTAAGCTCCTCCACGAGCAGGGCGCATGCACGGTTATTGCGCTGGCTAAAACGGCAGCGGCTCTCCAATTAGGGTCAATCCGATGCATTTTGTCCAAAGCAAAATATTACGCTCAGACCAGTTGTTTTTGTGTGGGCTGGCGCAGCGGCTTAGCTGACGAGTTTGTCGCCGCCGCACGGAAGATAAGGGGAAATCCCAACGCACTAAGTTTTTCTTAGTTGGCCGCTAAGGCGAAATAGCGTGGACTTCCTCTGCATTAGAGGCAAAGTTTTTATGTGATTTTTATAAGTCTGTGTGCCCCGGCATCACGGCTACAAAGATTCCAATCAGTGTCATCGGCGCCCTCGCCGCTTCAGCATATCAGGTGAGATCGGGTGGCAGCTGGCCTTGCGGCGGGGAGAAGATTTCTTGGAACAACGTGTCGACGCATCGAGCCCACCAGAGGAGCCGCACGCATCGCTCGGATCCTTGCTCGTGTCCTTTCTCAAACTCGGTGCTTCGTCCTTTGGCGGAGGAATGGCAGCCTGGACGTATCGGGAGATCGTCGAAAGGCGCGGCTGGATGACCGATGAGAATTTCTTGCAGACACAAACCATCGCCCAGATATTGCCAGGAGCCAATCCGGTAAATCTCGCGGTCTATATCGGCCTGAAATTGCGCGGCCTTCCAGGGGCCATCATTGCCACATTCGCGATGGTGGCGCCGGCTTTCACTGTCATCATCCTGCTGAGCACGGTTTACCGGCAATTGAGTGCGTATCCCGAGACGCATTCGGTTCTGCGTGGACTTGCCTGCGTCGGAATAGCATCGACGCTGACGATGGGGATGAAGACGGCGCGGCGACTGCATGGACAGACGCTACCCATTATTATTGCACTAGCCGTATTTATCATGGTTGGTGTGTTGCGTTGGCCGCTCGTTCCAGTCGTCTTCGCAAGCATTCCGCCCAGCGTACTGGTATCCTACCTGTTGAGCAGGGACAAAAAGCATGGATGACGACAAGCTCCTCGGCCTCGTCCTTTTGTGTGTTCCGCTCTCTCTCGTCTCCTTTGGCGGGGGTCAGACCATCGTTGCCAGCTTGCAGCACCAGACCGTCGATGTGCAGCACCTCCTGACAAGCCGCCAGTTCACTGATCTCTACGCCATCTCGCGCGCCTCGCCCGGTCCTAGCACGCTCATTGTGGCGCTGATCGGCTGGGGGATCAGCGGTTTCTGGGGTGCAGTCATCGCCACGCTGGCGATCTTCATTCCGTCCTCGGCATTGATCTGCATTTTTGGCAGCTGGTGGCAGCAACATCGCCTTTCCCCGTGGGGACGCGCCGTCGAACGAGGGCTGACACCGATTGCAGTTGGGTTGATCGTCGCAGGCGGGCTGGCGGTTTCGCAGTCTGCGGGGCTGAGTCTTTTCGAAATCGCTACAACTCTCGCCGCCGCGGCGTTTCTCACACTCACAAGGGTTGGTCCCTATCCGGTCCTTGGCACCGTTGGAGCGCTCTATTTCTGCCTGAGTGCAGCCGGCAAAATCTAGTTACGCCCTTCTCGGCAATTGACCGGCGCGCAATTCGCGGTATTATGCGTAAAATAGAACGCAGTTCCTCATAGAAGAACATGCTATCTTTATTAAAGCTGCGGGAGGAGGCAGAAATGGTCGAACCACTGGTATTACGCATAGCCCTTGGCAAGCACGATCACGGGCGGCCGCTCAAGGATGGCAGCGTAAAATCGCCGCGTCTCAAACTGGAGTTCGAGGAGTTTGATCCCCTGCCGAAGGCTTTCCGGACGATGGTCCGGGGCGGGGATCTCGATGTCAGCGAGATGGCGTTGACGACCCACCTCGTTGCCGTTGACCTGGGCAAACCCATTACAGCGCTTCCCATCCCGCTCTGGCGCAGGCTGCATCACGACAATCTGGTTTGCGCTGCAGGATCGGACCTCGGCGATCCGGCCGAACTTCAAGACAAGAAGGTTGGCGTGCGCGCCTATACACAGACCACCGGCGTCTGGATCCGCGGTATTCTCAAATCGGAATATGGCGTGGACCTCAATCGCATCACATGGGTGACCATGGAAGATGCCCATGTCGCCGAATACAGGGATCCGGAAAATGCGGTCCGCAACACCAGCGGCAAGGGTCTGCGTGAACTCCTGCTGTCGGGCGAACTTGCAGCAATCATGGGTGAACGCAATGTCGATCCCGCCGATGTGCGTCCTGTCATACGGGATGCAGAAGATGCAGCACTGAAGTGGTCCGAAAAAACGGGAATATTCCCGGTCAACCACATCGTTTCCGTCAGAAAAGAACTTCTCGAACAGCATCCCTGGCTTGGCGGTGAACTGATGGCGCTCTTTGAAGAGGCGCGGGTGAAATCCGGTGCCAAGGGGACAGCTGCTTTGCCCTACGGACTGGGAGCGACACGCAAGCCAATGCAGACGCTGCTCGACTACGCCTTCGATCAACGGCTCAGTTCACGACCCTACGAAGTCGATGAGCTTTTCTGGAAAATCTGAATCCAACACAACTTCATTCTTGGGCAATTTTCATGATCATCGATATTCACGGTCACTACACCACGGAACCCCAGGCACTGCACCAGTTCAGGGACAAGCAGCTGGCCGGCCTCGCTGATCCCATGCGGCGCCCGACGAGCACGGATCTTGGCATCACCGATGACATGCTGCGCCAGTCCGTCGAGCCGCAACTCAGGCTTCAACGCGAACGCGGCAGCGACCTGACGATCTTTTCGCCGCGCGCTGCGGGTATGGCCCACCATGTGGGAACCGAGGCTGTCAGCATGCAGTGGACCACACTTTCCAATGATTTGATCTACCGGATCTGCCAACTGCTCCCCGATAATTTCGCCGCCGTCGGTCAATTGCCGCAGCATCCCGGATCTCCCCCGAAGAACTGTATTCCGGAACTGGAGCGTCTCGTTAACGAGCTTGGATTCATCGGCGTCAATCTCAATCCCGACCCGTCCGGCGGCTACTGGACGGATCCGCCGCTTACCGATCCTCAATGGTACCCGCTCTACGAAAAGCTCTGCGAACTCGACGTGCCGGCGATGATCCACGTGACATCATCGTGCAACCCGAATTTCCATCACACAGGCGCGCACTACATCAACGGCGATACGACAGCCTTCATGCAGCTCATACAGGGCGATCTTTTCAAAGATTTTCCGACGCTGAAATTCGTCATACCGCACGGAGGCGGCGCAGTACCATTCCATTGGGGCCGATATCGCGGTCTTGCGCAGGAGATGAAGAAACCGCTGCTGGCCGATCACCTTTTGAAGAACGTCTTCTTCGACACGTGTGTCTACCACTATCCAGGCATCGAACTGATGGCCAAGGTCATCCCGGTCGACAACATATTATTCGCCTCGGAAATGCTGGGCGCGGTTAAAGGCATCGATCCGGAAACCGGCCATTACTATGACGACACCAAGCGCTATATCGACCAGCTTGCGACACTGGACGAGCCAAGCCGCTACAAGATTTTTGAAGGCAATGCACGGCGGGTCTATCCGCGCCTTGACGCGCAGCTGACGAAACGCGGGCATCCCGCCAAGCCGGCAAACTGAGATGAGGTCACTGCACTCAGCAGCAGGACAGGTCATCGCCATTCGAGACGATGGCCTGCTTCATCCACGATGGCGGCAAGTCTTCCGGCGTGACCTCGCTGATGGGTTTGAACACCTTAAATGCGTGCCGGCTATCGCTCGTGGTCCAGAATGTCACGATGGTTTCGAGCGGCGGGCATCCGGGCAATCCGCAAGCGACCTCGATCACCGAGACTGTCATGTCGTCCGAAAGACTGAAACGCTCCGCCGTCCAGGTCTTTACGCGCCTGATAGCGGTAAGTCGTTCGCGGTCGGGAATAGCGGATTTGAGCATGGTTTCAACCTGAGGGCCGGCGCAAATGCTGCCGGTACCGGACATCTAAATAGGATGACAAACGCGAATTTGTCAAAACTGAACGCAGAACCGCACCACTGACAGAACTTGCATGTTCGCCAGTCAGCGACGAGAACTTCCAGGGAGTTTGAAATGACAGAACAAGTCTTAGCTGCTGTCCGCACCGGGCCAAGCCAGATGGAGATTCGCGAATATCCGATGCCCGATATTCCTGAAGACGCGGCGCTGCTGAAGATGGAAGTGGCGGGTATCTGCGGGACCGATGTCAAGCTGTTCAAAACGCCGCCCTCAAATGCTCCGACCATCATGGGCCACGAAAACATCGGCTATATCGCCAAGGCAGGCCGTGAATTCACCCGGCGCAAGGGCTTCAAGGAAGGCGACCTGGTTTTCGTCGAGCATTATGTCATGTGCGGCAAATGCAAATGGTGCCATCAAGGCCAATACCGCCATTGCGAAAACACCGATTGGCGCAATAATCCGGACGGTATTCGCTATGGCTATACCAGTGCAGAACGCGCCCCGCATCTCTGGGGAGGCTTTGCGCAATACGTCTATCTGCCGTGGAATGCCGTGGTGCACCGCGTTCCGGCAGGCGTGACACCCGAACTTGCAGGCCTGGTAACACCCATGGCCAACGGTGTCGAATGGTCACTTTTCGATTCCAATGTCGGCTACAATTCCACGGTGCTTATCCAGGGACCTGGTCAGCAAGGGCTTTCGCAGACCGTCATATGCAAGCAGGCGGGCGCTTCGCTCATCATCGTCACCGGAACCACCAAGGACGCGGCGCGCCTCGAAGTGGCAAAGTCGCTCGGAGCCGACTACGTCATCGACGTGCAGAAAGAGGACCCGCTTGCCCGCATCATGGAGATTACAGGCGGAAAGGGCGTTGATGTCTCACTGGATTGTACGGCGGGTGCAGGTACGATTCCGATCCTGCTCGGCATCGAGGCTCTGGTGCGTAAAGCCGGCACCATTCTCGTTCAGGGCGAACTGAAGGAATTTCCGAACTTTCCCCTCGAGAAGATGACCGTCAAGGCGATCACACTCAAGAGTGCCCGAGGCCACAGCTATCAGGCCTGTGAACTTGCTCTCGAACAGATCGCCTCCAAACGCTTCGATCTCGAAAAGATCACGACCCACCGTTTCGGGTTGAAGGACGCGGCCCTCGCCATCCGGTCCGTCGGCGGACACGGCGTGCCGGATGTGATCCATGCATCATTGCTACCCTGGGAATAGCCTCGATATTTAAGCAGAATCTGGAAAGGAACACCGCCATGGCACATGGATTTCGAATTCTCGAACGAACACGCAGGGTGGACGAACAAACGGTCAGGCAGTTTCGCGAGCTGCCGGTGGCCAATGTCAGCGATGTCATGTCGCGGCTGACCGCGGGCGGACCGAATCTCCGCCCGTTGCACGCAGGCGGGCCTTTGGCGGGACCAGCTTTCACGGTAAAGACCCGGCCCGGCGACAATCTGATGATTCACAAGGCACTGCTGATGGCGAAGCCCGGCGACGTGATCGTCGTCGATGCCGGCGGAGAGTTGTCAAATGCGCTTGTCGGCGAGATGATGCTTTCGCACGCCATCCAGATCGGCGTTGCCGGCGTTGTGATAAATGGTGCCGTTCGTGATTACGGCTGGATCAAGAACAACAGCTTTCCGGTGTTTGCAGCAGGCATCACGCATCGCGGTCCCTACAAGGACGGTCCGGGCGAAATCAACGCGCCGATCTCGCTCGATGGCATGGTCATCAATCCGGGCGATCTGATCATGGGCGATGATGACGGACTGCTCTGTGTTCCATATGAACTGACTGGCGAGATTTATCCGCTTGCCAAGGCAAAGCATGAAGCCGAATTAAAAACGGTTGCCAATACGCTCGCGGGCAAGCTCGATCCCAAACTTTGGGTCGATGAAAGCCTGAAGCGGCTCGGTTGCGAAGGAGTTTGAAAATGGCGACGGCCACTATCGACGGAGTATCGACGCGCTACGAAGTTGTTGGCTCGGGTGAGCCTTTGCTGATGTATTCGCCGGGCGGCTTCGACGCAACGATCGAAAAGTGGTCCACCCAGGGCATTTATGCGCAGATCAAGTTTCTGGATCAGCTTTCCAAGAAGTACAGTTGTATTGTCTTTGACCGCCGGGAAACAGGCCAATCGGGCGGGCGCGTCGAGCGGGTGACCTGGGCGCATTATGTCGAACAGGGCAAGGGCTTGCTTGACCATCTCGGCATCGACAAGGCCCATCTGATGGGCGGGTGCATGGGCTGCAGCGCCGTTTCCGCCTTCGGTGCAACCTATCCCGAAAAGACGCTGAGCATGATCCTGTTCTGGCCAGTTGGCGGGGCGAGATATCGCATGACCGGTCACCAGCGGTTTGCCGAACACCTTGCTTTCGTCAACCAGAACGGGCTCGAGGCTGTCGTCAGCCTGGCGAAGGAAAGCAACAAGGCTTTCGGCGCAGATCCGAGAGGCGGCCCCTGGGTGTCGGTCATCCGCAATTTTCCCGATTTTGCGGCCGAATATCCGCGGCTCAACCTCGACCATTACAAGGCTATCGTAGCCGGGATGGTACGAACGTTGCTCGATCGCGATACGTCTCCCGGCGCCGAACCTGAAGATCTGCTGTGTCTCGATATTCCGACGTTGATCATTCCCGGCGCCGACGCTTCGCATGCAACTTCCGCTGCGCGCTATCTGCAGGAATGTATTCCAAACTCAGACTATTGGGATATGCCGGTCCCGGAGCAGAGTGCAGCGAACTGCAATGCCAAGGTGCTCGATTTTCTGCAGGCGATTCTCAGGTAAAATTGATGCCGTTCAGGCGGGCACCTTTGCCGGGTCGCTAAAATTCGGCAGAAACGTTTCACCGCGCGTGGCAAGAAACGCCTGAAAAGCCGCCATGACAGGCGTGACTGCGCGGTCGCTGCGGCTGATCGCGAACCATTGACGGCGAATTGGCAGTCCAACAACATCGAGAACGGCGAGCTGGCCCGCCTGAACCTCGGCGGCAATGCTTTGCATCGACAGGAAGGCAATGCCGAGCTCCGCCATGACGGCCTGCTTGATGTCCTCGACAGTTTCCATCTCCGTGCTCGGGCCATCAAGCCGGCCGGGGATATCCTTCAGGAAACGCTCGAAAAACGTTCTGGTGCCGGACCCCCTCCCCCGGTGCAGGAAATGTTCGTTGGCAATCTCTGCTTTGGTGATATCGCGCTTGCCTGCCAAGGCATGACCGGGCGCGCTGACAACGACCAGTGAGTGCTCGCCGAATACGGTGGCACGAACCGATATATCCCGCGGCGGACGTCCAAGCAGAGCGATATCGACGGCGCGATCCTTTAGCCGGGCAATCGTCTCGTCCCGGCGATCGATGATCAGTTCAAGATGTACATCGGGATATTCTTTGGAGAAGGCTGCAAACAATGGCGCCGCAAAATATCTGACCGTGGATACTGCCCCAACCGTGATATGCCCGCGCTTCACGCGGCGAAAGGCGTTGACATCGTCATCGAGTCGCTGCAAACGCTCATCGATCTCTTTCGCCGCCTCAAGGAAAACTTTTCCGGCTTCAGTCGGAAACATGCCGTGCGGCGTGCGCTCGAAAAGCGTCACACCTGCATCTTCTTCCAGCTGTTTCAGTTGTAATGTGATAGCCGGTGCAGTCAGCCCCAGGGCCTTCGCCGCATCTACAATCTTTCGATGAGTCTCGATCGCCAGCAGCGACTGGAGCTTTCGAAAGGTGACGTTTTTCATTCAGCCACAATAAAAAAACTTAATGGCTGAGTAAAGGGATTTGACCGTCAAGCCTCGAAAATCCGGTACGAAATCAGCTTCTAGCTACGCTTGAACACATCCTTGAGCGACGCCGGGTCAATACCCAAGGTCTGCAATGCCGAGGCCGGCGGCGTGCGCCTGTTTTCAATGGCCAATGCACACTCTTTTGCGGCGCTGAGGCAATTCGCTATTTCGGCGATGCTTGAAAGAACGGTGCGGAACCAACTCGTTCCAGCATTGCGGTCTTCGGTAAGTATAGTCACGACACGTCCTTCCTGGCATTGTGCACCGCAATATAAATCAGGTGGACGACGCCGGAAACAACGCTTTGGCAAGGCTGGTATATCGATTTTGCATAGCAGATGAACGGCTGCGATTGCCTATGCGATCGCCTTCAATGGTCTGCTTCTATTTGCGGCGGTTGCGAGCGGTCAATCGGGTGCGCGTACGGCCCAATTGTAGCGGCGAGCCTGTCGATCATTCCATCAACAAATGCGATGAATGCAGTGTCGTCGCTCAACCCCTTGTGGGCCGCGTGAGCCAGATAGAGTGTCAACCTTACCGACGGCCGTTCGATACGCCGGGCAATCAATGCTCCCGATTGAATTTCTTCCGACACAATACCGAACGGCATGATGCTTTCTGCAAGACCATGAAGGATCAGCGCCTTGATTGCTTCCATCGATTGGACCTGATAGGTCACGTTTACATCCAGCGACAAGCGGGAGGCCGTCTTATGAATACGGCGCCAGATAATATCCCGGCTGGACACAAGGGCCAGATCGCCTGCAACCGCCTGCTTGAACGATATTCCACCCTCGGCGGGATCTCCTCCCGGTACCGCAATATGCAGCAAGTCTTCCTTCATCAGGGCAAGACGCCTGAGACCGGGATTCTCCTCGATGTCATAGGCGAGAACGTAGTCGAGTTCGCCGCGCTCCAGCGCGTCGGTCAGGACAAAACTCAACTCCTCCACCACATGCAACGCGATTCCGGGCAGTTGCTGTTTTGCGGCCACCACCAGTTCGGTTCCAATCAGCTTCAGGATGCTTGGCGTAGCACCAAGCCTGATGCGCGCACGCTCGCCCGCCAGTGAAATCAGGTCGCGGCGCGTGTCCTCGATCCGCTGCAGAATTTCATGCGCGCGTTCGTAAAGCAAAAGTCCCGCGGGTGTCGCGCTGACACCCCGCGAATGGCGGTCGAGCAATTGAACATGAAGCGATTCCTCGAGATTGCGTATCTGTATCCCGAGAGCGGTCTGCGCCAGATTCAACTGTTCCGCCGCCTTCGTAATGTTGCCTACGTCAACGACCTTTATGAAGTATATCAGCTGACGAGGTTTCATTGCGGCTTTCAGCGGCTGTCGGTTGCAGCCAAATGATCAATAGAACTGGTCAAAATGCACTTGGGTTGAGTCGACACCAAGATCGACCAGCATTTTCTGTATTGCTTGTCCCATTGCGGGGGGACCTGCAAAATAGATCTCGCACGAAGGAAGCCGTGCGGCGAAAAGACTATGAGCGACTTCATGGACATAGCCTCTGTAACCATCCCAGCCATCATCGGCTTCAGGCATGCCGGAAACGACCGGATGGTAGTGAATATTTGTACCAAATCCCGGTAGCATTTGCAGCATTTCCTTGCCGCAAATATCCTGCGCCGTGCGACCGCCGAAGACGAAGTCTATGCGTCTTCCGGCAAGGCTCGGTGCAACAGCCGCCGCGCGCGTGATCGACACCATCGGTGAAAGCCCCGAACCGCCGGCAATACAAACGATATCCCTCGGCGAGTTCTCGCGAAGATATGCCATGCCATAGGGGCCATCGAGCTCGATACGATCCCCAACGCGCAGTTGCGAGAACAAGTATCCTGTTGCCTCGCCGCCCGGCACACGGCGTATCTGAAAGTGCCATTCCCCGTCATCATTGCTGGTATTCGCCATTGAATAGGCGCGACCACCCGGTATTCCGGGCAGATGCAGCAAGGCATATTGACCTGAAAGGAAACGGCTCGTTGCCTCCGACCGGAAGCGAAACTCCCGGATGTCATGCGTGATGTCAGACGTTGCAACCAAGGTCGCAGCCTGGCGTTGCGGCCTGAAAAGGCTCTCATACTGCGGCATCAGCCGCAGCTTGACGGCGCAATCGGACAAGGGGCTGGCCTGGCAGCCCAGTCGGCGGCCGCGCGCGCGATCCCGTTCGCTCAAGCCCGGCGGATCCGCACGCAATTCTTCGATTTCACCTTCAAGGAGATCGAAGCGGCAATTACCGCATGACCCGACATTGCACTCATATGGAAAACCCAGGCCTGCCCGGAGTGCCGATCGCATGATCGTGTCGCCTTCGTCGCACTCCCAGCGGAGGTCGCTTCCATTCAGCGTGATGACTGCCATGCGTGGGCTTCCCATTTCTGCCTATCGATGCCTTGCCGAGTATCCGAGACGCGCCGATATCGCTGCAACGGTTTCCAAAAGTGGTGGTGCAAACCCTTCGAGCGCCTCGATCGACAATCTCTGCAAGGGTCCGCCAATCCCGACAGCAGCGACGACCACACCATTTGAATCCCGGACCGGTGCAGCGATGACCCGGATCCCCGGTTCGCTTTCCTCGTCTTCAATGGCATAACCGCGCTCACGGACTTCGGCGAATATCTTCCGTATCTGCTTGGGATCGACCGGCGTACGCGGCGTACGGCGGGCGAGCGGTCCTGCCAGAACGTGTTCGATCGTCTCTTCCGGGGCGAATGCAAAGATAGCGCGACCGACTGCCGTGCAATGTGCGGGGCGGCGGACGCCGAGATCCGATTTTATCGACAATGCCTGCGGGCTTTCCAAATCATAGACATGCATGATTTCGATGTCTGTCGGGATGCCGAGGATGATGGTTTCGCCGGTGTGTTTGCGCAGGTCGAAAAGAAACGGGCGCGCTTCATTGGAAACATTCATACGCCGGCGTACAAGCGTCCCAAGACCGAATAACCCGACCCCGAGTTTGTAGCGCTCGGTTTCCGGGTTTTGCTCCAGCAGCCCTTCCGAAACCAATGTCACGGCAAGGCGATGAACGGTGCTCTTTGCCACCTTCAGCTTCAATGCCAATGCGCTGACGCCGATCTCCACCTCGTCTTCTGAAAAGGCTTTCAGCAACCGTATTGCCGTCGTGACGGACGACAGCCGATTGCGCTTGGACGATGGCGTTTTCTTTGAACTGGACGTGTCTTTGGAAGGTGGGTTCATGGGTTCACTGTTCCGTTTGATCGCGTGGACAACAGTGCCGTTCATAACACAGCCCTCGCAATTTCCCAGACCACCCATTCGATAGCCATTCCGAGACCAGAATTCCTTTGAAACCCACCACCCCCGGTCATGCTAGTGCCAATATCTCCGTCCCTTGGCAGCAGCATCTCAAACTCGCAACGCGCTCAGCATTTCGCTGACATATTCAGCGCCCGTCGAAACAACGAGCATTGCCGCGAAGGGACGCATCGTGGTCAATGTCCGCTTCAACTGTTCGGAAGGAACGCTGGCCGAATTGAGGACCAGACCTGTGGTCATCTTGCTGCGCACGAAACAGGCGTTGCCGATTACCTCGGCGGCTTCAGCCGATGCTCCGGCGGATGTGACCATGACGATAACATCCGCGTCGGCAATTTCGTCGACGAGATTGGTCCGCTTTCCATCAATATCCTCGAGTATTGCATCGACCGACAACATTTTCAGCGAGTTCGTAGCGCCCTTTGGTTCGATATATCGCAGAAAGTGGGCACCATCCGAAGCTTGATCCACCAACGACTTCAGAGCCGCGACGCTGTCAGAATCGAGAGCAATGATGCGCGACTTCCTCGGCCTGGAATTGGGGTAACCAATTCTGAACCGGGCTTCCTCTGCCGTGGTAGCGCGCGCACTTTCACTGAGACCAAGCTGCATATCGTTCTCCTTTGGAACGGACCGTCACCGTGGCTCAGACAGAGGCCGGCGCTTTCCCCTCAATCACTGTCAACGCTTCGGCGGCTGCATCGATGTAAGACTGATCGACAGGCAACACGACAGCCGCCGACCGCACGCGGTGGTGGGCAGGATCGACACCCGGAGGGGTAATACCTTTGTCCTTGAATGCCCGGACAGCCTTCAGCAAACGGTGACGCGCCATGATGATCCCGTTATCCGTCGATACCAGGTTTTCCTTTGTCCGGTCGACGATGGGTCCCATGCTTTCCTGCAATGAGGCATCCTGCATGGCGATGCCTTCGACGCCGGAATAGGTTACGCCAAGACGCTGGGCCTCGCGATCCATGAGATAATCATTGTCCTTGTTGGCGGCGGGACGGAAGGTTCCAGGAACGTATGTGACATGAATGCCCTTGCCGTCGAGCATTGCCTGGCGCTCTTCGGGCGTCAGAGCCCGGACTGGGTGGTAATCGAAGCTCCATGCCCAGCAATTCTCGTCATCGATCGGGATCCAGAAATGGCCATGGACAGGATGGTTGCCGCGCGGCGGCACCATGGTGAACGACGGCATGACCCACGGCGTTACACGCCAGTAATAGTGGCCCTCTTCGGCATTCCGACGAGCGCCGATGAATAGTCCGCCTTCATTGTCAGTGACTTCGAAAAATGGCTTGGAGTCGGCCATATTGTATTTGTTGCCGCGGGCACCCTTGAACAGCGGGTCGCTGTTGAGACTTCCGCTATGAAGGAAGGAAACATGGCTCGAATCGATGCCGCCTTCCATGGCCTGCAACCAGTTTGACTCCTGCCAGCGCTTCGATGTGAACGTCTGCTCGGGTGGCACAAGCGCAAATTCCCATTCCGGATGCGGCGGCTCTTTGTCGGCCGGCCCCATATAGGTCCAGAGAATATCGCCGATCTTGATGAGTGGGTAAGACTTCAGCTTGATCTTGTTGCAGAAGCCGCTTTCCTTGGGTTCCGACGGAACCTCGATACACTGACCCGTGTGGTCGTACTTCCAGCCATGATAGGGGCAGCGCAATCCGCCCTTCTCGTTGCGGCCAAACCACAATGAAACACCCCGGTGGGCACAAAACTCGTCGATCAGTCCATAGCGGCCTTCGCTATCCCGGAACGCCAGCAAACGTTCGCTGAGCAGTTTTATGCGAACCGGCGGACAATCATTGGCCGGCAGTTCTTCCGCAAGCAGCGCCGGTATCCAGTAGCAGCGAAACATGTCGCCCATGGGTGTGGCCGGGCCAGTCTGCGTCAGAAGGTCGTTTTGTTCTTTTCTAAGCATTCAATCCTCCTCGAATCGTCCAGTCGCGACGAAATCCGGCTGCTGTTTGGCCGAGCCAGAACGTTAATCGTCAGTTTCGAGTTGACGTCCCGCTCTGATCGGTTATTCTTGCATCTCGTTCCTTTATACAGAACGCTGTTTCGTTTTTAGAAAACTACAGGCTGTTGGCGAGCTAGTCAAGCGCGCGGCGGCAGTAGGGAGAAAGGATATGAACCAGATGACGCAAACGCGTTCGAGGATAAGGCTTTGTTCTGCGGATGATGTTGATTTCGACAGCGCCATCAGAGTCGAATCCGGCGATCTCGTGCTGGCCGTTTTCAACGTCAATGGGACGTTCTACGTGACAGACGATGCCTGCACCCACGGCCCGGGCTCGCTGTCGGAAGGATATATCGACGGCCATACGATCGAATGCGATTTTCACAATGGTGCATTCGATCTTCGCACCGGCGAGGTCGTCGCCCCACCCTGCATGGTACCCGTGCGAACCTACAAAGTGGTCGTCGAGAACGACGACGTGATGATCGAGGTGTAAAGCATATGTGATATCGCGGGCATAACAGATTTGTATAATATGGGATTTTATTAGAAACACGACGGGAGGGATTATGGATTCTCATGCGCGGACAACAGATGGAAACCCCGAAAAGGCGGGGATAGCGCTTCCATCGGAAACGTCATTGCGAGCTGAAATCGCGATTGCCACGCGGCTCCTGAACAGCCTGAAAATACTCGAATACAGCGGTCACGTCAGCGCCCTCCTGCCCGGTAACGAGACCTTTCTCGTACAGCCCCAGGAGAAAAGCCGCGCCGAAGTATCACCCGAAGATCTTCTGGTCTGCGATATGGACGGCAAGGTTGTGGCAGGTCCAAAAGGCGTCAAACCTCCTTCAGAAGTTTTCCTTCATTGTGAGATTTATCGCGCACGACCGGATGTGAAATCGATTGCGCATTTCCATAATGATGCAACCAATGTCTTCACCCTTGTCGAAGATATGCACCTTCTACCCTTCAAGAATCACGCGATACGCTGGCGGAGCGGCATTCCCGTTCATGCGGACCCGGCCCATGTCAGCAACAGTGAACAGGGCCGCAGTGTCGCCGCCACGCTCGGCGCTCACCATGCCATGCAGATACGCGCCCATGGCCAGATCGTGACCGCGGAGACGGTGCGCGGGGCATTCATCGATTCGCTTCATCTCGTAGAGAACGCGGAAGCGGCTTATCGCGCTGCCGCCATCGGCAAGGTCAAGCCGTTGACGGACGCCGAGCTTGATTCATTTGCCCACAGCTTTCGCCGCGATCATCACATTCGCAAGCTCTGGAGCTACTATGTGCGCGGCGCGTTGCGCGAGGGATTGTTCCCGGAGAGCTGGAGCGAACAGAAGTAGAAAACGCCAGCGGGGGCTGACGTCCCCTGCCCGGACAAAACCGGAAAGATGGTCTTTCCGAAATCAAGCTACCGCCGCTCCGAGCAGCTGGTAGGCTGACGCAAATATTACATCCGCGAGCGCTTCAGGCGCAGCGGAAATGCATCGACAGGAGGAATCAATGCACCAGGATCCATTAGGCGGCGGCACCGGCACCCACTGGCATGAGCCCGCTGGCACGAAGAAAGCCGGCTTCGGTGAGTTCAAGAAGCAGCCGACCCCCTATGATCAGTTCATGGTGGAAGAAGACATTCCTGTCTTTCGCGACCTCGGCGTATCGAGTGTCAAAAACCTTCCCTTGAAACCGTGGAAGCGTACCGGCGGACGCGGCACATATATCCAGTTGCTCGGGACAGAAACCAAATGGGGTTGTCATCTGGTGGAGGTGCCAGCGGCGGGCGCGCTTCATCCGGAAAAGCACATGTTTGAGGAAATATACATCGTCGTCGAAGGACGCGGCTCCACCGAGGTGTGGCTCGAGGGCGAAGGTCGCAAACACGTCTTCGAATGGCAGGAAGGGTCGATGTTCTCGATACCGATGAACGCCATGCATCGGATCGTCAACGCAACCAACAGTCCGGCACTTCTGCTTGGCGGAACAACGGCGCCGAACGTCCTCAACCAGATCCAGAATGCCGATGCGGTTTTCAACAACCCATATGTCTTCCGCGACCGTTTTTCCGGAGCCGACGACTTTTACAAGTATCGCGAGGAAATCGAGCCGGATCCCGTTCGCGGGCTCGCCATGCGGCGGACCAACTTCATGCCCGACGCCGTCAATTGCGAACTGCCGCTCGACAACAGACGCTCGCCAGGTTACCGCCGCGTTGAGCCGTTCATGACCAACAACACCTTCTACTACTGGATCGGCCAGCATGAGAATGGCCGTTATTCGAAAGCGCACGCACATACGTCGGCGGCAATTCTGATCTGCCTGAAAGGCGAAGGCTACACCTATACCTGGCCCGAAGAATACGGCGTCAATCCCTGGAGGGATGGCCATGCCGACAAGATCAAGCGCCTTGATTACGGTCCTTTCGGCATGGTGTCCGCCGCCCCGGGTGGTGCGCGCTGGTATCATCAGCACTTCAGTGTTTCCAAGGAGCCTTTCCGCCTGATGGCGTGGTTCGGCCCGCATAATCCTGGCCGCGATCCCGGCGCTCCTGGTGAAAAGCACACCGACTATACCGCAATCGACGTCAATGAAGGCGGCACGGCTATCCCGTACTGGATGGAAGACCCCTATATCCGCAAGGAATATGAGGAGAAGCTGAACCGCAATGGGGTCGAAATCCGTATGAAGCCGGAATGGTACGTCACGCCGGATGACACGACGAAAAAAATGTCCACCGTCGTCTGAGCAGCTAATTTCAATGTCAGAGGAACCAGAGGAAGGCGGCCGGATATTCTTCTCCAATATCGGCCGCAGTATGGAACTCGAGGATGAGATACAGTTGACCAGTGTCGGTATCGACATTGGATCATCGACGTCTCACCTCGCCTTCTCCCGCATCGTGCTGGAGCGTCTCGATACGCGCTACATGGTAGTCGAGCGGACGCTACTGCACCAATCCGATGTTTTGCTCACGCCCTATCGCAGCGATGATGCTATCGACGCGGAGGCACTCGCATCGTTTTTCGAAGCCCAATACGAAGCCGCCGGCCTGAAGCCCGAGGATATCGACACGGGGGCGCTCATCCTCACCGGCGTTGCCGTCAGGCGCAGCAATGCGCGCGCCATTGGCGAAATCTTTTCGGCGCAGACCGGCAAATTTGTCGTGGTCAGCGCGGGGGACGGCCTCGAAACCACTCTGGCTGCGTTCGGGTCTGGCGCGGTTGCTCTATCCGGCAGAACGCGCCAGCGCGTGCTCAACGTCGATATCGGTGGAGGCACCTCAAAACTCGCACTGTGCGAAAACGGCGCCATTCGCCATATCAGTGCCATCGACATTGGCGCGCGTGTCGTCGCATTCGATACTGACCGGCGGGTTACGCGGTTGGAAGAAGCCGGCAAATATTTTGCGAAACAAGCAGGTGTGGCGTTGGTGCTCGGCGCGGTTCTCACGCCCGAGGATGCCGGAAAACTCGCGGCGTCCATGGTCGACCACCTGTTCGAAGCTATGAAGGGTGGCGCAATGCGCAGCGAAACCGCTGGTCTCCATCGCCTGCCTGCCCTGCCCGAGGGACCACCACCGGACATAGTCACGATTTCCGGCGGCGTTTCGGAATTTCTCTATGCCGATACCAATGCAGGGTTCAGCGATCTCGGACCCTTGCTGGCCCGGCAATTGCGCAAGCGGCTCGACGACTGGAGGCCGCGCCTTGAACGTCCCGAACAGGGTATCCGGGCGACCGTCGTCGGCGCCTCGCAATATACTGTACAGGTCAGCGGCAGTACGATCTTCGTCAGGCCACTCGATGCCCTGCCCGTTCGCAATGTTCCCGTCATAAAGCCCGCATTCGCATTCGATGATGATATCGACGCCGAACGTGTTGGCTTAATGGTGAAGGAAGCACTGGCACGGCTCGATTTGACCCACGGCGACAGCCCTGTGGCCATTTGCTACGAATGGCAGGGATCGGCAAGCTACAGGCGCCTCGATGATTTCTGTCGGGGGATACGAGAGGGCTTGTCACAGATCCTTGCCAAAGGTCACCCCCTGATCCTCGTCGGCGACAGCGACGTCGGGGGACTGGTGGGGATGCATTTCGTCAGTGCGGACGGCGTCAATTCAATCATCTCGATCGACGGCATCAAGCTCGACGAATTCGATTTCATTGATATCGGCGCCATGCTCGAAACGTCCGGCGCTGTGCCCGTCGTCATAAAGTCACTGGTATTTCCCAATATGGGCCTTGGCCAGAAGGGTCTCGAACCAGTCGAACCGGCGTGAGAAAAGTTTCACGCCGATACTTCGACGTGCAGATTGTCATAGCCTTTGGCACGATAGACGATGACCGAAACGATCCAGCTCATGACGAATATACCGACGACTGCATAACCGAAATTGGCCAGATTATCGTTCAGCCCTCCAACGAACTGCCAGAACGCTCCTTGAAGTCCGAGCTTGTCGCTGATCAGACCAAGAGCTTCCACGCCGCCGATAAAGACAGCGACGATGACAGACGCTCCGGTGATTGTCAGATTGTACCAAAGCTTGCGCATGGGGTTGATCGACGCCCAACCATAGGCACCAGTCATCAGGACGCTATCGGTCGTGTCCATGAGCGACATGCCCGCTGTGAAGAGCGCAGGAAACACGAGGATCGTCCAGAATGACATGCCCTGCGTCGCTTGCGCTGCCGAAATTCCGAGCAGGCCGATTTCCGTTGCGGTGTCGAAACCCAACCCGAACAGGAAGCCGATCGGATACATATGCCAGGACCGCGAAACCACGCG
This sequence comes from Phyllobacterium trifolii, assembly GCF_014192095.1. GTDB lineage: Bacteria > Pseudomonadota > Alphaproteobacteria > Rhizobiales > Rhizobiaceae > Phyllobacterium > Phyllobacterium trifolii. Next base: position 148,011 of record NZ_JACHXN010000010.1, read on the forward strand.
GAAAATCGGCCGGAAGATGCGAGCGATGAGTCCTCGTCCTGACAGCAGTGCGTCGAGGTCCTCGTCGACAATTTTCTCGCCGCGCCGCGCGCGGCTGAAAGCTGACCAGATACCCCGCAGGATAAAAAGATTGGCCAGGCCGATAATGAGGAGGAACACGGCCGACACAGATGTGCCGATGACACCGCCGACATCATGGAACGATTCAAGATTGCTCTGCATCGCAGCGGCTGTCGCGGCAATGATCAGGGAAGCGATGACGACGATGCTTGAGTGCCCCAGCGAAAAGAAGAAGCCGACCGAATAAGGCGTCTTGCCCTCCTGCATCAACTTGCGGACGACATTATCGATCGCGGCAATATGATCGGCGTCGAAAGCATGGCGCAGACCGAACATGTAGGCGAGAAGAGCAGTCCCCAGCAATGAAGGGCGATCGGAAAAGGCAATCCACGCCCAAGCCCAGGCGCCGACGTTGGCCGCGATCAGGATGACATAGGTCACGATGACCTTGGCCTTCAGCCGCGCCGGCTGATCGTCGAAAGGATTGGGGATCATATAAGCCTCCTCCGCTGGCCAGGTATCGCGTGTGCTGGTAAACATGCGCAGAGGGCCGTTGTATCGGAAGCAACCATAGAAAATCGCAAAGTATGATGTCTACGCGAAAAAATCTTACTCGCCCGTTTAAAAAAACTTGGAGCCGAAGATGCAAAGAATAACGATCACCCTCGATGACGATCTGATGGAGGAACTCGACAGGGTGATCGCGGCAAAGGGCTATCAAAATCGCTCCGAGGCCATCCGCGACCTTGCGAGGGCCGGGATGAAGCTGACATCAATCGAAACAGGTGCAGCAACGCAGGTGATCGGTGTTCTGAGCTATGTCTTCGATCATGGGGCACGCGATCTTGCACGCCGGTTGACCAATACCTTCCATGATCATCATTCACTTGCGGTATCGAGCATGCATGTCCATCTCGATCATGACAACTGCCTCGAAATCGGTGTCCTCAAAGGACCGCCGGACCAGGTTCAGCATTTCGCTGAACACGTCATTTCGGAGCGTGCAGTAAGGTACGGACATCTGCACGTGGTGCCGGCGGGATTGCCAAAAAGCCAGCTTTGACTTGAGAACATTGCTCCAGGGTTCCGCAAGGTGGTGAGCATGTGTGCGCGCTCGCGTCAGGTTGACATCATCCTTCACAATGCTAAGCTCGTTTTAGAGGAACGTTGTTCTTTATAGCGGAACAGTTGGCTGCGTCTGTGGTTGCACGGATATCGGGAGTGGCATCATGAAGAAACTTTTGCTGGGAGCAGCGCTCATCGCCTGTTTGTCATTGAATGCGATGAGCGCGATGGCGGCGGAACTCACCAAGGTGAAAATCGGTATCGTCAACGCCAGCAGTGATATCGCTTTCTTCATCGCCGACAAAAAAGGCTACTTCCGCGAAGAAGGTATCGAGGCGGAGTTCGTGCCCTTCGATTCCGGCGCGAAGATGGTTGCTCCGCTTGGAGCCGGCCAACTCGACGTTGCCGGCGGCTCGGTATCGGCAGGATTGTACAATGCCGTGGCACGAGGGATCGGAATCAAGGTTGTCGCCGACAAGGGTTCGACGCCCCCAGGTTACGGCTATCAGCCACTTCTGGTTCGCAAGGATCTCGTGGAAAGCGGCAAGTACAAGTCGCTCGCCGATCTCAAAGGCATGAAGGTTGCGGGCAGTGCCACTGGCAGCGCATCGACATCGACCATGAACGAGGCGTTGAAAAAGGCGGGGCTTAAACCCAGCGATGTCGAGCGTGTATTCCTCTCATTTCCCCAACATATCATCGCGCTGGAGAACAAGGCCGTTGACGCGGCTTTGACAACCGAACCTTCCGCAACAGAAGCCGTACGCCGTGGTGCCGCCGTTCGTATCATGGGCGATGACGAGATTTACCCCAATCACCAGCTCGCGGTTGTCCTGTACTCGGCAGAGTTCATCGGGGAACAGCCCGATGCCGCAAAAGCATTCATGCGCGCCTATATCCATGCGCTTCGCGACTACAATGACGCGCTTGCCAACGGCAAGCTGGCCGGCCCGGCCGCGGACGAAGTGATCTCCATATTGACCGAATATACACCGATCAAGGATGCTTCCGTCTATCGCGCCATTGTCCCGCAAGGCATCGATCCCGACGGCAAGCTCAACACCGCCAGCCTTGAAAACGATCTCAAATACTTCCAGAGCGAAGGTCTCGTACCGGCAAGCGCAACTGTCGCCCAAATCCTCGACGCGTCGTTCGCCGATGCAGCAGTCAAGGAACTGGGGCCGTATCAACAAAGAAAATAAGCGCGGGGTATCTCAGACACAATCTGGCATGGAACTGGCAGGACATGGATAACTACACTCAACAGAAGCGCATGCTGGTCGATGCGATCCTTATGCTCGAACGCGCGGGAATCATAGATTTCAACGGCCATGCCAGTTGGCGTGTTCCTGGCGAAAATCGAATGCTGATCAATTCCGGTGCATCGGTCCGCTCGGCACTCACCATCGACGATATCGTCATGACCGATTTCGACGGCAAGCCGGTCGATGGCGGCGCAGTCCCGCCGATGGAATTCCACATCCATTCGGAGATATACCGTCGCCGCGCGGACGTGGGTTCGGTCATCCACGCTCACCCGCTGTGGTCAACGCTCTTCAGCATGACGGGGAATCCCGTTGAACCGGTGATCATGCAGGCAGCGGTGATCGGCGAGATCATGCAGTTTGGCGAGATAGCATCAATCAACACCAAGGAACTCGGTGAAGCGCTTGCCACAACGCTTGGTGCGCATCGCATCGCAATGTTGAAATCGCATGGATCGGTGATCGCTGCGGCCAGTATTCTCGAAGCATTCGTCCTTGCAGTGTACCTCGAGGAAAATACGCAAAGGCAGTATTTGGCCAAAAGCCTCGGCACACCAACGGTTCTGACGCCTGAACAGGTCGCCACGATCGCAGCCAATCTCTGGAAGCCCAACCTCTTGCAAAAGGTCTGGGACTATCATGCGGGTAAATTGGGCCCTGTCTGACCTATGGGCTGGGCTTCTCGAACATATCTTTAATGCTGGTTCCAAGTTTGCTGGTAGCGCCGATGATGGCAACTGCTATCAGAGCAACGATCAGTGCGTATTCAACCGCACTTGCGCCGGTTTCGTCCTTGAGGAAGCGCGCGAAGAGCTTTGTCATTGTTCGCCTCTCCTTTCAAAGTCCCGTTGAATCGTCCTCCTCATTGAGTAAATTAGCAAAAGAGACTGTTGTTATTGGTTAATTTTTACTTTAGACGGGCGCGTCAATTTAAGTAAAATTTTCCTCAAATCGGGATATTCTGACCAGATCACACGTCAACTCGAATTCTAAGCGGCCGACAGATGAATCCAGTTGGAATTACAAGTACCTAATAATTTAACTGAATTTAATCGACTTCCGTAAAACTAATTTAAGCAACAAATTCAGTCACTTTTCAGTAACCATCTATATTAGTGAAACTGCAATTGCTGGAAATCTATGTTGAGGACGGTTCAACGAAACCATGCACAACAACAGGATAGGCAATCAAATGAACACTCTCTTCGCACGCTTCCTTAAAGACGAATCCGGCGCAACTGCCATCGAATATGGCCTGATTGCTGCCCTTATCTCCGTCGGCATCATTGCCGGTGCAGGCACGCTCGGCAACGGCATCAATGGCCTGTTCACCAAGCTCGGTGGCAAGATGGCAAACACCGCCGTTAACTAAGTTTAGTTGGTGGAGCTGCCCGATCGCGGGCAGCTCCACCAAATCTTTGTAACCGGGTTTACCCGAGTTCGCCTTGTCCCGATCATCGATGTTCGCGGCAATCCAGAACACCGTTTGATCGAGAGACCAGACTGGCAACCTTCTGCTGCCAAGCACCCTGTCCATACGACCTTTGGGTGCGGGCAATCAGGCAACGAAGTCAGATGCTTAATCTCTACCCGAACTAGTATGAATATCGTGAAAATCTGGGGTAAGGTCGTTGCCAAAGACAAAGTTAAATCAACCACAGAATATTGCGCTCTCGGCCGTCATCCCTTGCTACAATGAAGTGGACGGCATCGATGAGCTTTATCGACGCGTAACCGCGGCGTGTCAGCAACAGGTTGGCCAGTCCTACGAGATTGTCCTCGTCATCGATGGTGCGACAGACGGCACTCGCCAGGCGATCTTCAATTTAGCGGCAACAGACCCTCACCTCGTCGCAGTCGATCTTGCCCGCAATTATGGCCACCAAATTGCGCTCAGCGCAGGCCTGGATATTTGTCGTGGCCAAAGAATTCTTATTCTCGATGCCGATCTGCAGGATCCCCCGGAACTTGTCGGCCAAATGATGGCCAGGATGGATGAAGGCTATGATGTCGTCTATGGCCAACGCCTGAAACGCGAGGGAGAAAGCTGGTTCAAACTCGCTTCGGCGGCGATGTTTTATCGGTTGTTGCGCAAGATGGTCGACGTGGATATTGCTCCTGACACCGGCGATTTTCGCCTGATGAGCCGCCGGACCCTTAATCATCTGAATTCGATGCCGGAGCGTTATCGGTTCATTCGCGGAATGGTCAGCTGGATCGGCTTGAGGCAAGTCGCCCTCCCTTATGAAAGGTGCCGGCGCTTTGCTGGCACCACGCATTACCCGTTCAAGAAAATGCTCTTGCTGGCGATGGACGCAATGACAAGCTTTTCCATCGCTCCGCTCCGCTTCGCGTCGCACCTCGGCATGATCTTCGGGATTCTTGGACTTTTCGCGCTGGGTTACACTTTCTGTTCCTGGATTGCCGGGAACGTTTTGCCCGGCTGGACCAGTCTGGCAGCCATAGTCCTCATACTTGGCAGCGTTCAGCTTCTGGTGCTCGGTATCTTTGGCGAGTATCTCGGGCGGATGTACATGGAGACGAAGCGGCGTCCGCTTTACCTCGTCAATGAGATCGTCTCTTACGACGCAGTTAGCGCTCGCCAGGATCTACCCATTCACCGGCTTCAGGAACGTGTGAAGGAGGTTGTGCATGCTCGAGGCTGAATTTGACCAGTTCGCGTCGGAATATCACCAGCAGCACGCCGCCAGCATTCGTCTGAGCGGTGAAACTCCGGATTTCTTTGCCAAGTACAAGATTGACGACGTGGCTGCCGTACTCGCATCCGCGGGTGTGAGACCACGACGCATACTCGATTTCGGCGGAGGTGTGGGCAATTCACTGGGTTATCTCAAAGCTGCGTTTCCCGAGAGCGAAATAGTGTTGCTCGATCCTTCCTCGCAATCCCTCGATATCGCTCAGAAGCGGTTCCCGGGCCAAGCGCATTTCCAGCAATTCGATGGCAGAACGATCCCGTATGACGACGGGCACTTCGACGTCATATTTGTTGCGTGCGTTTTTCATCATATCCCTGGCGACCTCCATTTGGGCCTTCTCCAGGAAATCAGCAGGGTTCTGACAAAAGGCGGAAACTTCTTTCTCTTCGAGCACAATCCGTGGAACCCGCTCACATTGCATGCTGTGCGCAATTGTCCGTTCGACGAGAACGCAGTTCTTATCAAGGCGAAAGATATGCGCGCAGAGATCGCTGACGCCGGCCTGTCCAGATCCCGTGTCGTCTACCGCATCTTTTTTCCGCGTCTGTTGGCGAGGCTGCGGTCGCTCGAGCGCTATCTCGCCAAAATTCCGATCGGAGCGCAGTACTATGTCCACGCGGTCAAATCGTCCATTTGACTACCTGCAGATCGCGCGTTTCGCATCCGTTGGCGTTCTGAACACAGCGTTCGGATACACGGTAATTCTGTTTGCCCTTTGGCTTGGAAATGGTGACGTCGTTTCGAACTTGATCGGCTACGCTGCGGGTCTCGTCTTGAGCTTCGGCCTCAACAACCGGTGGACCTTCGGGAAAAAGCAAAATGCGTCGCCAAGCGTTATCGCAAGATACGTCGCAACGTTTCTGGTGGCCTATGCGGTCAATCTTGGAATTGTTCTCGCGGCGCGTTCAACCGGACTGATGGACGGCCCGATGATTCATCTGCTGGGCATTGGTGCCTACACAATCCTTTTCTACCTGGGATCGGTCCATTTCGTGTTTGCAGAAAACACACCAATTTCGATTAACAATCGGCATGCAATCAACGGAAGAAGTGAGCCCCGATAGAATGGTCGACGACACCTACAGCGCACGGGCAGCAACCGTCTCGGGCTCCTCGACCGCAGAAGACCAGCGCGTCAGGCTGCTCTTCTGTTTGATTGTTGCAATTTTCAAAGCGGCAACGCTGATTTACGCCGCTGGCGGGCTTTTGCAGGATCCTGATAATTGGTGGCACGTGCGGGTGGGCTTGGACATGCTGTCAAGCGGCACGTTTCCCACGGTCGACACTTATTCCTATACTTTTGCTGGCAGTCCCTGGATAGCAAAAGAATGGCTTGGGCAGATACTGTTTGCACTCGCCTATTCGCTGAACGGCTGGAACGGGGTCACATTATTGACCATCGCCATGAGCACGTTAACGGTCTTCCTGCTTGCATGGTATCTCAGCGCCTCCCTAAAACCGACGGTAGCGTTCGGCCTGACCTTCATACTGTCGCTCCTCATCGGTCCGATCCTGACCGCACGTCCACTCGTCTTCACACTTCCCATCATCATCATCTGGACTGCTGAGCTGTTCCGCGCTGCCCGCGATGAACGAGCCCCGCCATTGTGGTTGCTACCACTCATATGCCTTTGGGCGAATCTCCACGCAACATTCACATTCGGATTCATCATAGCGGCATTCGCGGGCCTGGATTTTCTGGCGCGGACACGCCTGACGAAGCCAGGTCTCCTCGGCAAATGGATTGCCTTTGGGGTGCTTTGCCCGCTTGTGACCTTGCTCAACCCTTACGGTATCAAGGCCATCCTCGCGACCTTTTCAGTTGCCTACGGCAACGAGGCGGTAGCCTATATCGACGAATGGCAGCCCTTCAACGCCTCGGATTCTTACCTTATGGAGGCGTTCCTCCTGGTAGCTCTTCTCGGGCTGCTCGTCTCACGAGTGCAAATCGGATGGCCCAAGGCACTGTTTCTCCTCTTCAATCTGCATCTCCTCCTCACGCATCAGCGCTTTGCCTATCTTTTTGTTCTGCTGGTACCGCTCATTCTCGCGGCAGAAATCGGTGAACAATTCTCTTGGGTCTCGGCCCACAAATGGGCCAAGGGGCATCTCGACCGCCTGGAGCAATTTCTTGCCAGCCATTTTCACTCGATTTCAGCAGCGATCGGCATATTGATCGTGTCTACGGCTGCAATATTCTCCTCGGTTTCAGGGGTCGAACCAAGCCCGAAGACATCGGCAAAAGGTGCGCTCGCGTTTGCCCAGCAGCACAATCTCTCCGGGAACGTCTTCAATTCCTACAATTTTGGCGGCACGCTGATTTTCCATGGAATCAAGACATTCATCGATGGCCGAACCGATCAGCTCTTTCTGAATGGCTTCATGAAGAAAACTATGTTGGCGGGCAACAGTGGTGGAAAACCGATTTTGGAAGAACAGATGAAAACCTATGCAATCGGCTGGGCTTTGCTAGCAACTGGCGACAGCCGCATCCCTTTCTTCAACGAATTAACCGGCTGGCGACGTGCGTATTCCGATGAGAATGCCGTCATCTTTATCCGGGAATGATGAGCCGCGTGTCATTTCGCGTGCAATAATGTAGACACTCCCTGTAGAGTAAGGTTCTGATAACTTTAATGACGAGTGCTGTTCTACTGTAGGTTGTAGTAGGCCTCACGGTTATTATTATTGCCGTCCTTTACGCCTTTCAAGGATGTTTCGACCTGATCCGCGCAAGACATGCGCGACATCGATGCGAAGATCGGAGAATATGTCGAGCGCAGTATTGCTGCCCAAGATCAGCTCAAACGCATCGACATAAGGGCGCCGCAAACCGGCACCGTGCACGAACTCTCCGTCCACACTGTCGGCGGCGTGGTCCCCGCGAGTGAACAGCTGATGTTGATTGTGCCCGATGCTGATTTGCTGGTCGTCGAAGCGAAGGTGCAGCCGCAAGATGTGGATCAGCTTTTTGTCGGGCAACCGGCTGGATTGCGTTTTACCGCCTTCAGCCACGCACCACTCCGGAAGTCAATGGCACCGTGCAACAAATTTCCGCAGATGTGACAACGGACACCCGCACTGGCCTCAGCCATTACACCGTGCGCGTGGCCATCACTCCCGCCGAGGTCGGACGAATTGGCGCAATCAAACTTGTACCGGGGATGCCCGTTGAAACATTTATCGAGTCTGGCGACAGGAGCGTCGCGTCCTATTTCATCAAGCCAATGATAGATCAGGCAAAGCGCCGCGTTCCGCGAAGGTTGACCAACGAGGTATTGAAGCACGCTAGAGCATATGCACCGTCAAATGCCCTCACCATGCGTATGGCCTTCGTGTGTCAGGGTAGCGATGAAGCGCTTGGTGCGCTCCCGTTTCGGGTTGGTGAAGATATCCCGTGAGGAACCCGTTTCAACGACCACTCCCCCATCCAGCACGATCACCTCATTGGCAATCCTCGAGGCCAGTCGAAGATCGTGCGTCGCCATGACCATTGTCGTACCTTCCCGCGCCAATTGCGCGAGCACATCGACCACCTCCCCGGAGAGTTCGGGATCAAGCGCTGACGTCGGTTCATCGCATAGAAGAACTTTGGGTGATGGCGCCAACGCCCGGGCGATTGCCACACGCTGCAGCTGTCCGCCGGAGAGCGTCGATGGCCAGACCTCTGCCTTATGCGCAAGCCCAACCTTCTCAAGCAATGTTATTGCCCGTTCCCTCGCCCGCTCCCTTGGCCATTTGAGGACTGTGGTCAGCCCCTCCGTAACGTTCTCGATAACCGTACGATGCGGAAACAGTTGGAAGTTCTGAAACACCATGCCGGTATGACGGCGAACCAGCTGGATCTGCTTCGTGCCCATCCGCACACCCGGCTGAAAGTCCAACCGGTCACCGGCAACTTCTACTGAACCCGATGTTGGAATTTCCAGAAGGTTTATGCAACGCAGAAGTGTACTTTTGCCACCGCCGGAAGGACCGACGAGAGCCATGACCGAGCCTTCGGCCACGCTGAGGGAAACGTTTTTGAGTACCATGTGGTCGCCAAAGCGTTTCTCGATATTCTTGAGGTCGACCATCATGATCCTGCCTCCAGGAAGCCGCCGTAGCGATTGAGGCGGGTTTCAAGCCGCGCTTGCAGCGACGACAGGACCGAACTCAAGGCGAGATAAATCAGTGCCGCCTCCACGTAGAGAATGAGCGGTTCATATGTCGTAGCAACAATGCGTTGAGCCGCCTGGAACAACTCCGGCACAGTGATGGCCGCCGCAAGTGAAGTGTCTTTGACAAGAGAAATAAAGGTGTTCGATAGCGGTGGAACAGCCACTCTGGCCGCCTGTGGCAAAATAGTCCGCTGCATTGCCTGGCGCCAGTTCATGCCGATCGAGTAAGCGGCCTCCCACTGGCCCTTTGGAACCGAAGATATAACCGCGCGCAAGATTTCCGACGTATAGGCGCCGATATTCAGGGTGAAACCGATGAGCGCGGCTGTGAACGCATCAAGCACGATACCAACGCTCGGCAGGCCATAGAATATCAGGAAAAGTTGGACCAGCAGCGGCGTACCGCGAATGATCCAGACATAGAACTTGACGACCGCCGCAAACGGAGTTGGTGCGAATAGCCGAACAAGCGCAGCTATAAGACCGACGGTAAGTCCAAGCGCGAATGACAACAGCGTCAGCGGAATGGTGAAAATCAAACCCGCCCACAATAGCGACGGAAGCGATTCGAGCATCAATGACAACCAATGTGTCAAAATCGTTCTCCCCAACAATAAAGGCAGGGAGCGAACCCCCTGCCCTCTTAGAGCGTAAATAATCCCGATCGTAAACGGTTGTTACTTCGAAACGTCCTGTCCGAAATACTTGTCGGCGATCTTTTGATACGTACCGTCCGCCTTGATCGTCTCGAGTGCCTTGTTGATGGCGGCGAGCAGATCCGGTTCACCCTTGCGGATGATGATGCCGGAGAAATCGGCATTCTCCTGCTGCGCCGCAATCTTCACATTGGCGTCAGGCTTATGCTTCTTGAAGTCAAGGAAAGACAGACTGTCGTTGATCGTCGAGTCGGCACGGCCATTGAGGACCAGCTGGATCGACTGGTCGAAACCGTCTGTTCCAACCAGCTCTGCACCGGCTTCTTGGGCGATCTTGCCGAAATTGCTGGAGAGCGATTGCGCAGACTTCTTGCCCTTTAGATCAGCAAAGCCCTTGATCTCCTCGTTGTCGCTCTTGACGATCAAAACTGCCTTTGAAGCAATGTAAGGCTCGGAGAAATCATACTTTGCCTTGCGCTCCTCGGTGATGCCAACCTGATTGATGACCGTGTCATAGCGGTTGGCGTCGAGACCGGCGATCAGGCCATCCCATTTGCCTTCGAGGAACTCGGGCTTGACGCCGAGATTTTTGGCAATCGCCTCACCGATCTCCACATCGAAACCGACGAGCTTGCCCGAGGCATCGTGATAGGTGAACGGTGCGTAGGTGCCTTCCGTGCCGATCTTGAGAACGCCTGCCGCCTTGATCTGCTCAAGATTGGACGCGGCTTGTGCCTGGGCAGGCACGATTGCAAGGGCACTGACGACGAGGAGTGATTTCAACCAGTTCATTGTGTTTCCATCCGTTTGTAATTTGCTTTGGGCGTGACCGGAAAGTGTCACTTTGCCGTGGCGCTGTATAGGCATTCGACGCCGCCGCCAGGAGCAGACCGGCAAAATTAATACCAGATTTCGGCTGAATGTAGGAATTTTATTCCGCCTGCGGTTACGAATACTTATCCGGATTCGTCTATGCGATCCGCAAGCCGGTCACGCCATGGAAGAGATGCACATCTGCCGCCTTGATACCAAGCCCAATCGCGTCCCCAGGGCCACGATCCGTGCGGCCCATGGCGAAGATGCAGACCTGCTGGTCGGCGAGTTTGGTATAAAACTGCGTCGAGAGACCGAGTGGCTCTATCACCTCGATCTTTGCCTTCAGCCCCTCGCCGCCGACCTCGATATTTTCCGGGCGTATGCCAACGGTCACCCGGTCGCCATCCTCCACCTTGAGTTCAGGACGCAACGCGATCATCTGGCCGTCGGTGAGTTCTGCAGCAACCTTCTTTCCCTCGCGGCCGACAACAGCAGGAAGAAAATTCATACCCGGCGAACCGATGAACCCTGCCACGAACAGGTTAGCCGGATGATCATAGAGTTCGAGTGGCGTTCCAACCTGCTGGATGACACCGTCATGCATGACGACGATGCGATCGGCCATCGTCATGGCCTCCACCTGATCGTGCGTGACGTAGACCGATGTGGTCTTCAGTTGCTGATGCAAAGCCTTGATTTCTGTCCGCATATGGACACGGAGCTTGGCATCGAGGTTTGACAAGGGCTCGTCGAACAGGAAGACCTTCGGATCGCGCACGATGGCACGGCCCATGGCAACGCGCTGGCGCTGGCCGCCGGAAAGCTGACGCGGAAGGCGCTGCAGCAATACGTCAAGTCCCAGACGTTTGGCTGCACTGCCGACGCGGCTCATGACCAGTTCCTTTGCCGTCTTGCGCAGCAGCAGGCTGAAGCCCATGTTCGACGCCACATCCATATGCGGGTAAAGCGCATAGGACTGGAACACCATGGCGATATCACGATCCTTTGGCGCTACGTCATTGACGACACGCTCGCCAATTTTGATCTCCCCAGCCGAAATTTCCTCAAGCCCGGCGATCATCCGCAAAAGTGTGGACTTGCCACAGCCAGAGGGTCCGACGAGAACGACGAACTCGCCGTCGGCGATTGAGAGATCCACTGCCGACAGCACATTCATGGCGCCATAGTTTTTCTGGACATTGGAGATTGTGACGGAAGCCATCGATTGTTATCCCTTGACTGCGCCAGCGGTCAGACCGGTGACGAGATATCGTTGCAGGAAGGCGAAGAACAGGCATGCGGGGATGAGTGCGAGCACCGAAGCTGCCATCATCTGACCCCAGTCGACCGCAAATTTGCCGATGAAGGTCAAAAGCCCAACGGCGAAGGTTTTCTGGCTGTCGCTGCTGATAAGCATCAACGCGAAAAGCAGTTCGCTCCACGCGGCAGTGAAGACGAAGCCGAGCGTCGCACCCATGCCCGGCAATGTCAGCGGGATGATGACCTTGCGCAGCGCCTGTGAACGGCTGCAACCATCGATCATCGCTGCCTCTTCCAGATCCTTTGGAATGCCGTCGAAGAATGACTGCATCAGGAAGGTCGCAAAGGCGATGTTGAAAGCGATGTAGATGATGATGAGGCCCGTCAGGCTATTGGTAAGCCCCAGCTGACCCATGATGCGATAGATCGGCGGAATCACCATGACCAATGGAAAGGTCTGGGTCAGAAGCAGCGTTACCGCGACAGTGGTTTTGCCCCGGAAGGAAAACCGGGACATGGCATAGCCAGCGGCCGAAGCGACGATTGTGACAAGGACGGCCGTAATCACCGAAACAATCACGCTGTTCATGAAATAACGCGGGAAATCCGTGGCGCGCAACACGGTCTTGTAGTTCTCCCATGTCGAGATGGAAGGCCACAAGGTTATGCCCTCCGAATAGAGCAATGACTGCGGCGTCACCGAAATCTTCAGCGTCCAGAACAGTGGAAACAGTGCGAAAATGACGTAGGCACCAACTGCGGTGTAGAGACCGATGCCACCGAGAATACGGGCGTTGCGTGAGCGTCCTGCGATCATGACGACCTCACAAGTGACTTGCGGATACGGATCAAAACGATGGCGTATAATATGAGAAGCGCCAGCAACAGCACCGCAACGGCGGAGGCATAGCCCTTGTCCAGCGTCTTGAAGGCGCTGACATAGATATAGGTGGCGACTGTGTTGGTCGCGCCGGCGGGACCGCCCTCGGTCATCACGTAGATCAGATCGGCGAAGGTCGCGATCCATATCGTCCGAAGCATCACGGTGATCGCGATGGTCGGCGCAAGGAATGGCAGTGTCACCTTGGTGAAGCGTTGCCATGGATTGGCGCCGTCGATCGCCGCTGCCTCATGAAGTTCTCCCGGGATGGATTTCAGTGCCGCCAGCAGCGTGATCGCAAAGAAAGGCACCCCAAACCAGACATTGGCGATGATCGGCCCCCACATCGCGGTGGCGGGATTGGAGAGAATGTTGGTTGGAGCGGACTGGATACCAAGCGCATAGAGCCAGTGCGGCAAAGGTCCGACGATCGGGTTGAACAGCCATGCCCATGTCAGCCCCGAAAGAAAGGACGGCACGGCCCAAGGCAGAAAGACGATTGCCTGCACGATTTTCTTGCCTGCGAAATCCCTGTCGAGCAGCAGAGCAAGTCCGAGGCCAAGAAAGAATTGAAAAAACAGGCTGGCGACTGTCCACCACAGGGTATTCATCAGCGCCTGCCCGAGATTGGGATCGTGCAGCAAGGCCTGATATTGCGCGAGTCCGACATATTCGGATTTGAAAGCCGAGAATTTGCGGAAGGAATAGCTGATGCCGAAGACCAGCGGCACCACCAGCACCAGCATGAGCAAAACCATGGCAGGGCTCAAATAAAGCCATGGTTCGAACGCGCTGGCAAAGCCACGCTTGCCGGCCCTTTCCCTGTTGTGCGGCAGGCCTGCCGTCGTCGATTGCATCACCATGTTGATCGGCCCCTCATTAGTCGGCTCCTCTTACGCTCGCCCGGCAAATAACGGGTCATGCGCAAAAAGAACATGCTCCGGCACATAGGCACCGGAGCATCTTTTCATTGCTTGTTATTTCTTGTTCTTGGCCATCCAGGCCTGCTGCTGTTCGGTGAGGAATGCAGCCCACTCGTCAGCGACGGCCTTCGGCGTCTTCTGGCCAAGCAGCACTTCCTGGAAATTCTTGACTGAAACGGAGTCGTAGAAATTGCCGAGGTTCTCGAGATATGTCGGAGGCGTGACGAACTCGAATGTCTTCGGGTCATTCATTTCCTCAAACCAGCCCTTGAAGCTGTCAGCGCCAAAATATGGATCCTTGTCGGCGCCATTGTGGATAGGGATAACACCGACATTCTTGGCGAATTCGAGATTGTCTTCCGGTGACAACAATGTGCCCATCAACTTAAAGGCTTCGTCCTTGACCTTCGAATTGGCAAACATCGCCCAGCCGGCATAGCCGAGCGTCGGATAGGACTTGCCGTTCGGTCCGGTCGGCAGCGGCGCAACGCCAAAGTCTTCCGCTTTCATCTTCTCGGCAATACCGATCAGCGCGTCCGGATCCTGATCGAGCATGGCGCAGGTCCCGGAATAGAAACCGGTCACGACCTCGTTGAAACCCCAGCTGACGCTATCCTTCGGCGCATAACCGTTCTTGTAGATGTCAGCCAGCATCTCGAGGCCCTTGACAGCGCCTGGCTCGTTCAAAGTCGCTGTGCCATCCGCATTGAAGTATCCACCCTTGCCATTGGCGATGTTCATGAACATCTGCACGCCATTGAAACCGCCGGGACCGCCGCGCAGGCAATAGCCATACTTGCCCTGGATCGCCGAGATCTTCTTGTTGGCTTCCATGAATTCGTCGAGCGTCTTCGGCGCTTCTTTCAGACCGGCTTCGGCGAACAGCTTCTTGTTCCAGAACATGGCCCGGATATAGTAGCCATAAGGGATCATGTATTGCTTGTTGTCGACCACCGAGCCGAACTGCTTGGCGCGATCGCCGAGTGTTCCGGCGTCCTTCCATTTGGTCATATAGGGCCCGAGATCCTCGAGCTGACCATTGGTTGCATAAAGACCCATCCAGCGCTCCGGCATCTCGACGATGTCTGGCGTGTCGCCTGCCTGAACCATGGTCAGGAATTTTTCGAAAGCCTGCCCCCACGGTAACGAGACAAGCTCGACCTTAGTACCGGGATTGGCCTGTTCGAAGCTGGCGATCTGCTTCTTGAGCAGTTCCGTGCGCGGCGGGCTGGTAATCACCTCCACCATCTTGATCGTCGTATCGGCGAAAGCCGCCGAAACGGTCATCGACAGGGCTGCGATGCCCGCCAGAAATGTTCCCATTCGTTTTTGCATTAGAAAGCTCCCATTCTTAAGTTCAGCGTTTGGCTTTTGTCAGTGCGTTCACGAGGTCCGCCCAAAGCTCCTCTACACTTTCGAGTCCCACGTGAAGGCGGATCGTCCGGGGGCTGACACCGAAGCGCCCGATCGAATTTGCATCCGGCGTCTGCTGCAAGGAAGCAAGCGCCGGAACAACGAGACTTTCGTGACCGCCCCAGCTGACGCCGATGCGGAACAGCTTCAGCGCATCGACAAAGGTCGGTACGTCGACGTCCTCCGTAACTTCGAAGGAAAACAAGCCCGAATAGCCGCTAAGCGTCACTTTACCCGGATGATTGGAATAGACCGGATGCATCACGCGCTCGACATCGCCATGCGCCTTGAGGCGTTCGGCGATGGTCAGTCCGCTTTTCATATGATGCGGCAGCCGGAGGGTCAGCGTGCGCAGACCGCGCAGCAGCAGCCATGCCTCAAATGGCGATAGCTTGGCGCCGAGATAAGAATAGGTGCGGCCATTGATCCGCTCGATCATTTCGCGCGATCCGGCGACGACACCGGCAACAGTGTCACTGTGCCCACCGAGATATTTCGAAGCAGAATGCATGACCAGATCGATGCCGTGGGCAATCGGCTGCTGGAACAGCGGCGTCGCCCAGGAATTGTCAATCGTGGTTACAATGCCGTGCTGCTTGGCAAGCTTCGCATAGTGCGCGATGTCCTGCAGCTCGAACATCATCGAACTCGGGCTTTCGAGATAGAGCAGCTTTGCCCCCGGCAAGGCGGCAGCCACTGCATCAGGATCGGAGCCGTCCACGTAATCCACTTTGATGCCAAGATGCGGCAGAAGCCGTTCGAACAAACGGTAAGCATCGCCATAGCAATTGCGCACCGCAACGATACGATCGCCCGCGCCGACAAAGGCCAGCACCATGGCACTGATCGCACCCATGCCGCTCGAAAAGGCACGAGCGGCTTCCGCCCCTTCAAGTGCAGCAATCTTGGCCTCGAACTCCATGACCGTCGGATTATCGCCGCGTGAATACATCGGCTGGCGCTTGCGTCCCGCGAATGCATCGGCCATCGCCGCATAATTGTCGAAGGTGAAAAGCGACGTCTGATAGATCGGAGGAACGACGGAACCGCCTGGGAAAGGCTCGTCATGCGCAAGCAGTGTTGCAGCTTGCGCCATCATGTCCTGGTCGTGAAAATACGGGTTGTCGCTCATGCTTGGCTCTTCTTGTTCTGCTTTTTCAGGTTTGCCGCCCCGCGCTTGAGGTCATCCTCGACGGTGGCAATCAGCTTCAATGCCTCGCCGCGTGCGGCAATCGGGTCGCGTGCGGCGATCGCATTGAAAAGGGTCCGATGGTAGGGAAAGCTGGCGTGGCCAAAATCCCGCACCCCCAGCGGATGCTCCCAGAACCGGTGGAACATCTCGTACATGGCTGCAATGATCTGTTCGAACAGCGGATTGCCCGAGGTGCGGAACACAGCAAGATGAAAGTCCCAGTCTTCATCGGCAGACATGCCGTGGCGTACGTGGAACGCCTCTTCCATGATGATCAGCTTCTGCTCGATCAGGGCAATATCGGCATCGGTAGCGCGCTCCGCACAGAGAACGGCGGCTTCCGCCTCGAGACCGCGGCGAATTTCCAGTGTGTGCATCAGACTGTTGAAATCATTGCCGGAGGGCAGCGTCAGCGGCATATGCAGCATATTGCGCGTAACGGCAGCCTTCAGATAGGTGCCACTGCCCTGGCGCCTCTCGACAAGGCCGAGTTCCTGCCAGCGGGTCAGCGCCTCACGCACGGTTGTACGGCTGACTCTCAGGTGTTCTGCAAGCAAACGCTCGGTCGGTAAGCGGTCTCCCGGCTTCAAGGCCTCTCCCGTCACGAAATCCACCAGCGCATGCAACACCGCGTCATCGCGGGATGCGGTATGAACCGGGGAAAGGATCGGACTGATCAACGAAGCATCACCTGAATTGGTTGGACCATTGTGCCAATTCAGCATGAATGGAAGGAGGAGTCAAATGCTCCCAGGAGTCTTTCCAAAATCATTCTGATTGCAGGACCTGGAGATCCGTCTGGCAATTTCTTCCTCGCATTGCCTGGATCTTCACCGCTGCGAAAATGGTCTCACGCCATTCGGCACAGACGTCACCTTGTCGAATACCTACGGCGCCGGCGGCACGGATTTCACGTATGCCGCCTCTTATCAAGTTCAATTGCCTCGGCTCGTGTCAGCCCGATATCCTGAAGCAGGCGATCACTCAGCTTTGTCAGCGGGTCACCCGTCGGTTCGGCGTGTAGGCCAGAAGCAAAGACCTTGCCAATGAGGCCCAACAGACGCTCTAGAAGATCGGGTGGCGTGCCAACGTCCCTGGCAGAAAAGCTCCGGCCCTGACGATGGCGACGGATTTCTAGTAGACCAGTCGTCTCTGAATATGTCATAATATTGGCTCCTATGCTTTCTGTGTAAGCAGGACATCAAGTGTCATGGCCCTGAACCGTTGAAGGGGCTTGATGCTTCCCTCTGCCTTCATCCTGACCAGCGCGCCCTCATAGGCGTCGATCAAAAAGGCAGCGGTTTCATCCGGATCAAGATATTCCGGCAATTCCCCGGCATCACGCGCTTCGCGCAGTACGGCCCTGAAATCACCCTGCCAAGCGGTGAACGAGCGATGTAACTCACGCTGGAGCACTTCGCTATGTGCCGCAATGGATTGGGATAGATTGCCCAAAAGGCAACCACAGGTTGGATCGCCCGACCCGTATTCTTTTTCATAATATTCGAAATAGTCGCGCAGACGCCGCAGCGGCGATCTCGTCTTGTCTTCCAGCAGAAGCTGTGTCCGCACCTTCTGGTTGTTGTTACAATAGGAGGCGAGTACCGCAGAAGCGAACTCTTCCTTGCTTGTGAAGAAGTGATAGAACGAACCCTTCGGCACGCCCGCCGATTTGAGGATCGGGCCGATCCCCGCCCCTTCATAGCCGTGGGAAAGAAGCGCCTTTATGCCCTCGTCGATCAAAACTGCTCGTGTGTCGGTTTTACCCATGCTGTAAATAATAGACCAGTCGTCTAGTAAATGCAAGCTGACTCTACCAGTATGGAAAAGCGGCGTTGCACTGGCTGGCGAACTACCTGGCGACGGCTTCCGAAAGACCACTCCAAACAAAATTCCACAAACTTATCCAACACCTCCAAACCTCGGTTATTCTTCTCCCCGTCCTTTCCACGGGAACTGCTTCCGGAGCCGTTCGAAGTGGGGAGAGGATCGGCGCCTCCGATGGCGGGTAACGGACCCGCTGTCCGGGGAAGTTCTGTCCAAGGGTTCCCCTGCCGGTACTACGACTGGCGTGTGCTGGACGAGCACTTCGAAAGGGGCTTTCGGCAGCGGGCGAAGCAATTCACCCAACGTCAAAGCCTCCCAAGCGGAACGGACGGGATCAAAAGACGCCGGACGGGCGGTCTTCGGATCGCATTTTATTCTACAAAGACGCGCTTCGACGACCGCCCGTCTTCCCAGCATGCAAGCAGTGGCCAGACGCGAAAGCGGGCGTGGCAAGGGAAATCCACACCCGGTTCTTTGACAATTCAGAACGGCATCTCCACCCGAGGCCAGATTTCACGAGAAAGTTTGCGATAGTCGGTCTTTCTGGGATTGGAGGGATAGGGCGCGCCCGCATCGATATAAATAATTTCCGCAGCCACAGGCTCGAAACCCGCGTGAAAATGATTCGTCGACTTGACGAGCAGAATGTCCTTCGACCCGGGGTCGATACCGAGATTGGAGAAAATGTCCGGCTCGAAGGTTTGCGTCCGGTTGGTGTTGAGGATGATCTCGATATCCGTGCCCTCGAGGCGAATGACTGCTGCGGGTCCAAGCGTAACCCGGCTCTGGCCGAAACTCTGCCAGCCTTCGTGCACGGCCCTGAGCACTTCGACACGCGCATCGATTGGAGCTCCGCCATCCGGCCCGGCCTTGCCGCCAAAGCGCAACTGGATGTGCGCTCCCTCGCCTGCTGCCAGACAGAAGGTCACTGCGATCGGATCCCAGATCGTCGCCACGGCGACGTTGCCAATACCGCGTTCGATGATCCTTCGCAGAACCAGTGTGCCATCTCCGGCAACCCCGCCCCCTGGATTATCCCAGACGTCTGCAATGACGACCGGCTTATCCGGCTTCTGCGCAACGAGCGCAACGGCCTTGTTCAGGCCGGCTTCCGTGTCGAACATGGGCATTGCCGTCGTTCCACGCATCGCGAACAGCTCCATACCCAATTTCTTCGCGAGCGCCGCACCCTTTGCCGGCTCATTATCGGTGATAACCATAAGCTGAGTGCCGAGCTCGGGGACATCTCCAGCCATGAAGCCATGAATGAGCGAGACAGACAGGATGCCATCGCGGCCCTGCAGGGCCTTCAGACGATCGACATAAGAACGCATCGGCTCGCGGCTGGTCGGATAAACGCCGATCATACGGCAATCGAAGGTAGAAATGACCGGCTTGATCTCGCCGCGCAGCGCGCGCATGGCAAGGTCGACTACATGCTCGCCGCGTTCGTAGAAGTCCGTGTGCGGAAACTCGAGGAAGGCAGCAAGTATATTTGCATTGGCGACGCGCTTCGTCGTGAGGTGGCTGTGCGGATCGAGTTCAGATGCGATAAGCACATCCGGCCCGACGACATTGCGAATTTGCTCGAGAAGATCGCCCTCGCAGTCATCATAGCCCTGCGCAACCATGGCACCATGCAAGCCAAGGATGACCCCATCGACGGGCAGCGCAGCCTTGAGCTGGTCAAGGATTTCATCACGCAGACCCTCATAGGCTTGCCGCTGCAACAATCCTCCGGGCTCGGCCCAGGTCGCGGTTCCTTCGATCAGGGTGAACCCTTCCTTGCGCGCCTTGCGCCGTAAAACCACCATTGGCGCCGAGCACAAGGTGGGCGTCTCCGGATGTTCACCCGGACCCGCATAGAACGCCATTTCAAAGCTGGCACGGTCTGTTGGCACAGGGGAAAAAGTGTTGGTTTCCGTCGCGAGCGACGCGGTAAAAATGCGCATGAATGTGATCTCAGAGAGGCTTATAGGCGATGGCTTCTATTTCAATCTTGATATCGATCATCAGCCGGGATTCGATGGTGGTGCGAGCAGGCGGATTCGCGGGAAAGTATGTGGCGTAGGTCTTGTTGAATGCCCCGAATTCGCGGGCGTCTTCAAGAATGACGAAGGTCTTGATCACATCGGAAAGGTCTGCGCCCGCTAGTGCCAAAGCGGATTTGACGTTCTCCATCACCTGTCGCGTCTGGGCTTCGATACCGCCGACGATGACCGTGCCGTCAGCGCCCACCGGAACCTGCCCTGAAATATAGATGAAATCCCCAGCGCGCACTGCGGGCGACAACGGCACATGTGCATGGCCGAAATGTTGTTTGGTCATGATCGTGATCCTATCCTGTGTCCAGACTGCTCATGGTAGCCAGACCCGAAATACGGCGAAGGCTCGGCCATACCATAGTGCCAATCCACGGTACAGCACCCGGCCGCAAACGAAAGGACGCGGGTAGTTGTCTTGGTTACAATGGCGAAACTCGATATTGCTTTTTTCCATCTGCAGTCATTAATGAGCAAAAAATCAACTGGATGCGCGCATGACTTCTCCAACATCGCACGGTGAACCTGGCCTCAAAGGCAAACACGTGCTCATCACCGGCGCCGGTGGGGGTATCGGCCAAGCACTTATCGAAGCTTACAATGGCTTGGGCGCTATTGTGTCCGGCGCCGATCAGCAACGACGTCTGATTGAAAGCCTTCCTCTCTCAAACCGTCTGGTTTTCGATCTCAATGACAAAGCGGCTGCATCCAAGGCGATCGGTGATTTCATCGCGGACCGTGGCGTTCCGGATGTACTGATCAACAATGCCGGTTTCACGCGCGGCGAAACGCTCGATCAAGTCGATGGCGATGTATGGGAACAGGAAATCGCCACCAATCTGAACGGCGTATTCCACGTCACGGCCCCCATCGTCGCTAACATGAGCAAACGCGGCAGCGGCAATATCGTGTTTATCTCCTCGGTCAACGCGCTCGGCCACTACGGTAATCCGGCCTATTCGGCGGCCAAGGCGGGATTGATCTCCTATATGAAAGCGCTCGCTGTGGAGCGTGGGCGATTTGGCATACGAGCCAATGCAGTCTGTCCAGGTTCCGTACGAACACCAGCGTGGGATCACCGGCTGCAAAGGGAGCCCGAGCTTCTGGCAAAAGTCCTGCCGCACTACCCGCTTGGGCGCATGGTGACCCCTGATGAAGTGGCGCAAGCAGCAGTATTCCTCAGCTCGAGTGCTGCATCGGGTATCACGGGTGCTACGCTTAACGTCGATGCCGGGCTGACGGCCGGAAATCTGCCTTTCATCAACGATGTGCTTGGAGATTGAAATGAAACTGTCCGAAATCGACACACCGGCTGTCCTCATTGATATCGATCGCGCCGAGACCAACATGCAGCGCTTCCAAGCCTATGCCGACAAACACGGACTGGCGGTGCGTCCGCACATCAAGACGCATAAATTGCCGCGTTTTGCCAAGCGCCAGGTTGAGTTGGGCGCAGTCGGGATAACCTGCCAGAAACTTGGTGAGGCAGAAGTCATGGCCGATGCAGGACTGACGGATATCTTTCTGCCCTATAACATTATCGGCGAAGCGAAACTCGGCAGGCTGATGGCGCTGAATAAACGCGTCACGCTGGCTGTCACCGCCGACAGTGAAGTTACCGTCCGCGGTCTTTCCGAAACGTTCAACGATGCGGCAAAGCCGCTCACCGTACTCGTAGAATGCGACACCGGCATGGGACGTTGCGGCGTACAATCGGCCGACGAAGCTGTTGCGCTGGCAAAACTGATCGATGCGGCCAGGGGCCTTCGTTTCGCAGGCTTCATGACTTATCCGAAGACCGGTGCGATTGCCGAAAATGAAGCTTTTCTGTCTGCCGCCAAACAAAAGGCCATCGCCGCCGGACTTGACCCGCGCATCATTTCCAATGGCGGTTCTCCGGATATGTGGCGGGCACACGAAGTCACGAGCGCAACGGAACATCGGCCTGGCACGTATATCTACATGGACCGCTTTCAGGTCGCGAAAGGGGTCGGCACATGGGATGATTGCGCGCTTACAGTACTCACGACGGTGGTCAGCCGCCCAACGGAGAATCGTGTAATTGTCGATGCCGGTTCTAAAGCCCTTACCAGCGATACGTTTGGAATGGATGGGTTCGGGTATATTGTTGGCTATCCGGATGCAGTGATTACCTCGCTCAGCGAGGAACATGGCGCGATCGATTTTTCAGCCTGTGAGGAGAAGCCCCGGATCGGAGATCGGCTTCGTATCATTCCCAATCACGCCTGTGTCGTCTCGAACCTGTTCGATCAGGTCATGCTGATTTCAGGCAACGAAGTGGTTGAGATTGAGCCTGTCGCCGCACGGGGCCGCGTCGATTAAGGGCGCGGGCCGCAAGGACGGGTTTCTTCAGGCCGTCAACCCATTGCCGGGCACGGCAGGCAGCGCAGCGTCTTCCGCATAAGCATCCAGAAACTCTTGCTCTGAAGCCGCATTCCTGAACCATGGTCCCATCCCATAAGTATAGCCGCAGCTAGCAATTGTCCCAATTGATCGGCCAGGTCCCGGGCGAGAAACTCGGCTGTGCGTTCGGAATACGTCTTGGTCAAGTCGGCCTGCTGACGCTGCAAAGCAAAGCCAAGTCATAACAACAGCACAATCAGTAGAGCTAGAAGCGGGATACCGATGATGGCAATAACGGGAATGCCAGGTTTGTCTTCATCCGGACCAAGCTTCTCAGATATTTTCGGGCCCATAACATCCATGGAACGCTTCCTAAAAATTCATAAAGTATCGACGTCGAAATCAACGATAAGAGCGGGCAACCGGTAGTAATTACAAGTACAAAAATCAAGGCAACGCGAGGCAGCCAGAGCCTCAGTTGACCATATCCATCATCACAGTCGCAATGTTCAAAAATGGATGCGATTTGAGATGGTGAGGCTAATATTCCGGCCAGCACATTGACCTCACAATAGAGCCATCCGAAGCGGCAAAACCGCCATTCCCATTCTCGACAACCACCCCTTTTGCAAGGCTGAATTGCAACGTCTCTGCCAACGGTGCGACTGGCAAGGTAGAGAAGCCACTCACGCCCGCTTTTCTCCATCCAACGCCTTGATCACCGGAAGCACTGAATACTGGCCGATTTCGGCGCGATCGGTCAGTGCCCTGAGATAGCCTCCGGGTGAACGGATATCACCGATACGTTCAAGAATGGCAGCAATCGTGATCGACGCGTTGATATCACCCATGGTATCGCGCGCCCTTTGCCAGGCATCGGGTGATACACCGAGCATCGAGCGAACCAGTCCCGCCGTATTCACAAGCTCGCGCCAGTCCTCGATGCCGTCACGGGAATAATCGATGATCTGCGGGCAAGCACTCAACACCGCCTCCAGTGACATTGGCACCGATCTCGTTTCAAGGTTCGGCCTGTCACCGGTCAAACCGCCGTCACCACGGTTTCTATTTCGCCGTGCCGCTTCCAAGCGATTTCTCATTTTGCTCAGCGCAACTATCCGCCCGGGCGCGTTGTTTTGGGATTGTAGCTCGTCGGATTGCTTCTGGCCTGTTTCGTGGGCCCTTTCAAATTGGTGGTCTATATTTGAATTCTGAATATGGTGCTCAAAAGAAGAGTCACTGGCGCTCATTTCTTTGTCTGAAAGCGATGCCAGGTAAGTTTTCTCAACTCTCTCTCTCAAGCTTGCAAGGGCATCGCATCGCACCCGAAGCGTCTCCAGTGGCAGATGCCTGCTTACTCGTCCCGAAAGCGCTGCCAGCTCATCAGCGTATGTTTCCCAGTCACCCGTACGTTCCTCGCTGAGCCCGGCATCGATGGTCTTGGATACATCTCGAAGATGGATGGTGATTTCGCTGCGTACACGATGAACGGCTCGCGCCAGATCCCTTGCCTGAGCCGCATGGGCCCCGATTTCGCCCGCTCGTAGCGCCAATGGTGAGAGGTCAAAGCCAAAAGCATGTTCGATCTCGCCGGTTTCGCCGCGCCGCGCATAGCGTTTGCCATTGGGACTGTCACGACGAATGATCAGGCCGGTCTCGACGAGTGCTGAAAGGTGCCTGCGAATTGTCGCGGAGGACATGCCGCGGGTACGCATGGAAAGCTCCGCATTGGACGGAAAGACAATCAGTGGTGCACTGCCGTCCAGCAGTGTCTCGGGATAGAAGCTCAGCAATGCTTCCAGAACGGCAATTGTGCGGTCCGAAAGGAAAAACGCTGTACGAGCCTCGGTCAATGACCGCAACAGCGCCCACTTCTCCGGGTGGTTTCTGTCCGTACCCGCCAGTTTTTCGCGAGCCCGTGCTGTCTTTTCTTGCACAGCAAACATGGCGTGCGACAACGAACGACCGCCAAATGGCGTCGTTGCAAAACGATCAGTCATGGTCCTTACCTCAAGTTGAGGCAATGAAAAGGCATGCCGAAACGCGTCCGACTCTTGACAAGTCTGGGTGGAAGTGATTCTCTAAAATTGCTACATTGAAGAGGGCTTCCGGGGCGGTAACGTTCTGGGGGCCTTTTTTCTTGCCGTTGTTTTCCTTCTCTCGTCCTTTTAAACTGTCCATAACCGCAATCCGGTTTTGGGCTTAGTGCTTACTCAACCAACCGGCCTTGTAGCGACTGAAGTCGCAGCGCTATTTGTCACGTGACCGGCTATTGTAGCGGGCAAGCAAAGTCTCGAGCTCTCCCGTTACGAATACCGCAAAATCTTGCGGAATATGATCGGCAAAGGTCAGAACTTGTCTTCCCCTGTCTGAATTCAACTGCGCGATTGCGCTGGGGCTTGAGGATTTAGTGCCAACGACCGACGGCGTATTGCGCGGCGCCGGTGCGACAGGCTCGACGTTTTTCAGGAGCCGCTCGAAGACGCGGTTGAAGCGTGCGTTGCTGTCAGCGGCACTGAACGGCTCCAGCGCGATTTCATTCAGCGCAGCAGCCTGCGCGTCACCGGATTTGAGCAACTCAGCAAACCGGACCCACCGTGGCCGGCCGATCTTTGGCGCGGGTCCGATAGCGCGAACCACCAGTGCTGGTACAGCTGCCGCGACCTGAAGAAACCGCGTCATCTCTGCCTTATCCAGGGATAGTGCATCCTGCACAAGACCGCGCTCGAAGCCCCGCTCGACAAGATTGCGGGCAAAGAAAGCACGTTCGATGAAGGATAGATCGCGCCGCTCGGTGTTTTCCTTGCCCTGCGCCAGGACAAGCTGCACATCGGTGAGATTGCGGACGATAGCCTGCACGGGCTTTCCGACACGTCGAGCAGCGCGCAGGCGGCGATGGCCATAAGCTGTCTGGTAATGGCCCTGCTTTTCCGGATGCGGGCGAACAAGGATAGGAACCTGCTGTCCATTCTGCCGGATACTTTCGACCAGCTCCTCGAAACTGTCATCGGATCCGGAATCGTGGCTGAGCCGATCTTCGATAAATGAGCTCTCGACAAGCGCCGGATCGAGCTCGACGACCCGCTCGCTACCCTCGAAGCTCTCCTTCAGTCGTCGTGCATCCTCGATCTCCTTCGATATTCCGCCCAGCGACAGGCCCATCGCCTTGATCGCACCAGAAGCGGCACGCGGCTTCAACGGCTCTACCGAAGCGCTCTGCCGCGTTGGGGCGAGCTCGGCTGGCTGCTGCTCGGGCGCCGAATTAGTCTCTACTGTCTCAAACAGCGCCTTGAGCTGATCCCTACGGTTTTTGTCGGCCATCATCGCGCCCTCACCCCGGCCGGTTCCAGGCCTTGAAGATCAGGCCCTGGATTTCAGAGTTGACGGAAGTCAGCGATTCAAACGCGCGGTCATAGGTAGCGCGAGTGAAGCTGTCGCGAGAAACCTCATAAAGCGTCTGCTTGGTCAGGCCCGCATCCGAGAAAGCCGTCGATTTGACAACCGAGTTCGTCAGCACGCGCTCGCCGAACAAGGAGCGCAGGAAACCTGCGATTTGTTGCTGAGGTGCATCATTGGGCTCAAAGCGCGTAATGAGATAGCGCATGAAATCGAAGTTAAGTTCGCCGCCCGCTTCGCGCACGACGGCGAGAAGATCTGCTGTCATGAACAGGAACTGGCTCATAGAGGCAACATCAAGCATCTGCGGATGAACCGTCACCAGCACCGATGTAGCCGCACAAAGCGCCGAAAGCGTCAGGAACCCTAGCTGCGGAGGACAGTCGATGACGACGACATCATAATCATCCGCCACCGTATCCAGCGCGGCCTGAACACGCGCGAAGAACAATTGCTGCTCGACACTCTGCGTGCCATGCTGCCGATCCGCCAGCATTTGCGGTGTCGTGTGTTCGAATTCCTGTAGTTCGAGATTACCAGGGATAAGATCGAGACCATCGAAATAGGTCTTGCAGATGATATCGCGCAGCAGCCTGCGTTCGCCATCATAACGAATTGCGCCATAGAGCGTATCATTTCCGGTGAGGTCGAGTTCCGGCTGGTAACCGAAAAGCGCCGACATCGATGCCTGTGGATCAAGATCAACAGCCAGCACCCGAAACCCGGCCATGGCGAGATGTTGCGCAAGATGTGCACTCGTCGTTGTCTTGCCGGAGCCGCCTTTAAAATTGGTGACCGCGATAACCTGCATATGCTCGTTGGCGCTGGGGTCGCGATGCGGAAGATACGTTTTCGCCTTGGCACCGCCAGCCTCGGCAAGATGCCGGCGCAGCGCATTGATCTCGGCAAGCGTATAAAGCCGGCGACCGCCGCTTCCAGTTTCCGGCTGCGGCCCCTCGCCCGCAATCGAGAGCTGCCGCAGATAACCGTCGGATACACCAATCAGCTTCGCAGCCTCGCCACTGGTGAACTTACGCAAAGTCTTCTGGGCAGTCGGCGGAAACAACCGATTGCGCATCGCATGTAACTGCGCTGAGAGCATCTCGGCATCCGCCGCGATCGCGCGGTCAGCCGGCAAGGCGACAGGCAGGGATGAAACGCCTTGTAACTGGGCATCAACAGTCCGGTTTGTCTGCGCTGTATTCAATAAAGTCACGTGTTGATCCTGTGCGCCTGTTAATAGACTGCCTGACCGCGCTCTGGAATGATGCGCCGATTCGACAGAAATACCAAAAGGGTAACGCTGGACAACAATTTAACGCTGCAGCTCGATACTAACACCGCAAAATCTGTGTAACGCCTATTTGGCCTGTTACCCTCAAAAACCGTAACCAAATTGAGGGAAGGACCGAGTCGCGTCAAGGACTTTATAGTTAACGCAATTTAACCAATTTATTGGGGCAACTACACTATTTTACCACTTCTTCTTTTTGCGTTTTTGGTCGGCCGGCTTGGGCTCGAACAGATCGCTATCGGGTGCATCCTTGGTATCCGATGCCTGCATTTCTGTTGATTTTGATGCGATGGATTTTGTCTCGGTCGGGGACTTCGAAGTGGTATCTTTCAATGCGAATTTGATCGCCATTACAAACTGCTTTCTGATGTGAAATTTGCGTGAACTACAGAATGTAAGTTCCTAGCATGAATGGCAGACAATTTGCGCATGAAATCGAGACGCTCTCGCCAAAAGTAGCAAGTTGTTAACCTTGGTTTTCTATTCAGATGAGCACCCCTTCGGTAATCTCACATCGTTCCGCTGCAGGCATCATGCGTATCCCCAGAACAAATTTTCCAGTAAAAGCAGATGAATATGAGTTTGAAAACAGCGGCGGTGAAGGGTTGGTCCACGTGCCGCTTCCTCCGTCACCTCCGGTAGACCTTACCAACGCAAATTCAGGCACCCTCTATGAGAGCGTTACGGTCAAACGGCCGATCGCTCCCGCGACATCCGGGTCAGCGTCGGCGGCAGCGCCGGTACCAGTTCCGGCAGGCGGATTTGATGCAGGCGCATCGTTTGCGCCGATTTCGAAGCGTATGTTTTCACTATCCGAGAATGTCCGTTTCACCCGGACACCCGACAGCGAACTCTTGAAAAACAAGGACCCGGCACCGACAGAAGTTACCATGGCACCGAAGGCGGATGCGAAACGTCCGGCTTCTGCAAAACCGGCAAGGAACGTGGAAGCAATCGTCGTACCCCCTCGCGTTCGCGATCCTGAGTCCGGAGGGTCCCTCCTCTTCGGCCAGACGCCAATACCAGCTCAACCTCTCGCGGTTGTCGTGCCGCAAGGTCCCGCAGTTGCCGAGGCCCACACGAAAATCAAAACTCCGGCGCCCGAACGCTCGCCATTGGCTTATGTATCGGACTACGCATTCTTCGAATCCGCTGACTTTATAGGAGGGATTACATTAGTTGCAGCTCCTTCCCCTGTCAAACCAATGCCGAGATTCAGCCCCGACGAAATCACCGCTCGCTTCCGCGTGGTTGAGCCCTTTGCGACACTAAAACCGCCACTCATGTCGCCACCACTCGACGCAATGCGCGTGGAGGTGAACCACCATGCCGCGCCGACGCCTGAACAGCAACTGGGGGAGAGCGATAACGTTGATGCGGGTTTGAACGCAATTCCCGAACCCGTTCCCGCTGTCACTTCCCAGCGCAGCATCAGCCGGCGCCGAGAGATTGCACCTGTCCAAGCCCCGCTCCCACCACGGCAGATTGCGGTAGCGGATCCCGTTAAACCACGCATTTTTCCGGCCCCGCGCGGCACTTACGAAAAGCCGCCGGTAACCCTGTTGCAAGAGGCGATCACACATGATGCCGTCACCATTTCGCAGGAAACGCTCGAACAGAACGCCGGGCTTCTCGAAAGCGTGCTGGAAGATTTCGGCATTCGCGGCGAGATCATCCATGTGCGGCCCGGCCCGGTCGTCACACTCTATGAATTCGAACCAGCGCCGGGCGTGAAATCCTCGCGTGTCATCGGTCTTGCCGACGACATCGCCCGTTCCATGTCGGCGCTGTCCGCTCGTGTCGCTGTTGTTCCCGGGCGCAATGTTATCGGTATTGAATTGCCCAATACGACGCGAGAGACCGTCTATCTTCGCGAGATGGTCGCGTCCGATAATTTCGACAAGACCAGATTCAAACTCGCACTTTGCCTTGGCAAGACCATTGGTGGTGAGCCTGTGATCGCCGAACTCGCCAAGATGCCGCATCTGCTCGTAGCCGGTACGACCGGTTCCGGAAAATCGGTCGCCATCAACACGATGATTCTATCGCTGCTCTACCGGCTGACCCCGGACGAGTGCCGTCTGATCATGGTCGACCCAAAAATGCTTGAACTGTCCATCTATGACGGCATCCCGCATCTTCTTACCCCTGTCGTCACCGATCCAAAGAAAGCAGTCATGGCTCTAAAATGGGCTGTGCGCGAGATGGAAGACCGCTACAGAAAAATGTCGAAGCTCGGCGTGCGTAATATCGATGGTTTCAACGCCCGCGTTACCAGCGCGCAGGAAAAGGGCGAGACGGTGATGTGCACCGTGCAAACCGGCTTCGACAAGGGAACCGGCGAAGCGCAATATCAGCAGGAGGCAATGGACCTCACGCCGATGCCATATATCGTCATCATTGTCGATGAAATGGCCGACCTGATGATGGTGGCAGGCAAGGATATCGAAGGAGCGATCCAGCGCCTCGCCCAGATGGCACGTGCCGCCGGCATCCATCTGATCATGGCGACTCAACGCCCTTCGGTCGATGTGATCACCGGAACCATCAAGGCTAATTTCCCGACCCGCATCTCGTTTCAGGTCACATCCAAAATAGACAGCCGCACCATTCTCGGCGAGCAGGGTGCTGAGCAGTTGCTAGGCCAGGGCGACATGCTGCATATGGTCGGTGGCGGCCGTATCGCGCGCGTCCACGGTCCTTTCGTTTCAGATGAAGAAGTCGAAAAGGTCGTTGCGCATCTGAAGACTCAAGGGCAGCCCGACTATCTCGACACCGTAACTGCCGACGAAAGCGATGAAGAAGACGCGGACACTGACGATAGTGCGGTCTTCGACAAGGGCGCCATGGCCGCAGAAGATGGGAACGAGCTCTACGAGCAGGCAGTCAAAGTCATGCTGCGTGACAAAAAATGTTCGACCTCGTACATCCAGCGACGGCTGCAGATCGGCTACAACCGCGCCGCTTCTTTGGTGGAGCGGATGGAAAAGGAAGGGCTGGTTGGCCCTGCCAATCATGTCGGCAAGCGCGAAATCCTCAACGTCAACAGGGACACCGCCTGAGGCACGCGCATCGAATGCTATTGTCGCAGAGCCGCCTTGATGGGCTTCAACGGTGAGCATCTGATTTTGATGAACTCGTTAGGCGAACGTCCGACAATGGCTGTGCGTGCTACGAAAGCCTGTCCCTGCATCCCGCACATCATGGCGTTGCTGGTCTGTGGCCCGTAAATGACATCCAGCGCCGTGTTCGATTGGCAATCCATCGGCGACAGACTTGTTGAGCAAATGAGAATTACAACCTGGAGCATGCTGGCATCCTTTGCAAACAGTGGCTCCTCCCGATTCTTGCAAGAGTACGGAATTTTTGCTGCAATGCAACCAATTTGCTGCAATGCAACAAAACCGATGGTAAAGGAAGAATGCGCTCTGTTGATTACTGTTCCGCCGGTTCATCGAGTTCGCGGCGCTTGATGAGCTGTTCGCGGATCAGCTTCTTGGCGACTTTGCCATAGGCGGATTTCGGCATCTCCGGCCAGAACACAAGCCGCTTCGGTATTTTGTAGCGAGCTATCGTGTCGCCGAGCCAGGTAATGATCTCCTCCACTTCCGGCGCAGTACCGGGGCGAGCAACACAGACCGCAAGGCCGACCTCGCCCCATACCGGATCCGGAATACCCAGTACCGCCACTTCGCTGATGTCCGGATGCGTCAATAACTTCTCCTCGATCTCGTGCGGATAAATGTTGGAGCCGCCAGAAATATACATGTCTGAGGCTCGTCCTGTGATGAAGAGAAATCCCGTTTCATCCATGTGTCCGAGATCGCCGGTGCGGAACCAGCCATTGCGAAAGGCTTTCGCATTGGCCTCCGGATTATTGTAATAACCAGCGAAAACGGCTGGACCGATCACGCAAATCTCGCCGGTTACGCCGGGCGAAACTTCATTTCCGTTATCATCCTGGATCGATATTTGCATTGCGGTGCGTGCATAACCGCAGGTGCCCGGGCGCGCATCTTCGCTGTGTTCCAGATGATGCTCGGTGGCCGGTAACACAGTAATATTGCCGGTCACCTCTCCCAGTCCAAAATACTGCACGATCACCCGCCCCAGCGTCTTTAGGGCATTGATCTGATCCGGCCGGTACATGGGTGCGCCCGCATAGATTACATAGCGCAATGACGAATGATCCCGCTCCTGTACGGCGGGATGTTCGGTCAGCATTTTAAGGATCGTCGGCACGGTAAACATGTTGCTCACGCGCCATTCTTCGACAAGCCGCCAGGCTTCGGCAACATCAAGCTTCTCTGTTGGCAGCAGAATGGTTTTTGCACCTCTAGCGACCTGCGTCAGCTGATGAATCCCGGCGCCGTGCGATAAGGGTGCGACTACGAGCGAGGCATCGTCGTGCGTCGTGCCCGGCATCAAGTCGCACAGGTGATTGGTCACTACGAATCCCATCTGACCGTGGGTCAATACAGCAGCCTTTGGCCGCCCAGTCGTGCCAGAGGTGAAAAAGAACCAGCACGGATCATCATGATCCACAGGGGCAGTCGTCACCGTTTCATTATCGAAACGATCCACAATATCATCGTAATCATCAGCAAAATCAGCTTTTCCGATCGCAATGACAAATTTCATCTCTACGCAGGTTTGCCGGCAGGCTTCGACATGTTCTGGAAATGAATAACCGCAGATCATGCCCTTCGCGCCGCTTGCTGCCGCCAAAAAGGCCACTTCGTCGGATGTCTGCCTGAAGTTAGTCGGAACCCACACCGCTCCAAGTTGGAAACAGGCGAACATGGATTCGAACATCTGGTTGCAATTCTGTGATTGAACGAGAACCCGGTCCCCCTTGACTACGCCGTATTCCTTTTGCAACGCCGCGGCCATGGCGTTGACACGGCGCTGCAGTTGCGCCCATGTCCATGTTTTTTCGCCCCAGACAAGTGCAATCTCCTTCGGAAAGCGCCGTGCTGATTGGGCGAGAAACCCGTAAAGATTCATCACACGTTTTGACATGGGTTCGACAACCAATCCATGTTTCGCAGTCATGGCGCCACCTTCGAAACATACGGTCGTTTTGGCCGATCATTGGGAGGTTGAAGATGGGCGAGCCGCGCTTCGATTTTTCTCGTCTCACCTTGCATCAAAGCAGCGAGTTCTGCTTGACGTGCGGGCTGCATGCGACTGTCGATGGCTGCAATACTAAGGGCGCCGGCTGGTCGACCATCCGGATAGCGAATGGCGAGACCGATGCCCCAGGAATTGGTAAGGATAAGCCCGGGGTTGAGGGCAAAGCCGTTTTCACGCGCCGCGGCAACGTCAGCGCGAATGCGGTCGGGATAAAGATTTGGATACTCGGTCAGGAGGGCGGCTTCATTCACGGCTAAAATGACTTCAACCTCGTCATCCTGCATCGCAGCCAGGATCGCCAGTGACCCGGCGCCCACGCCCAAGGGATGGCGATAGCCAGCCTGCAATGCATGGGTGCGAATCGGATAAGTGCCTTCCTCGCGATGCAGACAAACGGCGTAGCTATCGCGCTGGATAGAAAGGAAGCTGGTGTCCTGTGTTTTCGCCGACAGAAAACCAAGGCTGTCGCGGGAGATTTGTAGAAGGCCATAGCGCCGTGTCGCAAGGGTGCCAAGTACGTAAGCTTCCTGACCGAGATAGTATCGTCGGGTCAAAGTGTCCTGTTCCAGCAGGCCAGAGCGTATGAGCGCCAGAAGTAACCGACGCGCAGTGGGTTTGTTGAGGCCGCTTTGTTCCACGATATCAGTCAAGGTGCTGCCGTCATCGCCGGAATAGCTGACAAGGCTCAAGAGGCCAAGCGCCCTATCGACGCTTTGCGAACCGTTGAGACCTGCTACCGGTCTGACCTCTTGCTCCATCCCAATTCCTCGTATTGATCCATATTGTGGATCATTTTATTCGTTTGTGGAACTATGCCACAACTTGGCGGCCTGTGAACGGAATTTGGAATTTATAATATGCTACTCATCCTGCGACGGCTTGCGGCGGTGACCGGTGTCTGAGCGGTTTCTGCGACAACCTGGGCCTCCACGCTTAAAACGCTTCGAGAGTTTTGAGGGCGTCGGCCGACGGCTGGAATTCACGCTTGAGCCTGGCCAAAGCATGAATGACGCCATTGCCCGGCCGCTTCGGGCGGGCGGCGTTACAGCGGCTTCACTTGTTCTTACCGGCGGGGCTTTCAATCCATTCCACTATATTATGCCGGCGCTTGCGACGGACGGGCATCACGCTGCCTGGTACAGCGACCTATTCTCGCCAGCTGGCGAAACGCGGCTTGAGAACGGTAATGTTACCTTCGGCGAGCGTGACGGCGCCTCTTTTATCCATTGCCATGCCATCTGGACCGAACAAGACGGCAAGCGCGGTGCTGGACATATCCTACCGCATGAAACGATCATCAGCCGGCCCATTCATGCAATTGCCTGGGGTGTCGAGGACGTGCGAATGGTATCGGAGCCCGATGAAGAGACCGCCTTCACACTCTTTCATCCGGTACCTTTAAAAACGACGATTGCCGCCAACAATGGTCCGCGCACGGTGATCGCACGTGTTTGCCCAAATGAGGACATCATCCTTGCACTGGAGGCGATCTGCCGGAAACATGACTTCGCCGCAGCAAAATTGCGCGGCGGCATAGGCAGCCTGATCGGCGCACGCTATGGGGATGGTTCCAAAGTAGACGATATCGCAACCGAAGTCTTCGTTACCCGAGGCTTCGTCACGTGCCAGTCAACCGGAACACGTGTCGAAATCGTCATGGTCGACACCCAGGGCAATGTCACACGCGGGGAGCTGCTTCGTGGTGAAAACCCCGTCTGCATCACATTCGAGCTATGCTTGGAGGAACTCTGAACGATCCGTGACACTTCACGAGCGCAGATCGTGTTCATCAGGGTAACTGAGACTCTGTAGTTCCCGAGCATCGACCCCGGCTATCCTTCGCAATACTGCTCGCGCCAGTTCACGTCCGGCATGGCGAACATCCTCATTGAACACGATGATTTGCGGGCGGAACCATTGCAGCACATCGGTCGACTGCTTTGAGACAAGGTCGACATCCCCGCCAATCTTCAGTCCGGCGGCTTCAATACCTGCAACCAGAGCAATGGCCGCGCTGCCACTACAGCAGACAATGCCGTCGGGGCGGTTTGAGGCTGACATGATCTCCTCCATCCGGTTCCTGATACGGCCCAGCGAGGTATCGACATCAATATCGGACACAGCAACCGTACTCGCGCCTCCCTCCTCCACCGCACGCGAGAAACCCCGATGGAGATGCCGGTAATAAGTGACCGAAGGCGACGGGCCCGCAAGCATGGCGATCCTGCGACGTCCTTTCGCCAACAAGCTCTTCACCGAGAGATAGGCGAAGGCCTCGTTGTCGAAATCATGGAACGGATGCTCGATCCCCATCTCTGTCCGGCCATGCGTAGCGAACGGAATGCCATGTTCTGTAAGGTAGCGGACGCGCGGGTCATTCGGCTCCGTACGCGACATGATGATCCCGTCCGCCGAGCCCGTTTCGACGATGTAGCGTATTGGCTGCATCGGGTCATTTTTCACCGAATAAGGCGTCACGGTCAGATGGTAGGGCGTCTCCGACAGCACTTCGGAAATTCCATAGACCATGTTTGAGGTAAGTCCCATGATCTCCGACTGGGCATTGAGCACGAGGCTGATGACATTGGTCTTGCCGGTGCGAAGACGCACACCGGCACGGTTGGGCCGGTATCCAATCTGCTTGGCGATCAGCTGAACCCGATTCTTGGTCGCCTGGCCAATTTCCGGCGCATCCTTGAGCGCGCGCGAAACAGTGGTGACACCAAGGCCGGCCATGAAGGCAATCGTCTTCAACGTCGGCCTCTCGCCCTCAACAGGTTCGGCAGTACCGATTACAGGTTTCTGATCGCCTTCTGTCGTCTTCATATTCAATCGGCTGTTCAAGCCTTCCTTTGATGGTATCTGTATCGTTTTACAAAAATACTGCAATCCGAATTTTTTGGCTGGTGGCACAACGTGATCCTAGACGATATTGACGCCACTTGGCAATCGCACAGCATAGTCACAATTGTTTATTACCCTGAATTTACAGCATTATTTGGCAAATCAACAAATCCGCAACGTCAATCTCGAAAAAATTGACTTTCAGCGATTGCACTTGATGGCGCTTTACACTAGCCTACCTGTAACGTTTCAGATTTGGGAGGATACGATGCGTTACCGTTCTGTCTTGACCGCTCTTGCCACGTCGACATTTCTTTTCACAGCCAGCCAGGCTGGTGCTGCTGACCTGGAAGTCACTCACTGGTGGACTTCTGGCGGTGAGGCGGCCGCTGCCAAGGTTCTCGCCGAATCCTACGACAAATTGGGCGGCGACAAATGGGTGGACGGCGCGATCGCCGGCAGCGGCAGTACAGCCCGCCCGATCATCGTCAGCCGCATTCTTGGCGGAAATCCAATGGGTGCCACCCAGTTGAATACTGGCCGCGATGCCGAAGATCTGGTCAAGGCCGGGTTGATGACAGACCTGACCGAGCTTGCTACCAAAGAAGGCTGGGCCGATTTTATTCGCCCCGCCAAGCTGCTCGATGCCTGCAAGTATGAGGGCAAGATTTATTGCGTTCCGGTCAACATCCATTCCTGGCAATGGATGTGGATCAATCCCAACGCCTTCAAAGAAGCCGGCGCAGCGGTCCCCACGAACTGGAACGAATTCGTCGCTGCAGCACCTAAGCTAAAGGAAAAAGGCATCATCCCGCTTGCGACCGGTGATGCGTGGCAGATCGACGGCGTGTTCCGCGTGATGCTGGCCAACCTTGGCGGCAAGGACCTCTATCTCAAGATCATGGATGAAAAGAGCACCGAAGCCGCTGGCAGTCCCGAAATGAAGGCCGTTTGGCAGGCTTTTGCCGACGCGCGAGACCTTGCTGACCCCGGCTACGTGGGACGGCAGTGGAACGAAGCGACGTCTCTCGTTCTAACGGGAAAAGCCGCAGGGCAAATCATGGGCGATTGGGCACAGGGCGAATTCGGCGTGGCCGGAAAGGTCGCGGGCACAGATTATGACTGCCTTCCGGGCCTCGGGGTTCATCCCGTCCTCGATACAGGAGGCGACGCCTTCTATTTTCCGAAAAACGCGAACCCCGAGATCACAAAAGCCCAACTGAAGCTTGCCAGCATGCTTGTCTCCAAGGAGACGCAGGTTGCATTTAATCTCGCCAAGGGCTCGCTGCCAATACGCGGCGACGTCGACATGCAGACTGCCAATGCATGCATGCAAAAGGGCATCAAGATATTGGCGGACAGCAACAATGTGCTGCCTTCATACGAACAGGCTTTCTCCTCCGATACGCAGGGTCAGATCGAAGATCTGACGACGGAGTTCTTCGCCGACAAGAGCATGACGGTCGAGGATGCACAGGCGCGCTATGTCGAGATCATCGGCGAAGCCAAATAACTCGAGCGACCACCGTAGCAGCGATGCCGGCCTCTCGAGTCCGGCATCCAGTGTCAGGAATGGAGACTTCGATGGCTGGGAGCCGGCGCCCGTTTGCCCCCCTACGCAATCTGAACGCCAAAATCGCGGCGGTGCCGATGATCGTCACAGTGCTTGTTGTCTTCGTCGGCTGCACATTATGGACGGTTGTCTATTCGTTTACATCCTCGCGCTCTCTGCCAACGCTCGATTTCGTCGGGATGGATCAGTATGTGCGGCTTTTCCGGACGTCGCGCTGGACCGTTTCCCTTAAGAACCTCGCTATCTTCGGTGTTTTGTCTTTGAGCTTTTCGCTGGTACTCGGATTTATTCTCGCTGCATTGATGGATCAGAAAATCCGCTTCGAAAATACCTTCCGCACCATATTCCTCTACCCGCATGCTCTATCGTTCATCGTTACCGGCCTTGTCTGGCAATGGATACTCACCCCGGCCTATGGCGTGCAGAAGGTCGTTCGCGACCTCGGTTTTGAAACCTTCACTTTCCCTATCCTGACCGATGGCCGTTTTACCATCTATGCCATTGTGATCGCGGGTCTGTGGCAAGGCACGGGCCTTGTCATGGCACTGATGCTCGCGGGTTTGCGCAACATTGACGATGAAATCTGGAAGGCAGCGCGCGTTGACGGGATCCCGGCGTGGAAAACCTATCTTTTCATCATCATTCCGATGATGCGACCGGTCTTCATCACCACGCTCGTCATCATTTCGGCGACTATCGTCAAGGTCTATGATCTCGTCGTCGCCCTGACAAATGGCGGGCCAGGCATATCCTCGGAGGTCCCCGCGAAATACGTCTACGACCTGATGTTCTCGCGTGGCAATCTGGGTCAGGGCCTCGCCGCCTCGACGATCATGCTCACGACAGTGCTCATTATTCTCGTACCTTGGGCGCTGCTGGAATTCCGGCCCCGGTATCGCAAAGGAGAAGTCTCGAAATGAGCTCATCCCTCTCCAGCGCCGAGCCGCGAGGAAGTCGACCCAAGCGCTTCCTGTCACCCGCATCGATCATGATTTATTCAGCGCTCCTTGTGGCAGCTATTTACTACCTCATTCCCCTCTATGTGATGATTATGACTTCACTGAAGGGTATGCCCGAGATTCGACTGGGCAACATTTTCTCCCCGCCGGTCGAGGTTACCTTCCAACCTTGGGCGACGGCCTGGAACAGTGCATGCACGGGCCTTTACTGCGAAGGTATCAAGGTCGGCTTCTTCAACTCGATGAAGATTCTGGTCCCAAGTGTGATCCTCTCGATCATCATCGCTTCGGTGAATGGCTACGCCCTCTCCAACTGGCGCTTCAAAGGCTCGGAGCTGTTCTTCACGGCGCTGATTTTCGGCGCCTTCATCCCTTATCAGGTGATGCTCTATCCCCTCGTCATCATCACGCGACAACTCGGCATCTTCGGAACTCTGACGGGTGTCGTCGTCATCCACACCATCTTCGGCATGCCGATCCTTACCCTCCTCTTCCGCAATTACTTCGTTTCCCTGCCGCCGGAGCTGTTCAAGGCGGCACGCGTGGACGGAGCCGGATTCTGGCGCATCTTCCTGCAAATCATGCTGCCGATGTCCCTACCGATTTTCGTCGTCGCTGTGATCCTCCAGGTGACCGGCATCTGGAACGACTTCCTGTTCGGCGTGATCTTCGCCGGCACCAAGAATTTCCCGATGACCGTGCAACTCAACAACATCGTCAACTCGACACAAGGGGTGAAGGAATACAACGTCAACATGGCTGCGACCATTCTCACCGGTGCAGTGCCGCTCCTCGTTTATTTCTTTTCAGGCAAGTATTTCGTCAGAGGCATCGCCGCTGGCGCCGTAAAAGGGTGACCAAATTGCATAGCGTTTCAATCAAGGATCTCTCGCTCAATTTCGGCTCGATCAGCGTTTTGAAAAACCTCAATATCGAGGTCGCGGACGGCGAGTTTCTCGTCCTTCTCGGGCCGTCCGGTTGCGGAAAATCCACTTTGCTGAATTGCATCGCCGGCCTGCTCGATATCTCCGACGGACAAATTTTCATCAAGGGCAAGAATGTGACTTGGGAGGAGCCCAAGGATCGCGGCATCGGCATGGTCTTCCAGTCCTATGCGCTCTACCCCCAAATGACTGTAGAGAAGAACCTTTCATTCGGGTTGCGCGTGGCTGGACTGCCCGCTGCGGAAATCCAGAATCGCATCGCGCATGCGGCGGAAATCTTGCAAATAGGTCCCCTGCTGCAACGTAAACCTGCCGAATTGTCCGGCGGTCAGCGCCAGCGCGTGGCCATCGGCCGGGCGTTGGTGCGCGATGTTGACGTGTTCCTTTTCGACGAGCCTCTTTCCAATCTCGATGCCAAGCTGCGCTCGGAACTCCGCGTCGAGATCAAGCGGCTGCACCACAAACTCGCCAATACCATGATCTACGTCACCCATGATCAGATCGAGGCCTTGACCTTGGCGGATCGCATTGCGGTCATGAAGGGCGGCCTGATCCAGCAGCTTGATGATCCGCTGACGATCTATAACAAACCGCGCAACCTCTTTGTCGCAAGCTTCATCGGCTCACCCGCCATGAACTTCCTCAAAGGAGAGATCGCAGGGACGAATGGCTCACGTGTCTTCCGGGTCGCCGATCTTGATATTTCGCTTGCAGGATATGAAGCGCAACAACCTTTGGCGTCCGGCCATACAGTCATCTTCGGCTTCCGGCCGGAACACATCGCTATCAGTGACCAGCCCGGTCCCGCGGGCCGCTCCTGCGAGGCAGTCGTCGATCTCGACGAGCCCATGGGCGCCGACAGCCTCGTCTGGTTGAAGGTCGCAGGAAAAGCCATCTCGGTTCGCGTCGATTCCGGCAGGCGCTACCAGCCCGGCGAAAAGGTATTCCTGACATTCAATCCCGCCGTGGCCTCGCTCTTCGACGCCGTAACAGAAAATCGTCTTTGAAAATTCCCAAGCATCATCATGGAGAAATGAAGTGACCGACTTTTCCTATCAGCTCTACAGCTCCCGCAATTTTCCGCCAGTCGACAAGACGCTCGAAATGTTGAAGCGCAATGGTTATGCGCAGGTCGAAGGCTATGGCGGCGTT
Source organism: Phyllobacterium trifolii (assembly GCF_014192095.1). Lineage (GTDB taxonomy): Bacteria > Pseudomonadota > Alphaproteobacteria > Rhizobiales > Rhizobiaceae > Phyllobacterium > Phyllobacterium trifolii. The sequence goes on from NZ_JACHXN010000010.1 coordinate 187,949, forward strand.
TATGCCGACGCCAAGGCAACGAGGGCCGCACTTGATGCCAATGGACTGACCATGCCATCGGGCCATTTCAGCATCGATCTCCTTGAACAGGAACCGCAGAAGGTTCTCGACATCGCCGGAACGCTCGGCATGAAGGCAATCTATTGTCCACATCTTGCTGTGGACCTTCGCCCAACGGATGCGGCGGGCTGGTCAGCCTTCGGCGAGCGGCTGGAAGCGGCATATGCCACCTACAGCAAAGCCGGATATATCTTCGGCTGGCACAATCACGACTTCGAGTTCAAGGCGCTGCCTGATGGCTCTATTCCGCAAAAGCTGATCTTCGATGCAGCGCCAAGCATCTCCTGGGAAGCCGACATAGCCTGGATCATCCGCGGCGGCGGCGATCCGTTCCAGTGGGTCGAGAGCTATGGCTCACGCATCAGTGCGGTGCATGTCAAGGATATCGCTGCTCCGGGCCAGAATACCAACGAGGATGGTTGGGCTGACGTCGGGTATGGAACTGTCGACTGGAAGGCGCTGACATCAACACTCAGAGATACGCCGGCGCAGTACTTCATCATGGAACATGACAATCCATCGGACGATGAGCGATTCGCCCGCCGCTCCATCGGTACCCTGAAAGCGTTCTGAAGAAAGCAAACGACATGGCCAAGACATTAGGCATCGGCATCATCGGCGCCGGCAATATATCCACGACCTATCTGAGGCTTGCGCCGCTCTTCAAGGGTATTGAAGTCCGTGGCATTGCCGACATCAACAAGACGGCGGCGACAGGACGTGCCTCAGAATACGGCATCGAAGCCCGTAGCATCGATGAACTGCTGACAAGCGACGACATCGATCTCGTGGTCAACCTGACGGTCCCGGACGCGCACTTTGACGTCTCAAAGCAAATCCTCTCCGCCGGCAAACATCTCTATTCAGAAAAGCCGTTATCGCTATCGCTGAAGGACGGGCTGGAATTGCAAAAGCTCGCCGCAAAGAAAAACCTGAAAGCCGGATGCGCGCCGGACACTTATCTCGGCGGTGCGCACCAATTGGCACGCAAACTGGTCGATGACGGGCAGGTCGGCACCATCACCTCAGGCACAGCGCATGTGTTGAGCCACGGCATGGAGCACTGGCATCCCAATCCTGATTTCTTCTTCCGTCCGGGTGGTGGGCCGATCCTCGATCTTGGCCCTTACTACATTGCCAATCTGATCAACCTCATTGGCCCAATAAGGCGTGTCGCGGCGCTGACATCGATGGCCACGCCGACCCGCACAATCTCCAGCGAACCACGCAGGGGCGAGACAATAAAGGTGACGACGCCAACGACAATCCAAGCTCTGCTTGACTTCGAAAGCGGCGCTTCGGTGACCTTGTCAGCCAGTTGGGATGTCTGGGCTCACCATCATCCGAACATGGAGCTTTACGGCACTGACGGCTCGATCTTCCTGCCCGATCCGAACTTCTTTGGCGGTGAAGTCAAGTTGGCAAAACCAGGAAAGAAGGCAAAACCAGTCAAGCCCTGGACGCATCCTTTCGGTACACCCAACCAGAAGCATCCCGCCGGCATGATGGCCAACTACCGCACAGCCGGACTTGCCGACATGGCCGTCGCAATCCTGCAGGGGCGTGACATACGCTGTTCGCTGGAGCGCGCCTTGCACGGTGTCGATGTGATGGTCTCCATTCTCCGCTCCGGCGAGGAAAAGAAGTTCATCGACATCAAGACAAGTTGCTCACGGCCCGAGGCTCTTGGCATCAAGGAAGCCAAATCGCTGCTGAAAAAGACCTGAGGGATTTCTCCCCGGCGATTGCGGTCATGGTCGGGCGCCACTATGTTGGCCGCCCGATCATGTTTTATGGGAATGCCTCGTGACTGCCAGTGCTGCCAACACCGCCCGTATCGCTCGTCTCATCGCCGCCGAGATCAACGCACGGCCCGAACAGGCCAATGCGGCGATAGAACTTCTCGATGGCGGAGCAACCGTCCCTTTCATTGCCCGCTATCGCAAGGAAGTCACGGGCGGGCTCGACGATACGCAGCTGCGCACGCTCGACGAACGCCTCATCTATCTGCGCGAACTCGATGCGCGCCGTGACACGATCATCGAGTCCATCCGCAGCCAGGGCAAGCTGACCGACGATCTTGAAGGCAAGATTGCCGGCGCAGTCACCAAGGCGGAGCTGGAAGACATCTACCTTCCATACAAACCCAAGCGACGGACCAAGGCCGAGATTGCCCGCGAACGCGGGCTTGGCCCACTGGCGGAAACAATCTTGTCAGACCGGCGCACCATTCCTTCCGAGCTGGCCAAGCGTTTCCTGAACGACGACGTTCCCGATGTGAAGGCTGCGCTCGAAGGTGCCCGGGATATTCTTGTCGAGACCTTTTCGGAGAACGCCGAACTCGTCGGTCGTCTGCGCAAGTACATGCAAGATCGCGCGGTTCTCCGTGCCAAGGTAATAGACGGCAAGCAGGACGTCGGAGCGAAGTTTTCAGACTACTTCAATCATTTTGAGCGCTGGGCAATTGTGCCGAGCCACCGGGCTCTGGCTATGCTCCGGGGCCGCAACGAAGAGGTGCTGTCGCTCGACCTTGAGGTCGATGCTGAAGACAACGCCGCGACTAAACCAGTCGAGCGAATGATCGCCGATGCCTATTCAGTCCACGCCAATGGTGCTGCAGCCGACAACTGGTTGATGGAGGTGGTACGCTGGACATGGCGTATTCGCCTCTCGCTCAATCTCTCCGTCGATCTTATGACCGCGTTGCGTGAACGCGCCGAGGAAGAAGCAATTCACGTCTTCGCCCGCAATCTGAAAGATTTGCTGTTGGCCGCGCCAGCAGGCTCGCGCGCAACGATGGGTCTCGATCCAGGCATCCGTACAGGCGTGAAGGTTGCTGTCATCGACGGCACAGGCAAGCTTCTCGACACCACGACCGTGTACCCCTTCCCGCCGCGTAATGATGTGCGCGGAACACAGGCCGAGCTGGCAAAGCTCGTTGTCAGGCACAAGATCGAACTTATCGCGATTGGCAACGGGACCGGGAGTCGCGAGACCGAACGTCTCGTCGCCGATATGTTGGCAGACATGCCGCCGCCCAAACCGCTGAAAGTGATCGTCAGTGAAGCCGGAGCTTCGGTCTATTCCGCATCGGCCACTGCGGCTGCCGAATTCCCGGGGCTTGACGTGTCGCTTCGCGGCGCCGTCTCCATTGCCCGTCGCTTGCAGGATCCGCTGGCGGAACTCGTCAAGATTGAGCCAAAATCCATCGGCGTCGGCCAGTACCAGCACGATGTCGACCAGTACCGTCTTGCACGTTCGCTCGAAGGCGTGGTCGAAGATGCGGTCAACGCCGTCGGCGTTGATCTCAACACCGCTTCGGCTTCTTTGCTTGCACGCATTTCCGGCCTCGGTGCTTCACTTGCTGAAGCGATTATCGCCTATCGCGACGAGGTTGGCCCATTCAAAACCCGTCGCGACCTCCTGAAAGTCGCACGCCTCGGGCCGCGCGCCTTTGAACAATGCGCCGGCTTCCTGCGCATTCCCGGCGGCACCGAACCGCTGGATGCGTCCGCGGTGCATCCGGAAGCCTATGGTGTTGCCAAGAAGATCGTCAGCGCTTGCGGTCGCGATGTCAGGTCACTGATGAGTGACAGCAGCGCATTGAAGGCGCTTGATCCCCGCGCATTTGTCGACGAGCGCTTCGGATTGCCGACAGTGCGGGATATCATTGCAGAACTGGAAAAGCCTGGCCGAGATCCACGGCCGGAATTCAAAACGGCGTCGTTTGCCGACGGCATCGACAACATAAAGGATCTGAAGCCTGGAATGCTCTTGGAGGGGACGGTCACCAATGTTGCCGCCTTTGGTGCGTTCGTCGATATCGGCGTGCACCAGGACGGCCTTGTTCACCTGTCGCAATTGGCGGATCGCTTCGTCAAAGACGCTCACGAGGTCGTCAAGGCTGGGGATGTCGTCAAAGTACGTGTTGTCGATGTCGATCCCAAACGCAACCGCATCAGCCTGACAATGCGCAAGGATGGCGGGGGAAGCGAGACGTCGCGCGGTCCCAGTCCCGTTGACAAGCCATCGCGCACGGCGGCTCCTGCGTCAGGCGGCCAGAAGCCGCAACCTTCGCCGCAAGGCGCTTTCGGCGCAGCTCTGGCAGATGCGTTGCGCAAGAAATAGCCGGAAAAAATTCTAGGAGAACAACCGTGGATATCCGCACAATAGGCAAGACGCCGCTCGCAGTAACGCAATTCGGATTTGGTGGCGCGGCGATCGGCGGGCTCTACCGGGAATGTACGCAGGAAGCAGCGATGGAGACGTTGCAGGCGGCATGGGATGCGGGAATGCATTATTTCGACACCGCGCCCTTTTACGGCTTCGGTCTATCCGAACGGCGGACCGGCGATTTTCTGCGCAGCAAGCCGCGGGAGACATATGTGCTTTCTACGAAGGTCGGCCGTCTGCTGCGCCCCGTTCCGGAAGATCAGGTGCCGGACTACTCTTACGTCAATCCCCTGCCTTTCACGGTTGACTACGACTACAGCTACGACGGGATCATGCGTTCGTTCGAGTTCAGTTATGCCCGGCTTGGCCTGAACAAGATCGACATACTCTACGTTCACGATATTGGCGTCTATACGCACGGCGTGGAGAAAAATGCTATTTATCAACGTCAGTTGCTGGACAGCGGCATGCGCGCTCTGGACGAACTGAAATCATCGGGAGCGATCTCGGCTTATGGTCTCGGTGTCAACGAGGTGGAAGTCTGTCTCGACGTGATTGCCAGGCACCCGATAGACTGTATTTTACTGGCTGGCCGTTATTCACTGCTGGATCGCTCCGCAGAGCGCGGTTTGCTCGAAGTCTGCCGTAAACAACAGATTTCTCTGGTGATCGGTGGTGTCTTCAATTCCGGCATTCTCGCAACGGGGCCGGTTGCGGGCGCGAATTTCGACTATGGTCCTGCCTCGGACGATATTCTCGGCCGCGTTCGCGCCATGCAGAAAATTGCGGAAGCCAACTCAATTCCGCTCGCCGCTGCGGCAATGCAATTCCCGTTGCGGGAGCCGGTCGTTGCCAACGTTCTGATCGGCACCGCCAAGGCCTCGAGCCTGACCCGCAACATGGAATTGCTGAAGGTAGATGTGCCGGACGCGGTCTATGCCGCAGTCGAACCGTTTACAATTCCATGAGGGTCAGTTGTGGCGGTGCAACCGCCACAACTGACGAATTTACGCTGCTATTCGGCGGCTATTGGCCAGATCCATAAGCTTTAGAGCGCGCGCAAGACTGTCCGCCTGCTCGGTGGCGAAACGGTTTTCCGTAATTTCCATGATCAGCGTCGTATCCGGCAGGAATGTGAGTTCCGAGAAAATCTCTTCCCATGGAATGTCGCCCCAGCCGATTGGCAAATGCAGGTCGCCGATGCCGAGTGCAGTTGCTTCCGCCGGATGGTAGAACTTCGTCATGCTGTATGGGCGGCCAAAGCTGTCATGAACATGCAGGTGCCCGGTGACGGGAGCCATTGCCTTGATCTGCTCGCGCCAATCGAGGCCAAGCCGTGTGCATTCGATATAAGCATGACTGAAGTCGATCAACCCACAGACATTCGGACTGTTGACAGCACTGACGGTTTCACCGACCTTTGCCGGCGTCTGGCGATATTCCGCGTCGTTGAGTGCGAAAATATTTTCCAATGCAATCCGCACGCCATAACCCTTCGCGACTTCGGCTAGTTCTGCCAATGCATCGCGCTCCATCTGGTCGAGATCGCCAATACGCGTCAGTGCCGGCATCTTGGCCTGTCCGCAATGGTGGACGAGAATGCCGGCCTCCACACGGTTACACAGTTCAAGCATGGCGCGCACAACGGCCTTCTGCAGCGCCAGATGTTCCTTGTCCATGAAATTGGAAATGATCTGGCCATGTACGCTATAGCGCAGGTCAAATTGGCGGGTAATTTCCAGCAGGCGTTCCAACCGGCTTGGAATGATGCGGCCACCGGAAATGAGCTCTTCGCCATAAAGCGACAACTCAGCAGCGCTCGCGCCAAGGTCACTGATCGTCCGCAAAGAGTCTTCAAGCACGCTGAAATTGCCGCCGCCGGTATAAGTGCAGAAGCCGACGGCCGAAATGATGGACTCCGTATTCATTATTGTTCCTTTCAGGACAGCTAGGCTGCCACGGTCGATTGATTGGTAGTGTGTTTCAACGCAGGCGCGTCGTCGAGACGCAATCCGGTGTCCCTGGAGAACAAATGAATGTGTTCGGAGGGCAATTGCAGGCCGACCGTCGCACCCGTCTTGAATAATTGACTTTCATCGCCACTGACGGCAAAGATCGTTCCATCAATGTCAACGTGCACATTGCGTCCGGAGCCGAGCTCTTCGACAAAATCGACGGTCGCAGGCACGCTGTTTGCCGTTCCTGCTTTTACCAGACGGCAGTGCTCCGGACGGATCCCGGCAGATACGGCGTTATCTGCATTGTCGCGGCCAAGTACCGGGTCGATCGCGATTTGGATACCGTCGAGCAACACAAATTTGCCACCTGGCGCGATGGTGCTGTCAAAGAAGTTCATGGCTGGCGAACCAATGAACGTCCCGACAAAGCGCGTTCGCGGCCGGTGGTAAATCTCCAGCGGCGTGCCGACCTGCTCGACATGGCCCTTGTTCATAACGATCAGCTTGTCGGCAAGTGTCATCGCTTCGACCTGATCGTGGGTCACAAATACCGATGTTGCTGAAAGGCGCTTGTGCAGGCGGCGGATTTCTACACGCATCTGCACCCGCAGCTTGGCATCGAGATTGGAAAGGGGCTCATCGAACAGAAACACCTTCGGTTCGCGGATGATCGCTCTCCCCATGGCCACGCGCTGCCGCTGACCCCCGGAAAGCTGCGCCGGCTTACGATCCAGCATTTCCTCTAGCCCGACAATACGCGCAGTCTCACTGATACGCCGATCTCGCTCGGCACGCGGAACACCTGCAACCTTTAGCGCATAGCCTATATTGGCAGCCACGTTCATATGCGGATAGAGAGCGTAGTTTTGAAATACCATCGAACAGCCACGATCGCGCGGCTCAAGATTGTTGACGACTGTGCCGTCGATCGAAATCTCGCCTGCGGAAATCTCCTCGAGCCCGGCAATCATGCGCAGCAGCGTGGACTTGCCACAACCTGACGGGCCAAGGATCACCACGAATTCGCCAGACTTGAAGTCAAGATCGACCCCATGCAGGATTTGTGTGCGGCCATAGGATTTGCGGACGTTCCGGATATTGATTTCGGCCATGAGCTTTCCTTTTATTTCTCTGTCGAGACCAGACCACGAACGAACCAGCGCTGCAAAGCAGCGACAATGATCAGAGGCGGCAGCATGATGATGAGTGCACCGGCCATGGAAACATTCCACTCCGGCAGGCTGTTGATATTGGGAACAAGCGTGGTCATCGCTACCATCGCGGTCTGGTAATCGGCCTCAGTTGTCATCAGCTTCGGCCACAAATACTGATTCCAGGCATAGACGAACATAATCGTCGCCAGCGCCAGCATATTGGTACGTGACAATGGCAGCAGGATATCGATGAAGAAGCGAAGCGGCCGGGCGCCATCCATTTTGGCGGCTTCAGTGAGCTCGTCCGGGAGCGTCATATAAAACTGCCTGTAGAGGAACGTACCCGTGGCCGTTGCAATCACCGGCAGGACCAGTCCCGAATAGGAGTTGAGCAAGTTCCATTGCAGCGAGAGCTCGATGCCAGTAAGCGTCTGGATCAGCCAGCGTACAGGCTCAAAAACGTCGGCGGCGATATTGTATGTCGGAACGACGCGCACCTCGAGCGGAAGCATCAAGGTCATGAACACCAGCCAGAAGAATACATGGCGCAGCGGACTTCTGAAATATACGATGGCGAAGGCGCTGATCGAGGCAAGGATGATTTTGCCCACCATGACCAACAGCGCCATGATCAAGCTGTTGAGCATCGCTGGACCAAGGTTGGCCCGATGCCATGCCGCCTGAAGATTGTGCAGGAATTCAGTGCCAGGCAGAAGGTTGAATGGAACCGCGTTGACCTGCGCCAACGATTGGGTCGATGCCGTAAAAATCATCCAGAACGGCCCAAGAATCAGGAGCAATCCAAACATCATGATGAAATAGGTCACCATGTTGAGGATAGGAGTGCGTTCAATCATGGCCGGACCTATTTGTAATGGACGCGCCGCTCAACGAAGCGGAACTGAATGAAGGTGAAGACCATGATCAGGCCTATGAGGATCAGGCTTTGAGAGGCTGCGCCAGAATAGTTGAGGCCCTGGAATGCCTCGCTGACGATGCGATACACCATGACGTTTGTCGCCCCGTTCGGGCCACCTTCAGTCGTCAGATCGACAATACCATAGGTGTCAGGACCGACGAAGCTTTCGGTAAGATTGAGCACCAGCAAGAAGAAAAGTGTCGGCGCAAGCAGCGGGATCTGCAGATCGATGGCTCTGCGCACCGGACCGGAGCCATCCATCGACGATGCTTCAATCAGACTGCGCGGGATTGATTGAAGACCCGCGGTCATGAAGATGAAATTATAGCCGATCCATTTCCACGCAAAACAGATGATCACCAGGATCATTGCATGGCTGCCAAACTTGGCCGGGTTCCACAAATCCGGCGACCACGTGTTGACGATGGCGATCAAGCCGCTTTCGGGAGCGAAGATGAAACGAAATGCGAGTCCGACGGCGGGAGCCGCAATGGCATAGGGCCAGATGTAGAAAAACCTGAATATGCCTGAGCCTTTCAGCTGGCGATCCACACAGATCGCGAGCACGAAAGCAATGAACATCGAAAGCGCGGTTGCGGTAAAGGCAAAGACAAGACTGAGCGCAACCGATTGCCAATATTCGCGGTCCGCAAAAACGTCACGGAAATTGTCCCACCCGACAAAGAGGCGATCGCCTGCCCCGCCGAACGCCGGCTCCAGGGAAAACGCCCAGGTGAGAACCGACGTTGCCGGCCAATAGAAGAAAAAGAAGATCAATAGTAGCTGCGGCAATGCGAACAAGATGGGCAACCACCAGCTTTTGAAAACAGCACGCTTGTTCATGGATTCGACCGGTCCCGTATCTTGTCAGTTGGCAAACCAAATGGCCCGGACGCGGAACGCTCCGGGCCATGAGAGAAGTTGACTAATTCAGTGTCTGACCGGCATAGGTCTTTTCGAAGCGGCGGATAATGGCGTTACCACGCTCGACTGCCTGGTCGAGACCGGCCTGAACCGTCATCTTGCCGAAGAAGATACCTTCCATCGCATTGGAGATTTCCTTGCGGATCTGCGGGAAGCCACCGACGCGGATGCCACGGGTAAGATCGCCGGCCGGCGTATAGGTCAGGCTCTCAATAGCTTTCTCACGGCCTGCAAACTGCGGCTTCTCATAAAAGCCGTTGGCTTTCATCGCGTCGAAACCGGTCTTGGTGACGGGGATGTAACCTGTGACTGTCGACCACCATTCAACCATATCCGGCTGGGCGATGAAGTTGAGGAAAGCTGCTGCGCCTTTATATTCGGCTTCAGGACGGTTCTTCAGAACCCAGAGAGACGCGCCGCCGACGAGAGAGTTCTTGCGCTCGGTACCTTTCCAGACCGGAAGCATCGTCACGGCCCACTTGGTGCCCGGCTTGATCGTCTTGCCAATCGTTCCGTGATCGGCGACCGACGACTGAATCATCTGGCAGGTCTGCGATGCGAAGGCCGGTACGACATCCATGCCGAGCTGGGCAGTCTTGACCTGAAACAGGCCTTCATCCGTCATTTTCTTGAAGAATGTCAGCTGGTCCACAACTTTGGTCTTATTGAAGACAAGCTCGGTGTCGAGACCGTCATAGCCATTGTTCTTGGTAGCGATCGGCTGATTGTGGATTGCCGAAAACTGCTCCACCGTCGCCCAGCTGTCGAAACTGAAGCCGAGGGGGCAATCAAAGCCTGCCGATTTCAGCTTGCGCGCATCGGCTTCCACGTCTTCCCAGGTCTGCGGTGCACCATCGATGCCAGCCTTGGTAAAGGCGTCGATGTTGTAGTAGAACATTGCCGTCGAGGAATTGAACGGGAACGAATTCAGCACTCCCTTGGAGTCGGCATAATAACGCGCGATACCGCCGAAGTAGTTGTCCCAATCGATCTTGTAGCCGTTGTCTTCCATCAGCTTCTTCGCCGGAATATAAGCGCCGGACAGCATCAGATCGAGCGTACCAACGTCGAAGACCTGCACGATGGCCGGGTTTTTCTTGGCACGATAGGCGGCGATAGCGTTCTGGATGGTCTCTGGATAGCCATTCTGACTGGTGCAGACGATCTCATAATCTGACTGCGAAGCATTGAACTTGTCGCAGGTTTCCTTGACCCGCTCGCCAAGGTCGCCGCTCAGTCCATGCCAGAACTCGAATTTGACTTTTTCCGCTAGCGCCGGCGTGACGCCAAGGCCCAACGCCAAGGCCATTGCGGCGAATTTGACACCAAGATGTTTCATCTGAAGTCCCCGTTCCGAAATTGAAAATGAGTGTTCAGACAGCAAATTGAACAATGCAAAGCTGTCGCGACCGGGAATATGTCTAGGATCGCAATGTGAAAGTTTGATCGATTTGATGCGAAACTATTGTGACAATGCACAGCTGCCTAACACTCATCAAAAATCTGCGTGCTTTAGCGCTGGTCTCCGCCACATTCCCATGTTTCGATAACCCCAGACATGGCTGAAGGAGGATCTCTATGCCCTACGAACTCTATTACTGGGACGGATTGCAGGGGCGCGGCGAATTCGTGAGATTGGCCCTCGAAGAGGCTGGGGCTGAATATATAGACGTTGCGCGCCAATCGGATGGCACTGCAGCAATGATGAAGCTGCTTAAGAGCAAGTCCGCGCCCTACATTCCCTTTGCGCCGCCGTTTATCAAAGACGGTGATTTGATCGTATCGCATGTCGCCAATATACTGTTTTACCTCGGACCGAAGCTGGGCCTGGCGCCGAAAGACGAAGCATTGCGCTATACCGCGAATGGCTTGCAGTTGACGATCACCGACTTTGTGGCCGAGGTGCACGATACACACCACCCGATCGCGACAACTAAATACTACGAAGATCAAAAAGAGGCCGCGAAACAACGCTCGGCCGACTTCATTGAAAATCGCATCCCAAAATTCATGTCCTATTTCGAGCGCGTTCTCGAACAAAATCCTGAAGGCAATAAATTCGCAGTCGGTGCGAAACTCAGCTATGTCGATCTTTCCTTGTTTCAGGTCATCGAAGGGTTGCGCTATGCCTTCCCGAGAGGCACCAAAAATTTCGGTGAGCGGTATCCGAAAATTATTGCCGTACACGATGCCGTTGAAAAGCGACCGAACATCCAAAAGTATCTTGCTTCGGATCGCCGCCTCGATTTCAATGAGTCCGGAATTTTCCGTCACTATCCTGAGCTTGATCAAGACGCTTGAGCCATCCGTTCCGCTTCGTTTCGCTGGACATGCGTACAGGAAGAGTTCCACTTTGGGTCCTGTTATTCCACTGGGAGAGAGAATCATGGAGTGTGTATCTATGAGAACCGCTGTGTTTGCTTCAACATTCAGCATCAGCCTGCTGTCCGCTACGACAGGATTTGCTGCATCGCCAGAACCGGTGAAGGCCGAGCACGGCATGGTGGTCACTGCGCAGCATCTCGCATCGCAGGTCGGCGTGGATGTACTGAAATCCGGTGGCAACGCGGTGGATGCTGCTGTTGCTGTCGGCTATGCGCTGGCTGTCGTTTATCCCACGGCGGGCAATATTGGCGGCGGCGGTTTCATGACCATCCGTCTCAAAGATGGCAAGACCACTTTCCTTGATTTCCGCGAACGCGCGCCGATGGCCTCGACGAAGACAATGTACCTTGATGACAAGGGCAATATGGTCAAGGGTTTGAGCACAAATGGTTATCTCGCCGTCGGAGTGCCCGGCTCCGTCCTCGGTTTTGAAACTGCCCGAGCCAAATATGGCAGCAAGTCGCGGGAAGAACTTATGGGGCCCGCGATCCGTTTCGCACGAGACGGCTTTGTACTTGATCAGGGCGACATCACCTCGCTCCAGGGCGGCGCCAAGAAACTTGCCAAGGATAAAGCATCCGCTGACATCTTCTTGAAGCCGGACGGCAAAACCTACGCGATCGGAGAGACTCTGGTCCAGCCCGATTTGGCCGCGACTTTATCCAGCATCTCGGAGAAAGGCCCCGATGCTTTCTACAAAGGCGCAACTGCAGATGCCATCGTGAAAGCCAGCGCGGCGACAGGCGGCATTCTGGCAAAGGCCGATTTCGAACAGTACTCCGTGCGCGAACTTGAGCCTGTCAAATGCAACTACCGCGGTTATGATATCGTTTCCTCACCTCCGCCGAGTTCCGGCGGTGTCATCATCTGCGAGATCCTGAATGTTCTCGAAGGTTATCCGCTCGGCTATCTTGGATACGGTTCTGCCGAGACTGTTCACGCAATGATAGAGGCCATGCGCCATGCCTATGTCGATCGCAACACATCGCTTGGTGATCCGGATTTTGTCGATAATCCGGTGAAGAAATTGCTCGACAAGCAATACGCCAAGGAAATTCGCGAGAAGATCAATCCGTTCAAGGCCGGGGTATCGCAGGAACTGATGCCAAAGGGCTTTGGCGAAAGTAAAGAGACGACACATTATTCCATTGTCGACGACGAGGGAAACGCAGTGGCTGTCACGTATACGCTCAATGGCTCCTTCGGCGCGGGTGTCGTGGCTCCCGGAACAGGTATCTTGCTTAATAATGAGATGGACGATTTCACGGCCAAGCCGGGTGCCGCCAATCTCTATGGGCTGGTGCAGGGAGAAGCCAATGCCATTCAGCCGAAGAAGACACCGCTTTCTTCCATGAGCCCGACGATCATTTCCAAGGACGGCAAGCCTTTCATGGTCATTGGCAGTCCCGGTGGCGCACGTATCATCACGATCACGCTCGAAGCCATTATCAATGTCATAGATCACGGCATGAATATCCAGGAAGCCATCGACGCGCCGCGTATCCACCACCAATGGCTACCGGACAAGGTCTATATGGAGCCCTATGCCCTCTCGTCTGACACGCGCAAAATTCTCACCGAGATGGGCCATGATGTCGAGATCGACAAGGACTGGACGATCTGGGGGCAGGCTGCCGGTATTCTGGTTGGCGGCGAGAGCCTCACCGACATCGAAGCAGGCAAAGGCGCACGCTACAACGGCGCTATAGACAGTCGATCAGGTTCTGGAGCGGCACTGGGTTACTGATTTACCAAGCTGGCGGACTGATCGCCATCGCTAGTTCACAGACTGATATCGACCATCCGGCCACGTAGCTGCCGGATGGTCTCGGCATCGGCATTGGCGAAGGCAAAGCGCAGGAATTGAGAGTGCTTTGCGCCAAAATATTCGCCGGGAATACTGAGAATTCCGGCCTTCTTGGCGAGATGCTCCGCAACCTCGGTCGATGACCGGTCTTCGAAAGGATGGCGGATGAAGGCGAAATAAGCGCCCATTGCTTCGAGCTTCCAGCCGTCAAGATCTGTCATCACTTCGGACAATGCCCTGGCGCGCGCTTCGATTTCCAACCGGTTACCTGCCCGCCATTGAACGAGCGCCGGCAAGGCCCGCGCCACGGCGCCCTGCGCGGCACGCGGCGCGCAGATTTGCAAATTGTCCATGATCTTGGCGATCTCTTCGACGACGTTTTCGCTGGCGGTCAGCGCGCCTAGCCGATGTCCCGGAATGCAGAAGGACTTCGAAAAGCTATAGAGCTGGATCAAATTTTCCTGCCAGCCCTCCTCCCTCAAGAGACCATGCGGAGCGCCGAAGTCGTTGGGTAGGAAATCGCGGTAGGTTTCGTCCAGAATCAGCCAAAGCCCAATCTTCCGGCAGACGTCGAAAATAGCTTTCAACTGTGCTGGCGGATAAACAGCACCCGTCGGATTGTTGGGTGTCACGAGAGCAATGGCGCGAACGCCAGGTGTCAGCGCACGTTCGACGGCATTCACCGTGGGAACAAAACCATTGGCAGAATCGCACACGATGAAGCCCGTTTTGATTCCCAACATCGACAGCGTCGTCTCATGATTGAAATAGAACGGATTGCTCATCAGCACCGTATCACCCGCTGCCGCAACAGCCATCACCGCGCAGATGAACGCCTGATTGCAGCCAGATGTGATGTGAATGTTGCCACCGGCAATCTCTGCACCATAGAGCTCGGACACGTGTGCCGCGTAGGCCTCGCGCAAAGCTGCCTCACCCTCGATCGCACCATAATTGGTGTAGGTAAGCGATGACGCAGCTTCGCCCAGCCAGCGCAGCATATCCGGATGCGGCGGGTAGCCGGGAACGGCCTGAGACAGGTCGATCAACGGGCCAAGACTGCCATCATAGGATTTGCCCCATGCCTGCACAGCCGGTATGGGCGGGGGCGACAAGCGGGTGACAAGCGGGTTGAGTAAAGCAACTGTCATCGGAATGTCCTATCGAATGTCGATTTTTGCGCGGCGTTTCAGCGCGCGATCCAGCCGTTTCGGGCGTGTCGTCGGGATGGATGGAGGTGTGGCCAGACGCTCTTGAGTACTGACCTTGCCGTTGCGTGGCCGGATGATCCGACGCGCCGAGGTTTGCGGTTCGGTGATTGTATCTGTCTCCAGCGAGGCAAACAGCCAATCGATGAAAACCTTGATGATCGGTGCGTTGCGCACCTCATTGCGGCAGGCGACGTAGAAGGCGTTGTTCGCCGGCACGGTTAGGTCAAATGGGACGATCAGTTCACCCTTGGCAATGAGATGGCTGGCGGTGATTGTATCGCCCAGCGCAACGCCTTGGCTGTAAACAGCCGCTTCCGTCGAAAGGCGCGCATCGCTCATGAAATGCTGTGCGCCACGGGCATGCTCGGTTGCATCGGCTGCGGCCAGCCAGGTGTTCCATTCCCGTCCATCATCGCCGTGCAGGAGCACGTGATTGCGCAGATCGCGCACGGAGCGAAGAGGCCGCATATTGAGCAGCGTTGGACTTGCGACGGGGAAGAGCTTGAGTGTCGTCCAAAGCCTTATCCAACAGTCGGCCCAATTGCCATGACCATAAAGCACGCAGACATCGACATCCGACGAGTGCAGATGATCTGGCTCGTTCGACGCAATCAGCGTCAGTCTGATGTCCGGATATTGCTCGGTAAACTGGTTCATCCGGGGAATGAGCCACAGCGAAAGCAGCGCGGGCACGCAGGTCACCGTGAGTTCACCGCTCGTCGTCGGGCGCTTGATCAGCGCAGTCGTCGCGGCAATATCCTCGAATGCTTTTGATACCGTCGGCAAGAGGAGCGCCCCTTGCGGCGTGAGCTTGAGACGTTGGGCGCCACGTTCAAACAGCTGGACGTCAAGAGTAGCCTCCAGCGCTTTTATCTGATGGCTGATTGCGCCGTGTGTAACATTAAGTTCACGCGCTGCGGCAGTCACGGAGCCATGCCGGGCAGTCGCCTCGAAGGCGCGCAACGGGTTCAGCGGGGGCAGGCGACCTTGCGTCATAGGATTCCATTAGCCGTCAATTGTCGGAAAGTCATGTGAGATTTATTCACACAATAAGCTATAACAATGTCAATTGCTTTTCTGTGCCTTTTGCACCGATAATACGTCCAACGAGGCAAAATGCCCGGGGAACAGACACCGACGGATATCTATCAGCAACACACGCCATATCCGTATTATCCCCGCGCACTTACGACATTGGGATACTTGTCATGGCATCTTGGGATGAGAAAAAGCTGAACGAACTGCGCGCGAAATATGGTGAGAGCCACGGCGGTGAGTTGTTTGATCCGACATTCCGCAAGGTCGCAGACAAGATCTTTTCAAAAAGCGGTACGCGCCTTGCACCATATTCGGGCATGCCGACCTTTCTGACCGCTCCCCATATGCCCGTCGATTCCAGCAATCCGGATTTCGGCAATCTCCAGGTCGCCATGGTTGGCGTGCCGATGGATCTTGGCGTTACCAATCGCACTGGCTCGCGTTTCGGCCCTCGAGCGCTCCGGACCATTGAGCGCATCGGTCCGTACAATCACGTTCTTGAATGCGCGCCTGTATTCGACCTGCGCGTTGCGGATATTGGCGACGTGCCTTTTGCCAGTCGTTACAGGCTCGAGCAGAGCCATGATGACATTGAACGTCACATCAACCAGATCGTCGAGGCCGGCGTTGTACCGCTCTCAGTAGGCGGCGATCATTCGATTACCCATCCCATCATGAAGGCTGTCGGCAAGAAGCGCCCGGTGGGCATGATCCATATCGACGCTCACTGCGATACGGGCGGCGCCTTCGATCAGACAAAATTCCATCATGGCGGTCCCTTCCGCAATGCGGTCCTCGACGGCGTGCTCGATCCGAGCCGTACGATCCAGATCGGCATTCGCGGATCGGCAGAATATCTGTGGGAGTTCTCCTACGAATCCGGAATGACGGTCGTTCATGCGGAAGAAGTAACCGGTCTCGGCATTCCCGCTATTATCGAAAAGGCGAGAAAAATTGTCGGCGATGGTCCTACCTACCTTTCCTTCGACGTGGACAGTCTCGACCCAAGCTTTGCACCGGGCACAGGTACTCCGGAAGTCGGTGGCCTGACGACGCGCGAAGTACTCGAGCTTATCCGCGGCTTCAAGGGTATCAACCTCGTCGGCGGTGACGTGGTGGAAGTCGCGCCACAGTATGATGCGACGACGAATACAGCCCATGCGGGTGCTCAGGTGCTGTTCGAAATCCTCAGCCTGATGGTGTTCAGCCCGTTCGTTCAGGGCAAGCGCTGATGCATCCAGAATCATCAATCACAATAACAACGAAGGGGAATAAAATGACAATCTACACAACACTGCGATCATCCTTTGCCGCCCTGCTGCTGATCAGCGGAGCGAGCATAGGTGCGGCCAATGCCGACGCGATCGACGACATCACCAAGGCGGGCGTCCTCAATGTCGGCGTCTTTGCCGACTTCCCGCCTTTCTCTTCCGCCAGCGCCGACATGACGCTTAAGGGCTATGACATGGACGTTGCCCAGGCGCTCGCCGATGCCCTGAAGGTCAAGCTTGTTCCAGTCAGTGTTACTGGACAGAACCGCATCCCCTATTTGACCGAGCATCGCGTCGATCTTCTTATGAGTGTCGGTTACAGCAAAGAGCGCGAACAGGTCATCGATTTTGCAGCAGCCTATGCGCCCTACTATATTGCCGTTATCGGTCCGAAGGCCCTTGAAGTGAAGAACAAGGACGATCTTGCGGGCAAGAGCATTGCCGTAAATCGTGGCACCTTGGAAGACACGTCGCTCACCGAGGTGGTTCCGGCTTCGGCCGACGTCAAGCGCTTCGACAACTACAACTCAGTGATCCAGGCTTTCATTTCCGGCCAGACTCAATTGATGGTAGTCGGCAATGATGTCGGTGCACAGGTTCTTGCACGCCAGGAAGCTCTGGCTCCCGAGCAGAAATTCCAGCTGCTGACATCGCCGTCGCACATTGCCCTCAACAAGAAGGAAGATCGCCTCAAGCAGGCCATCAACGACACCGTGGCCAAGATGCTGAGCGATGGCAGCCTCAACAAGAGCTCGGAAGCCTGGCTGAAGACACCGCTCAATCCTGAAAACCTCAAGGATTGATCTGTGGGCTATGCGCTCGACTTTGGCTGGCTGAATGGCGCAATCGGCATGATCGCCAGCGGCGCGGCGATGACGATCTTCCTGATCGCTGTCACCACGGTTGCTGGCGTCATCCTGAGCATATTCGGCGCCGCGGCCAAGCGCAGCCGCTATCCCATCTTGCGCAAGGCCGTCGCGGCTTATGTCGAGCTCATTCGCAATACACCATTTCTGGTGCAGCTCTTCTTCATTTTCTTCGGGCTGCCGCGGTTTGGCATTCGTCTTGATCCGGTCGTTGCCGCCATGCTGGCGATGACGCTGAACATGACCGCCTACACCACCGAGATCGTTGGTTCCGGGCTCGACGCCGTACCCAAAGGTCAGAGGGAAGCTGCGGCGGCGCTGGGTCTGCCGACGTGGCTCGTATTCATCAAGATCGTGCTGCCGCAGGCGCTGAAAGTCATTTTCCCGGCACTGACCAGCCAGATCATCATCATGATGCTGGAGTCGTCGGTTGTTTCGCAGATTGCGGTTCGCGAGCTCACCTACGAGGCGGACATGCTGCAGGCGCGAACTTTCCGCGCTTTCGAAACCTATTTCATCGTGACCCTGGTCTATCTCGGAATGAGCATCGGCCTTCGCCGTTTGTTGTTTGCTGGGGGACGACGCGCGATCGCCGGAGGCATGGCATGATCGAATTCACTTTCTGGGACATCGTGCGCAATCTGCTGCTGGCTGCTCGCTGGACAGTTCTGCTTTCAATCGTGGCCTTTGCCGGCGGTTCTATTGCCGGGGTGGCGATTTTGTTGCTTCGTATATCCAAGCGACGCTGGCTACGTCGCGCTGCCGAATACTACATCGGGCTCTTCCAAGGCACACCCCTGCTGATGCAGTTGTTCCTGTTGTTCTTCGGCCTGCCGTTGCTGGGCTTCCGTATTGAAGCGTGGACGGCCGCAGTCCTTGGGCTAACGCTCTGTGCAAGTGCCTACCTCGCCGAAATCTGGCGCGGCGGCGTGCAGTCGTTGCCAAGCGGCCAGTGGGATGCGGGCAGCAGCCTCGGCTTGCATTACATAGGGCAGCTGCGGCTCATCATCCTGCCGCAAGCGTTCGCGATTACACGGGCACCGACGGTCGGTTTTCTGGTGCAGTTGATCAAGAGCACTGCACTAACGTCGATTATTGGTTTTGAGGAGTTGGTGCGCACGTCGAATGCCATCAACAACGCAACGTTCGAACCTTTCACGGTCTATGGATTGGTAGCGCTAATCTATTTTGTTCTGTGCTATCCGCTGACGCGCTATACAAAGATATTGGAGCTCCGGACCGCTCGTCAGCATTGAACGACAGCTGAACATCAGACAAAAACAGAAGTGGGAAATCGGCCAGTAAACTGGCTTTTAAAAAGGAGATACGACAAATGGACACTTTTCTGAAGAAGAGCATCAGTCGCCGCACGGTGCTCGGCGCCGGCGTGATGGGTGCCGCCGTTCTGGCAATGCCAAACATCCTGCGCGCGCAGGACAAGTCGCTGAAGGTTGGCGTCTATGGCGGCTACTTCAAAGACTCGTTCGACAAGAACATCTTTCCGGAATTCACCAAGGCGACAGGCATTGCAGTTGAATCCGTCGCGGAGCCGACAGGCGAAGCCTGGCTCGTCCAGCTTGAGCAGGCTGCAAAAGCTGGAGCCGCTCCCGCCGACGTCTCGATGATGTCGCAGGTGGCAATGCTGAAGGGCCAGACGACCAAACTTTGGACGCCTCTCGATTTGGCAAAGATTCCGAATTCAAAGAACCTCATTGACCGCTTCGTCAACAAGTACCCCGATGGCTCCGTCGCGGGTATCGGCGCCGTCTCATGGTACATCACGCTCGTTACCAACACCGATGTTTACAAAGAGGCGCCCATATCATGGGCGGCTTTCTGGGACAAGGCCAACGCTGACAAGCTTGGCTTGCTTGCACTGGTGTCGAACTCCTTCCTCCTGGAAATAACGGCAAAGACCTTCTTTGGCAGCACCAACGCCCTCGATACGGAAGAAGGCCTGCTGAAGGCCTTCGATAAGCTTGCAGAGGTCAAGCCCAACGTTCGCTTGTGGTACCGTGACGAGGCCCAGTTCGAACAATCGCTGAAGTCCGGCGAAATTCCGATGGGTCAGTACTACCACGATGTGACGGGCCTCGCTGCCTCCGAGGGTCATCCGGTTCGTTCCACCTTCCCCAAGGAAGGCGGCGTTCAGGACTCCGGCTGCTGGGCTCTGTCGCGCGCGTCGAAGAAGGTCGACGAAGCACATATTTTCATCGACTACATGAGCCAGCCTGCCATTCAGGCGACGCTGTCGCGCAAGGTAGGTACTTCTCCGACAGTGAAACGCGAACTGCTCGATCTGAGCGACAAGGAATTCGCGGCTGTATCTTCTGATATCGAGCCGATCATTCCGCGCTATGACCTCTATACAACCAAGTCCGACTGGCTGAATCAGAAATGGACTGAGCTGATCGTCGGTTAATACACTGCGCGGCCTCATTCTTTGCTTGCTGCAAGGGGTGGGGCCGCCAAAACACAACCAAAGAGACGGGGGACTTATGTCCGGACTGGTTTTGAACAATGTCACCAAGCAATTCGGCGCATTCACCGCGGTCGACAATGTGCATCTGTCGGTGCCGCACGGTACCTTTGTTTGCCTGCTTGGACCATCCGGTTGCGGCAAGACCACGCTGTTGCGCATGATCGCCGGACTTGAAGACCCCACGAATGGCACGATCCTGCTCGACGGAGCCGATATTACGGACGTTCCGACGCACAAGCGGAATCTTGGAATGGTGTTTCAATCGCTGGCGCTGTTTCCGCATCTGAGTGTCGGTGAAAATATTGCCTACTCACTGCGCATTCGCGGAGCATCCCGCGAAGAGCAGAAAAAACGCGTCGACGAATTGCTCACCCTCATCCATTTGTCCGGCTATGGCGACCGGCCGGTGTCGAAGCTATCCGGAGGTCAGCGTCAACGCGTCGCTATCGCCCGGGCTCTGGCGCTGTCGCCGAAGATCTTCCTGCTCGACGAGCCGCTCTCTGCGCTGGACGCAAAGTTGCGCGAAGCCATGCAAGTGGAGCTACGGCAGCTTCAGCAAAAGCTCGGAATTACGACCATCGTCGTCACTCACGATCAGCGCGAGGCGATGACCATGGCCGATACGGTCGTGGTCATGAATGGCGGCCATATCAGGCAAGCGGCCTCACCGATCGAAATTTACCGCAAGCCTGCCGATACATTCGTTGCGGATTTCATCGGCTCGACAAATCTGATCGAAACTCAAGTCGACAGTTCCGGTGCGGCGACCATATTCGGCCATCGGGTTCAAGGCATTGTCCTGCCCGCCGGCGCACAGAAGGCCACGATTTCGGTGCGCCCCGAAGACGTCCACCTGACAGCACCCGGCAATGGTGCCATCGATGGAACAGTCACCTTCGTCCGCGATCTGGGCGGCACAATCGAAACGTTTGTCGAAGCCGGCGGCCAGCAGATCATTGCCGTATCAACCCCGCGCGAACGGCCCGAGGTTACTGCCGGCCAGGCCGTAGGCATCGCTCTGTCCCCTGATGTCTGCGTGGTGCTGAAGCAATGAAGCGCGAACCACCTCAATCCATCGCCGATTATGGGCCCCTGTTCTTTCCTGCCGGCATGCTGCTCATCTTCTTCGTTGTGCCTTTTGGCACGATGATTGCCGTCAGCTTCTTTCAGCGGCAGGAAGGCGGCTTCTACACACCAGCATTCGTCTTCTCCAACTACGAGCGCTTCCTCACCGCGTTCTTCGGGGGCGTACTCGGCTTTTCACTGATGCTTGCAGTGACCGTCGCGATCTGCTGCGTCGTGCTGGCACTGCCCTTCACTTACCTGCTTTCGCGGCTGACACGGCGCTTGCAGGTGATCTGGCTTGTTGCACTTCTCTCGGTGCTTTCGCTGTCGGAGGTGATTATCGGGTTTGCCTGGTCAACGTTGCTCTCGCGCACGGCAGGCCTCAGCAATTTGCTCGTAAAGATCGGGCTTCTTGAGCAGCCCGTCGCGCTGTTCCCGAGTTTCGGCGCCGTGCCGACAGGTATGGTCTATCAAGCCCTGCCCTACACGATCCTCGTGCTCTACCCGGCCATCGTTCGCCTCGATCCCACTCTGATGGAGGCGGCGCGAACCCTTGGTTCTTCGCCCATCCGTGCCTTTTTCAACGTACTGGTGCCTGCGCTGCGCAATACGATCATGGCGACGCTCATCATGGTTTTCATCTTCGCGCTCGGCTCGTACCTGTTGCCGCAGATCCTCGGCCGGCCGCAACATTGGACGCTTTCGGTTCTCATCACCGATCAGGCGATCTATCAGTCCAATATGCCCTTTGCCGCGGCGATGGCTGTTTTTCTTGTGCTGGTTACGCTCGGCCTCGTGGCATTGACATTGCTCATCGGCCGCAAGGGAGAAAAGGCATGACCCATTGGCTCAAGCGATTTTATTTCCTGCTCATCGGGCTCTTCCTCAGCTTGCCGCTGATCGTTGTGGCGGGCGTATCGGTCAATGCCAAGCAGACGTTGGCCTTTCCGCCACAGGGCTTTTCCCTCAGCTGGTATGGCGAAATCTTCGCCAACCCTGAGTGGCGCAGCGCGCTGATCGCCTCGGTCGTTCTGGCAACGACCTCGGCCGCGCTCGCTGTCCTAATTGCCCTCCCGTTGTCGTGGTTTCTGTGGCGTCGCATCGCGCCGTGGGCGAACATATTTCAGGTCCTTGGCATCGCGCCATTCACCCTGCCTCCGGTCATCACGGCACTCGGGCTGCTGACCTTCTGGGCGACGACAGGTTTCTACGGCCAGCCGTGGACCGCGGTCATCGGACACGCGATCTTTTTTGTTACTCTGCCATTGGTCACCTTATCGCTCGGCTTCTCGGCTATCGACCGCTCGTTTGTCGAAGCAGCCGCCACAATGGGTGCCAATGACAGAACCATTTTTCGCACGGTTGTGCTGCCGCTGATCCTGCCCTATCTCGTATCGGGTTACGCTTTCGCCTTCGTGTTATCGCTCAACGAATACATCGTCGCGTACATGACCGTTGGCTTCACACTGGAAACGCTGCCGATCAAGATCTTCAATGCACTGCGTTACGGCTACACGCCGACAATGGCGTCCGTGACCATACTTTTCGTTTTCACCGCTGCCGTCATCTTCTCTTTGGTCGCGAAGTTCGGCGATCTGCCCAAGCTGCTCGGCGCAATGGCGTCGGATGAATCATGATGCGTGTCGCAGCTCTGCAAATGCAATCGGTCTCCGGTGACGTGCAGGCCAATCTCGGGCGCATCGAACGAGCGGCTGTTGAGGCGGCTCAAGGCGGTGCTGACCTTTTGATTACGCCAGAACTTTGCATCACGGGTTATGGCGCAGGAGACGCAATCACCGCATTGGCTGAAACGGCGAATGGCGACCAGATCAAGGCATTGCAAGCCATTTCGTCGGCAAATGGCATCGCCATCGTTGCGGGTTTTGCAGAGCGTGTTGGCGCGGACGTTTATAACAGCGCTGCATTTGTCGATGGCCACGCCACACCTGCGATCTACCGCAAATCGCATCTTTACGGCGATTATGAGCGATCGCTCTTCAAGCCGGAAACACCTGTTAGTTGTATTGTCGAATTGAGCGGTCTGAAGCTCGGCATGCTGATCTGCTACGATGTGGAATTCCCAGAGAACGTCCGCCGGCTCGCCCTTGCCGGCGTCGACGCCGTGCTTGTGCCGACAGCTCTTCCTGCCGGCCCTTCCGGAACGTTCATCGCCAATCACATGATCCAAACCCGCGCCTTCGAGAACCAGATTTTCGTCGCCTACATCAATCATGCTGGTGCTGACGAACGATTTACGTTTGCTGGAAACTCACGAATTGCCGCGCCCGATGGCAGTCTGATCGCGGCCTGCAGCGATGATGCGGAAAGTTTAATTTTTGCGGATATCGATCCTGGCGCCTTCGCCGTATCCATCACCGGCAATCCCTACCTTAGAGACCTGGGTTCAGCATGACCGAAATAATCGAAACTGATGTCCTTGTGATTGGCGCGGGCATCGCCGGTGTGGGTGTCGCAGCCGCATTGGCCGACACACATAGGGTCGTGATTCTTGAACGTGAAACCCAGCCTGGATATCACTCGACCGGTCGCTCTGCCGCCATCTTCCTTCCCAACTACGGCAATGATGTTATTCGTGGATTGAACCAAGCCAGCGCACCGCTTTTCCAACAGCGCGATGTCGGCCTTTTTCAAGCGCCGTTGCTGACCGGGCGCGGGTCTCTAACCGTCGCTGGCGAAGATGGTATTGAGGCTTGCGAAGACTTTGTCCGCAATGGCGTTGGAATAGAGGCGATTGATATCGATCGCGCCATTGACATGGTTCCGATCCTTAATCGCGATCATGTCAAGGCAGCGTGCTACCAGGACGACGCTTGGGATATCGACGTCAACGCTCTGCATCAGGGCTGGCTGCGGAAAGCAACCGGGTTGGGCGTTCAACTTTACACAAAATGCGAAGTTGTTGGGGCTAACCGGGTCGCCGGTGAATGGGAGGTTGAGACGGGCGACCGCACATTCCACGCCAAAACCGTGGTCAACGCATCGGGTGCGTGGGCAGATATCACTGCTGGACTCTTCGGCGCTCGCCCGCTTGGACTAACGCCCATGCGGCGGTCCATTGCAGTATTGCCCGCTCCGGACGGCCATGACACCAGAAGCTGGCCGCTCGTGGATGACGTGAATGAAGCCTGGTACATGAAGCCCGATGGGGGACGAATGTTCGTTTCACCCTGCGATGAGACACCGGTTGATCCGCATGATGCTTATGTCGATGATATGATCCTCGCCGAAGGCCTCTATCGGTTCGAACAAGCCGTCACTATACCGGTCACCCGTGTCGAGAGCAGCTGGGCGGGTTTGCGCACTTTCGCGCCGGACCGGACGCCCGTGGCCGGTTTCGACGGTGAGGTCGATGGCTTTTTCTGGCTCGCCGGTCAGGGCGGTTACGGCATTCAAACCTCCCCTGCACTCTCGACGCTCGCAGCGGCGCTCATTGCGAGACGAGATCCGGAAAGGGCCATCGAAGCACTCCTCGCAAAACTATCGCCCGACCGCTTTGGCTGATCACGCCAGAAGCGATTGACCAGCAAATATCTCAGTCTGGTTCTCCAGTTCGGACTTGATGAAATTACTCAAAACGCGGATGCGCGGCGTGCTGACAATATCCTCGTGGCAAATCAGCCAATAGTCCCGGTTGAGATGGAGCTGCTTTGGCATGACCGGCACCAACTCGGGGTAATTGCAGGCGATGTAATAGGGGAGGATGCATAGCCCGAAGCCTGATCGTGTCGCGCTGAGCTGGGCGAAAATACTGGAACTCTGGTATAAGGCGCGCAACCCCGGCAAGATCTCGCGCATGTAGTCGAGGCCCGGCGTGAAGATCATGTCTTCGATATAGCCAATGAACTGGTGACTGGAGAGGTCTGACTGCTGTCTGATCTCCGGATGACGTGAGAGGTAGTCCTTCGATCCGTAGATGAACAGGCGGTAGGGCATCAGCTTTTCCTGATGGTACGGACCTGTCCGTGTCGCATGCAGCGTGATCGACAAATCCGCCTCGCGCCGCGAGAGCGACACGATCTGCTGGATCGTCACCATTTCAATGGAAAGACTTGGATAAGACTGCGCCATCAGCGGCAGCCGGTCCGCCAAGAAGAAATTGGCAAACCCTTCCAATATACTGAGACGGACGACGCCGCTCAGGGAAATCGTTCCCCCGGAAGCCTCGTTCTGGAATCGATCGGCCTCGCGCTCCACAATTTCGGCAGACTCGATAAGCTTCTCGCCGAGCGCCGTCAGGATATAACCACGCGGGTTGCGCTCGAACAGTCGCGCCGACAAGGCTTCTTCCAGCCGGTCTATCCTTCTTGAAACGGTGACATGATTGGTGCGCAGTCTTCGCGCCGCAGTGGTCAATTGTCCGGTACGCGCAACGGCGAGAAAATATTGCAGATCGTCCCAGGTAAACTGCCGCATGGCACTCTTTCAGTAAATGTACATTTTTGTACTTATTATGTGCATAAATAGATGTTTGTGTACCTATTTGTCAATGTTAGAGTTTTTTCGACATCATGGTTGCCGGTCGGAAGAAACAGCGCAATCATGGGGATGAGTATTGTCCGGCTTGGAAAGCCAAAGCTGGATTGAGGAGGATAAACAACTAGCGGGATGCGGGCGGGATCCGCGGCATCTCTATTGACGTTTTCAATTTGAACCGTTCCGTCCGCGACAGCCATCATGCGATGATCCTGTGAGCGGTCATTCTTTGGGAGGAGATACGAATGAAGTTACTAGCAATTGCAACGGCTGCCCTGATGGCAGCCACGGTCATTCCTGCAGCAAGCGCCGAGATTTCCGATGGCAAGGTCAAGATCGGCATCCTGAACGACCAGTCCGGTGTATATGCGGACTTTGGCGGCAAATGGTCTTACGAAGCAGCGAAGATGGCTGCCGAGGATTTCGGTGGCAAGGTGCTGGATGCACCGATCGAGGTCATCACCGCAGATCACCAGAACAAGCCGGATATTGCTTCCAATATCGCCCGCCAGTGGTATGACACCGAACAGGTCGATAGCATCATGGAACTGACGACTTCCTCGGTGGCGCTTGCCGTGCAGGGCATTTCCAAAGAGAAAAAGAAGATCGACCTTGTGACCGGTGCGGCCACGACGGAACTCACGGGCAAGCAGTGCTCGCCTTACGGTTTCCATTGGGCCTATGACACACACTCGCAGGCGGTCGGCACTGGCGGCGCGCTGGTTGCCCAGGGCGGCGACAGCTGGTTCTTCCTGACTGCAGACTATGCCTTCGGCTATTCGCTGGAGGAACAGACCTCCAAATTCGTCACGTCCAAGGGCGGCAAGGTCGTCGGCTCGGTTCGCCATCCACTGGCAACGACCGACTATTCCTCGTTCCTGCTGCAAGCTCAATCGTCCGGCGCAAAGGTCATCGGTCTCGCCAATGCCGGTCTCGATACCTCCAATGCCATCAAGCAGGCAGCTGAATTTGGCATCGTGTCCGGCGGTCAGCGCCTCGCAGCGCTGCTATTTACCCTGGCCGAAGTAAATGGTCTCGGTCTGGAGGCGGCGCAGGGCCTGACCCTTACTGAAAGCTTCTACTGGGATCGCGACGATCAGTCCCGTGAGTTCGGACAGAAGTTCTTCAAGCGTACGGGCCGCATGCCAAACATGATTCAGGCAGCAACCTATTCGGGCGTGACGCAATATCTGAAGGCCATTCAGAAGGCTGGTACCGACGACACCGAGAAAGTCGCGGCGGCGATGCACGAAATGCCGGTCGATGACGTTTTTGGCCGCGGTGCGAAGGTTGGTCCCAACGGCCGCCTGTTCAGCGATGTTTATCTGATGGAAGTCAAGAAGCCGGATGAAAGCAAGGCGCCCTGGGATTACTACAAGGTTCTGGCCACAGTCCCGGGTGACGAAGCCTTTATCAAACCGGCCGAAAGCGGCTGCCCGCTGGTCAAGTAATGACTGCTTCGCTGAATGATGCAGCGTTCGGGGGAGGCCAATCCTCTCCCGGCGCCTCTGGAGGTCAAGATTCGCGGGTGGTGTTGTCCGCTCGCGGTCTGCGCCGTGACTTTGGTGGCTTCGTTGCCGTCAACAATGTCGATCTCGATGTGCACCATGCCAAGGTGCACGCGCTGATCGGCCCGAACGGTGCTGGCAAGACCACAGTTTTCAATCTACTGACCAAATTTCTGCAACCGACAAGCGGAACGATCACACTACTCGACCAAGACATCACAAAGACGGATCCGGCCAAGGTGGCTCGAATGGGACTTGTGCGCTCGTTCCAGATATCGGCAGTGTTTCCGCATCTGACAATCCTCGACAATGTCCGCGTTGCCCTGCAGCGCCCCGGTCGACTGTCGACCCAGTTCTGGCTGCCGATGGGATCACTGAACCGTCTCAACGAACGAGCAATGGAATTGATCGAGGCTGTCGGCCTTCAAGATGCCCGTAACCACCTCGCCGCCGACCTGTCCTATGGCCGCAAGCGTGTACTCGAAATCGCCACGACGCTGGCGCTGGATCCGCAAGTGCTGTTGCTGGACGAGCCAATGGCCGGCATGGGCCACGAAGACGTGCACATCGTCTCGGATATCATTCGCGAGGTGGCGAGAGACCGCGCGATCTTGATGGTGGAACACAATCTAAAGGTCGTCGCTGACCTCTGCGACAAAGTCACGGTGCTGCAACGGGGCGAAATCCTTACCTCCGGAGATTATCGCACCGTGAGTCAGGACGAGCGCGTGCGTGTTGCCTATATGGGGACCGAACATGAGTAACACGCTGCTTTCCGTCCGGGACCTGCATGCCTGGTATGGCGAAGGTCACGCCTTGCATGGCGTCCACCTCGACATCCACCAAGGCGAGACGGTCACCCTGCTTGGCCGCAATGGTGTCGGCAAGACGACAACGCTGCGCTCCATCATGGGGATCATCCGCAAACGCACAGGGACGATCACCTTCGAAGGCAAGGACATGATGCGCGTGCCGTTGCATCGCACCGCCCATGCAGGCATCGGCTTTGTGCCGGAGGAACGCGGCATATTCGCTACGCTATCCGTCGATGAAAACCTCAATCTTCCGCCGATCGTCGCCAAGGGCGGCATGTCGATTGACGAGATCTACGACCTGTTCCCCAACCTCAAGGAGCGACGCAACAGCCCTGGCACGAAGCTTTCTGGCGGCGAGCAGCAGATGCTGGCCATTGCCCGAATTCTGCGCACAGGCGTCAAGCTGCTGCTTCTGGACGAACCGACGGAGGGCCTTGCACCGGTCATCATCCAACGTATCGGCGAAGTGCTTGTGACGCTGAAACAGCGCGGCATGACCATTCTCCTGGTCGAACAGAATTTCCGTTTTGCCAGCAAGGTCGCTGACCGCTTCTATGTGGTGGACCATGGCAAGATAATCGACAATTTCCACGTCAGGGAGCTGCCCGACCGCATGACCATGCTCAACGAAGCATTGGGAGTCTGACGACATGACCATGATCTTCGGCGTTCCCCTCCAGGCTTTCCTCGGCCAATTGCTGATCGGCCTCATCAATGGCTCATTCTACGCGATGCTCAGCCTGGGCCTCGCAATCATCTTCGGCTTGCTGCGTGTCATCAATTTCGCACACGGTGCACAGTACATGCTGGGTGCTTTCGTCGGCTATCTTTTGCTCGCGGAGCTCGGCATCGGTTACTGGCCGGCGTTGATCCTTGCTCCTTTGGTTGTGGGTCTGGCGGGCGCGCTCATCGAGCGGGTCGCGCTGTCACGCCTTTACAACCTCGACCACCTCTATGGGCTGTTGTTCACGTTCGGACTTGCACTCGTGATTGAAGGCACGTTCCGCTATTACTACGGTGCGGCCGGACAGCCCTACGCAGTTCCTAGCGCATTGGCTGGAGGTGTTAATCTTGGCTTCATGTTCCTGCCGATGTACCGCGCATGGGTTGTCATTGCTTCCCTTGTTGTCTGTCTCGGCACCTGGCTGCTCATCGAGAAGACCCGGCTTGGTTCCTATCTGCGCGCAGCGACCGAAAATCCAACTTTGGTACGTGCTTTCGGCATCAACGTGCCCCTCCTGTTGACGTTCACCTACGGTCTCGGCGCAGGTCTTGCAGGGCTCGCGGGTATCATGGCGGCGCCGATCTACCAGGTCAGCCCGCTCATGGGATCGAACATGATCATCGTTGTCTTTGCCGTGGTCGTTGTTGGCGGTATGGGCTCCATTCTAGGTGCCATCATCACCGGCTATATGCTCGGTATTTTCGAAGGTCTGACCAAAGTGTTCTATCCGGAAGCGTCCAGCATCGTCATCTTCGTCATCATGGCGATCGTCCTGCTCGTCCGACCCGCGGGCCTGTTCGGAAAGGATGTATGACATGACGCAAGCGACCGTTACATCTGCACCGAAGCCACGCCTTTTGACACTCGAAACGACGCTGATCCTGATCGGAATCATCGGGCTTATTCTCGCACCTTTCTATTTTTATCCGGTATTCCTCATGAAGGTGCTTTGTTTCGCACTCTTCGCTTGCGCCTTTAATCTTCTCCTGGGCTACACCGGCATTCTTTCCTTTGGTCACGCCGCCTTCTTTGGTGGCGCTGCTTACTTCACGGCGCATGCGGTCAAGGAATGGGGTCTTCCGACCGAACTCGGCATTCTTGTCGGTGTACTCGGTGCAACTATCCTCGGGTTGATCATCGGCTTCTTTGCCATAAGGCGCCAGGGCATCTATTCGACGATGATCACGCTGGCACTCGCCCAGATGTTTGCCTTTTTCTGTCTGCAGGCATCTTTCACCCATGGCGAAGACGGTATTCAGGGGGTACCGCGCGGCTACTTGTTGGGCTTCATCGACCTCAATCAGCCATTGAACATGTATTTCTTCGTGCTTGCCGTATTTCTCATCGGCATGTTCATCATCTGGCGCATCATCAACTCGCCCTTTGGCATGATCCTCAAATCCGTACGCGAAAACGAACCGCGCGCGATCTCACTTGGCTATTCGGTTGCACGTTACAAGCTCGCTGCCTTTGTCATGTCTGCCGCCTTGACCGGTCTTGCTGGTGGTTTGAAAGCAATCGTCTTCCAGTTTGCCACGCTCACCGATGTCAGCTGGCAGATGTCTGGAGAAGTCGTGTTGATGACATTGCTCGGCGGCATTGGCACGCTGGTCGGACCGATCTTTGGTGCAGGGCTTGTGGCCGCCCTCGAAAATTATCTCGCGACTTCGGAGTTTCCGGTCACCGTGATCACCGGCATCATCTTCATGGTGTGCGTGCTTGTGTTTCGGCGTGGCATCATCGGTGAGCTTTATGCTTCGCGCTTCGGCAAAAGACTCGAGAGCAAGCCGGACAACTGAAATGTCAACCTACGACTATATCGTTATCGGAGCCGGCACTGCCGGCTGCACGCTCGCCAACCGTCTCTCCGAAAACAGGGATGTCTCCGTGCTGCTGCTCGAGGCAGGCGGCAAGGACAATTATCACTGGATCCATATTCCCGTTGGCTACCTCTATTGCATCTCCAATCCGCGCACGGACTGGTGCTTCACCACTGAACCAGAACCGGGGTTAAATGGCCGCTCGCTCAGTTATCCGCGTGGCAAGGTCTTGGGTGGCTGCTCTTCGATCAACGGCATGATTTATATGCGCGGCCAGGCGCGCGACTATAATTTGTGGCGACAGGACGGTTGTAGCGGCTGGGGTTGGGATGATGTCCTTCCCTACTTCAAGAAGTCTGAAGATTACTATCTCGGCGCCGACAATTTCCATGGTTCTGGTGGCGAATGGCGCGTGGAAGAAGCGCGTCTGCATTGGGATATCCTCGATGCATTCCGCGATGCTGCGGAAGCTGCCGGCATCCCTCGTACCGACGATTTCAATCGCGGCGACAACGAAGGTTCCTCCTATTTCAAGGTCAACCAGAAGCGCGGGATCCGCTGGAACACGGCAAAGGCTTTTCTGCGCCCTGCCCTGGGACGTCCTAATCTCAAGGTTGAAACCGGAGCGCATGTACGAAAGCTGATCCTGCAGGATTTGGCCGTTAAAGGTGTTGAATTCGAACAGGCCGGGGCTGTCCGTTCGATCCAATGCAGGCGCGAGGTCATTCTGGCCGCGGGGTCAATCGGCTCACCACATATTCTCGAACTGTCAGGCATCGGTCGCGGCGACATCTTGCAGAGTGCAGGTATTGAAACGGTCCTGGAACGGCGCAATGTCGGAGAAAACCTTCAGGATCATCTGCAGCTGCGTTGTGCCTACAAGGTTACCGGAATTCCTACGCTCAACGAGAAAGCCAACCGCCTTCTTGGCAAAGCTGCGATTGCGCTGGAATATCTCATCAGCCGCTCGGGACCCATGTCGATGGCGCCGAGCCAGCTTGGCGTTTTTACCCGGTCAGACCCCTCTTTTGAGACAGCCAATCTGCAATATCATGTGCAACCTCTCTCCCTGGAAAAGTTTGGCGAAAGCGTTCACTCCTTCCCGGCATTCACGGCGAGCGTTTGCAATCTGCGTCCCGAAAGCCGCGGTTCCGTACACGTCAAGTCACCGGATCATCGCTTGCAGCCAGCCATACAGCCAAATTATCTGACAACAGTAAGCGATCGCCGCGTCGCGGCGGATTCGATCCGCATCACGCGCAATATTGTGGCGCAAGAGCCATTGCAGCGTTTCAATCCGGAAGAGTTCAAACCCGGCACCGACTATCAAACGGAAGAGGAATTGGTCGAAGCCGCCGGTGCCGTTGGCACGACCATCTTTCACCCCGTCGGCACCTGCCGCATGGGTTCTGATCCCGACTCGGTCGTCGATCCGCAATTGCGCGTGCGAGGCATTCAAGGTCTGCGTGTGGCCGATGCCTCGATCATGCCGTCGATCACCTCGGGTAACACCAACTCACCAACGATCATGATCGCCGAAAAGGCCGCAGACATGATCACGAGGGGTTAGTGGCTACCTTATCTGAAATGGTACGGTAAAAC
Source organism: Phyllobacterium trifolii (assembly GCF_014192095.1). Classification (GTDB taxonomy): domain Bacteria; phylum Pseudomonadota; class Alphaproteobacteria; order Rhizobiales; family Rhizobiaceae; genus Phyllobacterium; species Phyllobacterium trifolii. The sequence goes on from NZ_JACHXN010000010.1 coordinate 220,225, forward strand.
TTTGCCGCGATACATCAACTCCATCGGGCGCTGACGGAACTGGGGACGCCCGCCGAATGGTTTCAAGCACGCTCTGGTCTAACTGAGGCACGCCGGAGCTTCCGACGACACTAGCCGAAACGATCGCGCCATCATTGGTAACCACAAAGCGTATCCTGACGGTACCCTGCCCTTCCGCACGGGCGCGGTTTGCTCTGCGCGCCAGATAAGACTGCACCCTTGAACGCCAGGTCTCCGATTGCCGCGCTGACGCTGCTCTCGAAACACTTGGTTGCTGTTTTGCTTCCCGGGGCGTCGCGTCTTGGACTGTCGCGGTGCTGGCTTTCTTCGCTGGCTTCTGCACGACCTTCTCGGTAACCTGCTTTTTCGGAACGTCGGGCTTTTTCGGTGTTGGACGAACCACCGGAAGCGGCACTTCTACCTTTGGCAGTTCCACGACCTCTTCGATCTGTTCTTCGGGCGGGTCGGTCACTTCTGGTTCCGGCTGGGGCTCTTCGGCCACCTCAGGTTCAGGCTGATCCGGAATCAGTTCTTCCAATGGACTAATTGGCTCGGGTTCCGGCTGCACATCCGGGATAGGCTCGGGCGCTGCCGCTTCCTGTTCCATGGTATCCGGCTTGATTGGCTCAGCTTCGGCCGGCGGCTCTTCCTTAACCGGTTCTGGCACCACTGGTGCCGGCAATGGCTCCATGTCAATCATTACGGCGGCGGCAATATCGCTTGCGGGTGTCTCAGGTTGATAGTTCTGAACATACCACGCAGCACCTGCATGAATGCCGATGACCGCCAGTCCCGCAACCGACCAAAGACCAACCTCGCGCCAATCTGGACGCAGGAAACCTCTTCTGGTTGCAGTTGTTGTCTGCTGATGCACTACTGTACGCCTTCACCGGTCGGTGCGGGTCGAGGAGAAACACTTTCCAGACCGACAAGAGCTATCTTGAGATAACCTGTGTCGCGCAGTCCGTTCATCAAATCCATCAAGGCGCCGTAGTCAACTGCCCGGTCGGCACGAAGAAAGACCCGGGTTTCCTTGTCGCCCTGCGTACGTTGATCCAGAAAACTGCCAAGCGTTTCGCGCGAAATCGTTTCGTTGCCGACTGCGATAGACTTGTCTTCCTTGAGCGTCAGGTAGAGCGGTTGCTCGGGACGCGTCGCGGGCGTTGCTGTCGAGGCTGGCAGATCCACATTGATATCGACCGTCGCCAGCGGTGCCGCTACCATGAAAATAATAAGCAGGACCAGCATGACATCGATGAACGGCGTCACGTTGATTTCGTGATTTTCCTGAAGCTCGTCATCCGATACGTTGTGCCTGATGCCACCAGCCATTGTCGCTCCTCCCTACTCCGCAGCAGCGCGCGCCGAGGGCACCGTGGCAAAATCCACATCGCGGCTGACGAGACGTTCTACCCCCGCCGACGCATCGGCGAGCAGCTGCCGGTAGCCGGTGATCGACCGGGCGAAAACATTATAGATCACAACGGCCGGAATGGCGGCGACGAGTCCAATCGCTGTGGCGAGAAGCGCTTCTGCGATGCCCGGCGCAACGATTGCCAAATTCGTCGTTTGGGACTCTGAAATGCCGATAAACGAATTCATGATGCCCCAGACCGTGCCGAAAAGCCCGACGAAGGGCGCAGTTGAACCGATGGTTGCCAGTACTCCTGTGCCGCGGCTCATGCGACGCCCTGCTTGGGCCTCGATGCGCGACAGGCGCGAGGCGACGCGCTCCTTCAAACCATCGGCGTTCGCATATCCTTGAACCTCACGGGAAAGACGCACTTCCTCTCGTGCCGCGTTGACAAGCGATGCGCCCGGGCCGCCGCGGCCTTCGAGCGACCGTTCAGCCTCGAGCAGCGTGCGAGCACTGCCGATGGCGTTGAGCGCGCGATTGGCCCGCACTCTTGCTCCGGCAAGCTCAAGCGTCTTCGCCAGCCAGACAGTCCAGGTGACCAGCGAGGCAAAAGCGAGACCGATCATCACCGACTTGACCACCCAGTCGGCGGCCATGAACATGCCCCAGGGCGAAAGATTATGTGGCAGCGTCCCATTCGTCTGACCAGGTTGGTTCCCCTCCACTGGTGCAGTTGGCTGCATGATTGGCGACTGGGTTATCTCTGGTTGCTGTAGGGGCTGCGGTGCAACCTCGTTCTGAGGCGCTGGAGCCATATTGTCTTGAGCATAGGCTATTAATGCAGTCGGACCGCACACGACCAGCGCACATCCCAAAGCTCCTATTCTCAATACCGCAGCAAAATTGCCGGCTGTTGAATGCTTTTTGGGGGTTGGTCGCATCGCTCCGCAATCCTTCACTACATTCGCTGCAAACGGCCCTGGCTCGTCGATCAACCTGGCCTCCGTCGAGCGGCGCAATCTTCGGTTGGTAGCGGCTTAGTATTTATGACTAAAATAATCAACTATTTTTTGAATCGGGTGACGGGATGGTTTCGCTGATGAAGTTCATGAGGCAGATCGCCAGATGACGTCTCTAAAACTCTGGAGATCCCTGATTCAAGCCCGGCTCAGGCAGCCAGGCTTCACCGCGTTGTCAAGCACGGCGCCCAGATCTTTGATCGCATCACCAAAGAAATGGGACAGCACGACATTGACAACGACGTCACCGAGGCGGCTAAGACGATAGCCGACATATAGAGTGGTGGATTCGAATTCGAAGCGCGACTTCGTAGCGATAGCTTATTGGAGCAAAGGAATTGCCCATGAATCGACCGCTCCGCCCCTTCCCAGACCTCGAACGTTGCAAGATCGAGCGATGGCCAGCGCCGAAGTCGTCAATCGCTCACTTGGATCCCAATTGCGCAGACCATGTTTCGTGCGGAGTTACTCATTTTCGGTAAAGTCAAGAATGATACTTCGGAGGAAGTTAAAAGCGCTTGCCAATCCGTCGCCGAAATTGGTTCAGTTCGACACCAAATCCGCTCCAAATCATTTAAGGCTTATCGCTTTCAACGATCCGTCCGCGTCGATTGCTCCGATCGCGCTACTGAAGAGCGCGGCAAGTTGCTTGTCCTGCTTCCGCAAACCGATGCCCACACCTGGACCGAAAAGCCCGCCCGAAATTCTGGGGCCGTAGAGCACAGCCATCGCACCATCTGGGACTCCAGAAATGCCTTCCAGACAGAGTAATCTACCAGTCCACAGCGCAAAAAGGTGCTTTTTCCTGAACCTCTGCTTCCCAAGATGGAGATGACATCGCCGCGCTGCGCGGTCATGGAAATCCCTTTGAGGACTTCGAGCGTGCCAAAGCGCTTCTTCAGATTTTTGACGCGCAGCGGGGCATTGATGTCAGAAATGAGGGGCTGAATTTACCGTTATCCGATTGAGTATGCACTGGAGACCCTCGTTTGTTTTTTGCGAAGATGCGACAGCCAGCGCAAGGGTGCTTGCAGTAAATTGATGCAGGTGCGAAATCTGATCAGTAAATCATTGCTAGGCTTTGCCCGGCCAGCTGCCGCGATATGCCACGGGGGTCGTGCCCACTTCCCGGCGAAAGGCATTGGAAAAGTGGCTTGAACTGGAGAAGCCACACGACAGCGCGATATCGGTGACAGGCATCGAGGAATGGCACAGAAAGTCCTTTGCCCGCTCGATCCTGCGCCGGATAATGAAGGCATAGGGCGGACAGCCAAGCGTTTGCCTGAACGCCCGGCAGAAGTGAGGAACGCTCAAACCGGCAAGGTCGGCCAGTTGCAAAAGCGACAAGTCAGCCGTGAGGTCATCATCAATTCTCTGAATCACCCGGTTAAGGTTCATCGGGGCGAGCCCGCCCTTGCGGACAGCAGCCGGATATCTTTGCCTGCGCATCAGCTGGGCGAAGATCGTCGCCGTATAGCTCTCGACAAGCATGGCGCTGAGAGGATTGCGGTCACGGATCTCTGCGCCTATCCCGCGCGCTGCGTTCAGTATGATGGGATCCTCGAAGCCGAGATCCGGCGAGAGCGACGGCAGCGCGTCGAGTTGCCCCCCGGCAAGAAGCTCTGCCACATGTGCCGGGTTGACCTGGATTGCCAGATAGGCGGCTGTCGAGGCGCCAGCTTCCCAGCCCCGCCAGCTGCATCCGGCGGGAACAAACAGGATTGCGCCGGGCTTTCGCGGTACAAACCCGGCGTTCCTGCCATCTATGAAGTATTCGCCGCGCTCGCAGTTGCCCTGCACATTAAGTAGGACAACGTGACGGCTGGAGGTGATCGCCGTCTCCTCCTTGGCAAGCCCGCTGCGCCGGACAAGGTCGGCCTCGAGGCGATGCCATGACCTCTTGTCACGGGAGATTGTCCTGCAGTCACCAACCTTGAAGGCGGGCGGCGGCTCGGAGATCGCCATGTTCATCCCCGATCCTCATCGGATGTAGAGCCCGTCCGCCCTGCCCCATATGTGTCCGGTGCCCTGCCATACCCTTTTTCCGTCTTCGGCACAGGGCACGCCATGGCGCCGTTCAGAGCTGCCAGTTCCTCGCCCAAAGCGGCGATGAACGAGGATACGCGGCGGCGCGTGCGAGGAGGCAGCCGCATCACCCCTTCAACGAGGCGGCGCCCCTCACTGCTTGCTATGAATGTGATCCGCTCGTCGACGGGAAGCGAGGCCACCTCGCCGCTTTGCTTCTCATTTCCAGGCAGACCTTCGAAAAAGCGGCTGACAGGCACGCCGAGGAATGTCGCGATTTCAAACAGCATGGACGCACTTATGCGGTTCTTGCCGTTCTCGTATTTTTGCAGTTGCTGCGGGCTTACCCGGACAGCGCGGGCAAGCTCGGCCTGCGTCACATTCGAATGGATGCGCACGGCGGCAACCTGACGCCCGACATAAAGATCAGCAGCATGCGGGCATTCGCACATAGGTGCTTGCTGGTAACGCGACCGCGATGGCGTTTCTGGCTGCTGGACATTTCGGCGGAGCATCTATCAATCCCCGTGGAGCGAGTATGTCGCGGTACATCCCGCGAGAGCCATTAACAGCAAGCTACGATCGACTGAACTTGATCACCAAACGCACCTACCCGTTGGTCTGCCGCTACAATACTCGGCCTATATAGCACATCGGAGACGAATAGGAACTATCGTTCCTAGAACGATAGTTCCGGTTCTGCTTCCCATCTGTCATGGACTTGAAGGAATCCATGGCGGTCAACCTGCGTCGCATTCGCCATGAAAAGAACCTGACGCAAGAAGATTTGGCAGCGCGGGCCGATTTGAGTATGCGCTATGTCGGCGCGATCGAACGCGGCAAAGTCTCGGCCAGCGTGACCGTACTTGGCCAAATAGCCGATGCGCTGGGCGTTGATCCGTGCGAGTTGTTGCGCCAAAAATCGTCGTGAAAATCGACCCCTCGTACTCATGAATTTCGATCCGGGCCACGCATAGGTAGTAAAACTGCCTAAAAGGCGGAAAGCCGTAGAGCCGGAAACCCAACTCTATGGCTTTCCGGGTCATCGCGTCTTGAGGCGCTGCATACCCTCGGCCAGCGTCCAGAGCGCGCGGTTGAGGGTCACATTCTGGTCGATGCCGTTAATGGCGCGAGTCTGACTGCGGCGAATGCGGCCCTCGGCGTTGCGCCGCTGCCCGTTCAATCCGCCCCTTATCATATTCTCCTGAATGACATTGTAGGACATCCAGAGGCTTTGCGCGGCGTCCTCGCGACGACGCGGCTCGATGATCTGCTCGGGGCGGATGGGGCTTTCCTCCTCACCATAGCGGGCGACATGGCTCGCCTCGGCCAGCACGCGGCGCTCGTCCGCCGACAGGGTGATTTCTTTCATGGTCTCACTGGCGTCGATCAGGTGCGGGAAATCCTCCGCGACGGTATATACGCCTTCGATGATGTCATGCTGGATATTGCCTTTGTGCGGGACGCGAACATCCTCGAACCGCTCGCCCGCAACCAGACTGTTGGTGCAGACGAAAAGCAGCATCGCGGCGAACATCTGGTAGCTGCTCGTTCCGTCATGCGAATTGACGATGATGACTTCAGCAGCCTCCGGCTTGCCGATGCCGTCGTCGCGGCGCAGGCGCAGCATGTGCTTGGCGTGTCCATGACGGGTGCCGTCGCGCGGAACCGCCTGCACGGCGAAGAACGGGAACCATTCTTCCCGGCGAATACCAGAAATATTGTAGAGGGGTGTATTCCACCAGAAAACACAAAGCACCCTTTTGCCCGCCTCAAGGTCGATCGTGGAACGCTTGATCGAAGAGTCGGGCTCTTTGCGGGCGTCGGCGAGCGATACGGCGGGGTATACGCCAAACGAGAGCAGCTTTGCTTATTGTTATGTCGGTAAGAAAGCCGCCAGAGTTTCGAGCCGTTCGGCGTCACATTTGTGGGTGTGTTGAAGAATACCAGAAAATATACCAACAAAAATCTGGGATGTCTTGGTACTATCTGGAAGCCCATGAATGGCAAAAGCCCCACAAAACTGGGCTTTGTGTCAATTATAGAAGCGAATGAGATCTCCTGAAATGGGTTCTTGGTGCCACCGGAGGTCGTCGCAATGCGCGGCCGCTCCCCAAAAGGTCTTAGTTGAACCAGCCAACGACTGCCGCCCAGGCCATTGTCAGCCCACGGTCGAACAATGCGATCCCCATGACAACGACAAACACGATGCCGGATGCCGTCGCCAATCCCTCGTTGCTTTTATTCTCCTCAACGACGATGATCCGCCTCTCGTCACGCATGGCATTGCCCTCTTGTTACCGGTCTCGATCATCGTGATCGCCCGCTCTTTGTTCATCAGCTTCCCGTTGCAGTTCTTCCAGGCGCGGCACATGCTGCTTAGCGGGGTCGCTCTTTGTTGTATGGCCACTGGAACCTGCCATCTGCCCGGTATTCTGACCGTCTGCATCGCGGTTTTGGTCGTCACCTACCCGCGTTAACGCCGCGTTGGGAGCGCTCCCGACCAACAATCCGGTCACTTCGTTTGCCTCAGAGCCCGACGGGGATCGCTCACGCTCAGGCTTCAGCCGCTCACGTCCCACAGCCTGGAACGCGTTTTTCAGATCCTCATCAATTTCGGCCACTTCCCGGATCAGGGCATTTCCGCTCGCGCCAAGCTCAGCGGTCTTGATCAGTTGTTTTTCCAGTTCCTGTTTCATCGCCGTGACGTTGCCCGGATCCTGGTCGTCCGCCTCAGCTCGGCTGATGGCTCCCCGGGATTGCTCGATCTCAACCAGGTGTCTGTTCGCCGCCTCGGCGGCCGCAAACCCATGTCGCTCGACAGCATTATTCCATCGCAGCTTCTCGTCTTCCCGCTCATTGACGCCTACGCTGCGGCCCGGCGCGTCGCCAGCATCACGATCGCGCTGTTCCAACATGTCGACAATTTCGCGGCGCACATTGACGTGTTCCCTCGCCGCCTTGGCAATTTCCTCAAACCCATCCTGTTCATGCGGTGGCAAAGAGCGCGCCGCCTGGAAGAGTGCTGTCTCAACGCGTCTTTCGTAGGCTTCGAATTCAGGCCGGGTCAGGGGGCCAGAATTTGACGGCTGGCCTTGCCAGACCGCCTTTCTTTCGGCTCGCGCGGGATGGGCTTCAAACCGGATTACCTGAGCCCCGGCAAAGTCTTTCTGCGTAGGCAATAGCGCGGAACTACCGATAGAATGCCACTCCTGTTGCGCCGTTCGGGCATAGGCCTTGCTGCGAGGCGTGCTCGGGAAGCTATCCTCATCCGAGCGTTTTGTGTCGTATCGGCGTTGCGCGGAGGCGCTTGTACCTTCGTGTTGCGTGCGACCGATCATGTTCATCGGCCGGACCTGGTTTTTCGAGTAAGCAGGGGGGCTCGCACGATCACGGCGATCGGTCATCTCCATGTTGATGCCGTGCGCGCACGCCTTTTCGGCCATTGTCAGCCGCCACTCCCGAAAGGCCGGGATTGTCGTCTCGATCCTGTCACCTGCGTCCGATCGCATGGCGATGATGGCGTGGACGTGAACGTGCGGCCGCTTGCCGCCTGTTTCCTCCGTCTTCGGGTCACTTGCAGCATCGTGAAGTGAGAACACATAACGGTGCCCGGCAAACTGCGTCCCCAGGAAATCCCGCGCTGCTTCCCGAAAGGCCGCCGCATCGGTTCCGGCGCGCGCCGACAGGACAAGATGCATGACATCGCGCGGTTTGCGGCTATGGAGCTGGCCGCGCCATTCAAGTTGAACAAGGTCTCCCGCCCGCTTGCGGTCACCGATCTCGCGCCCCTGCTCATCGCACACCTTGCCCTTGTGTGCTTCGACCAGCGAACGCAAGCGACCGCTGCCGTAATCAGTTCCATTACCATAACCGGTGAACCGGAAGCTTGCGCTCCCGGCCACTCCGCTACGAGCGTCGTCAAGGCGTCGTTGAACGATCGCCGTTGCCTTCTCGTCGGCACTCAATCGCTCGCCCCGGGCACTTCGAAGCACGGCGATACCTTCAATATCGAACCCGCTGCCATCGGGCCGTATGGTCACTGCCAAAGCGAAAGCGCGGTCGCCCAGGCCCTGTCTCACGATCGCGCGCGCCCGTTCGATACCCTCCTCACCGTCACGGCGCCCTTCCGTGACGGAAATCTCGAACAACCCGATGTCACGGCTCGCGGCACGGTTCTTTAGAAGGTGATCCCACTCGCTTCCCACAGCAGACAGTTGATCGCGTCCGCGGAGGTGATCGCCACGCTCGTTCTCGACCACGACTTCGCCATTGCGGGAAACGTAATTGATCATGGCGCCCAGCCGCGAACCACCGCCGAACGAAGCCATTTTCACCACGGCCGACTGACTACCGGCGGCAAGGCCCTCAAAGCGCGCGCGCATCGGCCTTTCGGCAACAAATGGAGCGCGACCTGTCCCCGGTCGCCAAGACCTCGCCCCTCGCAACCGGCTGCCGGTCTTCGCGCCGACGGGAACTAGCGTCGCCGCGACACTTCCGCGGCGGCGCTCCTCGTCATCATCCGGCTTTCTTTGCCCGAGCGAGAGATCGTGGAGCAAGGCTGCCCGCCGCCGCTCCCATTCGGCCGTGAAGGCTCCAAGAAAGAACTCCACTATGTTCCCCGCTTTCGCAATCTGGCGCCGCGATCGGCAAAGAAGGCGATCTCGTACAGGAGTGCCGCCATGAACCGCTGAACATCATCGATCACCGCGCGCTCCTCATCCGTGCGCGGCTTTTTTTGGTTCAAGGCGCGGGCGAGCTGATTGAGATTGATGCCAACTGCCCTGAGGTCAGCCAGAAGCGCGCTGAGAATGACGCGATCCTCCTTCGTGAAAAAGGGGCGAACACCGGCGCCCTCAAGGGTCAGCGACCGCATGAAGGCGGAGACCGTCAGCTCCGCAGCCTGTGCGGCGTTCTCGATCTTTACCATTTCCATGGCGCTGAATCGGGCGTGGACGACCTTGGTCTTGCGATCCGCCCTCGGGACTATGCTGTACTTATCCGATGCGGACCCGTTCACCTGACCTTCCTCAATCCCGCCACAGGCGATATCGACGGCCTGTCCGTCGATCGTCCAGCAAATTTGTATCACAAATTTGCGTATCCTGCCAAAACCAACAGTACCGAATCGGTAACAGTTTTTCAAGTCATCGCCTTAGGCTCGTCGCTGTGGCTTGCTGATCGAGACCTTCCATCCGTCCGGTCTGACCGAAGCGGATTGCGCAAGCAGCACCTTACGCCAAATGCCTTACCGCTGGACCAACTCCCGCTAAGCAATTGCTTTGTCTCTCTACATAGAGTGAAAATACATCCACTCTGTATGTGAACTCCATGCATTTGACCCGTGTATTTATGTGGTGTGGAATATATTCCACACTGTATTCCGCGAATGAATGCCGAAAGCGCTCACCCCTAAGGAGCAACATGAGATATTCAGTTTTGACTTGCACCGATCGGTCATTTCGATGCATTATGGGTTTATCGTCAGCACGAATATGGACGCGACCATGGCAAGAACCTACGCGGCGGTGAGCAACAAAGGCGGAGCGGGAAAGACGACGCTTGTCACGCGCTAATGGCGGGAGAATACGCGCTGCGCGGAGAGCGCGTTCTCCTCATCAATGCGGACAACAGGCAAAATCTCTCCGGGTGTGGAGGTTGTGTTCGGAGAAAAGCAACGTACCGGAACATATCGACGTTATGGTTGCCTCCACAAAACGTTCAATCGAGGCGACGATCAAAGATCGCGGAGCTGGGTTCGACCTCATCATCGTCGACGCGCCAGGCGTCGATAGTTCGCTGCAGACGGACGATCATTCGCTCGTCGGAACTGGTGGTCTCGCCCATCCAGCCGGCGATCAAGGAACTTGAGGCGGCAGGTCAGGCCGTCGCGGCCGTCAACGAGATCAACGACCAATTCGGTTTGAATATTGCCCATTTCAATGTGCGGACCCGCATCTCGGTGCCTGGGACGAAACCTCGAAGCGTATCGCTACATCGGGCCGTTCGTCGCAGGTCTTGTCGCAGCACAATATCGTACACTCCCTCTCGATACCGAGCTTTTCGAGCGCAACATCTATCGAGAGGGCACTGTAACCTTAACTTGCCGGTTATTTTGATGACCGACAATGCTTTATGAACAACGCTTGCTCGCCTGTGTATCGCCGCCATCGTTTTCCAGCCGAAGTCATCGCCGAAGCAGTATGGCTGTACTTCCGCTTCCCCCCTGAGTTTTCGCATGGTCGAAGATATGCTGGCCTACAAGGGAGTAATTGTCACACACAAGACTATCCGACAGTGGGCGGAAAAGTTTGGCAGGGACTACGCTAACAAGATCCGCCGCCGGACACCACGCCTTGGCGACAAGTGGCATCTAGATGAAGCCGTTGTTTCGATCGGGGGCAGAAAACACTGGCTGTGGCGCACCGTTGATCAGGACGGCTTCGTCCTCGATGTCCTCGTGCAAAGCCGCAGGAATGCCAAGGCAGCCAAGCGTTTGATCCGCAAGCTGCTGAAGGTGTAAGGACGTGCACCCCGGGTCATGGTGACCGACAAGCTCAGATCCTACGGGACGGCCAACAGACAGATCGGACTAACTGACGTGCTACCCGTCTTTAGGCCACCCGGAGCTGGAATTTTCCGGGGTTAAGGCTCATGCCGGCGGATGAGCCGATGAGCCGTTTATGAGCGAT
>NZ_JACHXN010000011.1 GCF_014192095.1 Phyllobacterium trifolii
AAGTGCGTGGCCGGCTTGCCTCCGAGCCTCCTCGGAGAATCGGCGAAACTCTCCGATGAAGCTAAACTGTCCGGCGTGCTTGAAGTTCCCGCGGGCTCGACGCTTCCGGTCCTATGCTGAAAGAGAGGCCCAACCGTGGGCAGGGCGCCTCTGGAGAGTGGCCGGGCCTCAAGGGGAGCGGGCCTGCGATCATCTCGATGAAGATCTGGCGTCGGGTTATGGTTGCATTCTGCACGTAATGGTCGCTGCCAGCTGGCCGAGCGGCGCGACTAGTTCGGCGGACTCTTGAGAGGCCGTGCGAACCCACCACTTCCCGCATCGTTACAGTTACGTACTTGTTAATTGCCCACCGTAGGATTTCACTGGCCGAAAATAAAATACTCACGATCAAATCAAACGGTACCGTTGCCCACAAGCTCGGGTTCCGTTGGTTCTTGGTCCTGATGTCGGGAAGAACGCTCTCGGCGATTGAATTCTTGTGACGTACCTACATCTTAGAGATTTTGATGCGTCGAACACATCGCCGTTTTTTTTCATTGAAAGCAGAACATAGGAGGAGATCATGCATTTATTAGTTCGGACTGCCCTGGCAGTTGCTGTCCTTACCGTTCCATGTGAGGCCCAGGATATGTTCAAGAAATATGGCAAGGCGGCCGGTTGGGACATATTTGTTAATGAGAAGACGGGCCCCGGCTGCCTTATCGCCCGGCAGAACCCCGACGATGGCGCACAGGTGGAGATCGGTATCGATGCAACCGCAGATCTGCGCGGCTATCTGGCGCTTTACTCCAAAAAACCTGAAAAGATTACCGCAGGTGAAAAGCTCTCGGTAGTATTCGACGTCGATGGTGAAAAGTTCACGGGCGTGGCTACCGGCCAGGAGATTGAAGGATTCGACGGTGCAACCGTTCCTTTCAACGACCTTGATTTTATCTATGGCCTTGCCAAGAAGAAGAAACTGACGATCACCGCGAAAGGGCGCAATGAATTAGTGGTTGACCTCACCGGTACCGACGCTGCGTTCAAGGCATTGCGCGCTTGTCAAGCCGCTCAGAAGAAGTAGCGGCGTCCGTCTGAAGGGAGAAGAGGAGCGGGTCAAAGCTTCCTGCTTCAGTTTATGTCGATTCCGCATCTTTACATCACGTTGCGGAGTACATGGAGTACATCGCTCCGTACGGCAACGACATACCCGAAATCACGCCAACGGCCTTGGAAGCGCTGCGCCGCGTCAAGGACAGATTGTCGGCAATCTCGATAATGGCCGACAGTATTTCGTCTCTGTGCCCGCCACATCCGAGGCTTGGCCAATAAGTTCTATCAGTTTGTCCTCAATCACCAACTGACATGCATCAAAGCGCCCGGGATGATTTCTAGAATAGTGTGGTCGCGGAATTGGCATGATATCTTTCTCCTCAAAGGCTAACTCATTTCATCGGACACCACCTTTGCAGCGTATCAGCCGGCTCGCTCTATTCAGTGAGCTCTGCCTGCTATGCTGCCAACGGCGAGGTTAATGAGCATATACGCGTTAGGCCCATTGATTTTTACGGGTAGGTCTTTAGTCCGATTTCTCTTTCCCCGAAGAGGCCTATCTTTGGACTGTTGGTCCGGCTCTGTCGGCATGTAATTTATTGAGGAGGTGGATAATGGTTCAATTTAAAGTTGGTCTCGTCGCAGCAGCGTGTCTTGGTTTGTTTTTTGCCGGCGCAATATGTGCAACCACCGATCAGTTCAATCCCGTAGGTTCGGCCCTTGCCAAAAACGGCGGCGGCAATGGTGGTGGGAACGGCAATGGCGGTGGAAACGGGAACAACGGTGGAAGCCATGGCAAGTCGTCCGACCGCGGCAATTCTGTAAATGCCCACGACAAAGCCAAAGTCGAGAAATCATCTCTGGACACTGACGACGACAAAACTGGATTGGGTCCGCTGAACGCTGCGCATGCATCTGCACGGGCAAGGGAACGGGCCGCACCGAACTCTTCCGTAGGCAAGATTGCAACCTACGAGCGCAGCCGGGAGGAGGCATTGGCGCTGACTGACCCTGCGCTACAGGAGCAGGCGCTTGACGATGCGGTTGCACAGCTTGAAACGGCCTTTGGCCGCACGCTCACCCCAGCGCAGGTCGATCGCATTGATGCATTGCTGGATGCGCGCCAATAAGATCTTATTGAACCTATATCTGCGGTAATCTTTCAACAGCGGCCTTCGGGTCGCTGTTTTCACGGGCAGCTAACACGGCGTCATGTTGGGAGGAATTCCAAATCTTCAGAAGTCGCGGAGTAGCCGAACATCGGGATGAATCTGGATTCAAGTTTTGATTGCGTGAGGAAGTTTCTTGGGGGTAGACATTGCGCCGGGTCTCCTGGCTCGTGCATAATTGCACGATGACAGACATTGCGGTAACGGTGACCACGGCAACATATCACCGTAGAAACGAAAAACGGTGGCTCGCGACCGCTTTGGGCAGACCAAGTGCTACGACCGCACAGGCACCCAGAATGGAGATAAACAATGAAAGCATCGGGGTATCGGTGCCTACGTAACGTTCGAATATTGCCTCGATCAAATGGCTTTGGACCAACGCACCGTACACAGCCATGAATCTGCTGACCCGCTGGAATTCCCAGTCTCTTGCGAGGCAGTTTCTGCTCATTGGAGGGTTAGTCTCGGTGGGCGCGATGATTTTGATTGGCGCTTTTGTGGCGGGTCTGATTGAAGCTGCCGTCACTCGTAATTCGGCGGCGGCGACCGCTTTGTACGTGGACAGCGTTATCGCGCCCATTCTTCCCGACATGCAAACCAATCAGATGCTCGACGAGACGGTTACGCATGCGTTGGATGAGACGTTGGGACAGGGGGCGTTGGCTAGCAGGCTAATGTCTTTCAGGCTCTGGCGAAGCGACGGACTGGTTCTCTATTCCAACGACAAGAAGCTTATGGGCAAGCGCTTTGCCGTCAGCGATGACCTGAAGACAGCGTTTGCTGGCAAGATGGTCGCTAATTTTAACAACGTTGACGATGTGGAAAGCGAAGCTGAGCGGGCGAGCGGCAAGCCACTTCTGGAGATTTATAATCCGGTCCTCCAACCTTGGTCGGGCAAAGTGGTCGCCGTATCGGAATTTTATGAGATAGCTGACGAATTTCAGCACAGTTTGGATCAGGCGCGCCTGCGCAGCTGGCTTGCTGTCGCCTTCTTTACACTGGCTTTTTTTCTGGTCTTGTCAGTTATCGTGTTTCGTGGAAGCAAGACCATCGACGACCAACGTCGGGACCTAAAGCAACGGGTGAGCGAACTTTCCGACCTGCTCCTGCAGAACAAGACGTTGCATGCGCGCGTCCAACGTGCCTCTCAACGCGCTGCGGCACTGAACGAAAGCTATCTCAGGCGCATAGGGGCGGATATTCATGACGGCCCCGCACAACTCATGGCGTTCGCTGCGCTTAGGTTGGACAGCGATGTCCTGGTTAATCCTGCTGTCTCGGAAGCAACGCGTGAGGGCGAAGTGATGGCGATAAAGGAAAGCCTGGACGAGGCAATGCGTGAAATCAGGAACATCTGCGACGGCCTTGTGCTGCCACATATAGAGGCGGCCGATTTGCCGGAAATCATCCAGCGGGCGGTTAAAGCCCACGAGTATCGTACCGGGTCGAGCGTTGATTTATCGATGTCAGGCACCCCGGCGCAGCTCGAACCTTCGGCAAAAATTTGCATTTATCGCTTTATACAAGAAGCTTTGAATAATGGATTCCAGCATGGCGGAGGCATTGAACAACGGGTTGTGGAAACTTTGCGAGGCGAACGCGTTGTAGTCGAGGTCTCTGACAGCGGGCCGGGATTCGATCCAGCCACTGTCGGTCGTACCGGTATCGGACTTGCCGGGCTAAGAGATCGAGTGGAAAGTCTTGGGGGCCATTTTACAATAGAGTCTTCGTCACGGGGGACTAGGGTACGGATGTCACTGAATTTGGACGGACTGGAGCAGGCGTAATGACTGGACTAAGTATTGCAGTGATCGACGATCATCCGTTATTCAGGGAGGGGGTCAGGCGCAGCCTCGGTGAAATCAACGGCTTCCAGATCGTTGGAGAAGGCTGCACGAAGGAGGACGCGATCCGGATTGCCCATGATCACCGCCCGGACGTTATTCTAATGGACATCTCTATGCCCGGCGGTGGTCTAGACGCGATCTCTCCGATCCTCGACCATTTCCCCGACCAAAAGATCATCATGCTGACTGTGTCAGAGAGGAGTGACGATGTGACGAAGGCTCTGAACAGCGGCGCGAAAGCATATGTCCTCAAAGGCGTCGGCTCACGGGCGCTGGCCGAAATAATCCGAGCTGTCGCCTCTGGCGAGGGTTACGTTTCTCCGGCCCTATCGGCCCGGATGCTATCGGATCTGTCATCCATCTCCAATGCGTCCAATAAGACTGATCTGATCTCCGAACTCTCCAGTCGCGAGTATGAGGTCCTGGATCTTGCCGCGGCCGGTTTGAGCAACAAGCGGATTGCGCTGAAGCTCGACATTCACGAAAAAACTGTGAAGCACCATATGGGACGCATATTTGCGAAACTAAACGTCACAAACAGGACGGAAGCCGCGATGGCCCTGCGTGACGCTGGTCACGATATCCGCTTGGGATAATTGGTCATTGCATGGCGCACTCAGCGTGCAAAACGATCAGCGGGCGAACGACTGTAATCTCGATTGATCAGAAATTGTTGCTGTGCGGTTAATGATGGTGCGCCCCCTCGCGTCCTTCATTGTGTAGCGCCCGGCCTCAATCCTTTCGCTCATTCCATTCTTGTGACGAACTTCAATCGAAGAGTCATCAACTTCCACGTTTTCGCGGGTAGCGGGTTTGGATTGATTGACTGTAGTGCCCTTTTCATCGCCGCTCTGGCCCGCATTGTCGTTTTTCCCGTCCTTGCCGTTGTTACCCTTCCCGTTTCCCCCGCCGCTATTTCCACTGTCGCCGCCGTTGCTATTGCCTCCGCCCTTGCCGCCTCCATTACCGCCACCCTTGCCGCCGCCATTGCCTCCATCTTTTGCCCACGCCGCTTGTGCGTGCAAACTCAGAGATTGACCATCAAAGGTGATTTCAAAGGGCGTTGCCACCAATGCCGCCGCTACGAAAGCGCTACAAAGGACGCGAGCCAGTCCAAAACGGGTATGCATAGTGCCTCCTAGAAGTTCTGTCCTCATAACAGAACGCAAGACAAAGGGAAGGTTTGGTCTCTGTTGCGGCTCAAAGCAACTGCAGTCACAGAAGTGGCGGGCCTCAAGAGGGCTTCCCCGAATTTGGCATGTCGCGTTCGCGTGTCAACATACCTTCCATACCAAACGATCGCCTCGCGGTATTCCGACTTTGGTCCGATCATCGATTGTCATAAGACTCATCCTTCGCTGGTCTGAAGTCCGAGAGGAACGCGACCGCCCTTAGGGTCCATCGAGCCGAGCCTCTTTATTGCTGAACAGCAATCAGACTTTGGTCTGATCTCGGGCTTGGCATAAGTCCGACGCTTCCTAGGGCTGAAGCCCAACGGAGGAACGAAGTCGCCAGTCCTGGGTTGGCGTGGGGAATTGCCGCGCCTATGAAGAGTTGGTTTAGCCATCCAAAACACGAAACGAGCCAGCTTCTTGAGAACCACTCGAAAGGACTTCTTGTGACGACGAAAACAATTCGAGAATCCGAAGAACTTGAAAAACTTCCAATTGGAGGGCTCTTGAAACGATCGTTCGATGTGCTCGCTGCGATCCTTGCCCTCATCCTGCTCAGCCCGCTGTTTATACTGCTCTCCTGTCTGGTTAAGTTGTCTGATGGTGGACCTGTTCTCTATGGCCATCGCCGCGTCGGGCGTGGCGGGAATGCGTTCTATTGCCTCAAATTTCGTACCATGGTTACAGACGGTGATGCCGTCCTTGAAGCCCATTTCGCTGCAAATCCGGAGGCACACGCAGAATGGTTGGCGGCGCGAAAGCTGCAGGTCGATCCACGCGTCACCACACTCGGCATCGTGTTGCGGAAATTGAGCCTCGACGAATTACCTCAACTGGTAAACATTCTTCGCGGCGAGATGAGTCTGGTGGGGCCGCGTCCTGTAGTGAGGGATGAGATCGAGCTCTATGGTTCCGCCGCAACCTACTATTTCAAATCGCGCCCGGGCCTGACTGGCGCGTGGCAAATCAGCGGACGCAATGATGTCAATTATGACGAACGGATAGCTTTCGATAAGCATTACGTTGAAAACTGGTCCTTTCAGAAGGATATCATAATCATTCTCAAGACCATTCCCGCCGTATGTGCGTCTCGCGGATCGTATTAAAACAGCTTGGTGGGCCGGATAGAATCGAGTGTCAGCGCGCACCGCAAAGGGAAACGATTCCGCCAAAGAAAAAGACAGTGCGTTGAGTTCGTCAGGCGTTTTTGTGCTCGTAGAGTTGGTCCATACTCAATGAGGCTACTTCGGCAAATCGAGCCTGGCTCTTCACGTGACCGCCACTGAGGATCACAACATCATCGCAAAATGCAATCGTGCTCCGATGATGACTGATCACGATCGTTGTACGCCGTCCTGCCCTCGATTTAAGCGTCTCGACGATCGCCGCTTCCGAGAGACCATCCACAGCGTTTGTGGCTTCGTCCAGAATCAGGATGTCGGGATCGCGCACCATTGCTCTTGCCAGTGCAATGCGTTGCCGCTGTCCGGCCGACAGATTGACACCCCTGTAGCCAACGATCGTTTGATATCCATAAGGCAGGTTTTCTATAAACTCGTGTGCCTCGGCCAATTTTGCAGCGCCCTCCGCTTCGGCGGCTGTCGCTAGGTCTTGCCCGTAGGTGATGTTCTCCAAAATCGTGCCATCCACAAGTTCCAGATCCTGGCTGGCCAATGCAATCTGGCTTCGCCATTGGATCGGGTCGATCTGGCTCAAGGGCACGCCATCAACGATGATATCCCCCTCATCCGGATCCACAAATCTGCAGAGAAGGTTCACTACAGTGGTTTTGCCGGCACCTGATCGACCGATGATTGCTGTCGAGCAGCCGCTGCGGATTTCGAATGTCGCGGAATGCAACACCGCGGCGCGGGAACCTGAACCAGGGTATTTAAAGGTCACGCCGTCGAACTGCATCCGTTGACGCAAGCCTTGGGCCGGCTGCGCGCCTGCTGGAGGCTTCGGCTTGTCCGACGAATCCAGCAACCATCTCACTTCTTCCAGTGACCCGCTCCAACCCTGGATCTGACTCCACGACAATTGCAGGGCACGCATATGCGGCTGCAGCCGGTAGAGCAGGACGATGAATGCGACGATAACCGGAAAACTCACGTTCACGAACCAGGCAACCACGACCACTGCCAAGAACAGCATCGCATGCAGGACCTCGGTCAGCGGCGGTAGTGCCCCCTGCCGGGTTTGGAGGACAAAGCCAGCCCGGCGAACGGCGTCGGATGCTTTGTCGAAAACCGCCTTTTCACGCCGCTCCTGCCCAAAGATACGGATCAGCCGGCCGGCATGTACGAGGTGGAGCATTCTTGATGCAAGTTCGCTATTGAGCGAGGTGACACTACGGCTCGGGTCTTTCAAACTGGCCGAAAGAATGGCGTGCGCCAGTTGGACCAGCGCCAAACCCAGCGCCACGAACAGTGTCATCGGCCAGGACAGAAGCAGAAGGAACCCCAATAGAATGATCGCGGCCGACGCGCTCACAATCGACGCGAGGACGGTCTGGATGGCATCCGAAGCCCGCCACGACTCATTGGAGATGATATTCAGCAATCGCCCCGGGCTCTGTTGCAGGAAGAACGGGTATCCTATGCTCAGGAGTTGCTGTGAGAGCGCGCTTCGAATGGAGTGGCTGGCTTTACCGTAGATGTATGTCGTGAGCACGGTGTTTGAGAATGCCAAAACGTTCTTCAGCGTGATCAAGGCGAGGACAATGACCGCGATTACAACGAGTCGTTCTCCATCATCCAATCCCGATCCGACTTGTTGGAAGACAGCAGAGAGGCCGCCCATTCCCGCGTCATTCTCATGACCGGCAATGATGCTCAGCATGGGGATGACGAGGCCGATACCGGCGCCTTCAAGCGCAGCGCTGCTCAGGCCGAGGATGACCACAGCGGAAAGCAGGGGCAATTGGCGCCCCAGCGCGTCTCGGAGCATCTGCGTGCTTGGCAATACGAATTGCAACATGATGTCACCTTAGCTGAAGAGCTGTCTGTTTGTCTTGACGCACCTCTCGGCGACGCCGCCGTTTTGTTAAAAGAAGACCCACGAACGCGACAGCGCCCAGCAAATTCATGAATACAATTGGCCAGTGCGACAGGTGCAGCTCAGGATCGAATCGAGGGCCGCCGAAAAGCTCCCTGCAAGCCGATCTCACGGACCAAAAGAAATGGCGAAGCAGCCAAGGAGCGCATCGGATATGCTTCACGTAAAGCCCCCCATTGCCCAGGCTGTAATTTCGGTGAAGTTTCTCCACATCTTGGCGCGCACTTCGTCCGTGGTGGTGGAAGACGGTCATGTCGGGCACATACTCGACTGGTATGCTGTGCCGAAATGCACGTATCAGGTAGTCGGTGTCCTCTGCGGCTCGCAGCGGGGCGCCCGCGCCAAGCAGTTCGTCGAATTGGCCGACACGAGCAGCGACCTTGCGATGCATCGTCATGTTGCAGCCCACCACGAAGCCACCGGGATGGACGTCGCGGGTAAGCCGCGCGCGTGTCGGCGATCGTTTGATCGTGAATGGTAAATCATTGGGGTTGCCGAGCTCAACTCGGCCGCCGCGGATGACCAACTGCTCACCGGTCGCATAATGACGCTCCAGGTCACGGAGATAGCCATGGTGAACTTCGCAATCGTCGTCGATGAAAATGACAATGCTGCCCCGAGCGTGCTGTAGCCCGAGATTGCGTGCGGCGGCTAAGCCCGGACGCGCTTCCACAAGCAGTGTGATCACAATATCCGAGGTAGCGGCCACGCCGGTCACGTATTTTGGCGTATTATCAGTCGAGCCGTTGTCGACAACGACGAGTTCGCTCGTGAAGGCAGCATGGAACCGGCACGCTGCCTCAATCGATCGAATGCAGGCCGCAAGAGCCGCAGCGCGGTTTCGCGTACACACAATGAAACTTGCATGCACCGGGTTTTCTGACTCCGACGGAGCAATTGTTGACAGGGCACGCGCCGTCTTGAAACTGTGTTGGGCGGCCTGGTGGAGTTCTGTATCCATTCTAGCTCAGCCGATTAGTTCAAAATGGGGAAGGACGGTCGCGGCGGGCACGGACTGCAAGTACCGGGATAACGCGTCGACCTGCCTGTTGGCCGCAATGGAAATGCCACTGAACCACGGCATGTAAGCACCGGGGCGGAGACTGTATCGTTCGCGGCGCCGAATGAGCCCCCACTTTTCCGTGCGGGTTAAGAACTCATGCGTTAATTCCGGTCGCTGTTCATCACTGATGAGCTGATAGAGAAAGTAAAAAAGGTTCAAAGCGCCTTCTTCATAGCTCGGCCGTATCGCCTCGGGCTGTGTCGAGATATTCTCTTCGAGCCCCAGGATACATTCCGCAACCCGCTGAACACTGTTCGTCGTCACGGCGTCGGCGATGTCGTCGAAGACGTCAGGATTGTCGACCAGACCTTCTCGCTCGAGGTTCTCAGCAACGATTTTCAGATGCGTCTTGCGCATCTGTCGCTTGTGCTTGTTTGTGACGCTTTCGCCGTGGATACGGTAGGCGACCAAACTCTCACCGATCATTGCCGCTGAAAAGCGATCTGTAATCCGTCTGAAAAGATCGAAATCTTCTGCGTGGACGTAACGTGGGTCATAGAAAAGCATCTCATCCGGGATGACTTTTCTGTTGTAGACCACGGTCGAGTGCATGAAGATCGTAAAGAACTTCGATAATATCCCTAAACTTGCCCACAGGTAGAGCGGATCAAGCGTGCCCCGCACAAGACGGTCGCCGATGAGTGTGTCGATACCCGTCCCGCAGATTGCGAGGTGCGGTTGTTCCTTAAATACCGAGACTTGGCGCGACAAGCGAGCCGCGTAGCAGACGTCATCTGCATCCATCCTGGCGACAAGCTCGCCCTTGGCCAGAACCAGACCCTCGTTCAAGGTCGCGATGAGGCCACGGTTCTCTCGTGAGACGATGGATATACGACCGTCGGCCTTCTGGTATCGCTGCAGAATTTGCAAGGAGCCATCAGTCGAGCCATCATCGATCGCGATGACCTCCAGATGCTTATGGTCCTGACGCAGAATGCTGGCGAGCGCCGCGGCGAGGTATGGTTCGCCGTTGTAGACGGGCAGCAGGACGGAGACCAGTGGAGTGGGCATGGTTCACCTGGGATCAGTTCGTTGACGATTGAGGGTTTGGGAGAGCGTCGCTGTCATCGATTGCACGGTGAGGATAGGCGGGAATCCCCGGGGCTTTCGTCCCGTGTAGCGCTTGAGCGGTGCTGCGCTCTTTTGGAACGACGTAAGGGAAGAAATCTTTTAGCGCGTTGATCCGCTTTTCCAGGACCAGCCACGAGATCGAGGCGAGCACCAGTGTGCCGGCACCTGCAATGAGGAGCCGGCCGAATCCTTGCTCCGAGACATTGATGGGTATCCAGGGCTGAGCTTTGACGACAAAAGCAAGAACGATCGCGTGGAAAAGATAAACGCCGTAGCTGATGCGACCAAGGGCAGTCAGTGGCGGGCATTCAACGAGCCGACCCAGATAACCGCCCAATCCTGCCGAACAGTAGCCAACAATCATCACGAGCGGAACGAGAGGAAGGATCTCCAGCCCGATCCAGCGTGCCCAATCCAGCGTCATGGGCAGCGGCGTCGGTCTGAGCCACAACAGAATGAGGAAGGTGGCGGCGAGCGGCACCCAGCTCATCAACATCCATCGCGGCAGGAGCGCAGTCCTCGATCGCCAGGCAGCGAACAATGCACCGGATGCCAGTGCGTCCATCGATGCCGGAGGTAGCAGATCACGCGCAAGAGAGGGCGTTCCCGTAACAGGCCAGTATAAGCGAAATGCTAACGAAAAGAGGATGACGCCAATACAAATCCGTTCAATCGAACGGCGCGATGCCAACAGAATAATTAACGGCCAGATGACGTAGAATTGCTCTTCGATGCTCAAACTCCAAGTATGACACAAGATCCACGGCGTCCACGCATCGCGAAGGGCATACCAGAAGTTCGAAAGGTAAAACGCGTGCCAGGCCAGGACCAGTTTGGATTCCTCTAGCCCAGCCAGCCAGACGAAGCCCAACATGCCAAAATATGGGGGGAAAATGCGCAATGCCCGGCGAATGTAAAACGACTTGAGTGCCGCAACGGGTTCGAATTCCGCGGCGGAGCGCGCCTCCAGGAGAAGCCGCGTAATCAGGAACCCGCTCAGCACGAAGAACAGGCGCACTCCGACGTGGCCCCAATAAGAGCCATCGGCAGCGAAAAAATGCGCATACAATACCATGGCGACGGCAACGGCTCTCAGACCGTCCAACTGCCGATAACGCACATTCGACATCCGGATCCTTCAGCGTTCAGCTATGCGGGCAAGCTCCTGGACCGCGCCAACCCTCCAATCAGCGACGGTTCTTGCCGAGTGGCCTCCCTCATTGACCCAACAAATAAGCTCTCTCGGGCGTGATCACCTCGATCGGCGGACGTACCAAAGCTTCGTTCGGCGCAACAATTGTGGCTGCTGCTATTTGGCACGTGGCAGAAAGCGCAAAAGTGCTCGCCTGTCGTCCAAATCCCTCCATATCAAACATAGGCCGCACCGTAATCAGACTTTGGTCTGATTACGGTGCGGCATAAGTCGGGCGCGGTTCAATCAATCTAGGTCCGACGCAATAATGCTGCGATGAACGAGAACTGACCGCGCGCAGATTCTCCCATTCGGGCACGACATGCAATAAACGACCGACAACAGCGGTGGCCATTGCAAACATCCCGTCGTTGAGATTTGTGCTAGCGGAGCACCTGCGGGCCTCTGAGACGCAGATTGGGCAGCGGCGTCAATGGGTACAGGCACTTCGCAATAGCACGACGGCCAAAAGTGCGCTCGGCGCGGTTCCAACGGCCCAGATCATGCCCCCATTTTCCTAGCTGCACGAATTCTTGGCGCGTGTTACTCGTTGCAACCTATGTTTGAGACGTATTGGTTGCAGCATTTGCCATTTGGGGGCAAGAAATGATCAGAAGACTTGGCTTGCTGGTTTTGCTCGTCGGCTTCGTCGCGTTCGCAAACGCCTTTTTGAGTTCCTGGGTAACGATCGATCGCAATGATTTGGGTGTTTCCGTCGGCCAGACCGGAAGCTGTATCCGCCCTGCAATCCCGAGTTTCTGGCGAAACTACCGCGGCTATCCCGACTATGACAATGAACTGATCTCCGATTATTTCGGCATTTATGCTGCCTATGCGTCGAATGTTTATCAACCGATCCCACGCGAGCGCTTCAAACTGCAGCCCGACTATTTCGGCTGGGCTCCGCAAGGCGAACCGATCGTAAGGCCAGGTGGCTTCGACGCCGAAGTGTATTATCGTCGCGCGGCTGATCGCCTGTCGGTGATGATGGTGTTCCGGGGCAAAGACAATTCAACAAGCCTCAACGATCTCATCAGCGAAAACACCTATTTTACCCAGATGATCAATCCCTGGGATCAATATCGCACCGCGCGCAAGGAGTTCGCCAAAGTTCGCAGGGAAGCCCAGCAGAACGCGGCCGGCCTGCCGGTTGAGTATATAATGGTCGGACATGGCCTCGGGGGCGGGCTCGCCCGTCACATGGCAGCTGCGTTTCCATGTACCGCCGCTATCGTCTTCAATTCGACCTTCATATCCAACAACCGCCGTCTGGCGGAGCCGTATGATGGCCAGGTCGTTGATCTTTTTTCCGACAATACCCTTCCGTCGAGATTGGCGATCCTGTCCAACCCGCGCGCATTCTTCCGGATTTCGCGCGTCCATCAGTGGTATCGCGTGCGAAATGCCGGAGACTTCGCCGGGCCGCAAGGCATGCAAAGGGCCGCCGTTGCCATGGCCCGGATCCCCGTTATGTGCCTGCTTCGCGCCGATTGCGAGTTGAACAAGACCACGAGTGGCGATGCCCAAGAGACAAATCCGCAAAACACCCGGACGGCTGCGGAGATGTCGATGCTCTATTGCCTCGCGGGTCCGAACTCAGAAGGCTCCAAGAGCGATCTGTGCAAATAGGGTCTATTTCTTGCGGCGAATAACTGAAATCCAGGCAAAGCCACGATAGAGCCGCCGCGCTTCGCTTGTACATCCGGTTTGCGCAGCGATCGTGTCAGCTACATCGAACAGGTTGTTGCGCGGCGTGACGTGATACCATTCCAGCCATTTATACAGGGCAGTCCTGGTGAAACCGGGCAGGTCCTTCAGGTCACCAAAATCCACGATATGCAATGCGCCGCCAGGCGTCAGATGGCTCACAGCCTCGCGGATCACCTCTTGCCATTGCGGAATCATCGAAACCGCATAGGAGATGAAGATCCGGTCGAATTCACGCCGTCCGAAAAGCGCGTCCGGATCGAAATCCGCAGCATCGGCGTAAGCGAGGTGCGCGCGTTCGTCCAGTCCCGCTGCGGCTATTTTCTTGGTTGCTGTCGCGAGCATTTCATTCGAGATATCAATGCCATAGAGCGAAGTGTTGGGATAGGCTTCGCCAGCCAAAACAAGATTCCGGCCGGTACCGCAACCAATTTCAAGAATACTGCCTTTCCCATGGGGATTGAGGCCAGCGATCATGGGGTCGCGTCCAAGCAGGTAATATTTGCGGGTGGCATCATAGAAATGACGCTGATGCCGGTAGACCCGATCCATCAGCGGACCATGTTCAATCTTGGCGAGCATCGAACTAATCCTTCAGCGTGTAGAGGTGGAAACCGCCGTAGATTGACGAGCGATCGCGGGCATGAAGGGCGAGTGACTCTTCATCCTGATAGGACCAGCGTTCGAGCAGAGCATCGTCGATACGACCCGGCAGGATGGTCGGCTCGGCCGCGGTCCGGAATATGACGCGAGCGCCTGGTGCGGCGGTGCGGGTAATTTCGTGCCAGAGTTCGTTGAGCTGGGTGTCGTTCATCCAATCCTGTGCATCGAGGAGGATGAAGCGGTCGACGGATGCGACGGCCTTTGCTGCGAGAAACTCTGTCAGGGACGCATTTACAACGCTCATCCGACCTGCGCGATCGCGCACGGTGGCAAAGTTGTTGCGAGAGAGGTACGGAGGCAGCGGGCCCGT
Source organism: Phyllobacterium trifolii (assembly GCF_014192095.1). Lineage (GTDB taxonomy): Bacteria > Pseudomonadota > Alphaproteobacteria > Rhizobiales > Rhizobiaceae > Phyllobacterium > Phyllobacterium trifolii. The sequence continues at coordinate 14,287 of NZ_JACHXN010000011.1, forward strand.
TTCAGCGTTGTCGCTATAGCCACGACCGAACGCCTGCCAGGCAAAATAGTTTTCCGAAAGCGGGAAGCCACAAGCGAGCTTTTCAAGACGGCCGCGCAGGACCTGTGCCATATTGCCGTTTCCGGCCGTTGCAAGAGCATCATATTGCTGCGGTGGAATGCCTAGGCCGAAGAGTGACGATTTTCGCTTCGTCGCCCAGCGGATCATGCGCTTGTCGAAGAGCGGGGCCAGGGCGCTGTCGAAATAGGCGCGTTGCTCCTCCATGGTCGAGGATTTCAGAATATCGCGCGGATCGATGCCGTAAAGTTTTGCCACGCGATGTCCCATGCCGATGAACAGACCGAGCAAGCCATGGCGATAGAGATCGCGGGAGAAGATCGTGATACGCCGGCGCCCCGACAACATACGTTTTTCCCAATAGGCGCGGCTTGTGGAGTCCAGATGGTTGCGAATAAAGCGTTCATAGGCAGCAAGATTGGCCTTGTCATCGGCCGTGCCGTAAAAACGATAGAACGCATCGTAGTTGGGCAGGTTTGCCACTGCCGCGAGCTTCAGGCGGTTGAAAGCGACGTGGGCAGTATTCAAATCTACGGCCTCGACGCTGGCAGGGTCAGCCGTCAGGTAGGACATGGCATTGCAGCCGCCCGATGCGATCGTGACGATGCGATGTCCGGGGCGGATCTGCAGCGCCTCCATGTCGACTTCGGGATCTTCCCAGATTTGTGGATAGACCAATCCCTTGAAGACATGAGCGAAAAGCCGCTCGGACATCCCCGCCCGCGATAGAAACCTGTTCTGGCGGACCGCGTTGTTCAGCTTCTCACTGCGCGGGAGAGGGGCATTTGTGGATTGTCGAGCAAACGGCATCTAATCGAATCCCCTTTGTTGGAAATTCCTGCTCGCCTAACATTTCGATGTAACAGACGGGTGACGGTGCCGGTCCAACGAATTATCAAATTGATTCAACTTATAGCGGCAACCCATTGGGTTTGCTCGTTCGCGCAATGTGACACTGTTGCCGCATAAGTGATCGAATTCGGCTAATTCCTTGTTTTTCCCACTTTTCCCGGAACCGCCAGCTGATATATGACGTTTTAGTGACGGTTTTGTAACAACCGCCCGCGCATTGTGGAGATAGCGTTGGTCAGGCAGATCGAGCAAGTCGAACTTGAGACAGAGAGTGCCTGGCAGGCCGATGCGGCTGCGACTCAGCCCTCCATATTTGCAATCTACCTACGGCACACGGGTTATGTGATCGCTGTCTGCGTTCTTTCAACGGTCTTGGTGTTTGCCATTGAACTGGTATCGCGCGGCTCAGTTTCGGAAACGGTGCTGTTCTTTCAGGAACTCTACCGACCTGCCTGGACGACGGTCGGTTTCTATGCACTGGTGATGATCGCGTTCGATGCGCTTCTCGGACGTTCCCACAATGGACTGCTGGTTGTCGCTCCCTGCGTATTACTGTTCACGTGGATTGGAAGACAGAAAGCGCTGTATCTCGGAGACCCGCTTTACCCCACCGATTTTCTGTATTCTCGCCAGATCGTAGATCTTCTGCCCTTGCTCGTCAGGGAACGTCCGTGGAGTGCCGCCGGCATCGTCGCAATAGCGATTTTGGTAAGTGCGGGACTGGTCTTGGCTTGGCGGTTTTGGCGCCAACATGCCTTCAGGCTCAACGGCAGGGGACGCCTATGGCGACTGGCCGTCGCCATACCGGCTCTGGTCTTCTTCGTTTCGATCATGGATTACAACAATTTTTCCTGGGCGAGGGACCGCCTGCGCGTACAACCAATCATGTGGGATCAGAAGGAGAACTATGCCCATAACGGGTTTACGATGGCCTTCGCGCTCAATTTGCCCATGGCCGATCTATCCGTTCCTCAAGGCTATTCCTCCGAAGCGATCACCGCGATATCGGTCCCTGCAACAGCTATGGAGTCACGCGAAAAGCCCGATATCATTATGGTGATGAGCGAGTCCTTCTGGGATCCGACACGGTTACGCGGCGTGAATTTCAATCGTGATCCGCTCCCGACGGTGCGTGCGAGGCAATCTGGCTCGGTGTTCTCGCCAGAGTTCGGCGGGATGACAGCCAATGTGGAATTTGAGGCGTTGACAGGCTTTTCCAACGCATTTTTGCCCTATGGCAGCATCCCCTATCAGCAATATGTCCGCCATCCTCTACCTTCGCTCGCCACCTTTCTGAAAAGCAAGGGTTACGCTACGAAAGCAATCCATCCCTATCACGAGTGGTTCTGGAACCGCCGGAATGTCTATCAGGCATTCGGCTTCGACGCATTCCGATCGGAGGAGAATCTGCCGAAACTCGCGTCGCGAGGACCGCTGGTATCGGATGCGGCCCTGATGGAGGAAGTCATTCGGGAAGCGGACGAGACCAAAGGCCCGTTCTTCTTCTTCACCGTGACCTTGCAGGGTCACGGCCCTTATGAACCGTATCGTTACAAAGACCCATCTATTGACGTGGCGACAGAAACAGGTGTTGCCGAGCGCGAAGCCATCCGCACTTATTCTGAAGGTGTCGCCGATGCTGACCGTGGTTTGAAGAGACTGATGGACTGGGCGTCAAAGCGCAAACGCCAGACGATCCTCGTCTTTTTCGGCGATCATCTGCCACCCCTTGGCGACGCCTACATCTCCACGGGATATATGAAAGGCCGCGTTGCAGACAGGCGCGCGCCGCTCGACGAGATGCTCAAGCAGCATGAAACGCCTTTGGTCGTCTGGTCCAATCAAACGGGAACGGATCATGGCATCGGTACTGTCAGCCCGGCTTTCCTGCCTCTGCACGTGCTTGAGCTTGCTGGGTTAAGCCATCCATATTACACAGGTTTTCTTGGCGCGATCCGCGACCGTTACAAGATCATAGACCGCCATCTGCTATTGTCTACAGACGACATGTCAAATCCTGACTGGATGGAAAAACCAGGCACCGACCCGCTGATCAACAATTTCCGGCTGCTGCAATATGACATGATGTTCGGGAACCGGGCGGGTCAGGATAAATTCTTTCCCGAGTTGAATGTTCACGGCAGTTAAGGCGACTGTTTATCTCAGGTCCAACCGCAATAGTTCATCGTCATAGGATTGATCGTTGACACGCAAGGCATCTTTTTCAAAGCCGAACACGGTGAAGCCAAGCCCCAGATAGAGAGCGCGTGCCGATATGTTTGTGGCCATTACGGTTGCGTGCAGCGTATCCACATGACCCCGAGCATAATCGATGACTGCCTCCGTCAATCGCTTTCCGAGGTTATGCCCGCGCCAGTCCTTGTCGACGAAGACGCCCCACAGCAGCCCCTTGTGTCTTTGCTTGCTTTTGGTGTTCATGGCGAACCCGGCAATGCCGACAAGGACATCGTCGGCGAATGCACCAAAGACAGCATTGGGCTGGTCATCGAGGCGCCGGCGGACGTCTTCGATGCCGAGTTCGCGTTCCTCTTCGTAGCTCGAACCGAAAGCCTCTGGCGCACTGCGCAACCCATGCAGGCGCAGTGCGTGAAAGGCTTCGGCATCGGCGCCGTCCAAAATCCTGATGAAGGGAGTGGCGGCGCGCACCATTGTCAGGCTCCGATCTTGCCGTAACCGCCGGGCGTTGGCGTTGTGACAATGACGGCTTCACCTGCCTCGAGCACAGTCTGATCGCACGCCTTCAATGTTTCAATAGTTCCGTCGTTGCGGCGCACTTCGGTTTTGCCAACCTCGCCGTCGCCGCCGCCATCGAGGCCCTCTGGGGGACGATTGCGATGGGATGAGAGGATCGAGCAATCCATCTGCCTTAGAAACCGGATGGTGCGTTTGGTACCGCCACCGCCCGGGAACTTCCCGATGCCTCCGGAATTTGCCCGGATGTGAAAGTCCTCAAGCAGGACGGGAAATCGCATTTCGAGTATTTCCGGATCAGTGAGGCGCGAATTCGTCATATGGGTATGAACGCCGGAGGTTCCGGCAAAGCCGGCTCCATTGTTGAAATGACCGGCGGGAGATCCCGAACAGATTGTCTCGTAGTACTGGTACTCATCATTGCCAAAGGTCAGATTGTTCATCGTTCCTTGCGAATTCGCCATGGCACCAAGCGCCCCGAAAAGCGCATTGGTAACATGCTGCGACGTCTCGACATTACCGGCCACGACAGCTGCTGGATAGGCAGGCTTGAGCATCGAACCATCGGGAGTGATGATGTCGATCGGACGCAAACAGCCTGCGTTCATCGGGATCGCGCCCTCAACCATGACGCGGAAGACATAGAGGACCGCCGCGCGCGCCACCGGTTCTGGCGCGTTGAAGTTGTTCTTCATCACTGGCGACGTGCCTGTGAAATCGACAGTCGCCCGGCGCTCGCGCTTGTCGACAGTGATCTTGACCTTGATCGTCTGGCCCGTATCGGTCGCATAGGAACATTCGGAATGTTCAGGCAACCGGTCGAGAACGCCGCGGACGCTTTCTGCCGCGTTGTCCTGCACGTGACCCATATAGGCCTCGACCACATCCAGACCGAACTGCGCGATCATCTTCCTGAGTTCATTCACACCCTTTTCATTGGCAGCGATCTGGGCTTTCAGATCGGCGATATTCTGGTGAACATTGCGCACAGGCCATGGATGATTGGTCAAAAGCTCGGTCAGTTCCTCTTCGCGGAAGCGGCCCCGTTCAACGAGGCGGAAATTGTCTATCAAGACGCCTTCTTCGTCCACGGTCGTCGCCAGCGGCGTCATCGATCCCGGCGCCGATCCACCGATGTCCGCATGATGACCACGCGACGCCGAATAGAAGAGGATGTTCTTACCCGCGTCATCGAAAACCGGAGTAACTACCGTGATATCGGGAAGATGCGTGCCGCCATTATAGGGTGCGTTGAGCGCGAAAACATCGCCCGGATGGATATCGCCTTCATTTAACTTGATGATCGTTTCGACGGAACGATCCATCGATCCCAGATGCACAGGCATATGCGGGGCATTGGCCACCAGCGCGCCATTGCGATCAAAAACCGCGCAGGAGAAATCCAGCCGCTCCTTGATGTTGACCGAATAAGCGGTGTTTTGCAGCGTCACGCCCATTTGCTCGGCGATCGACATGAAGAGATTGTTGAACACCTCCAGCATGATCGGATCGGCTTGCGTGCCCAATGCTGCAGCGCGTGCCTTCTTCTCGATCCGCCGCATCAGAACATGATTGAGCGCGGTGATTTCCGCCTGCCAGCCGGGTTCCACAACGATCGTTTGATGCGTCTCGATGATCAGCGCCGGGCCACTGACCTTGTGCCCAGTCCTAAGATTGGCGCGCGGGAAGGTGACAGCATCGTGGAAGGCTCCACCGGTGTAGACCACGCAGGTGTCACCGGCCTCGGGCTTCGAATTGTCCTGGCGTTGCTCGGTTTCAGTCTGTTTGTGTCCGCGACTATCCGAGCCCTCGACGCCGACTGCTTCCACGACGATACCCTTGTCGTCGTAGATGAAGCCAAATTGCGCCTTGTGTGCTGCCTCAAATGCAGCTCGAGCGTTGTCGAGGGAGTAGTCGCTGAAATTGACAGGGATCGTCGTATCGGTACCGTCATAGCGCAGATGCAGAATCGGGCGTGAAATAATGTGTTCAGGTGGTACGCCCTGTTCGGTGATTTCCGCGATGACGGTTTCGGAGAGACGGTCGGATAGCTGGCGTATGTCGCTCAATGTGTTTGGCGACAAGGCTTTCACCAACGCCTGTTGGCGGGAGGCGAATATGGACGACAAGCCGATACCATAGGCGGAAAGCAGGCCGGAAAAGGGATGGATCAATACGGCTTCCATGCCAAGGGCGTCGGCAACGAGGCAGGCATGCTGGCCTCCTGCGCCACCGAAACAATTCAGCAGATACCGGGTGACGTCGTAGCCACGCTGCACGGAAATCTTTTTCACAGCGTTGGCCATGTTTTCGACCGCGATGGTGATGAAACCCTCGGCAACCTCTTCCGGTGTTTTGCCTTCACCGATCTTGGCAGCGAGGGCAGTGAATTTCTGGACTACCACCTCGCGGTCAAGCCGTTCATTCTGCCCCGGTCCGAAAATCGCCGGGAAATACTTGGGCTGCAGTTTGCCGAGCATGACATTGGCATCGGTCACGGCCAGTTGGCCACCGCGACGATAGCAGGCTGGGCCAGGATTGGCGCCGGCAGAATCGGGACCCGCCTGAAACCGGCCAGCGCTATAGTGCAGGATCGATCCGCCGCCCGCCGCCACCGTATGAATGCGCATCATTGGCGCGCGTATACGGACGCCCGCGACTTCGGTGTCGAAGGCACGTTCGTAATCTCCTTCATAGTGCGCGACATCGGTCGAGGTGCCGCCCATGTCGAATCCGATCACCTTGTCGAAACCGGCGAGCTTTGCTGTCTCTACCATGCCGACGACGCCACCAGCTGGACCGGAGAGGATCGCGTCCTTACCTTGAAACAAATCTGCCGCGGTCAAACCACCGGAGGACATCATGAAAGAAAGGCGAGGCCCGTTATCGGACTTGCCCTCGATACCAAGCTCGCGCGCGACGTGCTCGACGTACCGGCGCAGGATCGGCGAGAGATAGGCATCGACCACGGTAGTATCGCCGCGACCAACGAGCTTGGCCAGCGGCGAGACCTCATGGCTGACGGAGACTTGACCGAAGCCCATTTCGCGCGCAATTTTCGCCGCTGTCCGTTCATGCGCCGGATAGTTCCAGGCATGCATGAAGACAATCGCAACGGCATCGATGCCGGCCTGCCTGATATCGATCAAAGCGACGCGGATTTGTTCGGCATCAGGAACGATTTCCACTGTTCCGTCTGTACGGACGCGCTCGTCGACTTCGATCACGCGCTCATAGAGCTGTTCCGGGAGAATGATTTCCTTGGCAAAGATGTCCGGTCTCGCCTGATAGGCGATCTTCAATGCGTCACGAAACCCTTTGGTAATCACGAGGGCTGTCCGGTCCCCCTTACGTTCGAGGAGCGCGTTGGTTGCAACGGTCGTGCCCATCTTGACCTCTCCGATCCGCTGCGAGGGGATGGGGTCGTCCTTTTTGACACCAAGCAAATCGCGAATGCCTTGAATTGCTGCGTCTTTATACGCTTCAGGGTTTTCCGAAAGTAACTTGTGGGCTCGTATACCGCCTTCAGGATCACGTGCGATGACGTCCGTGAACGTACCGCCACGATCGATCCAGAAATCCCATTTGTCGCTCATAATATTCGTCCGATCTCAAAATTAGTGATTTGCAAAATTTCGGCGAGCTTGCGCGCCGCCTGCCACAATAAACAGGCCCGGTTAGCAAGCGCAATCGGCTGCAGCATTTGGATTAAATTTTCTGCGTATGTGTGGTTATCCACACAGGAATTAACCGAAAGCAAAAACAAAATCCAACTTTGCCTTATTTTCGATAAGGTGGAATCGAGGGGCCATCTAGCAATTTCGGAGAGGAAACCATGAAGAGTAAATTTGTTGTTTCGCTGGCGGCGGTTTCGCTTCTGGCGCTAGCCGGTTGCGGCGAGAGTGAGCAGAAGTCGGAACAGCCGCCGGCAAAAGCCGAACAGCCGGCACCGGCTCCAGCACCAGCACCAGCTCCGGCCCCAGCGCCCGCGGCTACGGAAGCGCCGGCGGCGCCAATGAACGCGGAAGAGACCTTGAAAAAGATCAAGGAACAGGCCGCGACAATGACGGCTGAGCAAAAGCAGGCTGCAGTCGCCACCGCCAGAAAGGCGGCTGAGGATGCCGCGACGGCAGCCGGTCAGACGGCGGATCAGGTCAAGGCGGCTGCGGACTCTGCAGAAAAAGCCATCAAGGACGCACTCGGCGTTCAGTAAAAAAACAATCCCAGTCATGGGTAAGCGGCCAGCCATGCGCTGGCCGCTTTGCCAAACGCACGCAAATGCTGCGTCAACCGGTCCCGGCAAAACGCGTTTTTCGACACACTATCTCTCTCGCAATTGCGAACGAATTTGAATAAAACGAACATATGTCGATTTGGCGCCGCATCAGCGATTTCATTACCAGCACAGCGATCGATGCCTTTTCGAGCATCATCGAGGCGGTGCGTACTGCGTTTGAAGGCGATCCGGAAACGCGGCGGCGCGTAGCCTTCTCCATCGCCATGATTGCATTGTCGGCCAAGATGGCGAAGGCCGACGGGGTCGTGACGCAGGTGGAAATCAACGCCTTCAATGACATTTTCCATGTGCCGGCACAATATCAGGATCAGGTGACGCGCCTCTATAACCTCGCCAAGCAGGATGTGGCGGGCTACGAAGCCTACGCCACCCAGTTGGCTTCGCTGTGCGGCTCGGGCAAGCCTAATTGCAAGATGCTGGAAGACATCCTTGACGGGTTGTTCCACATTGCCAAGTCGGACGGTGCCTTGCACGACGAGGAGTTGATTTTTCTCGGAACAGTCGCTGAGATATTTGCGATTGATGAGGAGAAATTCGACATCATATTGGCACGGCATGTCGGGCGCAGTCACGCGGATCCATATCTCGTTCTCGGTCTTCCACGGGACGTTAATTTTGAAACCGCGCGCAAGCAGTATCGCGCGCTCGTTCGCGAAAACCACCCTGACATGTTGATGGCACGCGGAGTGCCGGAAGAGTTCATCGCCATTGCCAACCAGCGCATCGCCGCGATCAATGCGGCTTGGGATAAAGTCGAAAAAGACCTTAAGGCATATGAGCACGTTTGAGCCGGACCAACCGCGGGCCAATGTTCATGCCTCGCCGAATTTCGGTCCACGCAAGGATGGCAAACGTCCCTCCATCTTGATCCTGCACTATACCGGCATGGAAACCGGCGAGGCAGCAGAAAGCTGGCTGGCAAATCCGCAAAGTGAAGTGTCCGCTCACTACGTCGTTTACGAGAATGGCCGTATCGTACAGATGGTGCCGGAGAGCGAACGCGCCTGGCATGCGGGGCAGAGCTCCTGGAAGGGTGAGACCGATATCAATTCCTGTTCCATCGGAATCGAGATCGTCAACGGTGGTCCGCTGCTCGGGTTTCCCGATTTCCCTGAACGGCAGATCGAGGCAGTGATCGACCTTTGCAAAGGTATCGTGACGCGCCACAGCATCCGGCCGGAGAATGTTTTGGCGCACTCAGATATCGCGCCGGCGCGCAAGATCGATCCCGGCGAAAAATTTCCATGGCCAGCACTTTACGATGCGGGCATTGGCCATTGGGTTGGCCCTTCGCCGGTACGCGGCGGAAGGTTCTTTTCGCTTGGCGATGAGGGGCAACCTGTCGAGGCCCTGCAGTCAATGCTGGCTCTTTATGGCTATGGCGTTCCTATCGATGGTGTGTTCGGTTCGTCGACACAATTGGGCATTTTGGCCTTCCAGCGTCACTTTCGTCCTGAAAAAGTCGATGGAGTAGCGGACGTATCAACCATCGAAACCCTGCACAAGCTACTTTCTGCACTGCCAGTAGTCTCGTCATAAGTTGTTGAACGAAAAAGTCTTTTCCCGATAGGCTTTGTGCGCTGCAGCATATATATTTCAATGGGTTACACAAAGTTATTTGGCCGATCAATATTCGGCTGCATTGCGCCGTCAAATCCTTGGCCAATGTTCCGGGCATTGCCCTTGTGTTTTTTGGCGCGGAACGGTCCCGGCGTGCACGTTCGTGCGGCCCAAGCTTCTAGACGGAAAAAGATGACAAAAAAATTTGGTATGATTTTCGCCCTCCTTGGGGCGATGGCCTTCTTCGGCACAAATTCAGCATTCAGCGCTCCAAAGGAGCCGACAAACCTCGCCGACTACATGAAGGCGAAACGGGCCGAAGCGGCGAAACAGAAAGCCGTTAACAAGTCTACGAAGCCAATACAGGCAAAGATCCAGGCCAAGCGCAGTGTTGAAAAGACGGCGGTCAAGAAAAGCGCAGTCAAGCCGCAGCGGGTGAGCAAAAAGGCTTCAACCCACAAACGCCCGGTGGTTCATGCTAAAGCGCGGGTGAAAACCGTCGTTCGTAACCAGACCATCAACCGTGTCGATACAATGACCACGGGCGGTGTCCCTTCAGCGATCGGATCGTCGAACTATGCGACGATTATCAGCTCTTACGCGTCGTCCTATGGTGTTCCTTTTGCGCTGGCGAACGCGGTCGTCAGGGTGGAAAGCAATTATCGTCCGAACATGACCGGCAGCGCCGGCGAAATCGGACTGATGCAGATCAAGCTCGAGACAGCGCGTGGCCTTGGCTATACGGGTTCGCGGCAGGCGCTCTACAACCCGGAAACAAATATCCAGTGGGGCATGAAGTATCTTGCCGGCGCGCACAAGCTTGGTAACGGCACGACCTGCGGCACCATCCTTCGTTACAACGCCGGTCATGGCGCCACGCGCATGAACCCGGTTTCTGCCAACTACTGCAGCAAGGTGAAGTTGCAAATGGCCTCCATGTAAGGTTGGTCAATCCCTTGATGAATTCAAAGGCCGGATAGTTTCCGGCCTTTTTCATTTGCGTTTTTCCTCCGAAACGCATTTATACGCATCGCCAGCTGGCCGGGCAGCCGCGCATGTCATACGCCGAAAGGCGGCATGTGAGGAAAGTCCGGGCTCCATGGAAACACGGTGCCGGATAACGTCCGGCGGGGGTGACCCCAGGGAAAGTGCCACAGAAAGGAAACCGCCCCGTCTTTCGTTGCGCCGGATACGGCTCGTATCGGACGCAAGGAATGACGGGGTAAGGGTGAAAGGGTGGGGTAAGAGCCCACCGCGCAACTGGTAACAGGGGCGGCATGGCAAACCCCACCGGGAGCAAAACCGAATAGGGACGGCGTGCCGGGCGAAAGTCCGGCGATCAGTTTCCGGGTCAGTCGTCCGGGTGGGTTGCAGGAGGCGGATGGCAACATCCGTCCAAGATGAATGGCTGCCGCGTTGGATGAAAATCCAGCCATACAGAACCCGGCTTACAGGCCAGCTGGCATTTTCAATTTATTGATTTCGCTGCTTTCGAGCGGTCCGGTCGTGCTTTGTCAATTACGACTTCCCGAAGAGTCCTAACCCTTCATTAAGCTTAATGAGCGATAAATTCAGAATCGCCGGAAGTGTGCCGGAATAGCGGCTCATTCCCACTCTGTGTCTTGTAATCCCATTGACGCCCATAGTGCCCCATGATATCGATTGATTTCATCAGTAGCGTTCAGTCGACACGGTGTTTCCCGAAATACGATTTGGCATGCCAAGGCTGGCGTTCGGCTCAGTTTGCCGGTGCTTGGACTTCTATTGGTGGGGCTCGCGCTTCGAAGCGATCGAAGGGTGAGGCAGAGGTAGATATGATCGAAGCCCTGGGGGCGGAAACGGCGGAGTTGCGTTTTGAACCGGTTCCTCGGACATGTGACGAACAGGATCGATGCGAAGGGACGGGTGTCCGTTCCGGCGCATTTTCGTTCGATCATCCAGGCGGCCGGACACACGGAACTCTACGCCCTGCGTTCTCTGCATCTGCCTGCGCTCGATGCGGGCGGTCCGGAACTCTTGACGCGCTTCGACAACCATCTGGACAGCGAGGATCCTTTCGCGGAGACGGCAGACGACATGTCGTTTTATCTTCACGCGGATGGCGGTTTCCTGAAGCTGGACGGGGATGGGCGGATAACGGTTACGGATTTCATGCGCGAGCATACGGGCATTTCATCGGATGTGACCTTTGCGGGCGCCAACACGCATTTTCAGATGTGGCACCCGGACCGGTTCGAGGCGCATCGGGCAAAGGTCCGGCAGCGACTGGCGGAAAAGCGCCGTCAGGAAAATCTGACCGCGGGGAAAAGTTGATGGCGGGTTCGCCAGATGCGGGCGATGGCCGTCATATTCCGGTCCTGCTCGATGAAGTCGTTGCTGCGCTCCAGCCGGAAAAGGGGCAGCTGATCATCGATGGTACGTTCGGCGCAGGTGGCTATACAAAGCGAATTCTGGAGACAGGCGCTTCCGTAACGGCTGTCGATCGCGACCCAACAGCCATCCAGGCCGGCCGTGCCATGGAAAAGGAATACGCCGGGCGATTGACCCTGGTGCAGGGTACTTTTTCAACATTGGATCAGGTCGCGTTGCTCGGTGCACCGAATGGCATCGTTCTCGATATCGGTGTTTCGTCCATGCAGATCGATGAGGCCGAGCGGGGCTTTTCGTTCCAGAAAGATGGCCCGCTCGACATGCGTATGTCGAGTACCGGTCCGAGTGCTGCCGACGTCGTCAATCGCCTGAAAATCGGTGATCTGGCGCGAATCTTCAACTTTCTCGGGGAGGAGCGCCATGCCGGGCGCATCGCCCGTATGATCGACAAGCGCCGAGTGACCGAACCGTTCACCCGCACGCGCGACCTTGCCAATGCCATAGAGGCACTTGTCGGCAGAAACCCGAAAGTGCCGATCCATCCGGCGACGCGGGTGTTCCAGGCCCTGCGCATTTTCGTCAACGATGAATTGGGCGAACTCGTACGCGCGTTGCATGCCGCTGAACGCGTGTTGAAACCTGGCGGGCGGCTTGTCGTCGTCACGTTCCATTCCCTCGAAGACCGTATCGTCAAGCGTTTCTTTTCCGACCGCTCAGGGACTGGCGGCGGCTCGCGTCATCTGCCGCAACTCGAACAGCGCCTGGCAAGCTTCACCCCTGTCGGCAAGGGCATCGTTGCACCGAGCGAGGCAGAGGCTCTCCGCAATCCGCGAGCCCGCTCGGCGAAATTGCGCGCCGGCATCCGCACAGACAATCCGCCGCTGGCCGAAGATCATTCGATCTATGGCTTGCCGAATCTTCCAGTGTTCCATGAAACAGCGAGGGGCTGATCCGTGCTGCGTACCTTCGACATCATATTGATCGGGCTGATGATCCTGGCGGCCGCCGTGACTTACAAGATCAAGCACGATGCTGAAAACCAGATGACGCAGGTGACCCGGCTCGAACGCATGATAACGGATGAGAGGGACACCATCGATCTGCTCAAGGCTGATTGGAGCCTGCTGACCCAGCCGAACCGTCTGCAAAAGCTGGTTGAGACGTTTCAAGGCCAACTCGATCTGCAACAGGTGGAGGCGCAACAGATCATCAACATCAATGAATTGCCGCAGCCGAAACCTGTCTCGCAAGATTTGGATGACGTTGCGAACATTATCACCGAGGCAGATGCAGGTGAGAAAATCAAACCAGACACAACTATGACCGGCAGCATCAACAAACCGAAGGCGGCGCCCAAGCCGCCCAAGCGAATTGTTCCGATTGCAGCGCCAAAGGCAGCGGGGCTCTATTGATGGCTGCGATCTGGATCAAACAGAAGAAAGCTGAATTGGTGACGGGCATCGCGCCTGTTTTCGCGCTTGACGCCAAAAAGAAAAAATCGGGCAATCGCGCCCGCAATCGCGTTGTCATGGCGATAGCTTGTTTCGTCGGCATATACGGGATCATCGGCGGACGCTTGGTCTATTACGGGATGCAGGAAGACACGACGGGCTACAATGGCCCGACCGGCGCGGTACTTGCATCGCGTCCCGATATTCTCGACCGCAACGGCGAAGTCTTGGCCACCGATATCAAGACCGCCTCGCTCTATGCCGAGCCACGCAAGATCGTCGACCCGGACGAAGCCATCGAATTGCTTTCGACAGTTTTGCCGGATCTCAACTTCGAACAGACCTATAGCCGCCTCAAGAGCGGGACAGGTTTTGCCTGGCTCAAGCGCGGCCTGACGCCGCAGCAGAAGAGCCAGATCATGGCGCTGGGAATTCCAGGCATTGGCTTCCGCACTGAGAAGTCCCGTTTCTATCCGGGCGGCCCCACTGCTTCGCATATCCTTGGTCTCGTCAATATCGACAATCAGGGCATTGCCGGCATGGAGAAATACATCGACGAGCAGGGGCTGTCGGACCTGCGTGATGTCGGTCTTGCCGATAGCCGCTCCCTTGAGCCGGTGAAATTGTCGATCGATCTGCGTGTCCAACATGTCGTGCGCGATGTGGTCGTTACCGCGATGCAAAAATACCGGGCGATTGCGGCCGGTGCGGTCGTGATCAATGTGCATACCGGCGAAGTGCTTGCGATGGCTTCAGCGCCGGATTTCGACCCGAACAATCCATTCAACGCGCTGGATAAAGACCATCTCAATCGCATGTCCGCCGGTACCTACGAGATGGGTTCCACCATCAAGAGTTTTACCACCGCGATGGCGCTCGATTCCGGCAAGGTCAATCTGCAGAGTACGTTCGATGCGAGACGCCCGATCACCATCGGTCGACAGACGATCCGCGATTTCCATGGGAAAAATCGCATCCTGACCATGCCGGAAGTCTTCATCTACTCCTCGAACATCGGCTCGGCCAAGGAAGCGGACGTTGTTGGTATCGAAGGACACCGTGCCTTCCTGCATCGCATGGGACTGCTTGATCGAATGCAGACGGAATTGCCCGAAGTCGCGCGTCCGATGGAACCGAAGGTCTGGAAGAAGGTGCATTCCATTACGATCGCCTTCGGTCACGGTATGGCCACAACACCATTGCAGACGGCGGTTGGTGCAGCCGCCTTGATGAATGGCGGCAAGCTCATTGAACCGACTTTCCTGCCTCGCACAATCGAAGCGGCAAACAAGGTCGCAAAACAGGTGGTGAGCGAAAAGACCAGCGAGGATATGCGCTATCTTTATCGCCTGAACGCTGAGAAAGGCTCAGGTGGTTCCGGTAACCGGGCATCGGTTCCCGGGTATCGCGTTGGTGGCAAGACCGGCACTGCGGAAAAAGTGATCAACGGCCGCTACTCTAGCGACGTACGCTTCAACGCCTTTGTCGCAGCCTTTCCGATCGACAAGCCGGAATATGTGGTTCTGACAATTATCGACGAACCCAAGGCGGAAGAAGGCAAGGTAGGCGCCACGGCAGGTTTTAACGCAGCACCAATGGTTGCGGATATCATTCGCAGATCGGCATCGTTTCTGGGGGTCCAGCCTGATTTCCGCGAAGAACAAGAATCCGCTCCATTAATGGTTAATTTTGATCAATAACGGTAGAACGCGAATCGTACCGTCGCGTTTTCGATGGTTTTAAAGTGAAGATGGGTCCAGTCCGGCCATGAAACTGAAAGATCTGAACGGCATACCAGCCTTGGCTATCTCCGAACTCGGAGAGAAGACAATCCGTGGCCTGACGTCGGACTCCCGTCAGGTCGAGCGTGGATTTCTGTTTGCTGCATTGAAGGGCTCGAAGGCCGATGGCGTTGCCTATGCTGCCGATGCGGTGGCGCGCGGTGCCGTCGTGATCGTGACGTCGCGCGGGGCAAAACTTGGCAACGTCTCCGTACCCATCATTTATGTCGATGATCCACGCCGGACATTGGCACTAGCCGCTGCCAGTTTCTATAAACTACAGCCAGATGTGATGGTTGCCATTACCGGCACCAGCGGCAAAACGTCTGTCGCGTCATTCACGCGTCAGATATGGGCGCAGGCGGGCTTTGCTTCGGCAAGCATTGGAACCACTGGCGTCGTCTCGCCGAAGCGCGATGATTATGGTTCGTTGACCACACCAGATCCGGTCGAACTGCATAAATTGCTGCGCGAATTGGTGGAAGAGGGCGTGACCCACGCGGCGATGGAGGCCTCCTCTCATGGTCTCGACCAGCGCCGGCTCGACGGCGTCCGGCTTTTCGCCGGAGCCTTCACCAATCTCGGCCACGATCACATGGATTATCATGCGACCGTCGAGGAGTATCATGCAGCGAAGCTGCGGCTATTCACAGAGCTTCTGCCCAAGGGCGCACCGGCTATCATCTTTGCAGACGATCCGTTCTCCAAACCCACCATCGCCGCAGCAGAGCAGGCTGGTTGTACGGTTTTGACCGTCGGCCGGAAGGGCGATTTCATCACCCTGAAGCGGGTCGAGCACGAGCGGTTCCGCCAGCACGTTGAAGTGCACATCGCCGGTGAGATCTTTGAGATTACGCTACCGCTCGCTGGTGATTTCCAGGTTGCCAATGGTTTGGTCGCAGCAGGTCTCGCAATGGCCTCTGGTGTACCTGCCGCAGCTGCCATGCGCGGGCTTGAACGGTTGAAGGGGGCGCCGGGACGGCTCGATCTTGTGGGTGCGACCGAAGATGGCGCTCCGGCCTATGTTGATTACGCACACAAGCCTGACGCGCTCGAAAATGTGCTGACGTCAGTTCGGCCGTTCACGACGGGCCGTGTTATCGTTGTTTTCGGTTGCGGGGGTGATCGTGACAAGGGAAAGCGCCCGATGATGGGCGAAATCGCAACACGCCTCGCGGATGTGGTCATCGTGACCGATGACAATCCGCGTTCCGAAGTTCCTGCCACCATCCGTTCCGAAATTCTCGCCGCGGCTCCCGGTGCCCGCGAAATCGCAGACCGCCGTGAGGCGATCCAGGAAGCCGTCGCCATGATGAAGACCGGCGATACGCTGATCGTTGCGGGCAAGGGGCACGAAGAAGGCCAGACCATCGGCGATGTTGTGCTCCCGTTTTCTGACCACGTCGAAGTCGCTCAGGCGCTTAAAGACCGGCTGGCGCGGGAGAAGGGCGCATGAGCCTGCTCTGGACTTCCGATGCAATGGTCGAAGCGATGAATGGAAGGCCCGTCGGCAAATTGCCTGAAGGGATCACCGGAATTTCCATTGATACGCGCACCCTGCGGACCGGCGAAGTGTTCTTTGCCATCAAGGGCGATGCTCTCGATGGCCATGACTACGCAACGGCTGCAGTTGCAGCTGGCGCAGCACTCCTCGTGGTCGCCGAAGCAAAACTGCCGGCGCTCGGCAAATTGAAAGCGCCGATGATCGTCGTTGACGATGTGCTGGCGGCGTTGACCCGGCTGGGCATTGCATCGCGGGAACGCTCGCATGCGCAGATCGTGGCCGTCACAGGATCGGTCGGCAAGACAACCACCAAAGAGGCACTGCGGCATGTGCTTGTGCAAGCCGGAAAAGTGCATGCTTCTGTCGCATCCTTCAACAATCATTGGGGCGTACCGCTAACGCTCGCGCGTATGCCGGCGGACACGGATTATGGCATCTTTGAAATCGGCATGAACCATGCCGACGAGATACGCCCGCTCGTCAAAATGGTGCGCCCGCACGTCGCTTTGATTACCCTGATTGCTGCTGCACATCTCGGGCACTTCAAGAATTTGCAGGAAATCGCCATCGCCAAGGCCGAGATTTTCGAAGGAGTTGTCCCGGGCGGCTATGCGTTGCTCAACCGCGACGATAAGCACTTCAAACTTCTAGAAAAGCTGGCACACGATGCAGGTGTCGAACACATAAAGAGTTTTGGCGAGAATGCGCGGGCCGACTATCGCCTGATGAAGCTTAAACTCCACGACGAATGTTCCTGTTTGACGGCGCGTCTTGCGGGCGAGGAAGCAGTCGTCAAAATAGGTGCTCCAGGCAGGCATATGGTCCAGAACGTACTTGCAGTCCTCGGTGCTGCCCACCTGACAGGCGCGGACATGACCAAGGTAACGCTGGCGCTCGCGTCCTTGCGGCCGGAGAGTGGTCGCGGCGCGCGCCATCTCCTTGAGATCGCCAATGGAACGTTCACATTGATTGATGAGAGCTATAACGCCAATCCAGCGTCGATGCGCGCGGCAATCGAGCTTTTGGCGGCCGCAACGCCTCATGGTAAGGGCCGCCGCATCGCGGTTCTTGGCGACATGCTGGAATTGGGCAAGCAGGCACCGAAGCTTCACGCCGAGTTATCTTCGGTGATCCTGGCCAATCCAATCAATATGGTTTTTCTCGGCGGACCGGAGATGGCTGCGCTGAAATCGGCCATGCCGGTTGAATTTCATGCCGAATACAGGCAGACCGTAGACGAATTGCAACCGCAATTGCTGAACACCATCAGAGCCGGTGACGTGATCATGGTCAAGTCATCCAAGGGGACCGGCTTCGCGCAGATCGTGAAAACGCTCCTGCAAAAATACAACACCGTAGAGCCGCTCGGTCCTGCCGAATAGCCTGCGTGTATGGGGAATTAACGTATGTTGTACTATCTCGCCGGGCTGGCGGAACATATCCAGTTTCTGAACGTGTTCCGCTATATCACGTTCAGAACCGGCGGAGCGCTGATCACATCTGCGCTGATTGTTTTCCTGTTTGGCCCGCGCATTATCGACTCGCTGCGCATTCGGCAGGGACGTGGCCAGCCTATCCGCGCCGATGGTCCGCAGACCCATTTCAAAAAGGCCGGAACGCCGACGATGGGCGGCCTGATGATCTTGACGGGCATTGTGGTCTCGTCATTGCTCTGGGCAAATTGGTCGAACGTCTATGTCTGGATTGTTCTTCTGGTCGCATTGTTCTTCGGAGCGATCGGCTTTTACGATGACTATCTCAAGGTCAGCAAACAGTCGTTCAAGGGCTTTTCTGCGCGTGCACGTCTGGGCATCGAATTCCTTGTCGCTGCCATAGCCGGCCTTGCCATCATGCGGGCTGGGCAGGAGCCATTCTCATCCTCACTGACATTCCCGTTCGCCAAGGAACTCATCCTCAACCTCGGCATATTCTTCATCCCGTTCGCGGCCTTCGTCATGGTCGGCGCAGGCAATGCGGTGAATTTCACCGACGGTCTCGATGGCTTGGCGACAGTTCCTGTGATGATCGCGGCTGCCTCGTTCGGCGTCATCGCCTATCTCGCAGGCAACGCGATTTTTGCCGATTATCTGCAGATTCACTTTACGCCAGGCACGGGTGAACTGGCCGTTGTGCTCGGATCGGTCATCGGCGCTGGGCTAGGTTTTCTTTGGTTCAATGCGCCTCCCGCCGCCATTTTCATGGGCGATACTGGCTCGCTTGCGCTTGGCGGCCTCATTGGTGCAGTCGCAGTCGCCACAAAGCATGAGATCGTCCTCGCCATCATCGGCGGCGTGTTCGTTATGGAGGCAATGTCGGTGATCATCCAGGTGGCATCGTTCAAGATGACTGGAAAGCGCGTCTTCCTGATGGCGCCAATTCACCACCATTTCGAAAAGAAGGGCTGGACGGAGAGCCAGGTCGTGATCCGGTTCTGGATCATTGCCGTGATCCTCGCTCTGATCGGCCTCTCCACACTCAAATTGAGATAGGTTTCTTGCATGATCGCCGCCCATTCCATGAAGGACAAGACCGTCGCGCTCTTCGGGCTCGGCGGTTCGGGCATCGCGACGGCGCAGGCGATCGTCGCGGGCGGAGCCAAGGTTGTTGCCTGGGACGATAATCCGGAGAGTGTGGCGCGCGCGCAAAACGCGGGAATCGATACAACCGATCTTCGTCAGGTCGATTGGAAGCAGTTCTCGTCATTCGTGTTGTCACCCGGCGTGCCGCTCACTCACCCGCGGCCACACTGGACGGTGGATCTCGCGAGGGCGGCAGACGTCGAGATCATTGGCGATATCGAGCTTTTCGTGCGCGAGCGCAACCTGGCTCACAAACGCAGCCCGTTCATTGCGATTACCGGTACCAACGGCAAATCGACCACAACTGCGCTGATCGCTCATATCATCAAGAGTTCGGGTCGTGACATGCAGCTTGGCGGCAATATCGGCACGGCAGTCATGACTTTGGAGCCACCGACAGATGCACGCTTCTATGTCGTCGAGTGCTCTTCCTATCAGATCGATCTCGCACCTTCACTCAACCCGACCGCAGGTATTCTGCTCAATCTGACGCCGGATCACCTCGACCGGCACGGCACGATGCAACATTATGCCGAGATCAAGGAGCGTCTGGTCGCCGGAAGCGAAACCGCAATCGTCGGCGTGGATGACAGCTTTTCAGCAGCAATCGCCGACCGGCTGGAGCGGACAGGTAAACCCGTCATTCGCATCTCAAAACGCTTAGCCGTTGGTGACGGGTATTTTGCTAACGGTCCCGAACTGATCTTTGCCAGAAAGGGCGACGAAACAGTTGTTGCATCGCTTGCGGGCATCGGGTCGCTGCGCGGCGAACATAATGCGCAAAATGCACTCGCTGCCTTCGCTGCCTGCCGCGCGGTCGGTCTCACGGCAGAAGAAATCAATGCAGGGCTGAAAACGTTTCCAGGTCTCGCTCACCGCATGGAACAGGTCGCGCGGCTCGGCAAGACATTGTTCGTCAACGATTCCAAGGCAACAAACGCGGAAGCTGCTGCCCCAGCTCTCTCATCTTTCCCGCGTATTTACTGGATTGCTGGAGGTTTACCCAAAGAAGGCGGCATCGCTTCGTTGTCCGGTTTTTTCCCGCGCATTGCCAAGGCTTATCTGATCGGCGAGGCGGCACCGCAATTTGCGGCAACGCTGGGCGACGCTGCGCCATTCGAGATATCCGGCACAATCGGTGCTGCTGTGGATCATGCCGCGCGCGATGCCGCCAGGGACGGTTCGAGTGAACCCGTGGTGCTGCTGTCGCCGGCCTGTGCCAGTTTCGACCAATTTCAGAACTTTGAAAAGCGCGGCGACGCATTCCGCTCCGCCGTCCTTGCGCTTGAGGGCGCAGCACCAATCATGGGAGCTAGAAGCTAATGGTTAGTCGTGTTGACCGTGGTCCCGTTGCCGATTGGTGGTGGACAATCGATCGGTTTCTCCTCGCCGCCTGCCTGGCTCTCATGGGGCTTGGCATTCTGCTATCGTTCGCCGCGAGCCCCGCGGTAGCCGAGCGTATCGGCCTCGACAGCTTTCACTTCGTCAAGCGGCAGGCGCTGTTCATGGTGCCGGCGGTCATGGTGATGTTTGCAGTCTCCTTCATGGCGCCAAAAACCATCCGGCGCTTTGCCATGATCATGCTCGGTATTTCCCTCGTGGCTATGGTTGGCGCCCTGTTTTTCGGTATCGAGGTCAAGGGCGCGAGGCGTTGGGTCTCGCTTGCCGGCGTATCCATTCAGCCATCCGAATTCATGAAGCCGGCCTTCGTCATCATCTGTGCGTGGCTGTTTGCAGAAAACGAGCGCCGCAAGGACATTCCCGGCAACTTCTTCGCCATGGTGCTGTTTGGAGTCGTTGCGGCATTGCTGGTTGCACAACCCGATCTTGGCCAAACCATCCTGACAGCCGTTACCTGGGGCGCGATGTTCTTCATGGCCGGTGTACCGTGGTTCTGGATTATCCTCCTCGGTATTCTCGCAGTTGGCGGATTCTTTGGCGCCTACACGGTCTTTCCGCACGTTGCCGGCCGTATCGACCGGTTCTTGACCGGCGAGGGCGATACCTTCCAGGTAGATGCAGGGCGTGAGGCGATCGTTCGCGGTGGCTGGTTTGGCCAGGGTCCGGGCGAGGGCACTATCAAGCGCATCATTCCTGACAGCCACACCGACTTCATATTCTCCGTGACCGCAGAAGAATACGGTATCGCCCTCTGCCTGTTGATAGTGCTGATCTTCGGATTCATCGTTATCCGTGGTTTGTCGATCGCCCTGAAAGAACGCGATGATTTCACTCGCCTTGCTGTATCGGGTCTGGTGATCCTGTTCGGGTTCCAGTCGATCATTAATATGTCGGTCAATCTGCACCTGATGCCCGCGAAGGGCATGACGCTGCCATTCATCTCCTACGGCGGTTCATCACTGATCGCGGTAGCAATTTCGACAGGGCTTTTGCTCGCGCTGACACGCCGCCGGCCAGAGGCACGCCGGTCCGCAACATTGGCAAATTCGAAAATGCATTCGATGTTAGGTAGCACCTGATCGATGTCCAAGGGGGTTATCTTTCTCGCTGCCGGGGGGACTGGCGGGCATCTTTTCCCGGCCGAAGCGCTTGCGCATGAATTGATAGAGCGTGGGTGGGATATCCATCTGGCGACCGACGAACGTGCACAACGCTTCACGGGCGCGTTTCCAGCCGAGCAGATACATGTCGTGAGATCTGCCACTATTGCGGGGCGCAATCCAGTTTCCTTGGCGAAGACCTTCTGGACCCTTTGGCTCGGCAACCTCGATTCGCGCAGGTTTTTCCGGACGTTTCAGCCAAAACTGGTTGCCGGATTTGGCGGTTATCCAACATTGCCACCACTCTACGCGGCGAGCAGCATGAAAATACCGACACTCATCCACGAGCAGAATGCAGTGATGGGACGTGCCAACAAGGCGCTGGCGGCTCGTGTCAATGCAATTGCTGGCGGCTTCTTGACCGATACCGGTGGACCATTTGCGCAAAAGACAATCACCACCGGAAATCCGGTGCGCCCGGCGGTCCTGGCAGAGGTGGGTAAGCCTTATAAAGCCTCGCAAGCGCACCAGCCCTTCCATTTTCTGGTTTTTGGCGGCAGTCAGGGTGCGCAATACTTCTCCACTGCCGTGCCGGCTGCCATCAAACTTCTGGCGCCGCAGGATCGCGCACGTCTTGTCGTGACGCAGCAGGCTCGCGCAGAAGATGAGTCTTATGTGCGCTCGGCCTACCAATCGCTTGGTATCACAGCAGAGGTTGCGCCGTTCTTTCTTGATATGCCGCGTCGCATCGCCGAATCCCATTTCGTTCTTTCGCGTTCGGGCGCTTCCACAGTTTCCGAGATAGCCGCCATCGGCCGGCCAGCCATTCTTGTGCCGTTCCCGCATGCCCTCGATCATGATCAGGCGGCAAATGCAGCGGCGCTCCAGGCCGCCGGCGGAGCGGACGTTATCAAACAGTCCGAGCTTTCCCCGGAGCGCATTGCGTCCATCCTGACAAGTGCGATGAACGAACCCACCCGTCTGGCATTTATTGCGGAAAAAGCCCGCACCACCGGCAAACCGCAAGCCACAAGGTTGCTTGCGGACCTCGCAGAAGCTATTGCGTCCGGTCAACGGATTGAAGATTTCAAAAAAGGAGTGCGTCCATGAAGATGCCGCTCAATATAGGCCTTGTTCATTTCATCGGTATCGGCGGTATCGGTATGAGTGGTATTGCCGAAGTATTACATAACCTTGGCTACAAGGTTCAAGGTTCCGATCAGGCTGACAGCGCCAATGTGCAGCGTTTGCGCGAAAAGGGTATCGAGATCTTCGTTGGCCACAAGGCGGAGAACGTAGGCGACGCCGAAGTCGTCGTTGTTTCAACCGCCATCAAGAAATCCAACCCTGAATTGATCGCGGCCCGAGAGAAGCTGCTTCCGGTCGTCCGCCGCGCCGAAATGCTGGCCGAACTCATGCGCTTTCGCAAGGCAGTTGCCATCGGCGGCACCCATGGCAAGACGACGACCACGTCCATGGTCGCTACTTTGCTCGATGCGGGCAATCTCGATCCAACGGTGATCAATGGCGGCATCATCAACGCCTATGGTACGAATGCCCGCATGGGTGAGGGCGACTGGATGGTCGTCGAGGCAGACGAGAGCGACGGCACGTTCCTGAAGCTTCCCGCTGATGTGGCGGTTGTCACCAACATCGATCCCGAGCATCTCGATCACTACGGCACGTTCGACAGGGTTCGCGAGGCTTTCCGGCAGTTCGTCGAGAATGTACCGTTTTACGGGTTCGGTGTGATGTGCCTTGACCACCCGGAAGTACAGTCGCTGGTATCGCGGATTGAGGATCGCCGGGTCATCACCTATGGGGAGAATCCGCAAGCGGATGTTCGTTTCGTCAATCTCGTCGTTGACGGCGCTGCCTCGCGTTTCGATGTTCATATCGCGAAGCGCAAGACAGGTGAGATCACCGAGATTACGGGGCTGCGCCTGCCCATGCCGGGCCGGCACAATGTTTCCAACGCCACAGCGGCGATTGCCGTAGCACATGAGCTTGGCATCTCACCCGACGATATCAAGAAGGGCTTGTCATCCTTCGGTGGGGTCAAGCGCCGGTTTACCCATACCGGTTCATGGGAGGGTGTCGAGATATTCGATGATTATGGCCACCATCCGGTCGAGATCAAAGCGGTATTGCGGGCGGCGCGGGATTCCGCGAAAGGCCGTGTGATCGCAGTCGTTCAACCGCATCGCTTCACACGGCTCGCCAGCCTCTTCGATGAGTTTGCAGCTTGCTTCAACGACGCCGACACGGTTGTCCTGGCGCCCGTTTATGCGGCTGGCGAAGACCCCATTCCGGGTGTGACTTCTGAGGCGCTGGTTTCGCGTATCAAAACCGCCGCACACCGTGACGCACGCTATATCGCGGGTCCGCAGGAGGTGGCTCCTTTGATCGCCGAGATCGCCAAGCCGGATGATTTCGTGATCTTTCTTGGGGCGGGCAACATTACCCAATGGGCCTATGCCTTGCCAAAGGAACTCGCAGCGCTCTAGATTTGGCGGTTGCTCCGACAGGGATGGTTCGGGCGGGAAGGATACAATGTATTCACTTATCGATGGCGAAGCCTTGCTGAAAAAGCTGGGAGATCGGTTCTCTGGTCTGCGCGGACGGCTGACACCCAATATGGGCATGGAAAAGGTCACATGGTTCCGCGCCGGCGGTCCAGCTGAAGTCATGTTTCAGCCTGCGGACGAGGAAGATTTGTCGGCATTCCTCAAAGCTGTCCCGCAAGAATATCCGATCCTCGTCGTCGGTATCGGCTCCAATCTCCTGGTGCGCGACGGCGGTATTCCGGGTTTCGTCGTCCGCCTCTCGGCCAAGGGTTTCGGCGAGGTTGAGCGGGTTGGCGATACGCAGTTGCGTGCGGGCACGGCTACGCCAGACAAGCGCGTGGCTGCTGCAGCCTTGGAGGCGGGCATCGCCGGGTTTCATTTCTATCACGGTATCCCTGGCGGGATCGGCGGCGCTCTGCGCATGAATGCCGGTGCGAACGGCGTTGAAACGCGTGAGCGTGTGGTGGAAGTGCGTGCCCTTGACCGCAAGGGCGAGGTTCGAATTCTTTCAAACGCCGACATGGGCTACGCCTATCGCCATTCCGGTGCGGCAAATGATCTGATCTTCACTTCGGCGCTGTTCGAAGGCGTGCCGGGTGATCGCGGGGAAATCCAGACGGCGATGGATGCGGTCCAGCAGCACCGTGAAACGGTACAACCTATCCGGGAAAAGACCGGCGGTTCGACGTTCAAGAACCCCGATGGCTCCTCTGCTTGGAAAGAGATCGACAAAGCCGGCGGGCGCGGCCTGATGATCGGTGGCGCTCAGATGTCACCCATGCATTGCAATTTCATGATCAACACCGGCACCGCCTCGGGGCATGACCTCGAGACGCTTGGCGAAACCATCCGTTCGCGGGTCGTGCAGAATTCGGGTGTTCGCCTGCATTGGGAAATCAAACGCCTTGGGCTTTTCCGCCCCGGCCATGAAGTCCACGAGTTTATGGGCCAGCTGCTCTGAGCTGGATCAAATAGCTTTTTCAAATAATTCATTGCTTGAATTTCATTGTGAATGGTACTGAAAAATGGTACTCAATTTATGAAGCGTAAACACCATATTACCTTGGTGCAGATTTTCGCTCGTCCAGTCAGTGGTTCAGTTCGCTGGGTAGATGTGGAAGCATTGTTTGTCGGTCTCGGTGCTGAAGTCAGCGAAAGAGAAGGCTCGCGTGTCGGTGTCGTTTTATTCGGCGAAGTTCGAGTGTTTCACCACCCGCATCCATCGCCGGATACCGACAAGGGTGCAATTGCGAGCATCAGAAAATGGCTGGAAAGCCATGGAGTGAAGCCATGAAAAATGTGATTGATATCGACGGTCACAAAGCTGTCGTTTCTCTTGATCCGGAAATCGGCATGATCCGTGGCGAATTTCTCGGATTGTCCGGTGGGGCCGATTTTTACGCGAGGAGCGTCGATGATCTGATTGTCGAGGGTCGTAAGTCGCTCAAGGTTTTCCTTGAGATGTGTGTTGAGAAAGGCATTCCTCCATTCCGCGAATTCTCTGGTCGTTTCAATGTACGCCTTGCTGCGGAACTTCACGAAGCTGCAGTCTTGGCAGCTGCTGCAGAAAACAAAAGTCTCAATGAATGGGTAGCCGACGCAATCGAGGCAGCTGCTCGCGCCGCATGATCTGCCTCCTCCTGACATATTTTTTTACCTGAATTTCCATTGTTGAATCATTGGGGACTTGTCAGCGAATCAACTCTCTGATTCTTTAGGGACAAGCGTTAACTGATTTGAGTCGGCTGGTTTTGCCAGTCTCGGGTATCTGCGGTCTTGGCCGCCGGATGTGCGCGGACTCATGTCTGTTTTCAGCTTTGATGGGGAAGTGTTCGAGGGGTTGCCTTCATGGCGAAAAAGCATGTTGCGGTGCTGATGGGTGGCTTTTCATCGGAGCGTCCGGTGTCGCTGTCTTCCGGCAATTCATGCGCCGATGCTTTGGAGGCTGAAGGCTATACCGTAACCCGCGTCGACGTTACTCGCGATATCGCCAGTGTATTGCATGAACTCAAGCCCGATGTCGCCTTCAATGCGCTGCACGGTCCGTTCGGCGAAGACGGCACCATCCAGGGCATTCTGGAGTACCTCGAAATTCCCTACACGCATTCAGGCGTGCTCGCGTCTGCTCTCGCGATGCACAAGGAGCAGGCGAAGATCGTTGCCAAGGCAGCTGGTATTCCTGTGGCTGAAGCCAAGACCATGAACCGCCTGGACTTCACCTCAAAGCATCCGATGAAGCCGCCTTACGTCGTGAAGCCCGTGAGCGAGGGCTCCAGTTTTGGTGTCGTCATCGTCAAGGAGGATCAGCCGCATCCACCGCAGATCATCACCTCAGCCGAATGGAAATATGGCGATAGCGTCATGGTTGAGCGCTACATATATGGGCGCGAATTGACCTGTGCTGTGATGGGCGATGTGGCCATTGGAGTGTGTGAAATCATCCCGGTCGGTCACCAGTTCTACGATTATGATTCAAAATATGTTGCAGGCGGATCAAATCATGTTGTTCCCGCTAAAATTTCACTAAAAATTTACCAAAAAATACAAACACTGGCACTCAAGGCGCATCAGGCAATTGGATGTAAAGGGATTAGCCGGTCGGACTTCCGTTACGACGACCGTTTTTCCGAGGATGGCGAGCTGATCTGGCTGGAAGTCAACACCCAGCCAGGCATGACTCCCACCTCTCTCGTGCCTGATATCGCCAAAGCTGCGGGGCATACCTTCGGTGAATTGTTGAGTTGGATGGTGGAGGACGCATCGTGTTTGCGTTGAAGGGCAAAAATGTGCACCCGCGAGGTGCTGTGCCGGTGTCTTCGGGCAGGTCGGCGACTTTTGGCCGCTTCCGGATCGTCCTGCCAAAAATCCTGCGCAAGCCTGTTCGCGTTCTTGCGCGCACCATCGAAGGCGAAGTCACCATTCCGAACCATGTCGGAACATTCGGTGCCTTGGCTTTCCTGGCTTTGACCGGAGCTTACGGCGCAATCCTTGGCGGTCATGCGCCCGAAGTGGTCAAGGTTACAACCTCGACGTTCGGCTTCGCCATTGAAGATGTGAAGGTCGTCGGCAACAAGGAGACGTCGGAAATCGACGTTCTCGGCGCTCTTGGCCTTGACGGCGAGACGTCTCTGGTCGGCTTGAGTGCTGCGGACGCCCAAAAAGCCGTAGCAGGATTGCCTTGGGTCGAATCCGTCGATGTGTTCAAGGTGTATCCGAACACGATCCAGATTTCGATCCACGAGCGCACCGCATTGGCGGTGTGGCAAAATGGCGATCAGCTTTCGGTGATCGATGCTGATGGCCGCATGATCGTACCTTTCAATGGCGGTCGCAGTGCTTCATTGCCGGTTGTCATAGGTGCAGGTGCTGACAAGCAGGCAAAGCTTCTCCTGACGCAGATGGCCGCCTTCCCGCAAATCGCTGCGGAGGTAAAGGCCTATCAGCGGGTCGGAGATCGCCGTTGGGATCTGGTGCTGAAAAACGGCGTCAGCCTGATGCTGCCGGAAACGCGTATCGACGAGGCCCTGACTGATATTGCCAATATGGACAGCAAGGCGGGGCTTTTGTCTCGCGATATTGCATCGGTCGATATGCGTCTGACGGACCGCGTAGTTGTCAGGCTGACACCGGAAGCAATGGTACAGCGTGTTGAGTATTTGAAGGCCCGTGACAAGGCGCCCAAGCGTTCGGAGAAGCGTGTATGAGTATTCTGAACGGAAAAGGTACATCGACAGGAGCGCCATCCGCCAAGCGGACGCGCTCGTTGACAGTTCTGGATATCGGTTCGAGCAAGGTCTGCTGCATCATCGCGCGTTTGCGTCCGCGTGAGGAAAGCGCGCATCTGCCAGGCCGTACACATCGCATCGAAGTTTTGGGAATTGGCCATCAGAAGTCGCGCGGCATCAAGTCGGGCGTCATCGTCAATCTGGATGCTGCCGAGCAGGCGATCCGTCTTGCCGTCGATGCCGCGGAGCGTATGGCGGGCCTTACGGTCGACTCGATGATCGTCAATATTTCGGCGGGCCGCCTGAAGAGTGAAAGCTTTTCGGCCAGTATCAATCTTGGTGGCCATGAGGTCGACCAAGCGGATATCCGCCGGGTGCTTGCAGCCGGTGCCAAGCAGGCGCTTGCCGCTGAACGTCATCTCGTGCATTCGCTCCCCATCGCCTATGGCCTAGATGGTGAACGCGGCATTCGCGATCCGCTCGGCATGATCGGCGATACGCTAGGCGTCGAAATGCATGTTCTGACTGCCGACGCAGCGCCGCTGCGCAATCTTGAGCTCTGCGTCAATCGCTGTCATTTGTCTGTCGAGGCGATGATCGCAACGCCTTACGCCAGCGGTCTTTCGGCGCTGGTCGATGATGAGGCCGAGATGGGCGCTGCTTGCATAGACATGGGCGGTGGAACGACGACGATTTCCGTGTTCTCCGAAGGCAAATTCATTCACGCCGATGCCATCGCCATTGGCGGCAACCATGTGACCATGGATGTTGCGCGGGGCCTTTCCGCTCATATGGACGACGCGGAGCGTCTGAAGGTCATGCACGGGTCTGCATTGCCAAGTGCTGCCGATGACCGGGACATGATCAGTGTCTCGCCGCTCGGCAACGATGCACGCGATGTTCCCAATCAATATCCACGCGCGGTACTGACCCGCATCATACGCGCTCGCGTAGAGGAAACGCTGGAACTCGCGCGTGACCGCCTCAATCAGTCCGGCTACGGCCAGATTGTCGGCAAGCGCGTGGTGCTTACGGGCGGCGCCAGTCAGTTGGCGGGATTGCCGGAGGCGGCACGCCGCATTCTGGCCCGCAACGTGCGTATTGGCCGTCCTCTTGGTGTCACGGGGCTTCCCGAAGCCGCCAAGGGTCCGGCTTTCTCTGCAGCGGTTGGTCTTCTGATTTATCCGCAAGTAGCAGGAATTGAGGAGCGTTCTGTAAAGGCTGGTTCATCTTCGTTGATGACAGGCACAGGTGGGCGTTTTCAGCGTATCAGCCAATGGCTGAAAGAGAGTTTTTAATCAATCGGGGAAACCCAAAAAAACACCGCAGCGGCGAGGCGGTAGAGACGAAAAGGAACGAAACAAATGAGTATCAATCTGCAAAAGCCGGACATTACCGAGCTTAAGCCACGGATCACCGTATTCGGTGTTGGCGGTGGTGGTGGCAACGCGGTCAATAACATGATCAATGCCGGTTTGCGCGGTGTTGAATTTGTCGTGGCCAATACCGACGCACAGGCGCTGTCACAGTCGAAGGCTGAACGTCTGGTTCAACTTGGTGCCGCTGTGACCGAAGGCCTTGGCGCAGGCTCGCAGCCGGAAGTTGGCCGCGCAGCAGCCGAAGAATGCATCGACGAGATCAATGATCATCTCCAGGGCACCCACATGTGCTTCGTCACTGCCGGCATGGGTGGCGGCACCGGCACAGGCGCCGCTCCAGTCGTTGCCCGGGCGGCACGCGAAAAGGGTATCTTGACCGTTGGCGTCGTCACCAAGCCTTTCCATTTCGAAGGTCAGCGCCGCATGCGCACCGCCGATATGGGTATTGCTGATCTGCAGAAGAACGTCGATACGCTCATCGTCATTCCGAACCAGAACCTCTTCCGCATTGCCAATGACAAGACAACCTTTGCCGATGCCTTTGCGATGGCCGATCAGGTTCTCTACTCCGGTGTTGCCTGCATCACCGATCTGATGGTGAAGGAAGGCCTGATCAATCTCGACTTTGCCGACGTTCGTTCGGTCATGCGCGAGATGGGCAAGGCGATGATGGGCACCGGCGAAGCATCCGGTGATGGCCGCGCAATGGCTGCCGCTGAAGCTGCAATTGCCAATCCGCTGCTTGATGAAACCTCCATGCGTGGCGCCAAGGGTCTGCTGATTTCGATCACCGGTGGTCGCGACATGACGCTCTTTGAAGTCGATGAGGCTGCAACTCGTATCCGTGAGGAAGTTGACCAGGATGCCAATATCATCCTCGGCGCTACCTTTGACGAAAGCCTCGAAGGCATCATCCGCGTTTCTGTCGTGGCAACTGGCATCGATAAGCAGATTGGAGAGTCGGCGCCCGCGCCGATCGAATTTCGCCAGCCTCTGAAGCCCATTGCCAAGCCCGCGCAGCAGGCCGCCGCAAGTTCAAACGTACGTCCGGTTGTCCAGCAGCCGGCCGCACGGGTAGCGGACCCTGTGGCCGACGCGATCCGCGCTGCGGAGCAGGAGGTGGTGCAGCGTGCTCCACAGCCCGCCGAGGAATTCCGTCCACAGAGCCGCATTTTCCAGGCTCCGGCGCCGGAAGTCTTTGATGCTCCATTCGCTGCCGCGCCCCAGGCTCCGGTGCATCAGCCCGCTCCGCAGATGCAGGCTGCACCCGCACCGCAGCCGGCTGCACCACGCATGCCGAATGTCGCTGATTTCCCGCCTGTGGTTCAGGCAGAACTCAATGCCCGCGACATGGGAAGCCGTGAGAGCAATCGCGAACCTTCCTATGACAGCCAGGAAGATCGTGGTCCGATGGGTCTTCTCAAGCGCCTCACTGCCGGTTTGACTCGCCGCGAAGACGAGACCGCCCGGCTCGAACCAGCGCAACCGCGCGAACCCGCGATGCGTCCGGTAGAACAGCGCCGGCCGCTTTCGCAAGATGCGTCGATCTATGCGCCTCGCCGTGGACAGCTCGATGAGCAGGGGCGAGTTCAGCCCCAGGCACGCCAGGCTTCCGAAGACGATCAGCTTGAAATTCCGGCTTTCCTTCGTCGTCAGGCCAACTGATCTGATCACGGATTGTTAAAGGATATGAATTCCGCCATTGCCTCAATGGCGGAATTTTTCTTTCAAGCCATTGAAAGGCCAAAGAAACGACTTAGCTGATGGCGCAATGGTTTCGTTACAAACGTCGCGAAACCGTGATTTTGCTTCATGGGATGCCGACTGTATCTTGCGCCGCAAAATAACGATGAGCGATGCTGATTCCAGAAACGTGCAGCGCCGCAAGTTAATGTCGAAAACCGGATAGATGATCCGGGGCGGTACATGGGCACGAGGTTTCAATTGCGCGACTACCAGACAACAATCGCCGAGCGAATAACGCTTTCAGGAGCTGGTGTGCACAGCGGTGCGCCGGTGACGATTACTTTCGTCCAGGCCGAACCCGATACGGGCCTCGTTTTCCACAGGCTCGACGGAAGTGGCGCCAGCCACGAAATCAAGGCGCTTGTATCGGAAGTCGGGACGACCGATCTGTCGACCACGCTTGCCAACAGGGCAGGGGTGACGATCAGCACAGTCGAACACGTCATGGCAGCCATCGCCGGTTCGGGCATCGACAACATGATCATCGAGATCGACGGCCCCGAAGTGCCAATTCTCGACGGAACATCCTCGGTGTTCCTCGACGCATTCGAGCAGGCCGGTTTTGTGCGGCAAGCGGCGAAACGCCGTTTCATCCGCATCCTCAAGACATCGCGTATCGAGGCCGGGGCATCCTGGGCCGAGTTCCGTCCTTATGATGGAACGCGCTATGAGGTCGAAATCGATTTTGAAACGCCAGTCATCGGTCGTCAGAGATTTGCCGCCGATATGGATGAGACGGTTTTCCGGAAGGAAATTTCGCGGGCGCGCACCTTCGGTTTCATGCGCGACGTGGAAAAGCTCTGGGCGGCAGGCCTGGCGCTGGGTTCATCACTCGATAACTCGCTGGTCATCGGCGATGATCACTCCGTCATCAATCCGGGTGGCCTTCGCTACAAGGATGAGTTTGTTCGTCACAAGGCGCTGGACGCCATCGGCGATCTTGCCCTTGCTGGCGCGCCGTTCATTGGTTGCTTCCGCTCGTATCGCGGCGGGCACCGGCTGAATGCGGCGGCGCTCCGCGCACTCCTCTCCGATCATACGGCGTTCGAGATCGTCGAAATGGCCGGTAAACGTGGCCAGTCGCGCGGCGCATCGCTTGTTGCCGTAAACGCTCCCGTTTTTGCACCTTGGGCGATCTGAAGCCTGTCAGTACGCTGGTACCGCATCGTGCACCGCTTGCAGCATGATCGATGCGAGGCGTGCGGTTGCCGGATCTGATTGCGCTTGCGATCGATGAAGAACAAGTCCGAGAGAAGGCAGCGGTGGCAGTCCGCTGTCAGCCGGCACCAGAGGTTGTACGCTTGGCGGTAGCCCGAACGGGGTGCGAATGGTTACGCCTAGGCCTGCTGCCGTTGCAGCCCATAATCCCGCCAGGCTAGGACTGACAAACGACTGCCGCCAAGGTATGCCGGCGCGGTCGAGTGCGCTCGTGGCGGCGGTGCGCAAGAGGCAGGGTGCTTCCAGCGACGCAAGAGGCAATGGTTCGTCTGCGGATGCTCGCCAGTTTCTTGGCTCGCTGGCGGGGCCAACCCAGCACATTGGTAAATCCTTGATGTGGTCGGAGTGCGGTGTCGTCACAGATGCATCATTCCAGGCCAACGCCAGATCAAGGCGATCGGTAGTGATGCGATCGATCAATTCGGCATTGCGTGCCACGCGTGCCTCGATCCTTACCTTTGGATGAGCGCGGGCGAACTGTCCGAGGACTTCCGGAAGAATGGTTTCGCCGAAATCCTCCTGCAATCCGAGCCGCACCCACCCGGCAAGCTCGGTGCCTTGGATCGCCGTCGCGGCTTCATCGTTCAGGTCGAGCAGCCTGCGAGCATAGGCCAGCATTGTTTCGCCGGCTTCCGTTAGCGCCAGCCCGCGCCCCGCCTTGACGAAGATCGCCGTTTCCGTCTGCTGCTCGAGTTTCTTCAGTTGCGCACTGACAGCCGAGGTGGAGCGGCCAAGCCGCGCCGGCGTCAAGTCTTTTAAAGAAAGGATAGTTCCATGCCCTTCACCCGCATTTCGCTTCTCGAAGGAAAATCACCCGAATATCTGGCAGCCGTTTCCGATAGCCTGCATCAAGCCATGGTCGAGGCATTCAATGTTCCGCTTGCGGATCGTTTCCAGGCCATTCACCAGCATCGCCCAGGCGAGTTCGTGTTCGACCGCAATTATTTTGGCGGTCCGCGTTCAGACGACTTTATGGTGTTCGAGATTACTATCGCCAGAACCCGTGATGCCGCGACGAAACAGGCATTCTACAAACGCTTGGTCAAGCTGCTTGGTGAGGCGCCCGGCGTCAGACCGGAGGACGTCATGATAATCATCAGCACTTCAAGCCGGGATGAATTGTCTTTCAGTAATGGTGAAGCCCAGTTGCTTGAAAACGAATAGTCTAAGCAAAATAAGCGAATCTTAGGGATTTACAGTTCATTTTCGGCTCCGCCACAAAATTGGACGATTACATGGCAATAAGATTGCTGATTCTCGTCGCTTGTGGTTTATGACCGCCCAACCGACGGTAGATTGACTATGCCTAGAGTGTGGGCTGCAAACGTGATATCGGGTTTGCGATCATTGCTCTTAAATTATTATGTGGGGCCGGAAACAGCATGGCGAATAGCAGAATGTCGATGAATAAGGGCTTTGGGGGCAAGGCCAGGATGGCCTTTCTACTCCTTCCAGTCGCCAGCGCTATAGCCATTTCCGGTTGTGCTTCGAAGGACGATGACATCGATCTCAACGCCTATGTCGACACGATCGAACCTGCAGACGTTCTTTATAACCAGGCTCTGGCCAATCTGAATTCCGGCCGTCTCGATGAGGCTGCCAAGAAATTCGATGCTGTCGACCGCCAGCATCCCTATTCGGAATTTGCCCGCAAATCGCTGGTGATGGGTGCGTTCGCCAATTATCGTGCAGGCAAATATGACGAGTCGATTGCCATGACCAAGCGCTACATTGCGCTTTATCCAACGCAGCCAGAGGCGGCTTACGCTTATTACATCACCGGCCTTTGCTACTATCGCCAGATTCCCGATGTGACACGCGAGCAGAGCATGACTCGCCGCTCGATTGCTGCGTTCAACGAGGTCGTCGAACGTTACCCCGATTCCGAGTACGTCGAGGATTCCAAGCAAAAGATCCGCTTCGGCCGCGATCAGCTCGCCGGCAAGGAAATGCAGGTCGGCCGTTATTATCTCGAACGCAAGGAATATCTGGCAGCGATCAAGCGCTTCCGCGGCGTTGTCGAGCAATATTCGAACACGCGCCAGGTGGAGGAAGCCTTGGCCCGCTTGGTTGAAGCCTATTACGCCTTGGGCATCACCAATGAAGCCCAGACAGCGGCCGCGGTTCTCGGCCAGAATTATCCGGACAGCGAGTGGTACAAAGACAGCTACAAACTGCTGCAAAGTGGCGGGCTTGAACCTCGACAGAACGCCGGCTCATGGCTATCCAAAGCCGCAGAGGCTATCACCGGTGGTAAAGACGGCGTCTAAAGCGATTCCAGGAGAAGTGGGAACCGGTTTTCCGTCCGGAATTGCGTAAAAACGAAGAAACCCTAACCTGAGCAACCATGCTTTCGCATCTGTCGATCCGCGATATAGTTCTGATTGAACGGCTCGACATCGAGTTTCGCGAAGGTCTGTCGGTGCTGACCGGCGAGACAGGTGCAGGTAAATCCATACTGCTCGATGCTTTGTCGCTTGCCTTGGGCTCGCGGGGCGATGCCTCGCTCGTGCGACATGGCGCTGAACAGGGTCAAGTTACCGCTGTCTTCGATGTCGTAGGAAGCCATCCGGCCCGCGCGCTGCTGCGTGAAAATGACATTGAAGACGATGGCGATATCATCCTGCGCCGTGTGCAGAATGCCGATGGCCGCAGTCGGGTTTTCATCAATGATCAGGCCGCAAGTGTCACGCTGCTGAAAGAACTTGGACGCAGGCTTGTCGAAATCCATGGCCAGCATGACGACCGTGCGCTTGTCGATCTCGATATCCACCGTACCTTGCTCGATGCCTTTGGAGCGCTTGAAATCAAGGCGGCGCTCGTGCGTACACTTCACAAGACCTGGCGCGATACGGAACACACGCTGGTCCGCCACCGTGCCAAGGTGGAAGCGGCGACCCGCGAGGCCGACTATCTGCGCGCCTCTGTTGAAGAACTTGCAAAGCTCGATCCGGAACCGCTGGAAGAAGAGACATTGGCGATCAGGCGCACGGACATGATGCGTTCGGAAAAGATCGCGGGCGATGTCAATGATGCCAATGAGGTGCTGTCCGGCAGCGCGTCTCCCGTGCCTTCCCTTGCCAGCCTCGTCCGCAGGCTGGAACGCAAGGTGCCGGAAGCTCCGCAGCTGCTGGAGCCGGTCGTCAAGGCCATCGACGAGGCCCTGAATGCGTTGGCGGAGGCGCAGAATGGCATCGAACAGGCGATCCGCGCCATTGATTTTGACCCGCGTGTGCTTGAGCAAACGGAGGAGCGGCTGTTCGCTCTGCGTGCCGCTGCGCGAAAGTATTCCGTTGCCGTCGATGACCTTCCCGCGTTGCGTGACCGGATGGATGCGGATCTTGCCGATATCGACGCGGGAGCCGAGCGGCTGGCAGCGCTAGAGAAAGAGGCGCAGGCCGCACGCGATGCCTATGATCTGGCGGCACGCGCACTTTCAAAAGACCGCCGTGAGACTGCCGAGCATTTGAAACAGGCTGTCATGGCGGAACTGCCCGCCCTGAAACTCGAGCGCGCCGAGTTCATCGTCGAGATGACGACGGATGCAGAGAGCCGCACAGCGGATGGGATCGACACGGTCGAATATTGGGTGCGGACCAATCCGGGCACACGCGCCGGTCCCATGATGAAGGTCGCGTCCGGCGGTGAGCTCTCGCGCTTTCTGCTGGCGCTGAAAGTAGCCCTTGCTGATCGCGGCTCGGCGCCGACGCTGGTGTTCGACGAGATCGACACGGGTGTGGGCGGTGCGGTCGCCGACGCTATTGGCCAGCGTCTGCGGCGCCTTGCGGGTACAGTTCAAGTTCTCTCCGTCACGCATGCGCCGCAGGTTGCTGCAAGGGCTCAGACACATTTCCTTATCGCCAAGGCGGCCGCTGGCAATGACCGCGTGGCGACATCCATACGGGCAATGGAAACCGGCGACAGGCAGGAAGAAATCGCCCGCATGCTGGCTGGCGCCAGCGTCACCGACGAAGCGCGCGCCGCAGCGCTGCGGTTGCTGCGGGAAAACGCCGCCCACGCACCTTAGGCACCGAAGCTCCTGAACGCGCGGTATTGATGGCATTCCAGTGGTTCTCACTGGTCACTTATCCACACTCACTTTTGCCGCCGTATCATTGTCTCAACGCAACGGGACACGACACGATGAACCCTCTCAATTCACTGGAATACCGCAAGGCTTTTAACGACTATCTCCGCCGTGGAACTCCCATACGCTTGTCGCTAAAGGCGGAAGACCTGGGCCACCAGACCACACATTATATCTGGCGCACGCGCGGCGATCCGCAGGTGCGCCCTTCTCACATTGAAAACAACGGAAAACTATTTGCCTGGATAGTCCACCGGAAACCGGACACCCGGGTGAAGATTACGGCTGCCGCTGTACAGCGGAGCCCTATGAACGAGGGGACAGCGAATATGCCTATCAGACAATCACCAGCGACATCGATGACTGGCCGAATCAATGGTCGGACGTAGACTTGGTTTGGCACTATTATTTCGGTCATGGCCGAGGACTAACGTTGGCCGAAATAGGACATTTGGCCGACGTAGTCCACTATTTCTTCTACACATTAAATATCTATGATCGTATCAATGCACAAATTGTAGACGCGGCAAGAAAAGTATCTTCGGGTGATTTTCATTGGAGCTTTACAAACTCCTATGACTTCGTGCGTTATCTTTACGTCTTTGGAGGTAGTGTAGTTAGTGGTGATTTTTCCGGAAATATTCTTCATGGGAATGGAGTGATGATTATCGAAGGTGAGATATCATACCAATATTCAGATGAATTTACCGATCCTTTTGATATACGCGAAGGCGAACTCGGCTCATCCACCCTTAAACCCTCCTCTTCGCAGTGGACAGAGGCAGGAGGTACACATTTCCGATCGCTGGTTCTTG
This sequence comes from Phyllobacterium trifolii, assembly GCF_014192095.1. Taxonomy (GTDB): domain Bacteria; phylum Pseudomonadota; class Alphaproteobacteria; order Rhizobiales; family Rhizobiaceae; genus Phyllobacterium; species Phyllobacterium trifolii. The sequence goes on from NZ_JACHXN010000011.1 coordinate 51,488, forward strand.
GGTCACTAGCTTCAAAAGTGAAGTTAAGTTGAATGCAGCCGAGAGTATGTTTCAATAGCTAGACAGATTGGGACTTATCCAAATATCCATGAAAAAATTGTAAACTATATACATTCCCAATACCCATGTCGGAATGCTCAGCACTAGCAGAACAGTGCTGATCCATTCACCGACTGATTCATCCGTTTCTCGAATTCGGCGACGGTGCCAGATGCGCCATAATGATTCCAATCCTCCCACAAATCCAATGACCGGAATCCAACCCAGCAGCAGGAAAAAACCTAGGCGACCGCGAGGGACCAGGCCTTTGCATTCGATATGCTCTTGAACGAAACCATCTCGAAAGTGTGATTGGCAGGAATTGTAAGCGTGCCATCCTAAGGTTTGATACCAGCCTATCGCAGCAACGAGTATCACATACCCAAGGCCAATGGCCGCAACCAATCGCCCCGCACGCAACCAAGATTTCGCCTCAGGCCTGACACTGAAAATCAGCGCAGGTGGCAGGACGATAAGAAGCCAGAACCAATAATTCACCAAGATGCTGGAATCGCTTTCTCTTCCGCCAAAGGATGGATAACGTTGCACGGATGACAATGCGCAACAATTAGACGTTAGATATGGCAGATATTCCCGTAGAACAATTGAGCGAGGCGGATGCCGCTGAGGAGCTTGGCCGCCTTGCTGCCGAGATTGCCCAGCACGACTACCGCTACAATACGGAAGACGCCCCGATCATCTCGGATGCGGAGTATGATGCGCTGCGGCGCCGCAATCTCGCAATCGAACAGCGTTTTCCGCATCTGAGGCGTGAGGACTCGCCATCGAACAAAGTCGGTGCCGTCGCATCGGAGAAGTTCGGCAAGGTAACCCATTCCATTCCCATGCTGTCGCTGGACAACGCCTTTCATGACAGCGATGTCGAGGATTTCGTCGGCCGCATCCGCAGGTTTCTCAAACTTGGGGCGGACGCGAAGATTGGCATTACGGCGGAACCCAAGATCGATGGCCTGTCGCTTTCCCTCCGCTACGAGCTTGGCAGGCTGGTGACGGCGGCAACCCGCGGCGACGGGACCACAGGCGAAAACGTCACGCTCAATGCCCGGACAGTTGCGAGTATCCCCAATGTGCTCAGCGGCAAGCCGCCCGAGGCGCTGGAGGTGCGCGGCGAGGTCTATATGAGCCACGCGGATTTCGCAGCGTTGAACGAGCGGCAGGCCAAGGACGGCAAGCAGATTTTCGCCAATCCGCGCAATGCGGCGGCGGGCTCCTTGCGCCAGCTCGACCCCACGATCACTGCTTCGCGGCCGCTGCAATTCTTTGCCTATGCCTGGGGTGAGGTCAGCGAGATGCCCGCCAAGACGCAAATGGGCATGGTCGAAGCGTTCAAATCCTATGGCTTCCGCGTCAACCCGCTGATGCAACGGTTCGAGACGGTAGAAGCACTGGTGAAGCACTATCACCAGATCGAGGAACAGCGGGCGCTGCTCGGCTACGATATCGATGGCGTGGTCTACAAAGTTGATGATCTGGCGCTGCAGCAACGTCTTGGCTTTGTCTCGCGCAGCCCTCGCTGGGCGATCGCACATAAATTCCCGGCTGAACGGGCGATGACCATCCTCAAGGGCATCGACATTCAGGTTGGCCGTACCGGTGCGCTGACGCCGGTCGCGCGGCTTGAGCCTGTCACGGTTGGCGGGGTGGTCGTCACCAATGTGACCTTGCACAATGAGGACTACATCAAGGGTATCGGCCAGAATGGCCAGCCCATCCGCGAGGGGCGGGACCTGCGCATTGGCGATACGGTCGTGGTGCAGCGTGCCGGCGATGTCATCCCGCAGATTGTCGATATCGTCGCCGACAAGCCGCGCGGAACGACACCCTATAAGTTCCCGGATATTTGCCCCGCTTGCGGTTCCCACGCGGTGCGTGAGGAAGGCGAGGCGGTGCGGCGCTGCACGGGTGGGTTGATCTGCCCGGCGCAGGCGGTAGAGCGCATCCGGCATTTCGTCTCGCGCAATGCCTTCGATATCGAGGGCCTCGGCGAGAAGCAGGTGGAGTTCTTCTTCAAGTCGGAGGATCCGGCGCTGCATATCGGCACGCCTGCAGATATTTTCACGCTGAGTAAGCGTCAGGCGGCTTCGTTGGCGAAGCTCGAAAACATCGATGGTTTCGGCGCGACTTCGGTAAAGAAACTTTACGACGCGATCGATGACCGGCGCGAAGTTTCGCTGAGCCGCTTCGTCTACGCGCTTGGCATTCGCCATGTGGGAGAGGTCAATGCCAAGCGGCTTGCCAGGGCCTACCGTTCTTATGAGGCGCTTGCCAGTGTTGCCATGGCCGCGGAACCGCCCAAGGACAAAGCGGACAAGGGCAACGATGCGTGGCGCGAATTGAACGAAGTCGAGGGTATCGGCAGTATCGTCGCCGAGGCGCTGGTTGATTTCTATGCCGAGGAGCACAATCGCCACGCTCTCGATGCGCTCCTTGCCGAGGTCACGCCGCTCGATGAAGAAGTCAGAACCGTGAGCCACTCGCCGGTGGCAGGCAAGACCATCGTCTTCACCGGGTCGCTTGAGCGGATGTCGCGGGACGAGGCCAAGGCAATGGCCGAACGTTATGGCGCCAAGACGGCGGGTTCCGTCTCCAAGAAAACCGATCTCGTGGTGGCGGGCCCCGGCGCAGGATCGAAACTTGCACAAGCCCAGACACTCGGCATTGAAGTCATCGATGAGGATTCCTGGTTTACACTGGTGGGCGCATGAGCGACGTGGTTTTCAAAGGCTTTGGCGAAAAGGCACTGCCCTTTCTGAAAGCGCTCGATTTCCACCAGAACCGCGAATGGTTTCTCGAGAACAAGGATATTTTCGAGGCTCATCTCTACGAACCGCTGGGCGATCTGGTCGAAGATCTGATGGCCCGGTTCGAAAAGGCAGGTCTGCCGTTCCGGGGAGATCGCAAGAAGTCGCAATTCCGTATCAAGCGCGATGTGCGCTTTTCCAAAGACAAAAGTCCGTATAACCGCCACTTGTCCGCGCTGCTTTCACCAGATGGCACGAAGTGGGCCGAAAGCGGCTGTTTCTATGTCTGCATCGGCCACGAAGATTATCGTGGCTGTTATGCCGCTGTCGCATGGTGGCAGCAGAAGCCCGAACTCCTGCTCGCGATGCGCAAGGCCATTGTCGACAAGCCGGAGAACTATCGCGCCATGGTCAAGGCGCTCAAGAAAAATGGGCTGGCGATGAAAGATACGGATGCATTGAAGCGTACGCCGCGCGGATTTGAATCGGTCACGGATGCTGATTTGATCGAAGCCTTGCGCAACCGGAATTTCGTCGTCCGCTATCCGATCGATCCCGCCAATATCACGTCGCCAAAGCTTGCGGATGATCTTCTCGATTTTGCGGTGCGTGCCAAGCCGCTGATCGATTGGGGCAGGGTAATCGAAGGCACTGCAACCTCCTGATTCATATCATTTTTGCCGCAGTTCAGATTGCAAATGCCGGATTGTGACAATGTGTAATTAATTAATGTTGACTTTTATAGTCTAGTTTTAGTAGTGAACATTTGTACAGCGTGGACACGCGCTGTTTATTTGCTCAGCAAGCCACTGACCCACAACGATATTTTCGTGTGACGTAAGCCAGCCAGGCATTCTCTTTGGGTTTGGGGAACTGGGACATGGCTAAAAAGAATCTGCTTGCGCGCCTCATGTGGGGCGGCGCCAGTACATTGGTGATGGTTGGGTTGAGCGCCGGGGCATCCATTGCGCAAAACACCACAAACGCTGGCGACAATATCGAACTCGAAACCATCGTCGTAAAAGGCGCTCGGCCGAAAGCCGCCGAGGGTGAAAAATCGCCATTGACCACCGTGACTGACCGGCAAGAGATTCAGGAGCGCATGGTCGAGAGTTTCGAGGATCTTGGCCGCCGCGTCGATGCTGGCGTCAATTTCGACACGCAAAACAATAGTATCAACCTGCGGGGCCTTGATCAGAATCGTGTCCTGACGACAATCGACGGCATACGTGTGCCGTGGCTGACCGACCCGCGCAGCAATTCGGGCGGGCTCAACGCCGTGGATTTCGACGGGCTTTCGGCGATCGACATTACCAAGGGTGCCGATTCCAGCCGTTATGGCTCGGGCGCTTTGGGCGGTGTCGTGCAGCTGCAGACGCTTGATCCGGAGGACCTTTTGACGGACGGACGCAATTGGGGTGCTATAACCAAGGGCGTCTATGACAGTGCCGACCGGAGCTGGCGCACGAATGCTGCGGTGGCAGCGCGCGCCAACGATACGGAATTCCTGATCCAGGGCGGCTATAGGCAAGGCCATGAATTCGAAAACATGGGAGACGTTGGCGGTTATGGCGCAACGCGAACCGAAGCCAATCCATTAGACTTCGACCAAGGCAATTTTCTCGCCAAGATTTATCAGAACGTCGATGGCGGCCATCGGTTTGGCATAACCGGCGAATATTTCAAGCGCGATGCGGACATCGACGACAAGATCGGTTCGACGGCAAGCTACGTTCGAGGAAGTCTCGAATCGGGGGACGATGTCGAGCGCAAGCGGATATCCGCGAGCTACGACTATATATCGCCTGACAAGACCGGCTGGATCGATGAGGCGCATGCCATAGCCTATTGGCAGCAGCAGATCCTCACCAAGACAACAGACGGCGTTCGTTTGCCTGATAGCCGGGCGCGAATAATTCGCGGAGATCCATTCTTTTACGGCTATCCCTCCGGCATCTATACGCGTGACAATGAGCTGAAGCAGGACAGTTACGGCCTCACCGGCAATGTCCTAAAAAGCACCGAGATCGGCAATCTTACACACACGTTCCGTGTCGGCGGGGAAATCTACCGCCAGGATCTGCACCAATATTCCGCGGGCGTCGACAATTGTCCCGATGTCGATTGGTCAACGATCCCCCAACCTTTCGGTCCGCAATCGTGCCGGATGCTGCATTCGAATTCATCAGATATGCCAGACGTCGAATCTCTCGCAGTCGGTCTCTATGCCGAGGATGACATCGATGTCCTGAATGGCCGTGTGACAATCACACCCGGCGGACGTTTTGACTGGTATGATCATCGCCCGCAATCGACTGCTGCTTATGAGGCTGGTCCCAATTTCGACGGTACGATACCTTCCTCCAACAGCGACTCGCGCTTCTCTCCGAAGCTCCGCGCAACGTGGCACGCTGCTCCGGATCTCGATTTCTATGCTCAGTGGGCACAGGGTTTCCGCGCTCCGACCGCGCTGGAACTCTTCCAGAATTACGGTGCGCCCGGCTCCTATGCCAGAATCGGCAATCCTGATCTAAAGCCCGAAACCAGCAACGGTTTTGAAATCGGTGCGAAACTCGAAAACGAGACATATGGATTTGGCGGCAGCATCTTCAACAATTACTACCGCAACTTCATCGAGGAAGTGACCATCGCGCCTCCTGGTGGGGAATTTCCGGTCGGCGGTATCACTGGCTATGCCAATCTCGATCGCGTCCAGATCTATGGCGCGGAACTGCGTGGCCACGTGAACTTTGCCGATCATTGGCGCACCTGGGCCTCCGTCGCATGGACAGTCGGCAAGGATACCGAGAATGACGAATATCTGAATTCGGTGCCGCCGGTTCGTGCGATCGTCGGGCTAGGATACGCGGTAGAGGATTGGGGCAGCGACGTGTCGCTGACCATGGCCTCGCGCCGTGACAAAGTCAGCGACGGCGGTTTCGTTGCCCCCGGCTATGCGTTGGTCGATACCACCCTCTGGTGGGAACCGAAATTCGCTAAGGGAATGAAGCTGCAGGCGGGCATTTTCAATGTCTTCGACACGAAATACTGGAATGCGCTCGATGTGCCGGATTCAATTTCGCCTGCGATAGCAGATCGCTATACGGAAGTTGGCCGCAGTTTCCGTGTTTCATTGACACAGAAGTTCTGAGCTATAGCGGCGGATGGCAAATCTGCTGTGCGTGGTTCGACGGGGCTCACCATGAGGGAGGTGGGTCGATTGCATGATCGAGGCAAGTTGCTGCCGCATAGCCAGTTGTTAGAAGATACTTGGCTCCCTGCAATCAACTTCCCTCCCTCATGGTGAGCCCCGTCGAACCACGCACAGCACTTGAGCAGATCATAAATTACTCAAGCCATTCCGTTACGAACACCTCGTTGGCGTGGATATCGATTGTCTCCAGCGTGCCCGGCCCGAGGTTTTCAAATTTGTGCGGCGTGTTGGCGGGTGAAACGACGATCTGACCTTCATGGGCACAAATGATTTCATCCCCGACGGTAAATCGTGCATGACCTTTGCGGATGATGAATGTCTCCGTGTAGGGATGTTTGTGTAACCGCGGTCCAGCGCCGACGCGCTCCTGATGGTTGAAAATCACCGAGACGTTGGTTCCGTAAGGCTTGCCCGTGACCTCTCCCTGCCAATTCTCGGGATCGGTCGCCCAGACATCGCGTTCTATTATTTGCGGCATTTTTGGTCTCCCTTGTCTCGTCGATGCAAAATAATCGTGGCAAACTCACCTGACAAGAACCGATGTGTTCCCGATCACTGCAGTGACATTGATGGTATCAATCAACAAATGTGACGTGACAGCCAGTTGAAGCTGGCCTAGAGCAGACCAATGGACGAACAAATATATCAGCGGCAATCGGTTCTCGCCGATCCAGGCCGTGCGCGCACCCAGTTCTGGGAAGGCTTCGCCAAAGGCCTGCCCATCATGATAGCTTCGGCGCCGTTCGGGCTGCTGTTTGGCGCGCTGGCAGTCGACAATGGGTTCACCGTTTTTCAGGCGGTGCTGATGAGCGCCGCGATTTTTGGCGGTGCAAGCCAGATGGTCGGCATCGAACTATTCGGCCACAATGTCCCTGCCTGGCTGATCGTCTTTTCCATTTTCGCCGTAAATTTCCGCCATGTGCTCTATTCGGCGGCGGTGGGGCGGCGTATTTGCCACTTCAAACCGCTCCAGAGCGCTCTCAGCTATTTCCTGTTGACCGATCCTCAATATGCGGAAACCGAGAAGCGCGCGGAATCCGGGAAACCGGTGACCTTCATCTGGTACCTTGGCGTCGCCACGCCGATTTACGTGATGTGGGTCACAGAAGCCTGGATCGGGGGGTTGTTCGGCAATCTGATATCCGACCCGCATGCCCTTGGTATCGATATGCTGCTGCCGATCTATTTTCTTGGCTTGGTCATGGGGTTTCGCAAGCGCGATAACTGGGCGGCGATCGTCACCGCCAGCGCCGTAGTCTCAATCATTGCCTATAAGACGATTGGCTCGCCCTGGCATGTCAGTATTGGTGCTCTCGCTGGCATTCTGATGGCCGTGATTGTCGCCAAACCAGAAAAAGCGAAGGAGCGGAGCTGATGTCCTCGATAACGTGGATCATAATCGCCGGTGCAGTTCTGACGTTCCTGACGCGTATCGGCGGTCATCTGGTGCTGTCGCGCTTCGAGCGTATTCACCCTCGCGTTGAAGTCGCGCTCAATGCGGTGCCTGCCGCGGTTTTAACGACGCTTGTTGCCCCTGCCGCGGCAGAAGCCGACTGGCGCGGATTGATCGCGCTTGCCTTCGCCGGTCTTGTGGCGCTGCGCTTCAATGCGCTGACCATGTTTCTCGCTGGCGGAGCGGTGATCATCCTGCTGCGCCAGTTCTCCTGACTACAAACTAGCTCTCATGACCGAACGGCTCGGTCGCGCTGATCAGCCATTCGCGCGCCGGGCCATTGGTGTGCGGCAGCAGCGCTTCGCGGACCCGCGCGTGATAGGCGTCCAGCCAGATGAGCTCGTCCCGTATCAACAGACTGGTATCGATCAGCCGTCTGTCGATCGGGCAGAGCGTAATCGTCTCAAAGCCCATCATCGGGATATCGCCACCTTCCGGCACTCCCGGCTCTGTGACGATCAACAGGTTCTCGGTGCGGATGCCATAGCCGCCAGTGCCGGGCTTGTAATAGCCGGGCTCGTTGGAAAGGATCATACCGGGCAGCAATTCGTGCACGCCGCGCTTCGAGATGCTCTGCGGCCCTTCGTGCACAGACAGGAATGAACCCACCCCGTGCCCGGTACCATGGCCATAATCATATCCCTGTTTCCACAGAGCGATGCGGGCAAGCACATCGATATCCATACCGCGCGTTCCTTTCGGAAAGCGCGCGGTGGAGATGGCAATCATGCCCTTGAGCACCAGTGTGAATTTGCGCTTCATATCATCCGACGGCTTGCCGACCGGCAGCGTGCGGGTGATGTCGGTCGTCCCGTCGCGATATTGGCCGCCGCTGTCGATCAGATAAAGCTCACCGTCCTCCAAGGTGCGGTTTGAGGCTGTGCTGACACGGTAATGCGCAAAGGCTCCATTCGGTCCAGCACCTGAAATGCTGTCGAACGAGAGATTTTCCAGCGGCATCTGGAAGCTCTCCGCCACAGTCTGACGGGTTTCTTCCAGTTTTGTTGCCGCGATGATCTCATCGATTGTCCCGGGCGCCTGGCTATCGATCCAGGAAAGGAAGGATACCATTGCTACGCCGTCGCGCTCGTGCGATTTGCGCGCGCCTTCAAGTTCGACAGCGTTCTTGAGCGCTCGCGGCAACCGTGCTGGATCGAGCCCGTCCACGACTATTCCGCCGGCTTTTTCGATGATCAGACGCAGCTTTTCCGCTGTCAGCGCCGGATCGAGCATCACCGTCTTGCCCTCAGCGGCAAAGGCCGCAACGTCGCCCTCCAATGTTGAAGGGGCGCGCAAGGTTGAAAGCTGCGTGAGATAGGCTTCCGTTTCGATCGGCAGCTTGCGCTTGTCGATGAAAAGCAGCGGTTCGCCCGATGCCGGAATCAGCGCGAAGGCGAGGGGAAGGGGTGTGTTGCTGACATCATTGCCGCGAATATTGAAAGCCCAGGCGATAGAAGATGGATCCGTGAGGATCGTCGCATCGGCTTTGGCTTTGGTAACGGCACCGGCCAGTTCATGCAGCTTCTGGCTCGCCAGCTTGCCTGCGTATTTTTCCGGCTGGATCGTGACGGCTTCCAGCGGCGGGGCGGGCTGGTCATCCCAGATCATGTCGACCAGATTGTCTTTGACCGCAACGAGAGTGCCGCCGTTTTTCTCCAGAGCCTCGCGCAAAGATTTGGTTTCGCTGATCGTGTGCAGCCAGGGATCGAACCCAATGGTGAGCTTCTTGTCGACATTGCGCAGCCACACTGGCGGCGGCGTATCGACAAGGCTTTCGACCGTGAAGACTTCAGGGTCGGTCTGCTCAGCTGCCTGCAGCGTATAGCGCCCGTCGACGAACAGATAGGCTTTGCTTTTCATGATCAGAGCAACGCCGGCAGAGCCGGTAAAACCCGTCAGCCAAGCCAGACGGCGGGCGCGGGCAGGCACGTATTCGCCCTGGTGTTCATCGGCGCGCGGCACAAGAAAACCATCGAGGCCAAGGTTTTCGAGTTCGGCGCGCAGCTTGGCGACACGGGGCCCTCCGGTAGCAGGATTGCTTGTGACCTCAAACGACTGGAACATGGGAATCTGGACCTCTTTGCTTAGCATACGACCCCAAATTTCTTCGATTTTTGAATAGAGGATCATGTGCCTGATGATTGGGTCGAAACCTAGCCTCCCGTTTTCACGCACGCAATGGAGGAGTGCATTTGGCAACCGATTTAATCGGGGTTCAGATGCTTGTCCTGAACGAACATTTGATTGCTACCTTACCATCCAGCGTTCGAGCAAAGTGCGTGCGCCGTCTTTGATCGCTTTCCATTGCGAGAGCTTATCCTTTGCCAAGGAGCCCTGCACGGCAAGCTTCAAATCTCTGAAATAGAAAGTAAAGTCGCATCCGTCGCTGAGCTGAGGCATTCAAGAAGCGCTTCTTCTTCCACGTTCACATAAGTTTGGAGCCAAAAATCGAGAGGCGTAATTCGCGTCAACGCGCTCTCGAAAGGGATGCGTTCCTTGTACATGTCCATGATGAATTCAATGCTCGAGAACGGAAATCCCGGGGTATCCTTTCCGTCCGGAATGACTCGAACGTAGGGGACGAGAACAAGGTAAGACCCGTCCGGAGGGTCCAGTTCTCCAGGAGGCCAGCCATTGGCATAGAATGCTTCTTTCTTCGAAGGAACGAGGGTCGGCATCCAGAATGCAAGTTCAAAACCTTCTCTTTCCGAATAACAGTTTACACGTTCCGGCGTCGGTCTGTAGCTCAAATACGCATAGGGAATGTTGAAAGCCTGCCCCCCACCTTCCAGGCGGCGAAAAACGAGATATGTGAGGTCCATATTCTCTTTTCTGTACCAAGCGGACCTAATGTCACCTTCAGGCTTGCATGGGTAGTCTTCGGCTGCCAATGCAACGCTGCAAAAGGACGCAGTTCCGAACACGAGCATCATCAGCATACAGAGACGGGCGGCCAGATTTTTCTGCATTGGCTTCATCCAGAGGAAACCATAGTCTAAACGATGAACGCCGCACGGCAATGCGACGTTCGTCGTAAGATGCGTTCGGACCCATGCTAATCCGCATTCTGCCAGGGTGAAATTCGCCCTTCTTTTGGCGAATGTGGTAACGCGTGTTGATTTTGACCAGTCGGTTATGTTCTTGAGGTGCTTGCCCAGTCGTTCGATGGGAAAAAGGTGTGGGCTCCCTTAACAACTCCGGCTTAATGGAAAGCTCGTCTTGAGGAGCTTACAGCTCAATTGGAAAAGGCGTTGGTTTCCAATAGCCTGTCAGGCCAAGGGTTGCGATCGAGCTCGCCTGCTGCTTGCGCAGAAAAGTGATAAGGGCGCCTTGGTCTCGTTTCTTCAGGAGTTCGTAGTATGCCGGCAAATGATCGACCCAGCCCTTGGCGATAGCCGCATCCACAATGCAGACGGCCTCGTCGAGATCGCCTTTCGCTATGGCGATATGGGCCATAAGTTTAAAATCAAAGGAAAAGGTATTGTGCGGCGGTGGCTCGTTCGACCGATAGGCCACAAAGTCGTCGATCGTGTTGACACGGCGCAGTTCAGGTAATGTTACCTCTTCAAGTGTATGGCGTAAGCGCTCAATCTCCTCGGGATCAAAAATGTTCCATGGCCCCCGCCCATTCTCGTAGAGCGGGCGTGCGCCATTCGTTGCCCAATTGCAATAGCGCAGGAATGTCAGGTCGATGACTGCCATGACGCTGAACAGATCGTCAAATATCGTGTTCCCAAGGCGGATGAAGCGCAGCACATGCCCACCGGCCTGACGACCAGGTGGCGACCAACGAGCGTCAGATCCTTATGACGATCAAGGATTGGCTCAACCAATCGTTCGACATCGTCCTGCGTGACAACGGGAAGCAAACTTGCCCTCATCCCTTCTCTAGTCCAAAAGGTTCGGGTTCAAAATATTTCGCCAGTTTGAGCGCCCCGATCGTGCGCATCTGCTGTTCGCGCAGGAGATCGAGAAGCGCGGTACGATCTCCTTGCTTCAAGGGCTCGTAGTATTTGGGTGTCCAGTTGATCTCGCGGCTGGCGATGGCTGGCTCGACGATCGAAAGAGCTTTATCGAGATCGCCATTGGCAATTGCGATGAGGGCAAGACCGTTTGGACGAAGAGACGAACGATATAGCGATTTTATGCTGTTGGTTTGGTAGGTCGCGAATTCGTCGATAGTGGTGACACGGCGCATTTCCGGCAGCGCTTCTTCAATCATTTGGCGCAGCAGTTTGAGCGACTCAGGGTAACGGATATCCCAATTTCCTCGATCGGCGGCAAGCCGCCAGCCGCCGCCAAGCGGCCAGTCACCCATATTGAAGAAGGTGAGGTTCATGCAGGTGCAGACCTCAAAGGCGTATACATTCGACCGGCGATCGATACAGATGAAGCGCAGAACATTGTGCACTGGTTTTAGTACCAACATACGTCCGACGAGCGCCAGATCATCATGGCGCTCAAGCAAGGGCATCATTGCCCGTTTTACATCGGCGATTGTTGTCAATCGATCAAATCCGGTTGGATGGGTATGACGAGAATTCGATACTGCTGTCCAAAATTCTTATAAACTGACCGACCAATCTCTTTCATTCTTGCCGGAGTGAGACCGTTTTTTCCAGGCGATTGTCGTCATTCGAACGGCCTCATGCCGACGATAACGTTGCGGGCTCGCGATGGGTCGGCAATTAGCACCGTCGAAACACGCGTCTAGGATGATTGTGCAGGTATATTTTACTCAACTCCACTCCACGTTCCCTATAGCTCCAGCGGAAAGGGCGTTGGTTCCCAGACTTTGCCGTATTTCAGGTTTTTGACCGTTTTCGCTTCGAGCTCATGCAGGATTCGCGCCAATTCCTGCCGGTCATGGGCCACCAGCGCCGGATAGAATGTAGGGTAGAACACGTCCATGGCCCGCCGAATTTCCATAGGGTTCATCAGCGGCGCGTCGACGATTTCGATTGCCTGATCGAGATCGCTGATGGCGACGGCCATGAGCAGCCGGGCATAGGGATAGACGCTCAATGGCATCGGATTGTTTTCGGGCCGCGCGCAAAATGCGATCATTTGATCGAGCGTTATAATGGAACGCAGGGTATCCAACGCAACGTCCATAACTCTTACCAGATGCTCCAGGCTGGATAAATTGTCGATCATCCAGTGAATGAATTTCGGGTCCGCTTTTCTCTGTTTCGCCAGATCATCGTCTAGTCCCTCGAACGAAAAATACGCAAGGTCCGTTCCCCAGCCCATGCCCAGTCTGGCGGAAGCATCGAATATCAATGACACACTGGTCGATGGAACGAACAGTTTCGGGTCGCTGCCACGGTCGATGATGATGCCGCGGGTGAAGTGATGCACCGGCGTGATAAGGAGATAGCGCCCAATTAGCGCCAGGTCCGCGTGGCGCTGGAGGAGAGGCTGGACGATTTGGCGGACGTGGGCGATTGTCGTCATTCGAACGGCCTCATGCCGACGACAAAGAATTGTATGCCCTCGCCAAAATTGCGGGCCACAATGCCCCCGATTTCGTCAAGCCGGGGGAAGGTGATTTCGTTGTCACCGGTCTTGGGATCGTAGACGCAGACAAGCTTGTCGGACGCCCCGTCATACACGTCGATTCGTATCGTATCAGGGCCGTGCGGCACCCAGGGTTCCTTCCCGGTCGAACGATTAGTCCCTCCAACCTGTGCAACTCCCGATTTCAGTAGCGACTTCTCCGCCTTCAAATTTGGATTCCCTATACTCCTTACCTTCAGCGCGACTTCATAATGGATGCGTGTGCCCCGATTTGCCATCGAATCAAATTTCGAAGCCGCGTCGACCTCCTCGGTCGCCTGATTGAGCAGTTCCTGCACTGTCAGGTAGTTCGGACAGTACTTTATTACCTCATCACGTGACAGAGTTCCAACGGCTACCTTCGTCTTATCCTTGTCCAGCGAATAGGAACGGGGGCGCGCCGATATAACGGGTATCAGGGTGGTGTCGGGTCCAATCTCCGTAGCCAGCCGGTTGTATTCCTGAATCTGGCTGTCGATGTCATCGGTCCAATCCATGCCGTCGATGATTTCAGAAAGGGCCGATACTCCGGGAATCCTGCGCACAAGTGGGCGTACAGCGCGCATCGCCTCGCCAATCCAGGAACCGGTCGAAGGCCCCTTCGCGGGAGCGGTTGTGGCAGGCTGGCTATTGGTAGCAGCATCCGCCGTCGCGCCGGTTTTGATAGGATCGACAGATGAGCTGGATCGGCCAGAGCCAAACCCACCACCGCCATCGGTCCATTGCCCGCCATCCGGATTTCCCGCTGGCACACGGGGCTGATCGGGGTGATACCGTCGTAAGATATCTTCCGTGATACGCAGCCTGCTACGCCAGAAATCGTAACCGAGTTCTGCTCCCCGGATATCCTTCGGCAGATAGGTGTTTGGCGGCGCTTGCCGCATCGCTTTCAGTTCAGCGGCGGCTTCCTCAACGCGAAATCTGTGGTGGTAAACTTGGGACAGGTCATATTCGTAATCTCTCATGAAATAAATCCTTTAAAAAGAATATATTCCTATAATCGATCGCGACTGTCAATTGGAATGTGGCAATGCCACTCCGAAAAGGTTCTAATACGCGGCTTTAGCTTTCAAATGCAGGGTAACCCAGCCCTCGCGGCGCAGTGTCTTCATATGAAACAGGCCCTGGACGCGGTAGGCGGCGAGGACTTTCTCCCGTTGCGTCTCGAGAATGCCCGAGAGGATGAGCGAACCACCCCAGGCGAGGTGTTTGCGCATCTCGGGAGCAAGCTGCATCAGCGGCCGTGCAAGGATGTTTGCGACGATGAGATCGAAGGGAGCGGCGGCGCGCATTGCCGGATGATGAAACCCCGTTGCGGTTTCTGTCTGTATCCGGGCGGCAACGCCGTTCTTCACCACATTCTCCTGCGCCACCGCGACTGCGACCGGATCGATATCCGTTGCCAGAATACGGATGGGCGCAAGCTTGGCGATACCGATGGCAAGCACAGCGCTTCCCGTTCCAAGATCAAGCGCATTGCGCGGATGTTCGCGCCGGATCACCTGGCTGATCATGTCGAGACAACCGGAAGTGGTGCCGTGGTGGCCTGTACCGAATGCCTGTCCTGCATCGATTTCGATGCCGAGATCATTGATGCGGCGTTTGTCGCGATCATGCGAGCCATGCACGAAAAAGCGTCCCGCGCGCACCGGCTTCAGCCCTTCCAGCGAATGCGCGACCCAATCGATGTCCGGCACCTGCTCACGTTTCAATTCAAGGCCGAAGGTGTCGCTGCCGAGAACATCGCGGATGCGTGTCTCGATTTCGTCGGGCTCGAATGTATAGACCGAAACCTCGAATATTTCACGATCCTCGTCGATTTCGGCGTTGGAGACCGGCAGACCATCGTCCTCGAATTCACGTTCGAGCATGGTGAAGATACGCTCGGCTTCGATCTTGCCGGCGGTAACGAAAAGGCGGGTCTGCGTGGTCATTCAAAAATGTTTCTGCTCTAGGGTCTATCGAGATTCATGTCAGGGCGAGGCGAAAACGGTGGTTTTCGAGCACTGGAGCGCAGCGTACTTTAAGGTACGTGAGCACCGGAGTGCAGAAAAACGCCGTTTGCAGTCCGCCCTGACGTGAAATCTAGCTCTTGGCGAGGCGTTTCAGTTTCTCGACAGCCGTATCAGGATTTTCGCCATAGGCAATGGTGCCGAAGAAACGGCCTTTGCTGTCCAGAAGAAAGATCGAGGCAGTGTGGTCCATCGTATAGTCGCTGCCTTCGACGGGAACCTTGCGCGCAAAGACGCTATAGCCCTTCAGCATGGCTGCGATCTTGTCGGGATCGCCTGTCACACCCGTGATCCGGTCAGACACATTGCCGACATAGGATTTCATGACGGGGACAGTGTCCCGCTCCGGGTCTACCGTCACGAAATAGGCGTTTACGTCCGCGCCCTCCGTGCCGAGCTTCTTGAGCCAGCCGTCAAGCTCGAACAATGTCGTCGGACAGACTTCCGGACAATGGGTGAAGCCAAAGAATATGACGGATGGCTTTTGCCGGAATGCCGCCTCCGTGATCGGTTCGCCGTTCATCGTCGTAAGCTCAAAAGACGTGCCGAATGGCCCCTGATTGCCGGTCGTCGCCGTCTGGCGTGATGACTGGAAGGTGATCCAGCCCGCAGCCCCGGCAAGAAGGGCAATCGCTACGATCAAAAAAGGCAGCAGACGTTTGTTCATGGATGATTACTCAGAGGCTGCCAAGCGACTACATACACCAGGCCAAGCCCGCATTGATGAGGGAAAGGAAGATGGAATCGCCCTTGTTGAACCATGCAGCAAAGGTGAGCCCCGAAGCTACGGATGCCGCAAGCGCAAGGGCAGCATATAGCACCATTCTCGGTGTGCTGATGGAGGATGACGTTTTCATTGTTCGATTATAGGATTTCGCTTTGGTTTATGCAAACAAGTGACGGGGACTTGTCACGTCGTCTGACTATGAAAAACCAAGCAAATACGGACTTCTCCCGGTTCCGGCGTTTGTCGGACGCCAACAGATGGCGAGCCATCGTTTTCAACTCGTCAACGACCGCAAGGGATACGTGCCATGCTCGCGCATGCCGCATAGCTTCCCGATCAGCAATTCCATTTTTTCATCGCCGAAACGGGTGAGGATTTTCTCGGCGCGTGCGAAGGCCTGCCTTTCAGCATCGGGAAAATCGGACGGCTTCAGGCTGCTTCCCGATACCTGCGCCCCGGCAATATAGCCGCAGAATTCCGTAAAAGTTCGCTCATCGAACGACAAGCTCGCAAAGCCGCCGGGGCCAAAATCGACGGGGGCGCTTTTCAACGAAGGATGGTCGGCGACAATGATGCTTTCGATACGGCGGCCAAAGCTCAGGACTGCGAGCAGTTTGCCGCATAGAACGCTCATCAAGGCGCGGCGCAAGTGATGATCGATTTCTGCGGCATTGGACATGGCAGGTACTATCTCATATTTTTTTGGTGCTCGACACCAGCTAGCCCATTTACCCTTAATGGCTCACTTGCTCGCATTCTTGCAAAATTTGTGTGAATTGAGGACTGGGCAGCCAAACCGACTTGATTTTATTGACGGATCTGGCTCGGGTTCACTTTTTGTGCAAAAGAGTTGGCTGAACAATTGAGAAAGATCATGGCCGATAACGACGATCCGCGCTTCCAGAATGACCAGCCGCGCATCCATCCATCCGCGCAGCTGAAAGGCGTCAAGCTCGGCAAATATACCGAAGTTGGCGAGCGCGTTGTCCTGCGCGATGTGACAGCCGGTGATTTTACCTATTTCGAACGGCACAGTGAGGGAATCTATGCCGATATCGGGCGGTTTTGCTCGATTGCTTCGAACGTTCGCATCAACGCACTCGAACACCCGATGGAGCGGCTGACGACGCACAAGATCAGCTATCGGCCCAACGAATTCTTCAAATACCAGGGCATCGACAACGTCTTTCGCGCGCGCCGGCAAGCAAAACGCGTCGGGATCGGCCATGACGTGTGGATCGGGCATGGCGCCGTGATCATGCCTGCAGTCCAGATCGGTCATGGCGCAGTCATTGGCTCCAACGCGGTGGTGACCAGGAATGTCGCGCCCTATACGATCGTCGCAGGCAATCCGGCCCGGCTGATCCGTCTTCGCTTCCCCGAGGAGATTGCGGCGCGGCTGCGGCGACTTGCCTGGTGGGATTGGCCGTCAGAGACGCTATTCGAAGCCATCCCGGACATCCAGTCACTCGGCATTGAGGATTTCCTGGCGAAATGGGAACGTTAGAGCAATTCCAGCAAAAGTGGGAACCGGTTTTGCGTCCGGAATTGCGTAAAAACAAAGAGTTAGAGCATTGCAGTGACTCGATTAAAAACGGAAATGCTCTAAACATCGCCCACCGTTTTGCTTGCAATCATTCCGCGCAGTATCCAACTGTGTTTTGCCCCAACGTCAAACCCTCGGGAGTTTTCTGATGAAGCGCACCCTTGCTGCACTGGCCCTTCTAGGCGCCGCAGTTCTTCCTGCACACGCCGAAGAAGTCGGCAAGGTCGGTGTCGACTGGCTCGGCAATGATATCGTCATTGATGCGGTAACCGATCCGAAGGTGCAAGGCGTTACCTGCCATCTCGCGTCGTTCTCGCGGGGTATGATCGACCGGCTGCAGAAAGGCAACTGGTTCGAGGATCCGTCCAATGCCTCGATTTCCTGTCAGCAGACCGGTCCTATAACCATCGCTGATATCGAATTGGGCGAAGGTGGCGAGCGGGTTTTTTCCGAGCGCACCAGCCTTATCTGGAAGAAGCTCGTTATTACGCGCATCTACGACAAGGCCAACAACACGCTCATTTATCTTGCCCATGCCACGCAGGTTCAGGATGGCTCGGCCAAAACCTCGATCTCGACAATCCCGCTCTTTGCGGGGAATGTCAGCTGGTCCAAAGGCAAGCCGGAGTAATCATCCTGGCTTTCGCGATTGGTAAATAATCTTATACCATTGGCTAATAGGAATTTAATCTTATATCATGCAGGATGGATCGGGCTTTTATTTGAAGGGTTTGATCATGAGTTTTCGCATTAAAAACCACAGGCTCGGCACGGCTACATCGAATGTGAATTTCATCGGTTCGCCTAATATTGGCGGCGAATTGAAAGCCAGATTCCTGATCATTCACTACACCGCGAGCGGTCCGGACGCGGATATCGCCAAGTATTTTTCGCAAAAAGCAGCCAATGTTTCGGCACATCTCGTTGTCCGCCGCGATGGGCCAGTCACGCAATGCGTGCCATTCAATGTTGTGGCCTGGCAGGCCGGCAAGAGCCAGTGGACGGGGAAGGGCGGTATCAAATATTCGGGGCTGAACAGTTCCGCTATCGGCATAGAAATCGAAAACTGGGGGCCGCTTAACAAGCGTTCTGGAGGCTGGGTGTCGTGGACCGGAGTGGCCGTTGATGGCTCGAAAGTCATCGAAGCCCGCCATAAGTTCGGTGTGCCCGATTGCGGCTGGGAAGTCTTCACCACCGCGCAGATCGAGACCGTGATTGCCATAGCGCAAGCCATCTGCCGCGAATATGCCATCGAGGACATCATGGGTCATGACGATATCGCCCCTGGCCGAAAGTCCGATCCGGGTCCGGCTTGGGACATGGAAATGTTCAAGGCGAGCGTGAAGGGCGGGGCCGAATTTAAGAGAATCAATGGTACTCGGATGCTGCAACGGACTGAGCGATAGCTCAAATCCCCTTCACGAAGCTGTCCAGCACACGCTTTTGCCCGGCCTTGTCGAAATCGATCGTCAGTTTGTTGCCTTCGATCGATGAGACATTGCCATTGCCAAACTTAATGTGGAACACGCGGTCGCCCACGTCGAAATTCGAGGGCGTTTCGCTGACGGATTTTGCCACCAGTTCGCCATCGATCGTGCGACCCTTCACTGAACCGCGCCCTGCGCCGAGGACGGAATCCGTTTCGCCGTAGCCGATACGCTCCACCTTTGCGCCGGAGCGCGAGCCCCAGTTGTTGCGTGTCGCGTCGGAGCGGTTTTGCTGGGCGCGTTGCCAGCCAGGCGTTGAATAGGTGTTCTCGAATGGGTCGGCGCGGTCGAAGCGCGATTGACCGTAACCGCCGCCTCGGCCGCCATACCCTCCGTAGCTATCGCCGCCCGCCACCACGTCCACATGCGCTTCCGGCAGCTCTTCGAGAAACCGGGAAGGGATCGTCGATTGCCACAGGCCATGGATACGCCGGTTTGAAACGAACCAGATATGCAGGTTCTTCTTGGCGCGCGTCAGTCCGACATAGGCGAGGCGGCGTTCTTCTTCGAGGCCCGAGCGGCCGCCTTCATCCAGCGCGCGCTGGTGCGGAAACAGGCCTTCCTCCCAACCTGGAAGGATGACCGTCTCAAACTCAAGGCCCTTGGCCGAGTGAAGCGTCATGATATTCACGGCATCGAGGTTTTCGTTCTGCTCGGCATCCATGACCAGCGCGACGTGTTCGAGGAAAGAGCGCAGCGACTCATATTCCTCCATCGAGCGGATCAGTTCTTTCAGGTTTTCCAGCCGGCCCGGTGCCTCGGCGGAGCGATCCGCCTGCCACATGGCCGTGTAGCCGGATTCGTCGAGGATTTTCTCGGCGAGCTCCGTATGCGGGGTCGTGTCGATCTGCCCCTGCCAGCGCTGGAAATTTTCCACCACCTCGCGCAACGCTGAGCGCGGCTTGGGCTTCAGCTCTTCCGTCTGGACGAGGTCGGCCGCCGCGTCGAGCATGCTGATGTCGCGGGCCCGTGCATAATCATGCACCTGCCGGATTGCCGCTTCGCCGAGGCCGCGCTTGGGCGTGTTGATGATGCGTTCCAGCGCGAGATCGTCAGCGCCTTGCGCTACGACGCGGAAATAGGCCAGCGCATCGCGGATCTCGAGACGTTCATAAAACCGCGGGCCGCCGACCACCCGGTAGTTCAGGCCGAGCGTGACGAAACGGTCTTCAAACTCGCGCATCTGGAAAGAGGCGCGCACAAGGATCGCCATGTCGTTGAGATTGTGGCCCTTGCGCTGGGCTTGCTCGATCTCTTCGCCGACGGCGCGTGCTTCCTCTTCCGAGTCCCAGGAGGCATGCACATTGACCTTCGCATCTTCAGGATTGGCCGCATCGGTGAAGAGGGTTTTGCCGAGACGGCCTTCATTGTGCGAAATCAGGAACGAGGCGGTACCAAGAATATGCGCCGTCGAGCGGTAGTTGCGCTCCAGCCGGATCACAACCGCGCCGGGAAAATCCTTCTCGAAGCGCAGGATATTGTCTACCTCCGCGCCACGCCAGCCGTAAATCGACTGGTCGTCATCGCCGACACAGCAGACATTCTTCGAACCCTGCGCGATCAGCCGCAGCCACATATATTGCGCGGTATTGGTGTCCTGATACTCGTCGACAAGGATATAGCGAAACTTGGCGTGATATTCCTTCAGCACATCCGGATAGGCGCGGAACATGCGGATCGGATGGCAGAGCAGGTCGCCGAAATCGCAGGCGTTCAGCGTCTTCAGGCGGTTCTGGTAGGCGCTATAAAGCTCGCGCCCCTTGCCATTGGCAAAGGCGCGCGCATCGCCTTCCGGTATTTCGGAAGGGCCAAGGCCCTTGTTCTTCCAGCCATCGATCATGAGAGCAAACTGCTTGGCGGGCCAGCGTTTGTCGTCGAGGCCCTCGGCCTGGATGATCTGCTTGATCAGGCGAACAACATCATCCGTGTCAAGAATGGTGAAATCGGACTTGAGGCCAACCAACTCCGCATGACGCCGCAGCAGCTTGACGCCGATCGAGTGGAAGGTGCCGAGCCATGGCATGCCCTCGACTGCACCGCCAACCAGAACGCCGATACGCTCTTTCATTTCACGGGCGGCCTTGTTGGTAAAGGTTACCGCCAGGATCTGGCTTGGCCAGGCTTTGCCCAGCGAAAGGATATGCGCAATACGGGAGGTCAAAACGCGCGTCTTGCCCGTACCGGCACCAGCCAGGACGAGCACCGGACCTTCCGTCGTTTCAACCGCCAGTCGCTGTTCAGGATTGAGCCCGCTCAGGTAGGGTGGCGCTCCACGCGCTTGCATGGCGCGTGCAGCTATACCCGAAGGCTGGCGCGGTGGCACATCAGCTTCGTCGAAAAACGGCATATCGTCAGGTAATCCGGACATTTGAACCCAATGTAGTGATTCGGTACCGAAAAACCAGAAAAATGCGATACAAAAAGAGAACGGCGAGGCTTAGGCACAATCTTCTACACCTAAACTTGAAGTTGAAATATACGCCAAGCGATATTGCGTCCTTTGGATTTACGGCATACCCATTTTGATTGAGACGACTCTTTGACTTGAGCACACCCTGACAACCGCCGGCACGTTCGCAGCCGCATGTCAGAGATCATTCGATCCTGATTGAGCTTGGAAAAGGACTCCCGCCCCATGGCAATCACTCTGACAGCCGTTGTTTTCCTCCTGATCGGTGCGGCACTGGGTGCTGGTGGGGTCTGGCTCGCGGTGCTTGGTGGCAGCTGGTATTATATCCTCGCTGGGCTGGCTTTCCTGATTACGTCCTATCTTCTCTTCCGGAAACGCGCCTCGGCGTTACTCGTTTACGCGGTCCTGGTGATCGCTACGCTTGGCTGGGCTATCTGGGAGATCGGCTTTGACTGGTGGCAGCTCGCGCCGCGCGGCGGTGTCATCATCCTGCTCGGGCTATGGTTGCTGACGCCGTGGATTCGCCTTGGCCTGAATACTGGCGCTGACGCACAGCGGACGTCGTGGGGTCCGGCCGTTCCTCTGCTGCTCACCGTTCTCGCCGCACTTGTTGTTGCCGGCTACTCCATGATGGGGGATCCGAAGCAAATCACGGGCGAACTCAGCGAGGAGGTTATCGCAACCGAGCCTGATTTTGGCGGCAACGTTCCCGCCGACGATTGGCACCAATATGGTCGCACACCCTATGGCCAACGCTATTCGCCGCTGAAAGAGATTACGCCAGACAACGTCAATAGTTTGCAGGTTGCCTGGACCTACCAGACCGGCGATGTGAAACTGCCCGATGATATCGGTGAAACCACCTATCAGGTAACGCCACTGAAAGTGCGCGACACGCTTTATATCTGCACGCCGCACAATTGGGCCATCGCGCTCGATGCAGCAACCGGCAAGGAAAAGTGGAAGTTCGACCCGAATGTCGGGCTCAATCCCGATCGCCAGCACCAGACATGCCGCGGCGTCTCCTACTATGCGGACCCGGCTTTGCAGCCCGGCCAGCCTTGTGCCGAACGGGTCTATCTTCCGACCTCAGACGCGCGATTGATTGCGCTTGATGCGGCAAACGGCCAGATCTGCCCCTCCTTCGCCGACAAAGGCACCCTCCATCTTGAAAAGGGCATGCCATACGATCCGGCGGGCTATTATTATTCTACTTCGCCGCCTGTTGTCGCTGCCGGCAAGATTATTGTCGGCGGTGCGGTCAATGATAATTACTCGATACATGAGCAGTCCGGCGTCATTCGTGCGTACGATATCAATACAGGCGCGCTTATCTGGAACTGGGATTCAGGCAATCCCGACGTGACGACGCCCTTGCCGGAGGGCCAGACCTATACCCACAACTCGCCCAACAGCTGGTCGGTTTCAAGTGCCGATGAAAAACTAGGACTGCTGTTCGTTCCGCTCGGCAACCAGACGCCGGACCAGCTTGGTGCGGGACGGTCGGAAAATGTCGAGAAGTTCTCGTCGTCGATCGTTGCGCTTGATCTCAACAGCGGGCAATTGCGTTGGGTACGCCAGACGGTTCATCACGATCTCTGGGACATGGATGTTCCCGCGCAACCGACGCTCCTCGATATCAATACCGCAACGGGCGCCATTCCAGCACTCGTCGGGCCGACCAAGCAGGGCGACATTTACGTTCTCGACCGGCGTACCGGCGAACCTATCCTGCCGATAGAGGAAGTCCCGGCGCCGACAGGTGCCATCGAGGGGGATCATACCGCTCCGACACAGCCAGTATCTGCTCTCAACTTCATACCGCAGCGTTTGACGGGCAAGGATATGTGGGGCGTGTCGATGTTCGACCAGCTGGCATGCCGCATCGAGTTCCTCAAGCTACGCTACGAGGGCCGTTACACGCCGCCATCGCTGCAGGGATCGCTGATCTATCCGGGCAATTTCGGCGTGTTCAACTGGGGCGGCATTGCTGTCGATCCCGGGCGCCAGATCATGTTCGGCATGCCGACCTATCTTGCCTTTACCTCAAAACTGGTTCCGCGTGCCGATGTTCCGCCGCCGGGCGACAATACCAAGGGCAGTGAGCAGGGCCTCAATCGTAATGAAGGCGCACCCTATGCGGTCATCATGGGACCCTTTGTTTCGCCGCTCGGCCTGCCTTGCCAGGCTCCACCATGGGGCTATGTGGCCGGGGCCGACCTGCGCACCGGCAAGGTCACCTGGAAGCACCGGAATGGTACAGTGCGGGATTCGTCGCCGCTGCCATTGCCGTTCAAGGTCGGCGTTCCGGGCATTGGCGGTCCTATGATCACCGCCGGCGGCGTCGCTTTCCTCAGTGCTGCTGTGGATGATTATCTGCGCGCCTATGATGTCACGAACGGCAATCAGCTTTGGGAGGCACGCCTTCCGGCAGGCGGCCAGTCGACGCCCATGTCCTTCGCTTTGAACGGCAAACAGTATGTAGTCATGGTCGCCGGCGGGCACGGTTCTGTCGGGACAAAACCCGGCGACTATGTCATCGCCTATACCCTGCCGAAGTAGGGTATAGGCCGGATTGACTGCGCTTCAAACCGCCTCTAACAATTGAGGCGGCAGATGCAGCCGGCCGCTCGCGGGCCCCACGGCTCAAGGTGAATGTATCGTACAAAAACGTCGTTTCATCCTTTGATAGGTGAACGGGTCGGCAATGCGGGCACTGACTTTCCTCGTTCACCGGATGCGAAGGAAAAACGATGCGTACATTCAATGACGCCAAGGCGATCGCCAAGTCGTTGCGCCAGGCACTCAAGCAAAAGAATATCGAGATCTCCCACAGCGAGGGGCTGGAACTCGTCGCGGCGGGATTCGGTTTCGACAGTTGGAACGTGCTTGCCGCGAAGATCGAGAATGAGTCGCCAACGACGAATGCCGCCGTTTCATTTGGCCCGGCTATTCCGATCCTGCGGATTTTCGACGTGGCCAAGGCCAAGGAATTCTACCTTGATTTCCTCGGGTTCACGCTCGATTGGGAACATCGCTTCGGCGATAATTTCCCACTATATTGTCAGGTCTCGCGCTCTGGACTCACCTTGCATCTCAGCGAGCATTCCGGCGACGCCAGTCCGGGCGCTCGCGTCTTCGTCCGCATGAATGGCATCGATGCGCTGCATAAAGAACTTCACTCGAAAGACTACCGCTTCATGAAGCCCGGTATTGAACAGCAGGATTGGGGACTTGAGGTGATGGTCATCGATCCTTTCAGCAATCGTATCTCGTTCTGCGAGTAGTCTGACGAGACAGATCTATTATCTCTGCGGGAGCTTTAAAGGAGCTCCCGTTTTCACGGTGCGAATGGCGAAATTCGAACGGATGTCCGCAACGCCAGGAAGCAACAACAGCTTTTCAGTGAGGAACCGCTCATAGGCGCTCAGATCCTCGACAACCACCTCGGCGAGAAAATCCGCGGTTCCGGAGATGAGGAATGCAGCTGTCACTTCCGGCATGGCAATGAGCGCCGCCTGTTGCGCGTCGGAATTTTCGCGGCTGTGCTGCCCGACCTTGATTTCCACGAACACCGTCAAGCCGAGACCGACTTCCTTGCGGTCGATATCAGCGCGGTAACCGCGGATGACTCCGGCCTTTTCCAGATTGCGGATACGGCGCAGGCAAGGTGAGGGCGAAAGATTCACCTTCTCTGCAATCTCGACATTGGTCGCCCGTGCGTCCTCCTGCAGCGCTTCGAGTATTCCAATATCAAATTTATCCAGATTTGGCATAAACGGCCTCATACTTCTGTTTAACTTACTGAATATTGCTGAAAGCGTATCAACGGTGGCATCAACTTGCAAGGACATGCTCATGCCATAGGCGCTATCCTGACTTTCAACCGAAGATGTTCGGGCATTTTTGAAAGGAAGTTCCGATGGTTGCTCTCAGTCCAGAATTCAGGAAATCCAATTCCCTCGCCACAGGCTATGCGGGTGCGCTGGTCACCGTTTTCATCTGGGCGACGTGGATCATTGCCACCCGCCACAGTAGCGGCACGCATCTCGGCACGATCGATCTTGGCCTCATCCGCTACGGTGTTCCGGCATTGGTCCTCGCACCGGTGTGGTTGAAGACGGGACTTATCCCTCGCGATGTTCCGCTCGCCCTTCTGACGATCATGGTCTGTGGTGCTGGTGCGCTGTTCTTTCAGGTCACCACCTTCGCCATTCATTCGACGCCCGCTTCGGCCGTCGGTGTTCTACTCGGCGGCTCCATGCCGCTTGCTGCTGCACTGATCGGTGTCGTTGTCTTCGGCGAACGGCCGGATCTCACGCGCTGGCTGGGCCTTGGCTCCATTGTCGCCGGTCTTGCCATCCTTCTCGTGCTTGCCCTCAACAGTCATGAAATCACGTGGGTCAGCTTCGTCTTCCTGCCGCTTGGTGCCTTACTGTGGGCAGGCTATACCCATGCATTCAAGCGGTCCGGTTTGACGGCACTGCAGGGCGGTGCGCTGATCGCGGTCTGGTCTTTCCTCATTCACGTTGGCCTCGCGCTCACCTTCGGCTCCACGATTCTCGAGGTTCCACTGCCTGAGCTCGGTTTGCAGTTCCTGAGCCAGGGTGTCCTGTCGGGTCTTGCCGCGATGTTGGCCTATGGCATCGCCGTCCGTTCCCTTGGTGGCAGCCAGGCAGCCGCCTTCAGTGCACTGACGCCTGTTCTGGCTGCCCTTGGCGGTGCCATATTCCTTGACGAGCCGGTCGGCGTCTGGGAGATTGTGGCAGCACTTATCACCGGACTTGGCGTTGCCCTTTCAACCGGTATCCTTTCGCATCGAGCCAAGGGCTGATGCGAGGGACACGCGCCTCGTCCTCCACGTTTGGAGGAAACAGTTATGGACAAGCCGACAATCACCCAAGCGATGGTCGAGGCCTACGACGAATATACTCACCTGTCGCTTGATCGCCGCGCCTTCATGGAAAAGTTGACCAAGCTTGCAGGTTCCGGGGCTGCTGCC
Source organism: Phyllobacterium trifolii (assembly GCF_014192095.1). GTDB lineage: Bacteria > Pseudomonadota > Alphaproteobacteria > Rhizobiales > Rhizobiaceae > Phyllobacterium > Phyllobacterium trifolii. Next base: position 77,699 of record NZ_JACHXN010000011.1, read on the forward strand.
GCCGTCATCGCCCCTATGCTGGCGGCAAACGCTGCGCAAGCCGGAATCATTGCGGTCGATGACCCAAGGCTTCGCACCAAGGACATCGTTTTTTCGTCATCCGCAGGAGACATCAAGGGATATCGGGCAAGCCCGGCAGAACGCTCGGGCAAGCTCCCGGCTGTTATTGTCATCCATGAGAATCGCGGCCTGAACGAGCATATTCGTGACGTTGCCCGCCGCATGGCGCTCGAAGGTTTTGTCGCATTGGCGCCGGACCTGCTTTCCGCATCTGGCGGAACGCCGGGCGATGAGGACAAGGCGCGGGATATGATCCAAGCGCTGGATTCAAAAACTGCGATTGCAGAAGGCGTTGCAACCATCGAATATCTCAAGCAGGACAAAGGGACCACCGGCAAAGTGGGCGTCGTCGGCTTTTGCTGGGGCGGTGGCATGGTCAATGATCTTGCCGTCAACGCACCCGATCTCGGCGCCGGGGTCGCATATTATGGCCGGCAGCCAAAAGCCGAAGACGTCGCCAAAATCAAGGCACCGCTGCTTTTGCAATATGCCGGTCTCGATACGCGGATCAATGCAGGTATCGATGCCTACAAGAAAGCCCTCGAACAAAACGGCAAGAGTTTCGAGATCCATATTTATGATGGCGCGAACCACGCTTTCAACAATGATACGTCCGAAGCCCGCTATGACAAGAAAGCGGCGGATCTCGCCTGGAGCCGGACGGTAGCGTTCTTCCAGAAGAATTTGGCGTGAGGAGTACGAAAAACAAAAGGGAAACCAAAAGCTTGCGGGACCGTTCTAAGGCCATTACTTCTGCTGAAAGAAGGAATGACCCGATGCGAATTGTTACCCTGATCCTGAGCCTCGCGCTCTTTATGCTGGCAAGCGTCCAGTTGGGACTTGCACAAGAGCGGGTTTTTCCCGGCGGTTCGGGTGTCGGGCTTGTGCCTCCTCCCGGTCTGGTCCTGTCTACCAATTTCAGCGGGTTCGAAGATGCCGCCAAAGGTACATCGATCGTTCTGACGGAACTGCCGGTGGACGCCTATGCGGAGCTCGCGGCAAAATTCAATCCCGATGGTCTGCGCGCGACCGGTATCGAGGCTGGCCAACCGGAAGATTGGCCTGTCGAAGGCGCTGTGGTCTCAAAACTCATTCGCGGCAGCCAGGTCGCGGCCGGGATCAAATACCGGAAATGGGTGGTCCTGGTCGGTGCGAAGACGACAACTGCCATGGTGACGGTACAAATACCCGACGGCGTCCAGGGAGGCTTGTCGGACGCGGATGTCGAGACCGCCCTGCGCACGATCACGATCCGCAACCCGCCAAGCCTCGACGAGCAGGTCGCCGCCTTGCCGTTCAAGGTGTCCGATACGGCCGGATTTCGCCCGGTGCGCGTGATAGCAGGGGCGACTTTTCTTTTGACCGAGGGTCCGAATGATGTCGCGGCAAACTCGATGCAGCCCATCATCATCATTGCGTCCAATCTCAATACTGCACCGGAAGCGCCGGCGCGAATGTCCTTTGCCAAACAGGCATTCGCCTCATTGACTGGCATCAAGGATGTGCAGTCGGACAACGAGACGAGCTCTGAAGAAAATGGCGCGGAATGGGTCGAGATCGACGGGAGTGCCAAGGATGCTGCCAGCGGAGATGCGCTGTACGTCGCGCAAATTGCTCGTTTTGAAACAAGCCGTTACGTGCGCGCCATCCTGATCGTGCGGAGCAGCGAGAAGGACAAGTTTTCCGATCGTTTTCGAAAACTAGCCAAATCCCTGACGATCAACTAAAATTAGCTATGGAGAAAAGCTACCGACTCACCAAGAACGAGATACGGCCATTGATCCGCAACTATGGCGGTTGCATTGCGACGGATACGATCACGATCGATGGCTATCCGGTACGCTTCATGTACCGCGAGGATCCTGACAACGAGATGGATAGCGGTTGGCGGTTTCTCTCCGGTTTCGAGAGCGACGACTATATGGAAGACCCGGACAACAGCGGCATCTTCGAGGTCAATACCATCGCCAATTACGATCCCAGTATCATTCCGCTTCTGGACGCTCCTGTCGGCAGTGTGTTTGAAAAGACCGGTGAGCAGGAACGCTTCATCCCCGTCACTGATTGGCAGCCGGGCGAAGACGATGACGAGGATGACGACGACAATTAGATCCCGCCTTTTCGCATGCGGGAAGTCGTCACGGTAATCACACAGAGTTACAACTGGACAAGTCGTGTGCATTCCCCGAAAATGCACGCGTGGAAGACGTATATTGAAGGGTGGAACTGGAATGGCATTGGCAGACGCGGGCGCTTTGCTACGCAACGAAAACGGTATCGCGACGGTCGTTTCTATTCTGAAGAAACGCTTCGGCGATAATGCGCAGTCGGGCAAGTCCATTCGCGAACAGCACGCGCATACGACGAGTTACGTGCCCAACCAGGCACCGGATCTGGTCGTTTTCGTTGAGTCCGCCGAGGATGTTCAGGAAATAGTGCGCCTGTGCAGCGAATGGGGCGTTCCGGTGATCGCGTTTGGAACAGGCACTTCCCTTGAAGGCCATGTCAACGCGCCAGCCGGCGGCATTTCCATTGATCTTTCGCGTATGAATCGCATTCTCAAGGTCTACAGCGAAGATTTGAATGTCGTTATAGAACCAGGGGTTACGCGCAAGCAGCTCAACGAATATCTGCGCGACACGGGTTTGTTCTTCCCCATCGATCCCGGCGCGAATGCCAGCCTCGGCGGCATGGCGGCGACGCGCGCTTCGGGTACTAATGCCGTGCGCTATGGCACGATGCGCGAGAACGTGCTGGCACTGAAGGCAGTGATGCCGGACGGACGCTTGATCACCACGTCGAAGCGGGTGAAGAAAACATCGGCAGGCTATGATCTGACGCGTCTCCTCGTTGGGTCGGAGGGCACGCTCGGCATCATCACGGAGTTGACGCTCAAGCTCTATGGCATTCCGCAAGCAATTTCCGGCGGCATATGCGCGTTTCCGGATCTTGAAAGCGCTTGCAATGCGGTGATCGAGACGATTCAGATGGGTATTCCCGTCGCGCGCATCGAACTGGTCAATCAGCTCGAAATGCAGGCGATTATCGCCTATTCCAAGCTGGATTATGAGCCTGCACCTTATCTCTTTCTCGAGTTTCACGGCAGCGAAACCAGCGTGGCCGAGCAGGCGGAACTCTTCGGTGAAATTGCCGCTGCCAATGGCGGCGGTGAATTCAAATGGACAGCCAATGCAGAAGAGCGTGAGAAGCTCTGGTCGGCGCGCCACAATTCCTATTTCGCCTGCATGACGCTCGCGCCTGGAAAACAGTCGCTTTCGACTGACGTGTGCGTGCCAATCTCGCGCTTGGCGGAATGCATCGTCGAGACCGAGAAGGATATCGAGGAGAGCGGGCTGATAGCGCCGATCGTCGGTCATGCCGGCGACGGTAATTTCCACGTGCTCGTGCTGTTCGACGAGAAAGACCCGGCCGAGATCCAGAAGGTTGAGGCCTTTGTCGAGCGTCTCAATTTGAGGGCGATCGCGATGGATGGAACGTGCACGGGTGAACACGGCATCGGCCAGGGCAAGATCAAGTTCCTTCGGGCAGAGCTCGGTGGTGCTGTCGATGTGATGGAAGCGATCAAGCGCGCAATCGATCCGGGCAATATCATGAATCCCGGCAAGATCTTACGCCTTTAGGCTCACGAATTGATTCCTAGCGCTAAACCATTGTGTGAGCGTTGCAAATTGACCAGAAAGACTGTCATGTCTTGCCGCCGCCAAAAACTGGTGCTTATGGTGCCCGGCACGTATCGATCGGAGTAGGACACTGGCACGCCTGTTCGTATTTATCGGCGGATTACTGGTACTGGTGCTGACTGCGGCGCTGGTTGTGCCGTACTTTGTCGATTGGGCCGGTTACCGTTCCTCCTTCGAGCGAGAAGCTTCGGCGCTGCTCGGGCGGCCCGTGACAGTCGCAGGCAGCGCCAGCGCGCGGCTTCTGCCATTTCCGTCAGTGACGTTTTCCGATGTCAAGGTTGGTGATCCCGGTTCCGAGCCGGTGATGACGATCGAGAAGTTTTCGATGGACGCCGAACTTGCGCCATTCGTGCGCGGCGAAATCCTGATCTTCGACATGCGGATCGATAAGCCGACGGCAAAGGTGGCCATCGACAAGAACGGCGTCATCGACTGGGCGATCCGTCCCCGTCCCCCTTTCCATTCGGCGCAGGTCAGGCTGGAGGATATGCGCATCACAGATGGCTCGGTGGTCATTCGCGATGCCTCGACAGGAACCACCCGGACGATTGGAAACCTCAACGCGTCATTGTCGGCAACCGACCTTTCCGGGCCCTGGAAATTTGATGGAACGCTGTTTTTCAACGGCGCAAAGACAGCTGTCTCCGCTTCAACGGGGGCTGTGAAGCCCGATGGCACGCTGAATGTTCATGCACGCGTTTCCCCGGACCGCATTCCGGCGGCATTCGAGACCGACGGCGAGTTGACCGTGAATGAAGGCGTGCTGAAATATGCCGGCAATATCGACATTCGTTCGGCTGACGAGGTGGCTGCCGCCGACGGTGTCAAGACTGCCGGGAAAACCGAAAAGCCGTTGCTTTCCAGCGTTCGCGTCACCGGGCGTTTTGAAGCCGATCACGCCAAGATCAACATCCCCGAATTTCGCATGGAGCAGGGGACCGTCGATGATCCCTACATCGTCAATGGCAACGCGCTCTTCGATTACGGCAATGATCCGCATTTTGAAATCAAGGCGGACGGACAGCAGGTCACCTTTGCCAATCAGAATGAACAAGCCAAAGGCACGACGCCCAAACCGGCCACCGCATCTGAACGGATGGGTGTGTTCCGGCGTCTGATGGATCAACTGCCAATACCAACTGTTCCCGGTACGATCGATCTCAAACTTCCAGCGATCGTTGCAGGTGACACGACGATCCGCTCGGTGACGATCGACGCGGCGCCGTCGAACGGGGCTTGGCAGATCAACCAGGTCAAGGCGGAACTACCGGGGCGAACCCAGTTCGAAGCCAAGGGCACATTGCAGGTTGGGGACGATTTTGGTTTCGACGGGCGGTTGCTGATTGCATCACGTCAGCCCTCGGGGCTCGCCGCATGGCTGACGGATTCCGTTGACGAGTCGATCCGGCGCTTGCCCGGAGCCGGTTTTTCCGGTGATGTGAGCCTGCATGACGAGTTGCAGAAGGTCGACAATCTGGAATTGGCACTTGGCGGCGCATCGCTCAAAGGCTCGCTGGTACGCAGCGCCAAAGGAGAGTCCCTGCCGCTGACGCAACTGACGCTTGAGGGCGGGGCGCTCGATGCCGATGCGCTGGAGGCTTTCGCGGCGATCTTCGGCAATACTGGAACGCCATCCGCAAACGGTTCGCCGCAGTTGCGCGGCGAGGATCTCGATGTGCATCTTAAAGCGGGCCCCGTCACACATGACCGGCTCGTGGCAGAAACTCTGGACACAGCTTTCCGCCTGCGCGACGGCGTTTTCGATATCGATCGGCTGACAATCGGTAATGTTGCAGGTACCACCATAACCGCGACCGGCAAGCTTGCACCCTTCAAGGCCGAACCTTCAGGCTCGCTCGACTCCACCATTCTCTCCGACAATCTCGCCCCCTTTGTTGCGGCTATGGCTACCCGGTTTCCGGATTTCCCGTTCATCACGACCTTGAGCGAGAACGCCGCCCGGTTTCCGGGTCTCTTCGAGGAGACCAATCTCAATGTCATTGCAAACACTTTGCATGGCAAAGGCGGATCCGAGTTCTCTTTAAGCGCGGCCGGTAAAACCGGAGGGATGGACGTAACCCTCTCCGGTACGACCACGGAAAACGCTGACAAGTTGCGCTCGCTCGAGCTGACGATGGATGCGCGTAGCGCACAGGCGGAGACGCTGATGGCATTGATAGGACTTCCTGCGCTGCCACTCGGCATGGCAGGTGAGCTGGAGGCCGACCTCGCGTTGAAGGGGAATGAAAAGGATGGCCTGCAGACACAGCTTTCGCTGAAGTCCTCGGATGGACAGGCGCTTGTCGACGGCAGTTTTCGGGACATTGGCGGCGAGCTAAGCGGCGAGGGCCGTGCCTCGATCAAGGCAGCGGATCTCGAATCCTATATCGCAACGGCAGGTTATTCATTGCCCGGCTTTGGCAATGGCATGCCCGTTGACATCGCAAGCAGTTTCCAGCTTTCGAAGGGTAAACTGACCTTGCCCGATTTGAACGGCGAAGTGAGCGGCAGGAAGATCGCTGGCCGACTGGGCTTCGATGTCGAGAACGGTATACCGGCGGCGCAAGGCGATCTGACGCTCGCTCAACTCGACCTTCCGTCACTGGCGCAATTCATGCTGGGCACGAATGCGCTCGGAACTGAAGGTCGCAATATTTGGCCGACGGAGAACTTCGCGGCCGCACCGCTTTTCCCGGTGAATTTCAACGTGAAAGTCAATGCTGCGGAAGCCCCGGCGGGGATTCTTGGCACGATGGGCAAATTCCAGACGATTGCTACCCTGAAAGACGGCTCGCTTCGTCTCGACGATGTAAAAGGCGATCTGCTTGGCGGCCAGGTCCACGGCATGTTCGAATTGCGCAATACCAGCGGTACAGGTCTGGCGACCGGACAGTTTACGCTCGACCAGACGGCTCTCGAGGCCCTCTACAAGCCCGATGAGGACCAGACGCCGCTGAAGGGCAAGGCGAAGATATCGGCCTCTGTCAATGCGACTGGTACGTCGATTGCCGAGATGATGGAATCTGTCGCCGGTTCGGGCGTGGTCTCTGTCGCCGATCTTGCGATCAACGCAATCAACCCCGGCGCGTTGAAGCCGATCCTCCAAGCGGCGGACGCGATGGAGGGACCGGTCGCCGCCGCTGCTGTGACTGCCACGATTGGCAAATATTTGCATGAGGGCACGTTCAATGCCGGCACTGCGGAATTTGCCTTCACGATTGCCGGCGGCATGGCGCGGACCTCGACATTCCAGCTTCAAAGCGAAGCCGCAACGCTGGCCGCCGATCTGCGGCTCAATTTTTCCGACATGAGTATTGCATCGCAAGGGCGTTTTACCTTCGATCCTGGCAAGGCCGTGGTTGCTGGAGCCGACCCGCTTGTCGAGTTCAGTCTGGCCGGTCGACTGGACAATCCAAAATTGGCTTTGAACCGGCAGCCGCTTGAACAGTTCCTGACCCAGCGCACCTTGGAGCGCGAACAACAGCGCGTGGAAACCATGCAGGCCGCGCTTGTCGAAAAGCAGCGTCTGCGCCGCGAGGTCCAACTCTATCAGGCCCGCGCGAATGAGCGTGTGCGGCTTGCCGAAGAAGCCCGGCTCAAGGCCGAACAGGAAGCACGTGCAGCTGCTGAACGCGCCGAAGCTGAAAGGCTCGCCGCAGAGCAGCGGGCTTTAGCGGAAAGACGTGCAGCCGAGCAGGCGGCACAAAAAGCGATCGAACAATCGCAACCGGCACCAGCCCCCGCCGCGCCACAGCCGCAAACGCCCCCCGGACCGGGTGGCGCTGCAGCGGCGCCGCAGGGCACTGGTGCGCTCGACAAGCAGTCAGTCGATGAGTTCCTGAAAACGCTCGAGCCCAAGTCCCTGGACCCGAAGATTCAGTAACGCCATTAATCGCTGGTGCCGTTATATGCGTCCTTGATCTTCTGGATGTCGATTTTGTACATTTTCATCATCGCTGCCATGACACGGTCGGCTTTCGCCTGGTCCTTGTCCCGCAGCATCTCGGGAAGAATGGTAGGAACGATCTGCCATGACAGGCCAAATTTGTCCTTGACCCAGCTGCAGGGGCGAATTTGCCCGCCATCGGCCGTCAGTTTTTCGGTCAGTCTATCCACTTCTTCCTGGGTACTGCAGTCAATGGACAGCGAAATACCCTCGGAAAATTGAAATTCCGGCCCCCCATTCAAGGCAATATATTCCTGGCCTGCAAGCTGGAAAGTGGCGACGAGCAGCGAGCCTTCCTTGCTTCCCCCCTCTTTGCCCCAGTTGAGTCTATTGATAATTTTGCTGTCCTCGAAGATGGACATGTAAAAATCCATTGCCTCTTCGGCGTTTCCATTGAACCAAAGGCAGGGGGTGATCTTTTGTTTGGCAGGCATCGCTTTCCCTTTCATAGCGGTTTGCACTATCTGTAAGACGAATGAGGGCTTGCCGTTCCGACACGGCAGGATAATTTTTTTCCGCAAGCGATTGATGAGTCAAAACAGGTGGCTATCGCCGCTTATTGTTGTCGTTCCTCACCCAGTCCAGCACATAGATGCGCAACGCCGATGACAGGTTGGAGCTGCGATCACGGCTTTCGTCAATTTCGGCAATCAAGCCCGCAAGCGTCATGCCGCGGCTGGTCGCGATCGAAATCATGATGTCGTAGAAAGGGTCTTCGAGCGAAAAGCTCGTGCGGTGTCCACGAATGGTGACCGAACGTTTGCGGACACCGCTCACTTGCCGTCCGTATCGTCTTCTGTGGAGGAGGGGTTTGTTTCAAGGCGGTGATCGTCAAGAAAGCGCGCTTTCTTGCGATTGGCTTCCCGGTCAAATTGCTTCTCGGCTTTGGTCCGTCCGAACAGGACCCGGTTTTCGGCTGCGGTCTTCTCCGCAGCCTCCTTGCCCTTGCGCTTCTTGATCAGTCGAAGATTGACGATCTCGGCCATAGCCGAGCTATTTCTTCTTGCGGAAAGAATCCAGCGACACCACGGATGCGGTGGATTTGTCTCCGCTCCCCTCAGTATCCGGCTTGTCGCCAGCCTTGACCGGCTTTTTCACCGTTTTCACTGGTGGCTTCGGCTTGGCGCTGGGCGTTGCAAGCTTGGGCTTGTCGGTTTGGGGGATCGGAGTAATGCTGGTTATGCCTTGATCATTATCGCCAACTGCCTCTTCGACCTCGACATCAAATTCCAGTTCGAAATTCACTGACGGGTCGTAGAAGCCGCGAATCGCCGAGAAGGGGACGACCAAACGTTCGGGTACATCGCCAAAGGAAAGCCCGACTTCGAAAAGCACGTCGGTAACCTGCAGGTCCCAGAACTGATGTTGTAAAACGATCGTCATCTGTTCCGGATATTTTTCGTGCAGACGCGACGATATGCGAACACCTGCCGCACCGGTTAGAAAAGTGACAAAGAAATGATGGTTGCCGGGAAGACCCGCCTTGGCGACTTCGCCAAGCACCTTACGAATAACGCCGCGAAGCGCTTCCTGGGCAAGTATATCGTAGCGGATCATATCTTGTGGCATGCACTCTTATCCCATGGATTCACCCCTCCCTGTCAAGCGGAGATGGCTATCATCATTTACCCATTATGGCGCATGGCTAGCGGAATTGCGACCGCTTGTCTGCCGCACAAAAAAATTTAACGTTCGTCGGAAAAATTGACGAACGTAAAATACAATTTAAACGTCGTTTGCGGCGAATTTTAAGATGAAATATCAACTTCAGTAGGTAGGTCGTGAACTCATAAATTTGGTAGAAATGGCGCCTGAAACGGCAAGAAGATGCGAGGAGAAGCGTGAAGGGCGGGGTCTTTCCCCCGGCCGAGCGGTTCGACATTGCAGCTTGCAGCCGTTTCGGCGTCCGCAGGATAGGGTCCATTTGCCCGGCAACATCGTCGCAAAGGCTCGACAATGGATAGACATTGCCTTTGCCTTTGCTCCTCGTACCCGAACAAATGGCCTCCTACCATTTCCATCAGATTTATGAGTTTACGACCTAGCTGACGACCGCAAGGGCAGGTGTTCGCGGCGCCGCCTCGCTCGCAGGCCCTGCATAGGCGCGGATGAAAGTTTGCACCGCGTTGCGCGCAGCACTTTCAAATTGTTCATCGGTCGGCGTACCGCCGAACAGCGTGATCATTTGCAGATCGGCGTTGACCAGGGCAAGAAACTGGCGGGCAGCAAGGTCGAAATCGTCGATACGCAACACACCTTTGTGGCTGAGGCGTGCAAAAAGAGCGCCCAGAGCCGTGCCGATCTTGCCCGGGCCATGCTGGCGCCATGTTTCAAAGAGGTGCGGATAACGCTCGCCCTCGGACTGCACAAGCTTGCGCAGGAATTTGCCATCCTGATTGCACAGGCAATTTTTTGTGAAGCGAATGGCAAAGGCTGTCAGATCGTCCTCAAGATGATCCGACTTGTCTGGAAAGGTTGATAATATCGAAAACAGCATGGCGTTGGCACGGTCCATGACATCCTCGACAACCGCGGTGAACAGAGTTTCCTTTTCACGGTAGTGGTTGTATATGGTCTGGCGGGAAACGCAGGCCTCTACGGCAATTTCGTCGATACTCGCTCCTGAAAAACCTTCACGACAAAACACCTCGGCGGCGGCATCCAATATTGAAATGCGTTTTGCGCATTGACCGCGCTGGGTATGGCCCATTCCGGCTCTTGGTTCGTTGCGATTTTTCATGAACTGAAGATAATGCGTCTTGACGTTTTAGACAACAGTGTCTAGTTTGACATTTGTGTCCAAATTTGTTGACACAGCACTTTGCCGTGTTGATGCGCTATCCTCCCAAGCTCGCGCACTCATATCGGCCCCCGAAAATCAGTTTGAACCCCTCCGAGAGCTGGCGCGAAGACAATCCGGTTTTTGCGCCGCGGTTTTCTGAAAGACCACCATCATGACGAGCTCCTTCTTTCGCAGTGCCCTCATCCTTGGCCTTCTGACAGCTATCGGTCCCTTTGCGATCGATATGTATCTTCCCGCGATGCCTTCAATCGGACAGGATCTCGGCGCGGAAAACAATGCCGTGCAGATGAGCCTTCTGGCCTTCTTCATTCCATTTGCGGTTGCCCAGCTTTTCTATGGGCCCATCTCAGATATGTGGGGGCGCAAGGCACCGCTCTACATGGGCATCGGACTTTTCGCCGTTGCGAGCATCGGCTGTGCGCTGGCGAGCGATGTCGAGACTTTGATCGCATTCCGCTTCCTTCAAGGCATTGGCGGCGCCGCTGGCATGGTTATCCCCCGCGCTATCGTTCGCGATATGCATACGGGCGTACAGGCCGCACGGCTGATGTCGCTGCTGATGCTGGTTTTTAGTATCTCGCCAATCCTTGCTCCGCTGACAGGCAGTGCCGTCATCGTCCTTTTTGGCTGGCGCGGCGTATTCTGGGCGGTGATGATCGCTGCGTTTCTCGGTCTGATCCTGCTCTCGACGCAGCTGACAGAAACACGGACTAAGGAAGCCCGCTCGGAAAGCGGATTTGGCACCGCCATGGCAGCTTATCGCCTGCTGTTTAAGGACGGCAACTTCCTGACGCTCACTTTCATCGGTGGTCTTGGCCTGTCCAGCTTTCTCGTCTACCTGGCCAACTCGCCCTTCGTGCTGATCAATCATTACGGATTGACGCCGACACAGTACAGTTTTGCCTTCTCGATCAACGCGGTATCGTTCTTTGCTGTCTCGCAGCTGACGGGTTGGCTCGGGGCTCGTTATGGCCTCGTTCGCGTGATGCGCAACGCTGTGACAGGCTTTTCGCTGGCCATGGTTGTCATGGTCGTCGTCATGAGCCTTGGCTTCAATCAGCTGCCGGTCATGGCGACCTTCCTCTTCATCGGCTATGGCTTCCTCGGCCTTGTTCTTCCGACAACCGGTGTGCTTGCGCTTGAAGATCACGGCGAAATCGCCGGCACGGCATCGGCACTGATGGGGACGCTGCAGTTCGTTACCGCCGCTGTCGCCATGGGTATCGCCGGCGCGTTCTTCGACGGCACCGCCTTGCCGATGGCGGCAGGCATTGCCCTTTGCGCCGTCGGTGCATTGATCGTCACGCAGACAACAATCGCTCGCCGCCGCGTTGTCGAGGCGGAAGCCGCCGCAGAATAGGAACTCTGATCCTCCATCAGATGCAAAGAGAAAGGCCCGGGACATCGTTTCGGGCCTTTTTCATGTCGAATGTTTGATCGGGAGATATGTCAGTCCTGCGCGAGCAGCTCTTCCAGCCGATCGAAGGCACTGTTCCAGCCTTCCCGGTGACCGTCGCAATCTTCAGGCGTATCGAATTCGCTCTGTTGGAATGTCATTAGTGTCTTGCCGTTCTGATCTTCGAAATTGATCTTGACGAGCGTCTCGAGGCCTGGCCGACCGTCCGCCTGATCCCAGGCGAAGGTGAACGCCAGGCGCTTGCCCGGCACGATCTCGCGATAAACGCCACCGTGCCACAGCTTCTCGCCGCTTGCTTGGCTATCGAGGCAAGCGCGCCACGTGCCGCCAACCCGCATGTCCGATTCAACGTAGCTTGCCGGATAATCGCGCGGGCCGAGCCATTGCAACATGCGTTTTGGGTCTGAGAAGGCATCGAAAACAAGCGCGGGCGGCGCGCTGAAGATGCGCGTTATGGTCAGAACGCGACCGGCTGAGGCGTTCGTTTCAACGTTGGTCTGTGCCATCGCTATCTCCATTTGTCTGAACCTCCTGCAGATATTCTTCCAGCCGGTCGAAACTGGTTTCCCAGAAACGCCGGTAATGTTCGAGCCAGTCCCTCACTTCCTTGAGCGGCGCCGCGTCGAGACTGCATGGACGCCATTGCGCCTCGCGGCCGCGAATGATGAGTCCGGCACGTTCGAGCACCTTGAGATGCTTCGATACCGCTGGTCCGGACATGCGGAACGGTTCGGCGAGTTCCGTCACCGAGGTCGTGCCCAGCGCCAGACGTGCCAGGATCGCCCTGCGTGTCGGGTCTGCCAGTGCCGAGAAGATATTGTCGAGACGATTAGGTGTCATTCTATGCTGAACCATTCAGTTATTTAACTGTTTGGTTTTATACGCCGCAATAAAGGGAGCGTCAAGCCTTGCTTGAGGCTGAGCGGAAGGGGCGAGGGAAGCGAAATGAATGGGAGGGGAGAAGTGAAGGCTTCTGTTGCCAGGTGCCTCCGAACCCCGCCTAGAAGTGCGAACCCCTAGGACTTGATTTGAAGCTATCGCACCGCATTAAGCGGCGAGACGTGCTTCCGCATAGTTGTCGTTTGCAACTACTAGGTTAGCCCGATAACGGTGGTACAATGCCGGGCAAAAGTTCGATCTTTACACTCTTGTCGATCCTATTTCGCCCCCGCCACAAAGCAGCGAAACCAGCTGCGTTGTGGTGGAGGCGCCGGGTACCGCCCCCGGGTCCAATAAGCTTATTACATCGTCCGTTTATCACCATAGCTGGCCGAAGCCAGCAGTCCTTATATAAGAGCTGTTTAGCCGAATTGAAAGAGTGGATTGACTTGGAACTGATGCTGGGGAATGTTTCGAGGGTGTCTAGAGAGCCATCGCCTCATGCATCTGCCAGTTTGTGCGATGTCTTCATTGTCAGGGAGGTTGCAATGCCACGCATTGAGCCTAGCAATCAGGGGATTTTTCGATGAGTGACTATCTAAAGGATGTTCGTCATTACGATGCGGCTGCCGATGAAGCGACTGTCGCGAAAATCGTCAAACATCTCGGAATTGCTCTGCGCAACAGGGATTCTTCGCTGGTTTCCTGCACAGATCCGGACGAATTGAAGCGTGTTCGCACCAATTGGGTCGAAAAGAAGCTCGGTCTCACAGATACGGCCAAGGCCGATGCCGCCATCGAATCCGTGTGCACGGCCATGAAGGCGGACAGCTCAAAAAGCCGCGTTACCTTTTATTACCTGACCGCCAAGGCCCTCGGCGCACTCGGCAAGCTCTGACCATTTTAATCGGCAAATCCGAATCATCCCCGGCGAATCACCGGGGATTTTTCATTGCGTGCATGAATTTCATTGGCGCGGTCCTGTGGATCACGCACAAGTTTAAGTGTTTCGTAGCCCGAATCTGCTAAAAGAAATTATGCGCACTTATCTCGATCTTCTTCAGCATGTGCTCGATACGGGCGCCGATCGCGGCGACCGCACCGGTACCGGTACGCGGTCCGTTTTCGGCTATCAGATGCGTTTCGATCTGGCAGCCGGTTTTCCGATGCTGACGACGAAAAAGCTGCATCTGAAATCCATCATTTATGAACTTCTGTGGTTCCTGAGGGGCGACACGAACGTCGCTTATCTCAAGGAAAACGGCGTCACGATCTGGGACGAGTGGGCCGACGAGAACGGCGACCTCGGTCCCGTCTACGGTGCTCAATGGCGCTCATGGCCGGCTCCGGATGGCCGGCATATCGACCAGATTGCGAATCTTTTGAATCAGATACGCAAGAATCCTCATTCAAGACGTTTGATCGTCTCGGCATGGAATCCGGCCTTGGTCGATGAGATGGCGCTGCCGCCCTGCCATTGCCTGTTCCAGTTCTATGTGGCCGATGGCAAGCTCTCGTGCCAGCTCTACCAGCGGTCGGCGGATATTTTCCTGGGGGTACCCTTCTTTTCCGACATGCGACGTGTACCTTTTGCTTTAAGTGCCTGTATTGGAAAGATATTCAAGCGTTTTTCAGTGGTACCAGTACCTCAATGTTCACGATTGGTGTTAGCTTAGCGCCGCACTCTTGTTACTGTCGGACTATCTTTTTGGACAACAGGGATTTCGAATGGCCCGTCACCCCGAATACCAGTATCTAGACCTTCTCGAGCATCTACTTGAAAGAGGGGACCGACGAATTGATCGGACGGGAGTCGGAACCCTTTCGACATTTGGGGCAGTGATGCGTTTCGATCTGACGGATGGAAGCTTTCCAGTCTACACGACCAAACGCGTATATTGGAAAACTGCGATAAAGGAGATGCTGTGGTTCCTTACGGGCCAAACGAACATCCGATCGCTGTTAGAGGATAACGTACGGATATGGACTGACTGGCCATTAGATAAATATCGGAAAGCCACCGGTGAAAACATTTCACAGGAAGAATTTGAATCCACGATAATCTCGGATGAAGCGTTTGCTGCCAAATGGGGTGACCTTGGACCCGTCTACGGCAAACAATGGCGTAGGTGGGTCGATACTCATGGTATTGAGCACGATCAGATTGCGAATGTCATTCAGACGTTGAAGTCGAATCCCACGAGCCGCCGGATGTTGTTTCACGCTTGGAATGTTGGGGAACTGGATCAGATGGCCCTTAGCCCTTGCCATATGACGTACCAGTTCTATGCGAGTAAGCTTGATGAAGGGAGAGATGCCCTGGGGGGTGGATCTCGCGGTGAGCTCTCCTTGCTGGTTGGGCAAAGATCCTGTGACGTTGGTTTGGGAAACCCATTCAACATCGCCCAGCAAGCTGCTCTCGTGCATATGGTCGCCCAGCAGGTCGATATGACTCCGGGAGAGTTGGTGTGGGTTGGAGGCGATGTGCATCTCTACCTCAATCATATTGATTTGGCTCGGACGATACTCAGCCGTGAGCCTCGCCCCTTTCCGAAGCTGCGTCTTCTGAGGCATCCCGCCTCGATCGACGACTATCGCATCGAAGATTTTGAAGTCACGGATTACGATCCATATCCCCCGATTGAAGCACCTGTCGCAGTCTAAATCGTTGCCAACAAGGTGCTTCGCTCAAATTGATGACCCGCAACGCGAGTTTAAACGATCGCTGGGTCTTTCACGCGGAATAGGCAGAGAGACGGCAGGCGCTAAAAATAAGGGATTCCGTGGTCCGGAAGCGCGGGAAGCGAAAAGAGCGAGAAAGTCGGGCAGGGGTGAGATTTCCGGCGCACGGAACGGTTTCTGAAAACACTTGATGACGCGCCTTGCGGTTCTGCGACAAAACGCGGAAGGTGCAGCCTCCACAGGGCAGAGGTATTTCTCCAAACTCTGTCAGCTTCGCTGCACCGTTGGACGGTTCACAACATAAAAGTAGGGCTGGCACGCGCGTGAGCGTTTTCAGTGGATGGCGACGATTTATAAATGGGACATATAACCCCTACTCAGGCAGAAGTATTGGACAACGTTTTCATTTGACGCTGGGTAGCCCAATGGAGAATTACAATTCCGCGGTTGCAGAAACACGAAAGAAACTCCTTAGCGGACTGCGAGATGAAATCGACGGTCGATAAAGGGGTTGGATGTCCCGATAAGTGCCAACTTCGATGCTCTGCAGTTGTCGGGTGCGGGGTTTTCCAATCCGGACGCGATATCCCGACCTCTACCGGGGCAACGAGAATGAGGTTAATAGCTCAAATACTCGACAAGAGGCTGGGATGCTTATTCTCTTGGCCTGCAGGCTGCATTTAGCACTGAATGCAACGATGCTTATGCCCTAATCGATGCCCTTCAGGTCGAGGGACATCTTGGTGGGGACAATCTTAATATGGACCACAGTGCGAAGCGAGCAGCTTCAATCTATGGCCTGATGACGCAACAAGAACCTGATCTGGTGTTCTATGCGAACAGACAAGGTCAGCTTGGTCTGTCCGTTGCTGGATATGGAGAAGGTCGGCCAATCCAAACAAACGATGCTCTGTCCGGAAGAGATGCGAACAGACGCATTGACCTTCGCTTCATCATGGTGGTGCCGTCAATAGAGGCTGATATCCGGTGGCATTGCATCACTGACACATTAAGTCTTATTTAGCTGCAACTGAACTCGTACATCTGCTCGGCGAAATCCCTTGACTTCGGTGAGAGCCTCGTAGAGATCGAGGTTGAGCAGCGCCGGGGCATTCCGGCAACTTCCCGGCCAACTGGTCGAGAACGACGTCCCGATGGACGCACTTCGAGACAATCTCGTGAAACCGTCTGTAGTCTGAATAACCACGATTTCAAACTGAAAGCACAGAAGTCCCCAACTTCAGGAGTTCTGATTCGTATACTCGTGGTGAGCTACTCGTCCATTGACTTGATTTTACAACCTGAGGACGTCAACTCAAAAAGTTATCCACAGTTTTGGGTCTTGCAGCAAAAAAAAATTGAGAGTCCAGTTTAAGGACTCCCTTGGCTAGTACCGCAAATGAATCCTTTTTAGCGGTATCGAGTCCTTGGAGGACCGCGTTTTTCGGCCGATTGACCCGAATTTCCCATTTTCGGCCTATCTTGATCGGAGATGCTGCCTTGTTTCATCGTCGCACTTGTTCAAGCGCAGGTGGTGATTCAAATGTCCAGAAAGAAGTCCGGAGAAAATGCAAATCCATGCGGAACGGTTGATATCGCTCCACCAGAAGAGAGCGAACTTGATCACCAGCGACAAATTTCATTAAAGCTGCCGTCGGGGAAGAAACCTAATTCACCCCCTCCTTTAAGTGGGGCCGATCCGTCTGTCACAGCTGTACCGGCTAGAGCAGCACATACTAGAAGTGAAAACCTCTCGAAGGCGGAAACGACATCTTCTGCAACTCTGCCGCATGGCGTAGTGGGAATTGAAACGCGGTTCCCATCACTCGCAAAACATCAGTCCTATCGTGAAGAGTTTATAAGAGCACGTCTTGTCGCCGAGTTGAACCAGTGCATTGAGCGCGGGCGAGTTCCGAGGAGCCGACGATCACCAACCAAAATAAGCAGGAAGAATTTTGCTGATATACTTGGCGTATCCGAATCGGCAATCACCCTTGAGCGTGAGATACTAACCGACTATGAGGCGATCCTGTTCATTGTGGAACCATTGGAAACGGTTCCCAATCTTCGATTTGGTGCCAATCCGCACTTGAAAGGGCCACTCGACAAAGCGGGCAATGATGTAATCGCGCTCTATCCGGAACTTTCAAAGCATCAGCACTATCCGTCGAAAAGTAATGCCGCAACGATCGTGGACGTGCTGAACCGTCAAATCACCGCTGGTTGGATCAAGCGAAGCAGAGGGGGAAATATCAGCCGGAAAGTGCTTGCCGAACGAACTGGTGTGCATAAAGGCGCGATGGTTCCGTATCTGACAATCATTAAGGATTACGAAAAAGCGATCGGTGGCAAGGAGTCCGTCCACGAAAAAAAAATACCAGCTATGCGCCTATGGCTGGATGAAGCTCTTGCAGACGGGTCGCTTGAAATACGCGACGGAAAAATCAGTCGTGGCCAACTGTTCCAACAGTTTGATTTTCCAAAAAACAGTTTGGCTTTGCTTCGCTATCCGAGGGTTGCTGAGCTTGTCAATGAATATGACCAGCTTGTGCGGGACACCTTTTATCAACATAGCGCCGTCGCGGCAAATTTGAACAAATTGAAAGCTCTGCTTCGGAATCCACCTGTGGGGAAAGACGGGCGCACCATAAATAGGAAGGCCATAGAGAGGGCTTTGAACCTGCCGCTTGGTACCGCAGCTCGATCGCCTTATATCGAAATGATCATTGCGGCAGAGAACGCACTCCAGAAACAGCGCGAACTCGATCCTCTAATCTGCACAATAGGCGGCCAGATTTTCAAATTCATCGTCTTCACAGAACAGGGCTGGCCATTCAAACTTGTACTACGGATGAAGGCCAGCTTTGAACGCGCCTTCCGCACTAAAGGGAAGCCATCGGCCAAGAAGCACTTTGCCTCACTTCTCAAGCTCTTCGCTTTCTTGGCGAGCGGTAGCTCGACCGCATGTCGCAGTTTACGCGATGGATTAAACGCTTATGTCTCTCCCAAAACTCTCATGCGTGAGTGGACAATCGTAACACAAGAATATCGCGACCATCTCGCCGCCCATTACAAGAACGTGCTCAGCCGAAACTCGAATGTGTCCTCCACCAATGCTGTAATCAAGCATCTGAGCAACGACGGCGTTGTTCCGGTCCTTAGCTTGCCCCTCATCAAATTTCGTAAGGACCACAAGCACCACCTCCGTTCGATAGCCGAACTCACACCAAGTTCAAGTCGTAAACGCTCTGAGTCTCATGTTGATGATTATCTGCACTTTGCGACTTCTATGCTGGAGCAAGCAGCAAAACTGTATGAGGTTGAAATTGCCTCAGAAGATCAGAGCGATTTCAGCCGCGTTCTCCGATTAGAATTGCAGACAGAGCAGTTCACCGCAGGCGAAGATCCGGCAAGGGTTATTATTCGCATCCTCGACCGCCGCCTGAAGGCGATCGAAACCGCCGCTGCGCGGATTGTCGCGTCAGCGCGTCGAACTTTGGAGGTTGGCAGATCGCTACTTGGGCGCGGTCGCGATCCGGGTGCTGATTGGGAAAAACTGCTTCGCAGCACCAGTATCAATAAGCATGATCGCCTAGCATTGATGCGACAGCACTTTCCGTCTGGGAGTACCCATCCGGACCAAGGGATCGCGAATCTTTTGGCCGTTGTGGCTCAGCGCTATGGTTATCTCTATCCAACTTACCGAGTCTCTCACAGTGACGTGGGACAATTTTTTAGCAAACGGGCGTTGGAGTACGGAGGAGTACGATTGCTCCAATCCTATCTGACGCCTTCCTCTGAGGCGGTTTCCGCAACATTGACTCTCTATCTCTTGGCATCAGGCAGCAACATTTCGGTTGGCCGCGGTCTATATCATGACTGTCTCGAAACTTCCGAAGAGCCGCACCACAGCAAAGTTACCGGGTACAAATCAAGGGCAAGGGGCAAACCAATATTTTCCATACTGGAAGATCGAGGTCAGGCAATTGTAGGAATGAAGTGGCTAAAACAGGCCTTCGAAAAAGTTAGGCGGATCATAAAAGGACCGCAGGCGTCCCAGCTCTTCATTTGCAATGGCGGCAAGGGCGACGGCTTCAAACTACTTGAGGAATGGACTTATCGAAGCGAGTTCAAGCGTCTGATCGCTTCTATCCCCGAGTTGTCAGAACTTCGCATCACGCCAAATATGCTTCGACCATCCATCTTACTAAAAGCGGCACTGGAAACCGATGGGCGTACCCGGCTTTCGATCGCAATCGGGCAGCACACCGAAAACGTGAATCAGGAATACACAAACAAGCTGCCTTATCAGTTTCTCCATGACGTTAACATTCGGCATTTCATGCACTCCCTCGAAACAGCTGTCATCCGAAATGTAAAAGAGGCGCATGAGCTTCTTGGCGTGTCCCCCGCGGGGTTCGAGCGCAGGATCGAAGCCGTGATGAAGACTGGCTTGGGGACCATATGCGCCAATCGGATGGGGCGGCCAGGCAATGAGGGCAGCCTTTGCAAATCGGTCGATTGTTGGAACGACTGTCCACAACTCATCGTGATTGCAAGGAAGGAAGATATCGCAATCTTACAAATTTGGCAGCATTCCCTTCGCGCCGTCGAAGGGGATTGGATACGGGATCATCCTGAGAGATGGGCGGCCGTTTGGCTTCCCTGGTTGTGCTTTGTGGATGCCATTGAGGTAAAAATGCGTTCGTCCCACCGACAGGTTTGGCGCGCCGCCTCGGAGCTGGCCGCGTTGACAATGGCCACCCCAGGTTTCCAACCAATGAGGTTATTCTGATGCCGGTCAAACTTAGTCACGCGTTGAATGCCAAGCACTCCTCCGCAATCCAACTGGAGGATCGCACGCGAAGTTGGTTGCGATCTGCATATGCAGACCACATCTGGGTTGTTGCTGACGGTGCGGGCGAAGGAAAAGATGAAACCGTCTCGTTCGATGTCAGGATGGCCGATGGCCGCTCGTTGATCGAGCACAGGGATCTATGCGCGAGCGCGAAAGAACTGTTGTTCTGGATCCGGGCGGGGAACTACACCAGGATAGACGACGCATATCGCCACAAGCAGTACGGTGATGCAATCATACGGGCTTGTTACGGCCTCACCGCTCGTGGTTTCAGTTCCTTTGCTGATCTTACGGCAGTCGATATTGAATTGATCTGCGAGGACGCCGCATTCGGAGTAGACGGACTGACGCGAGCATCGAAAAGTTTGAAGGAGAAGCTTGCAGAATATCAGACGTGGCAACACGTGCCACGTTCATTGATAAAAAATGAAGAGTTGGACTTGAGGGAGGCTATCACTGCATTCCACCTTCCGTCCACCTGGGCTAGGAAGGAGATCAAATCCGAGCTTCTAGTCGCCACGGCAAGGTTGAACGGAAAGCTTCTCGCCTCAGTGGCCGACATGAAGGAGCGGCCAATCACGATCCAAAACATCCAACTTGTTACTATGCTGTTTGACGCGCTTTATGCGCTCCGACATTTCATAGTGGCCCCAACTATCGGCTTTCGGCCCTTTCCCGAGGGACCTGCGAAAAAAGCCGAAGACCTTGGCAGCACGACTGAACGGACCCCAATTGCTCCCCCTGACCTGGTTCTCACGCTTCTGGAAGAGAGTGTGCGGATAGTGGCGACCCAATGCGAATCTATCCAAACAGGCTATAAGACTCTTCTTGACGTCGATAATCGCGAAACGTCGAAGAGACCAGAAGCTCAAGCGATGCGTGCTCGCATCGAAACGTTCGTTACCGCTTGCTACATCCTGATTGCAGCTTTCACTGCTCGCCGGCGTGAGGAGATCAAGATGCTTGAGCGGGACTGCATCGCCGGCAACAACGATTACGGATGGTGGATGAAGGTCTACATCGAGAAGACGGATCGCCGACGCACATGGATACCGATACCTTCTATTGTGGCCCGCGCAGTACAGATACTCTGTTCATTGGATACTGGTAATTTCGAAGACCCCGGGATGAGTCTCTTTGAATATCTTGATCCGGTTGCGAGGCGACGGACATCGCTTAAGCCTGAGAGCAGACTCAACGACTTCGCAAAACTCGTCGGTGCCCATGAATACACTAACGAGAAAAACGAGACACTTCCGTGGCACTGGACCACGCGCCAGTTCCGGAGGTTCTTTGCTGTTCTCTTTATTTATCGTTACAAAGGCAAGAAGGAAACTTTGGCCCATCATCTAAGGCATTTCAATCTCCAGATGACGAACGACTACGTCACTTTGGACCCTGACAACGCGCGCGTCTGGACGAGAGAAATATGGAATTTTCAGATCGAGATTGCTCGGGATCTAGTAGATGGGCGTACGGTTTACACGGGCCCAATGGGGGACCGACTAACCAAACTTGTCCAGCGGCTCAAACAGAAGTTCTCCGACAATATAATCATCGTTCCGGAACGCATGGCCAGGATCGTTATGCGGTCGATGAAAAAGAACCAGCTCGTCCTTACCCCCAAACCCTGGGTCACGTGCAGTTGCCCCCACAACCTTCACGGCTGTCACAAGGCGGCGTGCAGAAAAATTGCCGGATTTGAAGCGAATGCCATCGGGCCCGATTTTTCAGCCGCCGGTCCGACAGTCTGCCCGAGCTGTCCTTGGGCGCTGATCGCCGCAGAGAATTTGGCCTACATCGACGAGGAACTGCAGGCGATGAGGGTGGCGGACAATCATGAGTATACGATATTTGGCGAGCTACAAGCTGCCAATATCGTACAATTGAGCGCGTTCCGTGGAAGTCTGGGGATCAGGTGAGGGCAGAGCGATGTCGAGGCAACCGCAGAATTTGAAAATGAACACTTGCACATCTTCCGTCGCCGATCGTCTGACCTCCTTGAGGGACTTGTTCAGTAAATGGGCTGTTGCCGGGGTCCCCTCGGGTGTCGATTACCCGAAATCCCTTAACCAGGCGCGGAATTGGAGCAACGAGTCACTTGGAATAGTTAAAGTTGGTTCGAAGCGAGACTTTACCACTACCCATCCAGTTTATGGTGCCGCTGTTAGAGAAATTAATGCACTTATCAAAAAGCTTGGACCCCCAAAGAATATTTCCCCCAGAGTCTATAAGTCCCAAAAGGCGAGGCGTCTCGCTGCAGAGGATGAATCGCGGCAGTACAAGGAGATGCTGAAGCAAATCACCAAGCAATGGCACGAAACGAGATTTGCTTTGGAGAGTATCCAGCGTGATCTCGTTGTTGAGCGACAAGATTCAAAGAGGCTTAATCAGGAAAATCAACAGCTGGCGCAAAGCTTAGCGAAGTTAAAGCGGGAGCTAAGCAACAAAAGCAATCCCCTACGAGTAGTCGAATGATGTCCAGAGCAGCCACGCCCCCGGCTGCGCTCCAGAACCGTCAACTTTTGAAACGCTTTCACGGGGGCCTGAGAACACGCAACCGCGTAGGTGCTCCTGTGTACCATTTCCGCCTAAGGCAGTGGTTTGCCGAAAAGATGGGCCGCGCACCTTCAGAACTGACGGGTTCGGCCTGCACAGCAGATTGGCTCAGTGGGAACGAGAGCATCTTATGAATTTTGATGAAGAGTTTCGAAACGAAACCCACAAACTACATGGCGATGCTAATGTGGTCCCATTCAAAAGAAAGATCAACGGTATCATTCTGCCGTCGGAAGCGTCCATTCAAGGCCGCGTTTACGTTATACCGACTTTGATTTGGCATGATCATCTGGATGAATGGGTTTCCGACTATCTGCGCTATCTTGTCGTAATAAGGAAGCAAGCCTATTCGAGCGCCGAAGAGGTAGCTAAAAAACTCCGGATTTTTCGGCGCATCCAGCGGGCCCAGGGCTTGGCATACGACCGCGTCAACGACGATGTACTATTGGCCTGGCAGAACACGATGACAAATGCCGACACGGAACTGCGCCGCCGAAATGATTGCATCTCGACCGTCTACAACTTTTTTGTGTGGGCGGAAACGCAGGGACGTCTGAAGAACCATGTCCAGCTCGCTTCGAAGCATGAATATGCGGACGATATGAGGGATTATGATTTCCCGATATCAAGCAGTCAAATACTGACAAACGGGCCACATGGTCAGACCTACATTCGTTGGGTCTCTACCCTGATCGAACCAGGCAACCACAGTAGCTATGGTATGCGGCACACGCCTACTCCAATAGAAATTGAGCGTCTCTTCCTTAGAACGGAATCGCATGCGCGAAATAGCGCACGCAACAGCCTCATTATGTCGTGGCCTTTGGAGACCGGTGCACGCGTCAGTGAAGTACTGCAGGTGAAGATTAGTGATCTTCCCTCTGAAGCGGAGCTGGGGGACCTTTGGGGTGACGACGGTCCGCGCTACGTAGAAATAACTGTGCTGCGCAAAAATCGAGGCCCGAGTCAGCTCCGGGTACCGGCCGATCTGGTGCTGCGAACGCTTGACTTCGCGTATCACGACGAAGAGCGGGCAAAGATTGTGGCCACGAGAGTCCGGAAGATGTCCGGAGAGGAGGATTTCGTGTTCCTTTCGGAGAAAGGAGGCGTCCTCACGACGGACAGTGCAACCAGAATTTGCGGAAAGTTTTTCCGTGAGGCTGAAATTGAAAAAGCTAATATTCATCGGCTGCGTGCGCGTTACATCACGGAAGTCATTGAGCGGCAATTGGATCTGTTAGCTGAAACCGGTCAAAGCGTCGATTCAATGTCGAGTTGGCAGGAAACAATCTTAACTATGGCGCAGCAGTTGATGGGGCATACACACCTAGTGTCTTTGCGTCCATATCTGAATGAGATTTTGCAGCGCCGTATAACAAAAGATGGCAAGATCGAACCTCGTTCTACCGAGAGCCGAGAACGATCGCTCCAGCAGTTAACCCGTCAACTTGGCAAACGCATCAAACACAGTGGAGATCTCGCGACGGCGGACAGGTTATTGGGTGAGGGGAAATTCCTGGATGCAGCAAGTATGTTGCGCCAGATAGCTAATAGTTTGGAGCAGATCGGCAATTAGCCGAGACCATCCTTTGAATCGCCCTCGAAAAATTTAACGCCCTATTGAAATCCACCCTGGACGTGCTTCGCGGATTCAATAAGTCCATTGCCTTTTCAACTCTATACATTGTCGAGTGCTTACACCGCTCAAAAGGGTATCCAACCTTCAGCCTTTAAAGCGGTGCCTGAAGTCTTCGAAGTGCGACTCCTGGTCCATGCTCTACGGACGATTCCAGAAAAACGATGCCGCGCTTTTCCATGTAGGATCGAATGACGTCAATTTGAGCAGTCGGTACCGATTTTCCATTCTCGATTCGTTGAAGGATGTTGCGACCAACACCCGTGCGTTCCGCCAATTCATCTTGAGTAATCCCTAAGAGGGCACGCGCGGCTCTGAGAGACATCATTATCTCATGTGTGGAATCCATGAAGGCATATGGCGAATCCTTTGAATGCGATGTCAACAAATATGCATAATGCATATACAATGGACTTTTTGGAGCGAATCACGTACTGAATGCATATCTGAATGAATTCTTCGGTCTATGTCTGATGGGTTGATTCGTAGGATCTAAATCGAAGCCCCAACACGGAGGTGACGAATGGCCGTTCAATTTGGTGCCACCCTTACTGATCCCTCGGTCTTGAGCGTCGAACTCAAACGACTCGAATCCTTACGCCGTGATCCGTTGTCTTTTTCGCTAGGCAACCAGCCTGAGCATGCTCGCCGACGCTCCGTTCTAGAACTGCGGGATGCGCTCATCTCGCTTCGGTCTGACGCATGCTGGGTTCGTAGATGGTCATTCAGATTTTTCCAACGATGTGCACGACCAAATTGAACGAAAGGATTCAGCAATGCTTCTGTTTGGACTCAACAAGGGTGAGACGGATATGAATGCCGTTGGACAGGAAATCCAACGATATGAGCAACTGATCGACGATTTGTGGAGGGTTTCACTTGCGCGCCTCTGTAAGAGCCTGGACTCAATTGACGCTCCCTTGCTTGACTATTGGCAACTCGCAAGCAGAACCGTGCCCTGCCTGATGGGGCTTTCCACCGGCCACCCAAAGCTCACCGGCGAAGGTAGACCGATCATTACGTCCGATCTCGTGCTCTTTTCGGAAAGCGCCAGTTTGGCCCGGACCCAGTCGCGCTGGTACCGGCTGGGCCGAAAAATCGACGATGGTGGACCGCTTCAATAAATTCAGTTCTCAAGGATTCGAAATGGAAAACCGACTGTTCCGTTACGTGATGGCACGTTTGCGCCACGAGGCTTGGCACCGGTCAATCCAGGTCACGATCGATGCCGGGTTCATTCAAGAGGAAGACAAATTCGTCGAGGGATTCAAAGTGCGTTTCTTCCATTCCTGCACGGCGGTTCCAGAGGCAGGATTGCGCAAGTTAGAATCGCTCCTCGGTGGCTTCAATGCCAATCAAAATAAATGCGTGGCGGCTCGGGAACTTGACGAACTTGAATTGCTGGATAGTCAAGCCTGGACAGGCACTTGGATCGAGCCCGATGTCGGAACCAAAAAACTTACGGGCTACCGCCCGGGATCGCATGGGCGGGATGACCAAACTGGAAATATGTCAACAATTGTGAAGCGGAGAGGATCGCAGCCGGAATACGGACTGTCGGCCCAAAACGCTTCCGTCCTTCACCGCATTCGTACTGCCGGGCGATTGCTGAGTCCTGTCGATGTCGCAACGATCCTTCTGGTTACCGAGACGATCGAAAAGTTAGGTCTCCCATTCACTCAGCTTACCGCAATGCTTTCAGAACCAGGACTCATTGTGGGCGTTTTCGGCGGCGTCGAAGGATTCGAGCGAAGTTTCATTTCGCTGCTGAAACGCGGGATTTTCGGGCCTCCATCGGTCGTGACTTTCGATGGAACCACGATAGGCAAGCGCGGCGAGTTCGTGTTCCCTAAAGAGGTAGCAAACAAGCGGCTGGTGATCACGTTCCTTGGCAGTGAAACCGATCCGAAATATGCGGAGCTCGCCGACTGGCAACTTGGTAGGGCCGCAGAACTTGGCGTGCCAGTCCTTGGCGTGACGGAAGCAACAGCACTACTGCCGGAACGCATGCTTCCGGCTTCGCACCTGTGTTTGGCGACGGGCCCTCTCACGGCTTCCATTGTCCACGACACAATTGGCTTCGTACTGGGGATGCCGACGCATGAGGCATTGGGCGACCGATCTTCCACATTGTTGACATTATCCGATCTGGCGCTGGCGATCCGCCCGGGCATCGCACCCGATCGCGCAATGGCAATCTTGAAAGAACTTGCCCTTTCCCGCGCCGGCGATGGACCTCTGAAATCAGATTCATCGGGGACTTCGGGACCTGCGCAAATCCCGAAAACCGGACAAGTATTCACGGGCAACCATAGAAAGCCAATCCATTCCGGATCGGAGATCATTCAACCCCAGCTAGGATCAGACGCAAACGATGCCGTTCCCACCATCGAAACCTTGGCCGGATACGGTGACGCGAAAACCTGGGCAATGAATCTGAAGAAAGATCTTGACCAGTGGCAAGCAGGACAAGTTCCTTGGACTGATTTGTTATCAAGGATTCTCCTGTGCGGACCACCGGGAACAGGAAAGACACTCTTCGCCAAGGCGTTGACCAATTCTCTCGGCATTCCACTCTATGCAACGTCGGTCGGCATCTGGCTGGAAGCGGGACATCTCGGCGATGTGCTGGAGCGAATGCGAGCAGCGTTTGTCGAGGCAAAATCCGCAGCGCCCTGCATTCTGTTCATCGACGAAACCGATGGCATTGGCGGTCGCCGATCCGGTGATAAGGAGTCATCCGACTTTTGGAACAATGTCATCACCCGGCTGTTGGAGCTCCTCGACGGTACGGTGAAATCCACAGGCGTTATTATTGTCGGGGCGACGAACAAGCCGGACGCGATCGACCCAGCCTTGCTTCGATCGGGTCGGCTTGAAAAACAAGTCACGATTCCTTTGCCTGACATCGACGCGCTCGCTGAAATTCTGCGGTTTCATGTTTCTGGAGATATCCCGAATGAGCCAGATCTCTCTCCTGGCAATAGTGTCGAACAAAATCCGAATGCCCAAGACCTTTATCGCCAGGGGGTAGGTATTAGACGGCTGGCGAGCTTGGCCAGCGGAATGACGGGTGCAGATATCGAACGAATTGTCCGCGAAGCCCGAGGGGTCGCGCGCCGCGACAAACGACGGTTGGTTTTCGCCGACGTGGAGGCGATGTTAGTCAAGGGCAAACCAAAACGGCAACCTGTGTCGCAGCAGATTTCCGCCGTCCACGAAGCAGGGCATGCCATTGCTTGTCTCGCGTTGGGTAACAAAGCGATAACGACAATCACCCTCAATGGAAAGGATGGCAGGGCCTATTTAAGGGCAAACGACAGCAGCATAGAGGATCTCACTCTCCAATCGATCAGCGATAAAATCGTCATCTGTTTGGCGGGACGCGCGGCCGAGGAGATGATTTTGGGAAGCGTAAGCCGCGGGTCGGGGGGCGGCCTCGAAAGTGATCTGGCGAAAGCCACGGAACTGGCCTGTACGTTGGAAACGTCATACGGCTTCAATTCGCAAAACTCGCTGATATACCTCGGATCAATCGAGCCATTCAGCCTGCTGGCGGGCCGTCAGGACATCGCGTTTGCCGTGAACGAGCGTCTTGAGGCTTGTTACCAGATCGCCAAGGAACTGATTGGACGAAACAAGGACGCGGTGAAGGGACTGGCTGATATGCTTCTGGTGCATGAAACCCTGGAGGGTGCGATCCTGGGCAAGACGCTTGATGGTCTGATCGTCTCCTAAACGTTCTGACTACTGGGCAACCCGGTGGACGTCGCATCCGATGCTGAAAGACAAGAGTGGCCAGACGAGGATGCCGAATGCCGGGGCGGCCCGACTCCATTGCTTTGGCGATCCGTTATCGGCTGCGTCAGGATCACGGCACCACGGATCAACAGCTTCTTCCTGCTCGCCGAGCGACTATAAGTGATGAAGTCTTCTCCGGAAGCCTTAACTCGCACCATTGATATCGTAGTTGTCTAATGCTGATACACATTCGATCCGGTACTTTGACTACCATATCGTGGCTAGCGTTAGACGTCGGTGGACCGTTGAGATTTCCGGGGTCGGCAGTCCGAAAACAGACGACAGATGACGGAGTGACCGATGGCAGCCTTCGCAAAGAATGAACCTGACAGTAACCGTGCTGTGGAAATGCACCGTGCTACAGCACTGCTTGGCGGCAAGAAGGTGCTTCAACACTCCCTGGATGAAGCGCTCGACGTTCATGAAATGCTCCTGCAGGGACTGCCCCTTGCGGCTCTGACCCATTTGATCGACAACCTCTCAGTCATCCACAAAACGGCAGTCCTTGAAAAGGTCGTCGGAATGACTTTGCTGACGTTTCGGCGGCACAAGTATTCCCCGAAACCGCTGAACCAAGCGCAGAGCGGTCGCGCGTGGAAGTTCGCCGTAATACTTTCTAGAGCGACGGTTGTGTTTGGGTCGCAAGCTGAGGCGGAGAGGTGGATGGAACACCCGACAACCGGCCTAAACCAACGTCGTCCCATCGATTTGTTGGCAACGGCAGTCGGTGCTGGGCTTGTCGAAGATTTCTTGGAGCGACTTGAATATGGCGTGTACGCGTGATTGCGTTGCGAGGCATTTTAGCAGCTCACACAACGCCTGGATCAAGGAGGGTCCCTCATCGTCGAGGTGCTCCCGACCGCACGGAATCTCACGATGCCATGTTCGCTTCTATCGGATCGCCCACCATCGAAGTCAGCCGCTTGTTTCGACAATCTCTAGAATGTACAACTGTTGAAACGAACGTCTGCCCGGGGAGGACTGAATTGATTAAGTTATTTTCTGAACCTATTTTCGGTGAAATGCATCATTGCCTCATGCAAGATGACGTCATCTTGCTCATTCGCTGGGGTGATCTAGGCTTGAACGAAATCATCGCGTCAATCGATGAAGATTACGCTGGGGAAGAAATCAAATCCGTATTCAACAACATTGACCTTCAGACTGCTGAACCCTTTGAGATTTCGCTGGAGATCGATATTGAGCAAGATGGCGTCAGAAACATTCAGGTTACAAGCGACGACACGCAAACAACGTACTCCGATCTGTTCAATTTTCACGAGTCTAATGCTCTTGCTTCCATCCTGAGGGGTAGATAGGCAACATTGGAGTCTTAAGCATTCAAGAGTAGGTCGTTGCCATCATCGTCGGCTCGGTCGCATCGCGATCAACAGGGGTTAAATTTCTGCCTCGCGACGATAGAAGTCGGCAATCGCATGCCCGGGCCATAGCCCTTGCCGCCCCTGACGAACGTGACGCCCATTTCTTCTAGCGCACCCTGCACCTGTTCCATGGTGCTTCTGGCAACCGGGTATCCGTTCTCAATTTGTCGGACGGCTCGGGTGCTGACGCCGGCCCGTTCCGACAATTCGTCTTGTCTGAGATCGAGCGCAACCCTGGCTGCGCGGATAAGTTGATACGGTGCGAACATGCCAATAACCTCTCACAGGTTCCCGATTGCGGAAAGAAGTAAGACGTTTAGTCACCGAACAATGAACAGAAATGTAAGCGCTGTCCCAGCCCCACGTTGTCTCGTTGATCGTCGCGAGGGCGAAGTAGAGATGCCTGTGGACGCGCTGATGCGGGAGACGTTGACAAACCCGGAGGGGATGACATATCGATTACTCGCGGTAATGGATTCTGCCGGGCATCAAGCCAAACTGCTTCCTTGATGAAGCTGATGACTCCTACTCAACGCTAACCATGCGCAGGAGTAGAGTCGTGTCTAAAATTCATTTTCTATCGTCTTTCCATTGGATTGCTGTATTCGACGGAGCGTCTCACGCATGACGCTCGCTTCGATTTTCGGCCTTCGTGTTCAGCAAATCCGCAGTCTTGCAAATTGGATCGTCATCGTCGTTCCGATGGCGATTGCCGTTGGCTCGCTCGTCGCCCTGTTCCTCTGGAGCCTCGACAGGGCAACAGAACTGCGCTTCGAGTTCCCCTGGCTGATCTATTTCATGCCGGTCGCGGGCTTTGCCATGGTCTGGGCCTATGCCAAATTCGGCAAGACTGCCGAAGGCGGCAACAATCTCATCGTCGATCAGATCCATGAACCGGGCGGCGGCGTGCCGCTGCGCATGGCTCCGTTCATCCTGGTGACTACAGTTCTGACACATCTGGTCGGCGGATCGGCAGGGCGCGAGGGAACCGCCGTCCAGCTTGGCGGCAGCCTTGCCAGTGCCTTCGGCAAGGTGTTCAAGCTAACGCCTGCCGATATCCGCATACTGCTGATGGCAGGAATTGCGGCTGGATTTGGCGCGGTTTTCGGCACTCCGATTGCGGGTGCGGTCTTTGCGCTGGAAGTGCTCACGATAGGTCGGATGCAATACGAGGCGCTGCTTCCCGCGCTGCTCGCGGCTGTCGTCGCTGACTGGACCTGCCATGCCTGGAGTATCGGCCACGTCCAGTATTCCATCGGCTATCTTGGCGGCGTCGGCGAAGGAATCGGTTTCCATCTCGACGCGCTTCTGATGCTCAAGGTGGTAATTGCAGGCTTCGCCTTCGGGCTGGCCGCGCACTTCTTCGCGGAACTCTCGCATCTGGCCTCGTCGGCCTACAAGGCTATCCTGCCTTATGCGCCGCTGCGGCCCGTGCTGGCGAGCGCCATCCTTTTTGGCCTGGTCTACTATCTCGGAACCACAGAGTATCTCGGCCTCGGCGTCTGGTCTCCCAATCCGGAAGACGCGACGATCGTTGGGTTCTTCCGCCCTGATCATACCGACTACTGGAGCTGGGCCTGGAAAGGGCTGTTCACCATCGTCACCCTGAGCGCAGGCTTCAAGGGTGGCGAGGTCACGCCACTCTTCTTCATCGGCGCGGCACTCGGAAGTGCGCTCGCCGGGGTCCTGGGCGCGCCGCCGGACCTGTTTGCGGGTCTCGGTTTCGTGGCGGTGTTCGCAGGCGCTACCAATACGCCGCTCGCCTGCCTGATCATGGGCATCGAACTGTTCGGGGCCACGGACTCCGTCTATATCGCGGTCGCCTGCTTCGTCGCCTATCTCTGCAGCGGCCATTCCAGCATCTATCTCTCGCAGCGTGTCGGCGTTCCGAAGACGGCCGCCGCAAACGATATTCCCCTGGACATTTCCGTTCGCCACATGCGCGACATGAACGCTCAGGCCATGGGCGACCTCATAAACCGCGTAAGGCTGCGCCCGATCCGGACAACCGCAAACCTTCAAGAAAGGCCACTCGTCATGACCAGTCACAAGCTTTCCTCCCGCGAAGTCGGGATGGTCCGCATCTACATCAAGCCACGCGAGAAGGCGGTCGGCAAGGACGGATGGTTCGGAGGCGGCAAACCGCTTTACCAGGAGCTGGTAATGCAGGCCAAGGCCGCTGGCATCATGAACGCCGTCGCTCATCATACCCATTTCGGCTATTCCAACAGCGGCAAGCTTCAGGACGAGGGCTTCGAGATACCCAATCCGGACCTGACCATGTGCGTCGAACTCATAGCGGATCGGGAACAGCTCGAAGAGTTCTGCCGCACGCATGGGGAGCTGCTGAAGTACAAGGTGATCATATACAAACACATTGAGCACTGGGATATCCTGGGCCACGAGATCGCCACGGAAGATGCGTTGAGGAAAGCTGCGCTTTGAGGAGATGGGAATGATCTACCTCGTCGTATTCTTTGGAGCGGGCATCGGCGGCGTCTTGCGCCATGCGGTCAACACTGGAGCCGCGCGGCTATTCGGCTATGGCTTTCCCTTCGGCACTTTGACGGTCAATGTTCTCGGCTCTGTCATCATGGGATTGCTGACCGAGTTCTTCGTGGTGCGCTCCGGCCTACCACAGGAACTCCGCCTGTTCATGACGACCGGACTTCTTGGCGGCTTCACAACGTTTTCGACTTTCTCCCTCGATGCAGTCAGTCTGTGGGAGCGCGGACAATGGGGAATGGCGGCCGTCTACGTGGCGCTGTCCCTTGTCGCGTTGATGGTAGGCCTTTTTATTGGATTGTCGATGATCCGCTTCAGCGGACAAAGGAGCTGAGCATGAAGAGCTTACTGGCAAGTTGGCCGCTCTGGGCGCTACTTGCGGCGGGATTTGCGGCCCTGACGGCAATTTTCGCGAAGGTCGGCGTCGATGCGGCGAAGGAAGTGTGGTCCTGCAGCACAGCAGGAGCACGAAGCCGCCGCCTAGTGGTTAGTATCTCTGCTGTAGACGCCGAAATCGCTGCTGCAAAATATCGGCGAAATTATTCGTGGCATCGGGTAATGTGCGCTGAGGGTCGTTCCAGGGAGGAAGCATGCCCGCAGAAAAGCTCCGTTACAAACGGACTGGCCTCATTGCGAGGCGGTCAATAGTTTTGGGTAGTCTCACCGCGATCGCCGCCTTGGCTTTTCCCGCAGTGCTCCGTGCCCAAGCGGATACGTTCCGCTTCGGCTTGACTCCAGTCTTCCTCTCAAACGACCTCGAACTTCTGCGAAATCTGCAGCTTTATCTTTCGGCGAGACTCAACGCTCCGGTCGAGTTGGTCACGCGGAGGACCTACCAAGAGATCACTGCACTATTGGTCTCCGGCCAGATCCATTCCGCATGGATATGCGGCTATCCGTTTGTTCAGTTCCGCTCCGCTCTCGACCTTGTCGCGACACCGATTTGGCGAGGCAAACCGTTGTACCAGTCGTACATCATTGCAGAGCACGATCGGAAGGTGGACGACTGGAAACAGTTGCGTGGTGATATCCATGCCTACTCCGATCCGGATTCGAACTCAGGGTACTTGGTCACGCAAGCTTTATTGACGGAAAATGGATTGGGAAAAGGCAACTTCTTTTCACGTTATTTCTTCACTTACGGCCATAGGAACGTCATTCGCGCAGTTGCGCGCGGTCTCGCACAATCGGGCAGCGTTGACGGTTACGTGTGGGAGGTCATGCGCCAGCTCGAACCGGAGTTGGTCAACCAAACCAAGATTGTGCGTCGTTCTGAGTGGCTGGGCTTTCCTCCCATCGCGTCGCCGAAGCTGCTGGCTTCAGATGCCCGAATTGCAAAGCTGAGAGCCGCCTTGGTTGATATGAAGACTGATGAACAGGGCAGGATGATCTTAAGCATGCTGAAGTTGGATGGTTTTGCTGTTGAGGACGAAGCGCTGTTCGATAAAATCGCCGCGAAGATGGCGATCGTGAGAGCCGCAACGTGACGACGTGGCTCCACCGGGTGACGTCGAGCCGGGTCGCTTTGAGAGTGCCGCTGCTGGTCGCCCTGTTGATGATCATTATAAGTGCGGTGATCTCCGACCAGGTGCTGAGGCGATTGTCGGAAATGCAGGAGCGAAACCTTCAAGGGCTGGTCGAGAGTTATCTGGACGGAGTGAGCGCCTCGATCCTGCCGTCGATTATGCGGGGCGATGTCTGGGAAGTTTTCGACGTTCTCGACAGATCGGCTTCCAGTTACGCCTCGCTCGATTTGAAGGAAACCATCGTCACGGGATCCGACGGGAGCGTTATCGCATCCAACCATCCCGCGAACCGCCCGTCGTTTTCGCAATTGCCGCAGGAGTTCTTGGACCAGTTCCGCTCCCGCATGGTCGAGGTGAACCAAAAAACGATGGAAGGGTTCGTGCGGCGAGACCTGCTCTATCAGGGGCAGAAGGTCGGGACGATCTTCACAATTCTCGACGTATCCCATCTGATGGGCGAGCGGCGGAATGTCCTCGTCACGCTGCTCATCACCAACGGTGTCCTGGCGGGCCTTTTCGCAGCGGGCGGCTTCTGGCTGGTGAGCTATATGATCCGGCCCATTCGGACGCTCGAGAACCACATGCGGAACTCCTCCGGGGGCATGATCAGTTTGATCGACAACAGCGAGATTCCCAAAGGCGATCCTGAAGTGTCGCGGCTCTTCCATCGTTTCAATGAACTGGTCAAGTCGGAGCACGAGCAGCGCGATTTCGCACGCCGGCTGGCGGAAGAGGAAAAACTGGCGAGCCTGGGCAGGCTGTCCTCCTCGATGGCACATGAGATCAACAACCCGCTGGGTGGGCTGTTCAACGCGATCGACACGCTCAAAACCCATGGGTCGAAACCGGGCGTGCGGGAAACCTCACTTGTGCTAATAGAACGAGGTCTAATCGGGATCCGGGACGTGGTGAAGGCGATGCTGGCTACCTACAAATACGAACGGTCCCAGACCAGGCTCAGCCGCGACGACCTCAACGACATTCAAATATTGGCTTTGCCGGAACTTCGGCGCAAACAACAGGAGCTCGTTTGGGAGGTCGATTTTGACGGGACCTTTTCCGTGCCGGCCGGTCCCATCCGACAGGCTGCGCTTAATCTCATGCTGAATGCGATTGCAGCAACGCCGGAAAAGGGCTGCGTGTCTTTTGGGGCTACGTCAAACTCGGAATCCCTGAAGATCGAGGTGACGGACGAGGGGGCCGGCATCAGCGATGCTCTATCACCGATGTTGACCAACCTTGATCTTAGGAATCAAATGAACCCGGGGCAAGGATTGGGTCTTTGGGTCATTCGGCAGATATTAATCGAACTCGGAGGATCTGCCACTATCGAGCGCCTTTCGACCGGCACCAGAATTTGTCTTGTCTTCCATCAACAGGGAACCGTTGCGCATGCAAATGCTGCCTGATTTCGCCCGAATTGGGCTTGTCGAAGACGATCCGATCATGGGCGAGTCCATTGTCCAGCGACTGGAACTCGAGGGCTGGAACGTAATCTGGTGGAAATCGGGCAATGAAGCCATTGCCGCCATCGAGACACAGCCGCTGACATTGGATCTGGTCATCTGTGACATCCAGTTGCCGGACGTGTCCGGAGAAGCTGTATTCCAGAGCTTGTCCAAACTATCCGGCACTCCGCCTTTCATGTTTATCACGGGCTATGGCGAGATCGATCAGGCAGTGCGGCTCATGCGTTACGGCGCTGTCGATTTCATGACGAAGCCGTTCGCGATGGATGACTTTCTCAGACGCATCAGCACGGGATGCCGTCCGCATCATTCCTCGGCGGCGGACCCAACCGCGCTTGGCATCAGCTCAGCCATGCGAAATGTGGCCAGTATATTGAGCCGCTATGCCAACAACGATCTTCCGGTCCTCATCACGGGAGAAACAGGCGTGGGCAAGGAGGTGGCCGCGCGATTTCTCCACGATGTCTCCAACCGCGCAAACGAACCGTTCGTCGCGGTCAACTGCGCTGCCATTCCCGCCGAACTGATGGAAAGCGAACTCTTCGGTCACGAGAAAGGTGCATTTACAGGAGCGACCCAGCGACACCTGGGTTACGCTGAGCGAGCAGGAAATGGGATACTGTTCCTCGACGAAATTGGCGACATGTCGGTGGGGCTTCAGGCCAAGCTGCTCAGGTTGATTGAACAGAGGACCTTCACGCGTGTCGGCGGCGAGGCGACGGTACAGTTCAACGCCCGAATTGTATCTGCGACCCACCGAACCTTGAACGTCAAATCACCGAGCAACCATTTCCGCGACGATCTCTATTTCAGAATTTCTGTCCTTCCGGTGGAGATTCCCCCATTGCGGGAACGCTTGGACGATATCATCGGATTGATGGATCATTTCCTTGATGAGGCAACCCAACGAACCGATACCGATATCCGCGGCTTCAGCTCCTTGGCCGAGGACGCAGCTATCTCTCATCCGTGGCCTGGAAACGTGCGTGAACTCCGCAATAGGGTCGAGCGCGCTGCTGCTTTGGCCCGCGGTGAATGGATCATGCCGGCCGATCTGTTCCCAGAGGGCAGCGACGCAAAGGCATCAACGGGCTTCACTCCCTTGTCTGACGTCCGGGATGCGGCGGAAAAGCGGCAGATCGAGCGCGCGCTCGGTCAAACGGGTGGCCAGATTTCGAAAGCCGCAACCCTGCTGGCCATTTCGAGAACGACATTGTGGGAAAAGATGGCCCGCTTTGGAATGGCTCCGAAGGAGCGCTAGCGAACACCGCTGAGCATCGGTAACCGAGTAGTGACGCGCTGCGTCAAGGTTGGGGTACTATATGGACAGCTAGGTCCGCAGTGGATCTGACCATGTTGTGTCTCTCTGAAATAAACGAATCCAAGCCTTCACGTGAGGGGCTCGGTCATATGAACCTTCCGACTACGAAATATCGGCGGAAGTGCATATCGACTGATACGCCGCGATACGCGGAACAGGCAACCAATGTCGCCGCACCACAATTGCCGCCTCCGTAAAAGGGGCGCTGGTCTGTTACCAGGTTATAAGAACATCGGCCGGTCCGACGTTGTTGAAACTGGTTACAGCTGTAAATCTTCTCGGTTGTCCCGGAAACTGCAATTGTGCGTTGGTATTGCCACCTCCTGCAGTCGTTACGTTCACAGTGGCCTGTGCCATATTAACTCCTGAAGGTGGTTGAACGGTCGCAGTTACTGCTGCACCGGCTCCAGCGCCGCCGATATTATGTTCCGTAGCTCCTGCCACCAGTCTTTTCCCGCCCATAAAATCCTCCCGTTGCGTTCAATCCCGGACTATGCAGCCTAAAAGCAGCCATCACAAGCCACCATCACTGCGGAACGAGGTAGCCAAAGTAACTAGACAGCCTCGGTGGCAATTCACGAGCAAGGTCAGTCCACGACCTAAAATCGGGATAACACCTCAAGCCGTGTCCCTACTTTTGTGATTTTACTTGAACTCACCTAGAACGTGCCATCTTTGCGGCGCGGTTCGAGGGGAGGAGCTGCAGGCATGACGCGTTCTTTGTCAGGTTCGTCAGCTGGGTTTCATCGTTGTCGATGACGGAAACAGCGAGAATTTTAACTGGTTCCGTCTCGCTCGCGTTGGCGCTGACTAATCCGGCATGCCATAGGAAAATCATCTCCGTCTCGATGCCGATACGTCCGAAAGCTTCGTTTGCGACTGGCCCGCAGGCTGGATCCAAACGTACGAGTGCTTTGGGCATCGGAGGCGATTGGTTGAATTATCGGCGCGCGCCGATGCTGTCCGTACAAATCTCAAAGTCACTGCCCTTGTACCGTTCGATAAGTGGTCGACTGCGGAAGCGATTGCCATGCTCCTCCGCCGCTGTACGGCGCTAAGCAACGAGACTGGGGCCTTTCCGACAAATCAGATGCTGGTGATGACGATTGTGTTGCCGGTGACGGTTCCACGAATGGTCCTGCCACGGTAATTCATGCCACGCGACAACCCGATGGGATTGTCGCGGACGTAAGTCAACAGTGTTTTCGTGAAATCGCCTCCGCAGTCGATAACCTGCCCCTTGTTGGCAACACTTAGACCGCTGAAATTCACTGTCATCATATCTCTCCTAACACAGTGCACAAAAATGTTCGCAACATACCGTTGCTCCGCGTGTGCCCGACGGCGACTCAAGCGTCTGACGGTAACATCGACAGGGCAATGGCATTCTGTGCCACCGCCCCTGCAGTGGCTCGCGGCAGGATTTTCCCCTCGGATGTCTTCAATGCGGCAAGGCCGGCAAAGAATTTGGCCGGAGCCGCC
This sequence comes from Phyllobacterium trifolii, assembly GCF_014192095.1. GTDB lineage: Bacteria > Pseudomonadota > Alphaproteobacteria > Rhizobiales > Rhizobiaceae > Phyllobacterium > Phyllobacterium trifolii. The sequence goes on from NZ_JACHXN010000011.1 coordinate 115,726, forward strand.
GCATACTGCGGCGCTAGAGTTGCGGCCATCGTCCCTGCCTCCTCGAAGCTCGGCCACATGAACGGGGAGGGCAGCGGGTTCGTCTTGACGATGAACTGCAGCAGCATAATCAGATCCGCGCTCGTCGCTTCGGGTGATTTCGCGATATAGTCGCCAATGTCCTTCCAGTAGGCAGTGGCGTCCTCCGCCTTCTTCTCGGCGACAAAGGCCATTAGTTTGGCCGTCAACTCATCCGGGAGGCCAAGACCGTTAAGACCTTTGCCGCCTGCTGCCTTGAACAACCCTTCGAACACCTGCAGCAATGTTGGCCCGAAAAACGCCGCCGCCGTGAGCAAATAAGTGAATTTCGAGGCCGACCATTCCTTCGCATCAGCGGGCTTCTTTTCGTCGGGCTCTGGCTTCGGATTGGATGACTTGTCCTCATTGGCGTCGAGGACTTCCTGGACCTTCTTTTCGGCCTTGGTCTTCGTCGCATCGGGCTTGTTGGTCTTCGCCTTCTCGTTGGGATCTCGTACCGGCACTTTCCGGGCCTCGTCCATCGCCGGCGAGACGAATGTGGCCTTCTGGAGCTGACCGCTCAGCTTCTCGACCGACTTGGTCAATGCGCTCATTTTCTGGGTCAGGGCCTCGGTCTGACGTTCGCGAATCTCGACAAGTTTCTCTTTCTCGTCGTCGATCTGGTTTTCGGTTTCCTCTTCGGTCTTGGGTTCTTCCTCGATCCGCTCGGGTTTACGGGTTTCTGACATGTCGTTCCTCCATCAGCTTGCAGTCCAAACGGACATCTCGCCATCCGAGACGTCCTTGGCCCAATGTCCTGGCGCAAATCTCGGGTGCTTCTGGCCCGGTTCTTGCACGAGCATCTCTGGCCACCAGTTGTCGTCCCCGGGGACCGATAGCGTGTCAGCCGCTTTTAGAACAAGCGGTGGTGTCGGCGGACTCAGGAGGGTCATGGATCCCAGCAAGGGGCCCGGGGCCTTCAGGTAGTGGTAGCGATAGACGTATCTGTGAGCCCCGGCTGTCCCGTCCTCGACAACCTGGATTCCACGACCGAGGACGGCCGGAGCCTGCGGCAACGGGGCTAGTTGAGCATCCTTCGACAACTGAAAATCCCAGGTCGTCTGCGTGGTGTTGTCGGGGAGCAACACCGCAGTAATCGCCTCGTCAGGTGGACTGGCCTCCGACGATCGAGGTGAATCGGGCGCTTTCGGCAGAACCAGACGAAAAATGGTCCGAGAGTTTGTCAGGGCCGATGTCGTCTCATCACATGGCACTGACAGCTGCGCCACCTTCGTACCCCCGGGAGAGCTATACCAATCCGACCAAACGATCCGGCTCGTTTTGCTGCCGTTCTGAAACTGGATGCCCCAAGAGACCGACTGCCCCTGCGGCACGACCCAGTAGCCTTCCACGCCAGCGTCAACCCATTCGACGGTGATTGCCGAGGTTGGGTCTTCCGGCGTCAAATTGGCACCTACCTCGCCGACCTGTTCTAGCAGTTTGGCGTAACCTTTCATGACGTCGGCCATATCGTCATCGAACTTCGCCAGGACGTCCTTCTTGTACCCGTCGAGCGCACCCTCGACCTGGCTCTTGTTGCACTGGAAGTAGCCGATCACCCCAGCGGGATCTACAGCCGAAGATGTGGTGTCGATGAAGGTGTCCCTAACGAGTTTCTGCTTACTGTCAGCGAGAACCGGATCGTCGATGTAGTGGGACTCGTAGGTGCTCGGGGCACCGACGAAATCAGTGGAGTTCTTCCCTTCCATCTTAACCGTTACGATGTCTTCGCGTGTTTTGCGCACTTTGCCGACAAATCCGGCTGCGAATGGCGCTACCTTGGCATCGGCCCACATGTCCGGGTAGAGTTTGCCCTTAGGGTCGGTGTAATCGCGGACCGTGTTGCAGAGATCATCGTAGTCGGCCCTTAGGTCAGCGATCGCCTTTCTCGTGGGGTAGTCGTTACCATCCGCCCCTGCCTTCCTTGCACGATGTATGAGGTCAACTTTTGCGGCCGAAAGTTCGACAAATACCTTCTTGGCTATGATGTATTCGAGCAGAAGGCTAAAGTATGCAGATATGGCTGTGCGGCCTGTCTGATAGCCCGCGACACCGTCAACGTCCACGTGGAGCAGATCACCGAGATCACCCTCGAAATTGTTGCCAACACCGTAGATGTCAGTGAAATTCTTCCGGAGGTCGTCGATCGCGGTGGGCTCGTAATCTGTGTTTTTCGCGCTTTTCCAATCCTCCAGAACACGATTGACCCCAGTGCTTACCGAGCCTGTGGCTTTAACCGCATCTTTCAGTGTGCCGGCGTTTCCAATCAGCGCTGGTAAGCCGTTGATGGCCTCAAGCAGTTTCTGGTTGTCGTCCGATGGCGGCGGCCCTGGCAAAAACATGCCGAAGATCTGAAAAGCAGTCGTAATTATGGGGCCAGCAGGTGGAGGGATCGCCATCGAAATGGTTGACGCGATTTCTACTCCCGTCTTTAGAGCGTCGTCACTCATGGCATGATCCCCATCTGAAATCTTCGATTAAAACGACGAAAGGATACGCGAAAAAATACGGCCTATTTTGTGATGGGGGATTTCGGCCCTTGCTCCCTCCACGGATGCCATGCCTGCTGTTCAAAAGTGGTTACGTTGGTGCGGGGTAGACTTCCGCCAGCGACTTCAGTCCGTTCTGAACCGCCTCGTCTATATCGGGCGACAAGTTTTTAACTCCACCGCCGATCGCATAGGGATGTTCTGGTCGTCCAATGGTCGTCTGGTTCTGCCAGCCGAGTATTGCCCATCCTCCGCTGAGCTGGCCAGCAATCCGTTCGATGTCGGTCTTTACAATCTGAAGCGCGTCGCTCGACGCAAAAGGGATCGTCGTGATCGGCGCGATCCGCAATTTCATTTGCAGCTCCTTCCAGATCGGCTCACTCAGCTTCCCCTCCATCGAGTTCATGACCTGCGCCTGGTTCGCACCGTCGATATTACCCTTGTAAATGCCGTTGGAATAGGCCTTGAGCAAATCGCGCGTTTGCTGCTCGTTGGCCGAGTAGGTGATGGCGACGCCAGGGAATCCGTTATCGAGGAGTTGCCTGCTCTTCGTCAGGATCCGTTCGGCTTGCTCATCGTTGGTCAGCCCTCCTCGAATTGACCCATCCTGATAGATCAGTGGAAAATTGATGAACGCACCCTTCGTTATGGACGGCTCCTATCGCTGAATGATCCCGCTTCAAAATTGCACGTTCTACCAAGTTAGGCAATTGATGGAATTCTGACGGCCTTGACGGCCGCAATCGTCCGCAAAGATTAAGAGCAACATGCACCCATCTCTAGCTGCATTGCTTACCAGAGCGGCTAAGATAAGTTCTCCCAAACCCGGTCATCATTGACGCGCTGCACCTCCACTGCTGTCCTTTCGGATTATCGGGATTTCGCGCGGTCCTGGGCAAATACCAAGCGTTGTCCGCGTTTGCTAGAGAACGGCCAATGGTTCGGAAAACTGAACTCCATATCCCGTAATGTTCGGTTTTTCGGACATTTTTTGGACCCCGCAAGCCTGAAGACTCTGTATTCGTTGAATATACTGCCGTCCGACGAATTGGCACGGCTCTTGCTCCTAATACCGTAGTTCAACGGTTTGGGAGGAACAGATGTCTCGTTGCAGCAAACTGGTCGACATGGGTCGACGTCAATTTCTAAGGGGCAGCACATACGCGGTAGCGGGTGCTGCTGTTGCGGTTTCAATGCCCGGCGAATCCACCGCCGCCACCCCCGCCAACAGTGGGTCCGCCAGAGTCGATTATCCGTCGAACAAGCTTGGGAACGTGAAAGACCTGAAGGTCAATGAACCTCTGGACGTCACTTATCCTGATGCTGACGCGCCTGGCGTTCTTTTGAAACTCGGCAAGAAGGTTCTAGGTGGCATGGGCCCGGACGGGGATATCGTGGGATACTCCGTCACGTGCCCGCATAAAGGATTTCCCCTCAGCTATTCGTCTGACAAACGGACTTTCAACTGCCCCGGACACTATTCGGTCTTCGATGCGGAGGCGGGGGGACAGGAAATCTGGGGCCAAGCCACTTCCAACTTACCGCAATATTCGCTTCGCATCGACGACAAGGGCGACATCTACGCCGAAGGTCTCGACGAGCTGCTTTATGGCCGTTTGAGCAACGTTCTTTAGGGAGGACATAATCATGGCATTCAAGAGCCAAACTGACCGTTTGCCGATTATTCCGGCCGATGCAAAGAAGCACAACGTGACCTGCCACTATTGCATCGTAGGATGCGGTTATCACGCCTATTCGTGGCCGGTAAACAAACAGGGGGGTACCGATCCGGCAAATAATGTGTTCGGCGTTGATCTCGCAAAACAGCAAGCCGCCGAAACCGATGTCTGGTACGCGCCCGCGATGTACAACATCGTCCAGCAGAACGGCGAAGACGTACACATCGTCATCAAGCCAGACCACGAGTGCGAAGTGAACTCCGGACTTGGGTCTGTGCGCGGTGCACGGATGGGCGAGACCCGGTTCAGCCGCGCTAGAGGAACCCAACAGCAGCGCCTAACCACACCGATGGTATGGCGTTATGGCCAGATGCAGCCGACCACATGGGAGGATTCACTCGACCTCGTCGCTCGAGTCACTGCCGCGGTCATCAAGAAACAGGGTGAGGACGGTCTTTTCGTCTCGGTCTTCGATCATGGCGGCTCGGCCGGCGGATATGAAAACACCTGGGGTACCGGCAAGCTGTATTTCGAATCCATGAAGATCAAGAACATCCGGATTCACAATCGCCCCGCCTACAATTCAGAGGTTCATGCGACGCGCGACATGGGTGTGGGCGAACTGAACAATTGTTACGAGGACGCCGAATTAGCCGACACGCTCGTCTCGGTGGGCAACAATCCGCTGGAAACGCAAACCAACTATTTCCTCAACCATTGGATCCCCAATCTGCGCGGCACCTCGATGGACAAGAAGAAGGAGCAGTTGCCCGACGAACCCCATGACAGCGCCCGGATCATTTTCGTCGATCCGCGACGCACGGTCTCCGTAAACGCAGCCGAAGCGGAAGCCGGTTCGGACAAGGTCATGCACCTGGCGATCAACTCCGGAACGGACATGGTGCTGTTCAATGCATGGCTGACCTATATTGCCGAGCAGGGCTGGACGGACAAGGATTTCATCGCCAAATCGACGAGCGGCTTCGATGATGCCGTAACCAAGAACAAGACGACTCTGGAAGAAGCTGCCGAAATAACGGGCCTAACCGTCGACCAGATTAAACAGTCCGCAGCCTGGATCGCCGAACCGAAGGACGGCGGTAAGCGGCGGCGCACGATGTTTGCCTACGAGAAGGGTCTGATTTGGGGCAACGACAATTACCGCACCAACGCCGCTCTCGTGAATGTTGCGTTGGCTACCGGCAATGTCGGACGCGAAGGCGGCGGTTGCGTGCGTATGGGTGGCCATCAGGAAGGCTATGTTCGTCCGTCAGATGCGCACGTGGGGAAGCCAGCGCCGTACGTCGACAAGCTGCTGATCGAAGGCAAGGGCGGCGTCCATCACATTTGGGCGTGCGATCACTACAAGACAACGCTCAACGCACATGAGTTCAACCGCGTCTACAAAAAACGCACCGATCTCGTGAAAGATGCCATGAACGGCGTTCCTTACGGCGACAAAGAAGCTCTGGTGAACGCGATCGTCGCGGCTATTGATGCAGGCGGCCTGTTCTCGGTCGACGTCGACATTATTCCCACGAAGATCGGCGCTGCAAGTCACGTATGGCTCCCTGCGACTGAATCGGGGGAGATGAACCTGACGTCGATGAACGGCGAACGGCGCATGCGTCTCGTCGAGCGGTACATGGACCCGCCCGGCGTTGCCAAACCCGACTGCATGATCGCCGCCGGGATCGCCCAAAACTTGGAGCGGGTCCTTCGCGAGATGGGGGACGCCAAATACGCCGACCAGTTCAAGGGCTACGACTGGAAGACGGAAGAAGACGCGTTCATGGACGGCTACAACAAGAACGCCAAGGGCGGCGAATTCGTCACCTACGACCGTCTTCGCGCCATGGGCAACAACGGCTTCCAGGAACCGGCGACGGCGTTCGAAGGGGACAAGATCGTCGGTACGAAGCGCCTCTACACCGACGGGAAGTTCGGGACGAAAGACGGCAAGGCAACTTTCCTCGAAACGAAGTGGAGAGGCCTGCAGGCTCCGGGAAAGGAAGAGCAGAAAAAGAACAACAAGTACCTCATCAACAACGGACGAGCCAACCTGATTTGGCAGAGTGCGTTTCTAGATCAGGAAAACGACTTCATCATGGATCGCTGGCCGTATCCGTTCATCGAAATGAGTCCCGACGACATGAAGGAGCTCAGCCTCGGCAACGGTGACCTCGTCGAAATCTACAACGAGAGCGGCTCGACCCAGGCCATCGTCTATCCGACGCCGACGGCCCGGAAGGGGGAGACGTTCATGTTGTTCGGGTTCCCGACAGGGGCTGTAGGCAACGTGATCAACGGGGGTACGAACGAGTTGATCCTTCCGAACTACAAGCAGACTTGGGGGAACATCCGGAAGATCTCGGACGCGCCCGAGAATGTGAAGCATATGACGTACAAGTCGAAGGAGTATTCGGCGACTTGATCAGGAGATATGTCCGCGCACCCGCCAACTAGCTGGGTGCGCGGATGCTACCACGTCCCATTTATTCAACCGGAGCTCCTTTATGGTAAATGCCCGTTTGGCCTTGGCCATCGTTTCCCTCCTTGCGATCAACAGCACCTCTCATGCACAAGACATCACGGCCGGGGCCACGGTCTTTAAGAAATGCGCGGCATGCCATTCCGTCGAGGAAGGGCAGAACAAAGTCGGCCCTTCGTTGCACAAGGTGATCGGCAGGACTGCCGGAACCCTCGCGGGCTACCAATATTCGCAGGCCATGAAGGCAGCCGGTGCTGGCGGATTGGTTTGGGACGAGGCGACGATCGAAGACTATCTTGTTGCACCCAAAGATAAGGTCAAAGGCACAAAGATGGCGTTTGTCGGATTGAAAAATCCGAAGGACATCAAGGATTTGTACGCTTATCTTCAAAGCGTTTCCCAGTAGGAGCAAAATGGATCACACGCCCGAAGGGCTCAAGGTCAGATGGCAGGTGGACGACGGTTGTCAGGCTGGCTCATTCGAGAAGCCTGTCAGTATCGAAACGGCGGTCGCCGCTGCGGTGGCAATGTCGCAGCCGCTTTACCGCTTCGAGGTCGTTCGGCTCCTCCGGGCCCGATCGAGAGTCTGCGCAATCGACATTCGCGCACCGATTTCCATTCCCCCATTCGACAACTCGGCGATGGATGGTTTCGCAATCCATTCCTCGATGATCGCCACCGGCATGGGCCCTTGGGTATTCGACATCGCCGGCACCGTTGCCGCGGGTGATCTGCCCCCCGACCACGTCGACATGTCTCTCGCTTTGCGCATCTTCACGGGCGCGTCCATGCCGAAGGGATTTGACACCGTCATAAGACAGGAAGACTGCGATGTCGCCGGAGAGAGGCTGACAGTGCATTCCCGCCCCCGTGGAAGCGCAAACGTTCGGCATTCAGGCGAGGACGTCGCCTCAGGCATGCTTGTCGTCCGCAAGGGCGAACTCATAACGCCAAACAAGATTGCCCTTCTGGCGGCGCTGGGGATCGGCGAGGTTGAAGTCTATGCGCCCGTACGCGTCGGTTTTTTCACGACGGGCAGCGAGCTCGTCGAGCCGGGTCAACAATTGGGCCACGCGCAGATATTCAATTCGAACAAGTATTTTTTGGCCGCCTCCCTCACCGAACCGTGGGTGGAACTGATTGATTTTGGACAGGTCAGGGACGACAGGAAATTGATCAGCGACATGATCGCCGCTGTAGTGGCGCGATGTGACGTTTTGCTTACGACCGGAGGCGCTTCTGCCGGAAGGGAGGACCATCTTGCAGCGGCCCTACAGGAGAACGGCGGGCGGTTCGAGATTGCGAAGGTGGCTATGCGGCCGGGAAAGCCGCTCAAAATGGGCCGACTTGGAAACGGCATCTTCGGAGCACTTCCCGGAAATCCGTATGCCGCCGCCGTTACGTTCAACCAAATAGTCATGCCGGCGATCAGACGCACGGCGGGCTTGGCTTCGGTGCATTCGGTAGCACAGGTAGGCGTGGCAGCGTTCACATACCGCAAGACTGCGGGACGTTCTGAATTCATCCCTATAAGCGTTGCAGGGTCGGATTCTTTGGGGCGACCCAGACTCCAAATGCTCGAAAAAGGGTCCGCCGGGCGACTTTTCCCACTATCGGTTGCGGACGGGGTCGCGCATCTTCCAGAGGATGTAATTGAAATCGTTGAAGGTTTGCCGATACCCTTTTTCCCGTTGAGCTAATTTCGCCCATCAGTAATCCATTTTATTTAATGATTTCAATTTGATCCGGGCATCGAGGGCCCGCACGGGGAGCTGTGATCAAACCGTAATATAAGTGTCACACGACTGTTATAAAAGCTCTGTAGATAGCGGTTACTCTAACAGTTTCCAACGGGAGTATTAACATGAAAAAGCTTCTATCTACAGTAGCAGTGGCTGCCATCGCAGTCGCAGCATCACTCGGCGCAGCGTCAGCCCGCGACCAGATCCGCATCGTCGGATCATCCACCGTTTATCCGTTCACAACGGCAGTTGCTGAAAACTTCGGCAAGACCTCGGGCATGAAAACCCCGGTCGTTGAATCGACAGGCACTGGCGGCGGCATGAAGCTGTTCTGCGAAGGCGTCGGCGAAAAGTTCCCGGACGCAACGAATGCTTCGCGTCGCATTAAGAAGGGCGAATTTGCCGATTGCAACAAGAACGGTGTCAAGGACATCGTCGAGGTGCTGATCGGTTTTGACGGTCTCAGCTTTGCCCAGTCGAAGACAGGCATGCCGATGAAGCTTTCGCGCAAGAACTTCTTCCTTGCCCTCGCAAAGGAAGTTCCGGACGCCGATGGCAAGCTGGTTCCCAACCCATACAAGAACTGGTCGGAAGTCGATCCGTCGCTTCCCAACGAAAAGATCGAAGTTCTCGGTCCTCCTCCAACATCCGGTACGCGCGATTCCATGCATGAACTTTTCATGGAGCCAGGTGCCGCTGAAATCCCCGCAATGAAAGCGCTCAAGGAAAAGGATGCCAAGGCATTCGAAGCCGCCTGGAAGTCGGTTCGTGAAGACGGCGCGTACGTTGAAGCCGGCGAGAACGACAACGTCATCGTGCAGAAGCTGGAAGCCAACCCGAAGGCCTTCGGTGTGTTCGGATATTCCTTCCTCGAAGAGAACATCTCAAAGTTGGCCGGCGTGCCGATCGATGGTGTTGCACCGTCGTTCGAGACGATCGCTGACGGTTCCTACAAGCCTTCCCGTGAGATGTTCGTCTATGTCAAGAAGGCCCATGTTGGGGTGGTTCCTGGCCTCGACAAGTTTGTGGCTGAGTATGTTTCCGATGGCGCGACGGGCGAAGACGGCTATCTTGCCGAAAAGGGCCTTGTTCCTCTGCCGGCCGAACGGCACGCCGAAGTTTCCAAGGCAATGGCAACCTTGGAACCGATGAAGGGTGATGAGCTGAAATAAGCTCCATCCATGGGTCTGGGGCGGCGTTCGGAGAGATCATCTCTGGCCGCCCCATCTTCGCACGAGCCAAAAGCTTCTGACCGGGATTGGTGGGCCGATGACCACAGCATATTTTCTCATTCTTGCTCTTCTGACTGTCTCTTGGTTCCTTGTAGGACGACAGAGAGCGTCATCCATCGCTGGGGCTGACCCAGCTTCTCTCCACTCCCTTCCTTCGTATCATGGTCTTTTTCTGGCGGCTCTGATCTGCCTGCCCATGATCCTTATTTTTATTGTAGGAGCTCCTCTGGCCGAAAGGTACATCGAGGCGAGGGCCTTTTCGGGCCTGGATCCTGCGACGATCTCAGACGAACTCGGCCGCAGCGCCGTCCTGCGGGATATCCAATCGGTGCTTGCAGGTAACTACGCCGGCACCGCAACTCCGGAACTGACCACAGCCGCGTCCGCCTATTCAAGTGCTGCAAGCATCACGAGTTGGCTTTTGCTGATAGCTGGCATAGCTGCTGCCCTCGTTGCCGCCATGTTCGGCTTCCGCCTGATCGGTCCGGAATTCCGTGCGCGAAACAGCGTCGAACGCCTGGTGAAGTACATCCTTCTTGCCTGCTCGGCGATCGCCGTTTTGACCACGGTTGGCATCGTGTTCTCGGTCGTGTTTGAAACCATCCAATTCTTCAGCAAAGTAAATCCAATCGACTTTCTGTTCGGTCTTCAATGGTCGCCCCAGACGGCGATACGCGCCGATCAGGTTGGATCCTCGGGCGCATTCGGCATTGTTCCTCTCGTGACGGGGACGCTGTTGATTACCGTCATCGCCATTGCCGTCGCGGGGCCCCTCGGGTTGTTCGCGGCAATTTATATGGCGGAGTATGCGAGCCCCAGGACCCGCAGCATCGTTAAGCCAATTCTCGAAATTCTCGCCGGCATACCTACCGTGGTCCTGGGCTTCTTCGCCGCGCTGACAGTAGCCCCGTTCATTCGAGGCTCAGGCGAGTCCATAGGTTTGTCTGTGTCGTCCGAGTCCGCGCTCGCTGCCGGCTTGGTCATGGGCATGATGATCATCCCGTTCGTATCGTCTCTCTCGGACGACGTCATCAATGCCGTTCCGCAAAGCTTGCGCGACGGTTCCTATGCCATGGGGGCCACCAAGTCCGAGACCATCAAGAAGGTCATCCTGCCGGCGGCATTGCCGGGGATCGTTTCCGCCTTCATGCTCGCCATCTCGCGAGCGGTCGGGGAGACAATGATCGTCGTCATGGCCGCGGGCTTGGCTGCCAACCTCACGTTCAACCCACTTGAAGCTGTTACAACCTTCACCGTCCAGATCAAGACCATCCTTGTGGGCGACCAGGAATTCGACAGCGCCAAGACGCTTTCTGCCTTTGCCCTCGGCTTCGTCCTCTTCTTCTTCACCCTCGTGCTCAATTTCATCGCGCTACAGATCGTCAAGAGATATCGGGAACAATATGACTGACATCGCCTCCACCAACGACATCCCTGTCACCGACACACCGCGCGATGCTTTGGTCAAGAAGCGCTACCGCGCGGAGCGCCGCTTCAAGTTCTATGGCATCGCGGCGATCGTCCTTACGGCCCTGTTCCTTTCCGTCGTGCTTCTCGACGTTTTGTTCAAGGGGATACCTGCGTTCTCCGAATACCGACTTGATTTGAAGGTTGTTGCCGATCAGGCGCTTCTGGACCCACAAAAAACCGGCGACCGGACCACCTTGTTGGCCGGCAACTACGACAAGATAATCCGTGATGCATTGGCGGCCCAGTTTCCGGATGTAACCACCCGGGCCGACCGGAGGGCCCTCAACGGATTGTTGAGTTCAGGTGCCGCGGATGATTTCAGGCGCATGGTTTCAAACAACCCATCATTGGTAGGTCAGGAACTCACTGTTCCCGTCTTGCTTTCGGACGATGCAGACCAATTCTTGAAGGGTTATCAGACGAACGAGATTGTCCTTAAAGGAACAGGTACACTCACCCAGACACTGAATGGCGATGCCTACGCGCTTCGTTCGTCCGGGGATGACTTCGGGAAGGCATTCCAGGAGATACAGGCGTTCTTGTTCCAGCGTCTCGACCGGCTTCACACCGAAATTGCCCGCCTCGAGAAGACTCTGCAGGGGATGGAGGGCGACGCCGCCGAATCGCTGCGCGGTCAGGTCGACACCTACAAGGCCGAAGCTGAGACGCTGAACGCCCGCATCAGCGACGCCAATACGGCGATCGAGTTGGACGACAAACTGCCGAGCCTGCTGGTCAATGTGAATGGTGGAACCATCAAGGCGACACAGATCAGCCCCGCTGGCGTCGATGGAACAAAATTGATCACGCCAAAGAGCGCCGAACCCGCGAGCCCCGGTTCGTGGTCGATCTTGACCCTGGTCACTCCTGAATCCAATCGCCGTGTTCAGGATCAGGCAGCGACGTGGCTTGAACAGTTGAAGGCCTCAGGAACGATTGAGCGGGGCTTTGCTACACGTTTCTTTACCTCCGGAGATTCACGCGAGCCGGAATTGGCGGGAATTCGCGGAGCTCTCATCGGGACACTTTGGACACTGGCTGTTACGCTGATTTTATGTCTGCCGCTCGGGGTTGGCGCAGCCATCTACCTTGAGGAATTTGCTCCGAAGAACCGTCTGACTGAGGTCATCGAAATCAACATCAACAATCTTGCCGCTGTACCGTCTATTGTGTTCGGTCTGCTTGGCTTGGCGATGTTCCTGAACTTCTTCGACCTTCCGCGGTCAGCACCATTGGTCGGTGGTCTTGTATTGGCCCTTTTGGTAATGCCGACGATCATCATCGCATCACGCGCGGCGCTGCGGTCAGTGCCGCCGTCGATCAAGGAGGCGGCGCTGGGTGTCGGGGCTTCTCACCAGCAGGCGATCTTCCATCACGTCCTTCCCTTGGCCATGCCAGGCATCATGACCGGCACCATCATCGGCATGGCGCACGCACTTGGCGAGACGGCACCCTTGCTGATGATCGGCATGGTCGCCTTCATCGTCGATATACCCGGAGGCATAACGGACGCATCGACCGTTCTGCCGGTGCAGATCTATCTTTGGTCCGATCTTCCCGAGGTTGCCTTCCAAGCCAAAACAGCGGCCGCCATCCTGGTGTTGCTGGTGTTCCTTTTTGTCATGAATGCTGCGGCGATTATGCTGCGTCGACGCTTCGAACGTCGCTGGTAAATGAGGTATAAGGAATATGAATATGCTCTCTGAAGTCGATGTGGAAAAGAAATTGTACCCCGCTCCTGATCAACCCAAGGCAAAAATGAAGGGCGACAACGTCTCGGTTTTCTACGGCGCGAAGCAAGCTTTGTTCGGTGTCAGCCTCGACGTTCCGGAAAAAATGGTAACTGCGTTGATCGGGCCGTCCGGTTGCGGCAAGTCCACCTTCCTGCGTTGCCTCAACCGCATGAATGATACCATTTCCATATGCCGTGTCACCGGCAACATTACGCTCGACAACCGTGACATCTACGATCCCAAGATCGACGTCGTCCAACTCCGTGCACGAATCGGGATGGTGTTCCAGAAGCCCAATCCCTTCCCGAAGTCGATTTTCGAGAATGTGGCGTATGGCCCGCGTATTCATGGTTTGGTGAAGGATAAGCACCATCTGGATGAGATCGTGGAAAAAAGCCTCCAAAGGGCAGGGCTCTTCACTGAGGTGAAAGACCGCTTGCATGAGTCGGGTACAGGCCTTTCCGGCGGCCAGCAGCAACGCCTGTGCATTGCGCGCGCCATCGCGGTCAGCCCGGAAGTCATCCTGATGGATGAGCCGTGCTCGGCACTCGATCCTATCGCCACCGCCAAGGTGGAGGAGCTGATCGACGAATTGCGCGAGAATTATACGATTGTCATCGTGACGCACTCGATGCAGCAGGCGGCACGCGTATCGCAGCGCACCGCGATGTTCCATCTGGGCAATATTGTTGAGGTAGGCGATACGGAAATGATGTTCACTAGCCCGACGGAAAAGCGCACGCAAGACTACATCACCGGACGCTTCGGCTGATCACGGGAAAGAGGTTGATATCATGACCGAACAGACAGCACAGCACACCGTCCGTTCCTACGACGAAGAACTGAAATTCCTGACGCACAAGATCGCCGAGATGGGCGGACATGCGGAGCGCATGGTCGAGCAGGCCGTCGCTGCCATGGTCAATTCGGACAATGCGCTCGCACAGCGAGTGATCTCGGATGATTTGATCCTCGATGCTGGTCAACGCGAGATCGACGAAAAGGCGATTACCATCATCGGCAAGCGCCAGCCCATGGCGATCGACCTGCGTGAAGTCATCGGTACGATCCGCATATCATCGGATCTGGAACGCATCGGTGATCTTGGCAAGAACATTGCCAAGCGGGTGGTTGCGGTCACCGACACCAGGCAGACCCTTTCGGTCTATCGCGGGCTGCAGACGATCGCCGAACTGGCTTTGACGCAGCTCAAGGACGTTCTCGACGCCTACGCCACACGTTCGGTCGCGCAGGTCAATATCGTGCGCGAGCGCGACGATGAGATCGATGCGCTCTATACGTCATTGTTCCGCGAACTTCTGACCTACATGATGGAAGATCCGCGCAATATCTCTGCCTGCACGCATCTACTTTTCTGTGCAAAGAATATCGAACGCATCGGCGATCATGCGACGAATATAGCAGAGACAGTTTATTATATTGTGACGGGAACGCAGCTTCCTGCAGAGCGCCCGAAGGAAGATCAATCCCACACCATCGTGATGGATGAACCTCTCGCATCCTAAATAAAGGCAGAAAATGGCGATAGCTCCCAAAATCACCGTTGTGGAGGACGAGGAAGCCTTGAGCGTCCTTCTCCGGTACAATCTTGAAGCTGAAGGCTATGTGGTCGAGACTATTGCGCGCGGCGACGAAGCGGAAATAGCCTTGCGGGAGAAGGTGCCGGATCTGCTGATCCTGGACTGGATGCTGCCTGGCCTTTCCGGCATCGAACTCTGCCGGCGGCTGAGAGCCAGGCGCGAAACGGAAATCCTGCCGATCATCATGCTGACGGCACGCGGCGAGGAAAGCGAGCGGGTGCGTGGCCTTGCGACCGGCGCGGACGATTACATGGTCAAGCCGTTCTCTACACCGGAGCTGCTTGCACGCATCAAATCCATGCTGCGCCGGGTCAATCCGAGCCTTCTGTCACATGTGCTGAGCTTTGGCGACCTCAAGCTCGACCGCGAGCAACACCGTGTCTACCGCAAGGAACGCGAACTCAAGCTCGGCCCGACGGAATTCCGCCTCCTGGAATTCCTGATGCAGTCTCCCGGCCGTGTCTTTTCGCGCGGTCAGCTGCTCGACAATGTCTGGGGCGCAGATATTTATGTTGATGACCGCACGGTCGACGTGCATGTCGGACGTCTCCGCAAGGCCATCAACATTGGCCGCTCAATTGATCCCATCCGTACGGTACGCGGTGCGGGCTATTCATTCGGCTAGCACCAATCTAGGAGCAGGAGCTACTGATTTAGCATTGAGTATTCGGTAGCAATTGCCATCAGCCGTCGCCCGGGAGAATTGACCACCAACGGCAGGATCTCAACGGTTGCGTATTCATAATCGCAATGACATCGAAGTCAGACCGCTGTCAGGGCACCCATCCGCTCTTTAGTCCAAGCGGAAGCCGGCTTTGAGGACGACTTGGAATCGGGCCACCTTACCATCTTGAATGTGCCCTCTGATCTGATCGACCTCGAACCAGTCGAGTTGTCTCACGCTCTGGGATGCGCGAGCGATGGCGTTCTTTATAGCTGAATCGACCGAGTCGGTTGAACTGCCAACGAGTTCGATTTTCTTGTAAACATGGTCCTCACCCATGAGATCCTCCTCTCGGGCTGGTCCCGCCGTGGTTTCGGCATGTTCGGCCCAGGCCGACATTCTGGGCCGACTAGGGACAAATGTGAAGTTTCATTCAAAGAGACGCGCGAATATCTGCTCGAAATTATCCGCTGATATGGAAGGGGAGCACGCGCTTAATACGTCGCCTACGAAATCGGCGTGACATAATATTCATGTACGCTGACTTGAAGTCCGCAATGGGCCGACAGCGGACCGGCAGCTTTTGTCGTATAGGAAGCGAAAGCTGATGCCCAGGATGCTGCGTACAGCGCCACGCCTCCCGCTCTGCTAACGGTTGTAAAGTTGCTGGAAATTCGGACGATCCGCGTCGCAATAAGCGCCCATAGTCTCAAAGAGCACGTATATTTGCACCTGCAGCGCCATCACATCCTCATATTGCGAAAACATCACCTGCATGTCGGCGCTGGATTATCCAACGTCACTGCGGGAACGGTCACGGAATATTCTCCGAACTAACCTATTTGTTGTCGAACGCTGAGAAGGCGTTCCGTATAGCCGTCGTCATTCGCACCCATCACATGTCCGCCGAACACATACTCATTGTTATAGCGGATCGTATGCTTCATCAGCCCATCCAAGGCGAAGCGATACACAAGCTGGTGAGCTTCGGTGTCGAAGGAAGTTTGCACCAATTCTTCAGACGGCAGCCAGTCATAGAGATACCGGCAGGTGTCAAATGGGATGACATCAAGGAACATCTCGGTGCTCTTGCCCTCCGCCACATATGTGTATCGCCGCGTTTGCTCAACATTGTAGTGGTAAGGCATCGCGTACTGAGCGAGGACCGGAAAAAGGGCCAGTTCGGATGTTGGGACGTCGCAGAACATGTACATATTTTGCATGTAGGCGTACCCCGCCAGAAGTTCCTTCATTGCTGGTTTCAGCCACTGACCATCCCTGTCATTTCTGAGCAGCAAATAGGCATGTATGACATCATCCACGGGGATGTTGGGAAAGCCCCCTAGTTCCCTGCGCCAAGTGTCGATCAATTTGAACGATGAAGCGTCGGGCGTGAGATAGTTTTCGTCCTGATGTTTTTTCAGCGACGCCAGCGTCCAGCCGAGGGTGTTCATGTCGGCGTCGACTATGTAGTCACCTCCACCGAATTCTAGGGTCTCGTCGAACGATATTTGCTCTGCGGCGTGCGGAGCCAGTTCGACCGGAGTCTTGGCAAAAAAGTGCGGCCACAGTCCGGACGCCGACAGGCGCGCCATGGGCACTATGAACGACGCCAGATCGAACAGCTGCCTCGTAATGTACTGGCCGTAAAAATTTGAAAAATCAGATTTGACCTTATGGAAGAATGATTCCCCTGCAGGCTGCCCTTTCGGGATCATTCCGTATGCAACTGCGCCATCGGTCATGTTCCATTCCGGCTTCCCGGATTCAAGCATGCCCTTGGGGTACAGATAGGCGCTTACAATATCGGAATATGCGTGAAGCTGGCCGACATCGCTGACGTCCGGTTTGGCAAAATTTGTGATCAAGACGCCTAAAGGAGTCAGCCGCTGGTATCGGAATATATTCGCTACGGTCCTCAGCGTCGCCTGAGACGTACTAGGAAGCGGGCCACAGGCATCGAAATAGATAATATCAAACGTCATCGGAACGGCTTGTAAGTACCGATCCATGGGCATCTTGATGATCTTGATCAGGGGAAAGCTGGAAGCTTTGGCACTTGCGAGTGCTTCGTTGAAGGTCTTATTTTCGGACTCGAATGCATAGATGCTGTGTGGGTGGACGCCCAGCCCAACGAGCTCGTGAAAGTCATTCATTGGCTCCGGACCAGCCAGATAGGCCACGACAAGGTCGCCCGCTGCTCTAGTCCCGACCTTGCCCAGCCAGAAGCTCTCCCAATCCTGTATAGACTTGGTGTAGCATTTTTCAGCTGCGTGTTTGTCGTAACCTGTCCGCTTCGCAAGATCATCCCTGACCTGCCGAACGTAGCCCTGACTTACTATCGCGCCACCTTTGCGCTTAATAGTAAGTACCTCAACAGCGTGTTTCAGAGCAGCGGTCCGCGCGGTTTTCTTTTGTGGCTGGTTATACATACATCCCCCTTACGAAGACCTATGGCAGAGAACGCCGGTTCGCCCAAGGTCAGATTGAACTTCGCTAAAAGTTATGAAAGATGTCGATTTAGGCAGTGCACGATTTACAGTGTAATGCCGCAATCTTACAAGTGGACCGCCGCTGCACGCCATCGCATCCCCAAGTCATGGGGCGTTCGGGAATCGAGCTTTCCGGCACCATGAATTGTCCACCGTGCTACTGCGCTTGTGAAGTGCGGCCTAGACCCACCGAGACCAACTCACTGCCGCTAGACTGCAACGAAGCAGCATCTGCCGCCCCTCGACCGGCACCAAGCTTTCGCGCCTGGACACGACCAGGTTAGACTTCGCTCTCCCCTGCCGCCAGCGCCCCTTTCGGCCCGGCGTCTGGGACCGCAACGCTCGGCATAACGCAAGCACTGACGGTGGGCGTCTGCTTGGGTGTAGCGGCCGTCGCACTTTGCAAAAGCGTTGCCTCGCTGGCGCGCGTGCCTCCCGTGCAGCCGCTCAGGAAGCCTCAAGACCTTAGATTAGGGCGCTGCTCCGCGTTCATTAACGTTTTCCGCGCAAAGCGCGCCCGAGCCGCCCCGTATGAAACCCGCTGTTCGCCACGAGGCAGGCGTTCAGGGGCACACGACCATAGTTTGCATAGAATATGCGCCTGGGGGAATGTCCTTGCAGTTCTGTGCGCGGCGGGGCCTAATCGCTTATGCGAGGGGGTACCATGAGAATAGCAAATATAGAGATTCGGAATTTTCGAGGCATTTTGTCATGCGCATTGCTTATGCCAAAGCATGCCGTTTTGATCGGCGATAACAATGTCGGCAAATCCACTGTGCTTGAAGCTATTGATCTATGCTTGGGGCCAGACCGTACGAGCAGGCGGCCACCCGTGGACGAGCATGACTTTTACAAGGGGCTGTACCTTGCAAAGGCTCCGGCGGTGGAAGCTCCTGCGTTTGCGCCAGAAGCTGGTGCTCCAGCGAATGATCTCGTAGCCCCCGCAAATCCATGCATCGAGATCGATGTGACAATCACAAACCTATCGGACGCTCAGAAGGACCATTTCGGCGAGCAGATCGAATGGTGGGATAACGCCACAAATGCACTCTACGCTGGAAAAGCGGCAGACCTTGATGCGGCAGACGTATCCGCTGCGATCCGAGTGAGCTTTCGCGGATATTACGACGAGGACGAGGACGATTTTGTCGGCGAGACAATGTTCACGCGAAGCCTGACAGAGGAGGAGAAGCCAACGCCATTCCGCAAAAAGGACAAGCACCTTTGCGGATTCTTGTATCTTCGGACGCTGCGCACCGGATCGCGCGCACTAAGCCTGGAGCATGGCAGCCTGCTGGATATTATCCTTCGCCTCAAAGAGCTGCGGGGAGGTATGTGGGAGGACACTATCGACGAGCTGAAGGCTGTCGATGTTGCTGCAGACCCCGCACTAGGTGTTAGCGGTATTTTGGAGAGCGTCAACAAAGCGCTCAACAAGTACGTGCCAAAGGAATGGGGGGCCAAGCCACAACTGCGGGTCTCAAACCTGACGCGCGAGCATTTGCGCAAGGTTATCACCGCCTTCATGGCAACAGGTGACGGGGATCACGCAGCGCCGTTCTACCGCCAAGGGACTGGCACGATAAACATGCTCGTGCTGGCCCTGCTGTCGCAGATTGCCGAGGACAAGCAGAACGTCATTTTTGCGATGGAGGAAGTCGAGACCGCCATTCCTCCCTATGCGCAAAAGCGCATCGTTCATGAGCTTCGTAAACTTTCTGCGCAGTCTATCGTGACAACACATTCGCCATACGTGCTGGAAGAATACGCAATCGAAGAGACGGTTATTGTTTCACGTTCAAAACAGGGCGTGATGACACAATCGACCGTCGAGCTACCCGACGGCGTAAAGCTGAAGCGCTATCGAAGTGAATTTAGACAGAGGTTCTGCGAAGGGCTACTTGCTAGCCGAGTGCTTATCGCAGAGGGCGCGACAGAGATGTCATGCTTTTCTGCGGTCGCTCGTCGCCTGTCCGAGCTAGATGCGGCCAAATACTCTTCTCTGGAAGCAATGGGAATATGCGTCATCGACGCAGGCACTGACTCCCAAGTCGCGCCATTTGCGAAAATGTACGGCGACCTTGGGAAGCGCGTGTTCGCCGCATGCGACAAGCAAACGGATGAGATCAATGCTACGATAGAGGCGCAGGTCGAACAACTTTTCATGCACGACGAGCATGGCATCGAAGATCTGGTGCTAAAGAACACCACACCAGCGGCTCTCAAGCGGTTTTCCGACAGCATTGAGTGGCCTCCACACCTCATTCACAAGTTCGGCGACCCGGCGGCAAAACCAGCCGAGGCGCTCTCAGCGCTATTCAACTGGAACAAGGGAGGTTGGAGCCTTCCAGACTTCCTCGCGCAATGCACGGAAGACGAAATTCCGGGATTTCTCCGTGACGCCTGCGCCACCTTGAAAGAGCTGTGTCTACCAGAGGTTAAGGCCGAAGCCGAAGGCGAGGAGGGCGGGGTGGAGGCCGATGCCGCTTGACCTTTCAAAAGGCCAAAAAGACGTGCTCGCAGCGGCTGGGCATATTTTGGTGCGCGGCGGTCCAGGCTCAGGCAAGACCACCGTTTCGATCCTCAAGACGGGCCAATATGCAGCGGATATCAGACCCACGCAGCGCGTACTTTTTCTTAGTTTCGCACGCGCGACAGTGTCTCGCGTGCTTGAGGCCATTGCCGAAGAAAAAAGCCTAACACCTCAGGCACGCGCCTCAATCGAAGTTGACACCTACCATTCGTTTTTTTGGAAGACCCTGAAGACACATGGCTACTTGAGCGGGCTACCGCGCAAACTTGCCCTGCTAACGCCACCAGCTGAGGCCGTAGCAGTCTCCCACATCACCGCTGATTACAAAGCGGTTTCAAAGCTCAGCGATGACGAGAAGGCTGAACGAACAGCTCGCATAAACGCCGAACTCTCAGTGCTGGCGCAAACGAAAGGCAGCATCTGCTTTAATCAATTCGCACCAGCCGTTGCCGACCTTTTGGAAGCCAGTACACGGCTCTGTTCTCTCATCGCCGCACACTATCCGGTGATCGTGCTCGACGAATTCCAAGATACAAACTGGGATCAATGGCGCGTGGTGAAGGCATTGGGTGCCCACTCTACGTTGCTGGCACTTGCAGACCCAGAGCAAAGGATTTTCGACTTTATCGGGGCAGACCCCGAACGGCTCAATCATTTTGTCGAGGCATTTGAACCTAAGGAGTTTGACCTTGCCGGGGATAACCACCGGAGTAAGGGCACCGAGATCTCTATCTTCGGCAACGATATTCTTCGAGGAAAATTTTCAAAGAACGCCTATGAAGGCGTGACCTTTGGCACATTTGCGTCCGTCGAAGCTTTGGCGCTCGCCAAACTAAAATCAGAGACCCTTGCGGCGCGGACCAGGCTTATTGAGACTGGCCGATCTGACTGGTCGATGGCGATATTAGTCCCAACCAAAAAACTGACCAGGGTCGTTTCAGACGCGTTTCGCGGACCAACCGGCAAACTGCCAGCAATTATCCATGACGCAGCCATCGATATGGAGGCTGCGATCCTCGGAGCCAACATTGTTGCGTGGTTAATGCAGCCGAAGTCGACTGCCGACAGGCACATCTTCGTCCAACTTGTGGCCGACTACCACCGAGGCAAGAACGGCAACGAGGCGTCTAAGACCAACATCGAAAAAGGCGCATCGATATTAAAGGCTTACGGCCGAATGACAGACTTTGCTGCACGAGGCAGACCCTTACCCGCCACCAGCATCATGGTCGCGATGATGGACGTTTACGAACGTGCATTGGCGCTAAAACTGTCTGGCGATCCTGACGCGGATTGGACTGCAGTTCGGTTGCTGATGGAAAACGGTGACTGCAAGCATCTGTCCGAGATTGGGCTGGAAACTCGCAACGTCCGTCTGCTTGATCGTGGCACGCAACTCCGGCAGGCACTCAGTCAGGATTGGCGTACATTCGGTGAATTCCGCAACGCCGTCGCAATCGTTCGGGCGGCTTTTGTTCAAGAACATTTCTCAAGCCGTTTGAAGGCTGAAAGAGGTGTGTTTGTGATGAACATGCACAAGGCCAAAGGTAAGCAATTTGACGAGGTAATCATATTTGAAGGCTGGCCTATCAGAGCGAAGGGACAGATCGTCAGCAATTCAAACCGCATTGTTCAGCAGAATGACCTCGCAAACGTAGGAACAGAAGCCAGACAAAACTTTCGGGTGAGCGTCACGCGCGCAAAACAGCGAACTACGATTTTGACGCCTAAGGACAACGTCTGTGTCCTTTTTTCCGAAGGCGACTAGCCACTCAGACCGTGAGCCATCCGTATTGCCGCATCCCACAACTTCTGGAAGCTCTCGACAGGGTCCAGGATGCACAATCCCGCCCCAGGCGTTCAGTCGTCCTGAACCTGTTCATTCTGGATCACGAATCGGGCTGGCCTCGCCCATAATGCGCCGCTGAGTGCTGGAATTGAACAAGGCAGAAGCGATCGCGGAATTTGCGGCCGCATCTTCATTTTCCCACGGATAACGGCCCGAAAGCGGACTGAGCGTTTTCCACCCCGTGGCTGACGTTTCGAAAAACTAAGCGGTCCATCCGCTTCTACGAACGCCTGGGATGGGCAAGAGCGACCGAAGTGCGGGCGCTTAACGGTATGGCAGTTCAACACGCCATTGTGGTCATCAAAAAATTAATCGCCAAATTCGGTAACCTTGAATTCATTTTCGCAGGGCGATATCGAGCTGCACCAAAGACTACCCTGTATTGTGCGCCCACCCAAACTTCCTGCGAAAGCCAAAGAGTATGATGACTGTGCCGATCTATCTTTATCTTGACGGCATTCCCGCTGACGCGCCCGGCCGGGCCGACGAACCATCATTCGCGTTCGACCCACAGGGTATGTGGCGGTTCTCGAGCGACGATGGCTGGTACGCGGTCGAGGCTGCGGCGGTCGAAATGCATCGGATGTTCGCGAGAGCGATCTTCAAAGGGCTCCGTTACAACGAACTATTGCCGCTCGTACCCCCTTTCATCGCGACATTGGGTCACAATTCCGAAGCGGCAGGTTCTAAATCGGATTTCGAAGAGGTGCTTGGGCTTGCAAATCGCATCCCAGAGTTGCACCGGTTCCTTTACTTATATGACTGTCAACGCCTCGTCAGTGCCATTCAGGAGTGCGCTAAGGAGATCATTCAGATCCAGGGCGACTTCTATAGCACGTTTAACCTCGAATCCTTCTTCTATCCACCTATGAAGCACGAGGATGGACTGCGGTATTCGACGTCACCGGTAGTCACCAAGCTGTTCGCATTCCTTAGCTTTTTATTCATCAGGATGCATAGTCTGCTCGACTACACCGTGAAGGTGGCAATGGAAGCTGAAAAGCTCCCGACCAACCTCAACAACTACCCTAAAATGTCGAGCCTCAACGCGCAGTACGGCGACCGCAAGCGTGTTGGACTAAACAAGGAAGCGGGTACGCTCTTCGAGGACTGTACATTCCTTGTCACAATAGAGACCTTGCGCAACCACATCATTCACAATGGGCTGCTCGATGACATGCCGAAGGCCTATGAGGAGATTAAGGACGGCGTTGCAGCGGAAAAGTACATTCTGATGCCAAACATGACTGATGGCCACTTTGACAAATTTCGCAATCGCAATCTTTTCTATGGTCGAGAGGATAAGATCAATCGGCGACTCCCCTTCATAGTATCCGAATTCTTGGGGAGGCAGGAAGTAACTCTCCGGGCGATCGCCGAGGGTCTGCGGAGCCGGCACGATCTTTGAGAGTTAGCTTCTATTAGTAGAATGTTCCAACTGGGGCCTCTGCTGGACCCCAGCGAAACGTCGACTTTCGGAGCTAGGGGAGACCCTTTGGATGGCCGGAACGAGGGCGCAAAGCGGCAAGCCGCGCCACGATTGCCAAACGGCAGCTTAGGGCCACAGCGGTCCTTCACTCTGCAGGATTAATGGGTCCGAAGCCGGGGGCCGCGTCTCACACGCCAAGCTTATCCGCGATCGTAACGCACGCCATTTAGAGTCAGATTTAACGAACTCGCGAACTGATGCGGAGCGCGATGTCGGAGCGCCACTGCACATCACGGTAAATTGAGCCTGTTCGCTGTCGGCGATGTCGCGCTTCGCCGTATGGAATTGTACATGCCAATGGAGCAGCTCCGCCGGTTTGCAATAGGATGAAGCTGTTCATGCAAACCGTTGTTTCACTTTGAAATATCGTGAGCTGTCACTTGGTTTAATGCTAAAAGCATTCTCTATCTCTCATATTTTAACGTCGATTCGGTTCTCAAAGACTGCGGTAGAGGCGGTTTTTGCTGTCATGTAACTGTCATCCAGCTAACTTAATCCACCCACGTACGAGACGGTTGCCTTCTCACTTGGCCCGGTCGGGCCAGCGACCGTATCGAAAACGCCAGGAGACAGGGATCGTGGGAATTCTTCAGAATATCAAGAGCATAAGCGTCGGTTTGGTTGTACTTGCCAGTGCAACGACAGCGAGCTTTGCCGCAGACATCACCGGCGCTGGATCGACCTTCGTCTATCCGGTCCTTTCAAAGTGGTCGGCTGACTACAACCAGAAAACCGGCGACAAGCTCAACTACCAGTCCATCGGCTCCGGTGGTGGTATTGCCCAGATCAAGGCTGCAACCGTTGACTTCGGCGCTTCCGATATGCCGATGCAATCCGACGAGCTCAAGAGCCTCGGCATGGGTCAATTCCCACTCGTCATGGGCGGTGTCGTTCCGGTTGTGAACATCGAAGGTGTCAAGCCCGGTGCGATTAAGTTCACCGGCGAACTGCTCGCCGATATCTATCTCGGCAAGATTTCAAACTGGAACGATCCGGCCATAGCCATGGTCAATCCCGATCTAAAGCTGCCCGACGCGAAGATCACAGTTGTTCACCGTTCCGACGGCTCGGGCACGACATTCAACTGGGTCAATTATCTTGCGAAGGTGAGTGGCGATTGGAAGACAAAGGTCGGCGAGGGCACTTCCGTTTCCTGGCCGACTGGCGTCGGCGGCAAGGGCAATGAAGGCGTCGCGGCCTATGTCGATCGCATCAAGGATTCGATCGGCTATGTCGAGTATGCCTACGTTCTCCAGAACAAGATGACTTACGGCGTTGTCCAGAACAGGAGCGGGAAATTCATCGAACCGAGCGTCGAGAGTTTCCAGGCCGCCGCTGCCAGTGCGGACTGGGCAAACGCCAAGGACTTCTACCTCGTCATGACCGACGCGCCCGGAGAAAACGCTTACCCGATCACCGCGACCACTTTCATCATCATGTATAAGGACCCCAAGGACGCCGCCCGATCCAAGGAAGGCTTCAAGTTCTTCAAGTGGGCTATTGAGAACGGCCAGAAGGAAGCCAAGGCACTCGATTACGTTCCGTTACCGGATCCGCTGGTCAAACAAATCGAAGGCTACTGGTCGTCTGAATTCAAGAGCTAACCACTTGCTACCGCTTCAGGAGGCGCGCAGTTCGCACTTCCTGAAGCACGAGTTCCAGTTTGAAGAGAATTGTACCCATTTCATGACTGACCGCGCAACAGCTGGCCTTCGCATTCCGACATCATCGAGAGACACGACCCGCCGACGCGTGATCTCTGACGCCTTGGGCGACAGGCTGTTCTATTGGCTGGTTGCGGGTGCTGGCTTCTTCGTGCTGATCGCACTTGGGGCCGCGGCGCTGTCCATGGCCTGGGGTGGACGTCTGGCATTCGCGACGTTTGGCTGGCGATTTTTCTACGGTACCGAATGGGATCCGGTGTCCCGTCAGTTCGCGGCGTTTGTCCCGATCTACGGGACACTCGTTACATCAGCCATCGCGATGATTATCGCAGTGCCCGTTAGTCTCGGCATTGCGATCTTCCTCACGGAAGTTTCGCCTCGCTGGCTGCGCGGACCTGTCGGCACCGCTATCGAACTGCTCGCCGGAATACCAAGCATTATCTACGGCATGTGGGGCTTGTTCATCTTCGTCCCTTTCATGTCGGACCATGTGCAGCCCTGGATGATAGACCATCTTGGCCCGTTGCCGATCATCGGCGCGCTCTTCGATGGCGCACCCATGGGAATCGGCATGCTGACCGCGGGCATAATCCTTGGCATCATGGTGATCCCGTTCATCACGGCGGTGACACGAGATGTTTTTATGGTCGTGCCCGCGACACTCAAGGAATCCGCCTATGCGCTTGGCAGCACCAAATGGGAAGTCGTAAAGGATGTCGTGATCCCCTATACGCGCACCGCCGTTGTCGGCGGCATATTTCTCGGTCTCGGCAGGGCCCTTGGCGAGACCATGGCTGTCACGTTCGTTCTCGGCAATGCACACAACCTCAGCGTTTCGCTGATGGAGCCCGGAAACTCGATTGCGGCAGCCATTGCGAATGAATTCACGGAAGCGGATTCCGATATCTATCTGTCGTCGCTCATCGCCCTCGGTTTCGTGCTCTTCGTCGTGACGTTCATCGTCCTTGCAATTGCCAAGCTCATGCTCCAGCGCATTGCCCGGCAAAAAGGTGAGTAGAATGACCACGGCCGACTCCCTTCATCGCCGCAGGCAAATGGTCAGCTACGTTGCTCTGACCTTGGCGACACTCGCCACGGTGCTCGGTCTTGTCTGTCTTGTCTGGATCCTGGCCACGACTTTTTTCGAAGGGTTAGGGGCGTTAAATCTCAAACTCTTCACCGAGATGACGCCTCCGCCCGGTGAAGCAGGTGGCTTGCTCAACGCATTTTTTGGCAGCCTGGTGATGGTGGTGATGGCGGTGGCGATCGGCAGTCCGATCGGTATCGCCGCCGGAACGTTCCTTGCGGAATATGCGCGGGACAGCCGTATCGGCGAGATCATACGCTTCGTCAACGATATCCTGCTGAGCGCGCCGTCGATCATCATCGGCTTGTTCGTCTACGAGCTCGTCGTAAGGCAAATGGGACATTTTTCCGCCTATGCCGGCGGGCTGGCGCTCGCTTTCATCCTCCTGCCTGTCGTCGTGCGCACAACGGACGAAATGCTGCGTCTCGTTCCTGACGTCATGCGCGAGGCTGCGCTTTCGCTAGGGATACCGCGCTGGAAAATGGTCGGTCACGTGGTTTATCGAGCTGCCAAAGCCGGGATACTTACGGGCGTGCTTCTTGCAGTTGCCCGAATTTCCGGTGAGACGGCACCACTTTTGTTCACTGCCCTGAATAACCAGTATTGGACCAGCGATCTGTCCGAACCGATGGCCAATATCCCGGTCGTCATCTTCCAATATGCCATGAGCCCCTACGACGAATGGCATACGCTCGCATGGGCTGGCGCATTCGTCATGACGCTGTTCGTGCTGCTGCTCAGCATCGTTTCCCGCATGTTTCTCAATCGAAGGAAGTCCGACAATGCTTGAGAGAAGTCCGGTTGGAGGAGAGGCGATCAATCCCAGTACATCCGAGCCGAAGCTTGTGCTCGACAATGTCAATTTCTTCTACGGCCAAAATCATGCTGTGCATGATGTGAACATCGAATTTCCCTCGGGGCAGGTATCCGCACTGATCGGGCCTTCTGGTTGCGGTAAGTCAACACTGCTAAGAGTTCTCAACCGCATCTACATGATTTACCCGAAGCAGCGTGCGACGGGCAAAGTCCTGCTCGATGGGGAAGATATCCTTGATAGCCGGTATCCGTTGGGTCGCCTGCGGGCGCGTGTGGGCATGGTGTTTCAAAAGCCGGTGCCGTTTCCCATGTCGATCTATGAGAATGTCGCCTACGCCATACGCCACTATGAACGTCTGTCACGTAGCGAAATGAACGACCGCGTGGAAGGAGCCTTGCGTCAGGCGGCACTATGGGACGAAGTCAAGGACAAGCTGCTTGCGAGCGGCCTGAGCCTCTCGGGTGGCCAGCAACAACGTCTTTGCATCGCGCGGGGAATTGCCCTGCGACCTGAGGTTCTTCTGCTCGACGAGCCCACATCCGCACTGGATCCCATATCGACTGCCCGCATCGAGGAGCTGATCGATACGCTGAAGAGACAGTTCACAATCGTCATCGTCACCCACAACATGCAGCAGGCGGCACGCATATCGAGTAATACAGCGTTCATGTACCTGGGAAAACTGATCGAGTTCGGTCCGACGACTGACATTTTCAACCAGCCACAGGACCAGAGGACCCTCGAGTATATTACGGGTCGTTTTGGGTGAGGCCGGCTGTCTGACGGTATCTTTCAGAATCGAGTAGAGATCATTATGGCAAGAGCTCCCAGAATCACTGTTGTGGAGGACGAAGAAGCCTTGTGCCTTCTTCTCCGTTACAATCTCGAAGCGGAAGGTTATTTGGTCGAGACGATCACGCGCGGCGACGAAGCGGAAATCGCCTTGCGCGAAACCGTACCGGACCTTCTCGTTCTCGACTGGATGCTTCCCGGACTTTCCGGTATTGAATTGTGCCGCAGACTGAGGGCCCGGCGGGAGACCGGTATCCTGCCGATCATCATGCTGACGGCGCGGGGTGAGGAGAGCGAACGGGTGCGCGGGCTGGCGACGGGCGCGGATGACTACATGATCAAGCCCTTCTCGACACCCGAGCTGCTTGCTCGCATCAGGGCGATGCTGCGCAGGGTAAACCCCAGCCTTTTGCTGAACGTTCTCAGCTTCAGTGATCTGAAACTTGATCGCGAGCAGCACCGGGTTTATCGCAAGGAGCGCGAACTAAAGCTCGGACCGATGGAATTCCGTCTGCTGGAGTTTTTGATGCAGTCGCCAGGTCGTGTGTTCTCGCGCGGTCAGCTTCTCGATAACGTATGGGGACCGGATATCTATGTCGATGACCGCACGGTCGACGTGCATGTCGGACGTTTGCGTAAAGCCATCAATATCGGCCGATCCATCGATCTCATTCGCACTGTTCGTGGCGCGGGATATTCGTTCGGCTGACCGACCACTTCGTGCCCATAAACGTTGCAGTATCGGTCGTTGCCGCACCGTTTTCTTGCTCGCGTGCTCGGTACAAAGCCTCGATCTCCGCCTCTATCGCCACAGATTCTTGCGGAATTAGGTAGCAACTGCCACCAAAGTTTTACGAACATGCTAAATCCAATTGCATCACGCTCAGATTGAGGAAGCGACCCTTCGGTTTTCTACAATGTCTGATTTTTTGGAGGGCGGTACCCGCGACCGCTCAATGCGTAGGTGCTTGACCGCTATCGCCAGCCCATGTTCAGGACTCCCAGCAGGCGTCGGCCACAGGCGTCAATTCTGGTCAGTTTCAGCGCGAGCCGTTACTTGTATAGCCCAAGCAAGCTTGAACTTGGGGGGCGACCTACTTTGTTTGAGCGTCTGTTCGAGTAGCCTTTTGGGGTTCCTCAGCCGCGTCTGTTGCTGATTTAAGCACCTTTGGATCCCACAGAGGTTCTTGATCCCGAACGGCCTGCCGGCGGCCCTTGCGTTTGATTTCAACTTCAAATGATTTTGCAGGCTTCATGAGAACTCTGGATTGACGAAGAGGTTGGGGCGGGACGAATCATATGTCATCTCTGACGTCATATGGTATTTAATTTTTCGAAAACACCACAGCCATAATGGGGATATTGGCTTCGCTGAACGCGGTTGCCACAATCGTTGATACACCGACGCAAGCCGACGTTGCCCTTTGAAAAAGGCGTGCCCGGCTTGGAGGCAGGGCACGCCTTTTTCGCTATCAATGAACGACGAAATAGTCGCCCGGATGGCTGGTGACCTCGTCGGCGCTGACGCCCACGAGTGTGACGGAATCGCCATGTCCGAGATCGACAACAACATTGTCGCCAACCTGTGTGACACGTGATGCCAGGTCATCAGCAGATTGAATGTCCTGACCGTTGATACCGCTGGATATCTGGAGGATGTCTTCACCAGGGGTAAAATCCAGTACAACGTCGTTACCGCCGCCGCCACTGAACGAGAATACGTCATTGCCGGCACCGCCGACGAGAACGTCGTCGCCTGCACCGCCTGAGAGGAAGTCGTTGCCGGCACCACCGAGAAGCACGTCGCTTCCAGCGTCACCGAACAAAATGTCAGACCCGGCACCGCCCTGGAGAACATCGTCTCCATTGCCGCCGAACAGGATGTCACTTCCATCACCACCGCTCAGCACATCTGAGCCATTGTCCCCAAAGAGAATGTCGGAGCCATTGCCGCCGAAGAGGGCATCATCGCCCTTGTCGCCGAACAATAGGTCATTCCCATCATCCCCGAAGATCGAGTCATCACCCTGTCCGCCAAGAACGACATCATCACCGCCATTGGCGTGGATGAAGTCGTCAAAACGCGAGCCAAATAACACGTCGTCGTAAGCGCCGCCTTCTAAAGTGGCCATATATTTCTCCTCTGTTCTAAAACTGCCGGATTTGTCCGGCGATTAATGCCTCCCTGATGACTGTGCACGACATCAGTCGAAATACGATATACGCCAAGAATATAAATGCAACATTAAATAGTAATAAACAGAAACAGGGGGGGCTTTCTGCAACATATACTGAACAAGTAATTTGTATTTTCGGCAACGGTAATTAATTTATACAGAAGTATTGCAGACAGATTATTTCATGTTTTGAATTATATTTGGCCGACGCTGGATGCCGGATCGTACTTGACCGTAAGAATGCCAGTCATTCGTTAGAGTCGCTGCACGTCATCATGATTTTTCGCGCCTGAATTCTCGAAGTTTGTCAGGCTAGCGGCCCACAGCGGCATCGTAAGGGGTTTGCCGAAAGGTGGGAGAGGCTAATCGGCTCTCTTGCACCGAATAAGCCCAATTCAGATCCAGGTTGGGTGCTGGCATGTGCGACATGGCGCAGAATCTTCAGAGCGATATATCATTCGCCAAGCCCGCCCTAGATA
This sequence comes from Phyllobacterium trifolii, assembly GCF_014192095.1. Classification (GTDB taxonomy): domain Bacteria; phylum Pseudomonadota; class Alphaproteobacteria; order Rhizobiales; family Rhizobiaceae; genus Phyllobacterium; species Phyllobacterium trifolii. Next base: position 146,263 of record NZ_JACHXN010000011.1, read on the forward strand.
GGTTGCCCGTAAAGGGGAACGCACGGACCTGAAGGCGTCAAATTCGGATGTTAGAGTGCTGTTCACCTGATATTCAGGTTAAAATTGCGAAAATCCGCCATATGCGCCCCGTCGACGCGACAGGAGGACTTGTACCATGAAAATTCTCGGCTTCGTGACCGCCCTTGGCATCGCCCTCACATCCGGCATGGGAGTAGCCGCGGCCGATCCGTGGAAGGATGAAAGCGGCCATGGGCGTTGGATAGGCCGCTATGAACAGCGCGGAGACGATTGGCGGCCACGCCGCTACTATCGCGAGCGTCGCTATGAACGTCGCGCTTACAAGGAAGAATACCGACGCGGCCGATGCAAAGTCGAGCGGAAGTGGGACGACGACGAGTACAAGGAAGAGATCAAGTGCAAGGGCGGCAGGCGGCGTCCAGTCTACGACTATTACCGCTACTGACGCGTTCTTGGCTTCGTTTGTCGAGGCGATTGGGATCGAATTCGGCTTGAAGTCATCCCCGCTGTTAACGGCGCTTGACGCGCCACTTCACTTCGTCCTCCCTCGCCCCCCGCTCGATTCAACTGACTGATCTGGGACCTAACGCGGCGCTTCGGTAGCTCTCTTCCTGGGAGAGCTGGAGCTGCATGTTCTTCGAACAGAGCGACACATTCGTCAGGAATCGCTAAGGAGGGTGATCGGGTCCGTGCATATTGGAGCATTTCGCTTGCAGCCATTACACCTCCGGCTGAGCCGCAAAAGACGTCCCGTTCTGGCGGCGCTAAGCCGACATTGCCTGTCAGCAGCAATACCACGACCGCCGGAAGATTCTAAAAGCATCACCACTATGTAGTTATATTTCAACTATATAAATGCTGTTTGGTGGTCTTTGCTACATAATTCCGAAGAATTACATGCCCCTTTCAGACAGGGCAGATTTCAAATCTGGTGGTTTTTGCTACATAATGGCGATTGTCTGCATACCTGGCGAACCGATGGTCTGCAATAAATGGTGCTTTGGTAACGGCTCACTGCGCGGTAGTTGACGCTTTATACTAAGATATAGGCCGAGCCTGACGCCGCCTTGTCGACTGCCACCAAAGCTTCAGCCATCGCAGTTCCTAAAAAAACGTGCCTCCCGTCGCCATTTGTCCCGAGAATCGATAGCCAAGAAGATAGAGTTCGCGATTTCTTGACCGAATCATATCCCACCTCCATTAGTTCGGTTGCCACTTGACTAGCTTCCATGCTTGGCTGAAACGACGTAATTACCTACTTGGTTGCAGCAGCTGGGCATTTGACGAATTCGGCTGCAAAAGTTTCGTCTTAGGGTTAATCCAAAATCTTATGTTTGAATTGCTGATCGTCGGTTTTCTTATTCTCCTGAACGGAGTTTTCGCACTTTCTGAACTTGCGGTGGTCTCGGCACGTAAGGCTCGACTGGAGATGTTGCTCGATCGCGGTGTCGCGGGAGCAAGCGATGCCATTGCGCTTTCGGCGAATCCCGGCAAGTTTCTATCAACAGTTCAAATCGGCATCACACTCGTCGGTATCATCGCGGGTGCGTTTTCCGGTGCAACACTTGGATCGCGCATGAGCGTATTCCTTGCCGGTATAGGCGTGCGCGCCGATATCGCCGATGTGGCAGGTTATACTCTCGTTATCGGTATCATCACTTATCTATCGGTAATCATCGGCGAACTCGTTCCCAAACATCTGGCATTGAAGAACCCGGAGCGCATAGCCTGCTTCATCGCCCGCCCGATGAATGTCCTATCGCTTGTCGCTGCGCCGGCCGTCTGGGCCTTGGATGCGTCGACGCGCGGTGTGTTCAGGCTCCTTGGTATATCGACTGCTTCTGAAAGCGCCATAACCGATGAGGAAATCCTGACGATTGTTGCAGAGGCCGGCAGCACAGGCGTAATTGAGGAGGCAGAGCGCTCGATGATATCCGGTGTCATCAGGCTCGGTGATCGCAGCGTTCGCGCTGTGATGACGCCGCGGACCGAAGTCGAGATGGTCGACATCGGCGAAGATGCGGTGTCATTGAAACGCAAACTCATCGCAGCCAACCACTCCTGTCTCCCGGCGTTTGATGGTAATCGCGACAATGTCGTCGGCGTCATAATGCTTCGGGATATGATCGAGCCGATGCTTGCGTCTTCGGCGGTAGTCATCCGCGACCACGTGCGCCACGCTCCGATCATTCCTGACACGATGGATGCGTTGGCGGCGCTCAAGGTCCTGCGAAATGCCGACGTGCCAATGGCACTCGTTCATGACGAATATGGTCACTTTGAAGGACTTTTGACACCCGGCGACATCCTTGATGCCATTGCGGGCGCGTTCCGCTCGGATGAGGATCAGTCAGAAAATGAGGCGGTGCGGCGGGAGGACGGATCATGGCTTCTTGCGGGTTGGATGCCGGTCGATGAAATGGCGGAGCTGCTGGGTCTCGACCTACCTGAACACCGCCACTACGAGACGGTAGCGGGCTTTGTGATCGATCACTTAGAAAGGATTCCCGTAACGGGAGAGGCCATAGAAGTTGAGAATTGGCGATTCGAGGTCGTCGACCTTGATCACCGCCGCGTCGATAAAGTCTTGGCGTCCCGCTTGTAGCCAGATCGGGTCTAAAGTTAGGAGATCTTTTCTCCAGTTCTGGCAGGTCTAGAACGTGGCTGGTGGCGACACTGCGTCATGCTCGAGCGAGATGTCATCTTAGAGGACCGTCGATGCGCTATCGAACGCACGGAGTTTGAAGATACACAATGAAGCTCGCGCCCATGGTGGCTACTTTCTTTCGAGCCCGCGCCATGCTTGCGGGTACTAAAGAAGCCCGGATTTTAGTCCGCGAGGCGAGTTAATTGTCAGCATCACCTTTATGTTCGCCGCAATACCATTCAAGTCCGTAGCGCTTCTCAAATCCGAACGATCCCCACGCATTGCAGCCTTCGTGCATGCAGTAGTGTTCAAAAAGCCCGGCCGGGGCTTTCTCCATATGATCGGGATAGGCAGGTTTTGGGGTTTCGCTCATTTACCGATCTTCATTTTCAGGTGGACGCCCTTGTAATTCTGGGGAATCCCTGCCTTGGCATGGACTTTCGCCAGCTTGTCGAGCCACGCCGCAATGTCTTCAGGCACTAGCTCAATGTCGTTGCTCCAGGCGTTGACCAGAAACACATCGCATTCCAGGGCGGCTGCCAGATCAAGTTGAGACCATCGTAGAAGCTTCAGGCATTCGTTAAATCGTTCAGGCGTCAATATTACTCCAGCTCCGGCACGTCGCCGGATTGAAACAGAATCGTCGGCGGCCCGTATTCACCGATAACAGGTTGAGCTTCCCGACTCCAAGCCAAAACGCCCGCACATTTCGCCGCGAGATAACGTGCCATTCGCGTGGCGTCTTCCGGGGTATCGAACTGCATCGGATCATAAGCCGGCACCAGTTCGCCATTGTCCGCGCGGCTGAATGCTACGACAACGACAAGGCGGGCGGGAGCAGCTTTTGCGACGGGCAGCTCAGACATCTTTTTTCTTCATCAACTTGCGCAACTCGGTTTCCACCGACAGCAGCACATTCTGCTGCATAGCCAGTGCGGTGTTGTCCGCAACCTCGATCATTGCAGCCAAGACCTCTTCCTTGGTCCATCCCGCTACCTGCGCGTCGCCGAGCAACTCAAGCATTCGATCTTCAATAGCTCGTTGGCACTCGGCGAACCGATCAGCATGTTTCCTTGGATGGCTCGGGCCCGTGAGTGGCATGTAACCCCCTTGGCCAATGCCTCATCGTACATTTCAAAACTGCCGGCGTGAGAGCGATAGCTGTAATTATGACTGCAATTCATAGGAGCTCGATTGTTAGCATATTCCCATGCTGAATCCCAGAATGACGGTGCCGACATTCAGACAGCGTCTACCTCGCTAAATATAAGTTTGTTGCGAATCCGTGGCTTATCCTCCTGCGGCAAACGACCATGGGAATTCCCATTGACTTCCCATCTTGAAAATAAGAACAAAAGAGGAACAATGAAATCCCCTGCGCATTTGCTGCGTTGAAAGGACCATGCGTGAACGACGTCGTTACCACACCCGTCATTGCCGAACTTCGTGATCGCATAGCGCGGCTCGAAGGGGGCCGGGCACGTGGTGCCGAGGTGCTCCCGTTCGGCCTTAAGGCGATAGATCGAGTTCTGCCGGGCGGGGGACTGGCGCTCGGGTGCCTGCACGAAGTGGCTGGCGGCGGCAACGGAGCGATTGATGGTGCTGCTGCGGCACTTTTTGCGGCGGGCATCGCGGCGCGGACCAAAGGCAAGGTCCTGTGGTGCATCACCCGGCAGGACCTCTTTGCTCCGGCGATTGCCCATGTCGGATTGGGAAGCAACCGCGTCATCTACGTGGAGGCCGGCGACGAAAAGTCCGTGCTTGCCTGTTTCGAAGAGGGCTTGCGCCATGGCGGTCTTGGTGCGGTTGTCGCCGAGATTGCGCGGCTGTCAATGACATCATCCCGGCGGCTGCAACTCGCGGCAGAAGGGTCCGGCACCATTGGCATCGCGGTGCGGCGCTGGCGGCGGCAGACCGAGGCAGCAGACTTTGGCCAGCCGACGGCGTCCGTCACGCGGTGGTGCGTGTCTGCGCTGCCATCATCACCTCTGCCCGTGCCCGGCGTCGGGCGTGCGCGCTGGCAGCTAGAACTGATCCGCTGCCGTGCCGGAGAATCTGCCGATTTCGAAGTGGAGGCCTGCGATGACAAGGGTCGTCTCGCTCTTCCTTCCGACGTGGTCTACGGATCGCCTCAGAAGGAAATTGGGCGACGCCGCGCCTCCGCCTGAGGCTCCGCTCGTTCTCATCGGTCGCGATGCACGCCGCCGGGTGGTGACTGCCGTCAACACAGCCGCCATCCGGGCGGGCTTGCGTGTCGGCATGGCGGCAACCAAGGCCCAGGCCTTGGTCACCGGGCTCATTACCATGGATGCCGATCCGAAAGCGGATGCCGAAGCGCTCGAACGGTTGGCGCTGTGGGCGATGCAAAGGTACGCGCCGATCGTTGCCGCCGACCATCCTGACGGCGTCGTTCTCGATACCACGGGCGCTGATCACCTGCGTGGAGGCGAGGAGGCAATGCTCGACGAGATGGTTCAGAGGTTTCGCACTTCAGATATCGCCGCATGCGCAGCGATTGCCGATACATGGGGTACGGCACACGCGGTTGCCCGTATATGTGCTTCACCGACACTCATCGTGCCATCGGGAGCCAACGCAGCAGCCTTGGCGGAGTTGCCGATCAATGCGTTGCGTTTGCCTGTTGATACCGTCGAGGCACTGCGGGTCCTGGGCTTTTCCACGATAGGTGAACTTGGCACAACAGCCCGAGCACCGCTGGCCTTGCGTTTTGGACCCCAGATCGGGCGTCGGCTGGATCAGGCATTTGGGCGTGTGGCTGAACCAATCGACCCAATCCGCACGCCGGACCTGATCGAGGTGCGCCGCGCCTTTGCCGAACCAATCGGTGCCGCCGAAACCATTGCCCGCTACATCGGCAAACTGGTCGAACAACTCTGCGTTTTGCTGGAGATCAAAGCGCTTGGTGCCAGACGTCTCGATCTGCTGCTGCACCGGGTTGACAACCGCATCGAAGCGGTCCGTGTTGGAACAGCGCTTCCGGTACGTGATGTGAAGCGTCTGGCACGGCTGCTATGCGACAAGATCGGCACGATCGATCCAGGCTACGGAATCGAGATCATGAGTCTGGTCGCAACGGTGGCCGAGCCGCTCGGCATGAAGCAGACCAAATCATCGTTGATCGACGAACCCGAGGCTGATGTTTCAGGATTGATTGACACGCTCACCAACCGTGTCGGCGAAACCCGGATCTATCGCTTTGCAGCCGTACCGAGCGACGTTCCCGAACGCTCGGTCAAACGCATCGCTGCGCTGTCGCCCGAGACTCTAGAGAACTGGCCCGCCGATTGGCCGCGGCCGACGCGGTTGTTGAAATCTCCCGAACACATCGAGACCGTTGCGCTGCTGCCCGATCATCCTCCAGCCTCATTCACATGGCGGGGCATTCGCCGCCGGGTCAAGCGGGCCGACGGACCCGAAAGAGTGTTCGGTGAGTGGTGGCATCGAGATGCCGAGATGGTTGCCGTTCGAGACTATTTCATCGTCGAGGACCAGGCGGGCGAACGGTTCTGGATCTATCGGTCAGGCGACGGCGAGAATACCGAGACAGGGTCGCATCATTGGTTCATGCACGGATTGTTCGGATGAACGAACAGCGCTACGCCGAACTGCAGGTGACGTCGCACTTCTCGTTTCTGCAGGGAGCCAGTTCCTGCGAGGAATTGTTCGGGCAGGCGGCACTGCTCGGCATCGAGGCATTGGCAATCGTCGATCGCAACAGTGTTGCCGGGATCGTTCGCGCACATCAGGCCGCCAAGGATGCTGGTATCAGTTTGATTGTCGGTTGCCGTCTCGACCTTGTGGACGGTACGTCGATCCTGGTTTATCCAACAGACCGCCCAGCCTATTCGCGCCTCTGCCGCCTGCTGTCGCTCGGCAAGAAACGCGGCGGCAAGGCCAAGTGCATTCTGGACTGGTCGGACGTGATGGCCTATGGCGAAGGCTTGATTGCCGTTCTGTTGCCGGAACAGGCGGACGATCTGTGCGCGATTCAGTTGCGCAAGTTGCGGGAGTTCTTCTCCGACAGGGCTTACATGGCCCTGACGCTCAGACGACGGCCGAATGATCAGTTGCGGCTGCACGATCTGTCCAATTTGGCGGCACACGCACAGGTTCCGACTGTCGTCACCAATGACGTGCTCTTCCATACTCCCGACCGCCGGATCCTGCAGGATGTCGTTACCTGCATCCGCCACAATGTCAGTATCGACGACGCGGGCTTCCGGCGCGAACGTCATGCGGACCGCTATCTGAAACCGCCGGAAGAAATGGCTCGGCTGTTCGGCCGCTATCCGGAGGCGCTGGCGAGAACGCACGAGATTGCCTGCCGCTGCCATTTCTCCCTCGACGAACTTGCCTATCAATATCCTCAGGAGCGTACATTGCCGGGGCTCTCCGCTCAACAGGCGTTGGAGAAGATGACTTGGGAAAGCGCCACTGAGCGCTATCCGGAAGGATTGCCGGACAAAGTCACTGCAACATTGAAGCATGAGCTGAAACTGATCGAGACGCTCGGGTACGCGCCATACTTCCTAACGGTCAATTCCATTGTCCGCTTTGCCCGCTCGCGTGACATCCTTTGCCAGGGCAGGGGATCGGCTGCCAACAGCGCCGTCTGCTATGTGCTCGGCATCACCTCGATCGATCCAGAACGCAATGATCTTTTGTTCGAACGCTTTGTCTCGGAAGAACGGCGGGAACCGCCCGATATTGACGTCGACTTCGAACACGAGCGCCGTGAGATCGTCATGCAATGGGTGTTCGAAACCTATGGCCGCAATCATGCAGCCCTTTGTTCGACCGTCATCCGTTACCGCGCCAAAGGCGCTCTGCGCGATGTCGGCAAGGCATTGGGATTGCCTGAAGATGTAACCAAGATGCTGTCATCACAAGTCTGGGGTTGGGGCGAAGACATCGGGGCCAAACATGCCCAAAACCTAAATTTGAATATGAGTGATAGACGTTTGCGGTTGGCACTTGATCTTGCACAGCAACTGACGGGAGCACCGCGGCACTTGTCGCAGCACCCCGGCGGGTTTGTGCTGACCCATGACAGGCTTGATGAGCTGGTGCCGATCGAGCCGGCCGCCATGCCCGACCGCCAGGTCATCGAATGGGACAAGGACGACATCGATATCCTCAAGTTCATGAAGGTCGACTGCCTGGCGCTTGGCATGCTGTCCTGCATGAAACGCGGCTTCGATCTTCTTGCCGAGCACAAGGGCATCAATCTCGATCTGGCAACCATTCCCGCTGAGGACCCGCGCACTTACGCGATGATCCGCAAGGCCGACACGCTCGGCACTTTCCAGATCGAGAGCCGGGCGCAGATGTCGATGCTGCCGCGGATCAAGCCACGCACCTTCTATGACCTTGTCATCGAAGTCGCCATCGTGCGCCCGGGCCCAATCCAGGGTGACATGGTGCATCCTTACCTGCGACGGCGTGAGGGCAAGCAAGAGGTCGCTTATCCCAAGCCCGAACTGGAAAAAGTTCTGGGCAAGACGCTTGGCGTGCCGCTGTTTCAGGAACAGGCGATGCGGGTTGCCATAGAATGTGCGGGTTTTACGCCGGGCGAGGCTGATCAATTGCGAAGGGCAATGGCCACTTTCAAGCACACGGGCGGCGTTTCCAAATTTGGCACCAAGCTCATCGAAGGTATGGTGGCCAACGGCTATGAGCGCGAGTTTGCCGAGCGCACCTTCAAACAGCTTGAAGGCTTCGGTTCCTATGGTTTTCCGGAAAGCCACGCCGCATCGTTCGCCCTTATCGCCTATGCCTCTTCGTGGCTGAAATGCTGGCATCCCGACGTCTTCTGTGCGGCGCTGTTAAATGCACAGCCTATGGGGTTCTATGCTCCGGCGCAGATCGTCCGTGATGCCCGCAATCATGGTGTCGAGATCAGACCCGTCTGCATCAATGCCTCCCGCTGGGACTGCACACTCGAGCCGACAGACGTCGAGGAAAGGCTTGCCATACGCCTTGGCATGCGAATGGTTCGAGGACTCGCCAACAAGGAGGCTGCGAAGATCATCGGCACTCGCAGTGACGAGCCCTTCGTTTCCATTGACGACCTCTGGCGACGGGCAGGGGTCTCGACGTCATCTTTGGTGGAGCTGGCGGAAGCCGACGCTTTTCAGCCGTTCTTGGGATTAACACGGCGGGAAGCACTCTGGGCGATCAAGGCACTGCGCGATGAACCGCTGCCATTGTTCGCGAGCGCGTCAGTTCGCGCAGCGCAAACGGTGCCGGAACTGCAGGAACCTACCGTCCAGCTTCAGCCGATGAAGGCCGGCGGCGAGGTTGTTGAGGACTATCGCCATGTCGGACTGACCCTGCGCGATCACCCGATCGCCTTCCTGAGGGAGAGCCTGCGTCATCGCCGCATCATATCTTGCGCCGAAGCCATGCAGTCGCGCGATGGACGATGGGTTGAAACGGCGGGTCTGGTTCTGGTTCGACAACGCCCTGGATCGGCCAAGGGCGTTATGTTCATCACAATCGAGGACGAAACGGGCATCGCCAATCTGGTCGTCTGGGTCAAGGTGTTCGAAAAATATCGTCACATCGTGTTGTCTGCAGGCATGATGGCCATCAAGGGCAAGATCCAGCGGGAAGGCGATGTCGTCCACCTCGTCGCCAACAGGTTGACGGATCTGTCGTCGGAACTCGCAAGTGTTGGCGATCGGGATGCAGAATTTCCGTTGCCGCATGGACGCGGCGACGAATTCCATCACGGCAGTCCTGCTTCCGACCCACGCTCAGTACCAAAGGGCATGAAGGCGCGCGACTTCTTTGATCCCTACGGGCACATTGATACGATCAAAGTGAAGACACGCGATTTCAAGTAGAGGAGGGGATCGCAAGATCGTACTTACCTGGCGCAAAGGCTTGATACGGGATGCGTCGAGCGATAATGATACTGTTGAATTTGCTATCGGGAGAATTAATCGTGGCTACAGGTACTGTGAAATGGTTCAATGCAACCAAGGGTTTCGGTTTTATCCAGCCGGATGACGGTGGCGCTGACGTCTTCGTCCATATTTCTGCCGTTGAGCGCGCCGGAATGCGCAGCTTGAATGACGGGCAAAAGATCAATTACGAGATGGTCCGCGACAACAGATCCGGCAAAATGTCCGCCGATCAATTGAGCGCAGGTTAAATCGTCCCAGCCGAATACCAAACAGCAACGAGGCGGGATCATGGTCCCGCCTTTCTTCTCGTGTCTCGGCAAGCAAACCGTTCCCGGTATTTCCGCGATGGGAGGGGCGCGGTTCGTCGAGCGCCGAAGGCAGCGGTCGTCTCCAGTGACCCCGTAATTCTCCTGCGTTCTTCGCACATTCGGTCGTAGGGAAAGGCGGCCAGCGTTCCCGGCTTCCGTTTCTTGCTGCTGGAACCACGGTCGACCAAGATGATAACCTTCAACGACATTTACACTGGGCATGCAACGTTCGAAGGCCACTACGAGTTGCCAATATCGGCATTACCGCGTTTGTAAACCCCGTCTGAAATCGGAACAACCGACTTCATTCGAGGTTAAGGCAATGGATGCACCGCTACCGGAGTGCTTGGAATGCGTGATTTCTCCCGTGCGCGGAACCGAATGGTAGATACCCAGATCGCCCGGCGTGGTATAAATGACCCTCATGTTCTGCAGGCCATGCGCCGCGTGCCGCGCGAAGCTTTTGTCGATCCGGGACTTGAGGAGTTTGCCTATGAAGACAGCCCCTTATCCATAGGCGAGGGCCAGACCATTTCGCAGCCCTACATCGTTGCGCGAATGATTGAGGCCGCTGGGCTGAGGCCCGGTGAAACGGTCCTCGATGTGGGGGCAGGATCCGGCTTTGCCGCGGCGGTGGCCAGCCAGATCGCTAAGCGTGTGTTTGCCATCGAACGCCATCGCACGCTTGGCGAATCTGCGAGTAAGCGATTGCGGGATCTTGGCTACGACAACATCGATCTACGTATTGGTGACGGCACGAAGGGATGGCCCGAGGCCGCACCCTTCGACGTCATTCTGGTCGCGGCCGGCGGGCCAGAGGTGCCCCCGGCGCTGAAGGAGCAGTTGACCATCGGTGGTCGCTTGGTGATGCCAGTCGTCCTTGACGAATGGACTCAGACGCTTCGCAAACTAACCCGTGCGAGCGAAACCGCCTTTGAGGCGGAGGATCTCGACTCCGTGATGTTCGTCCCCTTGATCAGCGAGTAGAACTGGTCGGAAGAGAGCGTCGCGTCACTGCAGCACGCCAAGTAGCCGTGCCGAGATCAGCGCAGCTTGGCATTGTTTTTCACCATCAATGCGATCGCCGCATTAAGCTGCACGGCGCTTGTGCGCACCTTCTTCGATCTCTTCTACGATCTTTGAAACAAAAGCCGGAAGGTCGTCCGGACTGCGCGAGGTGATAATACCCTCGTCAGTCACTACTTCCTCATCCTTCCAGTTCGCTCCGGCATTCGTCACGTCTGTTTTAATCGACCAGTATGACGTCGCATCGCGACCCCGGAGGGCATCGGCTTCGATAAGAAGCCATGGCGCATGGCAGATCGCAGCAACCGTCTTGCCGCTGTTCAGGAAGTCTTTCACGATGCGCATGGCGTTGTCGTCCCGTCTTAAAACATCCGGGTTGATCTGTCCGCCTGGCAGAACCAGCGCGTCGAAGTCGTCAACCGAGGCTTCCGAGGCAAGTAGGTCCACGGCGACGGTATCGCCCCAGTCTTTCTTGTCCCAACTCTTGATGCTACCGGCTTTCGGGGATGCAATCTTGACGTCTGCACCGCGCTTTCGCAACTCATCGTAGGGGACCCGGAGCTCCGATCGCTCATAGCCATCGGTTGCGAGAATTAGAATACGTGCTTCATTGATGGAAGGCATGGCTGTTCCTTTCGGTTCGGGCTGATGTCAGCGCGGTCAATCGAGAGCTGGAGCTCTGCCGTGCTGTTTAGGTCGGAAACTTTTAACGAACGCAAATGTTCCAAATGGAGGGGGGCAGTCAGCTTGCCATTCTGCGCTCCGAGGGCACTTAAAGAGCGGACCATATGTCTTATTTTATTGCGGGGATTTGAAACGCTGTCATCCTGACCGTGCTTTCTTTTGGAAGCCTACACCGAAAAGCCCTCGTACCCCCGTTACGAGGGCTTTTCATCCATCGAATAACTAAGAATTGCCTCGTACGAAGGCCAGCCCGGACTGGCGGGCTTTTGGTTCTATTCGTCCCCGGGGTTGTACAGCTTTGGGATGGATGAGTGCGCACGCAAGGCAGACCGCGTCCGATTATCCTCCGGTGTCGTCGTGGCTCGCGCTCAGCGACTTCGATTCAGGCGACCCCTTGTAGCGAAGGAAGATTGACAAAACGACGAGCATTGCCGTGGAGAAGAATTCGGATTGCCAGTTTTGAAACGACTCAAACCAGAACCGCGCGCCGCCAATATAAGCAAGCAGTGACTGCGCGCTGTTGCCATGAATAGCGGCTTCGGCATTTGATGCTAAATGGCTGGCAAGCATATGCCCGAGGAAGGAAAGGATAAACAAGAGCAACAAGACCAGTCCAAGCGAGTAGTGGTAGAGCCAGCGTAACAGAGGACCATGACGCCACCTAGCCGGGTAGCGGGGCTTATCCCCTTCGGGCGGTTCCTCTGGGTCGCGGGATTCAGCGGATCCCTTTTGGAAGAGATATGCGGTGAGAACTACGTAAGTCGCCATTTGCAACCATTCGCTCTCCCAGTTTTCAAAGAGCGCCGACAAGAAATTTTCGTTGGTCAAGTATTGAGTGATTGATATCGCAGGCAGGCCATGCTGCGCCAGCTGTTCGTTTTCATGGTAATGGCCAGCGACGGTCATGCCGATCATGCTAAGGAGGAACGCGGTCAAAAGGGCAATCGTCAGGCCGTTGTTACGCAGTATACGCATATCGCTTCTCCGGTGCGAGAATCCATCAATTTCACGAAAGTCGCGCCAATGCCTCTTCATACTTGGCCAGCTTCTCCCGCGCTTTGGGAGCCTCCAAGTGCGACTCTACCTTTTCGATATTGTCTTTCAGGTCAGCGATTTTAACGCGTCGTCCAAGGCTGTTTTCTCGCGTGCGTTGGACAAAGTCGAAATACGGTTCGCCTTGGCGACGGCTGACTGAATCGATTGCTTCCAGGATATGACCGGGAAGTCCTTCCGAACGCAGGCTATCGAGCGTCAACGCAGTTTTCTCGACAACATCATGCAGGACACCGACGATTCTCTCATCCTCCGTATCCAAGGCGAGCATCACCCTCAAAGGGTGGAAGATATACGGTTCTTTATCGTCAGCGAGGTAACCAGCATGGGCGCTGGTAGCAATTGAGATAGCGTGCTCCAAAGAGGTCATGTGGGTTCTCCCAGCGCTTGGTGATAGCTCTCTCTAATCCTCCGGGGAACAAGGCGTTCCATCTAACCTGGGATTTCTTTCGCTGGCGTCTGCATGGCGTTGCTGACGATTGCTTTGGAACACGCAATTGGCTGGCGCGTTTCAGTCCCACAAACAAGGAGATGTGTCATGGACTGGAATCGCGTGGAAGGTAATTGGATGCAGGTGAAAGGCAAGATCAAGGAGCAATGGGGCAAGTTGACCGACGATGACCTTGACGTCATCGCCGGGAAGCGTGACCAGCTGGAAGGCAAGATCCAGGAACGGTACGGCAAAGCGAAAGACGAAGCCAGGCGCGAAGTCGACGACTGGTACAACACTCAGACTTGGTAGGCTTCATAGCGCTCTATCTGCGGCAAATGGAGGAGAAAAGAGGATGACAGACAGCAAAACAACAACCGACCACAAAACAATTCAGCGGTGGTCTGAAGAGCGCAAAGGTGTTCCGTCCAAAGTGGCAGAAAGCGGCGAAGGCGGCATCCTGAGGATTGATTTCGGCAAACCGGAAGAAGGTTTGAAGAAAATTTCCTGGGAAGATTTCTTCAAGGTATTCGACGAACGTCAACTCGCCTTTCTTTACCAGGACAAGACTGCCGACGGAAAAATGAGCCGTTTCAACAAATTCATCGGCAGAGACGGGTCATAGACGCCATTGGCAAGTGGTTTACGGTTTGGACCCATCGGAAAAACCTCGGTCCATTTATGTGTCGATATGCAAGGATTATTTGCGCGGGGAAGTCCGTGGGAGGTTCCCTGGTTTGATCGCGTATTGCCGAACGTTCACAAGCTCGTAGAGGCCAACGCCGCACGAACCATTTTCACAAGGTTCATTCCCGCCGACGATCCCGACACCGCAGGTGGTACTTGGAAGCGCTATTATTCGAGATGGCCTGAAATGACCGTCGATCGGGTAGACAAATCGCGTGTCGATCTGGTCCCGGAACTCGCCCGTTACATTCCGCCTGCGAGGCAGTTCGACAAACATACCTATTCTCCATGGGTGTCAGGCCAATTGCACTCTGCTCTGACGAAATCTGGAATCGATACACTTATCGTCTCGGGAGGAGAAACCGACGTTTGTGTGCTGACCACAATATTGGGGGCTGTCGATCACGGGTACCGCGTGATCGTCGTAACGGACGCGGTGTGCAGCTCTTCGGACGATGCCCACGACGCAATACAATTGTTTTTTAGCCAAAGACTGTCACAACAGGTGGAGACAGCCGAGACGGCCGAAATCCTTGAAGCGACGCTCCGCAATTGATCTGGTGACGGGAGTACCGAACCTGTTAGAGGGTTCAATGCCATGCGTTTTCTGCGAAATACCGGACTGAAGATAGCAACAGCAAGGATGACGAATTGACTCGCCATGCTCAACCAACTCTTGGGCTGTGAGACTATCTCTCAGATGAGGCATTCTGTTCCACGCTATTTGAGAAATGCCAGAGCGAATGCTTGGGAATGGCGTGCTGACGGCTTATCTGTTTCATATTGGATTGGATGCATCTCGCGACCTTGGAACATTTGCAGCATTGGCTGAGTTCTTTTCCTGAAGGTTTCACGAGCTGCTTCCATGACACAGGCCTCGATCGGGGATCGCCACCGGAACCGAGGGCTTACACCGTGACCGAAAGGACGCGTTCATGACTGAACACACGACGCCGGAGCCCCGTAAGGGGACGCCAAGCCCAAGGATAGATGCGTCGGAGTTCCGTCAGCGTTTTTTGAGCCAGTTCAAGGATCCTGCATTCAATCCTCTGAAGACTGAACTTGATCTGATCGTGGCGGCTGCATGGGACGCTTACAGGCACCAGCGCAAGAGCCCCCTGACTTCAAAGGCAGGTCCAGGATACCACGATCCCGAGTATGACCTCGCGGTCGACTGGATCGATGCAAAGGCAAAGGTTGATGCGGCAAAGCGTCAATACGAAGATAGCGCCGCTCGTCGCCGGGTACTCCTGATCAGCGGATCACCGCGTAGCGAACATACGTGTCCCGGTGAAATGTCCAAATCCTTTCGGCTCGTGGAAATCGCTCGTGAAGTGTTCAACCAATCGGGCGAGGTGGACGTGGAGGTTCTGGAGCTTGGCAAACTTACTTCTGAATACGGTCGCAACATCCACCCCTGCAAAGCCTGCTTTTCCACCTCGCCGGCGCTCTGCCACTGGCCATGCTCATGCTATCCAAACTATTCTCTCGGCCAGACGCAGGACTGGATGAACGACATCTATCCAATGTGGGTCGCGGCACACGGGGTGATGATCGTCACGCCAGTGAATTGGTACCAAGTTACATCCCCGGTCAAATTGATGATGGACCGTCTGGTCTGTGCCGACGGTGGCAATCCCGATCCGACCCTGACACAGGGCAAAGACGCCAAGCTGGCAAAGCAGATCGAATTGGAGGGCTGGGATTACCCGAGACACCTCGCGGGCCGCCTCTTTTCGGTGATCGTGCATGGAGATGTGGAAGGGGTGGAGAATGTTCGCCGCAGCATTTCGGACTGGCTTCGCTTCATGCAGATGTCGCCAGCGGGTCCGCTTGCTGAAGTTGACCGCTATATAGGTTACTGGAAACCTTATGCCACAAACCACGAAGAGCTCGATGCCGACACCGCCATTCAAGGTGAGGTCCGCAACGCCGCTCGAACGCTATTGGAGGCAGTGCTTGCCCAGCGTAACGGACGATTCGTTGCAGCCGGAAAAGACCTGCAGCAACCCCGTCAGAAATAGCGTGAAGATGTCCAGCCGTACTACCTTGTGTTTGGATTCCCGAGCTTTGGATCGCGACGACGCGTATATTCGTCAACCCGTGGCAAATCGTCAGAAAATTCAATCCATGGAAGCCTGAACTTCTGGTAGCCATGGACGGCTGGTTTGAACCGCTCCGGATGGTCAAAAAATCCGATTGTGAAATACTGTTCATCAGGAATTCCATCATCAGTATATCCGATCGAACTCCCACAGCGTCCGCAGAAGCTGCGGACGACACCGGGAGTTTTGGAATATGTCTTCACCTTGCCCTGTACGATGCTGAACTGTTCCGGCCGATAGCCTATCCAAACGGTCAACGGCCCACCTATTGCACGCCTGCAATCGTCGTCGTGGTCATAGTTGATCCAGAATGGGTCGCCGCGACATTCGGCGCGTATAGCGCCGCAAAAACAGCCAGCAGTTTCAATCCGTTCGGTCATGAATCAGCCTCCGGATGTCAAGTGATTTGAGCAAAAGCCGGCCAGTCGCTTGAACCCAACAGCATCGAAGAAGGAGCTGTATAATTTGATATTCCGCCGGCTCAATTGATCCGCTGTCATTTTGCCAATCCTCTTGGCCCTGAGGGCAAGTACTAGCGAATCTGCGAAGCTGCGACATTCAAGGTGGACTAGCAATTGTTGTGGTTTCAGGGAACGTTTGCTCCCAAGCTTTGTAATTGCAAGAACCATCCAATCGCGATAGCGATGGCAAGTCCAACGCAGAAAACCAGACCGTAGAGATAGTACGGCAGCTCATTTCGTCCATCGTTCGGGTCGTCCTTAAAATTTATTGGCATAGGACCACTCCTTGTGAATTCACCATAGGTAGCCAGCATAGCTCATGGCTATGAGAAGCATCAAAACCAATAAGATGCCGCCGATGCAAAGCGACAGGACGCTTGGTCGGCCATCTGGATCGTCATCGAAATCAATTCGCAAAAACTATTCCTTGCGTACGATTTGGCCGTCATGCATTTCAAAAATGCCGTGCTGTCCGCCTTGCTGGTTAAAATCGAGTTCGAGCTCATCCCAACGACCGAGGAGCTTTCCGCACGAGCTGCAATAAATCGGCGTGTGGCTCTGAACATCTTCAGGGATATCCAGATAGATCGTGCCGCACGCCTTGCAATCCAGCCTATGATCCAGGCGTTGCGGCATGGCGCTACCCACGATGTTTGCCCGATACGGCCGCAATGCGCGCCACCAGCACTTCCTGATAAGCTGCTGCCGAAGCGATGACTTCCACGTCGCGGAGGCCTCGGTCGAACAACGTCATCACTCTTCGCGCGAGACGATCCGTGTCTTCGTGGCCGTAAGCCCGATGAAGTTTTTTGGTGGCAGTGAGGAGCGCATTTTGCATCAGGTTCCAGTCTTCACTGGAATAGATAAGTTTCCTGAGTTGACGGGGCATAATATTCCTCCCGCGCTTTGTTACGGCGGGAGCATTTGACATCTCTCAATCGCAGGTGCGCCACTCTAGATCCAGCGACGGAGATATTAAAAAGCACATTTTTGGGGTGCGTCAATGCTATGTCTGCCAACGGACAATTGGAGTCGTTGGAACGAACTTGCTCTTGGCGTGTTTCGAACCATAACAGTGGTGGGATCATCAGTGGTAATACGAAAATCAGACTCAATGGCGACCGCCAATTGGTTGAAGCGGGGGATGAGGAACCACGATTTTCAGGCGGCCATGAGGTCTGGCTACTTTCCCATAGCGACGGATAAGGTATTTCAGAAGCTACTTGCTCGATTGGAACATGCAGAGATTGACCAGGCAGGGTCTTAGGCTGTGAAAACGAAATGAATCCATAGAAGCGCGATAACGACGAAGACGGCAGCCAGAACGATTTGCCAGTCAAATAACAAAAGCGTTGAAGCGAGCATCAATGTCGAGCACCCAATTTGAGGGTTGAATGGTCGTGCGCAACGCGGTCAATGATGGATAAGTTCCGATGATGCTGCTGGGTTGCATAGGATCGAGACTATACCGGGCCCTGTAACAATCCTATCAAATGACAGTTCCCCACGCCTCGTTCCAAAGCGCGAGATCGTCGATAATGATGACAATTTCGTGAAAACCGTAATTGTCTTTAACGTCAATGGCCCGTTCAAGCGCCAGTGGCACGGGTGTGGCATAGAAATAGTCGCCTTTGTCGGTAAGGCTATTTTCGGGCCACTCGACTTCGGCAAGCGGCCGCCCAGCTTCTTCGATTACCCGTATGCATACCGCATCAAGGGGTATATCCTCCTCCTTGAGGAGCCTGCGATATGTGGCGTTTCGATCCATCCTGACCTCAGGCGCGGCAGCTCCGTTTTTACCGACATTCTCCGAGTGGCCTATATTCCCGGATTGTCCTCTGGAGGACATACCATTGTTCCCGGTTTTTATCTTGATATTTATAGTTTTTTTGAAAGCGCTGGATCGTCACCTTGTTCCTCGCGGGAAGGAGCAACATGACCTTGGTTCAATCCGCTGTTCAAAACAAACTCCTTAGATTGTTGTCACCGGCTGATTTCCAGCTGCTTGTCGCGGATCTCGAATACGTAACGTTTTCCCTGCGGGATCCGATCGAGAGTCCGGGGGAGCCTGTTGATGCCGCGCTGTTTATCGAGGACGGCATAGCATCGATTGTAGCAAAAAGCCCTTCCGGCGGCGATATCGAAATTGCTTTGGTCGGCCTGGATGGAATGACGGGAACCTCGCTCGTCCTCGGCAGCACCAGCGCGCCGCTCTCCATCTATATCCAGCTTCCAGGTGCCGGCCACCGGATTGCTGCCGGCAAATTGCAGGCTGCGATAGAGCAAAGCCGGTCGCTGCAGCGGGTGTTTCTTCTTTACGTACAGACGATGTTTGTTCAAACCGCCACGACTGCTCTGGTCAACGCTCAGGCCGAAGCCCGGACAAGACTGGCCCGATGGCTGCTGATGGTGCATGACCGTACCTCGGGTCATGATCTATA
Source organism: Phyllobacterium trifolii (assembly GCF_014192095.1). GTDB lineage: Bacteria > Pseudomonadota > Alphaproteobacteria > Rhizobiales > Rhizobiaceae > Phyllobacterium > Phyllobacterium trifolii. The sequence continues at coordinate 165,037 of NZ_JACHXN010000011.1, forward strand.
CCTGACCCATGAGTTCATGGCGGTGATGCTGGGAATGCGGCGGCCCTGGGTAACAGAAACCCTGCATTCGCTTGAGGCCGAGGGCTATATCCGTGCTACCCGTGGCAAGGTCGCCATTGTCGATCGCGCGGGTTTAATGGCTGAGGCAAACGGATTTTACGGTGAAGCCGAGCGCGAATATGAAAAACTGCTCGGAGAGCGGCTATCGCGACAACAACGATAAGACGCCAGAATGCCCAACGTGGCGGCGCGGTCAACGCGAATGACCGCTATTTCCTAAGCGGACACTCATCCTTTCGCCCAGCTGTTGAAGCGGCTGGACATTCGCCGAAGCTGAATTCAATCAACGCGACGGACAATCCGAAGGACCTTTGGACCCACCTAAAATCTGATTTTCATTGGCGGGCTGGTCGATGCGCGTAATTTCGCCATTCCTCATGGAAAACACGCCATTGCTACCGCCCTGTTTGTAAAAGTCACTTTCAAGATCGCCCCACATCCCCAAAAAATGCCCGCACGAGCTGCAATGGATGGGCGTGTTGATGCCAACGTCGTTCGTGAGCGTCAGGTAGATGGTCCTGCAGTGCGGACATTCAAGCTTGTTATCAAGCCGCCGCGACATGATAGCTTCCCACGTGTCTGTTGGTCATGATCTCGGTGATAAGGCGTTCCTGAAACACCGCTGCCGAAACGATAGCAGCTTCGTCGCGCAGGCCTTCATCAAACAGGGTCATGACCCGTCGGGCGAGACGGTCGGCATCTTCGTGCGATTTCGGGCAACGCCGCAACTGTTGCGACGCCTTAAGATGCGCCCGCTGCATCAAGTTCCAGTCTTCGCATGAATAGAAAAAGTTTTCTGAGACCACGCATCAATATGTCCTCCCGCGCTGTTTGGCAGAGAGCGCTTTCTCAATGGCTAGTGTGCCGTTGAAACATCCCGCGGCCGTATATTAGAAGAATACCAATGATGGCGTTCGTCAATGCTCGGTCCGCTAGCAGACAGTTTCGCAACCTGTGCCAGCTTTCAGGATTTTGTGCGCGAGGATGCTGTGATGGAGTACAATCGAGGCAGCTAATATTGGAGTGTTTTTGGAACCACACTGTATTCTATCGCGTTTCCAACCATGCGCGAATTGCCATTTCAACACGTGACAGTCCTAAAACAGCCCGGCGGAACGGTGCAGCATATATCATCCGTCAACGCTGCGGCAGATTTCCTGTTATCGAATTGGCCTGACGATAAAGGCAAAAAATATAGAGCTGCTCGACAAACCTGTCTTGACGCGCTCAATGGAACAGACACTGCTAGACACGCTCGATCCACATTCGTTGCGGCCTTGAAGGAAGCCGATATTTTTGTCAGCGAACGAACTCCGTCCGCAAAGCACCCCGGCAATTAGGATTAGGGGGTAAACGATCACAGAACTTAGGGACATCCATGACTTTACTACACCCCCTGAAGGTGGCGACGTACTGATTGAGCGGGACGGAGAAAAATTTATCGCTAGCGGATCGGATGGAACCCGTACGGCTTCCTTCTTCAAACCCACTCCCTTCGATACGCTTGATTCGGGCAGTTACAGCGTCGCTTGTTTGGGCTGAACAGAACGAGGTTCCATTTGTTTACATCAGAGCTGCCCTATAAGGCAGCTTCGGAGTCGGGGTCGCTTCCTTCGAAACGGCAATGATCGAGGAACTGGTGCCAATGTCCCAATCAGTAGCGTTGAGTTCCAGACGTCTATTCTCCTCCGCTGAAAGTTGGAATCGACGCAGGAGGTGTCGATTCAACGTATCGGCGCTAGTTCGTCTGACGTTCTGTGGAAGACGGAACGCTTAGCAGTAAGAGAACGCCAACGAAGCACAAACAAGCCAAGACATAGAACCCGGCATCACCATTACCAGTCAATCGATCCGCGTAAGCTTTGACCTGCGGGGACAAGAAGCTGCCAAGATTGCCAAGAGAAACAATGAATGCAATCCCGCTGGCGGTACCTGTGCCAGATAGATATCGCGTTGGTAAGCTCCAAAAGACGGGTTGTGACGCCGTCAGACCCGGAAAAGCAATACAGCTCGTTATCACGATAACCAACAGGCTGGTGGTCATGCCAATTGCTGCAAGCGAGTGTGCCAGCGGTGATCATGGCAATGCACACAAGGCGATGATTGTCGTTTTTGTCGGCATAGATCGTGAAGGCCCGGGTAGCAACGACAGCGCACAGCCACGGAATAGCCAAAAGGATGCCGACCATAAAGTCGACGCCGATCCCTCCTTAAAAGACGCTCCAATTGACAATAGTCATTTCAACCGGGGCCAACTCCGCGGGCAATTCTCAGATGGTAAGGATGTTCTTCGATCCCAATGATGCGGTTTTGCAGAAGGCCTTGAAAACTGGACGAAATGCACCAAGCGTGAGCCCCAGATTCGCAAAAATTGTCGGCAAGTCGGGGACTCCGTTGGCAGCGGAAGTTCAAGGCATAGAAACACTCGAAGCCGGTCGCCGGGCCGTGAGCCGGACCAGCTCTACGACTGACAACAGAATCGTTGCTCCACCCAGCCATTGAACAGGAGTGAGCGTTTCGCCGAGGAAAATGAAGGCAAGTCCTACGCCGAATACAGGTATGAGATTGAAGTAGCTTCCCGCTACCGCTGCCGGAACCGAACGCAAGGCGGTGATGTAGAGCCAGTATGCCGCGGCATAGTACAGCAAACCCGACAAAGCCGCAGCTGCAATGATCCCAAACGGAATGGTCACAAGTTCGCCCGGAGAACCGTATACAGTGTTTCCAAGGAGGAGAACTATCGCCCAGCCAAGTCCGGCCGTCTGCTGCAGGGTGACAATCACTAAGGGATCAGTGGCCTCGCTGACTTTCCTCGAAAAGACGGTGTAGAACGCACAGCACAGAACGGCTGACAACAGCAATAGAATCCCTGAGACATCACTGCCCGTGCTCCCAAAGTCCGTGCCGACGTTGGTGACTAGGGCAACGCCAATCGCGCCGATCAGCATGACGATCAGGAGCCGTGGAGTGACGAGCTCCCGAAGAACGATGGCCGCAAGGCCAAGGATCATGACGGGCTCAGCAGCCCAAAGCAGTGTCGCGACGCTTGCCGAGATCCGGGCAAGCCCCATCAGATTCAATGTGTAGGAAATTCCCGGATTGAGCAGTCCCAACAGCAGGATAGGCAAAAGAGCAGATTTCACTGGACGCGGCTTACCTGTCTTCAGGACAAGCATCCAAAGCACCAGCACACTGGGAATCAGCTGCAGGACCAGCAGCGCAACAGGTGAAATGGAAGCGAGAAGAGCCTTGTTCAGTACCGTTGCGGCACCCCATAGGGCGCACGCAAGAACGAGTTGGACGGCCGGAGAACGGCGCGAAGAATAGCGCATCATAATGATACTCCAGAAGAGATTACGATAAGGGGGAAATGCGACGTGCAGCCTTAACAGGCCGCGCAAGCATCCGCGTCGCAGCGATCGTAACCGGGTCTTCTAGGAGGTCGGCGCATGCGCATGGTCCTAGTTGTGGCAATAACTGCCGAAAATACTTCTAGCATTCGGCATGAGAGCAATCAATGTGATCGGAAGTCCCACCGACGCTGTTATCCCGCTGCCGAAACTGTTTCCTCCGGTCGTATCCGCAGCTGCCGCCCAATAAGCGCAAACGACGCCGCGGCCAAACACCCGACGGCGACGCAGACCAGCAGGGACGGTCCGATGCCCAGCCAATGCATGATGAAGGCAAATACAAATGGTGCGGCCGACGATGCAACCAGACGGACAGCCGTGGACTGTCCAACTCGCTCGCCGTAACCCATGCTTCCAAACAGCGCCAGTGGGAGCGTTCCCTGTGCGATGCTGGAAAGGCCGCTTCCAAGGCCAAAAATGACAGCGAATGCCAACGCCCCCGTTAGCCAATTGCCGCTCCATAACAGGATGGCTATCGCTGACGACATCAGGCCCGTCGAAATGATCGCCAAACTCAGTGGTTGCAGTCTGTTTCCGCTCACGAGGCTGAACAATCGGCTGGCGACCTGTGCTGGACCGAACAAGGTGCCAACGAGAACGCTGACGCTGCCCAAGCCTAAAGCCGCCAGGATCGGCAGCATATGGATCAGGATGGCAGCATTGATGAAACCGAGAAGAGCGAAACCCGATACCATCAAGACGAATCCCATACGGACCCGATCTGTTGGAAGCGTACCCTCAACAATCGGCATTGCCGCTTTTATCGCGAGCTCAAGGTGGTTGCGCGAAAGCCTTGCCAACCAGAAGTGGATCGGCAGGCAGAAGAGCAAATGGGCGGCCGCGAACACATAGTACACCTCGCGCCATGTCAGATGCTCATGAAGCGCCGTCGTGACTGGCCAGAATATGGTCGAAGCGAATCCGGCGATAAGAGTCAGGTGAGTGATGCTGGTTTTCGCAGTGGTCGGCTTGATCTGTACCAGCAAGGCGAATGCGGCGTTGTAGAGCACAAAGGTCGATGCGAGCTCGATGACGACAAGGCCGATGACGAAGACGATTGCATTGGGGGAAAGGGCGCATGCCAGGAGGGCAATGGCTGCGCCGATCGAACCGATCGCCATAATGCGGCCTGCGCCAAACCTGTCAATCCAGCGTCCTACCCACGGAGATGCCAAACCGCTCGCAAGGAGCGATGCGGAAAACGCTCCGAACACCCAGTCTGACGGCCAGCCGAACTCTTGGCCCATCGAAGCCGCCAACGGACTAAAACTGTAATAGAGGGTCCCATAACCGATGATCTGCGTGACGCCCAGCGTGGCTACGATGAAGCGGCCTTGGGTGAGCAGCGGTGCATTTCGAAATATTCTCAATTCCTTCCTACGCCTCGCAGGTTTCGGAACAGGTGTCGACCGCCGGATCGCAGCGTCCCTGACAGCAGTCCTTCATCAGGAACTCGATCAAGCCGGAGAGGGCGGGATAGACAGCGCTATAGATGATCGAACGCGCTTCACGGCGCGACTGAATCAGCCCCGCCCGCTCGAGATGGCTGAGGTGGAAGGAAATCTTCGACGACGAGGCTCCCATCGCTTCTCCGACTGCGCCGGCCGGCATGCCGTCGGGCCCGGCCATGACAAGCAAGCGGACAATGCGGAGCCGCGTTTCCTGGGAGAGCGATGCAAATGCATCGAGGGCTTGCAATTCATTCATAATTACCTCAATCTCTCAAAAGATGTTGAAATAAGGATAGACCAACATGGACGCCATGACCAGCCCATCTGTCACCAATTTTAATGACGACGGTTCCCTTGGAGGAGTGCTTGCGGAACTGGAGCCGCATGATGACAAATCGCTTGTCATCGAATACGGCGGACGCACGATCCAATCCGGCTATCACGTCACCGAAGTCAAGGCGGGGTCCTTCGTGACGCTCGACTGCGGCGGCAATCCCGACCAATGGCACGAAACGATTTTGCAGGTTGAAGACATCCCATCGCAGGACGGCCGCGAGTTCATGAAGGTTGAAAAATTCCGCAAAATCCTCGCCCAAGTGGCAACCAAGATCGAACTTGAAGCTGGAGCCCGGTTAACCTTTGAGGTCGGGGTCCCAGGTACGCCGATGCAGGTGTTCGACGTACACGCGCTCGAGATCGATGGTGAACGTGCTCTCTTGCGCCTTGCTCCACGTCCCGCCATCTGCAAGCCGAGGCATCGGGCAGCTCAGGTTGCCAACGCGGTCTCCTGTTGTGCCTCGCCAGTAAAATCTGGATGTTGTGCTTGAGGAACATGCTGTCCACCAAGGACGATCCGACAAGATCGTTAGGCATGTTGCCAAACCTTGTAGGCGGAGATGACCAAAATCACCGCAAGCGCAGGAAGTAGGAGAGCCTCCGGAACGACGCCGAGCAATTGACCGCCAATAAACGTTCCGACAATGGATCCCGCGGCCATGATAAGGACGAACGTTTTGTTTTTGCCTAAGACGGTGAAACTCTTGTCTCGACTGTACCGGGTGAATCCCACAAGCATGGTCGGCAGGCTCACCGCGAGGGATAGGCTTCCAGCTAGTTTTATGTCCGCTCCAAAGAGTAGTATTAAAGTTGGGATGAGAAGCTCGCCACCCGCTACCCCCAACAGTGCTGCTACTATGCCAATGATGAAGCCAGCTGTCATCCCTGCGACAAGGAGGTACATACCGGTCAAGGCCGGTCCATCTGAGACTGCACCATGGCTAAGCACCAACACCACCGCAATTGCGACCAGCATTAGGGCAATTACACGGTAGAGGATCGCAGACTTTAATTTGGTTGCCCATCCCGCGCCGAACCAAGCTCCGAGCAGGCTTCCTGCGAGGAGATTGAAGACAATCGACCATTGTGCGGCGACATCTGTTATAGGGACGGACGTGGCCCGGAACGGCAGTGCCGTCGCAACGACGACCAAGCTCATCGCCTTGTTGAGGATTACCGCTTCCAGAGCGCCAAACCGAAACATTCCGATCAGTAGTGGCAAGCGGAACTCCGCTCCACCAAGGCCAATAAGGCCCCCAAGCGCACCAATCAAGGCACCTCCACCCAAGGCAGCACTCTTGCTCTGTTCCATTTTCGTACCCTCAATTGAATCTCGAAATCTGCTCCAGCAAAGAAACGTTGCAGATTTTCAGGAGGGCACTACTCCCGGTCACCCAAGGCAGGTTACATACGTGCAGGGGGCCAGCGCTGAAGTAATGCGCACATCTGGATCGAAGACAAGAAGTGAATTCTTCGAGGACTGAGAGAATTTGGTTGGTGCCGCAGGCTCCTACGGGTCCCTCAGCGGTTCGGGCTCTCCGTTTCGCCTGAACATACGGCATCCGTCGCCGACTGCAGCTTCGTAAAGCGAATCGCCGGGTCTGATGGCTGCCCAAGACGAGTAGACTTTGCCAACTGTGACATAGATCTCGCGACGGGCATCGGCGTGGGCAAACCGATCCACGTAACGATCGGCCAAAGCCATGCAGTTGCGGAAATATAAGGGAGTGTTGCTGACGCGGCTTGAAGACAAAGATGGGTCCAAAACACCGAGAAGAAGTTCGGCACAAACCTCGATCAGTGCTCCAGCGTATGGGAGTTCCGGTATGAAAATTTCATGTTTGGCCGTAGCAAATCCCCGGGGATGCTTATTCGCTGGAATGCACTTGACGAAAGGCCTGGGAACGTCGGCGTCGTCGAATATGCGGTGCGCAAGATCCTTCGCTCTTGTAAACGATATTTGGTTGTGGACAAGGCCTCGCCTGTTGCGCCAAATCTCTTCGAGGCGCGCAGCAAGATCCTCCATCTCCTGTGGAGTTTCTACGAGCGATGCTGCCTCTCGGAGTGCGTGCTCGTTGCAAGCTCCATACGAAATTATATCTCTTCCCATATATCGAGATTTATCGATGCAAACGATCGATGTCAATGCGTGATATCATAACAGGGTCTTATTGGTGAGCCAGCCTGAAGACTGATGCCGCCAGGCCAAGGCAAGGACGACACGGTGATCGGAAATTGCTCTAGGGTAGGTCCGATTAAAAACTACCTGGAATGCTCCCACAAAGTTGATCTGATTGAAGCAATCAACGTTGACAGAATCTGGAAACATCTATAAATCCCGATATATGGACAAAAATGAAACAATCGAAGCCTTTTCGGCTCTTGCGCAGCCGACGCGTATGGACGCGTTCAAGCTCATCGTCATGCACGAACCCGACGGCATCGCCGCAGGTGAGGTGTCCCGGATACTCGACGTTCCGCAGAACACCATGTCAACCCATCTCGCGATCATGACAAGGGCCGGGCTGATCTCTTCGGAGCGACAGAGCCGTTCCATCATCTATCGCGCCAACTTCGAGAACTTGCGCGAGGCGATCAATTTCCTCCTGAAGGATTGCTGCGCCGGGCATCCCGACATCTGTGCACCCCTCATTGCCGACATCGTCCCTTGCTGTCCTCCCAAGGAGAATATCAATGTCTGACCGCGTCTATAACGTCCTCTTTCTTTGCACCGGGAATTCAGCCCGGTCTATTCTGGCTGAATCCATCCTCAATGCCGAAGGTAAGGATCGCTTCCAAGCATTTTCCGCAGGAAGTCAGCCGAAAGGTGAGGTCAATCCTTTCGCGCTTAAAGTCCTTGGGGCGCTGGGATACCCGACAGAAGGTTTCCGCTCCAAGAGCTGGGACGAGTTTGCGGTTGAAGGCGCGCCGCAGATGGATTTCATCTTTACTGTCTGTGATAGCGCGGCAGGTGAAGCGTGCCCAGTTTGGCCTGGACATCCCATGACCGCTCATTGGGGTATCGAAGACCCCGCAGCCGTCGAGGGCACGGACATCGAGAAGGAAAGGGCCTTCTCGCTTGCTGCCCGCTACATGAAAAACAGAATCGTGGCCTTCCTCAACCTTCGCCATGATGCCGTGGACCGACTGTGGTTGACCACAAAGCTCCAAGCGATCGGGCGGCGTGAGGGATTGGAGGCTGAGGAAATTGACAATGTCGATATCGGACTTGAATCAGCTTTGCGGTCTGTCGATCTTCCAACGGAGGATCTCGGTCAGTCGAGCGGCAAGTTCTTCCGTTTTTCAGACCGCCAAGGCAATCCCGTCGGATACGGCGGCGTCGAGTTCTACGGAAAGGACGCGCTTCTGCGCTCGATCGCAGTGCCGGCCGAGGCGCAAAAGCACGGACACGGCAGCGCAATCACGCGGCTGTTGCTCCGCTACGCCGACATTCAGGGTGCGGAGGCAGGATATCTTCTGACGACCGACGCTGCCCCGTTCTTCGGTAAGCTGGGCTTTCGCCCGGTCGAACGGACGTCAGTACCGGAGGCGATCCTTTCTACTCCACAAGCATCGGGCCTCTGTCCCTCGACAGCGTCAATCTTGACGCGGTCCGTTTCCATCTAAGGAAAAACCATGTCCGTTTTTGAACGTTATCTCACCCTCTGGGTGGCGTTGTGCATTGTCGTCGGCATCGCGCTCGGGCACGTGATCCCCGGCGTGTTTCAAGCCATCGGCTCCGCCGAGGTCGCCAAGGTCAACATTCCGGTGGCAGTGCTGATCTGGCTGATGATCATTCCGATGCTCTTGCGCATTGATTTCGCAGCTCTGAAAGAAGTCGGTTCGTTCTGGCGCGGCATAGGTGTCACGCTGTTCATAAACTGGGCGGTCAAACCGTTTTCCATGGCGCTGCTTGGTTGGCTGTTTATCGGTTGGCTGTTCCGGCCGTACCTACCGGAAACGCAGATAGATTCCTACATCGCGGGTCTGATCATTCTTGCCGCTGCACCCTGCACTGCCATGGTGTTTGTCTGGTCGAACCTGACCAAAGGCGAACCGCACTTCACGCTGTCGCAGGTGGCGCTGAATGATGCGATCATGGTAGTGGCCTTCGCGCCCATTGTCGGCTTATTGCTCGGGCTGTCGGCGATCACGGTCCCTTGGGATACGCTCGTGCTTTCCGTCGTCCTCTACATTGTCATTCCTGTCATCATCGCCCAAGTCATCCGTCGCCAACTCTTGGCAAGCGCCGGCAAGGCAGGACTTGAACGGCTCCTCCATATTCTCCAACCGCTGTCGCTTGTGGCTCTGCTGGCAACCCTCGTCATGCTTTTCGGCTTTCAAGGCGAGCAAATCATCGCGCAGCCGCTGGTTATCGCGCTTCTTGCGGTGCCGATCCTGATCCAGGTCTATTTCAACTCGGGTCTTGCCTATATGCTCAACCGCATCAGTGGCGAGCAGCACTGCGTCGCCGGACCGTCGGCGTTGATCGGTGCCAGCAACTTCTTCGAGCTTGCCGTCGCCGCCGCCATCAGTCTGTTTGGCTTCAATTCCGGCGCGGCCTTGGCCACCGTGGTTGGCGTGCTGATCGAAGTCCCTGTCATGCTGTCGGTCGTGTGGATCGTCAACCGCAGCAAGAATTGGTACGAGCGCGGCGCGGCCGTTCAGAATCTCCAGAAAGCAGAAAGGACAGTCTGATGACCGTCACCATCTATCACAACCCGGCATGCGGCACCTCGCGCAACACACTTGCCCTCATCCGCAATACGGGCATCGAGCCGACGATCATCGAATATTTGAAGTCGCCGCCCGCGCGTCAGGAACTCAAAGACTTGATCCGCCGGGCAGGGTTGACGGTGCGCGAGGCAATCCGCGAGAAAGGCACGCCTTACGCTGAGCTTGGCCTGGATAACCCCTCGTTGACTGACGAGCAGTTGCTTGACGCCATGGAGGCACATCCGATCCTCATCAACCGTCCCTTCGTCGTAACCGAGAAAGGCGTCCGTTTGAGCCGGCCATCTGAACTCGTTTTGGATATTTTGCCGAAGCCGCAACAAGGAGCGTTCGCCAAGGAAGACGGCGAGCTCGTCATCGACGCTGAAGGAAAGCGTGTTGTCTGATCTACCCAATGCAATCCCCGACGCGCTGGAAGTACCGGAGCATACGAAGCTTTCCGGACCACGTTCCACGCATCGTCCGCGGATCCTTCTGCTCTGCGGCTCGTTGCGGAAAGTCTCCTATAGCCGGCTGCTGACCCTAGAGGCGGCGCGGCTGCTGGAGCATTTCGGCGCGGAAACCCGAATCTACGATCCATCCGGATTGCCGCTCCCGGATGACGCACCGATCGATCATCCGAAGGTGCAGGAGCTGCGCGAACTGTCGCTGTGGTCGGAGGGTCAGGTCTGGACCAGTCCTGAACGGCATGGGGCGATGACTGGCGTCATGAAATCCCAAATCGATTGGATACCGCTCGCGATGGGCTCGATCCGGCCCACACAGGGGCGTACGCTTGCCGTCATGCAGGTGTCTGGCGGTTCGCAATCTTTCAACGCGGTCAACCAGATGCGGGTGCTCGGGCGCTGGATGCGTATGATCACCATCCCAAATCAGTCCTCGGTGGCGAAAGCTTATCAGGAATTCGACGAGCACGGCCGTATGAAGCCGTCGGCCTACTACGACCGCGTCGTCGACGTGATGGAGGAATTGGTCAAGTTCACCTTGCTGACGCGGGATGTCTCCGGATATCTCACCGACAGGTACAGCGAACGCAAAGAGAGTGCGGCGGAACTGGAGAAACGCGTCAATCTCAAAAGTGCCGTTTAAGAAAGAAGTTCAACGTCTTAGACGCGATCATTGGAAACTGTTTAGCCGCCGGTAACGCTCATGTGGCGGGAGACTGCCGGGCGATTGTGACGGCGGTCGATAATAAAATCATGGCCCTTCGGCTTTCGGCCAATTGCTTCGTCAATGGTATCATTCAGAAGTTCGTTACCTTCTGACGCACGCAATGGCTCGCGCAGGTCAGCAGCGTCTTCCTGGCCGAGGCACATGTAAAGCGTGCCGGTGCAAGTCAGACGCACACGGTTGCAACTCTCGCAGAAATTATGCGTCATCGGTGTGATGAAGCCGACACGCCCGCCGGTTTCCTCGATCTCGACATAGCGGGCAGGCCCGCCGGTCTTGTAGGCAATGTCGTTCAGGGTGAACTCTTCACTGAGTTTGGCCCGAAGCAGCGACAGCGGCAGGTACTGGTCTGTACGATCGAGTTCGATTTCACCCATTGGCATGGTTTCGATCAGCGTCAGGTCCATACCGCGCCCATGAGCCCAGCGAATCATCCCTGGAATCTCGTGATCGTTGAAGCCCTTAAGGGCGACTGCGTTCAGCTTGACTTTGATGCCGGCTTCTTGCGCAGCGTCGATGCCTTCCATAACCCGGCTGAAGTCACCCCAGCGAGTAATGGCACGGAATTTACCAGGATCCAGCGTATCCAGTGATACGTTTATACGCTTGACGCCGTGGCCGGCCAACTCAGGCGCAAAGCGTGCGAGCTGCGAGCCGTTCGTGGTGAGTGTCAACTCTTCGAGCGCACCGGACTGAAGATGACGCGAAAGCTCTCCGATCAGATGCATGATATTTTTGCGAACCAGCGGCTCCCCGCCGGTAAGACGCAGTTTTTTCACGCCCTTCTCTATGAATGCCGTGCAAAGCCGATCCAGTTCCTCTAGCGTCAGCAGATCCTTCTTCGGCAGGAATGTCATGTGTTCCGACATGCAATAGGTGCAGCGGAAATCGCAGCGATCCGTCACCGATACGCGCAAATAGCTGATCGTTCGCCCGAAAGGATCAATCATGGATGCCTGATGGATCAAGCCGTCAACCAGTGTTGTAGGGACCAAGATTTTCCTCCGTTGGCGATGAGAATGCGCCACACAGATTGATGCGTCAATGGCTGTACAAACAGCCTTTATGCGAGAATTTATTGAGAAGCGCGTCCTTAAATCAGCCTGCATGGCGCTGGAGAATGTCAGCCGTTTGGACCGCCAATAAACTGGTACCGCACGAACTTCGAGACGTAGTCGATGATGCTCACGGTAACGATGATGAGCACGACAATATATGCGACCTCGTCATAGCGGAGAACATTCCATCGTGAAATCAGCTCAAAGCCGATGCCACCGGCTCCGACCAGCCCCAGGATGGCAGCAGAACGGGTATTCGACTCGAAGAAGTAGAGGGCTTGCGAAATGAGCACCGGGAGCACTTGGGGCAACATTCCCCATCGCTGAACCAGAAGTGGTCCCGCTCCGGTAGACTGCACGCCTTCGATTGGCTGGCGTTCGGCGTTTTCCAGGGCTTCAGAGAACAGTTTGGCCAGCGTTCCCGTGTCGCTGACGAAGATCGCCAGAATCCCGGCCATCGGTCCAAGCCCCACGGCGGAAATGAAGATAAGCGCCCAAATGACCTGGTCGACGCCGCGCGCGACGTCGAAGAGACGCTTGCCCGCAAACCGCACCAGAAAGACGGGCATCACGTTGCGTGCGGTTATGAAGGCGAGAGGAACCGCGACAAGCGTCGCCAGCGTCGTGCCCAACAGCGCCATGGCGACCGTTTCCAACATTGACGACAGGATTGCCGTGTGATCCCACTCTGCAAACTTAGACCAGTCGAAAAAATGGGAAATAAGTGCGCCGGCCCGCGGATCGGGTTGCACTAGCCGGAGCGGGGTCAGGTCAAAATGTATGTGCAGCCAGATAATAATGCCGACGAACAGCGCCCACGCGCAGTAAATTCCCACTCGTTCGGGCATCGTTTTAGCAAAGGCACGCGGGTATTGCTGCCGCATCGAGTTGATGTCTTCGCTTGTGACGGCTTGGAGTCGAATCGTTGGATTTGAAACCATGAGGATGCGGTCCTAGTGCTGCAGCTGCGTCGTGATGAAACGGTGCCTGATTTGCCCTGAGATCACGTCGATGAGCATTACGAGGGCAACGACGAGGATGATGACTGCGCTGACGTCTTCGTACTGGTTGAAATTGATCACCTTCTTTATTTCCGCCCCGATACCGCCTGCGCCCACGACGCCGATGATGGCAGAGGACCGTATGTTAATCTCAAAGCGCAGCAGTGCGTAGCTGATGAACCCGGGAAGGACCTGAGGAACCACGGCGTAACGGAGGGTCTTGGGCCAATCAGCGCCCACGGCACGCATGCCTTCAACGGGCCGCATGCTGATGTTTTCGTTGAGCTCGGAAAAGAGTTTGCCGAGTGCCCCTGCCGTATGAAGTCCCATGGCGAGGATGCCGGCGATGGGCCCGATGCCGTAGCAAAAGACAAAGAACAGCGCGAATACGAGATCGGGTATCGAGCGCAGCACCTCCATGAGACGACGCGCGATCCATACAATGAAGGGATTGTCGACGAGGTTGCGGGATGCAAAAAAACTGAACGCGAAGGCGATGGTAAATCCCATAAGGGTCGCCAGAACCGCCATCAGTAGCGTTTCAACAATCAGCGAAACGAACGTGTTTAGATTGAAAAACCAATAGGCGAGGGACTGTTTGGTATCGGCGTCTCCGAAGAAGTGGGACAACGATACGATCGGAATTCGTTCCGAGGATCCGCCGGCCAATGCAGTCGTGAACAGCTTCGTTATGTATAAACCCAATGCAGGAAAACCGGCTACCAGGTCCGGTAGGCTGAAGTCTGTCAGCCAGACCGAGCAGACAAACAGAAATGCGAAAATGGCGATGTAGACGGTAGTGATCCGTCGCTTTGCACGCCGATGTTCCTCAATCCTCGCCATCAACAACGAGAGGGAATCTGCTTCCCTGCCTGCTCCGGTGCGCGGCAATGTCATAACCATGAAAATTTCCTTGGGAATTGCCTTGGCTGGGCGGCGCGTGGCCGCCCAGCCAAGCCGTGCTTAGGACTTGCGTCCGCCGGTTGCTTCGGCTTCGCGGAGTTTGATGATGTCTGAGAAGAGGTCCATGCTGCCACGGACGTAACCTTTACCCGTGCCGCGTTCGACTTGCTTGTAGATGTCGGGATGATCAGTCGGCAACGCCATCATTATTTCCAGAAGCTTCGCCTTCAGATCGTCGGGAAGGTTCGTGCGAATCGCGGTCGGACCGTTGGGAATCTTGCCCGACTGCCAAATGATGTTGATGTCGGACATCTTGAGCAGGCCCTTGTCGACCATGCTTCGCAGATTTCCTCGGGTATAACCCTCTGATTTCTCGCCTTGGCCGGAAACCCAAGTAACAGCACCATCATATTGCTTCTGCAGAACTGCTATCACGCCCTGTTCGTGGCCGCCGGAGAAACCCGTCCGCGAGAAATAAGTCTGAGGATCGATTCCCTCGGCCTTGAGCGAGGCGTTCGGAATGAGATATCCCGAAGCGGAGTTGGGATCGGCGAAGGCAAGAGATTTGCCCTTCATCTTCTCGACGCTGTCGATGCCGGAACCGGCACCCGTCACCATGACAGAGTAATAATAAGTCGAGCCGTCCGCTTCTTGCGGTACGACGAGAGGTTCGATGCATTTGCAGTCGAGCCATGCTCCCGCGAAAGCTGATGGTCCGAGCCCGGCCATTTCTACCTGATTGGCACCCATCGCCTGCATGATGCCGCCGTAGTCGGTTGCCGGATAAAGCTTGACTGGAATCCCCAGTTCGGCTTCGAGCAGCGACCTGAATTTCTCGTTCCGGGTCATCAGATCCTGAGCGTTTTCACCGCCGATGAGACCGACACGGAATTCCTTGACCGTATCCTTGTAGTCTGCCCAGGCAGCGCCACCCGAGGCCACCGCTCCCAAGATTATGGCCGCAGTCGTTAGAAATAGTTTCCTGATCATTAGTTCTCTCCTGTTGTGTTCTGATGGTAGTTCTCTGTTCTAGGCCGTGAGACCTCAGACGTTTTCAAACGGTCGCTGGATGGACGGTCTTTTGCGGTACAGGAACGCTATCGGGGCCGAACGGGTGGTTCGTCTCCAGGCCCTCGGGACCGTATATCCGGTGAACCATCACATCGGAGAGTTCGTCCGGGCGGCCGTCGAAGACCACCTTGCCCTTGGCCATTCCGACGATCCGATCGCAATAATTCTTTGCTGTCGCGAGGGTGTGCAGATTGCAGAATACCGTGATCCCGTCTTGGCGATTGATTTGGCGCAGCGCATCCATGACCACCTTCGCGTTGTGCGGGTCGAGAGAGGCGATCGGTTCGTCGGCAAGTATGATTTCGGGTTCTTGCATCAAGGCGCGAGCAATCGCGACGCGTTGTTGTTGGCCGCCCGAAAGAGTGTCGGCTTTTTGCAATGCGGCTTTCGTCATTCCCAAACGGTCAAGGGCGCGGATTGCAAGAGCCCGCTCTGGAGGACTGAAGGCCTTGAAAATCGCGCGACCCAAGGAAACTTCATTCAGTCGGCCGGTCAGAACATTGGTGATGACATCCAGACGGTCGATGAGATTGAACTGTTGGAAGATCATGGCACAGCGCCTGCGCCAGGCCCGCAGGTCCGCGCCTTTCAATCCGGTGACATCCTTGCCTTCGAATAAAATGCGTCCGCTCGTTGGGTCGACCATACGGTTGATCATCCGCAGCAAGGTGGATTTGCCCGCCCCGGATCGCCCGATCACCCCAACCATCTGCCCTGACGGAACCTCCAATGACACAGTCCCTATCGAGACGTCAGGGCTGAACTTCCGGATGACGTCGTCAAGTATAAGCACCGCTGGTCCCCATATATCGAGAATTACAGATGCTTAAGTAGGGCCGGGATGTGACAGAGAGATGACGATCTGCTGCGATGCACGGATCGACGACACGGTCGCCGACCCGGTCGGTCGATTTACATGTAGCGAACTGGTGGCGGCGAGAACCATCTGGCTTATCACCTTGCCGCTCTCCTCGCGTTGCATCGGTTTGCCGCGAATACTGGCCAACGGATACCCATGTTCCTTGCTCATTGACCAGCCAACACAGGTCTATTTTCCGTCTGAGACAGTCTACAAAGAGGCTGCGGGATTCATTGAAAAGACGGCAGCGATGCTGACCTTGCTGCGGTTCGTCGCCTATTCGTACTCTTGCGTGACTTTACCTCAGCGTTTCAGATAATCGTACGAGCACGCAAACCTTCGAAATGACTGGTTTCAAGCGGCCTTGGTGGAACTTTGGACCAAGCCACCCGCGCTAGTTCCCGAAGTATGGCAGGAGCTACCTTCCGATTAAACTTCTAAATCCACCGCCGTTTGAGTCCTTGATGCGTTGGCTGCTTTGCTTCCGCCCTACAAGCCCGACCTGACGGTCGGGTCAAGGGAGCGCAACCGAAAGCGTTCGCGAATCGCGACGGGCTCGCTTCGGCGCTTCTAAACGAGCGCGCTCGCCCGTCGCTTTCCCACCGTTCCGTTGGTTGCCGTTTATCGGCGCGAGAGGCGCGACCTGCGGCCGGGTCCACAAAGGGCTCATCAACGAGGGCACCCACTCGATTAAATACTGTGTAAAGTCTAAACTGAAGGACCTCATCAGCGCGAACTAACGTCGTCTCAACCATGGAATCAGGTATCCTGGCATGGTCCGTCCTTCCGAGCAGGCTGACATGACAGAAGCTGAGGTCAACGGCAAGCCGTCCTTCACTGCGTTACGGCCCTTCGGGTGACATCAGCTTCCTTACATGTCGGCTCGTAGCTATCGGGACGGGGAACATCAAAGGCCGCCCTATGGGCGGGTTCGATCCCTCCGGGGGATCGAACAGGGAACAAGCTAAAAGACCGCACCATGACGTTTTGATCAAAGCTTCATGGGTACCAATCCATAATGATTGTAACAACAAACCGATCAGTGATTTCCATTTTAGAGGCTGGTACCAATGACAACAAAAAGTGATGATGTCGGAAAACCCTTCAACATCGCCTCCTACGCGCTGCTGACGATGATGGTGGCGCAAGTCACCGGGTTGAAGCCCGGCGATTTCGTTCACACGCTCGGCGATGCCCATCTCTATGCCAATCATTTCGAACAGGCGAAGCAGCAATTGATGCGCAAGCCCGGGCCATTGCCGATCATGCAGATCAATCCGGACGTTACCGATCTCTTTGCCTTCAAATATGACGATTTCCATCTGATAGATTATGTCGCCGAGCCGAGCATCAGGGCGCCGATCGCGGTATAGAATCCGCGTTCAGGTTTGCGGGCGAAATGTTTGTTTGAAACGGATGGATGCCACATGATCAGTTTTGTTGTTGCGATTGCCGAAAATGGCGTGATCGGCCGTGAGAATGGTTTGCCGTGGCGGTTGTCCTCGGATCTGAAGCGTTTCAAGGCAACCACCATGGGCAAGCCCATCATCATGGGGCGCAAGACATGGGATTCGCTAGGGCGGCCATTGCCGGGCCGGACCAACATTGTCATCACCCGCGATCCTGCCTTTTCCGTTGAAGGTGTTATCGCCGCCCGGTCCATCGATCAGGCGCTGATGATTGCGGGAAGCCATGCCGGTGCCGACAAGGTCAACGAGATTTGCATTATAGGCGGCGGCGATATTTTTCGCCAATCGTTGAACCGCGCCGACAGGCTGTATGTCACCTGGGTTCTCGCCGAAGTCGAAGGCGATGTCGTTTTCCCTCCGATCGATCCGAAGGTATGGACCGAGGTTTCCAGCGAGGATTTCCCGGCGGGTGAAAAAGACAATTATGCAACGCGGTTTGCCATCTACGAACGCGGTTAATTTTGGCGTCTGTCGATATTCACGCCATAGCGAGGCGAAAACGGCGGGTTTCGAGCAACGGAGCGCAGCGTACATTTGGTACGTGAGCACCGGAAGCGCAGAAAAACGCCGTTTGCAGACCGCTATGACGTGAATAAGCGTCGCCACGCGTTGAAAGCGCGCCTCGCCATCCCTATAAACGGGAAGTTGGATTAGCGGGAGGAGGCCACGGGGTGGCGCTTTCGTTCAAATTAAGAGGTAGGAATGCCCTGGAGTAATCAGAACGGCGGCGGCGGCCCATGGGGTGGCGGCGGTAATAATAGTGGCGGCGGTGGCCCTTGGGGTCAAAAGCCGCAAGGTGGCGGAGGCAAGACCCCTCCCGATCTCGAAGATATATTCCGCCGTGGTCAGGATCGTTTGCGTCAGGCGCTTCCGGGTGGTTCGGGCGGCAGTCCGGCGATCTGGGGCCTGGCCGCACTTGCGCTGGTGGCGTTCTGGCTTTTCCAGTCGATATACACAGTCCAGCCGGACGAACGCGCCGTCGAGCTGCGTTTCGGCAAGCCCAAGCCTGATATCGCCGAGCCGGGCCTGCATTTCCATTTGTGGCCAATCGAATCCTATGAGAAGGTCGAGATCGTCGAAAAGCAGAAGAACATTGGCGGGCAGGGCGCTCGCGGCGCCAAGGAAGGCCTGATGCTCTCCGGCGACCAGAACATCGTCGATGTTCAGTTCTCGGTGCTGTATCGTGTTTCTGATCCCGTCGCCTATCTGTTCCATGTCGAAAACCCGGAAAACCTCGTGCAGCAGGTTTCGGAAAGCGCCATGCGCGAGATCGTCGGCCGCAGTCCGGCACAGGATATCTTCCGTGATAACCGTGCTGGCATCGCCAATGATGTGCGCGCCATTATCCAGAAGACGCTCGACGATTATGGCGCGGGCATTGCGATCAATGCTCTATCAATCGAAGATGCCGCGCCGCCACGCGAAGTGGCCGACGCGTTCGATGAAGTTCAGCGTGCTGAACAGGACGAAGACCGTTTCGTCGAGGAATCGAACCAGTATTCCAACCAGAAGCTGGGTCAGGCCCGCGGTGAAGGCGCGCAGATCCGTGAAGATGCGGCTGCCTATAAAAACCGTATCGTCCAGGAAGCAGAAGGTGAGGCGCAACGCTTTACCTCTGTCTATGACCAGTATGTCAAAGCGCCGGAAGTCACGCGCAAGCGTCTCTTCCTTGAAACGATGGAGCGTGTACTGAAGGATTCGAACAAGGTGATCGTCGATCAAAGCGGACAAGGCGTCATACCTTATCTGCCGCTGCCGGGTTTGACCGGTAAGCCTGCCCCCGCCACCACCACAGAGGGGACAAAGCCATGAACCAGAATCGTGTTCCGCTTCTCGTTGGCCTTATCGCGTTCATCGCCTTGTTGGCCTATTCGTCGCTCTTCGTCGTCAGGGCCGGCCAGCAGGCCATCGTCCTGAGGTTTGGTCAGATCGTCGATGTGAAGGCCGATCCCGGCATTTATTTCAAGCTGCCTTTCGGCTTTCTTGAGGCCGACAATGTGCAGATGATCGAAGATCGTCTCCTGAGCTTTGAACTCGACAACATCCGTGTTCAGGTTTCGGGCGGCAAGTTCTACGAGGTCGATGCTTTCCTCGTCTACCAGATCACCGATCCGCGCAAGTTCCGCCAGACCGTATCGGGCGACATAACCTTGGCCGAAGCACGGTTGCGTACGCGTCTCGATGCGGCGTTGCGTGGTGTCTATGGCTTGCGTGGCTTTGAGGCTGCCCTGTCGGACGAGCGCGCTGGCATGATGAACGAAGTGCGCCAGCAACTGCGTCCCGATGCGGAGTCGCTCGGCCTGCAGATCACCGACGTACGCATTCGCCGGACGGACCTGACGCAGGAAGTGTCGCAACAGACATTCGACCGCATGAAGGCAGAACGTCTGGCGGAAGCCGAGCGCCTGCGTGCCCGCGGCCGTGAAGCAGCACAGCGCATCAAGGCCATCGCCGATCGCCAGGTTGTCGAAATCATCGCGGAAGCCCGCAAGGAATCGGAAATTGCCAGAGGTCAGGGTGAAGGCGAGCGCAGCCGTATCTTCGCCGACGTCTTCTCGAAGGATCCGGATTTCTTCGCGTTCTACCGCTCGATGACGGCCTATGGCACGGCGCTGGATAATACGGGAACGACGATGGTGCTTTCACCGAATTCCGAGTTTTTCCGGTATTTCCAGGATTCGAATGGCGGTCTGCCTCCGGTCAGCAGCGCTACACCGCCAGCCGGTGCTACGCCGCCTGCTCCACCCGCTCCCGCCCCTCAATAGGGGCGGGTTCAGATCATGATCGATTTCATTGATGCCGTAGGGCTGTTCCTCGTATTCGAGGGGCTGCTCTATGGCCTTTTCCCGCTCGTAGCCAAACGTGTTGCCCGCGATGTCAGCGAACAACCGGATGGTTTCCTGCGCATAGCCGGCGTCGCTTCCGTCGCCATCGGCGTTGGGGTGGTGTGGCTCGCGCGGGGGTAGCGTCGCGAGTTTGAGCCAATCTGATGCGTAGTGTCATCATTGATCCACCGCCTACCTTGCGGTTCGACCCCGTCAAGGGTTGGTTTCGGGGTGGAAAGCAGGCGGTTGTGCTCAGGCATGGTAAAGCTTCGCACCGCAGACAAATCATCCCTTGGAACCCGCGTGTTGTTGAGCCGTTGCATGTGAACATGCAACACTTTCAGCGGAGGAGAATATGGCTCGACAAGAAGGTCCCGGAGTCCCGGCTCCGTCTATGCGCGAACCTGTGGGCGACTTCGATGTGGTCTCGGAAGATGAATGGAACGCTGCCCGCGAGAAGCTGCTCGTGGAGGAAAAGGCCCTGATGAAGGCCAAGGATCGCCTGGCCGCCAAGCGCAGGCTGCTACCGGTGACCGAAGTTGACCGCAACTACAAATTCATAGGCACGAACGGTGATAGGGATCTGCCGGGGCTGTTCGAAGGCCGACGACAGCTAATCGTCTATCGTTTCTTCTATGCGCCCGATGTCGAGAATTGGCCGGATGGGGCGTGCGGCGGTTGCTCGCTGGTTGCGGACACCGTTGTTCATCCTGCCCATCTTGCGGCACGCGATACGACCCTTGCCTTCGTGACTGCTGCTCCCATCGACAAGATCGAGAGCCTGCGCGAACGGATGGGATGGAACCACATCCCTTTCTTTTCGCTGCCCGACGAGCGATTCTCTCGAGATTTCGGTGTTGAAGAAATGTTCGGCATCAATGTCTTCATCCGGCACGGTGAGCGTATTTTCCGCACCTACTTTCTGAATGGACGCGGCATTGAGGAAATCGGCCCCGTCTGGTCATTTCTCGACATGACGCCGTTGGGTCGGCAGGAGAATTGGCAGGAGGTGCCGCCCGGCCGTCCTCAGGGGAATCCCTACACCTGGTGGCGCCTTCACGACAATTACGGCCCAGTCGTTGCTCCCAACCCTCCGCAACCGAAGGGAAATACATGAGTTGGGGTCGCATCACGAAGCGAGAATAGGGTCGCCTCGTTCTCCGTTGCGCAGTGCGGCTGGAAGCGCCGCCGCGTAGGCCAGCCTCGTCTCGACACTCCTGAAGCGCGGCGGGCGGCCGTCGACTGGTCGCCCACCCTATTGCAATTCGGGCGGTCCTATTGGACCAGCTCGATCTCGCTTGGCCGCCACTTCTTGGTGAAGAACGGCTCCAGCGGGCTGTAGAGGCGCAGGAGCGTGAACCAGCCCTTCTTGGGATCGGTCTGGATCCAGTTGCCGCGCTTCACGCCGTCGGGCTGGGTCGGGCCGAAGTAGATGGTCGTGGAGCCGTCCGCTGCGGCCTCGGCTGCAGGCGACGGAAAGCTCTGGCTGCCGGCGCGCGGATAGCGTTGTGGTGTGTCGAGCATGGAACGGGTCATGTTGTCGTAGAGCGTGAACGACCAGAAGTTTTCTTCCGGAATGCCCTGCGGCAGCATCACCTTGTAGGTCTTTGCGCCGTCAAAGTAGTTCTTGTCCGCGTCCGTCATGGCAAACAGATATTGGGAGCCGATACCCGTGAGGCGCATAGCCATGCCTGGCGTGATGCCGGTGACGCCGTAGAAAAAGTTGGTCCGCGCATCCATGGTGCGGTAGCCGGTGGCCGGATATGGCTTGACACCCTCGGGCGTTATTTCAGGGATCGGCGTTTCGAACTCGTAACCGGTCTGGAACAAGTAATTCATCCAAGCTGAGTTGGGATAATAGAACCAGCTCGGATCGCGTGGGCTCATGAACAGGTTGCGCGAGCTTGCATTGGCGACCGCCAGCGCTTCGGTCATGATCTTCTTCATGCGCTCGTCGGGCGCGAAAGGCTTGCCCTTGACGATGCCGATCGCCGCGATCGGGCCCATCAGTTCCGGGTCGAGCGACGTGGCCGGTTCCTTCTGCACGACCTCGTTGAGCATCTCGTAGAAGCTCCAGTCGTTGGGCGGAAGGGTGTTCATTACCTTGCCGCTTCCGTCATGGAACACGGTCGGCGGCGGTGGGGTGATCTTGCCGAGCTTGGTCTTGCCGGCCAGGAAGTCGGCGACGGGAGTGCCGACACCGCCGACTTCGAAAGGATAGACCTTGGTGAATTTCTTGATCCCTTCGACCACTGGTTTGGGATCGTTGTGATTCTCCAGGAACGACCGGCCGAACCACACGATGGAATTGGTGCGGGCACGCGCGACGAAGAATCCTCCTTCCGGCAGCGGCCCGGTGTAGTCCGGTCCCACAATCAGATATTTGCCACCCTCTCCGCGGTCGGGCCCAGGCGCGCCAAGGTCGATCACCCAGCGGAACCAGGCGTCCTGCACAGCGCCAAGAAACTTGGGCGGAGTCTCCACCACAACGGGCCCCTTGCTAAGATCGAGGAAGCCCATGACGTAGATCGTGTCGGCGTTCGCGGTCAGGAACAGCGACTTGGCATCCATCAACTGTTCGAAAACGATGACCTCGTTGTCCTTCATCCCTATGCTCATCATGCCCTTTCGCAGCGCGTGGATGCTGACGCCACGCAAGTTGTCCATGAACGCGCGGTAGGCGTAGGTGAAGTCGAGGTTGTCGTAGAGTTTCTCAGCGGCCGCCTTGCTCGGTACGCCGTCCTTAAACTCCATCGTGCCTAGCCGGGACTCCACCTTGTCGGGAGTAACGAGCGATGGCGGTATTTCGGCGGTCTGTGCGAAGCTGGCAACCGGTAAGCCGCTTGCCGTGACGAGCATCGCCAGTCCGGCGATGATGCCTCGAGTCGGATTGACGGCGCATTCCTTCGCCTTATCCTTCGTGTCGATCATGGTTTCCCCCTGTCAGAACTGAAAAGAACGCACCACAGCCTTTGGCTAACCGGTGCTGTCAGGACGGCCTTGTTTGATTGCCTCATCTGACCATTGAATGGAGGGGTGGCCAAGTACGTTACAGTAACCAACTCGGCAGATACGGGTCTGGAGTACTCGGCGTGGGGGCGATGCGAGAATAGGCGGGAGACAATTCATCAACTCTTGAATTGACTGATCTGAAATAAATGCTGCAATAGCCCCTCGGTCATATTTATGTCGCCTCTCGCCGTTCTGTTGTATCATTCTGTTTCCGATAAGGGCTCGAACGTATGTTTTTCAAGACTGGTCGCCTCGTTCTCCGTTCCGCAACCGCGGCTACCGCGCTGATTGCGCTGACCGCGACAAGCCTCAACCCGGCCTATGTCGGTGTCGCGCGGGCGCAGGTGCAAGCTCCGATTGTGCCGAACAGTCAGCAGCCGCGAGCACAGGGGCCGGCCTCGGTTGCCGACCTTGCTGCGGGCCTGCTCGATGCCGTGGTCAATATCTCGACCTCGCAGACCGTAAAAGGACAGGATGGGGAATCGGGACCGGTGCCAATGCCGAAGGTGCCTGATGGCTCGCCCTTTCAGGAATTCTTCGACGAATATTTCGGCAAGCAGAATCCCGGTGAGAGCAATCCTTCGCACAAGGTCCAGTCGCTCGGTTCGGGTTTCGTCGTCGATGCGGCTGAGGGCATTGTCGTCACGAATAATCACGTGATTGCCGATGCCGACGAGATCGAAGTCAATTTCAATGACGGTTCCAAGCTGAAGGCGACCCTTGTCGGCAAGGATACCAAGACCGATCTTGCCGTGCTCAAGGTCGATCCGAAAAAGCACAAGCTCATTGCCGTCAAGTTCGGCGATTCATCGAAGACGCGTATCGGCGATTGGGTGATGGCCATCGGCAATCCCTTTGGTCTCGGTGGCACCGTGACCGTCGGTATCGTTTCGGCGCGCAACCGCGATATCAATTCCGGTCCTTACGACAATTTCATCCAGACCGACGCTGCGATCAATCGCGGTAATTCCGGCGGGCCGCTGTTCGATATGTATGGACAGGTTATCGGCATCAATACCGCGATCATTTCGCCGACAGGCGGATCGATCGGTATCGGTTTCGCCATTCCGGCCGAGCTTGCGTCCGGCGTCATCGCTCAGCTGCGCCAGTTTGGCGAGGCGCGTCGCGGCTGGCTTGGTGTGCGCATCCAGCCTGTGACTGACGATATCGCCGAAAGTCTCGGCATGACATCCAGCAAGGGCGCGCTGGTCGCCGGGATCATCGAAGGCGGCCCGGTCGCCAATGGTGCGATTCTGCCCGGTGATGTGATCACGCGTTTCGATGGCAGGGATGTGAACAACGTCAAGGATCTTCCGCGCGTTGTGGCGGAAAGCCCAATCGGCAAGGAAGTCGATGTCGTCGTTGTCCGCAAGGGCAAGGAGCAGACTGTCAAGGTCACGCTCGGCCGTCTGGAAGACGGTGATCAGGCGGACGCCAAGAAGGACGATCAGACAACCGGCGAGGACGGAGCCGCCCAGAACGTGGACGTGCTCGGCATGAGCCTTGGAAAACTCGACGATGCCACCCGCAAGACCTTCGGCATCGCCAAGGAGGTCGAGGGCGTGCTGGTGACTGAAGTGCAGAACGGCTCGATTGCCGCCAACAAGCGGATCGCGGCAGGTGATGTCATTGTCGATATTGCGCAGGAGACCGTCTCGACGCCTGAGGATGTGGCGGCGCGGATCGAAAAACTTCGCGACGAGGGCCGCAAGAATGCGCTGCTGATGCTGGCGTCGAAAACCGGCGAACTGCGGTTCGTCACGCTTCAAATGGACTGATTTGGACGGCTGGATTCAACCGCGGCATTTTTTCGTTCAGAGGATTGAGGATCGTACGCAAGTTTGTGCAAGAACTACCTGATCTTACGGAAGAACTCGCGAATCTGATGCAAGAAGTGTCGATTCTGGCGCAAGATTTTCAACCATAGCGCGAAAAATGGTTGTGGACGCGAGTTCAGACCACAAAATCGGTTTTTCGATAGCCCTGGATATAGAGAAGGGCGGTCAGATCACCATGGTCGATCCGCACGTTTGCCTGTTCTGCAACGATCGGTTTGGCGTGGAGCGCCACGCCTGTGCCGGCCAGTTGCAGCATGCCGAGGTCATTGGCGCCGTCTCCGACCGCGATCGCATCTTGCGCTGAAAGGCCGAAACGCTGGCAGATGGAGGTCAGCGCCGCAACCTTCGCCTCGCGGCCGAGGATCGGCTCCTTGACCTCTCCCGTCAAGACTTTTCCATTATCTATCAAGGTGTTGGCACTGTTTTCATTGAAGCCGATCATCTCGGCGATACGCTGGGTGAACACGGTAAACCCGCCTGAAACAAGCGAAGTATAGGCCCCGTGTTTTTTCATTGTGCGCACCAGTTCCGGTCCGCCTGGCATGAGCGTGATGCGGCCGGCGATCACCTTGTCGATCACTGTGTAGGGCAGGCCCTTGAGCAGCGCGACACGTTCACGCAGCGCAGGTTCGAACGCGATTTCGCCATTCATCGCCCGCGCAGTGATCGCCGCAACTTTTTCGCGCAGGCCAGCTTCTTCGGCCAGTTCATCGATACATTCTTGCTGGATCATGGTCGAATCCATGTCGGCGATCAAAATCTTTTTGCGTCTAGTATCTTGATTTCGCACGATAATATCTATTGGCGCGCCGTCGATAGCCCGTACCAGTTCAAGATGCGCTTCAGTGGCATCGGTGCCGTCCCTTAGAGGCAGATCACAGGCAATCCCATCGGCGAGCCAATAAAGACCTGTTGCATTAACCGCCGCCGAGGCTTTAATCCCGAGCGATGGTACAAGGTCCGAAGTGGCGGGATTGGCGATGAGCGTGGCCATCAAGGGCATAGGGCAATTTCCGATTGGGCGTTGACGTGGCGAAAAGACAGATAATCCTGATAGCTGGACCGACGGCAAGCGGCAAGTCGGCGCTTGCGCTTCGTTTGGCGGACGAAACAGGCGGTGTGATCGTCAATACCGATTCAATGCAGGTCTATGATGTCCTCAATCTCTTGACCGCGCGGCCAGGTCCGGACGATCTCAAAGCCGCGCCCCATTATCTCTACGGACATGTTTCACCGAGCATCGCCTACTCGACCGGACGCTGGCTCACGGACGCCGAAGAAGTTCTGAATAGGCCAGAACTAACTGAAAAGACTATGATTTTCGTTGGCGGTACCGGGCTGTATTTTCGTGCTCTTCTCGGAGGGCTATCGGCAATGCCTGATATTCCGGCCGATATCCGGGCGCATTGGCGTCAGCAGGATGCGGAGCTGGGCTCTGAGGAATTGCACGCGATTCTCACCGAGAAAGACCCGTTGGCGGCGTCTACCTTGCGTCCGACCGATAGCCAGCGGATTGTAAGAGCGCTCGAAGTCATCGATACGTCGGGTCGGTCCATCGTCGAATGGCAAAAGGCAACCGGCAGATCGCTGATTCACTCTGGAGCTGCGCGCAAGATTGTTATCGAGCCCGATAGGAAATGGCTTGGCGACCGCATAGCATCGCGCTTTGAAACCATGATGAAAACGGGTGGCCTCGACGAGGTCAAGGCATTGTTATCATTGGGGCTTTCGAGTGAACTCCCTGCCATGAGAGCGATCGGAGTGCGCGAAATTGCCGAGGTTCTTGCCGATCGGCTGGGTCCAGAGGAAGCCGCAGAACTCGCGACGATCGCTACCCGTCAATATGCAAAGCGCCAGATGACATGGTTCCGCAACCAGCTCGGCGATGACTGGGAAAGGTTGCCTTATCCGTGACTCAGGTCTTGTCGTTGCGGAACGTACGGATCAGGTCGCTGGCACGGAACCGGTCGGTATTTTCCGGTTGCGACTTGGGCGGTTCCTCTTTGCGGATCGCAGCATCGATATTGCGCCACTGGGTTCTTACCGGCTCCTGAGCCAGCGGAACCGTATGCCTCTGGCTCGCGACAGGCGGGTTAATACTGTCGACCATGTCGAATGCATCATCCTGATTACCTGTGCTTTCTGCCGCATTGAGCTGCCGCATTCGCATCAAGATCGTATCGAGAGAGAGGTAAGAATCGCCCAGCCGCATGGATTGCTGACTTTTGGTCATATGTGCGGCCGGCAGTTGGTCAGGCGCAATTGTCTCGAACATCATGCGCATCGGCGTCGGAACGGCCTCACCAAACGCGATCGCTTCTCGATTGGCAATCGATGACAGGAATCCAATCGTGCTTTGCGATGCGCCGGTAATGGCGCCCCGAATGATCTCCTGGTCACGCTCATTTCCAAGGCGCATGGCAAACACGGTGCTGCATTGGGAAAGAATGGTTGCATCGAGCTCGCCGGGACGCTGCGTAATGACCGCCAGATAGACGCCATATTTGCGGCCTTCCTTGGCAATACGGGCAATTGCCTGACGGGTTGGCCAGAAACCCGCATTGGCATCCGCGGGAATGTAACGATGCGCTTCTTCGCAGACGACGAGCGTCTGTGCGCGGCCGTCGCTCGACACCACGAGGTCGAAAGCCATGCGGCAGAGTACCGAGGCAACGGAATTCACCACTTCCGATGGCAATCCAGCCAATTGAAAGACGCAAATTGGACGATCGTTCTTGGGTATGCGGAAAATGTGGCCAATCGTCTGGCGCATCGTGTCCATCGTCGTCGGGGCCGAAAACATGAAACGGTAGCGGGGGTCGGCAACCAGCGCCTGCAAACGCTGCCGAAGCGCCTTCATGATCGGCCGATCCGTCTTGCCTTCCAATTGGCCGATGCGTTCATCGATCAGCTTGATGAGATCAGCCATCCGGTATGGTGTCGGCGTATCCGCGGTCAACGACGAATAGTCGCGATCTTTTTTCAGGAGCGATGTGGCGGTCGTTGCTTCGGAACTGGCAAAGCGCTCCCGCGCAATCGGAATCAGATCGCGCAAGGCATCAACTTCGGCTGGCACCGTCGGCCTCCCGCGGAAGACAGCTTCAGCAAATTCTTCCAGCCTGAACAGCCAATAGGGCAACTCCAACGTGTTGTAATCGATCGAGATTGCATGATCAGGAAAGGCGCTTGCGAATTCGTTGTGCGGATCGAGGATGAGCACGCGTAAATCGGGTCGCTGCGCGATGATCTTGCGCAAGAGCAGGGAAACGGCGCTTGATTTACCCACGCCGGTGCTGCCAAGGACGGCAAAGTGTCGCGAAACCAGACTATCGATGGATATCAATGCCGGGATCGACGCATTTTGCGACAGATGCCCGACCGATACGGTGTTTTTCAGGCTTGCCGTGTAGATAGTTGCCAGATCTGTCGCGCGAATCCGATGCGCTACGGCGCCCATGTGCGGATAATTCGCGATGCCGGATGAAAAGGTCAACGAACCATCATCATGCTCATTGACCTGTCCGATAAGCTCGACATGGATGCGAATGCTCTGGTCGGCTTCGACGACCCATTGCGCTTCATGGGCGTTGACTTCATAGACGAGCCCAACCACGCGGCTGTTTCCGACTTGAATGGAAATCAACTGGCCGACTGTCCAATAGTCATCCGATGCTGCGATAGAGGGCCCGGTCAACGCGTAAATGACGGCTTTTTCGCCGTTGCATTCGATGACGTGCCCATCGGTTCGATTGCGAACGAAGGGTCTGGGTTGTTCAGCCGGCAAGGCTTCAGCGTTCATCATTGGTGACCATTCCGTGAACTGATAGCAGTGTGTTGACAAGACTTGTCGGGTCACCCTAATTCGAAGGCATTGAGATTATCTTAGCGTGATTATGACAATTGTTTCGACCGGTTTCAGGCTCAGTGCTGGTCATTCGATTTGATTTGCATTTTTGCCGTTGACGTATGGAATTTGCTTAACTATCGTCCGCGACCATGAAAACAGTTCTTATCGTCGTGGGATCGCGCATGGGCAGGGTGTAGTAAGCACCCGGCGAAAGCTCCCATGCGCGATACACAGGCTCCTTCGGGGGCCTTTTTTATTTCCAACATTTCAGTTAGAGCAGACACCTTCTGAAGGGCCAAGAGCCGCAGAATAGACGGGAAGAGACCGATGAAAGCAGACAAGCAGGATAGTGACAGCCGACCATCGCAACGACGTGAAATGACTGGTGCCGAGATGGTCGTCCAGGCACTCATTGATCAAGGGGTAACCGATATTTTCGGATATCCGGGTGGCGCAGTGCTTCCGATTTATGATGAACTCTTCCAACAGGACAAGATCAACCACATTCTCGTTCGGCACGAACAGGGTGCGGGTCATGCCGCGGAGGGTTATGCCCGCTCCACCGGCAAAGTCGGCGTTATGCTGGTCACATCAGGGCCCGGTGCAACCAATGCGGTTACGCCGCTGCAGGATGCGTTGATGGATTCCATTCCGTTGGTCTGTATCAGTGGACAGGTCCCGACGAGCCTGATCGGTTCGGATGCCTTCCAAGAGTGCGATACGGTCGGTATTACGCGTCCTTGCACCAAGCACAATTGGCTGGTGAAGGATGTCAACGATCTGGCGCGTGTTCTGCACGAAGCTTTCCACGTCGCCAAGACAGGGCGTCCCGGTCCGGTTCTCGTTGACGTTCCGAAGGATGTTCAGTTTGCAACCGGCATGTATACACCGCCGGAAGTCTCGCCGCGCACCAGCTATCATCCCAAGATCCAGGGTGATATCGAGGCGATC
Organism: Phyllobacterium trifolii; assembly: GCF_014192095.1. Classification (GTDB taxonomy): domain Bacteria; phylum Pseudomonadota; class Alphaproteobacteria; order Rhizobiales; family Rhizobiaceae; genus Phyllobacterium; species Phyllobacterium trifolii. Next base: position 195,032 of record NZ_JACHXN010000011.1, read on the forward strand.
AAGCAGGCTGTTGCTCTGATGTTGACGGCAAAACGCCCTGTTATCTACTCGGGGGGCGGTGTCATCAACTCCGGCAACGAGGCAAGTAAATTGCTGCGGGAACTCGTTGAGCTCACCAATTTCCCGATTACCTCGACATTGATGGGGCTTGGTGCTTATCCGGCATCTGGCAAGAATTGGCTTGGCATGCTCGGAATGCACGGAACCTATGAAGCCAACATGACGATGCATGATTGCGATGTCATGTTGAACATCGGTGCGCGCTTCGATGACCGTATTACCGGCCGCATCAGCGGTTTCTCGCCAAATTCCAAAAAAATTCACATCGATATTGATCCGTCGTCGATCAACAAGGCGGTTCGGGTTGATGTTCCGGTCATCGGTGATGTTGCCCATGTGCTCGAAGATATGATTCGCCTGCTGCGCGCGTCGTCGACAAAGCCTGACGAAAAGGCGATCGATCAATGGTGGTCGCAGATCGACAGGTGGCGCGCACGGAAATCTCTGTCCTATACGCGCAACAAGGACGTGATCATGCCGCAATATGCGCTGGAGCGGCTGTATGCACTGACCAAGGATCGCGACACCTATATCACGACCGAAGTCGGCCAGCACCAGATGTGGGCGGCGCAGTTCTATCATTTCGAAAAGCCCAATCGCTGGATGACATCAGGCGGTCTCGGAACGATGGGCTATGGCCTACCGGCAGCGCTGGGTGTGCAGATCGCGCATCCTGACTCACTGGTTATCGACATCGCTGGGGACGCTTCGGTGCAGATGACTATGCAGGAGATGAGTGCTGCTGTTCAGTATGAAGCGCCGATCAAGATCTTTATCCTGAACAACCAGTATATGGGTATGGTTCGCCAATGGCAGCAACTGCTGCATGGCAATCGACTGTCGCACTCCTATACGGAAGCCTTGCCCGATTTCGTCAAGCTCGCGGAAGCCTATGGCGGTCATGGTATTCGCTGCGAAAAGCCTGGCGATCTCGACGATGCCATTCAGGAAATGATCGACGTCAAAAAGCCGGTTCTTTTCGATTGCCGCGTGGCTAATCTCGCGAACTGCTTCCCGATGATCCCTTCCGGCAAGGCTCACAATGAGATGCTTTTGCCGGATGAGGCTACGGATGATGCAGTCGCCAACGCCATTGATGCCAAGGGCAGACAGCTCGTTTAGGAAAACCGGAGAAAATAACAAATGAACGCTCAAAACCTAGCCTCCGGTTCGGCATATTTCATTGCCAAGGAGACTGAACTACCAGTCACGACAGTTCTATCGGTCCTGGTCGATAACGAGCCGGGCGTCCTTGCACGCGTGATTGGCCTATTCTCCGGACGGGGCTATAACATTGAAAGCCTTACGGTTTCCGAGACCGAGCACGAACAGCATCTGTCGCGCATCACAATCGTGACGCGCGGCACGCCGCATATTCTGGACCAGATCCGCCACCAGCTGGAACGCATTGTGCCGGTGCACCGTGTGGTAGATTTGTCTGTGCGTGCAGATGAACTTGGTCAGAGCGGGCCAATCCAGCGCGAATTGGCGCTGGTCAAAGTCGCTGGTCTTGGCGAGCACCGCAATGAAGCATTGCGTCTGGCCGATGCGTTCCACGCCAAGGTGACGGACGCAACGACGGAGCATTTCATCTTCGAGATCACTGGCAAAGGTTCGAAGATTGACCAGTTTATCGCGATCATGAAGCCGCTTGGCCTTGTCGAGATTTGCCGGACAGGCGTTGCCGCCATGAACCGCGGCCCGATGGGAATGTAGCCAAGCTTTAGTACTCTTGTCAGGGGCTTAATTGTATCCCTGACAAGTCCCGCCTTGAGCAAGATATCGCCCGGCCCTATGAGTGCCCCTTTTTACAGGGGTGGGGATAACAATGACACTCGAGATTTTTCTGACCCTGCTGGTGTTCGCTTTCGTCACGTCGATAACGCCGGGACCAAATAATTTTATGCTGCTGACGTCGGGCGTCAATTTCGGCTTTAAACGCACGGTTCCCCACATGTTCGGTATTGGCTCGGGTTTCTTTACTCTGCTTATTGGCGTAGGTTTGGGACTTGGAGCTCTGCTCCAGACCTTTCCGCTTCTTTATATGGCCCTGAAATTTGCGGGTGGTGCCTATCTGATCTATCTCGCCTACAAGATCGCCATGTCCCGCTCTCTGAACGCCGTTGACAGCAAGGCGCGACCGATGACGTTCCTCGAAGCTGCCGCGTTCCAGTGGATCAACCCGAAAGCATGGGTGATGGCTGTGACCGCCATGGCAACTTATACGTCGCCGCAAGCTTATTTTACGACGGTTTTACTCGTGGGGATCGCGTTTGCGATCGTGAATATTCCATCCGTTTCGAGCTGGGCAGCCTTTGGGCAAATCATGCGCGGTTGGCTTGCTGATCCGGTGCGGCTGAAATGGTTCAACATCACAATGGCGGTTCTGCTCGTGGCCACCTTATGGCCGATGTTGAAGTAAGCTTGCGCTGACCGCTGTTGGCGCATAGGATTTTCTCCATGCCACACGATCATGACGACCACCATCACGATAATGAACTTGATCCCATGGCTGCGCGCGTGCGCGCCTTGGAAACGATTTTGACGGAGAAGGGCCTCATCGACCCGCAGGCGATTGATGTGATCGTCGATACGTACGAAACGAAGGTTGGTCCACGCAACGGAGCGAAAGTTGTCGCAAAAGCTTGGTCGGATCCAGAATATGCCGATTGGCTGAAGCGCGACGCAACAGCAGCAATTGAATCCCTGAGTTATACCGGGCGGCAGGGCGAGCATATGCAGGCAGTATTCAATACGCCGGACACGCACAATCTCGTCGTATGCACGCTGTGCTCATGCTACCCGTGGTCGGTGCTTGGCTTGCCTCCCGTCTGGTATAAATCGCCGCCCTATCGGTCGAAGGCCGTTATTGATCCGCGTGGCGTACTGGTCGAGTTTGATTTGTTCCTTCCCGACACGACTAGAATTCGTGTCTGGGATTCGACTGCCGAACTCCGCTATCTTGTTGTACCAATGCGCCCCGAAGGTAGCGAAGGCCTGAGTGAAGAACAGCTTGCCCGGCTCGTCACACGCGACTCCATGATCGGGACGGGGCTGGCACTGGCACCGGAGGCAGCATGAACGGGCCGCAGGATCTTGGCGGACAGATGGGTTTTGGCCCTGTTGCGCCGGAAAACAATGAGCCGTTGTTTCACGCCGGTTGGGAAAAATGGGCTATGGGCATGACAATCGCCGCAGGCGCGATGGGGCAATGGAATATCGACGAAAGCCGTCACGCCCGCGAAAGTCTGCATCCCGCGGATTATTATGCTTCCTCCTACTATGAAATATGGACCAAGGCGCTGGAGGTCCTGCTGAAGCGCCATGGATTTGTCCAGCCACAGGAACTCGATGAAGGCCGCTCACTTGGTAAAGGAACTCAGCCAAAACGTGTTTTGAAAGCGGAAAATGTCGCGGCAGCCCTTGCAAAAGGCGGTCCTTGCGATCGCCCTGTGGCAGGTGAGCCGCGCTTCCAGCCAGGCGATCGCATCCGTACCCATAATTTCAATCCGGAAACGCATACGCGACTGCCGCGCTATGCGCGTGGCAAGTTGGGGGTAATCGAAGCTGTCCGTGGTGGCTTTGTCTTTCCGGATTCCAATGCTCACGGCAAGGGTGAGAACCCCCAATATGTTTATACAGTGGTATTCACCGCGCCTGAGATATGGGGCGATGGAGCCGATCCTACTTTGACCATCAGTATTGATGCCTGGGAGAGTTATCTTGAGCCTGCGTGAGCTGATCACTCACTCGCGCGGACTACCCGCGAGCGGTGACGGTCCGGTATTTGCCGAACCTTGGCAGGCGGAAGCCTTTGCAATGGCGGTTGCCCTCCACGACCGCGGGTTGTTCACCTGGGAGGAGTGGGCGGCCACGCTTTCCGGCAAACTGAAACACCCTGGCGCGCTGGATGATGCTAGTGACTACTATAGTTGCTGGCTTGAGGCGTTGGAATCGCTGATCGCCTCCAAGAATGTTGCGGATAGCCACGATATCGATCAATTGGCTGCGGCTTGGCAGCGCGCTGCTCATGCGACACCGCATGGTCAACCCATCCGCCTCGAAAATGATCCGGACCGATCCTAAGATGAATATACGCTCATTCGCTACACTGCTGGTCTCCACTTTCATATTGTTTACCAGCCACGCCTCGGCACAAGACACTTCGTGGTCGACGCCGAACGAAGACGATCTACGCAAAGTCATCACCGGAGCGACTCTTACGGGCGAAGTTAAAGCTGAGCCGCCCTTCAACTTCACTGAATTCCTCGGCCCGGATGGCAAGTCTCGCGGCAAGATGATCCAATGCTGCAAACCAGAAGAGGTTGCGACGAAGGGCATGCCCTACGCCGGCGAGTGGGCCCTTGAGAATGACAATCTTTGCTTGACCTATGAGGGCGAGGACCAAAAGATTTGCTGGACGTTGCAGGTCAATGGCGATCGTTTTCGTATGACGAATCAACAATTCGGCCGTATTGGCGAGGGACAGATACGGCCGGGAAATCCCGATAATCTATAAGTCTAATACTCCTCGCGTCCATTTTCCTTGCCCTTTGACGGCGAATCCTGTCACTCAGGACTATGCAATTATCACCACAACAGGATGAAGCGCTCCGGGCCGTTTCAAAATGGTTGAAAGACGGGCGCAGCCCGATTTTTCGGCTTTTCGGTTATGCCGGTACTGGCAAAACGACGCTTGCCCGCTATTTTGCCGAGCATATTGAGGGTGACGTTCAGTTTGCAGCTTTTACTGGCAAGGCAGCACAGGTGCTCCGCTCGAAAGGCGCCGCCAATGCTCGCACGCTGCATTCGTTGATCTACCGACCGCGGGGTGAGGAGGCGGTCGAGAATGAGGCCACTGGCAAAACAAGCATTGCTCCGACATTTTCCTTGAATCGCCAAAGTCCGGTGTCCAAGGCCAAGCTGATCGTCGTCGACGAATGCTCCATGGTCGATGAGCAACTGGGACGGGATCTCATGAGCTTTGGCACGCCAATCCTTGTGTTGGGCGACCCCGGTCAGTTGCCGCCAATTTCCGGTGGCGGTTTTTTCACCGAACACGAGCCAGATTATCTCCTGAGCGAAATTCATCGGCAAGCGCGTGACAATCCCATCATTCGTCTGGCGCTCGATGTACGCGAGGGCCGTGAGTTCACGTTCGGCGATTTTGGTGCCGCAAAGGTGATTTCGAAGACGGATGTCACACAGGAACTGGTTCTCGGTGCCGACCAGGTGCTCGTCGGTACCAACCGCACGCGCCGGCGCTACAATCAGCGCCTGCGAGAGTTGAAGGGTTTTTCCGCGTCTTTTCCACAGGCTGGTGACAAACTGGTGTGTCTACGCAACGACCCCGCAAAGGGCCTCCTCAACGGTTCGCTTTGGAAGGTCATGACCTCGTCGCGTGAAACGGTGAAACCCGGGATCAATCTTTTGGTTGCTCCAGAAGATGAGGAGCCGGGGAGGGGCGTCGCCAAGATAAAACTGCTGAAATCTCAATTCGATGATCCGGACGCCGAAATACCATGGCAGACCAAGAAGCGGTTTGACGATTTCGACTACGGTTATGCTCTGACGACCCACAAAGCGCAAGGATCGCAATGGGATGAGGTCGTGCTCTTCGACGAAAGCTATGCTTTTCGTGATACACGTGAACGCTGGCTCTATACCGCAATTACCCGGGCTGCAGAACGCTTGACCGTCGTGCGATGACCCAAAGGACTCAATCTTTGAGTTTAGATGAAATAGCATTATTTTATGTCGCGTTTCTGCTGTAAAGAAGATGCCAGTGCTTCCGCGTACGGGTTAAATCATGACCGCATCACTCTCCGTCAACCTCAATGCGATCGCGATGCTGCGCAACAGACGCGATCTGCCCTGGCCCAACGTCATTAGTCTTGGACGCATCGCCTTGGCGGCGGGCGCATCCGGTTTAACGGTGCACCCGCGCCCCGACGAGCGACATATCCGTTTTTCCGATTTGCCCGCAATACGAGCGCTTATCGACGATGAATTCCCGCAGGCCGAATTCAATATCGAAGGGTATCCGACGCCGGAGTTCCTGGGCCTCGTCGCTGCAAATGAACCAGAGCAGGTGACGCTGGTGCCTGATGATCCGGCACAGGCGACATCCGATCATGGCTGGAATTTGCAACGCGATGCAGAATTCCTCCGGTCGATCATCTCTGGCCTCAAAGCACAAGGTATTCGCGTTTCACTGTTCATCGATCCCGACCCCGATATGCCTGCCGTGGCCAAGGCGCTTGGCGCTGACCGGGTTGAGCTTTATACTGGCCCCTATGGGGGTGCGCACAATGATCCGCGCCTTGAGGCCAGCGAACTCTCAAAGCTGGAATCGACCGCTGTGGCGGCGGCAAAAGCAGGAATTGCAGTGAATGCAGGGCATGATCTGACGGTCGTCAATCTACCGGCTTTGGTCAAAAAAATGCCAAATCTTGTTGAGGTTTCTATCGGTCATGGGCTTACAGCGGACGCTTTGGTGCACGGGATGTCTGGTGCTGTGGAAAGATTTCTCAATGCGCTGCAAGCCTAGCCCTTTGATTCGGGTGCAGGATTTGCTTTGCTATGCATTTTTGCATATCGCGGGCGAGAAGCTATGAAAAAATGGCGATTGATATTGCGCTGCAACACGACTAACTCGTCCGCCCACGCTGTCAGAGCGAGGGAAAACCTGTATGAGTGAACAACAATTGGATGACGAGAACTGTGATAACGGTCCCGTCGTTCATGAATCGGAACCGCATCACAAAGAGGCCTTTCCGGTTCTTGTTCTTGGTGCCCTCGGCGTCGTCTATGGCGATATCGGCACAAGTCCGATCTACGCCTTTCGCGAAGCGCTCCATGCTGCTTCGCTCGATGGAACCTTGAGCCGCACTGACGTTCTTGGCGTTGTTTCGATGATCTTCTGGGCGCTGGCCCTCATAGTAACCGTCAAGTATATTCTATTTGTTCTGCGCGCCGACAATGACGGCGAGGGCGGTATCCTGTCTCTGATGGCTTTGGCACGGGCGAGCTTCAAGACTCGCCCGCAGCTTATTCTAGCCCTTGGAATCGTTGGCGCATCGCTGTTTTATGGCGATGCGGTGATTACGCCAGCAATTTCGGTGCTTTCGGCCGTTGAAGGCCTTGAGATCGTCACACCGAGGCTGACGCCGTTCATCGTGCCGATCACTCTGGTGATCCTTCTAACCCTTTTTTCCGTTCAGCGCTTTGGTACTGCGCGTGTCGCGACCATTTTTGGCCCGATCACGCTGCTATGGTTTGTCGCTATCGGGTTCTTTGGGTTATGGCACCTTGCCGACGACTGGAGTGTTTTTGCTGCCGTCAATCCCGTCTATGCCGTTGAATACATTATAGATAATCCAGTTACGGCATTCCCCACTATCGGCACGGTGTTTCTTGCTGTTACGGGGGCAGAGGCCCTCTATGCCGATCTTGGCCATTTCGGACGCAAACCGATCGCGACGGCCTGGATGTGGATTGTCTTCCCTTGTCTTCTGCTGAACTATTTTGGGCAAGGCGCATTTATTCTGGCAAACGGTGACTCAGCGAAGAATCCATTCTTCGAAATGTTTCCGCACTGGGCGCTTTTGCCAATGGTGCTGCTCGCTACGATGGCAACTGTCATTGCCAGTCAGGCGGTTATTTCCGGTGCCTACTCGCTGTCGCGGCAGGCTGTGCAACTCAATCTTTTGCCGCGTCTCAACATCGAGCACACGTCAGAGAAATTATCCGGCCAAGTCTATCTGCCGCGCATCAATGTTCTGCTTGGTCTGGTCGTGGTCCTTTTGGTGCTTGGATTTGAACGGTCGTCCAATCTCGCGTCCGCATATGGTATAGCCGTAACCGGAAACATGCTTGTCACGACGATATTGCTTTTCATCGTCATGAGCAGAATTTGGAAGTGGCGCCTGTGGGTGGCAATATCGGTGACCCTTTGCTTCCTCATCATCGATCTAACCTTTGTCAGCGCCAATCTTATCAAGGTCGTAGATGGCGGTTGGGCGTCGCTGGTGGTCGCATTGCTCGTCGTCCTGATCATGTTCACATGGGTGCGGGGCAGCCGTCAGCTCTTCGAGAAAACCCGCAAGGGCGAAGTGCCGCTTGATCTCATTTCGAGGAAAATGGCCGAGAACCCGCCAACGCTTGTACCAGGTACTGCTGTTTTTCTGACCGGTGACCCAAAGAGTACGCCAACCGCGCTGATGCACAGTCTCAAACATTACAAAGTGTTGCATCAGAATAACGTTATTCTAACGGTGATTACCGCACCGACCCCTTTGGTAAAAAAGAGCGAACGGGTGCGTATCGAGCCCATAAATGACCTCTTTATGCGCGTTACTCTCACCTTTGGTTACATGGAACGCCCGAATATTCCGCGTACACTTGCGATCTGCCGGAAGCAGGGTTGGAAGTTCGATATCATGACGACTTCTTTCTTCCTGTCGCGTCGATCCTTGAAAGCTTCGGCGCGGTCGGAAATGCCGCGCTGGCAGGATCGGCTGTTCATCGCGCTCGCCAGGACAGCCAGCGATGCGACCGAATACTTCCAGATTCCGACCGGCCGCGTTGTCGAGATCGGAACGCAGGTAAATATCTAGCAGGGTGCAATTCTACCCGGCACACCAAAATATCAATTGATGGTTGAGATTCTTGTTCCGGATTCGCACTTTCTTGTCCCATTTTCAGGTATTCTTGCGTGGGTTTCGAACTTTCCTGTGCAAGAATTGATCGGGCAGGGCGAGAAATTGTCCCGTTTGGCCTTGTCAAATATCCTGTGCCGTATTAGAACCACTGCCGTAACGTACGGTACGGTACGGCAAGGGAGTTGAAGGTGCAGTTAGCGGTCGACGTTGGCGAGAACGCATTGACTGAGCGTCAGAAGGACGTTCTTGATGCTGCGCTTGCCCTTCTGGTCGAAGCGGGCGACGCGCTGACAATGACCAGTGTCGCGCGCCGCGCCAGCTGTTCCAAGGAAAGCCTCTACAAGTGGTTCGGCGACCGGGATGGATTGCTCACGGCGACTGTCCAATGGCAGGCTTCGAAGGTAAGGGCTGTCCCTGTTAACCCTGAGGCATTCAACCTTGCTTCGCTGACCGCTGGTCTTCAGCGTTTTGCTTCAGATTGGCTGCATGTCCTTTCCGGAACTATCTCCGTGGCGCTTAACCGTGTGGCAGTTGGTCATGCCGGCAGCGACAAGCACGACCTCGGCGTGATCGTTCTAGAGAACGGACCCTTCGCCATGGCTCGCCGGCTCAAGCCATTGCTGCAACTTGGTCGCGATACTGGTCTCCTGCATTTTAACGAAACAGATGAAGCGTTTCGCACCTTTTTCGGACTGGTTGTCCGGGACGTGCAAATCCGGTTGCTGCTTGGCGACCGGCTGGAATTGACTGATGCGTCGATCGAACGGGATTCGCTTCGAGCGACACAACAGTTTCTGGCTCTTTACGGAGCTCAAACGGAAGCGGCCGAAGGTGGCCACTAGGTCCTCACATTGGAAGGAATAAATCGATGCGCGTATATTATGACCGCGATGCGGACATCAACCTGATCAAATCGAAGAAGGTTGCAATCATCGGCTATGGCTCGCAGGGCCGTGCCCACGCACTCAACCTGAAGGACAGCGGCGCCAAGGACGTGCGCATCGCGCTTCGCCAAGGTTCGGCGACTGCCAAGAAAGCAGAAGCCGACGGCTTTCAGGTCGTCAACGTTGCCGAGGCGGCCAAATGGGCAGACCTCATGATGATGGCGACCCCGGACGAATTGCAGGCAGACATCTACAAGGATCACATTGCCGACAATATCCGCGATGGCGCAGCGATCGCTTTCGCCCACGGTCTCAATGTGCATTTCGGTCTTATCGAGCCGAAGAAGTCAGTCGACGTGGTCATGATCGCGCCGAAGGGCCCGGGTCATACGGTTCGCGGCGAATACCAGAAGGGCGGCGGCGTTCCTTGCCTGATCGCTATCCATCAGGATGCGTCAGGCAATGCACATGACCTCGCTCTGTCCTACGCATGCGGCGTTGGTGGCGGCCGTTCGGGCGTGATCGAAACCAATTTCCGCGAAGAATGCGAAACCGATCTTTTCGGCGAACAGGTTGTTCTCTGCGGCGGTCTGGTCGAGCTGATCCGCGCTGGTTTCGAGACGCTCGTTGAAGCTGGCTACGCGCCGGAAATGGCCTATTTCGAATGCCTGCATGAAGTGAAGCTGATCGTCGATCTGATTTATGAAGGCGGCATCGCCAACATGAACTACTCGATCTCCAACACTGCGGAGTGGGGCGAATATGTTTCCGGTCCACGCATCATCACATCAGAAACCAAGGCCGAGATGAAGCGCATCCTGACCGACATCCAGACCGGAAAGTTCACTTCCGACTGGATGCAGGAATACAAGGCAGGTGCATCGCGCTTCAAGGCAATCCGTCGCAATAACGACAAGCACCAGATCGAAGAAGTAGGCGAGAAGCTGCGCGGCATGATGCCATGGATCGGCAGCAACAAACTGGTCGACAAGGCAAAGAACTGAGATTTGACTTTGGTTGAATAGTAAAGGCCGGTGGAGCGATTCACCGGCCTTTTGTTTTGGCGAGCCTGCTCGTTGCTCACAAGTCGCAGCGACGACGGCAAGCAGAGGAGCGGCCTTGACGCGAAAGCGCCCGCTATTCGAGAAAGACGATGGCCTCCACCTCGAAGAGCATGGGGTCAATTGCAAGCTTGGGAACGGGAATCAGAGTCTGCGCCGGCAGCGCCTCGCCGAACATTGCCTTGACGTTTTTGGTCAACACATCAAGCTTGGAAATATCGTGATCGACCACGAAGACCGTGAGCTTGGCGACTTGATCGGGCCGTGCTCCGAGCGCATCGAGGGCGGTGCGCAGATTAGCGTAAGCCTGCTTAACCTGGACAGCGAATTCGGGCGACAAAGCTCCCGTGCTGTCCTGCCCGCCCTGTCCGGAAATGTAGGCCACTCGGGCTTCGCGGGGGGCAATCACCGCCGTGCTGTAGCCATTCGGCGTCGGGTCGTAAAGGTTTTGTGGATTGACGATAGTGAGCTTGAGATCCCGCTCATTTGCTGTCGCTTTGGGAATTCCCATGGTCATGGTCATAATGATTAGCCCTCCGATCAGCAGATGCTGGTTTGCGTGTGACATGATTTTCTCTTGGCTCTGCGGACTGCTGCAAATTAGCCCCGCGACCGACAGGATTGAACATTTACTCATCGCCCATATGACCGACTCGTACGCTGTACGATTTAAGGCATCGTACAGCGTACGAGTCAACTGATCAGGATCGACATTTGAAGCATTGTCGGCCTAAATTGACGTTCTGATGGACAAGGAAGATGAATGGCAGCCAAACGCAGCGGCGCGCAGAGCAAACGGTCTCAACGGATAGGCGGGTCACTCCAGTCCGCGCAGGAGCCGCACAGTGAACAGCCACTCTCTCTAGAACGTATCGTGGCAACCGCGGTAGAACTGCTAGACGGCCAAGGAGTAGACGGATTGAAGATGCGTCAGCTGGCTGATCGCCTCGGCTCGGGCGCGATGAGCCTATATTGGCACGTCGACAACAAAGAGGCGGTCTTTGATCTGGCGCTCGACTCGGTGCTCGAATATCGCGGACCGCCGCAAACAGTTGAGTCTCAAGACTGGCGCGGGGAAGTCGTTCATATGCTCGAAGACTGGCGTGCCAGCATGCTGCGCCATCCCTGGTCGGCATCGCTGTTGCCGCGCCGGAGGCTCGGCCCGAATATCCTCAGTCGCCTTGAACTGCTGAGCAATACCTTGACCAGAGGCGGTGTAGCGGACGCAGATCTAAATGTCGCGATATGGTCGCTTTGGAACTATGTCATGGGCGCTACCATCACCCGGGCGAACTTCAACCTCTCGGACGACGACATGGCCGCCGCGCAGCAGCGACTTACACGCCTCAGCGAACGTTACCCGACGATCGAACGCACTCGTCTGCTGTTGGATAATGATTGGGATGGCGCCTTCCGAAAAGGCCTAGACTCCCTGCTTGATGGCCTCTCTCCGAGATGAGGCGGAACGAAGTATGGGCTAAAGCGACTGTCGCGAAACTCCCGCACACCGGCCTTTAGTTTTGGCTAGCCTGCCCGTCCGCTACAAATCGCAGCGGCGGCGCGGGCCAGTGAAAGGCTGGTACGTGTTGTCGAAAGCCCGATAGGATTGGTATTGATCGCGGCAACGTTGAACCTGTGTTCGACCGGATGGGCCGATGGGGCGATGCACGCGAAAATCATAGCAGGCCGCCGATCCGGTGCAGTTGCGCAAAGCAGGATTGGATGGGGTACCGCTGCCCGGAATATAGGGTTTTCTCGGGATTGTATCGAGCCCGCGCGGTGCCGGGCGATAGCCCTGAATTTCCTGCGCGGATACGCTGACAAGTTGGGTTGTCAGCATAAAGCCGAGGGCTGCGAGTATAATCGTCAAGGCTTTCATCATCGTTCTGTCCTGATCCCGAATACATACATATAAGGACTGTCGCGTGGATCGCCACTGGTGGGAGCCGGTCAATGCGGCTAGGTTGTCGTTCCCGTCACATGGTTCAAACGCTTGAGTTTCCGCATGTCCGTTCGCATCGCCACTTTCAATGTCGAAAACCTCATGAATCGTTTCGATTTTTCGGGATTCAAGAACAATCTCAACAAGGACCGCACGTTGCAGCTGTTCCAGATAGAGGATGAGGAACAATACCGGCAGCTTGAACAGGGGCGGGCGATTGCCTACGCCGACGACACGCGGCAATTGACCGCGCTGGCGATCGCCGAAACCCATGCGGATATTCTCTGCCTGCAGGAGGTAGATAATATCGGCGCGTTGAACGCCTTCGAGTTTGGCTATCTGTTCAAGATGGTCGGCGAGGGCTACCGCCACAAATATATGGTCGAAGGCAATGACAGCCGTGGCATCGACGTGGCTGTGCTGATGCGCGATCAGACCCGTTACGGCGAGCCCATCGAATTTATCGGCATGACCAGTCACGCGCATCTCACCTACAACGATCTCGGTATTCACAATCCTGAACTTGCCTTACTTGGCATCGAGCCGCATGAGCGTATCTTCAAGCGTGATTGCCTGGAAATCGATGTGCGCATCGGCGGCAAGCCGCTGACGCTTTTCGTTAGTCATTTCAAGTCGATGGGCTCACCGCGCAATGGCATGGACGGGCGCGCATCCACCATGCCTGTACGGGTGGCGGAAGCGACAGCGGTCCGCCGGATCATCGAGGACAAGTTTGCGACAAGTGGCGGCGCGGCGAGCAAGCGCTGGGTGATCTGCGGCGACTTCAACGATTATCGCGAGAGAGTGGTTATCGGCGGGGATTCGCTCGTTGGGTATACTTTCGCGCCAACAAGCGAGCCACTCAGCAGTCTCGACATTTTGCTGAACGATGGATTTTGCGAGAATTTGGTGGAACGGCGGCCGGTGATGGATCGCTGGACGCTTTATCACACGCGCGGACCAGAAGAGCGGCATCTGTGCCAGCTCGACTATATTCTCGCCTCACCGGCACTCGTGCGCAGCAATGCCGCCGTGGTACCCGACATTATTCGCCGTGGTCAGCCTTACCGGACGATCTTTCCGCCCGATCAGAAGGTGGAGCTTTTTCCGCGCATTGGCTGGGACCGCCCGAAGGCCAGCGATCATTGCCCGGTTTCCGTAACTTTGAGTATGGTTTGAGTAATGCACGAAATTCCAGAGAAGACCGTCATCTCGCTTAATAACGCGGTGATCCGCATCGACAGTGCGCCACTCGAATATGGAATTTCAAATGAGACGGCAATTGCTGCCAACTGGACGAGATCCGTGGCAGCCAATCCTGCCATCTTCAATGGACCGTTCTTCATGGCTGAAGAGGCGGGAGTGGCGGACGATGCGTTTCAGGCGCGTTATCATCGCACGCGATTTGCGACGATGATGCACTGGAAGGCCGATGCAAGAAACGCGAAGCCTTGGCATATTTTCGCCGTCGGTGTGATCGTTTCAGGGGATAACAAGCTGATCGCCGGGCGTATGGCCGCTTCGACATCGGCAGCCGGCCGCATCTATTTTCCGGCGGGTTCGTTCGACGAAGAGGATGTGGCGGGCGACTTCATCGATATTGACGGCAACATGCACCGGGAAGTCGAAGAGGAAACCGGCGTCAAGCTTTCAGGGGCCGGAAGGCGTGACGATCAGCTATACCTTGTCACTGCCAGTCGCAGCATCGCTTTGTTCCGGCGTCACTATTTCGATGCCAGTGGAGAGGAGCTGCTGAAGCATATTCGCGGCCACGTTGCTGCTGAAGAGGATTCCGAGCTCGACGACATCACCGCGATTTCCGCTGCGGGGGAAATGGGCGAGGCGACGCCTTGGACGTTTCGCACATTTGCCGACTGGCACTTTCGCCAGGGCTGAAGTCCGTACTGAATGTCACCGTCACAAGGTTTGACTTGTACGGAGGCTACCTTACTCTATTTTTTCCGGACGCTAATAGGGAGAGAGCAAATGGCCGGTCGCCACTACGAGGTCTATGATGTCTTCACCGACGAGGTGCTGGCCGGGAATCCGCTGGCGATCGTGCACGATGCCGACGGCCTCGACGATATTGCCATGCAGCGGATCGCGCGCGAGTTCAATCTTTCCGAAACTGTTTTCGTCCTGCCTGCAAAGAACCCGGCGCATACGGCGTGGGCGCGTATTTTTACGCCCGATTATGAAATGCCGTTTGCAGGACACCCGACCGTCGGGACCGCAGTCGCCCTGGCTCAGAATCGATTTGGCGAAGTCAGGGGTACCCAAGATGCACTTATCATCCTGGAGGAACAGGTCGGACCTGTCCGCTGCGGCGTCAAACTAAGTGAAAACGGCGCGTTTGCCGAGTTTGATCTGCCGAAGCTGCCGCAGGAGGTTCCTTATAAATACGACAAGATCGCCATCGCCAATGCGTTGCGGCTCGAGCCAAAGGAAATCGGCTTCGAGAATCATGTTCCGAGCATCTGGGATGCGGGTGTACCTTTCATGCTGGTACCGGTGCACGGACTCGAGGCGGCAGGGCGCATCGTTATCAACCAGATCGCGATGAAGGACGTGGCGCCGACGATCGGCCATCGCCAACTGCCGGTCTATGCCTATTGCCGCGAAACGATGCTGCACGACAGCCATTTTCACTCACGCATGTTCGTGAGCGATGAGGGCACCTATGAAGATCCGGCGACGGGTTCTGCAACGGCGGCGTTTGCCGGTGCAATTCATGCCTTCGACGAACCGCTGGACGGCGTCCTGCGCCTGTCGATCGAACAGGGATATGAAATGGGAAGGCCATCGCGCCTGCAGCTCGAGCTGGATATCGTCGACCAGAAGCTGACCGGGGGGCGCATTGGAGGTTCGGCAATCAGGGTCGCGGAAGGCCGGCTGTTTGTATAGTCCTCAACCGGACGTTGTTCCGGTGCAAAGCCGTCATAAAGTTTTCAAGAAGGGCTGGACAGGCAAGATTTGCCCCGTTATAGAGCCCTCACTTGTCGCCGCCAAACGGCTGACGGGCACATAGCTCAGTTGGTAGAGCAGCTGACTCTTAATCAGCGGGTCGTAGGTTCGATCCCTACTGTGCCCACCATTTAAAATCAGCAACTTAGGGCGTTTTGCTCTAGTTGCTGATTTTCCCCTTGATAGCATATTGGTAGCGGATTTTGTGCCCCTTGTTCCCGGTTTGGTCGATGGTTCCCTAATTCACACGACGGTTCTTTGTGATATATCCCGATGGGTCCAATAACGCTAACTCAACAAATTCGTGTCTCAGGTGCTCAGGCAACTCATACAACTCATTTAAGAGTGTATGAAAAGGTTCGAACGTCGCGAAGTCCGCGATTTCCTGCAGCCCAAGCTTCACTTCAGTATTGAAATTGCTTTCCATTTAAGTCCCTATAGAAATGCAACCCGTAACACCAACGCCTGCTCCGATTGAGACGCAAATAGCGGCTTTATCATTCGCGCCGACGTCGATACCTGGTGCCAATGTAACGGATCGAGCATTGGCGCCTCCGGCTTCAAATGTCCTCGCGACAATTCGAAGACTGTCTGGCGGTATGTTGTACTTGGCTGCCAGTGCCGGCATCTCGTCTGTAGCGAACTCCCTCATCTTCTCCTCTTTGAAACCGGGCCTCCAGTTACGGCTTTCATCATTCATTTCAGTCATGAGGTCTCGTACCGCATCATCCGTTATCAGCGCGGTTAGAATTTCGGTCTGCGATTTTGCGGACGCTCGCTTTCACCGGAGCGGTTCATCGTTTGTCAGAACCACACGGACGAACAATGGGACGGTTGAGCAGCATCCGCTGTTCGTCGTGGAGAACTCATGTACGAGGCAAGGAACAGAGCTCCATTTCCGAAAGGACTTGGGCCAACCACACCAAGTCATGCCTTTTCCGACACGGGCAACACAGCGGTGGGGCGATTGATCGGCAACGCAGAGAGAAAATGCTTCCCGTCAAAAACTGGAGGCTCAAATGGTACCCTTTCAAAAATCGTTCGCTGCAGGAAAACCGTCGTCCCCTCTCGCTTTGACAAGTCCCTCGCGGAGGTGATCCACGTCGGATTGCTGAGCGTAATGCAATGTGGCGAGGAAGGATTCGACGGCGAATTCGGGGAGGAGCGTTCTGACCTCCTTCATGTGAGCCGTAGCAGCGATCTTATCGCCAAGCCAGCCGTAACATGCCGCGACGAATGCGTGCTGGACCTCATCCAGGACAGACAGGTGCATGAATGCTTCGATCGCTTCGCCATACTGATGCGCAGCGAAGTGTGCTTTTCCAAGATGACTCCAAAATCTTTCGGGGTGATGTGGATTCAGCCGCATTGCCTTGCGGATCCATTCGATTCCCTCTTCAGGTCGTCCCAACCACGTCAACAGTTCCCCTTGCTGAACCACCACAAGGTCGTAGTTGGGATTGAGGGAAAGGGCACGCTCCTGGTGATAACGGGCTGTGGTCAGCGCGTTATTGTTCACACTCACGGCGGCCAGAATGCGATGCACGTCGGCATCGTTGTCGTCCAATGCCAAAGCCCGATCCAGCGCAGCAACGATTTCGCTCCAGACGGCATCCCTGTCTTCGCACCAGCTGTGGACCCAGGCCTGGCCGAGAATACACGCCCGCCAAGCATGGGCATGCGCATAACCTGGGTCGAGAGCAACTGCCCGGTCTATCAGGGACTGCGCCTGCGTATTGTCGGCAACTGTGCCTCTGTGATGCAGGACCTTGGCGGCGAGCGCGCACTCGTATGCGGCCATGTTTGCAGGTTTCGTCCGCCCTAGCTGGTCGCGCTGGGCGGCTTCAACGCGCCCGGGTAAGGTTGCTGCTATCGCCGCCGTTATTTCATCCTGGATCGCAAATATGTCGTCCAGCCTACGGTCGTATTTATCTGCCCAGATATGAGCAGCATTGGCTGCGTCAATGAGCTGGACCGTTACGCGCACCCTATCGCCGATCTTCCGGACGCTTCCCTCCACCAAGTATTGAGCTCCGAGTTTCTCCGCGACTTCGCGCACATTTACGGCTCGGTTCTTGTAAACGAAACTGGAGTTGCGTGAGATGACGAACAGCTCGTGGCGGCGAGACAATTCCGTGAGGATGTCTTCGGTAAGACCGTCCGCGAAAAACTCTTGATCGGGGTCGCCGCTCATATTGTTGAAGGGCAGAACCACTATCGAGGGTTTGGAGATAGATCGCTTCGCATCGAAGTCCCCCGGCTGAGCGGGCAAGGCAGAATTCTCAAGTCCAATACGAAAAAGACGAACGGGGCGACTTATATTTTTAAGCGTCTTCTCACCCAGATCCTCGATGGAGACTTCGAGACGATCGGCGATTTGTGTTGCCACCGCGCCGGTGACGCAGATACCGCCCACATCGGCAAGTTGTTCAATCCGAGAAGCAATATTCACACCGTCGCCGAAAATGTCGCCGTCTTCGAAAATGATATCGCCAAGATTGATGCCGATCCTGAATTCGATCCGCCGATCCTGCGGCACGTCCGAATTTCGCCGCTGCATGCGCTGCTGGATTTCCACGGCGCACTTTACTGCATCAGTTACGCTCTGGAACTCCACGAGCATGCCGTCGCCCGTGGTCTTGATGATCCGGCCCTTGTTCTTTGCGATGGAGGGATCGATCAATTCTATCCGGTGCGTTTTGAGGCGGGCGATCGTGCCTACCTCGTCGGCCTCCATTAGCCGGCTATAGCCTGCCATATCGGCTGCTAGGATTGCGGCTAGTCTCTGTTCCATTGATTTGCCAACATAATGATAAAAAGTTGTGCCTTCTTCCGGACCGGGCCATCAGGTCGATTTTATAGCACCCACATGAAATCGCCTATCTATTTCAACGTTCTCTTCTGAAAGAAGCGCCATTTTCCGTGGAACGAAACCCCGGCGTTGGCGTACGGCGGGCAATCATTGAGGGTCCAGTCTTGGCGCAAAGCGGACATTGCGTTGGTTTCATGCTGCGGGTGTGAGCTGTCTGGGTTCGAATTCACCAGGCGTCATTCGCCCAGTAGGTCAATAAGGGTCACAACGCGACCGGTCTTCGTAACCTGATCCACAACCGCACCAAAAGTGGAAAATGGACTCGTGAACCTTGAAGAAATTTGGGTCGGCTGGATCGTTCCCTTCAACGAGGAAATGCGACATTGATGGCATCCCGGCGCCTCTTTCGACGAGCATTATTCCCGACGTAGCCTGATAAAACCTGCTCAGGTCGCCAGCCATATCTCGCAGCAAGCCTCTTGAATCCACCGCCACCCATAGAGTTCGCTACGCCGGTGGCGATCGCGAGGCTTCGGCTGTCTGCCCAGCGGCAATCCGGCAACCGCCAAGGTCGCTTCCGAGCGGCTCTGGTATTAATAGCCATGTCTATATGCCGAATAGATCGTCTCAATATGATCGGCGGAGGTCTTGATCGGTCGCCGCCCTGCTTTCTCCCATCAGACATGAACCTCGCCGTGCTCCTTCTTGTCAGAGTCGCCGGCGAGCAGGGCGGCGTAGGCGAGCCAGCAGTAGAATGCAATTACCCCGAGCAATATGGCCCAGCCCGGTAACGGCCCGAATGCGGCGTTTACGACGATCTCATGGAGTGATCGCGCAACATCCAGCGCCACCCCGTCATCCTGCAATTTAGGCGTCGAGATTTTCAATACCCAAGCCAGAAGCAGGACGAGGAACATCCATAAATAATTACGACGCAGCCGCCGCGACATCGCCGCTCGGATGGAGATCAGGAATTGCGGCTTGCGCAAATCTTGGCCGAGCAGGCGCGCCCAGTCGCTATCCAACTCCGGCAGGGGTTCAAAGACCTGAGCAAAATAGTGTTTCTCCAGTCGGCGTACTCGTCCACGGTAGACGTCGAAGAATCGATAGCGTCGCGCCTCGATGATCAGAAGAAGTTGCACCAGCACCATGGCGAACAAGAGCACTCCGTGATGCGACGTCGGCGATGACAACGACAGAGACAGCATTGCTGCAACGCCGGTAATGGCCCAGTTGGTTGTGCGGTCGATCCTGTCGCGCCACCCCGCCATGCGGCCCATCTCGGCGCGGTGATAATGCGCCAATATCGTGATGTACTCGGCTGATGTGGCTGGAAACGGCGGGACTGACCATCGAGCTGTGGCGTCGCTGACCGGCAGTTGTTCCTGAGCTTCGTTCATATCCGCCTCCCAGCACGACCCTCCACCGTATTTAATCTAGTTGATGTCGCCAACAATCGCTTCACGTTCTCGTTCGTTCCGGAGATTGAATTGCATTGTCATGGCAGTGCATTTCGATCGCTGAGCGACTTCCTCCTAAGCCAGTCCTGCACGCTGTGCGCCTTGCCGGATTGCTGCTATGGCGGGCGGATTGGTCACAGGGTAGCCAGCGACAAACTTCTCGGTAGTAAAGCCAGGATACTCCCGCGCGAGCTTATCACCGAGCGTTGCTG
The DNA here is from genome assembly GCF_014192095.1 of Phyllobacterium trifolii. Taxonomy (GTDB): domain Bacteria; phylum Pseudomonadota; class Alphaproteobacteria; order Rhizobiales; family Rhizobiaceae; genus Phyllobacterium; species Phyllobacterium trifolii. Next base: position 215,090 of record NZ_JACHXN010000011.1, read on the forward strand.
CTTCATCCATTTCGTCGAGCATGGCATGAGACATGGCAAGAAACATCAATGTCGACGGCATTTCCGGCGCACGACGAGCCGCCGCAATACATTCCTGATAACGCCCAGTTACAAAAGTCACCCGGCCAAGCATGCTGAAATACCAGGATGGCGCGAGTGCATTGATGTTGAGTGCTCGATGTATCAGCAGATAGCCTTCGTCGGGATTCCCCGCTGCGAGCGCACGGCTACCCGCAACGAGCGCCAGTAGGTCGCCGTCGTTTGGAGCAGCCGCAAGGGCGCGCGTATTTTCATTGATCGCGCCGTCAAAATCACCTTTGCAGGCGCGAAGGTCACCTACACATTGACGTGTGATATTGTCTGCAGGATCGAGGGTTAGGGCTTTCTCCGCACAGAAACGATAGCGTTCCAACGACACAGTCGGGTCATCATCATATGCATTGCCGCCCTGTACCGCATATGCGAACCCCAACGCTGACCAGGCAGTTGCAAGCGCCGGGTCCAGCGCGACAGCGTTGGACAGCAAACGGATCGCTTCGGCATTGGAGCCGGGGGAGTACATATTAAGTTGCTCGACACCCAGCAGATAATAGTCATAGGCCCCCAGACTGGCGGGGGGCTTGCGCCGAGCTGCGTCCCACCGGAGGTGCGCGAGCTTGCCGCAACAGCTGGCGAGGACATTGACAACGTTTTCGGTTACCGAATCCTGTATGGCAAACAGGTCGCCTATTGGTTTTTCATAGCGTGCTGCCCAGAGGTCAGCACCGCTTCGCGCATCAACGAGTTGTACTGAGATGCGCACTTGGTTTCGGGTCGCCTGCAGACTTCCTTCGAGCAGGTAGTCAGCGTTCAATTCTCGCCCGATGGACCGCAGGTCATCGCGTTGTCCCTTGAACGCCAGCATCGTTTGTCTGGCGACCACTGCAAGATCCGGATAGCGTGCGAGATCAACGATGATGTCAGCCGAAAGACCGTTCGCCAAGCGTACCCAGCGTTTGTCGCTCCCCAGATTCTCGAACGGCAAAACAGCGATGATCGGCGGTCCGGAATTCACATTGGAGATGCCATCTGTAAATGCCTGAACGTCCCGAGTGCCATGATCTTCGAGTTCTCCAACAACTCGATAAAGCCGGATGGGCTCGGAAATATTCTTGAGAGGTCGTTCGCCCAAATCTTCAAATTGAAGCGTCGCCATTCGTTTGACATGATCGAATACCGTCTGGGTAATGAGGACTGAACCCGGCTCGGCAAGACCTTCCACCCGGGCGGCAATATTGACTCCGTCACCAAGAAGATCTTTCCCATCGACTACCGCGTCCGCCAAGTGGATGCCAATGCGAAGCTGAATGCCTCCCTCCTTGCCCGAAGAGCCAAGAATACGCTGGATTTGAAATCCAGATTGAACCGCCATCACTGGACTTGAAAACTCGGACAGGAAGCCATCGCCGGCCCTGGAGAACACACGGTCACTGTACCGTCCGACCTGTTCGCCCAACATTCGCGTAAGCGCGGATAGTTGCCGGATCGTCTCGCTTTCTGACAGCTCCATCCGGGCAGAATAACCGACCACATCGGCCGCCATGATGGTAACGAGGCGTCGCTCCATGCAGCATCTCCCAACCTGAGATGGTATCACGTGGATGCTGGAGATGCTATGCTGACACGCAGCCTAAGCAGACTATGTGCCTTTGATGGTGCGCAGCGGACATTGCCTCGATATTATACCGCAGGGGTCAGCCGTCGCGCCTCGAACTCAACCGGAGTCATGCGTCCGAACAGCTCGATCAATGCGATAATTCTGCCCGCTGTCGTAGCTTCCTCGACGATCCGCCGAACGCGAGCCTGGCAGGCCATCGACCGTTCAAGAGCTCACGTCGATCCGACATGCGTGTCTAATAAGATAGGAACCTACGCGGACCGAGGGCTTGGCTTGAACGAAGGGCGAAAGCGCTTGAGGAGTGTCTTTCCCAATCTGATACCGTAGGTCTCGATTGTTCTGTGCAGCCCCCAGCTGATGATATAGACGGGTGGAGCTGTGAGTACGACCGCTATCAGCACGCGATATTTTTCCGTCATCCCGACATAAGCGGGAAGCTCAGAAAGAATGCCTATAATCGGAATCATCAAAAGCAGGTGAACGAGGTAGACGCTGTACGATGTATCACCAAGGAAACGAAATGGTCGCCAGTCAAGCCTACCAACGACGTCTTCGATCCACGGTTGGCCGAAACGTATGGCAATCCACTTGTGAAGCACAAGGAAGCCAAATCCAAGCGCCATAGCGCCCTGTGTGGCGGCATACGTCGCCGACTTCGACCCGAAGATTATACCCGGCACAAGCACCAACATCGCCAACGAGCCAAGGAGAGCGGATCGCCTATCTGCATAAGACGCCGCTGCAGCAAAGAGCATGCCTGTCACGAAGACATCGATTTTCAAAGCCAAATTTGCTGGCATTGGATAGGCGTCAAAATAGGCCGGTGCGATAGTCTGAAGGGCAAAAGCACCGGCAAGGCTCGCCAGTGCAGCCGTGGTTGCCCCAACCCTCCCCCAAAGAAGCATTATGATCGGAAAGGCCACATAGAACTGCATTTCCAGACCAATACTCCAGTCGGGCAAAGGGGTGCGAAAACTGTATTCGGGAAGCAGACCAAACAAAAATGATCCGTGAACAAGTGCGTTCACCGGTGACTGGTCAGTGTACCGAAGCATCGTGGTTGCCGTTGAAGGCCAAACTGTAGCAATCTGTTCACGCCAGCCGCCGACTGAGTTGCCGACGATGAACGAAACGAGCAGAAGAAGGTAGAACAGAGGAGCGATCCTGAAAAAGCGTCTCAACCAAAACATTCGCCACGTCATCGGCGCTCCCCAAGGCTCAACAACAGAGCGCTGGATATAATGGTGGGTCATCAGGAAACCAGACATCATCATAAAGAGATCGACCGCCAAACCGCCTTCGGAGATGATGGGCCAATGAACCGCGTTTAACACCGCCGCGTGCGAGGCAAGAACCCAAAACGCAGCCAAGCCCCGGACCGCATCAAGGTATGGTAAATGTTTGGCATTCAAGGATGCTGAGGTCGACATGGCTATCCTTGCTGCAGTGCGAAGGCGTAATTGATCGAATTTTGCAGTGCAGCATAGGGTGACACAAGCGTCAATAGCTGACGCTAGGTTTATTTCCCAATTGCTGCGTGGCCCTTTCTGTGGTCTGCAGCAGAACTCCAAGGATAACTTTCGGTAGGCGCACAGCGGCAATTGTAAATACTGTTGTTGGCCTTACGCGAAGGGATTCCCTTATTCATCAAGTAGATGCTGATTCCGGCTGGGAACGACACGCCTTACACAATGAAGTCGAAGCGACCGAATTTTCCGTCACCCGTGTCGCGGATATGGAGCAAGAGCCGCTCATCAAAGATCTGGTCGCGTTCGTTCAGGGGCTCGCCCGGAAAATACAGCTGGGTCGTCAAGACGCTCCCACCTGGCTTTTGGACTTTCACATGGTAGTGGCGCGTGCGTCCCGGATAGAGCGATGGAATGATGGTCGAAAACCACCAGCGGCCACTCTCATCGGTGAACTGATGACCACGCAACCTGTAGCCGACGCGGTCATACGAGCCATGTTCATCGGCGTGCCAAAGCTCGACAAGTGCCCTGTTGATGGATTTGCAGTCCGTCGCGAGTACGAAACCGGCTATGGTGATCCTGATCCCGTGAGGTGCGTCGGCGGCAAAATCCTGTTTGAGTGGCGAGCTAGGCTTGTAATACGGTCCTTCAGTCTGCGCGATAGTCAGCTCATCCACATCCTGGCATGCCGGCGTCAACTCGAGAGCAGATTGTGTGCTGACGGCATTCGCTTCGAAAATACCTGCCGCTTTGGTCGACGGTACCGCCAGAAATGCAGCGAGGACTGATCGACGTGTTGGTTTCATCGTCTTGAGACCCCCTTAGTAGAATGCGTTGCCATCATCATTATTGGTTGCACCCACTCGAACCCTCCCAGATTGGCGATTATCCTGGAGCGGTCGCTGCCTTTGGCCACGCTGTCCTGGAAGCCGCCACCATAGCACGAGGACAGGGGATCGTTCACGTCGCCGAACCTAACGACGAGTGAGCATCAAAACGAGATCTGGAATGTCCGGAACTTGGCGAAGTGAACGTGCGGACACCGGTTGCCGCTCGTCTGGTCGACAGGCCGTGGCGCAATTTTTCGGGCGCTATTTCTGTTTCGGGGATGTGCTGACGCGATGCCGCGCTGACGTTTTGATAACTGCGGTTGCGCTGGGTGTTTTCCCCTGTTGACCGAAGCTAAGGAAATTGTGGTCACCATAGCCGCCGTTGTCATGAATATCGAGGTGGTCTGGCGCGCGATCGGTAAACGGAATGCCGCCAGATGGATCATACTCGTAAAAGTATCCCTCCGCGTATGCGGTCAACGGCAGGCTTGACAGCCCTATCACAGTGATAAAAACCAATGGTTTGATAGACATCTCGCATCTCCTGGACAAAGTTCTTGTGCAGCGCTTGGCGAAGTATTCCGGTAGTGGCAGCGCATTTCATCCAGACCTCGACCCAGCGTGAAGGCTCATAACCTCATCGGGAAATCACTCTGCACCAAAGATCGGGCACGATCGTGCGCCTTACCGCAAATGGGCACGCAAAGCACTGTGTGCAATTCAGTTTGTTGTGACTATGGTGTGAAGCGTACGGCCCGGTGGATCGCGCTGGCCAATGACATCGTCTAATTGCCTTCAATGCCGGATTGATCCAGTGGTTTAGTTCTTCCGGGTTGGCCCTGAGGGGTCATCCCACGTTAAAAGGACAGTGCCGCAAATAGCGCGAACATAAAGCGTGATGTTCTAATTGAGATGCAACCGGAAGGTGATCCTATTCCGGCTAGCTGAGTCCTCGACCTCCTTTCTCATTTAGAGCCCGAGCGAATCATGTCGATTTTAGATGCGATCTACCGCCCGTTCGAAACGCTGATTCAGCCGCTCGACATCCCGTACCGGCCGCTACCTTGTAAGGGACCCGTGGCTGTCCTCCTGCACTTCATTTCAATGTTCCGCGGCGTTTTGATCGCCTTGGCGCTTTCCTCCATGGCGATCGAGGCCATCAATCTGACGATTGTCTGGGGGCTTTCGGTCATCGTCGATGGTGTGACACAACAGGGCGCTTCCGCCTTTCTCCGGAACGAATGGCCGCTCCTGACTTTTCTCGGGCTCCTGATCTTTCCGGCCATGCCGGTCGCCTCGTTCCTTCTAAACACTCTCAACTCGCATACGCTCGGCGTGGGGATGCCGGCCGCCATCCAGTGGCAGGGTCACAAGGCAGTCGAGCGGCAGGATCTCGCCTTTTTCCATGACCTCTTTGCCGGTCAGGTCGCCTCGCGCCTCTCGCAGGTAGCTTCCGCCGTGCAGCAGCAGATTATTGCTGCCTTCCAATCTATTCCGCGTTTCGTGCTGCAAATGGTCGGCTCCGTGATCCTGCTCACCAGCCTTTCTTGGCAACTCGCCCTACCGGTCGTCATCTGGATCGGGCTCAACGTGGCGCTCGCCATCCGGATGGCTCCGATCTTCGTCGAACGCTCACGCAACACTGCCAAGCAGCGTAGCCTGGTGGCCGGCGCTATCACCGACCTTTACACCAACATGCAGATGATCAAGCAGTTCGCCGCCGAAGACAGCGAGGCAGGTGCCATACGGCGCATTATTCAGAAGTCCGTTCAGACACAGCACCGGGAACAACGTATCTACCGCACATCGGAACTGACTGTCGTGGTGCTCAACATGGCGCTCTGGCTGGCTATGCTTTCGATTGGTTTTTCGGGCCTCGTCAACAGCTTTCTGACGGTCGGCGAGTTCGTTGGAGCCGTCTACATCCTCACCCGGCTGTCCGGGCACACCTTCACCTTCCTGCAGATGGGCCAGCAGATCTTCCAGGCGATAGGGACAATCAAGGACGCCATGCCAGTGATGACGACGCCGCCTACCATCACCGACCGGCCGGACGCGGCCGAATTGACAGTCAGCCGTGGAGAGATCCGGTTTGAATCTGTCCGGTTCGCATACAAGTCCGGCAAGCCGGTGATCGATGAGCTGTCGCTGGCGGTCCGAGCAGGCGAGAAGGTGGGTCTGGTCGGCCTCTCTGGGGCTGGCAAAACAACACTGGTAAGCCTGCTGCTGCGCTTCTACGATATACGGGACGGCGCTATCCTGATCGACGGGCAGGACATCCGCACGGTCACGCAGGCAAGTCTTCGCCGCAACATCGGGGTAATCGCACAGGACGTTGCACTGCTGCACCGCTCGGTCGGTGACAATATCCGCTACGGCCGGCCGGATGCGACACAGGACGAAATCGAATGGGCGGCGAAGACGGCAAGGGCAGATGCGTTTATCAATGATCTTACGGACGTTGAAGGCCGCAAGGGCTTTAATGCCTTCGTTGGAGATCGCGGGATAAAGCTCTCCGGCGGCCAGCGCCAGCGTATTGCCATTGCGCGCGTCCTGTTAAAGGACGCGCCAATCCTGGTGCTGGACGAGGCGACCTCCGCCCTCGACAGCGAATCTGAGGCTGCAATCCAAGAAAAGCTAAACCTCGTGATGGAGGGAAAGACGGTGATTGCCATCGCACACCGCCTTTCAACTATTGCCATGATGGACCGGATAGTCGTGCTCGATCAGGGCCGCATCGTGGAGGAGGGCGGCCCGAACGAACTGCTCGAAAAGGGCGGTTTGTTTTACCGCCTTTGGAAACGCCAGACAGGCGGCTTTATTCCTGAGAAGATCAGTTAGCTATCCCTTCTTCACGCAATTTCCCGATTATTGCGAAACCTCTTATCCTGATTTTGCAGCCGCATAATAGAGACTTTCGCAACCGCAGCGATGTCCGCTTCTGGCCCAAAGCGCACGTTCGGACCGGGTTGGGATTGGCCCTATTTCGATAAAACTGAGGTTTTTTAGGATCATCTGGCCAGTTTCGGTCAACGGGAAATCGCCAAACGCACCTGCGTCTTGGCTCGCGGCAGGATTACCGACGCCGTATCCTGCTAAGACGGCGCGATGATCGTCGCCTTGGCGGTCAAATCGCCTCCGCGCCACACATACAACGCCATCAAAGGTGTGGAACTGGTGCGCATGGCATGAGGCATCCATGAGGGATGGTAGATGACGGTCCCGGCGGGCTTGCTTGTAAACGGTTCATTGCCGCGCATCCAAGCTGCAGTGCCACCAAGGCACACGTATACTTCTTCTGCCTCATGGGCATGGGCCGGATAAAGCAGCTCCGGGCCGAGTAGAAGAATACCACACGCAATCGTGGTACTTGCGATGGGTCCTCGTTGCCCAATCAACTCCGTCCAACCGTAACGGGTGAGAAATTCGGGACCCAAATCCTCAGCTTTGTAGGTTTGCCGCCATTCCAATTTTGGGGCCGCACGGCTGATCTGATTCAGCAAGGGTGCCAGAATAGGCGAAGACCCGTCGGTGAGTTCATCGAGCCAGGCGAGTACTGGCAACTGCTGAGCGGTAACGCGACGCGTTGCCTTCAGAAGGGGCCAATCATTCAGGAACCGTTCTGGTACTGCCATCGCCATAAGCACGTCCAGAGCCAGCCGCGCCAGCCGCTCGGAACCTGCTGCCGCTGCACCATTTAGCTCAGCCATACCCTTTACCTCCCTAACCACCCTCGCTCGCGCGTTACCTTTAAATGTTCGGTCGAATTAAGCCGAGAGCCGCATAGCAGTGATTATGATGACGTGCTCTCCTGCTCGCGTGCGCGATACAAGGCTTCAATCGCCGTTTGTATCTCCACCACGTTCTTCAAGGGACCGGGGTTTGCCCCGTTTTGGGCAATCTGCAGAATTTCCTGCCGGCGGGACGAAATGAGTTCCTTTATCGCCGCATCGATTTCGTGAACGTGTTGTGCTGCCATGATCGGCCTCCGGGACTTATCAGTGTGTTATGCCGCTCAATGGTATCGAAAATCAAACCAACTGCGGTGCGCGTATTGGGAGATACACTGCGGGACTGACGAATGCCACCAGAGCGGCATCCTCAAATCGCTGCGGACGAGCCGAAGTGCATCCTCCCTGGTGATGCCGGCATCGATGAGCAGTCGATCGCTTGGCTTGCTCAAGATTTCCAGCAACAACCGCCGTTCATGTCTGGCGGCCCGCCACACTCTGAAGAATTGTATCACGCGATGTCGGACGTTGTGCATTTGGCGCTCCTGGATCAAGACACAGGATTCGCCACAGCTTGACATTTAACAAACGAATAGAAATCATGGCAGCCATCTGAAATTTTTATCGAAAGCATCATTGTGAATCCGCCATTGGACAGTGAACTGCTGCGTACGTTTGTGGCCGTGGCTGCGGCCGGGAATGTCACCCGCGCTGCAGAACAAGTCGGCAGAACACAATCCGCGGTCAGCATTCAGATCAAGAAGCTAGAAGAGACCTTGGGTGAGAGCCTTTTCGAGCGAGGTTCACGCGGCGTGGCATTGACTCCACAAGGAAAGCTCCTGCTCGTCAGCGCGAACAGGATCATCGGGTTGCTGGACGAGGCGGCCACCGCGATACGGGCGAAACCGCTCGGCGGTCCTGTCCGGATCGGTATTCCGGAAGAGTATGGCTACACTGTACTGCCGCGCGCGTTGGCAGCCTTCGCGAGCCAGCATCCGCATGTCGAAGTGACTGTGAAATGTGGATATTCGGCCGCACAGTTGGCGGCCATCGACGCAGACGAACTCGACCTTGCAGTGATTTTCGATCAGGAGCAGCCGACGACCGGGGAGGTGCTTTTTATTGATCCGACGGTTTGGGTGACGTCGGAAGTCCACTGCGTTCATGAAAATGACGTCGTCCCGGTTGCGATCTATGAGCGCTCCAACTGGTGCAAGAAATTTGCTGTCGGATCCTTGGACAAAGCTAAAATCAACTATCGCGTGGCCTATAGTTGCGACACGAGCGGCGGACTCAAGATTGCAGCCGTATCGGGTCTGGCGATCGCACCACTTGCCAGCAGCAATATCCCGGCAGGTTGCCGCGCCCTGACGGAAGCAGACGGCTTCCCCCAGATTGATTGCTCGAATGTGGTTCTCAGACGCAATCCTCGCATAAAAAGCGCCGCTATTGATGGTATGGCCACGATGATCAGGGACGCGTTTCGACCCATCAGCGTAGGGCTGTCGTGACTTCGAAAGGGACCAAGTCTGATCGTCCAGGTTTTCGCTTTTAAAGTTCATACTGGCGATGCATGACCGATACCTGCGGGCTGGACGCCGTGGCACTGGCCGAGTCAATCTGAACCCATGCGCAGGAAAACTTCCCTGAACCCAACAAGGCGGGATCATGGTCCCGCCTTTCTTGTCGTGCCTCGGCAAGCAAACAAAACGAAAAGACGTTTGGGGCCATTGATAGTCTGCAACAAAACGGCGACTGCAGAGTTTGGAAGCTATGGAAATCAAATGGCACAAAACATCTTTTCGACCGGACGTGCAATTGCAGGACTTTACTGCAACAAACCGCAGCGGCATCGATATCGGCCGCGTTTATCGCATTGAGAACGGTCCAGACCTTGGCCTTTGGTTCTGGACTTTTCTCCTCGGTCATTCGCAATTTCGCATGAGCGATGTCAGTGGTGTGCAACGCTCAAGGCATCACGCCACTCAGCAAGTCGCACGGGCCTATCAGCGTTACCTTGAGACCGCTGGGAGTGACGGCGGTGGATTGAGCCGGATACCCTTAATCACCACCGCGAACAGCATCGGAAAACCGCCATGCCCATAATGCCGCCACAGGATGACCGGGACGACTTGGATTGCCAGGAAGCATTGGAAGTGGAATTCCAGGCGCATGCGGGAGTGGCATTATTGCAGCTGTTGGACGATGCCAAGTCGATGGGTTGGCCCGATGCAGAAGCGCGCAAAGCCATCATGCGGTTGATCGAGGTGCATTTGAATGCGGGACGTCAAGCCGTGGAGGATGTCTAAGACACCCGAGAAGCTCATCTATCCTCGTTCAGCTTTGACAAGTGTTGCGGACTGGAGTGGTTCTGCGAAGAGTATAAACGGACGCGGGTAGAGGATATTCGAACCCATATTCTTCCAAAGACGAGACAGGGATGAGCAAGCTCACAAGAGCCGCCAAAAACAAAAACCGGATGCAGCAGCGCGGGCGCGGCCGTCATGCTCGCACACCGTCAGAGATACCTGTGCGCGGCTGGAAGGATATACTGTTCCGAATTTACCATTCCCTGCAAAAAGACCGAATTTTGCTGATCGCGGCCGGATCGACCTTCTATCTGCTTTTGGCGCTGTTCCCGGCCCTAACCGCATTCGTGTCCGTCTATGGCTTTCTGGCTGATCGCAATGCGGTGGCGGAGAATGTTTCACTCCTTGTGGGCCTCTTGCCGATCGATTCTATCAATCTTATCCGCGGACAATTGGAAGCGCTTGCTGCGCAGGAAAACAAGGTGTTGAGCCTCGGATTTCTTGTTGGTCTATCGGTCGCACTCTGGAGTGCGAATAATGGTTTTAAAGCGATTTTCGAGGCATTGAATGTCGCTTACAGCGAAGACGAAAGCCGGAGCTTTGTCAGGTTAAACGTCATCTCATTTGTTTTCACATTTGCATCGATTTTTTTTGGAATGATTTTCATTGTTTCCTTGGGTGTCGTGCCAACTTTACTGAATGTGTTGGGAGTTGACGGATGGGCTGCCTTGCTATTTCGCTTGGTGCGCTGGCCGCTCATTGCTGTCATCGTGGGAACAGCTATTTCAGTCATATACCGTTTCGGACCTGATCGCGAACACGCTCAGTGGCGTTGGCTTTCTTGGGGGGCAATATTGTCAACTTTCGTCTGGATGGTCACCTCAGCAGGCTTTACGTTCTACCTTTCCAACTTCGCCGACTACAATGCCACCTATGGCGCGCTCGGGGCCGTCGCTGGGTTGATGATCTGGATATGGATATCGGTCATTATCCTCATTCTCGGCGCGGAACTGAACGCTGAGCTCGAGCATCAGACCGCTACTGACACGACCACGGGTGACCCAGTGGAGATGGGAAAGCGCGGGGCGGTGGTCGCGGACACGCTCGGTAAATCCGCAAAATAACTGTGCCGCACAGGAAACGCCAACGGGACACGGGCCGCGATAACGCCATTCCATTTCATGGTAAGCGGGCCCCGCACTTAGTGATGTGGACGGCCTTTAGTGGATTTAACTACTTAAAAGCTGAAGCTTGGCTGATCTTTGTCGGCCGCCAATAGCATTTGCGGTCGATGTCGTTGGCTACTCCACGCTGATGGAGCAGGATGGGGACTTTCGAGCGTCTGCGATTTGAAAGAACAGCATACTTCGAACCTGAAACTGACGGCTCGCTGAATTTCATCACGGGATTTCGATTTTACACCCACCCACCTGCGCGATAGTTTGGATCCGGATTCAAAACGCGTACCAGGGAGGAGCGCTATGAAACTCAAGTTTGCATTCGTTGTGGCGACTTTAGCGTTTTCGGTCGTAGAGTTGCACGCGCAAGACCCCGTCATGAGCTTCTTTGTCACCAGCGTGAATCCTGGGAAGGGCGGCGATCTCGGTGGCCTCGCTGGTGCAGATGCCTATTGTACTACGCTCGCGGCATCCAGTGGATCGACGGGTAAGACGTGGAAGGCTTATCTTTCCACGGATACGGAGCATGCGAAAGATCGCATCGGCGCGGGTCCATGGCACAACGCCAAAGGCGAAAAAATCGCCGACGATGTCGCCTCTCTGCACAGCGACAAGAACAACCTGACAAAGCAGACGGCTCTCACGGAAAATGGCGAAGTCGTCAATGGTCGCGGTGACAAGCCGAACCGCCACGACATCCTGACCGGGTCGAATGCCGATGGCACCGCTGCCCCGGAAACGTGCGGCAACTGGACGATGGGCGGTTCGGAGGGTGCAGCGATGGTCGGCCATAGCGACCGCACGGGTTTGGATGACTCAGCCGAGGCGAAGTCCTGGAATACTTCACACCTTACCCGAGGCGGCTGCACACGGGAGGCTTTCAAAGGCACCGGAGGCGACGGACTCTTTTATTGTTTCGCAGCCGATTGACAACCAGGTGGCGCTATCACGCCAAGTGCGAGAAGGATGATCAAGCAGGAGATGCCTCCAGTCGGCGCTAATCATGCGCTGCGTTTATGAAACCGCACCCGCATCGAATTCTGGAAATGTGAGACCCGGCACCATAGAACTGAAGAGATCGTTGACGCCGAGTCTCCGCTGGTCAGAAGGACTAACCAGCATATCAGTAACCAACCAACCAGATGAACGTTCCATTGGTCGGTGAGCCCCGACGCGGGGTTCAATGGGTGGTGACATGCCCGGCCCCGTGCCGGAGGTTCGTGAGCTCCGACCAAGATCAAACCAGCTCCGTAGACGGATCGTTCCGGTATAAACTCTTTTGAATTAGGTGAGGCACCAACGCCTTCCTTGGGCTCGGAATGACCGGTGTCAGTGCCTCTGCCGTTCCTCGCGGAACGACGTAGCTACAACATCGATTTCAGCAATTGTGTTCCAAGAACGGGCGCATTCGCGGGTCGATTTGACCGCTCTACTACGAAGGCGGAATATGACTACATCACCTGGAGGTGGTTGGGAGGTTGACCTCGCCGGTGTCAATTTCGCCAATGAGAGCGATCGCACCTGGGGCGGGGCGAATGCTCTGTAGTCTTCCATGCGGTCATTGCAGCACAATGGCTTTTAGGATTCCACCCCATCGAACTTCTTATGGTTTATGCTCGGTGCGCGGCGTCACGGTGTCGCCGTCCCGGGAACAACAATCTTTTCCTCGCGCGGCGAATTTGTCTCAGAGAACGCCCTAGACGCCTCCTGCTTCGTCCTCAAGTAGTAGTGCAGGCTGTCGCCATTCTTTGCCATATTTTTCAGCGCCAGAACTCGTCGAGATAGTCGATGACCTCACCGTCAGATCCTGCGACCTGGCTAAGCATCATCTGGTCG
>NZ_JACHXN010000012.1 GCF_014192095.1 Phyllobacterium trifolii
ATGACAATTAAAACGAAGGATTCGCCGGCCCATAAAGGTGCTAGGCCCCGGCACGATTTTACCAGCGAACAATATGCGAGAAATGTCGCAGGTGAATTCTTGAGGCCTGCGTGAAGTGGCCTACGAGATCTTTGCATAATAACTCCTAAATCTCAGGCTGTGCCCCTTTGATCGGGTCATAACGTTTGACGAAGAACGAATCATTTGCAGATTGAGCCAATAATGAATCCTTGCTATACGACTTTTTGTCGTATGTAAATAACATTTTGTTGTATATAGCGCCATAAAAGTCGTAATGTTGACAACGACGCAAGCCCGTCCGTTCTTGTCAAATATGACAATCGATTATTCCATTCGTTTGCTGCGTGCAGCACGAGTCCTTGCCGGCCTGAGCCAAGAAGAGATGGCCCAGCGCGCTGGTATAGGTCGACATACGCTCATGCGGCTCGAAAATGGCGATGCCACCGTTGGCTTTGCTACGGTGAAAAGGATTCATGAGATACTCGAGAAGGCAGGAATCGAATTCTTGCCGCCGTCGAACGGGAGCGGCCCGGGAATGAGATTCCGCGAGAACTAAATCTACCAAACCCTCGCCAAGCCGAGCTGCAATATCAATCCACAACACCGAAAAAGGCCGCCGCCATGCGTCACCATTATCTCATTTGCAGCTTCTTATTTGTCTCGATTTCGGAGATTCGAAACATTTTCGTCAGCTTTTTGGCGAGAGAATTTATGGCAAGCTTTTTGCACTGCCTGGCCCTGAGGCGGAACCTAACGCTTGTCTACGGTCGGAAATCGCCCCGGAGATCCTGAAACGATCAACCGAATGGGACTTGATGTCGGGAAAGATCGAATCAACATGTATTGGGGATGCCGACATTCATTTCGATAGCGCTAACTCCGAATTCCAAAAGAACATTGTAATTCTCTTCTTCAATTCCCTCCGAAGATGGTTGACATGCTTTGGGTTCGCGATGTTCCAGATTCCAACGTATAAAATTGTATAACCTTCGACTATGTCGAGGAGATGGTGTTCAATACCAAAAAACGCACCGCTGATCTCGTCCGGGGATGCACCATCTCCATGGACAATTTTGTTCCGAACCTTGTAGGCGTTCATGACTCCCGCATGGATCTCCATGGCGGTGTTCGTCTGGGAAAACCCACCAGCTTGTGAGCAATTTACAGCCAGCGTTTCGGCTTTGTCATTTTTTTCTATTACGGCAAATGCTTCGAGGGCTGAAATTAATCGAACCAATCTGATGTGATCGTGAGGTTCGCAATATGCCTCTGCGATAAGTTGATGCGCGTATCGCTGGCGTTCAAGTATAGGTGTTCCTACGTATTCCCCACTTGCCAAGAGTGCACATAAACTGGCGAGCGTGCCGGACATTGGGCTGAGACGATTATTGAACATGTCGATCCAATCATCGTTCAGATGGCTGCCCCATGGACCACGACTTGACGAAAACCCTGCATTTCCATCTTTCGAAATCATCAGCTTGGTGGCCAACTCATCCCAGATGAACCCGCCTGAAAGTTTAATGTGACGGGTATGGTAGTAACCAAAAACCATCCGGATCAAGTTAAGGCAGAATTCTGCAACCTCTCTTCCAATATCCCATGCTAGATCCAGCTCAAATCCGCATATTTCGATGATTATAAAATGATCGTACCTTTCCACATAAGAATCCCATTCCTTCAAAAATTCGACTGAACTTTTTTTGCTTTCGGCTCTCTCTTTTGTTAGATTTCGCTCGTGTTCTCTGAGAAAAATATCCTTTGAAACTATTCGTGCCGGCCCCATTCTGAAATCTGAATTCTTGGCATATGGCGCGAAAAGAACCGGAAATACATAGGAGCCATCAGCCCATTTAATGGAGATAACGTGCGACTTCGCGCGGTGGATTACGGCCGCGACGGAGAATTTCTTCTTTCCGTTCTCAAGTCTTGAAATCTCCTCAAAAAACTCCTTGGTCACGAATTTTTCCATCGTTGAATGTGACAGACGTCGAGTCATTCCCAGATCGTGGAGGATTGACTCGACGGCATTTCGCAGATGTCGGTATCCCTGTCGATTGACGTAATTTCCACGATCTTTGGCACCATTTAGAGTTACATGGTCTGATGCCATATCGAAGTTTTTTGACTTAATGGCCGACTCCGTCTCCTTAAGAGTGTGAAGCCATTGTTCTCCAAATGCTTCGATTTCCCTTATTATTGTTGTTGAATTCATGCTCATAAGCGAAACCGCTGATCGGGGGTGGACGTTCATGCCTAATAGCTCGAGCCAAGTTTAAGGTCGAAGCCAACACGCGGCGAGGTAAGGGTGGATGAAGAAGATTTTCCGGCAAGTGATTGGAAAAGAACACATCGAATTTGCAAGTGAAAGCGCTAAAGTCGGGCGACTTTTTTCGACGCGTGGTTGCTACCCGGTTACGCCATGTATGTCATTACGTCCGTAGGGGGGTCAATCCTTCTTGATAACAACTTTGGAGTATACACGGAGCGGTGCTCCGCCCAGCATGCCATTACTGGGCACCGTCGTTAACGCAGTGCTCATGGGATAATGCCCAAAATCTCTTGTAGGCCTCCTCTAAAGAGAAACAGTATAAAGACGCTAAACATCAAGTTTGGAACATTGCTGCGGCATCAAACATATTCGATTTTAGGAAACCAAATGCATATGCGATCTAAGCGCCTGACTCCCACCAAATGACTTGTTCAAGCGCGCGGCCGCGAGCAATAAAGACAATCATGATTAGTAAACAGTGACTGCCTTTAAGTAAAGGTGGGTAAGGGGCGAACGCAAACCACTCCCTAAATAGGAGCCTGCTTTCGAAGTCAACTTTTGAGCTTGAGGAGTGGAAATGTCGTCTAATTTGGTAAAAAACGAGATACTTCAATTCTTGGCATCCTCCGCTCCAGATGTGCTCTGCATAAAAGGTAAATGGGGTGTAGGAAAAACGTTCAGTTGGAAACGACATCTCGAGGTTGCAAGTAAAGCCGACAAGGGACTCGCAATGGAACGATATGCCTACGTTTCGCTGTTTGGCGTGAATTCTTTAGAAGAGCTTAAATACTCGATTTTCGAGACAACCATGAAAAAGAGCCAAGCGAGCGAAGGCGCAAGCTTGGACACTTTGACGTCTACCATTGAATCGGCAGAGGGCTTCGGTCGAAAATTCGCTTGGCTGCTTAAGCATCTTCCGGTCGCCAAGAATTACGCGACTGGGGCAGCACCTGTTTTCTTTCTAGCTGTTCGAAATCAGATTATCTGTATCGACGACCTCGAGCGCAAAGGATCCAAGCTCGAAGCATCCGACGTGCTTGGTTTGATCTCATTCCTCAAGGAAGAGAGACAATGCAAAATTGTGTTGTTGCTAAACGACGAAGCTCTAGCCGAATCTGATCGAGCGAAATTTGACTCCTATCTTGAAAAAGTAGTCGATGTCTCCCTGCATTTCGCACCATCTCCCGACGAATGTGTTGCCATTGCTTTGCCGAATGACGACCCGATCAGCAAGCGAGTTGGTGAGCTTTGCGGCGCTCTTGGCATAAAAAATATTCGAGTCATTAGAAAAATCGAACGAGCTACTCGCTCAATATCTCCGGTTCTTGAAACATTCGACCATGATGTATTTAAACAAGTTTCAGCATCCTTAGCGCTGTTTGGCTGGTCGTATCACCAACCTGACGAAGCCCCCACCATCGAATTTTTGATGACTAAGAAAGCGAAAAGTCTCTTTGGCCAGGAAACGCAAAACGAGCTGTCACCGAAGGAGATAGCTTGGAACGCGCTTTTGGCGGCCTATGGCTATAGGTGGTCGGACGAATTCGATCTGGCTCTAATAGACGGGATCAAGAACGGTTATTTCGATGCTGAAAAGGTGTTGATGCATGCCGCGCAGTTACACGAAAAGGTTTTGGCTACAAAAGCCGACGGGTCATTCGCGGATGCTTGGCGCACGTATCACAACTCTTTTGCTGATGATCAAGAAGAGGTACTCAATACGATCTACGCGTCGTATATGAAAACATTCAAATATATAACGCCTATGGATCTCAACGGTACAGTCGTACTATTTAAGGAGCTTGGTCGTGATGCTCAAGCAGTGGAGATGATTAATCACTACGTCGAGCACAGAAATGGCAATCGAAAGTTTTTTGACTTAGAGGAGTATCCTTGGAGGGGCGATATAACGGATCCAAATGTAATAGCCGCCTTCAATGCCAAATGCGCAACATTGGAAGACAAGCGTGATGTTTCCGAATTGCTCTTAACTCTCAAAGATGGATGGAATGAAAAGGTGCTGGTAGCGCTTTCAACAGCCCCAGTCGACCAATACTACAACGTCCTTAAAGCAAGCTCCGGAAAAAACTTGGCCAAGATGATTGCCGGAGCGCTCCAGTTCGATGGTATCGTCAACGCATCTGACACAATGAAAGAAATATCTAAACGGACCAAAGATGCCTTGAGGCTTATTGGAAAGGAGTCCGACATAAATGCCAGGCGGGTCGCGAAATACGGAGTTGTAGTCAAAGATGGTGCGCTCGACGCAGCAGCCAACGCTTCCGATGACGCTGTATAACCCATCGGAAACCAATTTTCCGAATTTCTGCTCTACAAGCCCACCTGCGGTGGGTCCCGGGCACTAATACTTCCAGCTCACGGCACCGAGAAGGGGCCGGCTACGGCCGCGTTAACAGAGCGCCGCCCCCTTCTCTATGGCAACGCTGCGTATTACTGGTAACCTGTGGTAACAATTTGCCCGTTCTTAAAAGAGCGACAGATTCCTAATCTGTAGGCCACTGGTTCGAATCCAGTCGGGATCACCATACTGCCTTCCAGCGCATTTTTCGGTCAAGGAACGATCCAGAATGCGTCCATGCTGTACTCATTCGAAAGCGGTACTTGCAGTTGCAAAGCAAATGCAATATCGTGTAGTGATATGCCCTATACTAAGTTTATGGCCGCTTCGATCTGTAGTCGAAGCGGTCCTTTTTTGATGTCCGGGGTCAATGAGGCGTTATTGTCTGGTTGTTCGCCAAACTAGCGATTCGACTCTGCTTTAGCTGCCATCGTAGTCCGCACGCTTTTGTTAAGATCGGCTTTGGCAGACTGATATTCGTTGACTGAAGTCCAGTAGCGTAATGTTATTGCTGCGGTCGCATCACCCAGTTCGGCCACAAAGGCTGAGGGAGCCGGGTCTTTCTTGACTCGCTTGTCGGTTTCAGTCAGCTCAATCAAGGATTTCTGCACCTGGTCCAAATCATCCTCATTGGAAACAGCAATCGTGATGTCATTGCGACGAATACCGTTCCGGGTAAAGTTCTTCACGGGCAGAGTCCAAAGTGTCGAATTTGGCGCAAGGATGTATATGCCGTCGGCTGCACGTAGTCGCGTCGCAAAGAGTCCAATTTCTTCGACTGTCCCGCTTATGCTGCCCACCTCCACATATTCGCCAATGCGAAGGGGACGGAGCGCCAACAGCATGATGCCTGCTGCGATATTCTGCAGAGTTCCTTGTAAAGCCAGCCCGATTGCCAAGCCAACTGCACCGATGGCGGCAATAACCGAGGCCGTCTGGATGCCGAATTGACCGAGCACCATAACCACGACAAGGCCGAGCACCACATAGCGTGCGATCTTGGAAAAAAAGCGGCGTAGTGTCAGGTCGAAACCGCCGACTTGCCCAAGCCCGGCATAGACCCAGCGCTCGACGAGACCTGCGACAACGAATCCGATGATCAGCAACAGAACCGCGCCAATTACCGAGAACGCGTAAGCAACAACAAGGGCACTTGCTTCACGAATGCCAGTCTGAATTGCGGAGAACGCGTTCTGAGGATCAAGTTCCATGAGAGATTCCTTTCCGGCAAGAGAATACCAACCTTAAAACTGCGACGCTGGTTCCCCTATTGAAGGTAAAAGGCCAGTAAATATTCACAATGTTTCCTGCGTTGAATGGACAATCACATCGGCTTGCGAACAGCATAGACAGTAACCGGCAGAGAAGAACGCCACGTATCAAAACCACCCAGAGGTTGCGCGTACGAAACAGCAAGCTTTGTGAGTTCGCCGCCATGGGCGGAGCGCCAGCCAACGATTGCCATTTCACTCTGAATTGTCACAGCATTGGCAACCAGGCGCCCACCTGGCTTGAGGCCTTCCCAGCACGCCTCCATTACCCCCTCATCGGTCATGCCGCCACCAATGAAGACGGCGTCGGGTTCTGCGAGTCCTTGCAAAGCCGCCGGTGCCTCACCGCGAACAATCTGCAGATCAGGCACACCCAGCGCCCGGCTGTTGCGCAGGATCAAATATTGCCGCTTGTCATTGGCTTCAATAGCCAAGGTCCGGCACGAACTGTGTGCGCGCATCCACTCAATGCCGATCGAGCCACAGCCCGCCCCGACATCCCATAGGAGCTCGCCCGGCAGCGGCGCAAGATGCGCCAGTGTAACGGCGCGGATATCCCGTTTGGTCAATTGGCCGTCATGTTCGAACGCTGCGTCGGGCAAACCGGCACACGTAGAATAGATCCGGGCTGGTGGGATCGCTTTGCCGCAATCCACAGCAAGCACATTGAGATCGGCACAGCGAGGGTGGCTCCAGGCTTCTGCAGTCCCGTCAATTCGCCGCTCCGCCACACCCGCCAGATGCTCTAGTACAGTCAATTGCGCCGAGTTGAAACCCGTTTGACTCAGCATCCGCGCAACCTGGGCAGGTGTGTCGCCATCATTGCTGAGAATGAGCAATCTTGCTCCGGGGGCGAACGCCTTGAATAGTGTCTCGATCGGCCTGCCATGAACGCTGAGCAGCTGCGTTTCTTGTATCGGCCAGCCCATGGCAGCTGCCGCTAGCGAGAATGATGAAGGAGCTGGAATTATTCGCAACTCATCGGCGGCGACATATCGCGTCAGTGTAGCGCCCATGCCGAAATGCATCGGATCGCCGCTGGCCAACACAGCGACAGGTTGGCCGCGCAAGGCAAGGAGCATGGGGTACGCATCCGAGAATGGGCTGGGCCATGCAATACGTTCAGCAGTCAGCGCTTCGGGCAGCAGATCCAGATGGCGCTTGCCGCCGAAAATCGTTCCAGCACCTGCGAGGGCATCACGGGCATTCTGACCGAGACCACTATATCCATCCTCACCGATCCCGATAATCGTCAGCCACCGCGCTATCATACATTCCATCCTTTTGTGCCTACCATGCATGCCCGAAACCGCTTGATGGGTCAACGAAGCGGGGTGCTATGAGAAAGGTTGGCACGCCCCGAGGCATCCTGTAAAACTGACAACGCCATGAGCCATCTAACAACCACCATACAGCGATCAACCGTCGAGGCACGGCGCTCTGCCTGCCCGGGGTTGTTCCGCATGGCAAAGGCCCTCGACGGCGGTATCTGCCGTTTGAAACTAACCTTTGGCGATCTGAGCGCAGTTCAGGCGCGCTGCGTCGCGGATGCAGCACAGCGTTGTGGCAACGGCACGATCGAAATCACCAATCGTGCCAATCTGCAAATTCGCGGTGTGCGTCCGGATATGGAAGAATCGTTAGTCGCGGCTTTGCTGGAAGCAGGGCTCGGCCCATTGAACGACCGAGGCGATGACGTTCGCAATGTGATGATCAGCCCGTTTGTTGGATTTGACCGGACGCTGCCGGACGTGCGGCCTCTCGCCTTGCGCGTGCTGACAATCGTGCAGACGAATCTGCTCTACCAGACTCTTTCGCCTAAATTTTCCATTCTCATTGATGGAGGCGAAAGCGTTGCGATGGTTGATCACCCCCATGATCTTTGGCTGAGTCCTGTCGATCTGGAAAGTAGTGCGCCGCGCTTCGCCTTCGGCGTTGCAGGTGTGCCGCCCCCACAAGCCGATGCTCAGCCTGCTCTAGGCAGCGTTGCAACCGGGCAAGCATTGGGGCTCATCACTGGCATTCTCGATATCTTCATCGAATGGTGCGGTGCACACCCGCAAGCTTCGCGCCTGCGTCATATGATAGGCGAGACGGGGGCAGACTATCTCGTAGACCAGCTCGAACTGCGCCTCGGAGCTCCGTTGCGAAATGAGAAGATTGCGAACTGGCGCAGAGCCCCTGCCCGGGAAAATGGCCATCTCGGGATCTGGCCGGAAGTGGACAACTCAAACTGTTTTGTAGGCGCCATGCCTCCACTTGGCCGTCTTGATCCGTACCTTTTGCAATCGCTTGCGGAACTTGCCGACAAGTATGGCAACGCAAAACTACGCATGACGCCGTGGCAAAGCGTCCTCTTGCCGCAAGTTTCAATCGACGATGCAAAAACTACGCTCGCTGCGCTCGAAGCACTCGGACTTGGCACCGATCCTAAAAAAGCACTTGCGACGATGATCAGCTGTTCTGGGTCGGCGGGATGCGGTTCGGCTCTCGCAGCCAGCCAGTCAGACGGGCTGAAGCTCGCGTCGCTATTGAAGGGTAGCCCCGCAGTTCCGCAAATCCATATGAGCGGTTGCAGCAAATCCTGTGCGTCGCCCTCGGCAAAACCCATCACGCTCGTGGCAACTGCCACAGGACGTTACGACATCTTTCTGTGCGCGACCAATGGACCGTCGCGTTTTGGCAAGCTATTGGCTGCCAATGTCACTATCGACGAAGCTGCCGAATTGATCGGTGAGAATTCCGGCTCTGGGGGGCCACTATATGCTTGACTATATCCGCGACGGTCAGGCGATCTATGATCGCTCGTTCGCTATCATTCGTTCCGAAGCCGATTTGAAGGGCATTCCAGCCGATCTGGAAAAGCTGGCCGTGCGCGTCGCCCATGCTTGCGGCATGGTCGATGTGATACAGGATCTGGCGTTTTCCGAGAATGCCGCAGCGGCTGGTCGCAACGCATTACTGAGGGGCGCACCGATTTTGTGTGACGCACGTATGGTTGCGGAGGGTGTCACACGGTCGCGTCTGCCGGCCGGAAATAAGGTGATTTGCACGCTAGGAGATCCCTCGGTTGCCAAATTGGCGCTCGACATGGGAAATACCCGCTCCGCCGCAGCGTTGGAACTATGGCGCCCAAACCTAGCGGGCGCAGTTGTTGCCTTCGGCAATGCGCCCACTGCCCTTTTCCGATTGCTCGAAATGATCGACGAAGGTTCTGCGAAACCGGCGCTGATTCTCGGCTTTCCAGTCGGCTTTGTCGGCGCGATGGAATCCAAGGCGGCGCTTGCCGAGGACAGCCGCGGAATTCCCTATGTCGTCGTGCATGGCCGCCGAGGCGGCAGTGCCATGGCTGCCGCAGCGATCAATGCTCTCGCGTCGGAGAAAGAATAATGCCAAAGCCCGGGCGGCTTTTTGGACTGGGCGTTGGTCCCGGCGATCCTGAACTCATTACATTGAAGGCGTTGCGTCTGCTTCAGGCGGCCCCGGTGGTCGCTTATCATGCAGCCAAAGGCAAGAAGGGTAACGCCTTGGCCATCGTTGAGCGCTATCTTGATGAGAAGCAACTCCTTGTCCCGCTAATTTATCCAGTTACGACGGAGATACTACCCGCGCATATGAACTACGACGCTATCGTCAGCGATTTCTACGGCGAGATAACCGGGCTTTTGCGCACCCATCTCGACGCGGGAACTGATGTCGCGGTTATCGCCGAGGGGGATCCATTCTTCTACGGCTCCTTCATGTACATCCACGACAGACTGGCTGAAGACTACGAAACCGAAGTCGTGCCAGGTGTCTGTTCCATCCTGGGCGGAGCCGCCGTGCTTGGTGCACCTCTGGTCTATCGTAATCAGACGCTTACCGTTCTCTCCGGTGTCCTTTCTGCACAAGATTTGAAGACCCGGCTCGCCGCTACCGAAGCCGCAGCAATCATGAAGCTTGGTAAAAACCTCGCGAAAGTGCGTGGTGTAATCGACGATCTTGGCTTGCTCGATCGGGCGCTTTATGTCGAACGAGCAACGATGGAGGCACAACGCATCATTCCACTGGCTGAAGTCGATCCGGAATCCTCGCCCTATTTCTCATTGATTCTCGTACCGGGAGAGAAATGGGCGGGTAGCGCCGGATGACATATCCGATAGCCATATTGGTCCTTTCGGCGCTCGGCATGGAAACCGCATTGCGAATCAAAGCGAGCATGCCGGGAGTAACTATCTATGGGTTGGAAGCCCGCGTCGAAGGCGCCGATATCTCCTACACGAACTTCGGCGAAACAGTCCGACAGCTCTATGAGAACGGTCATGCAGTCATCGCTCTCTGCGCCGCCGGCATTACTATCCGCTCCCTCGCCCCGGTTCTTGGTGACAAGGGAGCCGAACCGCCCGTTCTGGCGGTCGCTGATGATGGCAGTTCCGTTGTTCCCCTCTTGGGTGGCACAACAGGCGTGAACGTTCTTGCCCGGCAGGTTGCAGCTATTCTCGAGGTCTCACCCGCAATAACAACATCAGGTGAACTCCGGTTCGGCACTTGCCTGCTCAACCCTCCCCTGGGCTTCGAATTGAAAAATCCCGAGGACGCCAAGATGTTCATTGCTGATTTGCTTGGGGGCAAAACCGTTAGAATAGAGGGGGACGCACCTTGGCTTCAGGACGCCAACCTTCCTCTGGATGACGACGCGGAACTGCGCATTCTGGTTACGTTGTCGGATGTTGCACCCCAAAAAGGCGATCTGGTTTTTCAGCGCAAGCCGACAGATTTCAAGAGCGCGTCCTCCGCGGAAGCTACGCTGGCTGACCACAAACGTGGGCGGCTTGCGGTGGTCGGTCTCGGGCCAGGGAACCCCGATTTTATGATTCCGGCGGTCAAACGGGAACTGAACAACGCTGACGATGTGCTTGGCTATGAGACCTACGTCCGCATGGCTGGACCTTTCCGCTCAGACCAGACCCTGCATATGACCGACAATCGCGAAGAAATGCAGCGCGCGCGACACGCTTTCAAGCTTGCCGCAACGGGCCGGTCCGTCGTGATGGTTTCTTCCGGTGATCCCGGTGTTTTCGCCATGGCTGCTGCAGTGGTCGAGGCATTGCATGAATCTGCGGACGTCTCCTGGCATGCTGTGGAGTTGGAAATACTGCCCGGGGTTTCCGCTGCGTTGGCGGCAGCCAGCCGTAGTGGTGCACCACTCGGTCATGACTTCTGTGTTCTTTCGCTTTCCGACAATCTGAAGCCTTGGGAGATCATTGAGAAACGCATTGCATTGGCGGCCGAAGCAGACCTTGCAATGGCATTATACAATCCAATCTCAAAGCATCGTCCCTGGCAACTGCCACGCGCCATCGATATCCTGCGCAAGTACCGGAATGTTGATACCCCTATCGTCCTTGGTCGAGATATCGGCCGTCCTGCGGAAACCTTGCGTGTCATCGCGCTTGCCGAGCTAACCCCCGATCAGGTGGACATGCGAACGGTGATCATTGTCGGATCGTCGCTCACGCGCAGTTTTGAACGCAGGCCCGGCGGCAAATGGGTCTATACGCCCCGCTGGTACGGAACCAAGCCCGAAGGTTGAACAGAAAGTCCATGCCGGAAAAAGGACTGAGCGCTTCGCTTTTGTATCGACGCCGTTCGACGCTGCTCATTATGATCCTCCAAGATCAGATCGCCTGCACCCGGAGATATCATGCCAGACAAGAATTATGTCCTTACCCTTTCCTGTGAAGATCGACCGGGTATCGTTGCGTCGGTAACGACGGAGCTTGCCGGCATGGACGCGAATATTGCCGAGAGCAATCAGTTCTGGGACAGACAGACAAATCGCTTCTTCATGCGCATCGCCTTCACGGCAGCCGAAGGCACAACCAAGGATGATGTCGAACGGGCTTTGAAACCCGCCATTCAACGCTTCGACATGAAAACCAGCCTTGTCGACCAATCCAAAAAGCCGAAGATCATCATCATGGTTTCCAAGTTCGACCATGCGCTGTTGCATCTGTTCTACCAGATCAAGGTTGGCTGGCTGGACGCCGATGTTGCTGCGATCGTCTCCAACCACGAAGACAGCCGCCGCTTTGCCGAACATGAAAGTATTCCCTACCACGTCCTGCCGGTCTCCAAGGACAACAAGATCGAGCAAGAAGAGGCGCTGCTCAAGATCGTCAAGGACACCGGCGCTGACCTTGTAGTCCTGGCTCGCTATATGCAGGTCCTGTCAGACAATTTGTCTAAACGGTTGTTTGGCAAAGTCATCAATATCCACCATTCGTTCCTGCCGAGCTTCAAGGGCGCCAAGCCTTATCACCAGGCTTTCGAACGCGGCGTGAAGCTTATTGGCGCGACAGCGCATTATGTGACGCCTGACCTCGATGAGGGTCCCATCATCGAGCAAGAGACCGAACGCGTTACCCATGCCATGAGTGCAGAAGATTTCGTTGCTACCGGCCGCGACATCGAAAGCCGCGTGCTGGCGCGGGCAGTAAAGAAACATCTCGAATCGCGCGTCATGCTCAACGGTCACAAGACGGTAGTATTCGGATAGACGCCCGCGCCTTCACTTGGTTGAAAAGTAGTTGTCCAGATTGGAAACGACACGGTCGGCCATCGCCTTACGCGTTTCGACCGTGGCGCTGCCCATATGCGGCTGCAACACCACATTATTCAGTGCAAACAGGGCTTCGGGAGCGTTCGGTTCGTCCACGAACACGTCGAGGCCGGCGCGCCCCAGTTCTCCTGATTGCAAAAGCTCGACCAAGGCGGTTTCATCGACGACGGTGCCGCGTGCGATATTGACAAAGGTTCCCTCGGGGCCAAGCGCCTGCAGGACGTCGCGCGAAATGACGCCTTTCGTTGCATCCCCGCCGGGCAAGATTGCGATCACAGCAGAGCATCTGCGGGCCATTTCTACCAAATCTTGGTAGTGCTCGTAGGAAACATCGTGTTTCTTGTTGCGTGTGTGGTAGACCACCTCGCAACCGAACGCGGTCAGCTTTCTTGCGATGACACTGCCAATCCGACCGAGCCCAACCAGTCCGATCTTCTTGCCTTCGATTCCCAAGGCCAGGGGTGGTGTTTCCCCTCTTGTCCAGCGTCCCTCCCGGACGAAACGATCGTTTGCAACAATGTCGCGGGTAGCAGCCAACAGAAGTGTGATCGCCATATTTGCCGTGTCTTCATTAAGAACATCCGGCGTATTGGCGATCTTTATCCCCTTGGTCTCCGCGTACGCAATATCGAGTGAATCCGTGCCGACACCAAACGAAGAAACGATCTCGAGTGCAGGCAGCAAATCGATCATATCCGCCTTGAGGCCAGTGAACGTACTCGTGACCGCCGCGCGAAAGCGTTCTGCATTTTGCTGCAGAAAGCCCAGAGCGTCTGTTTCCTCATAGAGCTTTTCAATTGTGTATCGCTTCTCCAACTCCTCCGTTAGGTACGGCATGAGAGGGCCAAGCAAGAGGAGAGGTTGTTTTTCCATCAAATCGTATCCTGTCGAGTGCTGCCAGACCGAGTTAGGACAATAGCTACACTCGGGCATTAAAGACAAACCATTTGCTTATGAAGTATGCCTTTATCTGTGGTCATTTCTTGAGTTGGCGCTTGCCTTTTTGGATGCATTGGTGTGAAAACCATCGCACCATTGCTGCGGGACGGAACATGATAAAGACAGTTGAAATTGCCGATCTGAAAGAAATCGCCAAGCGGCGCGTACCAAAAATGTTCTTCGACTACGCCGATTCCGGTGCATGGACGGAAAGCACCTATCGCGCGAACGAAGAGGATTTCCGCAAGATCCAGTTGCGCCAGCGTGTTGCGGTCGACATAACGGACCGTACCCTCGAAAGCACGATGGTCGGCCAGAAAGTTTCCATGCCTGTCGCTCTCGCACCAACCGGCTTGACTGGTATGCAGCATGCAAATGGCGAGATGCTGGCGGCCCAGGCGGCCGAAGAATTCGGCGTTCCGTTCACGCTCTCAACAATGAGTATCTGTTCAATCGAGGATGTCGCATCGGTTACAACCAAGCCTTTTTGGTTCCAGCTCTATGTAATGCGCGACCGCGACTTCATCTATAATTTGATCGACCGTGCCAAAGCTGCCAAGTGCTCGGCTTTGGTTCTGACACTTGATCTCCAGATTCTGGGCCAGCGCCACAAGGATTTGCGTAACGGTCTTTCTGCCCCCCCGAAGTTTACACCGAAACACATCTGGCAAATGGCTACTCGTCCACAATGGTGTATGGAGATGCTCAGAACCAATCGCCGTACGTTCGGCAATATTGTCGGCCACGCCAAAGGCGTGGGCGATTTATCATCCCTGTCAGTCTGGACAACTGAACAGTTCGATCCACGCCTCTCCTGGAACGATGTCACCTGGATAAAGGAACGGTGGGGCGGCAAACTTATAATCAAAGGCATTCTCGATGTCGAAGATGCGAAAATGGCGGCGGCGACTGGAGCCGATGCAATCATCGTATCCAATCATGGTGGCCGCCAGCTTGATGGTGCACCCTCGTCCATATCGGTTCTTGCAGATATCGTCGACGCCGTTGGCGACAAGATTGAAGTGCACTTCGACGGCGGTATCCGATCTGGACAGGATGTGTTGAAGGCGCTCGCCATCGGAGCCAAGGGCACATATATCGGTCGTGCCTTTCTTTATGGTCTGGGTGCCGGCGGAAAAAAAGGCGTCACTGAGGCATTGGAGATCATCCGCAAGGAGCTCGATATTACGATGGCCCTATGCGGCGAGCGCGACGTCAAGGTTCTCGATCGAAACAATCTCTACAAGAGCGGCCTCGAAACAAAACCCCGAATGGCACAAGTGAAGAAGAAGCAAACCCGAGCGGCCGGCGCGTAAGACCTAGAACACACTCTTGAAGAAGCCAAGACCGGACAGCTGCTTCGAATTTTCGAACTTTACGGAGACATCCGAAGTAAGGTTGTCGAGTCTGCCAGCCGTGATAGCCTCCAGCATCGTCTTGTAAGCGCGAGAACCCTTAAAGTATTGTCCGCCTTCTATCGCCTTTTTAACGAAGTCTTCCGTTTCACTGAAAAATTTGAAATGCAGGAGTGAGCCGTAGATGGGAGAAAAGTTGCGGTGGAATGGCCATGGTTTATGGATGCTGATGGTAAATGCGATATCATGTTCCACGTAGAGCAGCGGATATTTCATCAGTTCATCGTAGTGTTCGGGATAGTCCAATAACCTGTCTCTTGGCCCTCCCATCATAGACATGGCCGAGCTGGTGCGGAACAGTCTATATCCTTGCCGATCGAAAGTGTTGGCGATCTCCCAAGGCATGACGCCCAAGGAGCCGTCGAAGACCGCCGACTTGAGAGAGGCCGATGGATAACAATCGATCATCGGTGCCGGGCAGTGCAGCACCCCCTTTGCTTGCAATCCCGCAATTAGCTCGGGCAACTTTCTTGTCTCGCACTCGTCATAAATAAAATACTCGTCGCAATCGACATTCATGTACCAGCGCCTGGTCCCATAAATCCGGACAAGGGCCTCACGCCAAAGATTGCCGCCGTTTGCCTGGCGATACCGGATATTCGAGCCAAAGAGATCGACATCATTCTCGTCGAGCAATTTTTCTCGCGTGCCATCCGTCGATTGGTCGTCCACGCACAAGAACCGCGTTATTCCCAATGTTCGGTAGTGCGCGAGGAACGACGGCAGAAACTGAATGCTATTATGCGTCAGAAAGATGAGCGGTATATCGTTCGGCCCAAGAGACCGGATGTCACCTTTCCTGAGAGGCAATATTTGAACCGGATCGTGACGCTTCTTTACATTGAAATTGCGCCAACGCGTGAGCAATGACTGGCTTCGGCTGCTCGGGAACGCAGCTGGACTGTCAGGACGGTATGGAAAGGGAATTTCCGGTCTTGGAAACAAGAAAGATTGGTGTCGTTTCAACAGGTGGTTCCGCCTTGAACGAGAGTTAGTTCTTTGGTGAGTGTGAACCTAGGAGGCCGACCGATTAAACTTGCGCGTGTGGAAGGTCAAGTGCAGCCCGATGAGCGCCGGCGCCCGACATTACTGACGTGAAAGCCGGAATGTGCGCCGCAATTTGGCGGCAATGAGGGGTTTTCCTTTTTTGCATTTGGTTTAAAACCCTACCCTGACTCTCAGAATATAAAGCGAGGCATTATGCAGAATGAACTTGATATTTACGTGGGATGGGACTCACGCGAACCGATCGCCTATGAGGTCGCCAAGAGCACAGTATTGAAACATGCGACCATCCCCGTTCGAGTAATTCCGATCAAGTTGGAAGAGCTTGTGGAAAAAGGCGCGTATACGCGTGACATCGACCCCCTCGCCTCGACTGAGTTCACTTATTCTCGCTTCTTCACACCCTGGCTCGCCGGCTATAAGGGTTGGGCACTATTCTGTGATTGTGATTTCCTGTTTTTCGGCGATGTGGCGAAACTGCTCGAATACCGGGATGAAACGAAAGCGGTGGTCTGCGTCAAGCACGACTATACGCCTAAGGAAGGCACGAAGATGGACGGCAAGGTCCAGACCAGCTATCCACGCAAAAACTGGTCATCGTTCATGCTATTCAATTGTGATCACCCCTCGACACGCCAACTCACCCCAGAACTTATCAATCGGGAGAGTGGTGCCTATCTGCACCGGATGCAATGGGCGCAAGACGACGAAATTGGCGAGGTTCCGGTTGAATGGAACTGGCTGGAAGGCTGGAACGAAAAGCCAGCGAACGGTTTTCCAAACGCCGTCCACTTCACCAATGGCGGACCCTGGTTCAAGGATTGGCAAAATGTGGACTATGCCGACGAGTGGCGCGCGGCTGCCACCGCGGTCGATCCGAATTGGAAAACTATCTGAATCTCGGATAGTCCGAATCTGCAAATATAAACCGCGCTGATTTTAGTTACGTGCGGTTTATACTTTTAAGCGCCAAGCGATGCGTCCGCATTTACCGCATTGAATCTGCTCAAAGTATCGTCTGTCCATAATGGGAGGCCGGAATTTTTAGCGACTTCGTGGTCAGCGGTGTAAATCGGATATCCTCGATCGATGAGAGCCTGCAGTATCTGTTTGTCGGTACCTGCGTGCAAACGTTTCAGATTAGCATCGTTGTAAACGTGTCCTGACGAATCAGGATTGATCCCACTGATGATCACAACCTTGGCGTCGCTCAGAATGGCATAAAAGACTGCAGTGATTCCATTTGAGAATTTCATATTGTCGTCAATTTCGACATTGAGGTCTCCCATGACAGCCTCATACATTGCCATGCGCTTGAAGCGGTTGATCACCTTTACATGGTCATAAGAATAGTTGAACGCCGCGAGCCCTTGTTTAAGCACGTCCAAGCTTTTAGGCCAGCGTACGACGTAAAGGAGCCGTGTACGTTTTCCGTCAAGCACCTTGCGAACGTGCAAAGCGTTGGTCGTTTGTCCCTCGACCTGATTGAACTGCATGAAGGTCGCATCCGGAACGTCAACTCCCCACCTGTCCAGAATGCTTTGCGAACCGTTGACCGTGATCACATGAAACTGCGTGCCGAAACCGGCGGGGATCGTCGAAATGGGTGCCGACCCTACGATCACGACTGGTCCCGCGAATTCAACCGGATGCGTGGGCGCACGAGGTCGCAAAATCCTGTAAATCACAGACCGCCTGATTTTGGTCAGGATTTCAAACCGAGGCAACCTCATAAAGCGCAGCCTTTCACAATGCGGTTTGAACATCCTCGCGCACAAAGGTGATGATATGCGGATATACTGGTACGCCCAAGGGGAATCGAACCCCTGTTTGCGCCGTGAGAGGGCGCCGTCCTGACCGCTAGACGATGGGCGCGTCGCAGGTAGCTATGAGGGGGTATAATCAAGCGTACGGCAAAGTGCAATAATGATTTCTCATCAGCTTCCAACTGATCCCTCACCCAATCAATTGCCAGTGGCTTCCGAAATTCGTGCCACCACGCGTTTGGTTGCAATATCGTAGAGAAGGATTTGTCGGGTTCCGTCGGCCAATCTCGTTTCCAAAGAAAGAGTATTGTTCGCGAGATTGTGGGAGAGTATCCGCGTCCCTGGATCGAGGGTTATAGCCTCGCCAGCTAGCGCCGCGCCGAGTGGTTGTCCAGGAGCCTCGGAACGAACCGCCGTAGCCACTTCAGGAACCGGTTGGCTAATCTTGTAGACAATGGCGGTCAGCACCGCCATAAGACCGATCACCATGATACCGATGGAAACAGCCAATAGCCGGATCATCTTGCGCCGGACCCGTTCCATTGCCGGATCAAGGGGCTGTTCGTCCCCATCGATGTCCGGGTTGATGTTGGCCATATATAGTGTTCTCCGAGGTTTCAAACCAAGCCTCCTGTAACGAAGGGACCGAGGTTTTGAAAGAGCTAATTACCGATACTGATTCAAGCGGCAAGAGACTGGACGCCTGGCTTTCGGCGCAGCTGACGCCAGATCTTTCGCGCAATCGCATCCAATCGCTCATCAGCGGAGGCCAGGTCAGCATTGACGGTAAACCAATCCGCGAGACCAAACACAAGTTGCGCGAGGGTCTTCGCGTTACAATCGAGATTCCCGCGCCTGAAGATGCGGCTCCCAAGGGGGAAGATATCGCACTCGACATCCTCTACGAGGACATCGACCTCATCGTCATCAACAAACCCGCCGGCCTTGTCGTCCATCCCGGAAATGGCAATTGGACCGGTACCTTGGTCAATGCGTTGATCCACCATTGCGGCGATACACTGTCTGGCATCGGCGGCGTCAGGCGGCCCGGCATCGTACATCGCCTCGACAAGGAAACCAGCGGCATCATGGTCGTCGCCAAGAACGATCTCGCTCATCGTCATCTCAGTGCTCAATTCGCTGATCACGGACGTACAAATGATCTGGAACGCGCATATCTCGCCATTGTCTGGGGAACACCTGATCGGACAACCGGCACGATCGATGCTCCGCTTGGCAGATCACATCGAGATCGCACCAGGCAAGCTGTTGTCCATGAAGAACGCGAGGACGCCCGTCATGCGGTTACGCATTTCGAGGTTAAGGAGCGATATGCCGCCAAGGAGGATGCAACCGCCCTCGCATCGCTCGTGGAGTGCCACCTGGAGACCGGCAGAACGCATCAGATCCGTGTCCACATGGCTCATACGGGCCATCCGCTGGTAGGCGATCTGGAGTATGGCAGTTCTTACAAAACCAAGGCCAACAAGCTCGACGAACCCTTGCAAAGCATTGTTAAGGGGTTCACCCGGCAGGCACTGCATGCCAGGCTTCTTGCTTTCGAGCACCCGTCGACCGGCGAGCTTCTGCGGTTTGAAGCACCAGCACCGCAGGACATGGCCGAATTGATCAAGGCTTTTCGAGAAAGAACATGATATACTTGACGCGACGGAACCTTTGGCGAGGTTCGGAGTTCGTTAAACGAGGCCAAAACCTGACCTTATTGTTCACATTTATGTGACGGATTGTTTCGCTGCTTAATGCACCGTGTTTTTGACAAAATGATACCTATATATTGATAGCGCTAATCTGTCCGCGCCAAGCTATTGGGTGGGCGGTCAATGCGGACCTGCCGATAATGGGGGTCTATTCCAAAATGAGGAGGGGTGCTCAGTGGCCCAAAATCTTCCAAGTATCTTAGGTGGTGACGGTGGATTGACCCGTTACCTAGAAGAAATTCGTCGCTTTCCGATGCTCGAACCGCAGGAAGAGTATATGCTCGCCAAGCGGTATCTTGAGCATGCCGATCCGAAAGCGGCGCACAAGCTTGTCACAAGCCATTTACGTCTCGTTGCCAAAATTGCGATGGGTTATCGTGGCTATGGTCTGCCGATCGGCGAAGTTATATCCGAAGGAAACGTAGGTCTGATGCAGGCTGTAAAACGCTTCGAACCGGAACGCGGCTTCCGTCTAGCCACATATGCAATGTGGTGGATCAAGGCTTCGATCCAGGAATATGTCTTGCGTTCGTGGAGCCTGGTCAAAATGGGCACGACCGCAAACCAGAAGCGTCTTTTCTTTAACCTTCGTAAGGTGAAGAGCAAGATTCAAGCACTCGACGATGGCGATCTCAATCCTGAACAGGTCAAGGAGATTGCCACACGTCTCAGTGTTTCTGAAGAAGAGGTGGTTTCGATGAACCGCCGCTTGTCTGGCGACGCGTCGTTGAATGCGCCAATTCGTTCTTCCGATGGTGAAGCCGGTGGTGATTGGCAGGATTGGCTTGTCGATGACCATGATAGCGCTGAAACGATGCTGATCGAGCAGGACGAGCTAGAAAATCGCCGTGAGATGCTCACGGGGGCGATGTCGTCACTCAATGACCGCGAACGTCGCATCTTTCAGGCACGGCGCCTTGCCGATGATCCTGTAACCCTGGAGGATCTTTCAACGGAGTTCGGCATCAGCCGCGAACGTGTTCGCCAGATCGAAGTTCGCGCATTTGAAAAAGTTCAGGACGCCGTTAAAGCAGCAGCTGTCAGACAGCAAAAGGCACTGGTCTCGACGGGTTCTGACGCGCGCTGAACCGGTTTGATGGATTGAAAAAGGCCGCTGATGCGGCCTTTTTTGTGTCTGCTCAGCCTCCTGCCTTCGCGGCCCAGGACTTTAAAACCTCATCAAACGCTTTCTCACCAGGTAAACCCTTCTCAAGTGTAATCAGGGCCCGCCTACCCGTCTTATAAGCGATGGGTATGTCGAGCCAAGATTGGCGCCGTATCAGTGACATGTTGGTGTCGACAGCTGTCTTTGCGTCGTTCATGGCAATGATGAAAAAATTATCGGCGATCTTGGCCGGAATAGCGACAAGCGGGCTTCCCGGAGCTTGTTCGGTGTCCTTGAAGGTCATGCGCGAGACATTATCGATCGATCCGCCTGGAAAGCCTTCCGGCACGGTAAAGATCATCTCGACCAGATGGCTGGCGGGAAGGGACTTATCACCATTGCGCCGTATGATCATGCGCAGATTAATACCCCGGTCGGGAATCGTGACGTCAGCCTTGATGGCAGGCTCCGGCGGAAGATCATTGCCAGGAGATTCTTGAACAACGGACCAAACTACACCGCCTGCATCGGCAGTCCCTGCATCCTGCCCGGAGCGCTCTTCATAGAAGAAGGCTTTCTGGCCGATAGGCAGAGCGGCAGGTGGCTGTGATTGGCCAGCGGCTTGCTGCTGACCTTGCGCCTGAGGTGGCTGTGCCGGCTGATCCGGCGTCGACGCGGCTACGGAAGTGCCCTCTCCCAATGAAGGAGTGTCATTCGCAGGGCCAGGATTAATCTCTTGGCCGTCCGGAAGGAGACGTTGAGTAAGCTTTGGTTCAGGCTTTGGCTCACCGGTCTCGGGCTTGGATGACGGACCAGGCGTGGGCTGAGCCGGCTTGGCCGGCGATGCTGGAGTGGCTGGCTCGTTCGTCGCGGTCTTGGCCGGCGTCGTATCCCTGTTGGTCAGATTGGCCAGGTAGGTTTTTAAGGCAGTCGCCTCTTGAGCAATTCGGTCGCGATAGTTCCAGCCCGCATAACCGGCGCCAGCTATAATCAGTAGCAACGCTGCTATACTAAGCAGAGGCACCAGCGAACGTCGTTGCGCCGGTCGTTTAAGGGGACCGCGCGTATAGACACCATAATCGCCCGAAGAGCGATCCTCGGTAGCGATGCGCAGATCATCATCCTGTTCCTCAGGACCGCGTCCTGAATCTACAGAAGATCTGGTTACAGGAAAGTCGTCTTGATTGTCTTTCTCGCCACGTGTTGATCCGCCCGCATCGTGGCTTGACAGAAAGTCTTCCAGTGCATCCGGCTGAGTTTCGACTTTGGTAAAGGAGGGCGCAGCAGATTTAGTAGAAGCAGCGGGCGCCAAAGTTGCCGATGCCGGTACTGATACTGGTGTTGGAATGGGTGGAGGCGACGAAACCGGCGCGGGCTCGGGTATGATATCCTCAACTGCAGGCGCAAAATCGGACTCGACCTCGGCAATGGCGTCTTCAAGCGCCTTTGTCTGACGTGTGGTCACGGCCTCTGGAGCATTCAGCGTTACAAGCTTCTGCTCAATCGTTGCACGAGCTTTCGCATATACACGCTGCCGTAGCGCTGGCGTTGGGTCTGCCAGCCCGTCAATTGTCTTTCTCAATACCGCAACGAAATCTGCCATTCACCCAAACCCATGGTTTTGTTGTGAGATTATCTCCAGGACGTGCTCCTGACTCTAATCATGAAACGGGTCAGTAACAAGTATCGTATCGTCGCGTTCAGGGCTGGTGGACAGAAGCGCGATCGGCGCACCGATCAACTCTTCTACATAACGCACGTACTTGATCGCCTGCGCCGGAAGTTCGCTCCAGCTGCGGGCACCGGCCGTGGTCCCTTTCCAACCTTCCAGAGTCTCGTAGATCGGCGTCACCCTCGCCTGCTGGCCTTGACCCGCCGGGAGATAGTCAATGACTTCACCATCGAGCTCATACCCGGTACAGACCTTGATCTCATCGAGCCCATCCAACACGTCAAGCTTGGTCAAAGCGATACCGCTGATACCGTTATTGGCAACCGCTTGGCGGACCAGAACAGCATCGAACCAACCGCAGCGGCGCTTGCGCCCCGTAACGGTCCCAAATTCATGGCCGCGTTCGCCGAGAAATTGTCCGACTTCATTTTGTTGTTCCGTCGGGAAAGGACCCTCTCCAACGCGCGTCGTATAAGCCTTGGTAATACCAAGAACATAGTGCAGTGATCCTGGGCCAATCCCGGACCCGGCTGACGCCTGTCCAGCAACCGTGTTCGATGAGGTCACGAATGGGTAGGTGCCGTGATCGATATCAAGGAGGGTCCCCTGCGCGCCTTCAAAGAGGATGCGTTCACCGGCTCGTTTCTTCTGGTCGAGCACATACCAAACCCTATCCATAAATGGCAAGATATGTGGTGCAGCTTCATTGAGTTCAGCAAGCAATCTTGCGCCGTCGACTTCCTCTATGCCAAGACCGCGTCTTAGGGGATTGTGATGCGCAAGCAAACGTTCGATCTTGGCAGGCAGCGTGTCCGGATCGGCAAGATCGAGGACGTGGATTGCGCGGCGGCCCACCTTGTCTTCATAGGCCGGTCCGATGCCGCGGCCTGTCGTTCCGATCTTCGTACCCGAATTGGAAGCTTCGCGTCTGCGATCGAGCTCGCCGTGAATTGAAAGGATTAGCGTCGTGTTTTCGGCAATCTTCAGCGTTTCGGGCGTAATAACAACGCCCTGCGCTTCGAGTTTCTTCTTTTCAGCAATGAATGCGTGTGGATCGAATACAACGCCATTGCCGATAATTGAAAGCTTGCCCTGGCGC
Source organism: Phyllobacterium trifolii (assembly GCF_014192095.1). Taxonomy (GTDB): domain Bacteria; phylum Pseudomonadota; class Alphaproteobacteria; order Rhizobiales; family Rhizobiaceae; genus Phyllobacterium; species Phyllobacterium trifolii. Next base: position 23,244 of record NZ_JACHXN010000012.1, read on the forward strand.
ACGACGCCCGATGGCAAAAGAGACAATTTGTAGGTAACGCCATCAACCACCAGCGTGTGACCTGCATTGTGACCGCCCTGAAAGCGAACAATGACATCAGCACGTTCTGAAAGCCAATCGACAATCTTACCCTTGCCCTCATCACCCCACTGGGAACCGATCACAACAACATTTGCCATCCAAAACTCCTCAAGTCACAATCTCGTAGTGCTTATGCTCGACTACCTCTCGGATGCAGCAACAACACCTTAATAGCGCACAATCCTTCGAAAAACCGATTCTCGTTTGAGGTTATGCGCTAAATGCGGTGCTTCTATACAGGCTGGTTCATAAAAGCGCGACAATTCTTTCGATTGCCAACCGACCAATTTGGCTTTATCGCGCGATTGAACTGTCGTCTCCGTGATTCATGCGGGATGATCAATTGTAGGCGACAGAGCTATGAACCGCACCGCTTACGTTTTTCTGTTGACGACCGCCCTATTATGGGGCGGCAATGCTGTTGCGGGCAAATTCGCTGTTGGTCATATTTCTCCAATGCTTCTGACGCTGTTGCGTTGGCTGCTTGCCTTCCTTTTTATTAGCGTTTTCAGTTTGAAGCAGGTTCGGCGAGACTGGGAACAGTTGCGACCAAATCTACCTATGCTGGCCGCACTAGGCGCTTTCGGCTTCACATTCTTCAACATGGCCCTCTACAGCGCACTAAATTACACCTCGGCAATCAATGTCACGATCGAGCAAGCAGGCATACCGATGGTAATTTTCGTAGCAAATTTAATGTTGTTTGGCACACGTGTACAACCAGGACAGATTTTTGGGTTTAGCCTCTCGCTTGTCGGAGTCGCCTTGACAGCTGGCCATGGAAGTTTTGCACGTTTGGCTAGCCTCGACGTCAATTTTGGCGACGCGCTGATGCTTCTCGCGGTACTTCTCTATAGTGGCTACACCGTCGCGCTACGCTTTAGACCAAGCATCAATTGGCAAAGCCTCATGACCGCGATGACCTTTTTTGCTTTTGTTACGGCCATTCCGTTCACGATCTGGGAATGGCAGAATGGGACAATGACCCCGCCCGACCCAACAGGAACAATGGTTGTCCTTTATACCGCCGTCTTTCCTTCGCTCGCGGCACAGGTACTCTTCATCAAAGGCGTCGAATATATCGGTGCGAACCGCGCGGGCTTATTCATCAATGCCGTTCCAATTTTTGGAACATTGCTGGCAGTTGCATTGCTGGGTGAGGACTTCCAAATCTATCACGCTATAGCCTTGGTCCTTGTGCTGGGCGGAATCTGGATAGCCGAACTCAGCGGACGCAAGCATGCCGGTACTAGCGAAGCTGGCGCAGCATGAAACAGGCGTCATCAGAATAGGTTGCAAGCTTTTCAACTAGTTGCGGTCGATCAACCGTCTCAAATCCGTGTCTATGCCAGAAAATCGATGATCCATTGACTGCAACGAGCGAGATCGTTTGGCAGCCGAGCTGTCTGGCGTGGTCTATCACCGTTTGTACGATTTCACTTGCAGCGCCACTGCCACGCGCCGCATTCACCAACGCTATGTCGTGGATATAATAATTATCTGGCCAATCGGGCAAAGCCCCGAGAACTGTATTCAGAGGTGGAATGTCAAAGCTTTTCCACGGGTGAGTGATCGCGTAACCAAGAGTGGTTGACCCGTTCTCAAAAACATATGCACCTTGCCAGTGCAATGAAAAACGATTGAAAAAAACCGCGTCATCTTCCGGAAAATCGGGATGAACCTCAGCCGCAACCGCACTAACAGAAGCAAGATCGCTTGCTTCCATCAAACGCCAGCGCGGTACATTTTCGACGGACTTCATAGCCGGGCGTCCGTATGATCAACCGATGTCGAATTCCAACGGTTTTGCGGAAACGATCGCCTTGTTAACGCGCAATTCCTCCAAAACATGGTCCGGAATCCGTTCGTCAAGATAGAGCATGGCAATTGCGTTTCCACCGGGATTGTCCCGACCAAGCGAGAAGTTCGCGATATTGACATTGTTGTTGCCGCAGATAGTACCGAGCAAGCCAATCATTCCCGGCGTATCATTATTGGTTGTGTAGAGCATATGCTGACCAACTTCGGCGTCGAGATTGATGCCCTTGATCTGGATGAAACGTGGCTTGCCATCCGAGAAACAGGTGCCGGCAATTGACCGCGTCAACGATGCAGTCTTCACGGTGAGCTTTATATAACCATCAAATACGCCGGATTTATCGCGCCTTATCTCGGAAAGAACGATACCACGCTCTTTCACCATGACCGGCGCCGAGACCATGTTCACATCGGCCACCTGAGGACGGATAAGGCCGGCCAGAGCAGCGCTTACCAGCGCACGCGTATTCATTGCAGCCGTGGAGCCATCGAACAGAACCTCCACTTCCTGGATGGGATCTTCCGTGACCTGGCCAACGAATGCTCCGAGCACCTCTGCCAGCTTGACGAATGGCCTCAATCGCGGCGCCTCTTCTGCGGTGATGGATGGCATATTGATCGCGTTCGAGACAGCACCCTTGATCAGATAGTCCGACATCTGCTCGGCCACCTGCAGCGCGACATTTTCCTGTGCTTCGCTGGTAGAAGCACCAAGATGCGGCGTGCAGACAACGTTGGGAAGATGGAACAATTCGTTCTCGGTAGCAGGTTCCACCTCAAATACATCAATGCCAGCGCCGGCCACCTTGCCGGACTTCAATGCGGCAATGAGGTCCTTTTCGATGATCAGGCCGCCGCGGGCGCAATTGATGATACGCACGCCATCCTTCATCTTTGCGATATTTTCTGCATTGATGATGCCCCGTGTTTTGTCGGTCATCGGCGTATGCAAGGTTATGAAATCAGCGCGCGCCAGCAGCTCATCGAGTTCGACTTTCTCAACGCCCAGCTCTTCAGCACGGCCTTCCGAAAGGAAGGGATCGAAGGCAATCACATGCATTTTGAGGCCGACACCACGTGTGGCGACGATGGACCCGATATTACCACAGCCGACGATCCCAAGCGTCTTTCCCGTAATCTCGATACCCATAAAGCGGTTCTTCTCCCATTTGCCTGCGCGTGTGGACGCGTCGGCCTCGGGCAATTCGCGCGCGACTGCAAACATCAAGGCAACAGCATGCTCGGCCGTCGTTATCGAGTTACCGAACGGTGTGTTCATTACGATAATGCCACGTCGTGAAGCGGCTGGAATATCGACATTGTCAACCCCAATGCCTGCCCGCCCGACAACCTTCAGATTCGTTGCGGCAGCAATCAGCTTCTCCGTGACCTTGGTTGCAGAGCGAATAGCCAGCCCATCATATTGGCCGATCACTTCGAGTAGTTTTTCCTTATCCGGACCAAGGTCGGGAAGATAATCGACATCGACACCGCGGTCCTTGAAGATTTGGACCGCTGTGGGAGAGAGTTTATCGGATACGAGTACACGTGGTGCCATCATGGCCTCCATCTTTCAATGAGTAGCGTTGAATCGGAATGATGCGATTGACAGCGGCCGCTGTGCTGCAGCCGTTGACCCGAATTCAGGCCGCCTGTTTCAGAGCGGCTTTTTGCGACTGGAAGGCCCAGTCGAGCCAAAGCGTCAAAGCTTCAATGTCAGCTGCCTCGACAGTGGCACCCGCCCAGATGCGTAGGCCCGACGGCGCATCGCGATAGGCGCCAATGTCATAGGCGACGCCCTCTTTCTCCAGCACCGCCACAAGGTTCTTGGCGAAATTTGCCTGGGCTTCTGCATCAAGAGCGATAATATCCGGGTCGACGATCGTCAGGCAGACAGAGGTGTTGGATCGCGTTGCCGGGACCCTCGCGAGATTGGCAATCCATGGCGTCCGCTCGACAAAAGCATCTAGAACAGCAAAATTTTGGTCTGCACGGCCAACTAGTCCATCAAGCCCCCCGATGGACTTCGCCCAGGCCAATGCATCGAGGTAATCTTCAACGCATAGCATCGAGGGCGTATTGATTGTCTCGCCAGCGAAGATGCCTTCGATAAGCTTGCCACCCGAGGTGAGCCGGAAGATCTTAGGCAAAGGCCACGCGGGCTTGTAAGTGAGCAGCCGTTCAACCGCGCGGGGGCTAAGGATCAACATGCCATGCGCACCTTCGCCACCCAGCACTTTTTGCCAGGAGAAGGTTACAACGTCGAGTTTATCAAAATCGAGTCGCTGCGCAAAAGCCGCGGACGTCGCATCGCAGATGGTAAGTCCTTTACGGTCAGCGGGGATGAAATCGCCATTCGGTACCCGGACGCCGGAAGTCGTGCCGTTCCATGTGAAGACAACGTCCCGGTCGAAATCGACCTTGGAAAGGTCAGGTAGCTCGCCGTATCCTGCTTCAATGGTGCGGGCGTCGCCAAGTTTAAGCTGCTTGATAACATCCGTTACCCAGCCGGAGCCGAAGCTCTCCCACGCGACCATATCGACGCCGCGCTCGCCGAGCAGCGACCAGAGTGCCATTTCGACAGCGCCAGTATCGGAGGCCGGCACGATACCGATGCGATAATCGGCGGGAACCTCTAGAATTTCGCGAGTGAGATCGATCGTCTGTTTCAGCTTGGTCTTGCCGACCCTGGCGCGATGGGAGCGACCAAGCGAGGCGCCGGAAAGCGCGTCGAGCGACCATCCGGGACGTTTTGCACAAGGACCCGATGAAAAATTAGGTTTAGCCGGGCGCTGCGCCGGCTTTGATAGCGTCGTCATGTTTTCTCCTATCCTTACAGATAGCTCGCCTCTCGTTGGGGAGAGGTGGCCCACTCCGGGAACTAGGAGAAATGTCGTTGGCAGTCAAGAAATATGTTCGTGCGCGACATCAAAATTGTGCGGAGCATAGGGTAGGCACTAAAGACGACGACGGCAGGAGAAACCTCCTGCCGCTCGAATTTCCATTGGAAAATCAATCAGAATGCGTAGCGCACGCCAACCTTGAAGTCATGCGACGTAATGTCCTTGAATTTGAACGGTTCCGGGTTAGGCCGCGTTTGCGAGGGGATGAAGTTGGATGCATTAGCTGTCTGTCCGTCTCCAAGATCCAAGTAGCTGTAACCGAGATCAATTGTCATGCGGTCAGTCGCCTTGATGCCCACACCGGCGTGCAGCGCCCATGCAAATTCCCACTGGGAGTCCGAACCTGCAAACCCGCCGCCCCCTGTAATTGCGTTGTTATCGGTAAAATTCGATATTGTATTTCGCGATGCACCAATACCTGCACCGACGTAAGGCGTGAGGCCGGCGTAAGTACCAAGATCGGTATAGGCGTTGGCCAAAAACAACCATTCTGACTTCTTCGCGTGGTATTCGTTCGTTGCCTCATCGCCATTGTCCGGAATGCCATCCGTGTCATAAAAGTCCAAGGCGCTAAATTCGGTCTTACCACGATACTGGCCCGTGACATCTGCGCGAAACCAATCGTTAAACTGATATCCAACACCTATCTGACCGGTTATGCCGGCGTCGAAATCTCCCTCATCGTGCCAGCCGTGAACAGCAGGATCCGCGAAGCCCACATAATCCAATCCATCGAATTGCTGGTTGCTCATGCCGATGTCGCCGCGCAAATACCATCCGCCAAACTGCTGGACTTCCACTACCTGCGGATCCTGTATGTCGGCCGAATATGCCGGGACAGCACCCAGGCACAGAAGTGCTGCGCTCATAGCAGCATGTTTGGTGAAAGTGCTCATTTTCGTTTCCCTCACGAAGCCCAATGATTGAAGTGCAGCGAATGCTACTAAGGTGTTAGAAACCAATATGAGGGGGAAAAGTTAAATCTCGCTTAACCGTGTTTCTTCACCATATCCATTAACGTTAATGAATCGGAAACAACACTGCTTGCTGTATAAATACAAAATGGGCCCAGCGGACCCATTTTGTATTTATATGTAATAATATTGTTCTAGGCGGCCGAAGAAATTACCGAAATGATGTCGTTGACGACGGTCTCTACAAGTTTGCGGTCGTCGCCTTCTGCCATAACGCGTATCAGGGGTTCAGTTCCAGATGGCCGGATTACGAGACGACCGGCCTTACCCAGACGATCGCGAGCCTCATCGATGGCGCTCTTTACCTTTTTGTTCTCCAGCGGCTTCGTGCCAGTCGTACGAACGTTTTTCAACAACTGCGGCACGGGATCAAACTTGCGGCAAACTTCGCTCACCGGCCTGTTCTGTTCTTGGACCACCGCAAGAATCTGCAGGGCCGATACCAGGCCATCGCCAGTTGTGGAAAAATCGGACAGCACGATATGGCCGGACTGCTCGCCGCCAATATTGAAACCATGGCTGCGCATATGCTCGACTACATATCGATCACCTACCTGCGTGCGTGCCAGCGTCAAACCACGATCGACCAAGAAGCGCTCAAAGCCGAGATTGGACATGATTGTCGCAACGACGCCGCCACCGACCAGGCGGTTTGACTCTTGCCAGGATTGGGCGATGACAGCCATGAGCTGGTCGCCGTCGATGATGGCGCCGTTCTCATCCACTATCAGCACGCGGTCGGCGTCGCCATCAAGCGCAATGCCGATATCGGCTCTGACTTCATGCACCTTCTTAATCAAGCCTAACGGATGAGTTGAGCCGCAATCCTCGTTGATGTTCGTACCATTGGGCTCGTTATTGATCGTAACGACGTCGGCGCCAAGCTCCCACAATGCTGCAGGTGCAACCTTGTATGCCGCTCCGTTGGCGCAATCGACAACAATCCGCAACCCGGCCAGTGAGATATTCTTTGGCATCGTCCGCTTGGCGAATTCGATATAGCGATAGATATCGCCGTCAACACGCTTCGCCCGACCAAGCGCATCGAAACTGGACAGTCGATCTGTCAAATTCTCTTCCATCAATCGCTCAATTTCGAGCTCAATCTCATCGGAGAGTTTGAAACCATCCGGGCCAAACAGCTTGATGCCATTATCATGGTAAGGATTGTGCGACGCCGAAATCATGACGCCAATGTCGGCGCGCAACGACCTGCAGAGCATGGCGACAGCCGGCGTCGGAATCGGGCCGAGAAGAAATACATCCATGCCTGTCGAGGTAAACCCGGCCACAAGAGCCGTCTCGATCATATAGCCGGAAAGCCGTGTGTCCTTTCCGATCACGACGCGGTTGCGATGTTGGCCGCGCTTGAACGCAAGGCCTACAGCCATACCCACCTTCATTGCGATATCGGGCGTCATCGGATAGGCGTTTGCCTGCCCGCGAATACCATCTGTCCCAAAATATTTGCGAACCATTTTTATTATCCAACGCTTGGGGACTCTGGCTCTATCGTATGGCCAAGAGTAGCCCTCGTTTGCTCGTGCTCGATCTCCGCTTATTGCAGAAGACCATCGATTTCGCATCTCACAATTTGTGTGGGGATTATACTTGACGCAAATGAATGAACAATTCGTACAAACGGCCGGTTTTCACCGGCCGTTTGTATAAGTTGGATACCCCATTCAGGACTGTGGCTGAGGCTCTAAGCCCTTGTCCGGTTCATCGCCCTTGCGCGGTTTCTTGGCACCCGCCTTCGGGACAGCCGAGCCACGTGACGGCGGTGTGTCATCGCCGAGATCACGAGCAGGCTTTTTGCCAGCCATCAACGCCTTGATCTCTTCGCCAGTAAGCGTCTCGTATTCAAGCAGCCCTTCTGCGATGGCGATCCATTCCTTCTTCTTCTTGGTCAGGATTGTGCGGGCATGGGTATAGGCATCGTCGATCAGTTTGCGCACTTCTGCATCGATCAATTGTGCCGTCTCTTCCGAAACATTCTGTGTGCGTGCAACGGAGTGCCCGAGGAAGACTTCCTCCTGGTTCTCGCCATAGGCAACTTGGCCAAGCTTGTCCGAGAAGCCCCAGCGCGTAACCATGGCGCGTGCAAGCTTGGTCGCCTGCTCGATGTCGGAGGATGCACCCGAAGTTATGTTTTCCTTACCGAACTTCAGCTCTTCGGCAATGCGGCCACCCATCATGATGGCCAGCCGGGAAATCATCCACTTGTAGCTCATCGAGTAGCGATCACCTTCAGGCAATTGCATGACCATGCCGAGGGCACGGCCGCGCGGGATGATGGTCGCCTTGTGCAACGGGTCGGCCACCTCGACATTGAGCGCGACAATGGCGTGGCCCGCTTCATGATAGGCAGTCAGTTCCTTTTCCGCCTGGGTCATGGCGGTCGAGCGACGCTCTGCACCCATCATGATCTTGTCTTTGGCGTCTTCAAATTCGAGCATGGTGACAAGGCGCTTGTTTCGGCGCGCCGCCATCAAGGCAGCCTCGTTGACAAGATTCATAAGGTCGGCGCCGGAAAATCCGGGGGTACCACGAGCCAGAACCTTCAGATCCACATTTGGTGCCAAGGGTACATTGCGTGCATGCACCTTTAGGATTTTTTCGCGACCTGTAACATCCGGGTTTGGTACGACGACCTGACGGTCGAAGCGGCCCGGACGCAGTAGCGCAGGATCAAGCACGTCAGGCCGGTTGGTGGCAGCAATGAGGATCACGCCCTCGTTGGCTTCAAAACCATCCATCTCCACCAGCAGCTGGTTGAGGGTCTGTTCGCGTTCGTCATTGCCACCGCCAAGGCCAGCGCCACGATGACGGCCAACCGCGTCGATTTCATCGATGAAGATGATGCATGGTGCATTCTTCTTCGCCTGTTCGAACATGTCGCGAACACGCGATGCACCGACGCCAACGAACATTTCGACGAAGTCCGAACCGGAGATGGTGAAAAAAGGCACATTTGCTTCGCCAGCGATAGCACGAGCGAGCAGCGTCTTACCGGTACCGGGAGGGCCAACCAACAGCACTCCGCGTGGGATACGTCCGCCGAGCCGCTGGAATTTCTGTGCGTCGCGCAGGAACTCGACGATTTCCTCAAGATCTTCCTTGGCTTCATCAACGCCAGCGACGTCCTGGAACGTCACACGTCCATGTGCCTCTGTGAGAAGCTTGGCTTTGGACTTGCCAAAGCCCATAGCGCCGCGTGACCCCCCTTGCATCTGGCGCATGAAGAATATCCATACGCCAAGAATGAGGATCATCGGCAGCCAGGAAATCAGCATGCCAACGAGCGATGTCGAACCATCGGATTCAGGCCGCGCGGCAATCTGAACACTCTTGCTTTCGAGGCGGCCGACAAGACCAGCGTCCCCGGGCGAATATGTCTGGAAGCTTGCGCCATTGTCGGAATAGGTACCCGTGATACGGTTGCCCGCGATCGTCACCGATTTAACTCGGCCGCTGTTCACGTCATTGATGAACTGCGAGTAAGGTACATCGCTCGACGCCGAACGAGAGCTTGGACTTTGGAAAAGGTTGAACAACGCAATTAGAAGCAAGGCGATAATCGCCCACAGCGCGAAGTTCCTGTAGTTAGGATTCATATCGGGTCCCATCAAAACATAACCGCAAGGACGCGGAATTTATACGTAACATAGGTTCGAAGCATGCCATTGCCAAGGCTGGCGTTCAAACTCACGTCAATTCTTATTAATCTGGTTTACAGGAGACCGCTTGTACCCCTGTAGTTGAAAGGTTTCTGCAACGGATTGAGCAAGCATTTCATCATAGCCCGAAAGAATATGGTCGAACAGGGCAAGGTGCCGCGTCAAAGAAATTCCTTCAGCCAATTTCGCGTGATTACCGAAAGCCGGAACGTCGACAATGTCGCCGTCGAGAAATACGGCAGGGCTCGACAAAGTCGATGGCCGGTGAAAATTGGCTGGGTGGGTATCACCCAAAAATTCCAACCCCAATATACCAGTCGCTCTGATCTTGATTGATCTGTTGGTATGATTGCCGATCCGGTAGCGACCATCCCAGATGGCAATCCCGCCCGGTTCAACAGTAATGTCCGGCAAAGAGCGCATTTCACGATAGATGACAGCTTTATTCTTGCTGAGTTGAAGAACACAACGGTTCATTGTGATGCGTCCGAACGAAAGTTTCGAATGAATACGCTCCAGGGCCCTGTCACAATTTTCTACTGGTGGGAGATATGATTGCCCGCCCATCGTTGCCATCAGGATGCCAACGATAAGTTGCTGTACGTGCTGCTCGTACAAGGCCAAGTCTGAGCGACTGACTTCCGCGCGGATTCCATGGTAAATAGTCACACAATCCGGTAGAAACTCCACAACCTTATCGTTCAGCGCGCGTCTTTTGCTTGCTTTCTCAACGATCTCGCAGACCATTTCCCGGGAATCCACGAGCCACAGCGCCTTGCGAATTCGAACGCGCTCGTATTTTGGGTTGTCATTTGAAGGGTCCTCTCGCCAGGCAATTCCTCTGGCGCGGAGATAATCGCGCAACTCTTCCCGTGAGACATTGAGCAAAGGTCGCATGAGCCAAACCTCGCGATCAAGTAAGGTCGCCAATGCCATACCGGCCAATCCCCGTTCGCTCCCTCCTTCGCCCGTTCGTGCTGAGCGCATGACAAAGGTCTCGATCTGATCGTCAAGCGTATGGCCTGCAAGAATCACGTCGGTACCTGCATCGCGTGCTGCGCGACACAGGAGTTTATAGCGGACATCGCGCGCCTTGGCGGACAGGCCCGTATCCGGTTTGGGTCCGTCCCAGTTCAAGATCCGGTGTTCAATTCCTGCTGTTTTGCAGAGTCCTGCGACAAAATGCGCTTCATCAACAGATTCAGGTCGAAGTCCATGGTCAATCGTAACGGCAATGATTTTTGGAAAGGTGCTTTGTGCCGCGCGATAGCTGATCAGAAGGTACAACAAGGCCAAGGAGTCACTTCCACCCGACACAGCAACTATGACAGATCTCAGCTCCCTGAAATCAATCGCATCGAAAACGCTGGCAGGATCAATATCCTGGTCAGCATTTGTTGGCGGCACGTTCATTCTTCACGCGCTCTTTGATCGCTGCAGAAATATTTGGATAGCGAGAATTGACCGAGGCAAACGTCGCACAGGCAACCTCATGATCCTGCATTTTTGCTAGAGTCATGCCGAGCTTCAGAAGGTTTTCTGGGCTTTTCTTGGCGTCAGGAAATTGCTTGTGATTATCGAGGAAGACTGAGGCGGCCTCCTGGAAACGCCCTTGGCTGTAAAGCGATTCACCGAGCCAATATCGCGCATCAGGATCCGCCGGATCTTTCGGGAAACGATCCACGTGGCTGCGAAACGCCGCTTCAGCGCTTTTGTAGTCTCCAGACAGGAACAACTGATAGGCTTGGCTATAGAGCACCTTTGGATCATCGGTGTCCGGTAGCGCTGCTACAGTGGTGTTATCTGAAGACTGACCAGCCGCGGTATCATTTCTGGAACCACCAATTACGTTGCCATTGGCATCAAACTCGATTTGTCCAAGCGGACGTGGCGGCTCGCCAAGCTGTGGTGAGCCGGAAGCATCGGTTTGTGGGTCAATAGCAGCGGAATCAGTGGTATCTGGCAACGAGTTTATTGTGGACGCCGTTGAGTTGGTGGAGGCATCGGTTGACGCCTCCCCGGTTTTCCGCGAGGGCGTTACAGAGGCAACGCTGCGGTCGCTTTTGCCCCCAGCATCTGAGCGCTTGCCCTTTTCCAGTTCCTGGAACCGGAATTCATTGTCCTCCTGTACCTTCCGCATTTGTTCCTGCATTTGCAGAATCTGGAAGTTCAGTTCCTCGATCTTGCCGGTAAGCTGCCTGATCTGCTCCTCCAGCTGGCTCACACGCGGATCGCCTGCCTGCGCCATCAGCACGGGCGGCGCGTCGTTTGTCATAATGGCTGCCTTTGGCGTCAGCGAGGGGAAACCATCCTCAACGCTTGAAGCATGGCCCACGCCGGTCGCCAGAAATGGCAGCACCGTCATTGCCAGCACCATTCTCTTCAGTCGTTTATTCATTCCTTTTACCGCCCTGATGTGGGAAATAGAAACACCGCTGGGATTTGCGGCAGCTTATCTAACACGAGCAACGTGACTTCGGCCAAATTTTGTTTTGACCGGAGACCAAACAAAAAAAGCGGCCCGAAAGCCGCTTTTCCCTGATGGAGCCAACGGACTCTTAGCTACCAGCGCCGCCAAGAACTGTGATGGCGCGCCGATTCTGCGACCAGCACGATTCACTGTCGCAAACGGCGACCGGACGCTCATTACCGTAAGAAAGTGTCTTGATGCGCGCCGCGGGTACACCCTGCGATGCAAGGTAGTTGCGCGTCGCTGCCGCACGCCGTTGGCCAAGAGCCAGATTGTATTCACGCGTGCCGCGCTCGTCCGCATGGCCTTCGACCGTGATCGCATAGTTTGGATAGCGCTGGAGCCACTGTGCCTGCTTAGCCAAAGTCTGCTGTGCATCAGCGCGAATGACGGAAGAGTCAACGTCGAAGAAGATACGATCGCCAACATTGACTGTGAAATCTTGAGTAGAACCAGGTTTTGCGCTGCCAGCAAGACCGAGATCACCGGCACTGTTGGGCATGTTTTTCTTCGAAGCACAACCCGCAATGGCGAGAGACAGGAAGAGTGCAACGAAAACTGGACTGCGGGCGATCATTTCGAAGCGGCGCATAGCCTGGACTCCTTAAGAATTGAATTGTTTCGGTGAACAAGCAGTAACCATATCGAGGTTAAGGCCCGGTTCAGAAACAGGGTTAATCCACTCTTAACACCAGGATTAACAGCGAATTTCAGAATGTGTTCTGCACCCTAGAGGCACAAATTGAGGCGGAAAGACGACATTCGCGGCAATGTCTTGAAACACGGACGCGATTGTCAGTTGTTATTGGTTTATCCACCGATTCATTCAAGCAGCGGCGACCAGGCAGGATCCGACGCGAGGTTTGGCGTTTGAATCTGGCGCAGATTTCGACCAGTCAGATCGACGGTCGACAGCTTGGGGCTGTTGGAACCGGGCGGCAGGCGGAAGAACATCAGCACACGGCCGTTCGGAGCCCAGGTCGGGCCCTCGTCATGATAGCCGCTGGTCAGAATTCGCTCTCCCGATCCATCGGTCTTCATCACGCCGATGGAAAACTCGCCACCAGATTGTTTGGTGAAGGCGATCAGATCTCCGCGGGGAGACCATACCGGCGTCGAATAAGAACCATCTCCGAAGGAAATGCGTTGCGGGTTTGAGCCGTCGGCACCCATCTTGTAGATCTGCGGACGGCCGCCGCGATCCGACTCGAACACAACCTGGCTCCCATCGGGAGAATAGGATGCGCCCGTATCGATAGCTGATGTGCTCGTGAGACGCGTCGTGGTCCGGCTGCGTAAATCCATCGTGTAAACGTTCGCACTCCCATCTTCCTGCAACAGGCTCATGACGACCTTCTGACCGTCTGGCGAAAAGCGCGGCGCAATGGTCATACCAGGGAAGTTGCCGACGAGCTCGCGCTGACCTGTTTCAAGTTGCAAGAGGTAGATCTGCGGCTTGCCACCCTCGAACGACATGTAAGTGATTTCCTGACGGCTTGGCGAAAACCGCGGCGTCAGGACAAGGTCTTTGCCATTGGTAAGATAGCGCACATTGGCGCCGTCCTGATCCATGATCGCGAGGCGCTTGATGCGCTTTTCCTTGGTACCGGATTCATCGACAAAGACAACGCGTGTGTCGAAATAGCCTTTTTCACCGGTAAGCTTCTCATAGATTGCGTCTGCAATAATATGGGCGACACGGCGCCAGCTTTCAGGTGAAGTAAAGAACTGTTGGCCATCAAGCTGCTGCCCGGCGAATGTATCCCAAAGGCGGAATTCGGCCTTCAGACGGCCATCGCCTTGCTTGGTAACACGACCCGTTACAAGGGCCTGAGCATTGATCACCTTCCAATCCTCAAAGCGGGGTGCTGCATCGGGATTCGAGATCTTCTCGATGAACGCACCTTTATCGACAGGTGCGAACAGGCCGGATCGCTCCAGATCCGCAGCAATCACATTAGAAATATTCGTACCCAATTGATCGCCGGAAAGAAAATCGGTAATTGCTATTGGCATAGGCTCGACAACACCCTTGGTGATATCGAGTTTCAGCTGGGCTTTCGCAGGTAGCGTCGCCACGATCAAAGTTGCTATGACCATCGCGAAAGCTGCACATAAAGTCCGGAGTATTTTTAGCATTAGTTCAGGGCCCTCTTTTGGCTGGCCTATAATCGACATCAGGTAGCACCGGGATGGAACGTCAGTTCAACGCTCGACCAGGTGTCGTATTTATCTTGCGGCAGGTTAAACGGTGCCGATTTCATCACCGCCCGTAAGGCGCTGCTCTTTACGGCATCCAATAACCCGGAGTCGCCACCGCTGCCGCTAACCTCGGGCCTGCCGTCAATTTCGCCGTCTTTCGTGAGCCTGAACTTGACGACAATCATCATTTCAGGCGTCTCCTCGGCGCCAACCGGTTTGTTCCAGTTTCCTTCGATGAGTCCTCGCAACGCATCCATCTCGCTCTGGCTCAACTTGGATCCTCCGGTAGCCTTGTTCGCGCCCAGCGACGCCTGATCACTTGATCGCTTGGCGCCTCCGGCTGATGGCTTCTGTTTGTTCAACAGCTCTGCCACTTGATCAGCGATGCCGTCCTTATCCTTCGAAGGCGTAGACGCCGTCTGCGTAGGCTTTGGCTTTTCCTGAACCTCCTTGCGATCCGGCGTCTTCGCTGTCTGCGCCGGCGGTGTCGGCTTGGCTTCAGGCTTTGCAACTGTATCGGGCAGCTTGAACGCTTCCTCAGCAGGCTTGTCTACCGGGGGTGTCGGCGTAGGCTTCGCTTCCTCTTTCGGTGCGGGGTCCGATTTGACCTCGTTGATCGCTTCAGCCACAGGATCCGGCTTTACCTCTTCCTTCGGAGCGGGGTCAGTCTTTACTTCCGTCGCAGGCACGGGGATTGGCTTCGGCTCGGGTTGGACTACTGGCTTCGGTTCCGGCTGTGGTTCAGGTTTGGCGACAGGCGTCTCCGAAGGCTTCGGCGCTTCGGCAGCCTCGACCGGCTTTGGCTTGGTCTCGGGAGTGGGCTTGGTTTCCACATCCGTTTCGCTGTCACCAACATTTTGTGCGTCAGGTACCGTCTGGGGCTTCTGCGTGGGCTTAGGCGTCGGCTTCTCGGCCTTGGGTGCTTTTTTATCGCCCTTCTGCAGTTGGCTTATATCTGAAACGATATCGATCGGCATCGACTCCGAATTCGCCATATCCATGGGCGTCGGCGAGGAGAACGACAAGAGCCCCCAGCCGATGACCACAGCGTGGATAATTGCGGAGGATGTGACGCTAGCCCGCATGGTTGATCAGTTAACCTCCGGCAGACTGACGAGACCGATATTCTTGAATCCCGAACCCGATATCTGTGCCATGACCTTCATGATCGTGCCGTAGTCGGCGGATTTGTCACCCTTCACGAAAATGCGCTCGTTATAGCCAGTCTTGGCAATTGCCTGAAGTTTTGGAACGATCTCCTCCAGCGGTATCTCGGTTTCCTGCAGGTAGATCTGCCCCTGCTGATTGATCGTGACGTAGATCGGGTCAGATTCGCTGTTCAAGGTCTGTGCCGATGTTTCCGGCATATCGATTGGAACGCCCACCGTCATCATCGGTGCCGTTACCATGAAGATTATGAGCAATACGAGCATGACGTCGACAAGCGGCGTGACGTTGATCTCGCTCATCACGCCCTTGCTGGAACGTCCGCGGCGCCGCCGTCCACCCGAAGAACCGTTGTTACCTATCGACATGCCCATGGCATTAAATCCTGCAATTAACGTATCGGTTTCTCGAATGCGTCCTCAAGCCCGCGGCAGCTTCTCATCGATTTGCCGCGAGAGTATGGCGGAGAACTCGTCGGCAAAGCCTTCCATGCGCGCCGTCAGTTTTCCCGCGTCGCTCGAAAGCTTGTTATAGGCGATAACCGCCGGAATGGCGGCGACCAGGCCGATAGCCGTTGCCAGCAGTGCCTCGGCGATACCCGGCGCGACTACGGCAAGGCTGGTGGACTTGGAGCCAGCAATCCCCATGAATGAGGTCATGATACCGATGACCGTGCCGAACAGACCGATAAATGGTCCAGCCGAGCCGATGGTTGCGAGGAACGTCAGTCGTGCTGCGAGGTAGTCGCTTTCCCGGGCCAGCGCCACATCCATCGCCTTGTCGATGCGCATTTGCAGCGCGATTGGCGAACGCGCGCCCTTTTCGAACGATTTCTTCCATTCCCGCATCGCAGCAATGAAAATTGAGCCCATGCCCGTGGTGCGTTTATCACCAAGGTTGCGGTAGAGCTCTTCAAGGGATTGCCCTGACCAGAATATCTGCTCAAAACGGTCGAAGGCGCGCTTTGCCCGGCCAAACCCAAGAATCTTGTCGATGATGATCGCCCAGGTCCAGATCGATGCGCCGAGCAGACCCACCATCACAAGCTTGACGACAAATCCAGCCTGCCAGAACAGCCCCCACAAGGACATGTCCGATGTCTGAACGGCAACCGCTAAATTTTCCATATCTACAATCCTCGAATCCGAAAACCCGGCGTGTCGACCGGGGGCGCAATCGTCTCAATCCAGATGAGCCACGCTTAAAACCGGAATTTTCCAGTAACCATAACGCGGCTTCTTTACGTTAATTTTGGTAAAACGAAGGCGTTAACGTGAAACCTGTCGTCTGCACGTCTTATTCATGATTTGTTATGGTTAAGGATGAGTTTATGTTTTGAGGGCAGCGGGCAATTATCAGCGCTTATTTCTTCGAAGGTGGCTGAAAAAGTTTGATCCACTCCGGCGGAAATCGTCGCGGCCGACCGGCACCGTTAATCATGGCCGCCTCTACCATCGCCGAAATAAGGAGATCGTCTCCCCGTTTTATGGCCTGCGCCATCCGCACCCTTGCTCCAGATATTTCCGCTGTTCGCGTCTCGATCGTCAACACATCATCGATCCTTGCCGCAGATTTGAAGTCTATTTCCATGCGCCGGACCACCCAAACGATGCTTTCGCCGAGTTTCCCGTCAACAAGCTCTGAGTGGTGAACGCCAAGAAGGCGCAGGTAATCGGTGCGGCCCCGTTCCAGAAATTCGAGATAGCGAGCGTGATAAACAAGGCCGGAAAAATCCGTATCGGCATAGTACACGCGCGCCAGCAGACGGTGGCCGGTATCCGTAAGGTCCCCGGCCAATCCAGTCGCTATTAATGATGAAGAATTGTTTTCGACCATGGCCCTTCCTTTTTGCAGGCTTGGTAGGCATTTTGTCCATAGCCCCCACGAAATAGGATGCGAAGAATTGATTTTCACATTGTTGCGCGTCCTTCTCTGTCTCTTCTGTTTGGTTGCGAGTTCTACGGCTGGGTCAGCCACAACTTTCACCATGGAACGCGGTCTCAATCTCGAGCTATGGACCACATGGCCCAAACCCGATCGCTGGGACGAACCGGCTGTCCTCGACAATTTTCCCGAATGGCGACAGGGTACCACCATCAGCGATCTGGAACATATTCGGACGGCGGGCTTTGATTTCGTCCGCATGCCAATCGATCCTGCAATTTTCCTGGAGGATGCGTCGGAAAACCGCGTTAAAAAACTGATTGCGGAAACGCTCAAAACAGTCGACATGCTGCACAAGGCAGGACTGAAGGTGATTGTCGATTTTCATTCGATTCCAAGCGACGATCGTAAGGTCGATACAAACCACATCTTGGCCGACGAAACACTCTTCACGCAATACCTCAAGATGGTCGGCCGGCTCGGCAGAGCGCTGTCCGAAACGGACGCGGCAACCACTGCGTTTGAACCGTTCAATGAGCCGGTGATCGACTGCGACCCCACACTTTTCCCTAAATGGCCCGCGATGTTGATGCAATTGCATGCGGCTGCCCGGAGCGCGGCGCCAAACCATACATTGATTTTGTCTGGCGGCTGCTGGTCGAGTGCCTACGGGCTGGAAAAGGTTGATCCCGCTCCTATCGGCGATGACAATGTCATCTGGACCTTTCATTCCTATGAACCTTATGTCCTGACGCATCAGGGTGCCGACTGGACAGGAGATTCCATGAGCTATGTCGAAGGCCTGCCCTATCCGCCGGATCTGATGGGCGAAAAAGCATTTGAAGAGCGCCTTGCAGCGATTCGGAAAACAATCGAGACCAAAGCCCCCAAGGAGCGTCGGGAGGAACTGCTCGTTGGGTTCAATGAAATGGCTGGCAGGGTGACTACCTATAAAGAAGTTCTCGCCGCGTTGGATGAACCATTCGAAAAGGCGGCAGCGTGGGGAAAGGACAACAACATCCCCCCCGAGCGCATTTTCCTGGGTGAGTTCGGCATGATACGCAGGGAGTATCAAAAAAAGTTTCGCATGCCGTCGGACTGGCGCGCTTCCTATTTGAAAGATATGACCGAAGCCGCGCACAAACGCGGCTTCCCTTGGTCGGTGTGGTCATGGGGCGGTGCTTTCGGCATTACACTCGATGACAAGCAGCGAGTGCTCGATCCGGTTATTCTGAAGGGTTTGGGGCTAAAGACCCCTTAATCAGCTGTCTTCCTGGAAAAGGTTGATCTGCTGCTGGACAATATCCGCCGGAGCGTTGAGACCGAGGTGTTTCCAGGCATTGGCGGTCAGAACCCGTCCGCGTGGTGTACGCTGGATAAATCCCTGCTGGATCAGATATGGCTCGATGATGTCTTCGATCGCGTCACGAGGCTCCGAAAGCCCGGCGGCAATCGTTTCGATACCAACCGGCCCGCCGCCGAAATTGTGCGCTATCATGGCAAGATAACGCCGGTCCAGCTGGTCCAATCCGAGCGAATCAACCTCAAGGCGCAACAGTGCCGAATCCGCAGTTTCGCGGTCGATCTTGTCCTTGCCGTCCACAATAGCGAAATCCCGCACGCGGCGTAGAAGACGCCCGGCGATACGGGGTGTGCCGCGTGCACGGCGAGCGACTTCCAGCGCTCCGTCATCGGTGACGCCAATACCCATGATCCGTGCCCCGCGCCGCACGATATGTTCCAGTTCTTCGACCGTATAGAAATTGAGCCGGATAGGGATACCGAAGCGATCTCGCAACGGCGTGGTCAAAAGCCCCAGCCTTGTTGTCGCTGCAACCAGCGTAAATTTGGCGAGATCAATTTTTACCGAACGGGCCGCAGGTCCCTCACCGATGATCAGATCGAGCTGGTAGTCTTCCATTGCCGGATAGAGAATTTCTTCGATAGCCGGATTGAGACGGTGGATTTCATCGATAAAGAGGACATCGTTCTCCTCGAGATTGGTCAAAAGCGCGGCGAGATCGCCGGCCTTTGCAATAACCGGTCCCGATGTTGAGCGAAAGTTGACGCCCAGTTCCTTGGCCATGATCTGCGCCAAGGTGGTTTTGCCAAGTCCAGGCGGCCCGACGAACAAGACATGGTCGAGTGCTTCGCCACGCGACTTTGCTGCTTCAATGAAAACCTTCAGATTGGCGCGTGCCGCCGCCTGGCCAACAAAATCGGCAAGCGTCTGGGGGCGCAGCGAGGTGTCGAGATCCTCGCCACGCTTGTCCGGTGAAATCAGACGGCTCGCATCGCTCATTTGCCTGTCTTCGCACAAGCCATGTGTTCAAACAACCGCATCAGCGCGACAGCTCCTTCAGGCCAAGCCGGATGAGCTTTGTGGAGTCAGCGCCCTCACCCGCATCCTTCATCGCAGCGGCAATGGCGTTGGCGGCCTGATCCCGCGAATAACCGAGATTGGTGAGAGCCGAGACCGCGTCCGTAACTGGAGCCGGAGCGACACCCTCGCCCAGCTCCTGCTTCAAGCCGATCGTCCCCATCGCCTCACCAGCAAAGGCTGGCGCCTTGTTCTTCAATTCCGTTACGATGCGTTCCGCGACCCGCTTGCCAACCCCCGGCGCCCGGCTGACCATGGCGATATCGCGCAGCGCTATGGCATTGGCCAGATCAGACGGCGTCAATGTTCCGAGAACGCTCAACGCAACCTTCGCACCAATACCTTGGACGCTTTGCAGCAAGCGGAACCACTCACGCTCAAGCGCAGTGCCAAACCCGAACAGACGTATCAAATCTTCGCGCACATACGTTTCAATAAGCAAGACGACTGCCTCGCCTTGCCCTGGCATGTTGGAAAGTGTCCGGGCCGAGCAGAAGGCGACGTAACATACGCCGTGCACATCGACGATCACATGATCCTCGCCGATTTCGTCGACAGTACCTTTGAGCTTTCCGATCATCCGAGTGCCGCCAGTTTCTGTTCGATGGCAATACGCCCGATTGCGCTTTGCCGATGATGTGCGTGGCAAATGGCAACTGCCAGTGCATCTGCGGCATCGTCAGTGTCGAATATAGCCTTCGGCATCAGCACTTTCACCATCATATGAATCTGTTTTTTCTCCCCGTGCCCAACACCGATAACAGCTTTCTTGACTGCATTTGGTGCATACTCGGCAACGTGGAGTCCGGCCAGAGCGGGTACCAGCAATGCGATCCCGCGAGCTTGACCGAGCTTGAGCGTCGCTGTGGCGTCCTTGTTGACGAAGGTATGTTCGACGGCCGATTCATGCGGCACCATCTCGTGAATAACACCGGCAAGTCCATCGTGTAGTTGACAGAGCCGGGAGGCAAGGTCGAGTTTGGCGTCTGAAAGAACGGTGCCTGCTGCAACAAAACGCAGTGAATTTCCCAGCGTCTCGATGATACCCCAGCCTGTCCGCCGAAGACCTGGGTCAATTCCTATAATACGAATCGCTGCTTTCATGCTCGAACCTTATCCACGTGTCACACATCTTGACAGCAGAAAGGTGAACAAAAGAGAAACAAATCTGTGCGTTGTTAGCGATGGCCGAACGCGGTGGCCAACAAACTGATCTGATCGGATACAGGATTGATTGAGAGGACCCGCTTTTGCTCGGTACCGGCGCCATCATTGTAAATCTCATCGTCCATTTGGCGAACGCGCGCCTGCAGGCGCAATGAGCGGTGCACGATATCGCAATAGGACAGCGGAATTTCATCCCAGCCAACAACTGTTTCAGGCGCCGAGTCCGTATCAAGCCGAACCTTAGCTTTTTCTGAAAGCACTTGTTCTAGTGTCATCTCACCGCTACGCGATGCGCGTTGCAAAAGCAGCCACGATGCCACCTGCATCAGACGTGTCGTCAACCGCATTGATTCAGCCGCATAAAGCGTCGCCGCTATGCGCGACAGGCGTTTGGCCTCCTCGCGACCCTCGCCATCAAGGTAAAAAGCCGCTTCTTCCACAAGGCTCATGCCTTCATCGTAGAGATGATTGAAACTCCCCGAGCGGACCATGCGCTCTGCAAGTCTTATCGTGTTGTCTACGTGGAATTCCTGTTCGGTCATCATATGCCCTGTTACCTAAAATGCGCTGCCACGATCCGCGATTTTTCCAAAGCAGTGCTCCCTTACTGGAACAGCAAGCGAGGTATCACAACGGTCGGCTAGCAGTAGTCCCCAGCAACCTGCCTGCATCCTCACAACAGCGCAAGTTTATCCTTAATAAAGGGTTAACGGCAGGGTTAAACTTTGGATATGAACATAAAAAAAGAGCCGCAAAAACGAGGCGGCTCTCAGGAGTCTAACAGGGAGGCGTCAAACAAAGTGGCCAAACCACTTGGTAAGAATCCAGAAAACTGGATGATCAATTTATAGATTGTAATGCTTAACGACTGGTTAACGACAACAAGAAACTTGAGTTTATCGCGAGGCAACTGCTCTCGTCGCCGGCTTCATTGTCCCTTCCCTCACCTTGCCGGCAACCGCAATTTGAGGCTTGACCGGCTTTTGCACCGGACGCCCGCCCCAACCGATGCGCGGCAGCCATTCGAGGTAATAGGCCAAGGCAAATTGCGCCATGATCCCGCTCGCGATCAGAAGCGTGTCGTCAAGCAAACCACCTGGATTCAGGACCTTGACGACCTGTGCCACCATGGCAAGGATCGTACCGGCAACAAAAACCGGCAGCGAATGTTTGCCTAGAATGGCCAGCGGATGATCTGGGGCGCGACGGGCCAGATTGGAGATCGCCGGCACAGAGACAATCACATAGGCCAGTGACAGGACATGGGCCAATCGGGTCAACGACAGGAACGTTTTGTCGAAGCCCGTTAAAACCGCCGGCAGGCCCAATGACGTATCGACACCCCACAATGGCCAACGCACCCAAACCAGTGCAATCAGGATATAGGCCACGGAAAGCCCGAACAAATACTTGTTGAACCCAATGGTACCGCCTCGGCGCACATGCATGATTCCTGCTATCCCGATAACGAACAGGAACTGCCACGACAGGGGATTGAGAAACCACACACCGTCGGTCGGATAGTTTGGCGGGGCGATTTGGTACACGCCGGAAACCAGCCACAACATTCCTGAGAGCACAACCATGGCAGAAATGCTGATTCTCGCGATCATCAGGAATATTGGGAGCATCAGCAACAGTACGCCATACATTGACAGGATATTGTTGTAGCCAATCTGATGGCCCATCGTCGCAATGCCGATGAGCGCCTTTGCCGGCTGATCCATCAGCGGACCTATGTTGATGAACGACATGAAGTCGGGGCGTTTCAGGTAGATGCCTGCGGCACAGAAAATCGCCAGCGTAGCGATTGTCGTGAGAATGTGAGCGCAGTAGAGGGTCGTAGCCCGCCGCCAGGCCTTGAGCGTTGTCAAAAGACGACTGCCCGATTCGAACTTGGAACCATAGGCGAGACCGACCGCTATACCGGAGATCAATACGAACGCCTCGGCGGAGTCGGAAAATCCAAAATTCTTGTGAGTGAGGTTCTCATAGACCGTCCCCGGAATATGATTGATGAAGATCGTCAGAAGAGCCAAAGCCCTGAAAACGTCGATACGGGTGTCCCGCTGTTTGAGCTGGTTCTGTGTCATAGCGTTCACCAATATCCTGTCATGCACGGTCATTCCGCTTCCGGCCTCGATGGAAGCGACTCGCCTGGGAGGCTGTGATTGATAATGTTGACATAGGGCAAAAGTTGCGGTTGCGCCGATCAACTTTCGTTCAAAAATATGACAAGCTGGCAATTCCGTCATAGGTGAGCTTCAGGCCCATCAACAAAATCATTGCGTACATGAATGGATAAAATACCTCCGGTCGCATCCGTTTGACGATCCAGGCGCCGGCGAATGTCGCAAGGGGCGCAAGGGGTACGAGCACAGCGGAAGCCTTCAAATTCGTCGCGTCAAATTGTCCGAGAGCAAAGTAGGGGATGACCTTGATCGCATTGATAACGGCAAAGAAAATAACACTGGTGCCGTTATAAATCTTCGGATCCTGTCGCAGCGGAAGGGTATAAACCTGGTAGGGCGGGCCACCGGCATGGGCGACAAAACTCGTGAACCCGGCAATCGTCGCCCAAAGCGTGGCCGAGGCGCCGTTGTGGGACTGTGCGGTCGCGCGCTTCGTTGCGCTTGCGAAGACGTACCGCGTAAAGAAAATGATCGCAACGAGACCAACGATCAGCTTCACCATGTCGTCCGTCACGATGGAAGCGGTGAGCCAGCCAATACCGACGCCAAGCAGACCGCCGGGCAACATCAGTTTCAATGTCGTCATGTCACGATATCCGCGCCACGACCAAAGGCTTGCAACATCCATGATGATCAGAATGGGCAGCATGATCGCGGCGGCCTGAACCGGTGGCATGACCAGCGCCATGAGCGGGACACCGACCTGTCCCATAGCGCCACCAAGCCCGCCTTTGGAAAGCCCGATCAGAATCGTGGCTGGGACAGCAGCAGCATAGAACCACGGGTTCATCAGAAGATCGGGCATGGCGGGGAATCCGGCAGGAAGTACTTCTCCCTTTAACTCTGCTCATTACGATTGAAAAATGCTTTTTTGGAAATATGCTCCAATTTGGTACATAAGATGTTGAATTTGCAACAAGGCAAATCGAAACCTTTGGGTCTGTTCAAACCATCCGCCATCCTCTATGCCCGAATTCCATCACGATTGCCCGGTCTATGAAGAACGATTGTAAGGTCGCAACCCATGAACATCGAACCGACACCTCGACGCTGCCGTATCGTTTTGATCGCCCCTCCGGCTGCAAGCGGGGATGAACTTGCCACGCTGCTTGACGATGCGCTTTCCGGCGGAGATGTTGCTTCGGTATTGTTGCCCGCCTATGAAGCGGATGAGGCTTTGTTCCAGACCCTCGCTGAAATTGCCGTTCCGATCATCCAGAACGCCGGTGTAGCAGCAATCATCGTCGGCAGCACCCAGATCGCTGGCCGGGTCAAGGCAGACGGTCTGCATATCGAGGGACCGGCAGCTGACATTGCAGCCAATGTGACGCGCTTTTCGCCCAAAATGATCGTCGGGACCGGCAATATCAAGAATCGTCACACCGCACTGGAAATCGGTGAAGCTCAACCGGACTATGTTCTGTTCGGCAAAATTGGCGCTGACAACAAGCCGGAAGCGCACCCGCGCAACATCGATCTTGCCGACTGGTGGGCTTCCATGGTTGAAATTCCTTGTATCATTCAGGCAGGCAACACCCTCGACAGCATCCCCGATGCCGTAGCAACAGGTGCGGAATTCATCGCTCTTGGTTCGGCCGTTTTTGATGGAGCAGATCCGGCAGGGGCTGTCCGGGAGGCCAACCGGCTTCTTGACGAGCACGCGCCTAAATTTGAGGAATAATTCTATGGGAGCAAGATCAGGAAAGCTCGTCTGTTCTGTTGCGGCCGCACTGATGGCCATGCCGGTTTTTGTCGCGGGAGGCCTTGCCCAAACTGCTCAAACACCTGCGTCAGAACCGACGACTCCTGCACCCGCCATGCCGCCCTCGCCCGAAACGACTCCGAAGCAAGCCAAGCCTAAATCACCCAATGATCCCGCTCTCGATACGATCAACCCGACGCGGTTTGGCAAAGGTCCGGAAGATGACGCCTTTGGCGCCTACCAACGTGGTCTCTACAAAACTGCTTACAACCTGGCTTTGCCGCGGGCGGAGGCCGGCGATCCAAATGCCCAGGTCTTGCTTGCAGAAATTCTGGCGCGTGGTCTTGGCGTCCCTATTAACATGCAGGAATCCGCAAACTGGTACGGCAAAGCTGCCGATCAGGGATTACCAGAAGCGCAATTCCGCTATGCGGTAATTCTGCTCCAGGGGAAATATGCTCCGAAAGACCCCAAGAGGGCAAAGGAATTGATGAAAGCCGCGGCAGACGCCGGAAATGCTCCGGCAGAGTTCAATTTTGGTCAAATCTTGCTGCAAGAACGCCCAGGCGCAACAGGCGTCGAAAACGCTTATCCCTGGTTCCAGAAAGCTGCAGACAAGGGTCTTCCCGATGGCGAATATGCGCTCAGCCAGATTCTCGCCAACGGTACACTGACTATTCCGCGCGATGACGCCAAGGCGCGGCAGTATCTGGCGAAAGCCGCTGTGAAGGGATACGACACGGCTCAACTCGACCTGGGGAGCTGGCTCGTCACAGGTCGCGGCGGAGCAAAAAACTATAAAGCTGGTTTCGGCTGGATGTTGCGCGCGGCAACGGGCGGCAATGTCGCAGCGCAAGCGCGTCTCGCCAAACTTTACCGCGACGGCATTGGCGTCGAGGGCGATTTCATCAAGGCTGCTGCATGGTACATCGTGGCCAAGCGTGCGGGGCTGAATGATCCCGAGCTTGAATCATTCATGGCCGGACTTGATGATAGTCAGACCCAAGCCGCAATCACGGAAGCAAATAAATTGCAGTGAACTGGCCTTGATCCAAGACGTTGACGCGCTGATCATCCGCGCAATAGATTTCGGAACGTACCGATACTGCAACCAGCCGATGGGAATCCAAAAATGCCGTTGATCAACCGCGCTCACGAGATGCAGCAACACGTCGCCGAATGGCGCCGGCACCTGCACGAAAATCCGGAGCTCATGTATGACGTGCATGAAACGTCGCGGTTTGCCGCCGAGAAACTGCGCGACTTTGGCTGCGACAGCGTCGAGACTGGCATTGGCAAGACCGGCCTGGTCGGCATTATTCGTGGGCGGCATGGCGATGGGCCAGTGATCGGGTTCCGCGCAGACATGGACGCTTTGCCGATAGCCGAAGCGAGTGGAAAATCCTGGATGTCCAAGACACCGGGAAAGATGCACGCATGCGGCCATGATGGTCACACCGCAATGCTGCTCGGTGCAGCACAGTATCTTGCCGAAACCCGCAACTTCAAGGGTACCATCGCTGTCATTTTCCAGCCTGCCGAAGAAGGCGGCGCTGGCGCGCTTGCCATGATCGACGATGGTTTGATGGAGCGTTTCGGGATCAGCGAAGTTTATGGCATGCATAACGCCCCCGGCCTGCCGATTGGTCAATTCGCTACTCGCAAGGGTTCGATCATGGCGGCGACCAACGAGTTCGAGATAACGGTAACCGGGCGGGGCGGTCACGCGGCCAAGCCCCAATCGGCGATCGACCCCGTGGTGATTTCCGCCCATATCATTCTCGCCCTGCAGTCGGTCGTGTCCCGTGAGACAGACCCTCTGAATTCACTGGTCATATCCGTGACACAGCTCAATGGGGGCGACGCATCCAATGTCATCCCGGATGTCGTCAAGCTTGGCGGTACAGTAAGGACCCTTTCGCCGGAGGTTCGAGCGTTCGCGCAACAACGCTTGACCGAAGTCGCTGAATCGACTGCGGCAGTTTTTGGCGGCAAGGCAGAAGTCAAATATCATCAAGGTTATCCCGTAACGTTCAACCATGAGCGAGAAACCGAGTTCGCGGTCAGTGTCGCCCAGACGATTGTTGGCAACGCTGCAGTGACGACGGACATGCCGCCCGTGATGGGCGCCGAGGATTTCTCTTATATGTTGGAGAAACGGCCCGGCGCCTTTGTTTTTATCGGCAATGGCGATACTGCGAGCCTGCACAATTCAGCGTATGACTTTAATGATGATGCGATTCCTTATGGCATCAGTTACTGGGTCTCATTGGCGGAAACGGCGTTGGCCGCCTGAGCTCGCGGGTAAAACTCGGAAGAACGCCTTATGGCTGTTTTCGTGCCCACTCTTGCCTATTTGACGAATTTGTGGTCTTGGAGCGCCATTCTTGACCGCCGCCGCAGGACTGGCGCGGGTATCCAACACAAATCCGAGTAGACAAATGAAAATCAACGGCAATGAAATCCGCACCGGCAACGTGATCGAACATGATGGCGGCCTCTGGGTTGCTGTCAGGACCAATCATGTCAAACCCGGCAAGGGTGGTGCTTACAATCAGGTGGAACTGAAAAACCTCATCAATGGTACGAAGCTGAATGAGCGTTTCCGCTCTGCAGAGACCGTTGAGAAGGTCCGCCTTGAGCAAAAGGATTTCTCCTTTCTCTATGAGCAGGGCGAAGCGTTGATTTTCATGGACACCGACAGTTACGAACAGCTTGAACTGCAAAAAGATTTTGTTGGTGACCGCGCCGCCTTCCTTCAGGATGGTATGATGGTCACGGTGGAGCTTTACGACGAGCGCCCGATCGGCATTTCGCTTCCGGACTATGTAACGCTGGCAATCACCGAGGCCGATCCAGTCGTCAAGGGTCAGACAGCTGCGTCTTCTTATAAACCGGCAGTTCTGGAAAACGGCATTCGCGTTCTCGTGCCCCCCTTTATCTCGTCGGGCGAACGTATCGTCGTTGATACAAACGAACTGACTTATGTTCGCCGCGCCGATTAAGCTAATTTTGATTTTGACGGAGAAATAACCCGAAATGGCGCGTTCAGCGATTCTCAATGTAATGGTGCAGGCTGCTATGAAAGCCGGCCGCTCGCTCGCTCGCGATTTTGGCGAAGTACAGAACCTGCAGGTCTCGTTGAAAGGTCCTGGCGATTATGTCAGCCAGGCCGACAAGAAAGCCGAAGAAATCGTCTACACCGAACTGCGCCGGGCCCGTCCGGACTACAGCTTCCTGATGGAAGAATCAGGCGTTGTCGAGGGCAGTGACAGCCAACACAGATGGCTGGTCGATCCGCTCGACGGCACCACCAATTTCCTGCATGGCATTCCGATTTTTGCCGTTTCGATTGCACTTGAGCGTCAGGGCCAGATTGTGGCCGGCGTTATTTTCAATCCAGCCATGGACGAGCTTTACACAGCGGAGCGTGGCGGTGGGGCATTTCTCAACGACCGCCGGCTACGCGTTTCAGGACGCAGCAAGCTGGTTGACTCCGTCATAGGTACCGGCGTTCCCCACCTCGGTCGCGGCGATCATGGCAACTATCTCTTGCAGATGCGCAACGTCATGGCCGAAGTATCCGGTATCCGCCGCATGGGTGCGGCGGCTCTCGATCTGGCCTATGTGGCGGCAGGACGCCTCGACGGTTTCTGGGAAGAAGGTCTTTCACCGTGGGATATTGGCGCCGGTATCATCATGATCCGTGAGGCTGGAGGCTTCGTCACAAATCTCGATGGCGAGCAAGATGTGATCGAAAGCAAAGCTATCATCGCGGGCAATGAGGCAATCCAACGTGCTCTTCTAAAGACCTTGAAAAAGCCAGTCTAGTCGCTGCAATTGTTGCTTGTCCGGAACAACGACGGAGTTTTGCTCAAACGGGAGCAAATTCAACTTTCGGGCACCTTTCAATTTCACCATAATTTCGGTTAGGGTCGCAGAAATCGATTTGACTTGCGCGGAAAGCGTGCAGGCAAAGTGATTTTATGTTCATTGTGCATCTGTTAGGTGCACCGGATTGCGATGCGGAGACGACACGATGGCTGATTTCAGTTCGACCCGCCAGGGTATGGACGGCGATGATTTTGATCCTTACCGGCTCTCCAGCCCGCGGTTCGTGCTTTTATCGATGGCGATCTTTCTCGCAATCGTTGCCTTTCTTGCGGCCATTCTATTTCGCCAGATATCGGTCTTCTTTACCACCAATCCCGGTCTCAACGGCCTGATTGTCGGTGTTCTTGTCGTGGGCATCCTGCTTGGGTTCGGCCAGGTTATTCGGTTGTTTCCTGAGGTTCGCTGGGTCAATTCTTTCCGAAAGGGCAACAATGATCCGAATGCCAAGCCAATCATGCTCGCGCCGATGCGCGCGCTCATCGGTCGACGCCAATCCATGGCGCTTTCAACCAGCGCGATGCGTTCCATGCTTGATTCCATCGCTGCGCGGCTTGATGAAACCCGCGATATCTCCCGTTATCTCATCGGCCTCCTGGTGTTTCTCGGCCTCCTGGGAACCTTTTGGGGACTTCTCGAAACGATCGGCTCCATCGGCCAGACCATTCAGTCGCTCGACCCCCGGGCGGGCGATGCCAATAGCGTCCTCGACTCGCTGAAGGCCGGTCTCCAGTCCCCGCTCCGCGGTATGGGTACGGCGTTCTCCTCCTCGCTCTTTGGCCTTTCCGGATCACTCATACTTGGTTTTCTCGATTTGCAGGCGGGTCGGGCTCAAAACCGCTTCTACACCGAGTTGGAAAACTGGCTATCAAGCGTCACGGATCTTGGCTCCGACCTGCACGCGTTGGATGCAGCGAGTAGTGGTGCCTCCGATGAACTGCGCGCATTGTCGGAACGCCTGCAAAACATTCAAGAGACCGGCGGATCGAGCCAGCGTACAACGGCTGCTCTGGCAAGCCTTGCCGAAGGTATCCAGGGGCTTGTGAAGAACATGCGGTCCGAGCAGCAGATGATGCGCGATTGGGTGGAAAAACAGTCCGACGAACAAAAGGCCATTCGTCAGACACTTGCTAAATTGGGCGATGCTATTGCTCGCGACAAGGCAAACTGATGGCCCTAGGTCGCAACCGCAAAGCCATTCGCCACGTTGATTATTGGCCGGGTTTCGTCGACGCGCTGTCGACGCTGCTCCTGTCGATCATGTTTTTGCTCTCGGTTTTCGTTCTCGCACAGTTTCTCTTGAGCCAGGAAATCACCGGCAAGGATGCGGTGCTCAATCGGCTTAACTCGCAGATCAACGAGCTCACTCAGCTATTGTCGCTGGAACAGGGCAACAAGCAGGACCTCGAGGATACGATTGCCAACTTGCAGGCGTCTCTCACCAGTGCACAGAATGAGCAGTCGCGGCTTCAATCACTGCTTTCCCAAGGCGCTGGCGCCGGGGCGGCGGCAGAGGGCAAGATCACCGAGCTGTCGACCGGGCTTGAGAACGAAAAACAAATCAGCGCTCGCGCACTTTCGCAGGTCGAAATTCTTAATCAACAGATCATGGCGTTACGCAAACAGATCGGTGCCCTCGAAGAGGCGCTCAACGCATCGGAATCACGCGACAAGGAATCGAACGCCAAGATTGCCGACCTCGGCAAACGGCTCAACGTCGCTCTCGCGCAACGCGTGCAGGAGCTCAATCGCTACCGTTCGGACTTTTTCGGCCGTCTGCGCGAAATTCTTTCCGACAGGGAGAACATCCGCATAGTCGGCGACCGTTTCGTCTTCCAGTCGGAAGTGTTGTTTCCATCAGGAACAGCGATCCTTAATCCGGCCGGTTCCGAGGAGATGAAGAAGCTTGCATCTGCCTTGATCGATCTGCAGAAGGAAATCCCTGATGACATCAACTGGGTTTTGCGCGTCGATGGCCACACGGACGACGTCGCTCTTTCCGGGACCGGCCAGTTCAAGGACAATTGGGAACTTTCATCGGCACGCGCCATTTCGGTTGTCAAATTTCTCATCGCCAATGGTGTCCCGGCAAACCGCCTCGTCGCTGCGGGCTTCGGCGAGTTTCAACCGCTTGAGCCCGGCGGCACACCGGAAGTACGAGCCCGTAACCGCCGTATTGAGCTGAAATTGACTGAACGCTAGAGCGCGCTCCCATCATGTCAAAGAACCGGGTGTGCTTCCCCCTTGCCACGCCCGCTTTCGCGCCTGGCCATTGCTTGCATTACGGGAAGACGGGCGGTCGTCGAAGCGCGTCTTTGTAGATAAGGTATGCGATCCGAAGACCGCCCGCTAACGTTTTCCCCCTGCCGGCCAGCTTCTGCTTGTTCCGCGGGGCGAGTGGATGAACGCCTGGAGTCCGGGCCCATCGTCGCCGTCGGTGCAGTGTCCGCACGATTGGCGTTGGCGTCAACAATGGAGGCAATATCTGCCTGTAGGCGCAGATTGACCTCCGAAGACGAACAGGTCGGCCAGCGCTTGGGTCCGTTGCCCGCCCGCTGACACGCCGTCCTTCCCCACTTTCGAACGGCTCCGGAAGCAGCTCCCCATGGAAAGGACGGGGATAGAATAACCGAGGTTTGGAGAGCGTGGATAAACAGCCACGATTTTTTTGTCTGGAAGTTTGACCGGGGTGCCTTCAAGAGTGCTGATCTGCCGGATGGCAATGATGCTGTGTGTGGTTCGACAAGCTCACCATGAGGGAGTTGGGTGGGCTGCACGATAACCGGCCACGTCGCGGTAGGCATCAACGTTGCCGTTCCTGGCTCCATGCAATCAACCCACCTCCCTCGTGGTGAGCTTGTCGAACCACGCACGTTGCCTGTGCCGATTCCGAGCACTTACAGTTACCGTCAAAAGGTTCTGAGTGATACTTTATCCGCGAAACGGCATCACGCCGTTACTCCGCGGCACCCCTGAAGGCATCGGCGCCTGCTTCAAACTGCAGCTTGGCAAGGCTGGCATAGATGCCGTTCTTCTTGACCAAAGTCTGATGTGTGCCTTCCTCGACAATCCGTCCATTCTCCATGACAAGAATGCGGTCGGCCTTCAGCACGGTCGCGAGCCGATGCGCGATAACCAGTGTCGTGCGGCCTTGCATCAAATGGTCGAGAGCCCTTTGCACCAGCATTTCGCTTTCCGCATCGAGTGCAGACGTTGCTTCGTCGAGCAATAGGATAGGCGCGTCGCGCAAGATGGCGCGCGCGATGGCCATGCGCTGGCGTTGGCCGCCGGACAGCGTGATACCGCGCTCGCCAACCTGCGTATCATAACCGTCGTCGAACGCCTTGATGAAGTCATGCGCCAACGCCGCCTTGGCCGCGGCCTCTATCTCCGCGTTTGTAGCCCCAGGTCGACCAAAGCCAATGTTCTCGCGGGCGGTCGCGGCAAAAATTGTTGTATCCTGTGGAACGATCGCGATGCGTGAACGCAGATCCGAAGGATCGACTTCGCGCAGATCGAGCCCATCGACGCGGACACTCCCCGAAACCGGATCGTAGTAGCGAAGCAGGAGTGAAAACACGGTACTCTTGCCGGCGCCCGACGGGCCTACGATAGCGACCGTCTCGCCCGGTTGGATCTTGAATTCGAGACCTTTCAGGGCCGGAGCATCCGGACGTGACGGGTAGTTGAAGTAGACATCATCAAAGTTCACCGAACCTATGGCCGGCTGCGGCAGAGGGGCAGGATTGGCCGGCGCCTCTATTGCCGGTTTCTCTGCCAGGATTTCCATCAGTCGTTCGGCTGCACCCGATGCTTGTGACAGCTCACCCCAAACCTCGGAAAGCGCACCGAGCGCCCCCGCGGCAAAGACGGCGTAAAGCAGAAACTGGCCAAGCGTTCCGGGCGTCATTGCGCCGGAAAGGACATCACGCGAGCCAAACCAAAGCACGGCGACGACGCTGGAAAAGATCATGAAGATGGCAAAGGCAGTCAAGATCGCCCTGGCCTTGACCGATGAACGCGCCGCCGAAAACGCACCTTCTACGGATGCGCCAAAGCGCGTTGTTGCTAGTTTCTCGTTGGTGAATGCCTGCAGCGTGCGCACCGAGACGATAGATTCGCTGGCATAGGCCGTGGCACTGGCAAGAGTATCCTGGGCAGCGCGTGAACGGCGGCGCACGGATCGCCCGAAAGCGACCAACGGAATGATGATCAGCGGAATTGCCGCGATAACAAGTCCTGACAGCTTGGCGCTCGTAATCACCATCATCACGATCGCGCCCAAGGCAAGGATGAGATTACGAAGCGCGACGGACGCCGTCGCACCGACCGCCGATTTGATCTGTGTCGTGTCGGCTGTAAGGCGCGAGACAATCTCTCCCGACTGGGTGCGATCAAAGAAAGCCGGAGAAAGCCGTGTCAGATGATCGAATACATCCCGGCGCAAATCCGAAACGATGCGCTCACCAAGTGTTATGACGAAATAGTACCGCCCGCCCGAAGCGAGTGCCAGAAGCGCTGCAAGCACCACCAGCATGCCAAAATAGTTATTGATAAAAGCACCATTTGCGCCGGTAAAGCCGTGGTCGATCATGCGGCGGACAGCCAGCGGAAGCGTCAAGGTCGTAACCGCCGCCAGCACCAGGGAGACTAGCGCGCCAGCTATCATGCCCCTATAGCGTAACATATAAGGGTAGATACGCCGCAGCGGTTTCAAAGAGCGACGCTTTCTTTCCGTCTCTTGAAGGTGAGATGGATCCCTATCGGCCATGGTCTCAGGTCTTCCTCACATCGCTTTGCGACTTTGCGGCCAGACGGCCTTGTTATTGCTTAAAGGCTGATGTATAGGCTCGCCAACAGTTTTGGAAGCCCACGCCCCTGTGACGTTTGGCTTCATCTCTACCAATCGGCTCCGACCGGAACCCCACTTAGGCAGTGGCGCTGGTTTTGTGCCCTCTAGTTTAGGACGATACAGATGCAGGCCAAGATTCATCCAGATTACCACACCATCAAGGTCGTCATGACCGATGGTACAGAATACCTGACCCGCTCCACCTGGGGCAAGGAAGGCGATACGATGAACCTCGATATCGACCCCTCCACGCATCCGGCATGGACCGGTGGTTCGCAGCAGCTGACAGACCGCGGCGGCCGCGTATCGAAGTTCAAGAGCCGTTTCGCCAATCTCGGCATATAAGTTTTCCGGCACACCGGATTTAAAACGGCCCCGATATTCGGGGCCGTTTTTGTTATTCGCTCCCTCTCGTTTGACAAGCTACTGTTTCGCCAATAGTTTTTTCGAACGCGTATCTGCATGTGCAAGGGAGGGAGTACCCGATGACCGACATGACTTCAGGTAGCAACGCCGCTTCAGGGGCGACGATCGAGCCAAGTCTTCATCGGGTCATGGGCCCTTGGCTCCTGCTCCTCTTCATCGTCGGCGATATTTTAGGCACCGGCATCTACGCGCTCACTGGGCAAGTTGCCAAGCAGGTTGGCGGTGTCGTCTGGCTGCCGTTCCTCGTGGCCTTCGTCGTCGCCGTCGTCACCGCCTTCAGCTATCTCGAGCTCGTGACGAAATATCCGAAAGCAGCGGGCGCCGCGCTTTATACGCACAAGGCCTTCGGCATCCACTTCATCACCTTCATCGTCGCTTTCACTGTCATGTGTTCGGGCATCACCTCCGCATCGACAGCATCGCGTGCATTCGCCGCTAACCTTTCAGGGGCGTTTCAGCTCAATCTGGAAACCGGGATCGGCATTTCGCTGGTCGCCCTCGCCTTCATGGCGATCGTCGCGGCCGTTAATTTCCGTGGCGTTGGTGAAAGCGTCAAGGCCAACGTGGTTCTGACAATGGTGGAGCTGACAGGCCTTCTGATCATCATCTTCATCGGATTGTGGGCCATCGCCGCGGGTCAGGGCGACGTCTCCCGCGTCACGCAATTTGCCACGTCTCCGGATACCAGCGTCTTCTGGTCGGTTATGGCGGCGACGACTCTCGCCTTTTTCGCCATGGTCGGCTTCGAGGACTCGGTCAACATGGCCGAGGAATGCAAGAATCCGTCAGGAATATTTCCAAAAGTGCTGCTGGCAGGTCTCTTCATTACCGGCGCTATCTATGTGCTGGTCTCTATTTCCGCCATCACCCTCGTTACACCTGCCGATCTTGGCGAAGGCGAAACCCCGCTGCTCAAGGTCGTCCAGGCCGGGGCGCCGAATTTCCCGCTGTGGATTTTCGGCTTCATCACCATGTTCGCCGTTGCCAACAGTGCCCTGATCAACATGTTGATGGCGAGCCGCCTTGTCTATGGCATGAGCCGCGAACACGTGTTGCCGCCGATTTTCGGCAAAGTACACGCCAGACGCCGCACGCCATATCTGGCGATCGCCTTCACGACATTGCTGGCGTTTGCCCTCATCCTGTTTGTGGGTGAGGTTCCGGCTCTTGGTGGCACGACGGCATTATTGCTTCTTTTCGTTTTCACGATCGTGAACATTGCAGTTCTGGTCTTGCGAAAAGAAAGTGTCGATCACGATCACTTCCGCACGCCGACGTTTCTGCCGATCGTCGGTGCAATCTGCTGCGCCTTCTTCGCAGGCCCCTGGACGGGCCGCGATCCAGTGCAATACAAGATCGCCGGGATACTCATCGGGATCGGTGTGGTGCTATGGGTTGTTACCGTTCTGGTCAATCGCGCTACAGGCATAAGGCCGACTGACGCGGATATGGAAGCTCTTGGCGGGGACGGCCCGGTCAACTAAGCTCAAACAAAAACCCGCCAGGACATTCCTGGCGGGTCATTATTTTAAATAGGATCAGGCGGCGCTGAGCTTGGCCAGGACTTCGTCGCTCACTTCAAAGTTCGCATAAACGTTCTGCACGTCGTCGTCATCGTCCAATGTCGAAATCAATCGAAGAACCGACTGCGCCTTATCTTCATCAACCGGAGCGGTCGTCGCAGGCTTCCAGATCGCCTTGATTGATTCCGCTTCACCAAGCGCAGCTTCCAGCGCCTTTGAAACGTCGCCGATGTCTTCGAAAGCGCACAGAATTACGTGGCCCTCTTCATCGCTCGCCACATCGTCGGCACCAGCCTCGATCGCAGCTTCCATAACCTTGTCAGCGCTGCCTGCCTCGGGCTTGTAGGTGATTTCACCAACGCGATTGAACATGAAGCCGACGGAGCCGGTTTCACCCAATGCACCACCAGCCTTGGTGAAGGCCGCACGCACATTGGAGGCCGTACGGTTTCGGTTGTCCGTCAATGCCTCGACGATGACAGCAACGCCGCCCGGGCCATAGCCCTCATAGCGGACTTCCTCGTAGTTGTCGGCATCGCCACCGGACGCCTTCTTGATGGCGCGCTCGATATTGTCCTTTGGCATCGACTGCGCCCTGGCGTTCTGTACGGCCAGACGCAAGCGCGGGTTCATCAACGGGTCGGGCAGACCTTGCTTGGCAGCGACCGTTATTTCGCGGCCGAGCTTGGAAAAGATTTTCGACCGAACGGCATCCTGGCGCCCTTTGCGGTGCATGATGTTCTTGAATTGTGAATGGCCTGCCATGGCACCCCTGCGTGCTTTCTTGCGGTTGTTGATGTTTCACTTCAGGGCCCTGCAATGAAGTTGCGGGCTGCACCGAGCGGAAACATGCTTCTGGAATGGCGCCCTTATAGGTAAAAAGCGGCGCCTCGTCCAGCACCAGTCGCTACGGGCGTTCACTCAAACTTCAGTCTGGTGTCTTGGTAGCCGGATTTCGATATCACGGAGCAAAGTTCAAACCACTCACAACCGATACAAGCGCGTCGAGTTTGGCCTTTCGTAAAGGCATCCCGGAATTTTCCGACTGTTACTGCATCGAGGGTCATAACGTCGCCGACCTGAAGCGGCCTGCCAAGCAGATCAGCAACGTCATGCATCGCCTTGATATCACGCTCAATAACGCTGTCGCGCAAGCAATGCGGTTCGGTCGTCGCAAGAAGGGGCTGACAGATATCGTCCGGCCCCTCCTCAATCAGGATATCCTCGCCCGCCACCAATCTCGCAACGATGCTGTCGTAGTTTGCGGTAAAGGCGGGACTATAGCCTTTACCGACATAGGTCAGCACGCAGAGCAGATGGTGCGCGCGAAGCTTGACCGTCAAGAGAGGCGAATACCCGAGCGGCGGAACATTTCGATCGTTGCGGCAGCCAGCGCCGATTTGAGTACGCCGCCGATGATGAATGGCGCAACACCGAAAATCCATGCCTTTTCGAGGCCGATCATGTTTGCCAGCCACGCCCCACCGAGCACAAGGCATAGCGCATTGCCGAGAAGCATGACACCGAAAGCCGCGAATGGATTACGCGTCAGCCCACGTTCCGCGAGAAGACCAACGAATACCGCAACAACAGGAAAGGAAAACAGATATCCAGCTGTTGGACCTGCAAAGGCAATCTGGCCCGGCATGCCCTCGGCCAAAACAGGCAATCCGATGAAAGATTGGAGAAGCCATGCGATGACGGTGATGCCACCGAGCCGCCAGCCATAGAGAGCGCCTACCATGGTGACCGCGAAGGTCTGCATGGTGACTGGCACCGGAACCATCGGAACCGAAATCCACGAACTGACCGCAAGAAACGCAGTGCCGATCGCCACTGCTAGCGCCTTGTATGCGAGCGATCGGTTAGCGAGTTTAAGCGGAACGAAAGCTTCGGCAAAAGTGGTCTGGGTCATTGATGCAAATCCTCTAGCACGCGTTAAGGTAGTCGAACTGTAGTCAACATTACTTTTTTCTGCGGCGCGCCAGCATGTTGAGCGCCTCGACAAGGGCGGAAAAGCCCATCGCCGCATAGATGTAGCCTTTGGGAACATGGTAACCAAACCCGTCGGCGATCAGCGTCATACCAATCATCAAAAGGAAGCCAAGCGCAAGCATGACTATAGTCGGATTGTTGGCGATAAATTTGGACAACGGCTCGGCTGCAAGCAGCATGACAGTCACGGCAGCGAGCACGGCGATCACCATGATGGCGATTTCATCAGTCATGCCGACAGCGGTAATGATGGAATCTACGGAAAACACAAGATCGAGCACGAGTATCTGCACGATGGCGGCACCCATGGACAGCGTGACTGTTTTGCCGATGACATCGTCCTTGGCATCCTCGTGGTCAACCGTGTGGTGGATTTCCTTCGTGGCCTTCCACACCAGAAACAGACCACCTGCGATAAGGATAAGGTCGCGCCATGAAAACCCATGCCCGAAGGCTTCGAATATTGGTTCGGTGAGCTGGACGATGATCGAGATTGTGAACAACAGCACAAGGCGAAGCACAAGTGCGGCGCTGATGCCGAGCCGGCGGGCACGCGCCTGCTGTTCCTTCGGCAGCTTGTTGGTGAGTATCGAAATGAAGATAAGATTGTCGATGCCGAGCACCACTTCCATCACGACAAGCGTGACAAGGGCTATGAGACCGGATGGTGTGTAGATGAAGTCAAAATAGGAGATTAGCGCTTCCATGGGGGTCGTTCCTGAGGTTAGTGGCCCGGATGGTATAGAGGTGCGTGCCTCGACTTAGGTTAGCGCCCTCCTTCGGTCAACTCATTTCCAGAATGATGGAATGGTTTCTTCAAGCCTCGGACCGAGACGCAAGGGAGCGATCTTTTCGGCAAGCCCGGTGCTGTCTGATATTTCGACGCCAACGCCGCAGATGGTGGCTTTCCCATTTGCAGCCTCAAACCGACCTTTCGGAACCTTGGACAAGAACCTGTTTAGCGGTTCTTCCTTGTCCATCCCGAGCGAGGAATCATAGTCGCCGCACATTCCCGCATCGGACATGTAGGCGGTTCCGCCATTGAGTATCTGCGCGTCTGCCGTCGGCACATGTGTATGAGTGCCCACCACGAAACTGGCGCGACCATCGACAAAATGGCCGAAACACTGTTTCTCGCTCGTCGCTTCCGCGTGAAAATCAAAGACCACCGCATCCGCCTGTTCCCCGAGCGGACATGCCGCCAGGATTTCTTCGGCTATCGTGAAGGGGTCGTGCAAATCCGGATGCATGAAAACCCGGCCCATGATGTTGGAAACGAGAACCCGGGCGCCATTTTTGGCAAGAAATATGCCCGAACCTTTTCCCGCCGTCCCCAGCGGGAAATTGGCGGGGCGCAGGAAGCGCTGCTCGCGCGCGGCGAAGACCAGCGCCTCGCGCTGATCCCAAACATGATTGCCGGTGGTGACGACGTCCGCACCCGCATTGATCGTATCGTGGAAAATCTCTTCGGTGATGCCAAAGCCGCCGGCCGCATTTTCACCGTTAACGATTGTAAAGTCGAGTTTCAGATCGGAGATAAGGCCCGGCAATTGTTCATAAACGGCCGTCCGGCCAGAGCGGCCCACCATATCACCAAGAAAAAGTAATCTCACGCGCACATCCTGAGTGAGAGCGCCCGTTCCTTCGGGGCTCGTAATTGTTGATTGGCTTTATCGATCTAGCCAAAGCTGCGCAACCCGCTTTCCGTCAGGACGGCCTCCAGCGGCACGTCATGCGGTTCATCAGGCACGATTTCTACTTGCTGACAGTCAAAAGCCACGCCGATCAACCGCGGATTGACGCCAATCTCCTTTAGTCGCGCGATTGCCCGATCATAATAGCCAGCACCATAGCCGATACGATGACCGCGTTCATCGAAAGCGGCAAGAGGGACCAGCATGAACGAAGGATCGAGAACCGCCGCATCCTCGGGCGGTCCAGCTGTGCCGAAACCCGTGGCAATCATCGGCGCACCGCGCACGAGTTCGCGAAAAAGAATCGTCTGTTTGTCGATAATGACCGGAAGGCACAACCGCGCACCTTTTTCGCGCATATGAAAAAGCAGGGGGCGTAGATCCACTTCCGACCGGATAGGCCAGAAACCCGAGACGTTGGTCCCCGGATCTACAACAAGGGTCGCGACGCCAGCGTCGGCGATGCGCATTGATGCTTCAATCCGATACTCCGTGGAAAGCGCGTCGCGGCGGGCCAGAGCTTCGAGCCTCAAATTCTTCTTCAGATCTTTGATGGAGGAACGGTGCTTCAAGCGGGTGACTTCATGAGGGGCTGGAAGCTGGAGTCCAGCTCGGATGAGCACAAAAAATTCAAAGCGGCGTCCACACAACCGATGGAGAAGTCGATCCCGGGAACCTACAAAGTAGGTGGGTGCCGTGTGAAGAAGCCCACGGGCCTCCTCAGGGACAGCTCCCTAAGGGATCATTAAGGCCCCGGGGAATATGTCTCTCCTGTCGAGAAGCGCAGAACGCCAACCCAAATATAGGACGGTTGGTTGGATTGCACCAGTAGGGTTGTCGGCTAATTTCAACCTCTTGCGCTCATTAAATCGCAACCCTAATCTCGCGCCTGGCAGATCAGGAGACAAATATAGATGAGCGTTCAAATCCGCCCCTTGCAAAAATCCGATGAGGCCCAGTGGCGCCGGCTTTGGACTGCTTATCTCGCCTTTTACGAGACCACCGTGCCGGAAGAAGTCTACCAAACAACATTCGCGAGGCTGACTTCCGGTGCTAATCACGAGTATCGCGGCTTCATCGCCGAGTTTGAAGGCAAATCTGTCGGGCTAACGCACTACCTGTTTCATCGGCACAACTGGAGTATCGAGGATGTCTGCTATCTTCAGGATCTATACGCCGACCCGGAGGTACGCGGCAAGGGCGTTGGTCGCGCATTGATCGAAGCCGTCCATGCCGAGGCCGCCAAGTCTGGCGCGCATTCGGTTTATTGGACAACCAACCAGGACAACAAGACAGCACGCCAACTCTACGACAGGATCGCGAAAGTAACACCTTTCATCAAGTATGTGAAAATGGTTTGAGCCTCCGGCGCGCTCCAATCATACGGCCCGCCGTTGTTTGCCAACCCTGCTATTTCCCGTTCAAGTTGTATTCTTCTGCCAAGATTGTTACCGTCCCGTCCATTCATCATGCCGTCGACATACGGACCAACAAGGGTTTCGGAACTAATCCACCTCAAGTGCATTTCGCAATACGAGCCATGGGAGTTGAGCGTTGGCGCCAAGAGCAAATTGGAAAGGCTTCCTGAAGGTTGCAGAGCTTTCGTGCCCTGTAGCGCTGTACACCGCTGCCTCGACCTCCGATCGCATCGCTTTTCACACATTAAACCGTGCGACAGGCCATCGGGTTCAGCGTCAGTTTATCGATTCCGACAGCGGCAAGCCTGTGGAAAAGGAAGATCAGGTCAAGGGCTACGAGGTTGGCGACAACGATTACATCGTACTCGAGCCCGAAGAGGTTGCTGCTGCCGTTCCGGAGAGCGACAAGACGCTATCAGTCGAAGCATTCGTCGCCACGGACGATGTGGACGATATATATTTCGACAAACCATATTATCTCGCACCTAGTGACAAGCACGGCCAGGAAGCCTTTGCCCTCATCTGTGAGGGCATGAAAGACAAGAAGGTGGCGGCGCTTGCCCAAACGGTGCTTTTCCGCCGCGCTCGCACGCTTTTAATCCGCGCAGTAGGCGGTGGACTGGTCGCCAACACGTTGCACTTCGATTACGAGATCCGCTCAGCCAAGGATGCGTTTAGCGATATCCCTGAGATGAAGATCACCGGCGAGATGTTGGACCTTGCCAAGCATATTATCGGAACGAAACGCGGCAGCTTTGACCCCTCCGAGTATAAGGACCGATACGAGGCCGCTCTTGCCGAACTGGTCCGGGCGAAACTCGAAGGCAAGCCGATCCCCAAGAAGCAACCCGCCAAGTCCGAGAAGGTCGTCGACCTTATGGAGGCACTGCGGCAAAGCGCGGGTGCAGGCAAGAAAGAGGCGAAACCCAAAAAGACGCAAGCCCGCAAACCCAAGGCGGAACCCGCACGGAGGAAGGCGAGCTGATTTATGGTTGCGCTTGAAACATACCGGAAAAAACGCGATTTCAAGACAACATCAGAGCCAAAGGGACGCAAGTCGCGCAAGGCCGGTAATAGTTTCGTCATCCAAAAGCACGATGCAACGCGACTTCATTACGATTTACGCCTTGAAATGGATGGCGTTTTGAAGAGTTGGGCCGTTACGCGCGGCCCAAGCCTGGTACCGAGTGAGAAGCGGCTTGCGGTACACGTGGAAGACCATCCTTTGGAGTATGGAGGCTTCGAGGGCACGATACCCAAGGGCGAGTATGGTGGTGGTACTGTCATCGTCTGGGACCGTGGCACCTGGACCCCGGTCTTTGACCAGAAGTACGGTTATGCCAAGGGCCACCTGGAGTTCGAACTTCACGGCGAAAAGCTTTCAGGGTGTTGGCATCTGGTTCGCATGCATGGCAAGCCGCGCGAAAAGCGCGAGAACTGGTTGCTCATAAAGGCGGAAGATGATGCAGCGCGTACTGAAAGCGATCCTGATATCCTTGAAGAGCGCCCTGAATCCGTAAAGACCGGGCGAGAAATCGCCGATGTCGCTGGTGAAGACCCCGGCTGGTCCTCAAAGACCGGCAAGATCGATAAAAAAAAGACTGCCAATGGCAAAGCCGCCGCCAAAGCTGTCAAAGCACGATCTTCTGACACCCAAGCGGCGAATGTTCCCGATCCCTCAAAAATCGACGGAGCCAGGAAGGCACCCCTTCCCTCTTTTGTCGAGCCAACGCTGGCGACACTTGCGCCAAAGCCGCCTTCGGGCGAGCGCTGGATTCACGAGATAAAGTTTGACGGCTATCGATTGCAGGTGCGCATCGAGGCAGGCCGGGTCAAGCTGTTCACTCGCAACGGCCTCGACTGGACGAAGAGGTTCGGCAAAGAAATCGTCAGCGCATTTCAGAGTTTGCCTGTTGGCACCGCTCTGATCGATGGTGAACTCGTGGTCGAAACAGCTGGAGGTGCCTCCAATTTTTCCGCCCTGCAAGCCGATCTCAGCGACAACCGGACGGATCGTTTCGTCTTCTACGTTTTCGACCTCCTCTATCTTGACGGCTTTAACCTGCAAGATTTGCCCTTGGTCGAGCGCAAGGCCATGCTGGAAAAACTGACCGCCGATGCGCCCGGATTGATCCGCTATAGTGGACATTTCGAAGAAAACGGGCCGCTTATTCTCGATCACGCCTGCAGGCTCAGCCTCGAAGGTATCGTGTCTAAGCTTCGCGACGCGCCATACCGCTCCGGCCGCGTCAAGGATTGGATCAAGGCAAAATGCTCACAACGGCAGGAATTCGTCATCGGGGGCTACGTCCCATCCACGACATCGCGCAGGGCGATCGGT
This sequence comes from Phyllobacterium trifolii, assembly GCF_014192095.1. Taxonomy (GTDB): domain Bacteria; phylum Pseudomonadota; class Alphaproteobacteria; order Rhizobiales; family Rhizobiaceae; genus Phyllobacterium; species Phyllobacterium trifolii. Next base: position 66,004 of record NZ_JACHXN010000012.1, read on the forward strand.
TCGCTCGTTATGGGCGTTTACAACGGCAAGAAACTTGAACACGTTGGCCGCGTCGGAACAGGGTACAGCGCTTCGGTGGCGGAAGATTTGTTTCGCAGGCTCGAACGCATTCGCGCGCCGGAGAGCCCCTTTGCCGAACGGCTGAGCGCCGATGCGGCACGGCTGGTGCGCTATGTGAAACCGCAACTTGTCGCTGAGGTGGAATTCCGCGCCTGGACGGCAGATAACAATCTGCGTCATGCAGCGTTCCGCGGCCTGCGAGAGGACAAACATCCAAGCGAAGTCGTGCGCGAGACGCCAAAGGCAAAGGCATCGCCACAACAGGAGAGGCCCACAGTGAAACTTACCCATCCCGACCGCATCTATTGGCCCGAAGAAGGCGTCACCAAGCAAGGTCTGGCGGACTACTATACCGAGGTCTGGAAGTATATTGCTCCCTTCATCGTTGCGCGGCCCTTGGCGTTGCTCCGGGGTCCGGAAGGCATTGCTGGCCAAACCTTTTTTCAGAAGCATGCGTGGAAGGGCCTCAATTCGAATATCGCCCTGGTCACCGATCCAAAAGACAAAGACGACGAACCGCTGATCAGTATCAATGATCTTGATGGGCTTATCGGTCTGGTGCAGTCGGCGGTGCTGGAAATTCACCCCTGGGGTTCGACGATTGCAGATTGGGAACGCCCGGACATCATCATCATGGATCTCGATCCGGGTGAGAATGTACCTTGGGAGCAGGTCATAGCAGGCGCATTTGAAACCCGGGAACGACTTGAACAGGCAGGTCTAGCCGCCTTCGTCAAGACGTCCGGGGGCAAGGGTCTCCACGTGGTGGCCCCGGTCAAACCCAAAGCTACCTGGCCGGAAGTCAAGGCTTTCACCAAAGCACTCGCCGATTCCATGGCGTCCGACAGTCCTGACTCCTATGTCTCGACGATCACCAAGTCGAAACGCACGGGCAAGATTCTCATCGATTATCTGCGCAACCAGCGCGGTATGACAGCAGTGGCGCCCTACTCTACCCGGGCGCGTCCAGGCGCCGCCGTTTCAATGCCACTCGAATGGGATGAACTTACTCCGGGTATCGGCCCGGCCTATTTCACGGTTTTGAACACGGCGACTCGTCTTGCCGCGATAAAACGCGATCCCTGGACCGATTTTCGCGCAGCAGCCGCTCCCATTGAAAAGCCCAAGACAAAAAGGAACAGTTAGCGTTTTTTCGATTTGCTTTCGCTGGCGATACTTTTCTTTAAAGCATCCATGATGTTGACGACATTGCTTGGAGGCTCCGAGGTGCTTTCCTTTGCCTTTGCCGGACGCTTCTTGCCCTTCTTCTTCGCCGCAATAATCTCCAGCAGGCGATCTTGAACCGGATCATCAACCATTTTGGGATCCCAAGGCTTCATCCGCTCATCGATCAGCGTCTTCACTAACGGCATGAGATTGCTGTCAACCTTGTCATTTTTGATATCCCCGAAGTACGCATCGCGATCACGCACCTCATCGCCATACCGCAATGTCCATAAGACAATGCCGCGCCCTCGCGGTTCCAGCATTACCGCGCGCTCCCGCCTGTACATAACCAGCCGCGAAATCCCGACCTGGCCGGTTGCATCCATCGCATCACGGATGACCGAAAAAGCTTCCTCACCGACCGGATCGTCCGGCGTCAGATAGTGTGGCTTGTCGTACCAGACCCAATCAATACTATCGCGCGGCACAAACATCGAAATATCGATCGTTCGCGTGCTCTCAAGCCCCACCGCCTCGATCTCGTCATCCTCGAGCATGACATATTCGTCTTCGCTACGCTGATAGCCTTTGACCTCGTCGTCCTCATCCACCGGCTTGCCGCTTACGGAATCGACATATTGGCTGACAACGCGGTTGCCGGTTTTCCGGTTAAGTGTGTGAAACTTGACCTTTTCATTGTCCGTCGTTGCGGGCACCATCGCCACCGGGCAGGTGACGAGCGAAAGCTTCAAATAACCTTTCCAGAATGAACGCGGTGCCATGACTCTTGCTCCCCCGATATGTCCGTCAAAAACGGGCTGATAGAGAATTCGTTCCATAGAATCAATCATGTAGCGCTACGGTAGTTTGGAGGCAAGGACATCGGCCTTGTTGATCTGCGGCGGACTGGCGAAAAGCTCATCTGCTCGCGCGATCAGCGCGGCAGCAACTTTCCCCGCAAGATGTGCGTTGCGACCGCCCTCGTCAGCAAATGCGTCAAAGATTGCAAAGGAACTTTTACCGAGACGTATCGCGAACCATGCGATGGTTCCGGATTCCTCATTTACCAGCGGTAAAGCCGACTGGAGAAACGCCGCGACGTCTTCCTCTTTTCCGGCTTTTGCTTCGAGGGGCACGTAAAGAGCAAATTTGGTCATGGTGGTTCCTTATCGAACTGGAACAGGATTTGCGTGGCAAGCTTGCACCTTTTTTGCGTCGCAGGGAACTGTCCCGTCGCGACAAACGTTCCTCAACCGCAACAACAGGGTGAAGAAATGCAGCCGGACTATGCGTATTATGCTGAAATAGTTGGGCTTAAGCTGGTCGATCCGGAGACATTCGCCTTAAAGCGTGAGCCATTTGGAGACACATTCCATTACGTCCGCACCAATGGACGTCCAGTCTCAAAAAAGCACATCGAGCGCATCACTGCTCTGGTAATTCCTCCTGCGTGGACCGAGGTTTGTTGCTGCGATGAATGCGACGGCCATATTCAGGCTGTAGGCTTGGACACGCTTGGACGGCGACAATATATCTACCACCCGAAGTGGGAGGACGTGCGCAACAGCATCAAAACGCACAGGCTGCTTGCCTTTGGCAAGGCGCTTCCACGTATCCGCAAGCGCATTCTGCGTGATATGCAGCGTCCGCCCACATCAAGTCGCCCGCTTGTCGCGCTCGCAGTGAAACTGATCGATCAGAAGGCTTTCCGGGCCGGGCATGAAAAATATGCCAAGGATGGTGGTCGAGGCATCGCCTCACTCAAAAACAGCGATCTCAAGATCAACGGCAATATCGCGAACTTCGTCTTTGCCGGTAAATCGAAAAAGAAGAACGAAATAGCGATCAGCGACCGCGCCGCCGTCCGGCGCTTAAAGGCCCTGAAACGGCGGGGAAGGCTATTCCAATACAAGGACAAGCAGTGCTGGCGCAGCCTGCACGCAGGAGAACTGAACCAATATCTGCAAGAAATCTCCGGCTCAAAAGTCAGCGCCAAGGATTTCAGGACTTTTCATGGATCTGCCCGCGCACTCGAATTCCTGGCGCGGAACGATGCCAACACCGATTCCGCCCGGAAGCGGGCTCTTGCTGCGGCCATGCGCAATGTTAGCGAATTCCTGCGCAATACACCCGCGGTTACACGATCGAGTTATGTTCATCCCCTTGTGACCGAATGTTTCAATGCCGGCCAACTCAATAGTTCGCTTCTGCGTGCACCCCATCGGAAAGGTCTTACGGGCCCTGAAACCGGGCTGATGAGGCTCCTTGAGCAGGCAACTGAATGAACCAGGAGGGCGGTCCATTCAACGCCATCCCCAATTTTTATTATCCGCGCATAACCCGCTTGCTAAATTTGCCCATCGGAGCCGTCATTTTGCAGTGCGGTAAGTGGTGCATTCGACAAGTGAATCCAATTCAATTTGCGGCAGGACGGAAAATGCGCTTAGCTTTTTTCTGTGCTGCCGCAACAATTACGCGGAATGGCGGCCCGCAAATTGAGATGTGTTCTCGCTGAACAGATGGGAGCGTGTCATGACATTCACAGATGGAGATCGACGGATATTCGCGACTACGGATTGGGAAATCATGCAGCGGGCTCACAATAGAGCATCGCAGCTATTGGATCGGTGTCCAAGGACACATGAGCGCTGTAACGATCTGGCTCGCGTCATCATGGCTATCTATGAAAGCGGTGTTCGTGATGAGGACGAGCTGGCGGCTATGGCAGCAAATCGTGAACTCAACTTCATGGCGGGACGCGGGCATTTTCAAAAACCGTTTCCGTTCAAAAATGCGGCTGCGTCGACGCATCAATCCATGACCGAACACTAGCGCGACAGAGCGAGAAGCCGAACCGCAATACGGCTTCTCGTGAAGTCCTTGAGCAAGGCGATCAATTTCAGGCCAGTCCCGCGGCTTTGAGCTTATCGGGCGTGAATGGTGCCTGACGGATTCGCACGCCGGTCGCGTCGAATATCGCATTGGCGATAGCCGCTGCAACCGGTCGCATGGAAGGTTCGCCGGCGCCACTCGGCGGTAGTTCCTTGTGATCGATCAGAACCACGTCGATTGTTTCCGGTGTCTCGGTAATATCGAGGATCGGGTAGGTCTCCCAATCGACACTGGTGACGTTCTTGTCGTCGAACTGCACCTCCTCATGCACTGAGCGGCTGATTGCCTGGACGATATTGCCTTCGATTGTGTGCGTAAGCTGTCGTGGATTGACAATCATGCCACAGTCGTGAGCCACGGTGAATTTCCGGGCCCATATCCGACCGGTCTTGCTCTCGATTTCGACCTCGCAGACGACGGCCACCCTTGTACCGCTGCGCTGCGCATAGGACATCCCCTGCCCCTTGAACTTGCCGTCGCCTGCGCTTTGCCGACGTGCGGCAGTGCGGGCTTGCCAGCCGGCCTTTTCCGTTGCGGCCTTGACGACAGCAATGTCACGAGGGTCGGTAATGTATTTGAGGCGAAATTCTAACGGGTCCACGCCGATGGCATAGGCTACCTCATCCATGAATGATTCGGAAGCGAAGTGGATTTGCGGCCCGACGGGATCGCGCAGATGCGTGGTCCGGAGCGGCGATGCCCGGTCCAGCAGCGGGGCGACTGTTTCCCAGGCCTTTCGCTTCGCCGGGAAACCGTACGACTCTTCCGGCACGCCAAAGCCGACGCCGGGCTTTAGCGGGGTATCGATAAGCTGACCAGCCAGTGTATCGCGCGTTGCGCTTTCATTGGAGTTGACGTCAACCCGGGAGAAGCCCTTGGATTCGAAATGCCAGGCAAGAACGTTGTTATCCTTGTCGAGCGCGGCACGTGCTGTATGGATAGAGGCAGGGCCTTTAGGGTCCCACCTTGTACCGTCCTTCCGCATACCTTGAACCCTGATCGGTTTACCCGTCAGTTTGGCGATAAGCGCTGCGTCTGCAGCCGCATCGCCGGCATCGTTGCGGCCATAGCTGCCGGGGCCGGGAACCCAGATGCCATGCACATTCTCCGACGGCATATCCAGGATAGCGGCAACGCCCGCGGCGGAAAAATGCGGTTTCTGTGACCCAGTCCACAACGTCGCTCGGTCTCCATTGATTTCGACCACGGCGCAGGCCGGGCCCATGCTCGCATGGCTCTGGAACGGCCAGTCATAGGTCGCCTCGACGACTTTGGCCGCGCCCGCGAAGGCAGCATCAACATCGCCGACATCTTCGCCCGGTTCACGATGAACCGATTTTGCATTCCGGAGGTGATCGAAAATACCGGCCTGTGTCGGGAAATTCGGTGTCGAATCTGACCATGTCACCTTGAGCTGATCGGCAGCCCTGATCGCATCCCACTCCCGCGGCGCAACGATAGCCAGGAAGCCTTTCTCCCGCACAATCTGCACATCCGGTATGTCCTTGACCGAAGTTGCATCGACCTCGACAGGTACGGCACCCGCCACTTCGGGCCGGATCACCCTTGCGTGCAACATACCCGGCACCTTGATGTCCACGACATAGTCGCCGCTTCCCATGACCTTCCACGGCACGTCACGGCGCATCGGCGAACTGCCGATAACCTTGTGGTCGGCAACAGGCTTTATCGTGCCTCTGCCTTTGACGAAGAGGCTGTTGCCAATTTTTTGATTCCACTCAAGCTGCGTATCGAAGAAGCGGCCGCCGATCAGTTCGGCATACGTCACCGACTTCGCCGGATCAGCAAGGGAGCTGATGACACCATCGTCCACTTTTAAGTCCGGGATGGGTACACCAAGCTGCTTCGACGCCATGTCGACAAGTTGATAGCGCGCTTCTGCAGCGGCACTCTGCAGCGCTGTGCCGCCCTGTTGGATGCCGGTGGAGCCCGAAGCTCCGCCCTGGTTGATGCTGGTCGCCGTATTGCCTTGCTGGACGAAGACCTTGAATATTGGGAGGTCGAGCTCCTCGGCCACCATCTGGGCAACGCCCAGATCAGTGCCCTGGCCCATGTCCATCTTGCCCCAGAAGGCGACAACGGTCCCGTCCGCATTGACCTGGATATAGGAGGAAAGATTTTCGGGTTTCAGCGGAGGCTGTGTCGCAGCACCTAAGACGGCCGCGCGCGCCTTGTGGCCGGGCAGTACAACGGAAATTGTAAGGGCGCCGAAGGCACCGAGAACCGTGCGCCGGTTAACATTGATCGTCATGGTCACCTCCCTCACGCCCGTGCAGCGCGCTTGACGGCACGCATGATACTGTAATGTGTACCGCAGCGGCATTTCAGCCCGCTCAGTGCATCACGAATTTCGCCATCGTTGGGATTGGGATTAGCCTCCAGGAACGCTGCCGCGGTCATCAACCAGCCATTGAGGCAATAGCCGCACTGCGGAACCTGCTCCTCAATAAATGCCGTCTGGATCTTGTGAGCCTTGCCATTCCCCCCACCGAGACCGGCCAGAGTAACGACCTTGCCGACGCCAACTGAGTCGACCGGAGTCACGCATGAACGGACGGCCTGTCCGTCAATATGCACCGTGCATGCACCGCATTGTGCCAGACCACAGCCAAAACGAGGGTTCCGCAGGCCGAGATCGTCACGAAGAGCATAGAGCAGCGGCATTTCTGGATCCGCTGTAATTACATGATTATTACCATCAACATTAAGCTGGATTTCTTTCGTAGCCACATCTTCCTCCCGTGAATCGGTAAACATCATTGCCCTATTCTTTACGATAGGCAGGACAGGCAGACCGGGCAAGGTTTAATGCTTGTGGAAACTGTGTGAGACACTCGTATAGATGCACGATCACGAACATGTGCTTGGCGCGTGAAGTTCATAGCCAGAAATACTTTGGAGCGAGGCCCGCAATTTTTACGGTGTCGCAATGGCATTTACCGGCCAACCGTCGCCATCTGGGTTAGATCAATATGTGTTGAGTTCCCTCTCTCGGGCGAAGGAATACACTCTGTGCCGACGCCACCGCATCGAAGGAGAAAGAGAGTTTGTATTTCCATCGCACCATTCTGCGTCTAGCCGTCGCCTTTGCACTGCTAACTTCGCCGGCTTTTCCGCAAGACAATGCACGGCAAGACGATGGCGCAGATAATAATGGGAAAGTTACGCAATCGCGGCCACCGTTGAGTGGTGAAGATAAGGCCAACCCTTCGAAGGCGGAGGCCGACACTTCAACTGGCATTCTTGGCCTTTTGGACGCGGATTCAGTTACCGGTCACGTCTTAAAAACCAGAACGCAGGACCTTGCCTATACCGCAACCGCGGGAACCTTTAGCCTCTTTGGCCAAAATGGAGAGCGTACCGCCAAGATTTTCTATACCGCCTATGTCGCCCGCAATCGTCAGCCGGGCCGACCCCTCACCTTTGCCTTCAACGGTGGGCCCGGCGCCGCATCGGCCTATCTCCACCTTGGACTGGTCGGGCCACGCATCCTTGATTTCGGCCCGAACGGACAGGATGGCACCAGCCCGACGCTCATGGACAATCCGGATAGTTGGCTGGAGTTCACTGACCTTGTGCTGATCGATCCTGTTGGCACGGGTTGGAGTCGTGCGGCGAGCGACAGCGTAGCTTCGAGTTTCTATGGGGTTGGCCAAGATGCGGAGAGCATTGCCAAGACAATCGCGCTCTACGTCAATCACAATGAGCGCATGGCTTCCCCGAAATATCTGCTTGGCGAGAGCTACGGTGGTTTTCGCGCCGCAAAAGTCGCCTCTGCGCTCAAGAATGATCAAGGCATTCTTGTTTCGGGAATTGTCATGCTGTCGCCACTCATCGACGGACAGCTCTTATTTGGGGAGAGGCAGTATCCGTTGGGAGCGGCCCTTCAACTTCCTTCGCTTGCTGCTGCAGAGTTGGAACGCCGCAACGCCTTCGATCCGACCGCGGTCCGGAATGCGGAACAATTTGCCATGACCGATTACCTTGTGACGCTTGCGGGACCTGAACCGTCAGGAAACGAGGCAAAGGCCTTCTACGCGCGGATTTCACAATTAACCGGCATACCTGAAGCAGTTGTAGGCCGGACGCGCGGCTTTCTTGACGACACTTATGTCAAGCACTCGAAGGGCACCGAATTCGAGGTTGTCAGTCCTTACGATGCGTCCTTTGCCGTCTCAGACCCCTATCCTGAGTCCGACGCTGACCGAAGCAACGATCCTATCCTTGATGGGTTCACGCGCTCATATGGGGCGGCTTTTGCCAGCTACGCCCGTAATGAACTGGGTTTTCGCACTGAATTGACCTACAGACTGCTCGCGAACGACGTTAACGAGCGGTGGGAATGGGGCCGTCGCGGCAAGAACGGTGGTATGCGCGCCCAGGCTAGCGCGACCGGCGATATTCGCGATCTGCTCTCGGTCATACCGTCTTTTCATTTGTTGGTCGCACAGGGTTACAGCGATGCAATAACGCCCTACGGGATCAGCAAATATGTCATTGACCATCTGCCGTCGTCGCTTGCTGCTGGCCGGGTCGACCTCAAGCTTTATCGTGGTGGCCATATGTTCTACACGCGGTCAAGCTCCCGGCGTGACCTGACCGCAGATGCAAGAACTTTCTTTTCCGGACAATCCGGAAGGGCTCAAGGGGAATAGTGGAATAGCTTTCCAGATAGGCGACGACAGGAATGTGATCAGGCTTGAATATTAATTAGAGAAACCCGATCCACCGACCGGCAATTATGGCGCTTACCCAAAGGGAGATAGATAGGAATGCTGAAAGCTGCACTCTCCTGGACGGCTCTTTGTTCATAAGTGCGAGCCGCCAATGGCTATGTTGACTGAGCAGCAAAGCGTTGGCGATACCCAACCCGACTACCCCAACCTTGATGAGGAAGGCGGTATTGTGAATGTATGCGATGGGCCTCACCGAAAAGAGCATCAATCCAGTGAGAATGGCAAGCGCAATACCTGCTGCGGCAACACGTGAAAGAGGTGGGCCAAGCGCGCCGATCGGATACTGCCTGAATAGCCCCAGTATTCTAAGGTCCAGCGTGATGATAGCGCCCACGACAAGACCGATCGAAAGAATGTGCGCCGCGTTGACAAGCAGATAGGCAATCTGAAACCGCCGGAGCATCACCGCTCCGGGCCATTCGGAAAGCGCTTGCAAAAACTCCATCAAAACGCTGGTCAGTTCGTCTTTATGCGCTCGGGGTAGATGTCAAATGTCTTCCCGCCCACGGCGATCCGCACTGCCTTCATCCGTTTTTCACCTGGGTCAGTGGACCGATTGCCAAGTGCAACTATCTCATCGCCGATTTTTGCCGAGCCGTGGACAAAGCCGGAGCGTTCGGTCTGACGCGGGTTGCCGAGTTCCACACGCCAAAGACCATCATTCGCAGTTTCCACATCGAGCGTTGGGTGCGGTGGGCCGATATAGAGTTCACGGATTACACCCTTGAGCTCTATTTGATCGGCCTCGGCCCAAGACCAGCCGTGATGCGCTGCAGCGCCAGAGACAATTGCCGTCATAAAGACGGCGCCGCCAAGGAACCGACCGTACAAATTCGTCATGATATCTGCCTCCTCTGCCAGCTCGTCTCGTCGATGATTATAGGCCATTTCGAGCACCAGAACACGGTTCAAGATAGATTTATTCCATCGTATGCCGGATAATCTTTGACATCCGTGAAAGGAATGCCGGCCTGGACGATGCAACAAGCTTCCATGACAAGACCGTCTTTGCCATCTGCCGCGGCAGCACTCCGATGGATAAAAACCACGCCGCAAGGACCGCCCGACGGCGCAAGGATGCATTCATTTCCAGACTGGCGGTTACACCTGCTACGGCCAAAGCCAGCTTGGAATCATCGGCCACGGGGTGCTGATGTTCGTCCACGCACAAGGATGCCAAGCGCTCTTCCAAATGAACCGGATCGTGCAGATTGGCGTCGGGCGGCACTGTCAGGCCGATCTCCGCCGCTTGGTCCGACAGGGCCTCCAGGCGACGGAAATCATGCTCTACCCGCCAACGTGCGCGTTGGCCAAATTTCTCTGCAAAGACCGAGTGATTGCTCCCATGGATTCGGTAAGCTCCGAGACAGGCCTCTATCGACGTCACTTTCCCGTAGAGAGGTGCCAGCGTAACCAGATATCCGTCAGCCCCTTGCCTGAAGTCCGGTTCAGGAATCGGCATGATCGTTTCCAGCGTCGACCGGTCAAAGGCAAGACCGCTTGTCACCGTGGTTTGGTAACGGCCCTTGCGCAAGAGTTTCGGAATAACATCACCGGAATCGAACGGTAGTTCGGGTGGGGGGAAGATATCCTTAATCTGTTCTTCTTCATCAACGATATGCAGTCTGAATTGCATCTGGGCGATTGTCGCTTCCCAGGCGCTGACCGCCTCTGATACCGCATTTGGGTAAAGGTAATCGTCAGCATCCAGAAAGAGAACGATTTCTCCCGAGGACGCTGCGAACCCCGTATTGAATGCCGCCGCATGCCCGCCATTTCGTGCTCTGAGGCACGGGCGCACCTTGCCGCCATATGATTCGATGATCTCCACGGAATTGTCGGTCGATTCATCATCGACAATGATGACCTCGACATCTCCGTAATCCTGCCCTAGTGCGCTATCGATGCAAGGCCGTAGAAAGCGTGCATAATTGTAGTTGGAAATAATGATCGATACCGGGGTGCGGTCAACGTCGGAATACATGGAATTGAGCCTCAGCATTCTGTTTCGGTTTGCGGCGAACTGCGATTCGGGTTCACTGAATCAAGCTGACAAGGCGCGGAAAGCCCTTGCCATGAGTCTGCACCCGGTTGTGTCCTAGTTATGACGAGAGCCCCATAGCGCCCTGGCTGGACGGATCAAACTGCATTCTTGTGCGTTGAATCCAAGGGCACATTTCATTCGCCCAAATATCGGTCGGAGGATATCGCTATGCATGGAGTCAACCAGCAACTTGAAGGTCTTTGCCTGGCCATCGCATCGATCAATCGCTTATTGGTCGCCAAGGGGCTTGTCACACAGGAAGAATTGGACACCGCGCTTGAAAAGGCGGAGGCAACTGCTCGCGGCGAGGATTGGTATACTGCTGTTTGCTTGCCGATCCGGATTCTTCAGGTCGCCAACGATACCGGGGCCGAGAGGCCGTGGTCGGTTTCCAAACTTGCGAAGCTCGTTGCGGACAAGGAGCCGCATAAGCGTTCGACTCGAGACCGCTAGAGCAAATGCACTGGCGGACAAGCCACCAGAGTAGCCACCCACGAGCGCCGGCAAGATTCGGCAATCACAATAATGTGTGTGAGCCGATCGCGGAGGCTGCTTACATTGAGCAAAATCCTCCAAGATTCGTAGTACCGTCATATATAATGGCCGTCATTATTGTTTATTCATTATAACCACCATATAAAATGTTAGCGCCAGAATCACCGAAGTTGTCAATTCGGGCGGACTAGTACGGGTGGGCGGCAATACATGGCCAGCTTTTTGCACGGCCGTTGACCGCATATTTGTTCGACGGGAATCGTGCACATGGACGGCAACGTTGTTGATTTTGATCCCTTCATTGCCGATGAGACCAGGTCGCGATGGTTGGTACAGCGGGTAGCGATTCTTCGGAACAATCCGCATTTTGCCCCCGCCGCGCTGATATTCTCGCAGGGAGTGGTCAATTTGTTCGAAGGTCACTACATGGCCAACAAAGTGATGGCGACCATGGCCAGACAGGTGATTTGCATGGCGGTCCTTGCATTGCATTTCGACCACACCAGCGGCAGCCACGGCGCAACCATATCGGCCATCCAACGCATTACCACTGACGCCAAATTGTGCAGCCTCAGTGCGACTGCGGCGAGCATCGATCTTCTCGAGAAGATTGGCCTTGTCAAACGTATACAGGATGAAACTGATCACAGAATTCATCTCATTCAGCCAACCGATAGCTTAGTGGGCTGTGCGAAGAACATCGTAGAGGTGGCGGTGGCGGCGGCCGATAGATTGTTTCCGTTAAGGCACTATCGGGATTTGTTGGACGATGCCGGTGGTTTCATGGAACGATATTTCGCCTCCAGCCTGCACTCGCTGCTTGATATCAGCACGTGGATATCCGGTCAGCCAGGTTCGCGGTTGTTTGCCGCCAGCGGCAACGGCGAGATACTTCTTTGCAAACTGATGTCGTTAAAGAATTCGCCCGGGGACAGCCTTGTGAGCTTTCCATTTGACGAAATCGGAAGCCTCTACGGTGTATCGCGGACACATATTCGCCGGCTCATGAAAAGAGCAGAAGCTGAAGGGCTGGTGCGCCTGCTTGAGGCGGGCGGTCGAAAGGTCAAGATCCTTCCTCCTCTTGTTGATGCCTTTGAGAATATGGTCGCAGCCCATGTGGCGAAAACGCAATTCGGAATGCATCTTGCAAACAAGGATTATGATCTCCTTCCCATAGGGCGTTGTGCATAGGCAATTCTGCGTTTGTTCGCAGGACGGTGAAGATCAGCGTTGCGCCCTCACGCTCTCTGAACTCAACCCATAACCCCGCCCCGAGGGGCAGGGTCTTTGGCTATTGACTGGAGATCAACACACCCTCCTTCCGACGCCATTTTTGCATCGGCAAGTTGGTGCATATTGACGTTGCATCCGATCTCGTCGGCAGTCAAAGGACATAATCAGGTGCTTTCCTAAATCAAATTCCCATCAAAACTTAGCTGTGAAGGCTAGTCTCCGACTGGTTTCGCCAAAAACCAACCGCAACGATAGTGTTCAGCCGCAAGATCAATCACATGCACGTCATACCACCTAACACTGCGTGAAGTTGCCCGGAGCGCCGGCGCTGCCGTCGGTTGCGGCGGGTCGATGACAGGCTAGAAAGCCTCTGCGAAGCTCATGCCCACAAATCCAAATGTTACATTCTAGCAACACCACGACGGGCCGCAAAATGCCATTGGATATGTCCTTTGACCTAGCCCACCCTGCAGGAAGACATAGGCCCCAGGCATCCGGATTCATTCGTATGCTCTCACTTAACTCATCGTCCATAACTGGAGATCGGCATGAATATCAAAAGTCTTCTCTTCGGCTCCGCTGCTGCACTTGTTGCGGTAACGGGAGCTCGCGCTGCGGATGCAGTCGTTGTAGCTGAACCGGAGCCCGTCGAATACGTTCGCGTTTGCGACGCATACGGTGCTGGCTTCTTCTACATTCCAGGCACCGAAACCTGTCTCAAGGTCGGGGGCATGGTCCGTTACGATGCACAGGCCGGCGACGATCCGTATGACGGTTCGAATCTCGGTCGCCTCAAGGCAGATGGTACGCGTGACGAGACCTATCACAAGCAAACACGTGCAGAAATCCGTATGGACGCCCGTTCGGAAACCGAACTCGGTACATTGCGTTCCTACATCGTCGGCCGCTTCCAGTATGATGATGGCGAAGATAGTGGCGGGTCTGTTCCAACAGCTTATATCGAGCTTGGCGGCTTCAAGATCGGTACGGACGACGAAATCTTCGGCTCCTGGGTCGGGTATGCCGGTGACATCATTCAGGACGATGTGATCAACTACCAGTCCGGACAGTCGAACCAGATCAGCTATACGTTCGTCGGGGGCAACGGTTTTTCGGCGATCGTCGCTGCCGAACAGGGTTCCGATGAGTTCGGCGACAACGTGATCGACGATTATATGCCGCACGTTCTAGCCGGTGCGAAATGGGAGCAGGCCTGGGGCAAGATTGCCGGCACGGTCGCTTACGATTCCAAACAGGAAGACATGGCTGCCAATCTGCGTGTGGACTTCAACATCACCGACAAGGTCTCGGTCTGGGTCTTGGGTGCCTATCAGTCTGACTTCGATAGGAATTCCTTCTTCACTGGCGAAACCAACTGGTTTGCCCAATGGCAGGGCGACTGGGCTGCCTGGGGTGGTTTTGCCGCCAAGGTAACCGACAAGGCGACCATCAATGCTCAGGCCGCATACGAAGATGAAGGCACATACGCTCTCGCTCTCAATGTAGCCTATCAGCTGGTACCGGGCTTCACCATCACGCCGGAAATTAACTACACCAAGTTTGATGGCGCACGGAAGGAAGACTCGATCGCCAATGGTGGTGACGATGATGCGTTCGGCGGCATCGTTCGCTTCCAGCGCAACTTCTAATCAAACTTCCAGATGAAATCGGGGCGGCGGATCCCAACTCGCCGCCCCGACTGTTTCTATTTGCAGGCTGAACGATCGGCTCCGCTCGGTCCCTGCTTATCGCGACAACCGATCTATCCTATTCTTTCGGCAGCGCCGAGTGGAGAAGAGCCTGCATCTGTTCTGCCAGGTCGAGCTCTCCTCGCGCCGCAATCTTCAAAAGATATTGGGCCTTGGTCCGGCGATCCCCCTCGCTGATCGCAGAATAGGCGCATACAGCCAGAAGGGCTTTTTCCTCTGCTTGACTGGCTTTGTCATGATCGCGATTATTACCATCCGTTGCCTGGATTGCCTTGCCAAAAGCTTCGTACGTTGTCTCGTGCGCCTTGATTAGTGCCAGCAGGTCGCGGGACGGTTCCCTGTCCCGGCGTAGCGGCTCTATAGCAAAAGCCGCTGCCGCAACGGGCGCAGCGATTACGGCACTACCGCAACTGAGAATCAAGGCGCGACGATCAATCCTGGACATGGTGAATTCTCCTCTCTTCTTCACTTCATTGCAGTCAGCCAGATCCTGTGTCGCAAACATTGGCCGGCTGCGCTCCACCGTAGCACGAGGGTCGACGCATTCATGTCAGCATGGATAGCACCTGCAATATTGCTGATATTGTCGTCACGTTTGCGGGAACCAAAAACTATATTGTCGCAAGAGCCAAAGTCATCGCGTTCGCTCCGACGGCCGGAATTAAATCAAACTACTTAGTTTCTCTGGAGAACTCCGGAAAAATCAGAGAAATATTAACGGTCGTGGTGTCATTGCTAAGACTGCGCTTGAGTCAGCGGCGTGTCGATCCGTGTTGGAAGGCTTGGTGGATTCTCCGAATGTCGCGCTATTTTGATCGGCTATGGTACAGGGTAGTATTAATTGCTGTGCTGATTGCCGCCGGCGCCCTGTGCGGTACGTGGATCAGCAGGCTTGTCGTCATCTCAAGTGACCGCGGCCAGATGCGAATTTTCTCTGAACGCCTTCTCGATCGTGCGGTCGATGTTTTTACCGAAGCCGACATGATGCTGACGGTCATCAATACGTCGCCCTATCCTTTTTGTTCGGACAAGGAAATATCGTATTTACGAGACGTGCTGTTCGGCACCAGATATCTCAAGGACATGGGCAGAGTGAGCGACGGCTTTTTTCATTGCTCGGCTGTGTTCGGTAACGGAAAAAAGCCGATGCCGCTGGTTGCGCATGATCTCGAAACGCCCGCGGGGAAGCTGATCTATGCGAATTCGCGTGTGGCCATATCCAATTCCAGCGCCCCGATTATCGGTATTGGCAAGGCAAACGTCGTACTGGACCCCGCCTCTTTCGAAACGCTCAAGAATTCCGCATATGCCTATGTTGTGATGTACAATCCGCAAGGCACATCCTCTACAGTCGGGATGTTCGGGTCACTGAATATCGGCAAGCTCGACGTGAAGCCGCCGGATGGCGTTGGCCGGATCGGGGATACTGTCTATCGTAATGTCTGCCGGGATATGGCATGCGTGACAGTTCACGCCGAGGTCAGTCAGCTTGAAGCATCAGCGCAGCCGATCACGACGATAATTTCCATTTTTGGTGCTACGCTCGGTGCTGCTCTCGCTACGATTATCATCCTGCTTCGGCGTAACAATCTGAGCATGAAAACGAGGTTGCAACAGGCACTTGGGCACAACGGGCTGACGATGGAGTATCAACCTATCGTCGACATAGCGACAGGTCGCACCGTAGCAGCCGAGGCGCTTGTGCGCTGGAAGGAGAATGGAGAGGCGATCCCCCCGGACGTGTTTATCCCCGTTGCTGAAAAAGCCGGGTTGATTAACCGGCTTACTATCTGTGTAATCGAAAATGTGCTTAAGGACATGGCGCCGGTTCTCGATGCCAATCCTGATTTTCACGTCAGCATCAACATAACCGCTGCGGATCTTTTCAACCGTGATTTTAGTGCCCAACTCGCATCACGTCTCGAGGAGGCGAACGTCACCAGTAGCCAGATTGTGCTCGAGATCACAGAACGTTCTACGGCCAACGCTGCCGACGCCATAGAAGCGATCAAGCGCCTGCGATCCCGCGGACACCGGATATTCATCGATGATTTCGGTACCGGATACTCGAGCCTAGCCTATCTCGGTGAGCTCAATGTCGACGGGATAAAGATCGACCGATCCTTTACCCAGACGATCGGGACCGGTTCCGTCTCGGTATCAATCGTACCGCAGATCATCGGGATGGCCCATGTCCACCATTTGGATATCGTCGTCGAAGGCATCGAGACACCCGCCCAGCGTGACTATTTTGCGGCTCTTGTTCCCAAGGTTGACGGACAGGGGTGGCTCTTCGGCCGCCCTACCAGCGCGGCAACAATCAGGGAGCTCCTGAATTCGCTCACGTGAGCGTCTCGTGCGTCCCGAACTGATTTGAAATCCGTCCCCTCCTGGATCATATGTAACAACAAGCCATACGCACAATCAAATGAGGTGATTTCCATGGAGGAAGACGCCGCAACCTTCGCGGCCCGATTGAAACACCGGGCACATACCTACGGTTTTTTTACATGCGTCCTGCTGGTCGTATCCTCCATCATCGGCGATGCCGGAGGTCCGCTCTTCAGCTGGCTCTGGCCGTTGTTGATCATTGGTGGGTTGTTGACCCTTTTCCTGGCCGTCTATCTTCGTTTCGATGCCGCGCTGTTTCGCTTTATCGCATCCCATGACGACGAAACGGAGGGCTGCCGCGCGGTGGACGACATTCTCGCGCGCATGCATTTGCGAAAGCGGCCGGATAGGACGCGACCTTTGCAAGCGCGCATGACGCGAACCAACAGCCTCTTGATGAAACTGCACCTTGCTTTTGCGGCTTTTCTTGCTTTATTCGCTGCGATAACAGCCTATGGGTTGTGGACCGGTTAAAAACAACCGGAGGGGGCATATGATCGAAAACAAACCGCTATTGCGGCGAGCGGCTGCCATGGTGCTTGCCGGCGTCGCGCGCGCCATAACCGGCGTGCGCCCGATCTGGCAAGGCTGTGCGCCGTCGAAGCGCCAGCGAATCTATTTCGCCAATCACGCCAGTCACGGCGATTTCATTCTGCTTTCCACATGCCTGCTGCCGGAAGAGCGCGAGCGTACCCGGGCAGTCGCCGGAGCTGACTACTGGCGGAAAACCAGGATCCGGCACGTCCTCGCCCGTGACCTGCTCAATACGGTGCTCGTAGAGCGGAACTGGGTGGAGCGTGAGCAAGATCCGATGGTTATCATGCTGGACGCACTCGACAATGGTCACTCACTAATCATCTTCCCCGAAGGCACGCGCAACATGACCGATGAGCCACTGCTGCGTTTCCGCTCGGGCCTATACAACCTGGCCTTCGCCCGGCCCGATGTCGAACTCGTCCCGTGCTGGATCGAAAACATGTCGCGTGTTCTTCCAAAGGGAGCGTTTCTACCGGTGCCGTTGCTTTGCCGCGTCATCTTCGGCCTACCTGTCGAGCTTACGCCCGCCGAAGATCGTCATGCTTTTCTCGACAGGGCGCGGCGGGCTCTCCTTGAGCTTAACCCGGAACACCAGAGGTCACTCAACCATGGCTGAAACGATCTGGCTGTTCCTTGGCCTCCTTGGCATATTGACGGCCGCTAGCGCCGTCGCGACCGCGCTGAGCTGGAAGAGCACACGCAAAGGCGATGTTCTGCCTTCAACACTCGCCAATTTGAACTCGCGGATCAAGGCGTGGTGGATCATGATCGCCACCATCTCCATTGCATTCCTTTTCGGCAAGGGAGGCGTCATCCTGCTGTTCGCCTTTGTTTCTTTTGCGGCCTTGCGCGAATATGTGACGCTGACACACACGCGCCGCGGTGACCACTGGATACTCCTGGGCATGTTTCTGATCATTATTCCGGTTCAGTACTATCTGCTCTGGATCGAATGGTACGGAATGTTCTCCATTTTCGTGCCGGTCTATTGCTTCCTTGCGATGCCCGCTTTGACAGCAATCTCCGGCGACACGGAGCGGTTCCTCGAACGCGTCAGCGAGCAGCAATGGGGTATCATGCTCTCGGTCTATTGCCTCAGCCATGTACCGGCTCTGCTAACACTTCCGATACCTGGTTTCGAAGGCAAAGGCCTCCTGCTCATTGCATTTCTGATCGCCACTGTGCAGGGCAGCGATGTGCTGCAGTACGTGTTCGGCAAGCTCTTCGGCAGGAACAAGGTCGCGCCAAAAATATCACCGTCCAAGACTTGGGAAGGCTTGATCGGCGGTGTCATCAGCGCATCACTCCTCGGAGCCGCGCTTTATTGGCTGACGCCTTTCACACCGGCACAAGCCGGCCTGATGGCGGCGCTCGCCTGCATCATGGGGTTCTTCGGCGGATTGGTCGCCTCGGCGATAAAACGCGATCGCGGCGTCAAGGATTGGGGCCACATGATCGAAGGCCACGGCGGCATGCTTGACCGGGCTGACAGTCTGGTCTTTGCCGCCCCGATCTTCTTTCACATCGTCCGTTATTTCTGGACCTAGAGAAGGTCTGCTTTTGCGAGATCACGCAAAAGATGGCTGGCACCGTAAGTCCATGGGGCGCATTCAGTTGAAAGACGGACGCGGTTCGACAATGTTCCCAATGATGGTGTCGAGATCGAAACGACATCGTTCATCTTGTGGGTGAAACCCTTGCCCGGCCCATCGCGATCCTTGACCGGCGCGAACATGGTGCCGAGGTAGAGCACAAGTCCGTCCGGATACTGGTGGTGCCTTCCGATCGTGGCTTCGACCAGAGATTCCGGCGTGCGCGATATTTTCGCCATGCTGGAATGGCCATCAAGTACAAACCCGTCCTCGCCCTCAACACGCATGCTGAGTTCCGCCGCCCTGACGGTCTCGATTGTGAAATCGCCATCGAACAGGCGGACAAATGGTCCGACAGAGCCCGAGGCATTGTTGTCTTTCGCCTTGCCCAGCAACAACGCCGAGCGTCCTTCAACATCGCGCAGATTGACGTCGTTGCCGAGCGTTGCACCGACGATGCGCCCGGCACTTGAAACGACCAGCACGATTTCCGGTTCCGGATTGTTCCAGCTCGAAATCGGGTGCAACCCCACATCGGCACCGAAGCCCACAGTCGACATGGGCTGACCCTTGGTGAAGATTTCGGCGTCGGGACCGATCCCGACTTCGAGGTACTGACTCCAGACGCCACGGGCGATCAGCGCCTCCTTGACCTGCATTGCCGCAGGGGAACCCGGCACGATCTTTGAGAGGTCCGCGCCGATAAGCTTGAGAACGTCGTCGCGCAGCGAGTCGGCCTTCGCCTTGTCGCCCTTCGCCTGTTCCTCGATGACCCGTTCGAGCAGGGAAGCGACGAAAGTTACGCCTGACGCTTTTACAGCCTGCAGATCGATCGGAGAAAGCAGCGCAGGAAACGCCGGGTCGTATTTCTCCGCCCAGCTGTTCTCAATGATGGCGTCTACATCGCCAAGCTTGGTCCCCGCAGTTCCGGCAACATAACTGGCTGGATTGTCGAGTTCGGCGATATCACGCACGGTTGGCGCTGCTTTGGCAGTAATATCGAAAACCACGCCATCACGCACCGAAACAATCCGCGGGGTGGCATGGCCGGGAATTTTGGCGCGACCGACAAGAACACCGGAGCTGGGCAGGATTGTATTTGGCATAGTCTGATTCCTGATATCTGTGGCGTGGCGCGCTGCGAATGCTGGCTGCGGATGAATGCGCCGCAGTTATGCGACAGGGCATCCCACCAATCAAGACCGCATGATGCAAAAGGCTCCAGCCAAATCAGGTTACGCTGAAGTCGTGTCAAACTCCGAGCGTTGCTTTCACCCGCGCCGGCGAAAAAGGCAGATCGTAAAGGCGCTTGCCAGTCGCATTGGCGATTGCGTTAGCAAGTGCGGCGGATGTCGGTCCCTGCGCAGCCTCGGCGACGCCGAGATAGGGCGAACCGGGATTGTCGACGATGTGAACGTCGAGACTACCCGGTACGGCACTAAAACGCAGGATCGGATAGGTCGACCAATCCGAACTCGTGATCCGGGTATTGTCGAAGTTGACCTCTTCATACATCGTCCAGCTCAACGACTGGATGATGCCGCCCTCGGTCTGGTTACGGATGCTGTCGGGAGCCACCGCCTCGCCGCAATCGACCGCAGAAACGATGCGCGGTATGCGGATGTTGCCCGTTTCCTTGTCGACATCGATCTCCATCGCCAGTGCCAGATAGGCGGCATGGTTCTTGTATTTGGCAAAGGCAAATCCCCGGCCGCGTCCTTCTGGCATGGGCTCGCTCGACCAATTGAAAGCCTCGGCCGCCGTCGTGATCACCTTGCGTGCCCTTGGATCCTCCATGTGCTTAAGGCGGAACTCAACCGGATCGGCTCCTGCTTCCTTCGCCAGCTGATCCATGAAACTTTCAATCGAAAAGACGTTTGCATAGGCGCCCAGCCCGCGTAGCGAAGAAACCCGCACTGGCATATCGGCAACGAAGTGCCAAAGCACCCGCATATTGGGAATGGAGTAAAGCGGTATGGCGTTGCGATCGCCATTGCCAAGCGGCGTGATGCTCATCACGGGTTTGTCTGGTGGATACCCCGACGCCATCAGTTGCCCAGGTAACAGTGCGCCCGCACTGCCGGGCCGTGCCGAGTGGGTGTTGCTCCAAAGGTCATATTTCCAATTGACGATCTTGCCTGATGCATCGAGTGATGCGCTGACCTTGGTCAGCATTGCTGGACCATAGGGCTCCCAGAGGTGCTCCTGATCGCGCATCCACTGTACTTTGACAGGGCGGCCTGGAAGGGCACGTGCAATCAATGCAGCGTCGCCGGCTGCATCGTCGGCGCCATTGTGTCCATAACAACCTGACCCTTCCGTATGGATGCAGCGCACCTTGTCCAGCGGCATGCCAAGCATTTGCGCGATAGCCTTGCGGTCCGGATAAACACCCTGGGTATGGGTCCACACTGTCATTGTGCCGTTGTCGAGATGAGCCACGGAGCACGAGGGTCCGATCGATGCATGCATCTGATATGGCCGCATGAACTGAGCGCTGAATGTCTTTACGCCGCCAGTAAAATCGCCGCCGGCCTCAGCGACGACGCCCTGCTCGCTTTCGCTCTTTTGCAGAACGGCGGGTAGATCCTGTTCATTCGGCAAGCGAGGCTTTTCTTCCCACTCCGCAAGATTGGTCAGAGCCCGCATGGCTTGTACGGCCTGAAACTCCTTCTCCGCAGCCACTGCGAGAAAATTGCCATCGCGAATAACAGCAACCACACCCGGCATCGCCTTGATGGAAGCGGTATCGATATCCTTCAGCGTCGCGAACCAGCTTGGCGGGCGAACGACGCGGGCATGCAACATCCCCGGCAGCCGCATGTCCTGTACATATGCCGGACCGCCGGTAACCTTGGCCGGGATATCCACACGCGCGAACGGCTTGCCAATATATTCATAAGCGTCCGGGGACTTGAGCTTGGACTTCGGCTGCGCATCCACATGCAGCATATCGGTCATGACCACTTCGCCATATCCGATCGACTTGCCATCAGGTCCGACAATACGACCATTTTGCGCCTTGAGCTGATCGGCAGGAACTTGCAATTTGCCACTGGCCTGCTGGATCAGGATCTCGCGTACCTGCGCCGCGGCATTGCGGATTGCCGTGCCACTGTTCTGGACCGTCTGGCTGCCAGCGGTGAAGCCCTCGTCCGGGGTAATTGCCGTATCAGCAGTAATCAGATTGATCGATGCAGGTGGAACTTCGAGTTCTTCCGCCGCGATCTGACGCAGCGACGTTTTGGTTCCCTGCCCGAGTTCTGCCTTGCCGGTATAGACCGTGACCGAGCTATCCGCATCGATCCGGATCCATGCGTCCAGTGAAGGCGTATCGGCCAGGCTACCGGGCAGTTTGGGACCGGCCGCTACCGGTTCTGGCGGTTTCGCCGGTACATTGAGTTCGCTCTCCTGGGCGAAGGCATGGTCTTTCAGCGAAAAACTGACGACCAGCGCCCCGGTACCCAACAACAGATTGCGGCGTGTAACATTCGGTAAGCGGGGAGCGTTCATCAGACTTTCCTTTCGCCGCTTGCAGGTGCCATGGCCGCTGTTTTCATCAGCTCGCGTGCTCGTTTCACGGCTTTGAGAATACGCATATGCGTTCCGCAACGGCACAGATTGGTTTCAAGCGTCGTCTGGATTTCTGCATCGCTCGCATCGGGCTTCGATTGCAGCAATGCCTGGGCCCGCATCATCATCCCGGGAATACAGTAGCCGCATTGCGCAGCCTGCTCCTCGATAAACGCCTGCTGCATCGGGCCAGGGCTATCGATGGTTCCGAGACCCTCCACAGTCTTGATCTCGCGTCCCTCAAGCAAGAGGATCGGCGTCAGGCAGGAAAAAATTGCCTTCCCGTCCACCATCACGGTGCAGGCACCGCATTGCCCCAGTCCACAACCGAACTTGGCGGCGTTGAGTTCAAGGTCGTTGCGCAAGACATAGAGCAGCGGCGTCGCCGGATCGGCATCCACTTCGTGCGTGCTGCCATTGACGTTGAGTTTCATCACTGATCCTCCGCTCCTATGTTGCTGGGGCCGCGCTCGATCCCGTCGGAGGGCCGGACGCTGACATGGTATTTACCGGTTCTGGTATCGGCTGCGCGTTGGACGACATCCGTCCAAGCTGGCTGATCAGTAAAATGCTGGCGCAGATAGCCAAGCAGATCGTTCAGCTGATCGTTTGTCAGCACATCGGCGAAACCTGGCATGATAGCGCTCGTCCGGCCACTTGCTGCTGGAAGACCGTAGAGCACCATGTTGATGGCGTTCTGTGCGTCTGGTGCATGCACCGTGGAGCTGAGCCGCAGATCAAGTCCGCCGAACGGTTGCGGCCGGCCGTTTTCATGGCAAACGGCGCAAGCAGCCTCATAGATCACAGCGCCCTTTCCGCCTGATGCCGATGGATCAGCGCTTATCGCAGACGTGATCGGGCCCGATTTTATCTCTTCTAGGAGTTTGTCTGACTTGGCGCGACGCTCCGCCGAAGGTTCGCCCATGATCGATGCGATGTAAGTCGCCATTGCACGAATATCGCTGTCGGGCAGCAGTCCGAGATTTCCGGTGACTTCACCCATAGGGCCATTGGCCAC
Organism: Phyllobacterium trifolii; assembly: GCF_014192095.1. Lineage (GTDB taxonomy): Bacteria > Pseudomonadota > Alphaproteobacteria > Rhizobiales > Rhizobiaceae > Phyllobacterium > Phyllobacterium trifolii. The sequence continues at coordinate 89,472 of NZ_JACHXN010000012.1, forward strand.
ACCGTGATCCGGGTGCCAGCCCTGCCGCAAATAGGTGTAGAGGCTATCCTTGTCCCAGACCACGGGCGCAGGCGACGATCCGTCGAGGGCGAAAGCACTCCAACCCTCGGCTTCGCCGCCGGCAAGGTGCAGTGAAGCTTTTTCGGCGCCAAGCGCGTTGCGCGGTGTGTGGCACGCACCACAATGGCCTAGACCGTTGACCAGATAGGCACCGCGGTTCCACTCCTCGCTTTGGCTCGCATCGACCTGATAGGCGCCATCCCTGAAGAACAGCATCTTCCAGCCAGCCAGAACCAGACGCACGTTCAAGGGGAAAGGCAGCTCGTTCGGCGGCGGCGTGGCCTTCACCGGCTGACGGGTCATCAGGAAGGCATACAGGGCACGATTGTCATCATCCGAGACATTGGTGAAGTGATCATACGGGAACGCGGGATAGAGATGCTCACCCTTGCGTCCGACACCTTCGCGCATGGCCCGCTGAAAAGCCGCTTCCGACCATGTTCCTATTCCGGTTTCCGCGTCGGGCGTGATGTTGCTGGAATAGATCGTCCCGAACGGTGTCGGAATGGTCAGCCCGCCGGCGAAGGATTTTCCGCCTGGATTGGTATGGCAAGCCGTGCAGTTGCCGACGGCAGCGAGTTTCGCCCCATGCTCGACCAATGCTTGATGGAAAGACCCGCGATCTGGTGGTTTGATTGGAGCAATTTTTGGCTTCCACGCGTAAACAAAAGCGCCCGCTACACCGACAACGATCAGGGCTCCAAGACCGGTAAGAAAACGACCGAATTTCACAGGCAATCCTTGGGATCAAACGTCCAACTATCGGGCCGGGATATGCGGCGCGTGCAAAAGTTGGCGAGAACTTAGAACGAATCCAATGTTAGATATATCAGCAACTTGGGTCAATTAAGCCGGGACGCAATGCAATCAAGATTGTGTGATCGTTATACAAACTACATAAGCCGTTTCTTACGCAACAACTGACATCACGTGTCAGTAGCATCTCAATTTTGGCCTTCGTAGCCTTGCCATCTCCCGCAACAGCGGCGCTAGATCACGTATGTATCCGGTCTTCGAACCATCAAGGCAATCATGAGGCCATCGGCTTATCAATTGGGACTGATTTTCGTAACCGGCTCGGCAATTGCATGGAGCCTTGCGGGTCTGTTCACGCGCGTCATCCCGCAGGACAATTGGACCATTCTCGCATGGCGCGGGATTTTCGGTTCACTCGGCATAGCAACGGTGATGGCCTTTACCGAGCGCGGCCGGTTCTGGGCGAGCTTCCGCGACATGGGTCGGGCTGGCTGGCTTTTCGTTGGCATTTCCGCACTCGGCATGGTGTTTTTCATCAGTGCCTTGAAGGAAACCACCGTAGCGCATGTCGCTGTCATCTATGCCACCATCCCGTTTGTGGCCGCAATTCTTGGCTGGTTCGTTCTCGGCGAAAGATCGACGTGGAGTGCCATTCTCGCCAGCATCGCTGCTGCGATAGGGGTATCGCTTATGGTTGGTTTCAGCATCGAAGGCACTTTCTTCGGCGATGCTCTCGCCTTTGGCATGACACTGTGTATGGCGGTGCTGATGATCATCGTCCGCCGTTCGCCGGATGTTTCTGTCATGCCAGCGGCCTGTCTGTCGGCTCTATTCAGTTCCCTCGTCTGCTGGCCACTCGGCGATCCGCTTGGCGTGACGGCCCATGATCTGATGCTCATTGCGCTTTTCGGCATACTGGTTTCTGCCGTGGGCCTTGCCCTCTTTACACTTGGGGCCAAGCTCCTTCCGCCGATCGAAACCGCTCTGATTGGTTCCCTCGATGCCCCCTTGGCGCCATTCTGGGTCTGGCTCGTGTTCAACGAGGCGCCAAGCAAGAGTACAGTGTTTGGTGGATCGATCGTTTTCGCTGCGGTGATCGTTCATGTGATTTCCGGCGCATCGCGAAAGGCCAAAGCACAACGCCTGGTTCAACAAAATAATGTATCATGACCCAATCTTTACGCTGATTGACAAGCTGAACCAAAAGCGGCGAGAATCGTGTCGAGCTCAAGCTCGGGGGACGCGCGAAAATGTTGGAAGCCGCCATAAAACCGGACGTTCAAGCATTCTTCGACAAACGAACGAATTCCGTCCAGTACGTCGTTGCGGATCCCTTGACCCGACATTGTGCGATTATCGATTCGGTTCTGGATTTCGACGAAAAGTCCGGAGCAACGGCAACCGTCAACGCTGACCGAATATTGGAGTTCGTTGACGCCAATCGCCTAAAGGTCGAGTGGATACTCGAGACCCACCCGCACGCCGACCATTTTTCGGCAGCCAACTATCTGCGAACTAGCACGGGCGCAACGACCGCGATCGGCAGCCATATCGTCGAGGTTCAGGCCTTATGGAAGCAATTCTACAACTGGCCGGATTTTCCGGCAAACGGATCGCAATGGGACCACCTATTCAATGCCGGAGATTATTTCAGTATTGGGAAGCTGACCGGGACCGTGATGTTCTCACCGGGCCATACACTTGCATCGATCACCTATGTCATTGGCGATTCCGCCTTCATTCACGATACAATGTTCATGCCGGACGGCGGAACCGCCCGCTGTGACTTTCCCGGAGGGAGCGCCGAGCATCTATGGCAGTCCATTGAAGCGATTCTTGCGCTCCCGGACGAGACCAGGGTCTTTGTCGGTCACGACTATCAACCAGGGGGGCGTGAACCTCTGTGGGAAAGCACTGTGGGCGACCAGAAGCGCCACAATATCCACGTCTCTCAATGCAATTCTCAAGCAGAGTTCGTGGCAATGAGACAAGCCCGCGACAAGACCCTGCCCATGCCCAGACTTATTCTGGCAGCCCTGCAGGTCAACATGAATGGTGGTCGGCTGCCTGAACCAGAAGCGAACGGTGAACGTTTTCTGAAAATACCCTTGAATGCACTCGGCGACGCGAAATGGGATTGACCTTGCATTGTCAGGTCATGAGCGCCAAGGTATGCGAGGTCGTGCACTCTAAATCTGCTGGCCAGATTTACGAATTCACAACCTAATGACCAGCTGACAGGTCACGGCAAGGCATGAACAAGATTGAACTCGAAAAACAGCCAAACGGTATCACCGAGACAAATCCGGCTCGGCTTGGCATACGGCTGAAACTGGCACGGCAGACACGCGGCCTGACACTGAAGGCCCTCTCCGAAGCCGCCAACTGTTCAGAAAGCCTGTTGTCGAAAATCGAGAATGGCAAGGCATCGCCTTCCCTGCCGATGCTGCACCGATTGGTCCAGGTTCTCGAAACCAATATCGGCTGGATGTTCGAAGAGTCGGACGGCGAGGAAGGTATCGTCTTTCGCGCAGGCGCAAGGCCACTGATCGCGCTTGATCCTTTGCGGCGCGGTGAAGGCATCTCGCTGGAGCGCGTCATTCCCTATTCGCCTGGGCACCTGCTCCAATGCAACATCCATCATATCGAAAAGGATGGAGCCAGCGCAGGCCCGATCCAGCACGCAGGCGAAGAAGTGGGCTATATCCTGGCGGGCGAAGTGGAACTTACCGTCGGCGAAAAACATTTTCAGCTGACGGAAGGGGACGCATTCGTCTTCAACTCCGATCTGCCCCATTCCTACCGGAACACGGGCAACAAGCGTGCAAGTATCTTCTGGGTCAATACACCACCGACGTTCTAGGCGCGGTGGCCGCCCTTTTGGCATTAGATTGAACTTGCTCCAATGTCGGTTCAAACTACTTGACATGCATTCAAGTCTCTTGAATTATGCCCTCGCGTTCAGTTTTTTAAGCAAGCCCTCACATGGGCGTTCCATCAAATAAAAGGGGAATCGGGATGCGTCTTACCAAAATACTTTCGGGCTGTGCTGCAGCCGTCGCCATGTCTCTTGTCGTTGGCTCGTCCGCCTGGGCCGATACCTTTGCGCTGGTCACGATCAACCAGCAGGCACTTTTCTTCAACCAGATCAACGAAGGTGCGCAGAAGGCCGCCGACGCGGCCGGCGCCAAACTGGTTATCTTCAACGCCAACAATGTTCCAAGTGCCCAGAATGACGCCATGGAGAATTACATCACCCAGAAGGTCGACGGCATTATCCTGGTTGCGATCGATGTGAACGGCGTCAAGCCTGCAATCACTGCTGCCAAAGCTGCCGGCATCCCGGTCATCGCCATCGATGCGCAGATCCCCGATGGGGACAATGTCGCCTTCGTCGGTGTCGACAACACCAAGGCGGGCGAAGACATCGGCAAGTTCTATGCTGACTACGTCAAGTCCAACATGTCGGGAACTGCAAAGATCGGCGTGATTGGCGCTCTCAATTCGTTCATTCAGAACCAGCGTCTGGACGGCTTCAAGAAGGCTGTTGCGGACAGCGGCCAGAAAATCACTTTCCTCGATACCGTCGATGGCCAAAACGTACAGGATGTGGCTCTGACTGCCGCCGAAAACCTGATGACCGCCAATCCGGACATGACGACGCTCTACGCGACAGGTGAGCCGGCTCTGGTTGGCGCCGTTTCGGCGGTTACGAGCCAGGGTCGCACGGGAGACGTCAAGGTCTTCGGATGGGATCTGACAAAACAGGCCGTTGAAGGCATTGATGCCGGCTGGGTCACAGCTGTTGTTCAGCAGGATCCTGCTGGCGAGGGCAAGGCTGCCATCGAGGCATTGACCAAGCTGAAGAAGGGCGAAAAAATCGAGCCCATCATCAATGTGCCGGTGACAATCGTTACGAAGGACAACGTCGACCAGTTCCGCGGCATGTTCAAGTAGAACAAGTGCTGCAAGGGCGCGGCCGCACATGCCGCGCCCAATCCTGTCGTCATTTTAACCCAATGGTATTGCGATGAACGATATTGGCAATGAAACCTACCGGGTCCGCATGACCGGCATATCCAAGCGGTACAATACGATCCAGACACTCGACAATGTGTCGTTGAGCCTGAAGCCCGGCGAAGTGCTCGGTCTCGTCGGCGACAATGGTGCCGGCAAATCGACCCTGAGCAAAGTCCTGTCCGGCGCCGTTATACCGGACGCAGGAACTATCGAGATCGACGGCAAGACCGTGTCTTTTTCCTCGCCCGCCGATGCACGATCTGAGCATGTGGAGATGGTTTATCAGGACCTTTCCCTGTGCGATACCGTCGACGTGGCAGGTAACATATTTCTTGGAAGGGAGCCGAGACGCCGGATATTGGGCATGCCCTTTCTTGACAAAAGGCGGATGCACGATGAGGCCCGCACCATGCTTGACCGGCTTGGCATTGTCATTGCGGATACGGGTTTGAAGGTTGAAAATCTCTCTGGTGGCCAGCGTCAATCGATTGCCATCGGTCGTGCAGCTTCCTTCGAACCGTCCGTTCTTATCATGGACGAACCAACGGCGGCGCTCGCCGTGGCGGAGGTCGAGGCAGTTCTCGATCTTATCCGTGCCGTCAGCGCCCGCGGCGTCAGCGTAATCCTGATCACCCACCGGCTGCAGGATCTGTTCCTGGTCTGCGACCGCATCCAGGTTATGTATGAGGGCCGCAATGTCGCCGAAAGGCGCATTGAAGACACAAGCATCGAAGACGTCGTGAACCTCATTGTTGGCCGCAAATTCCAAGCACGTTCGGCGCGCCGCAGCGAAGACAATGGAGCACGGCCGTGAGCAATCCATCGACTTCAAACAACGATGCGCTGCACCCAGCCGTCGCTCAAACGCGCGTACGAAAAAGCACGCTGCACGATCGTTTCATGGCCAACGGCAGCGTCGTTTCTATCGCCATCTTCTTTCTCGTTGTGTGCCTGTTGTTCTCCGGCATCACCGACGCCTTTCTAACGGCGCCGAATCTCCTCAACATCGTCAGGCAATCGGCACCACTGCTGATCGTGGCGGCTGCCATGACCTTCGTCATTACAACGGGCGGTATCGACCTTTCGGTCGGTTCTGTTCTCGCGCTCGTCGCCACCCTGTCGGCCGTAACATTGCAAGCGGGCTTGCCTTGGCCACTGGTCATCATAGCCATGCTGCTCCTCGGCGCTGCCATTGGTGCAATCCAAGGCTTCTTCATCGCCTATGAGCGCATACCCGCCTTCATCGTCACGCTGGCCGGGCTGTCCGTCATCCGCGGCATAGCCCTGCTTATCACTGGCGGCTATTCCATTCCGGTCGAAGCAACGAGCCCTTTCACGGTCATCGGTCGCGCCTGGTTTCTCGGCGTGCCGGTCCCGGCACTGATTGCCCTCGTCGTGCTAGTCGTCGCCTATCTGGTTTTCAACGAAACCCGCTTCGGCCGCTACGTAACGGGCATTGGTGCCAACGCCGAGGCTGTACGCCGCGCCGGTGTCGATACGCGGCTGACAACGTTGATGGTTTATGTCCTCTCGAGCACTGCGGCGGCAGCTGCTGGTATCATCCTCGCCGCCCGCCTCGGTTCTGGTTCGTCCAATGCCGGACAAGGCTTTGAGTTGGAAGTGATTGCCGCCGTCGTGCTTGGCGGCACCAGCCTTTTTGGTGGCCGCGGCACGCTGATCGGTACGGTGCTCGGGGCTTTGACGGTCGCCGTTATCGGCAATGGCCTTATCCTTGCGCACATGTCACCATTCTTCACACCTATCGTCACCGGTACGATCATCCTGGTTGCGATCTGGCTGAACTTCCGGCTGTTTCGCGGCGCGATTCGGAGCAGATGAATGATCGGTTTAGACTTTCAGGCCAATGAACGCGGTCGAGCGCCGATTGGCATTAAATCCGGAACGGTGATGACCGTCCAGGGCCCTCTGCCTGTCGGCGAAATGGGCGTCACCCTTATGCACGAGCACATTCTGCTGGATGGAGCGACAACGTGGAAATGCCCGTGCCATCCTGACGAATTGGCTATCGCGGATCAGCCCGTATCGATCGAGATCATCGGCGAATTGCGCATGAATCCATACATGAATCGCGACAACGTTTCTTTGGATGATACGGATCTAGCCCTTTCTGAACTCAAGCGCTTTCAGGCGCTCGGTGGTCACACCGTCGTCGATCCCACCAACATCGGTATCGGCCGCGATCCGGTGAAGTTGCGGCGCATCTCCCGGATGGCAAATCTGAAGATTGTCATGGGCTCCGGCTTCTACCTGCAACACACCCATCCAGAATGGCTTAAGGAGATGGATGTCGATGCGGTCACCGAATTTCTCGTCAACGATGTTGGCGGCGGCGATACGCAACCCGAGATCATGGCGGGTATCATCGGTGAGGTTGGCGTCAGCAAGGACTTCACCTCCGAAGAGCGCAAGTCCCTGCGTGCCTCCGCCCGCGCGTCGCGTATGACAGGCGTGCCGCTATCGATCCATCTGCCGGGTTGGGAGCGTCTCGCCAACGAAGTGCTGGACATCGTCGAAGGAGAAGGCACCGACCTTCGCCACACCATACTCTGCCATATGAACCCCAGTCACGACGATCTGCCCTACCAGGCCGGGCTCGCCAAGCGCGGGGCGTTCCTCGAATACGATATGATCGGCATGGATTATTACTACGCCGATCAAGACGCTCAATCACCATCCGACGAACAGAACGCCCGTGCCATTCGCTCACTCGTCGATATGGGTTTTGGCGACCGCGTTCTGCTTTCTCAGGACGTATTCCTGAAGATGATGCTGACACGCTATGGCGGCTTTGGTTACGGCTATATTCTCAAGCACTTTGTGCCACGCCTCAAGCGCCACGGCGTCAACGCCGGAACCATCGAGCGCATGCTCACAGACAACCCCAGATCCGTATTTTCCGCTGCGGCTTGATCGCTGCGTTTAGGTATTCAAGGAGTTTTCATGTCCAAACACAAAGTTCTTCTCGCTGGCGAGTCGTGGGTTTCCACCGCAACCCATATCAAGGGTTTTGACCAGTTTCCGACCGTCACTTACCACACCGGCGCCGACGAATTGCTGAAGGCGTTGAAGAACAGCGACTTCGACGTGAAATTCATGCCGGCGCACGAAGCGCAGCGCGATTTCCCGCAGACGATTGAAGCGCTGTCCGAATATGAGGCGATCATTCTCTCCGATATCGGCGCCAACACATTGCTCCTGCATCCCGATACATGGATTCATTCGAAGACTACGCCGAACCGCCTTCGCCTGTTGCGCGACTATGTTCGCAATGGTGGTGCGCTGCTGATGTTTGGAGGTTACTACAGTTTCCAGGGCATCAATGGCGGTGCGCGCTATCACAAAACGGCAGTTGAAGAGGTCCTGCCCGTTACTTGTCTTTCCGTCGATGATCGCGTTGAGGTGCCCGAAGGGTTCAACCCTGTCGTAACCGGCTCTGGCGGCCATCCCATTTTGCACGGGCTCGGCAAGGACTGGCCGATCCTGCTCGGTTATAACGAGGTCACGGTCAAGGACGGGGCAGAAGTCCTTGCAACGGTATCGACCGACTACGGATCGCAGCCCCTTCTGGTCACGGGCACCTACGGCAAAGGCCGCACGCTCGCCTGGACCTCCGATGTCGGGCCGCACTGGCTCCCTTCGGATTTTATAGCGTGGAAGGGCTATAAGACGCTGTTCGAGCAGATGCTTGCCTGGGCGATTGCAAAAGATTGACCCAAACTGCAATGAACACGAGGGCAAGGATCAATGGCGAACGTCTCCTTCAAAGGCTGGATGAGTTTGCCGCTATTGGCGCAACCCCGGCTGGCGGCGTCAACCGCCAGGCGCTGTCTCCCGAAGATCGGAGTGCTCGGGCTAAACTTGCAAATCTGGCTTTAGAGCGCGGCTTTGGCGTTTTCCAGGATCCAATGGCCAATTTGTTCATCCACCGGCCTGGGCTTTCCAACGACCTTCCGCCCTTCCTGATCGGCAGTCATCTCGACAGCCAGCCTATGGGCGGTCGCTTCGACGGCGCGCTTGGTACATTGTCAGCCTTCGAAGTGCTCGAATCCCTGGAGGATGCCAGTATCCAGACACCTAGAGCCGTGGAGGTGGTCGCCTGGACCAACGAGGAAGGCAGCCAATACGCTCCGGGCTGCATGGGATCGATGGCCTTTGCCTCGGGTGCAATTCCGATCGAGTGGTATTCCACCCATTCTCCAGACGGCAGGGTATTGGGTGAGGAACTTGCGGCGACGCTCGACGCCCTTCCGGAAGCGATCCTGCGCTCTCTGGGAAGCCCGCTGTCCGGCTATCTTGAACTGCATATCGAACAGGGACCATCGCTTGAGCGCGAGAACATCCCCATCGGTATTGTCCATGCGATTCAAGGCACGCGCTGGCTCGAGGTCGTGGTTACGGGCCAGACCGCCCATGCAGGAACGACACAACTCTCGTTCCGCCGCGATCCGCTCGTGGCAGTCACCGAAGCGCTGCAGGAGCTTTACAATTCCGTCATGCCCAATGACGAGCGGGCCCGATTGACCATCGGCCGCATATCGCTAGAGCCGGCGTCAATCAACGCCATTCCCGGTAAGGTGTCCTTCAGTGTCGACCTGCGCCATCCGGACGCTTCAGAACTGGCGCGGCTGGAGGACCATGTTCGCGTAACCTGCGAAGAAAAGGCGTCGGCATTCGGCTGTGCAGCAGTCATCCGCCGAACGTTCGACATGCCGCCGGCGCAATTTTCTCCGCTGCTATTACAAGCTGTCGATCGGGCCGCAACGCGTCTCGGTGTCGCCTCCAAGCCAATGCTATCGGGCGCGTTCCACGATGCGCTTTTCCTTGCACGGGTCACCGATGCTGCCATGATCTTCGTGCCCTGCCGCGATGGTCTCAGCCACAATGAAGCGGAATTCGTCGAGCCCGAACATTCCATACTAGGCGCACAGGTTTTGCTGGAATCAACTCTGGTCGCGCTTCAGATGGCTATGAAATAGCCGCTATTCGAGCGTTCCGCTGCATGTATCGCGGTGGCTGCCCGAAAGCCCGCAGAAATGCGCGGCGCATGCGTTCACGATCACCGAAGCCAACATCGCGGGCGATTGTATCGATCGGCATGCGCCCATTTTCAATCATCAACCGCGCCGCCTCTACGCGCAGGTTCTCGATGGCCTTGGCGGGTGATTGACCCGTTCCCGCCTGAAACGCCCTGCTGAACTGGCGTGGGCTCAGATGCACGACCTCCGCGAGTTGCTCTACCGATAGCTCCTTGTGCAGATTTTCCCTGGCATAGATGAGACTCTTTTGGATTCGGTCAGACTTCGGATCAAGTTCGAGCAGCGCCGAGTACTGCGATTGCCCACCCGCACGGCGATGATAGACGACGAGCTTTCGGGCAACTGACTTGGCTATATCGGTCCCCAGATCCTTCTCCACCAGGGCCAAAGCCAGATCGATACAGGAGGTCATGCCGGCAGATGTCCAGATCGGCCCGTCTATGATGAAGATACGATCTTCCTCCATCTTCACGTTTGGAAAAGCCCGCTGGAAATCCCGGGCATGGAACCAGTGGGTAGTCGCGCGCCGCCCGTCCAGGAGCCCAGCCTCGGCAAGGATGAAAGCACCGGTGCATGTCGAGCCAATGCGGCGTGATCGCGGGGCGACTTCGCGCAAGAAATCGATCAGGCCCGATGACACCGGCTCGACGTCATTATTACCGACGACCAACACCGTATCAAATGCAGCATCGCTGAAAGGTACAGTACCGATAGAAAATCCTGCAGACGAAGCGACCAGCCCACCCCTTTCCGACAGCAGGCTTATTTCATAGTAAGGCTCATCCAGAGCCAGATTGGCAAACTCGAACACTGTTGTAGCGGCCAGATTGAGAACCTGAAACCCAGGGAACAGGATGATTCCAATGTGCTGCATCATGAATGTCCTAAAAGGTGGTATATACGACATTTAAGACATGGCGGCCGAAATGTAAAGTCTCTCCATCGGCGGGAATGATCCCCGAACAATGGAGCAGATACATGACCAGCACATTATCCAAGGGCACTGCCCTTATCACCGGCGCATCCTCTGGCATCGGCGCCGTCTATGCGGACCGGCTTGCCAAGCGCGGCTATGACCTCATTCTGGTTGCGCGCAACCGTGAAAGACTTGACGCTCTGGCATCCCGCCTGACGACGGAAACCGGGCGTACAGTCGAGGTCGTCGCTGCGGATCTCGGCAGTGAGGAAGGCATAACGCGCGTTGAAGACATCCTGCGTACCGACGCGAGCATAACGATGCTTGTTAACAATGCCGGTGTCGGCGCAGCCGCGCCGCTGCTTGAGTCCGACGCGGCCAAGATGGATGCCATGATCATGCTGAACGTCGTGTCCCTTAGCCGACTTACCAAGGCGGCCGCTCCCGGCCTCGTCGAGCGCGGTGGCGGCACGATTATCAATATCTCCTCAATCGCTGCGATTTCCCCTGAACTCCTGAACGGGGTCTACGGCGGTACCAAGGCTTTCGTCCTCGCGTTCAGCCAATCGCTGCATCATGAACTCGCGGACAAGGGCATCCGCGTTCAGGTCGTGCTTCCAGGCGCTACCAGCACGGAATTCTGGGATATCGCCGGCTTGCCCGTCAGCAATCTTCCCGAGAGCATCGTCATGTCGGCCGAAGACATGGTTGATGCCTCTCTAGCTGGCCTCGACCAGGGGGAACTTGTCACCATCCCCGCTCTTCCGGATGCGGTCGACTGGAACACCTTCGAGGTGGCGCGTCAGGCGCTCGGTCCCAACCTGTCACACAGCAGGCCGGCTGCCCGCCTGCTGAGTCACTAAAGAACCGATGGCGCGCGCAGGGCTCGCGCGCGCCATAATCTGAAAAAAAGCTACGAATCGTGCCAACGCATTGACACAATAGACGTATACTCGGCTGTCGACCTGTCCATTCTGATCAAACCTCACCGGGCCGACAATGTCTCGCAAACTGGCACTGCGCCGATTGGGCGTATTCTCCATATTTCTTGCACCAAGCCGTCTGAGGGCATTTGCCCGCAGCACCGAACTCGGCCTCGTTCTTGCGGCGGCCGCTGTCGGCATCGTGTCGGGCTTTGTCGTCACCGCCATGAGCTTCGTCGCGCAGCAGATGCACGAGTTGATTTTCGGGTTGAACGAAGGCGAACGGCTCTCGTCGATCATGGCGAATGACTATGTGCTCTTGCTCGTCGCACCTGTGACGGGCGGCGCCATTTTGGGATTGGTGCTGCTCATTCTCAACCGTTATCGGAAAAGGCCCATGGTCGACCCCATTGAGGCAAACGCGCTGCATGGCGGACGTCTTTCACTCAATGACAGTCTCATCATTGCTGCTCAAAACCTCATCTCCAACGGGTTTGGAGCATCGGTTGGTCTCGAAGCCGGCTACACCCAGCTCGCATCGGGCCTTGCTTCGAAGATTGGCCTCTCCCTGCAATTGCGTCGTTCGGACCTGCGCATCCTCGTCGGCTGTGGCGCAGCCGGCGCAATTGCGGCTGCGTTCAATGCCCCGCTGACGGGTTCATTTTACGCTTTCGAGTTGATCATCGGCTCTTATACGATCCTTAGTCTGGCGCCCGTCGTCGTTTCAGCACTCGCTGCAACAATTATCGCGCGGATGCTCGCCGGCAATAATTTCATCATCGATATCGGCAGTTTCGGAACAGTGGTCCCGGCAGATTATATCCCGGCTCTGCTTCTCGGCGTCTTCTGCGCGCTGGCCGGCATCCTTCTCATGAAGGGGGTTGCGTTTATCGAGCAGATTGCGCGAAAGAGCTTTATTCCCGGACCGATCCGGCCGTTGTTTGGCGGTGCACTCATCGGCCTTTTGGCGCTGATCTCACCTCAGGTTCTTTCCGGCGGCCATGGCGCGCTGCACCTCAATCTCGATAACACAACACCAATTGCGGCTTTGATTGGCGTGCTCCTGCTTAAATCATTCGCCTCGGCGATTTCCATCGGTTCGGGTTTCCGCGGCGGCCTGTTTTTCGGCTCGCTGTTCATGGGCGCGTTGCTCGGCAAGCTCTTTGCCTATTCCGCGCCCTATGTCTTCGCCCATGCCACGTTGACACCGGTAATATACGCCGTTGTCGGCATGAGCGCGCTGGCCGTATCGGTCATCGGCGGCCCCATGACCATGACGTTCCTTGCCCTCGAGATCACCGGCGATTTTCCGATAACGGTATTGGTCCTTGCGGCGGTGATTACCGCCTCGCTCACTGTACGCAATCTGTTCGGCTATTCCTTCGCTACCTGGCGTTTCCACCTGAGAGGCGAAAGTATCAGAAGTGCGCATGATGTAGGCTGGATCCGCAATCTAACCGTGGCCAAGCTTATGCGTGTCGATGTCCGTACAGCGCCGTCCAATCTGAGCATCGATGAGTTCCGCCGTGATTTCCCGCTTGGTTCAACCCAGCGCGTGATCATTGTCGACGATAACAACAAATATGCCGGCATGGTTCTGGTACCGGAGGCACATTCGGGTGTGACCGAAAGCTCCGACGAAGGCCAATCGATCGTCGGCCTGATCAAATACAAGAACGACTTCCTGCAACCACAGATGAACGCCAAACAGGCTGCCGCTATTTTTGACAAGGCGGAAAGCGAAGAACTGGCTGTCGTCAATGATCTTGTCGAGCGCCGCGTCATCGGTCTCCTCACTGAAAGCCATACTCTCCGCCGCTACAGCGAAGAACTGGACAGACAGCGGCGCGATGTTTCCGGAGAAATCTAGAGCATCTCAAGCGGTCGTTTTCGTCGCGGTGGAGGGAAAGCTTCATCCAGAACGGTGAGCTGGTCAGCCGTCAGTTTCACATCTACCGCGCGGCGATTCTCCCGTATGTGCTTGGAAGTACTCGATTTTGGAATAGCGATGACACCGTCGTGGCTAAGAACGAAGGCCAATGCCACCGCCGCCGGACTCGCCCCGCACTCCTTGGCAATGCGCGCGAGTGCCGGATGATTGAGCATCCGCCCCTGCTCGATCGGCGAATAGGCCATTATCGGCATCTTGTGTGCCTGGCACCAGGGCAATAGCTCAAACTCGACGCCGCGCCGACTGAGATTGTAGAGCACCTGGTTGGTCGAGACAGCCTCGCCCCCGTCAACCGCCTGAAGCTCCTCCATATCTTCCGTGTCGAAATTGCTGACACCCCAATGCCGGATCTTCCCGGCCTTGATCAGGTCTTCGAATCCAGCCACCGTTTCTTCAAGCGCGTAGCCACCGCGCCAGTGGAGCAGATAAAGGTCGATCGTTTCACATTTCAGTCGCTTGAGGCTGCGTTCGCAGGCAAGTGCGGTCCCCCTTCGTGATGCATTTGACGGTAAGACCTTGCTTACGAGAAACACCTCGTCGCGCCTGTGTTCGATAGCTTCGGCGACCACTTCTTCTGCCCCGCCATTGCCGTACATTTCCGCCGTATCGATCAGGCTCATGCCGAGATCGAGGCCAAGCCGCAGTGCATCCGCTTCCTGATAGAACTGCCGTCTGTCCTCGCCCATGAACCATGTTCCCTGACCGAGCACCGGAACCATCTCACCTGAGGGAAGAGCCGTCTGCTTCATCATATCTAACCTTGCATCGCCGTTGTGAAGCGCGCTTTGGCTTCAGCACTCCAGACCTGTTCCGCATCGTAATTGCCTTCGAAGGCCGGAACACCCGCTGGCAACGCGACCCATGAATGCTTGGTCGTTGTGAAACAATGAATATCGGGAGATAGCTTTGAAGCGTCGTCCAACGTGCCGACGTAGACAAGCGCGAAAGTCTCACCAAGCTGGGAATGATTGGCCCATAGCGGTACGGAACAGCGCGGGCAGCGATGGATCATCTGGCCAGCTGGCAATGCCGACGCCGTGTGAATCGCATCAGGCTTGCCCTCACCGGTGAGTATAATGCGGTCCGCCTCGATCATGGCGTTGACCGCGAAAGCCGAACCCGACATCCGCTGGCAATAACGGCAGTGGCAGCCGTGGACAACGATCGGCGCAGTTTCCATGCGGTAGCGCACATGGCCGCAAACGCAACCCCCGGTCAGGCCGCCCGAGACATCCGAATCTGTCGCCATTGATGTTCCTCCTTGCCTCCCGATGATTGCGCAATTGCATCAGGAAGTGAAGGCTCCGGATCGACGGCTCCTGCTTTCATTCGGTGAAATTGATGAAAGCTGCGCCATTGCAACGTTCGATTCCTTGGGTTAACTCTGTCAACCCGCAAGACCGGCTGCAAACTCAAACAAGAGGTGCCGACTTGCAGAAAGGTGTGAATGGGAGGGGACGCTGCATGTCACGATGGCTGGCCATCACGGGCTGGATCGATGAATTCAATCGTCGCATAGCCATAGTCGCGATCTATTTTGTCTTGTTTGCATCGCTGGTTTGCGCCTTCAACGCGTTCCTGCGTTACAGTATCGGCACGATGATCTGGCTGGACCACAATGTCGGTGTCGGCGGCCTGTTTCGCGGCATCCTTGCCGTTTACGGCCGCAATTCAAATTCGCTTTCAGAACTGCAGTGGTATCTCTTCGCCGGCATGGTCATGCTGGGCGGTGCCTGGACATTGAAATTGAACGAGCACGTGCGCGTCGACCTCGTTTACGGCTCCGTCAGCGAAAGAACGAGGACGTGGATCGATTTGCTTGGCGGCCTGTTTTTCCTGCTGCCGATATGTTGCCTGATGATTTATTTCACGTGGCCCTGGTTCGTCCTGTCGTGGGTAACCAATGAAGGATCGTCCAACTCCGGCGGTCTTCCGCTCTGGCCCGTCAAGTTAAGCCTTCCGGTGGGCTTCGCACTGGTGGGTCTGCAGGGCATTTCAGAACTCATCAAATGCTATCTCGCCCTCACCACTGATTATGTTCGCGAATTTGCCTACGAGAAACCCGTTCAATGATGACATTCTTTGCTGACAATCTTGCCCCGTTGATGTTCTTCGGGCTGATCATCTTTATGGTGATCGGCTATCCCGCAGCATTTTCCCTCGCCGCAGTCGGGCTTTTCTTCGGCTTTATTGGCATCGAAATGGGCGAAATCAGCCCGGACTTCCTCGGTAATCTCACCTACCAGATGTTTTCGGTCCTCTCCAACGAGTTGCTGTTGGCCATCCCGTTTTTCACGTTCATGGGCGTCATCCTTGAACGGTGCGGCCTCGCCGAGGACCTGCTTGAAGGATTTGGTCAGCTGTTCGGTGGCGTTCGCGGCGGCCTTTCTTACGCGGTCATCCTTGTCGGTGCCATTCTCGGCGCAATCACGGGAACCGTTGCAGCCTCGGTGATCGCAATGGGGCTCATTTCGCTGCCCGTGATGGCGAAATACGGCTACAATATCCGCCACGCCACCGGTGTCATCGCGGCTTCCGGCACGATCACCCAACTTATTCCGCCATCGCTTGTGCTCATCGTCCTTGCCGATCAGCTCGGCAAGTCGCCGGGTGATATGTATATCGGTGCGACCGGAGCGAGCATCGTTCAGGTGCTGCTGTTCGCGGGCTGGGTGTTCGTCCTCAGTATCATCAGGCCGGATCACGTTCCCGCGCTTCCGCCGGAAGCGCGCACCCTCCGTGGCTGGCCGCTGCTGGCACGCTGCGCTCGCGGCATGATCCCGTCGCTTGCTCTCATCTTCATCGTGCTCGGCACGATCTTCATGGGCCTTGCCACACCCACGGAAGCCGGAGCGATGGGTGTTGTCGGTGCCATGTTCATTGCCTGGCTGAACCGCCGCCTGACCTGGAAGCTCGTCTATCAGGCGATGGATATGACGATGCGCCTCACCGCCATGGTTGTATTCATTCTGCTCGGCGCGCGCGTGTTCAGTCTGGTGTTTCAGGGCGTCGGCGGCGGTCACTGGATCGAAACCATGCTGACCTCCCTGCCGGGAGGCGTCGTCGGCTTTCTGATCTTCGTCAATATCTTCATATTTATCCTCGCCTTCTTCCTCGATTTTTTCGAAATCGCCTTCATCGTCATTCCACTGCTAGCGCCCGCGGCATCCGCACTGGGAATCGACCTCATCTGGTTCGGCGTCATGATCTGCGCCAATATGCAGACGAGTTTCATGCACCCGCCCTTCGGCTTTGCGTTGTTTTATCTCAGGGGCATCGCGCCAAAATCGATCAAGACCAGCGATATATACATGGGAGCAATCCCATGGCTGGTTCTGCAGCTGATCCTTGTGGGTCTACTCATCGCCTTTCCGGGGATGGTTACCTACTTCCTTGATTCGACGCCCGCGGTCGACCTGCAAAATATCCAGCTGAATTTGCCATCCGCTCCGGGCAACGACCTCGGCAATCCGCCGTCGTTCGATCTTGGGCAGCCGCCGTCGTTCAAGTAATTGGCTGCGAAACGTCGGTCGGCATCGGCCGGCCGAGCCAGAGCGCTTTATGAATTCTTGATATCTTTACTCTGAACCCGCAATGGAATTCATATCGGCGGGCATGGTATTTCTTTTGTGTACCCAAATCATTGGAGTGCATGGAAATGACCATCTCGATGAATACTGTAGGATTAGACCAGACTAAACAAACGAACCTTACTGCGAAGCACGGCCAGAGGCTAATAACGCTGCTGGTGCTCACTGCTCTATTGGCAGGGGCCGCCGGTTTGAGACTCGCCGTCGCACTCAGTGTCTCTCTCTGAGCGAAGGGAGCTGGCCCATCCTGCTGCCGGCAGTTTGCCGGCGTTCGGGGCGGGTCTGCAGATAGATCGTAATAAGAGGAAATCCATGACTACGAACAGCAAAGACGACCCTTCACGATGGAAGGGCGTGATGACCGCACTCGTCACGCCCTTCCAGAACGGCGTTATCGATTATGATGCTCTCGCCACCCTCTCGGAGTGGCATATACAATGCGGCATCGATGCCCTTGTCCCATGCGGGACCACCGGTGAAGCCCCTACCCTTGCCTGGGACGAGCGGCTGAAGGTCATCAGAACTTGCGTACGAACTTCACGCGGACGCGTGCCGGTCATTGCCGGTACAGGCACAAACAGCACCGAACTGACGATTGCCCATACGTCCGCGGCCCAGTCCTGCGGCGCCGACGCTGCCCTCATTGTCACTCCATACTATAACAAGCCGAGCCAGGAGGGCATTGTGCGGCACTTCGAGGCTATCGCGCAGAATACCAACCTGCCGATCATCGTCTACAATGTGCCGTCGCGTACGGGTGTCGACCTTACCATGCACACTCTCGACCGGCTTGCCCAGATTCCTTCGATCGTTGGTCTCAAAGACGCGACGGGAGAAGTCAAGCGCGTCGAATATATTCGCACGATATTCCATGACCGCTTCATACTGCTGTCCGGTCACGATGAGACTGCATATGCATTTAATCTGCTGGGTGGCGACGGGATGATCTCGGTCATCGCCAACGTTTTACCGCACGTTTTCGTCGCCCTGCGCGATGCGTGCAAAGCCGGTGACTGGGCTACCGCCAGATACATTCAGCAAAGAATGCAGCCAGTCTTTAAGGCTTTTGACCTTGATACAAATCCATGCCCGGTGAAGTATGCGCTCAAGCATCGCCGTGGCATGAGTGAAGAAGTTCGCCTGCCGCTCGTGCCCGTTTCCGTCGAAACAGCGGGAGAGATCCGATCGGCCTTGGATCATCTGGGTGGGACAGATGACGGCGCCAATGCAATCTTCAAGCAAGTCGAGACGCCTTCCGACGCTCAGACCGCACCGCTCGTCTGGCGCGTCTAGTACCAAAACGCAATTCAACAAAATCAATCGCTTCAGGCCGGTAAGCCTGAAGCTGAAAGTGAGAAATCATGGCATATGCTGTAAAAAAACACGACAACTCGAACAATTGTTACCGCTTTCTTGTCGGTCGCAACATTGACGGCTGCTGGATCGTCTGTGACAGGCAGCGTCTGGTCGGCGGTCTCTTTGCGGACAAGCAATCGGCCATACATTTTGCCGTTGCGCAGAGTGAGCACCAGCCGGGTGCGGTCTGGTGCGCCGAGGACGATAATTGTCTGCTCGCCGATCCCTGGCAGGACCTATCCGAACCATCTTACCGTAGACGAGCCTGAGCGCTAAAGTTCCTCTGTAAAACACGAATAAAGCGACGTTGCGTCTTTCGCCGCTCTCATTTGATCAAGGACACCGGGCGAGCGCAGCTTCCTGGAAAAACACGCCAGCACATTGAGATGCTTGTTGGGTTCCTCGTCCGGCGTCAGTAACAGGAAGACAATATCCACTGGCTTGCCATCGATCGATTCGAAGTCAATGGGCTGCGTCAGTCGAGCAACCAACGCGACAGGTCGGCTAGTGCCGGCGATACGCGTATGCGGAAGGGCAACACCCTGTCCTACGCCAGTCGACCCCAGCTTTTCCCGCTTTAGCAGCGCACTCAGAATCGTATCGGCTGGAATTGCCGCAAGTTTACTTGCACTGGCAGACATTGCCTGCAGCGCCTGCGTCTTGGATGACACATCAAGATTCAAGATTACATTTTCCGGCTTTATATAGTCGGCTAATTTCATGGCAGTTCTCATTCTATTTTCACTCGCGTGCGCGGGTGCTCACTCTACTTCTCTGAGGCGATAGCCGACGCCGGTCTCGGTCGTGATATATTGCGGTTGATCGGGCAGCCGCTCGATCTTCTGCCGGAGTTGCCGCACGTAAACGCGCAGATATTGCACATCCGTCGAACCTCCCCACACCTGCGCCAAGAGGAACCGGTGCGTCAGAGCCTTGCCCGCGTGCTGTACGAGGACACGCAGGATCTCATACTCCTTTGGCGACAGCTTGACCTCTTTGCCATCGACCTTGACGATGCGCTTGACCAGATCGACCGAAAGCCCACCTGTCTCGAAAATCGGCCTCTCGCCCTGCTGCTGCAACCTGTGTCGCAATGCGACACGTATGCGAGCGACGAGTTCATTCATGCCGAACGGCTTGGTGATGTAATCATCTGCGCCGAGCTCCAGCGCCTGCACGATTCCGCCTTCATCCGTCCGGCTTGAAAGAATGACCACTGGCAGATCCGAACCCGCATCGCGCCAGCGGCGCAGCAGTTCGTAACCGGACAGGTCTGGCAGTCCGAGATCGAGCACGATGAGATCCGGCTGCGCCAAAGCTATCTGTTCGATCGCGGCGGTAGCGTTCATAGCCTCGATTACGTTGTAGCCCTGCGTGCTGAGGCCGAGCCGGAGCAACTTGCGGATGGGTGGCTCGTCATCCACAACCAGGATCTTGACACTCGAATTTGTCATATGAGTTCTTCCAGGTTTGGCGTCTCCTTCGGAACAGGCATCCTGATCGTGAAGATCGTACCCGACCGGTCGATACGCCTTTCCGCTTTAATGGTGCCGCCCATGGCTTCTATGAAGCCGCGTGATATCGACAGGCCAAGCCCCGTGCCGGCTGTGACCTGATCGCCCTTGCGTACGCGATAGAATGTATTGAAAACCCGCTCCAGATCTTCGGCGGGGATGCCCGGCCCTTCGTCGATGACCTGCAGGATTACCCAGCCATCATCGGTCCAGGCCTGAATTCGCAGCGAGGAACCTTCCGGTGCATATTTGGAAGCATTGTCGAGAAGGTTGAACAATACCTGCTCGAACAGCACCGGATCGACCCTCAGCATCGGCAGGTCGGGCGGAATATTAACCTCCGTCTTGTGCTGCCCAATGATTTTTCTAGCCCGGCTCAGCGCGGTGCCGACAATGTCGCCAACGTAGTGGAACGCGAAATTCGGCTCCATTGCCCCAGATTCTATCCTGGTCATGTCTAGCAGATTGGCAATGAACCGGTTGAGCCGCTCGGACTCGTCGATGACAGTCCCGAGTAGTTCCACCCGCGCCTCAATCGGCAAGGCAGGTGCAAACTCCTTCAGGGTACCTGCTGCGCCCATGATGGCCGCAAGCGGGGTTTTCAGATCGTGCGAGATCGACGTCAGCAGCGCCGAGCGAAGGCGGTCGGCCTCCGCTGCGAGCTTGGCACGGTCGACATCGGCCACAAGCTGCGTGCGCTCTATGGCGACAGCCGCCTGATCAGCCAGTGCATCGAGCAGGCGTTGCTGCTCCGGTGTGAGCAGCGGCCCCTGTTTGTCACTATCCAGCCCTATGACGCCGACCGCCATGCGTCCTGTCCGCAATGGCAGATAAAGCCGCTTCGCACCCGGTAGCGTGTCGGCTCCCCGACCTGCTGCACGGTTGTTTTCCCAAGCCCAGCGCGCCGCCGCGATGTCCGCATCGTCCAGCGTATCGTCAGGCGGATAGCCGGCCTTCACTTCGATTGTCCCATGATCCGGCAGGAGCAGGACCACACGCACTTTCAACATGGATGCGATCTGGAACGCCGTCGCCCACAATACATCATCGAGCGTGCCGGTCCCAGCGAGCTTCTTGCTGAACAGATACAGATCTTCGGTCGTTCGTGCACGTTGACGTGCCGCCGAAGCCTGACGCTGGACCCGTGCGGTCAGATTGCTGGCAATGACTGCGACACCAAAGAAAAAGGCTAGCGCGATGACGCTTTCCGGATCGCTAATATCGAGCGTGTAGAGCGGCTGGAGAAAGAAGAAATTGAGCATCAGGGCGCTAAGGACGGATGCGAACAAAGCCGGCCAGAGTCCGGCTGAAACGGCCGAAGCGAGCACTGCCATGAGAAAGACGAGCGCAATGTTGCGCACGTCAACCACGCTCGAGAGCAAAAGGCCGAATGCGAGTGCACCGATCACATAGGCGGTGCTCAAGAGATAGGCTCTGATCCTGATGCTCGCCATCGGCGCCTGCTCAGCGGTCCGCACCGTGGGACCCGCACCCTCTTCGCTTCCCGAGATGACATGCACGCTGATATTGCCAGCCCGGCGGATCAGATCATGAGATACCGACCCTTCAAAGAGTTCGCGCCATTGCGCCTTGTGCGGCTTGCCGATGACAATGTGTGTAACATTGTTTTCCCGTGCGTGACGAGCAATTTCCTCGGCCGCATCCCGGCCCGGAAGTGTGATCGCATCACCGCCCAGCTGACCCGCAAGGCGCAGGGTAGATGCGATCCGATTACGATCCGCTTCTGAAAAACGCGTCGAGCGCTGTGTTTCCACGTTAACAGCTGTCCACGGCGCCCGAAGCCTATCCGCAAGACGGCGGGCATATCTGACAAGTGAAGCGCCGCCTGGATGCTCATCGATACAGACGAGAACCCGGTCGCCGGCTGCCCAGGGCCCGGATATCGCATTCGCTTGCATATGGGTGAGCAGCTGATCATCGACACGTTGCGCGGTACGCCGCAGCGCAAGCTCGCGCAGGGCAGTCAGATTGCCCGGCGAAAAATAGTTTTCCATGGCGCGCTTGGCGTTGGCAGGAACGTAGACCTTGCCCTCCTGCAGACGCTTGATCAGATCAGCGGGCGTCAGATCGATGATCTCGACCTCATCGGCCTGGTCGATGACCGAATCCGGCACTGTTTCGCGCACCCGCACCTTGGTGATCTGCGCCACGACATCATTCAGGCTTTCGACATGCTGGATGTTCATTGTCGAATAGACATCGATGTCGTGTGCCAGGATCTCCTGCACATCCATGTACCGCTTCGGATGTCGCGTGCCTGGAGCATTTGTATGTGCGAGTTCATCAACCAGAACGAGGCTTGGCCGGTGTGCGAGGATTGCATCGAGGTCCATCTCCTGGAGATGATGATCCTTATAGTTGATCTGCGTGCGCCCGATCACTTCGAAACCGTTGACCAGCGCCTGTGTTTCCATGCGGCCATGCGTCTCGACGACACCGATCACCACATCCTTGCCATCTGCAAGTGCCGCTCGGCCAGCCATCAGCATTTCATAGGTTTTGCCCACACCGGGTGCCGCCCCGAGAAAAATCTTCAGCCGTCCTCGCGTCTCGCGCTCCGCATTTTCAAGGAGTGCATCAGGCGATGGCCTCCTGTCGGTGTCGCGGCTGTCAGTGGGCATTGTGGGCCTCTCATGCCAGAGCCGGGGGTTTGCGGCTGCAGATCCCCGGCTCCCATTCAACTACTGTGCCGTCAGGCCATCAAGTGCCTGGTTGAGCGCCAGCACATTCACCACCGGTTCACCCATGAAACCGAGCTCGCGGCCTTGGACGTTCTGATCAACCAGCTGGCGGACGCGGGTTTCATCGATACCACGCGCCTTGGCGACGCGCGGCACCTGGAAATAGGCCCCTTCCGGCGAGACGTGCGGATCCAGACCGCTACCTGAGGTGGTAACGAGATCCATCGGCACCGGAGTATTCGGGTTGGTTGCCTGCAAGGCGGCCAGATCCGTCTTGATACGATCGATCAATTTCGGATTTGTCGGTCCAAGATTGGACCCACTGGACGCAGCGGCATTATACCCGTCACCCGCAGCAGATGGCCTGCCATGGAAGTACTTGTCGGCGGCGAAGGCCTGACCGATCAGTTCGGAACCGATGACGGTACCGTTCTTCTCGATGAGGCTGCCATTGGCCTGCCGCGGGAACAGGACCTGAGCGATGCCGGTCATGCCCAAAGGATAGATAAGGCCGGTTATGACCGTGAAGGCGATGATCATGATAATCGCGGGTTTGAGTTGTTTTAACATTGGAATAATCCTTTACGCCAAGCCGAGGCTTGTGATGACCACGTCGATAGCTTTGATACCGACGAAGGGGACAATGACGCCGCCGAGGCCATAAATCAGAAGGTTGCGCCTCAGCAGCGCGCCAGCACCGACAGCCCGGTATTTGACGCCTTTGAGCGACAGCGGGATAAGGGCGACGATGATGAGCGCATTGAAGATGATCGCCGACAGGATGGCGCTCTGGGGTGTCTGCAGTCCCATGATATTGAGTGCACCGAGCTGCGGATAGAACGCCAGGAACATCGCCGGGATAATGGCGAAGTATTTGGCAATATCATTGGCAATCGAGAAGGTCGTCAACGCACCGCGAGTCATCAGCAACTGCTTGCCGATGCCGACGATCTCGATCAGCTTGGTAGGATCGCTGTCCAGATCGACCATGTTGCCAGCTTCGCGGGCTGCAACAGTACCGGTGTTCATGGCGACGCCTACATCTGCCTGGGCAAGTGCCGGAGCATCATTGGTACCGTCGCCACACATGGCGACAAGCTTGCCCTTCGACTGCTCGTCGCGGATCAGCGTGAGCTTGTTTTCGGGCGTTGCCTGCGCGAGGAAATCGTCGACGCCGGCTTCTGCTGCAATGGCGGCAGCGGTAAGCGGGTTGTCGCCGGTGATCATCACCGTGCGGATGCCCATACGGCGCAGCTCGGCGAAACGTTCGCGAATGCCGCCCTTGACGATATCCTTCAGGTATATGATGCCGAGTAGCTTGCCATCGCGGACAACTGCAAGCGGTGTGCCACCGCCCTTGGCGATCTGGTCGGCGATAGCCTGCAGATCACGAATGGTCTCGGCCGTGGCCCGTGTCGCAACAGTCGTTCCGCCAGCTCCGAACGTCGCAAGCGACATCTGATTGGCATAGGTAAGAACAGCGTCGACGGCGCCCTTGCGGATCGATGAGCCATCGATATCGACACCGCTCATGCGGCTCTGTGCGGTGAAGGGCACAAAGGTCGCATGCAGCGTCTGCATATCCCGGGCCCGTATGCCGTATTTTTCCTTGGCCAGTACGACGATTGAGCGGCCTTCCGGCGTTTCATCCGCCAGTGAAGCAAGCTGTGCGGCATCGGCAAGTTCCTGTTCCGATACGCCCTTGACGGGCAAGAACTCAGTCGCCTGACGATTACCGAAGGTGATCGTGCCGGTCTTGTCGAGGAGCAGTGTATCAACGTCACCCGCAGCTTCGACGGCACGCCCGGACATTGCCAGCACATTGAACTGGATGAGTCGGTCCATGCCAGCAATACCGATTGCCGACAGCAATGCGCCGATTGTCGTGGGGATCAGCGTCACGAACAGGGCAACGAGCACGACGACCGGGATTGCGCCGCCCGCATAGGAGGCAAAGCTCGGAATTGTCGCCGTAGCAAGAACGAAGATCAGCGTCATGCCTGCAAGAAGGATGTTGAGCGCAATCTCGTTGGGCGTCTTCTGGCGTTCGGCACCTTCAACGAGTGCGATCATCCGGTCAATGAAGGTCGAACCGGCCGCCGCTGTGATGCGGACGCGCAGCCAGTCGGACAAAACTTGCGTTCCGCCAGTCACTGCAGACCGGTCACCACCGGACTCGCGAATGACAGGAGCGGACTCGCCAGTGATTGCTGATTCATTGACCGAGGCGATACCTTCGACAACCTCGCCGTCTGACGGGATGATATCACCGGCATCGACGAGGACAATGTCGCCAACCTTCAAGCTCGCGCCAGGCACAAGCTTGAAATTGGTGCGGTCATCGCCGGAAAGGAGCTTCGCCTGGGTTTCGGTCCGCGCCTTGCGCAACGAATCTGCCTGGGCCTTGCCTCGTCCCTCGGCCACCGCTTCGGCGAAGTTGGCAAAGAGCACCGTGAACCACAACCAGATGATGATCTGGAAGGAGAAACCGAGGCTCTGTCCGCCTGTTGCAATGTCCTTGACGAAAAGCACGGTCGTCAGGGCTGAAACGACGGCGACGACGAACATAACGGGGTTTCGGATGAGGCTGCGCGGGTTTAGCTTTTTGAAAGCGCCGCCGATTGCAGGTATCAAGATGGATGAGTCCATAAGACTCGCTGATTTGGACTGGCTCATTTGAGACTCCAGTTGTGAATGTGAATAAACCCGTATGCGGCGAGCCAGACGAACAACATTATCAGCGTCATACCGAGAATGATGTCGGAAGCGCGCACACGCTTTTTTGCTCCCCGCGCCAAATTTCCAGCGCGGGGCTTGAGATTGAACTGCAGGTAGCTGTGACGCATGGCGGGGCCCATCAGAATGTCTGCCCGAGGCCGATTGCGAGGTGCTCGACGATTGGACCGACTGCCAGCGCCGGGAAGAAGGTGAGACCACCGACGATCAGGATGACACCGACGAGCAGACCAACGAACAGGCCGCCGTGGGTTGGGAAGGTGCCCGCGGATTCCGGAACGGTTTTCTTGGCAACCAGCGAACCAGCAATCGCCAGGGCTGGAATGATGACAAAGAATCTGCCCATCCACATCCCGGCGCCAAGAGTAAGGTTGTACCAGGCCGTATTGCCCGACAGACCACCGAAGGCTGAGCCATTGTTCCCCGCAGCCGAGGTATAGGCGTACAGGATCTCCGAGAAACCATGCGGACCGGGATTGGCAATGGAAGCGACCGCAGACGGCAGAACCGAGGCTATGGCGGTGAAGCCGAGCATCGCCAAAGGCAGAACCAGAACAGCCAGCATGGCCATCTTGACTTCCTTCGCCTCGATTTTCTTGCCAAGATATTCCGGCGTACGGCCAACCATCAGGCCAGCCACGAACACGGCAATGATCACGTAGAGGAGGATACCGTAAAGACCCGACCCGACACCGCCAAAGATCACTTCGCCCAGCATGATGTTGATAAGGGGTATCATGCCGCCGATCGCCATGAAGCTGTCATGCATCGCATTGACGGCACCGCAGGAGGCGGTTGTGGTGACCACCGCAAACAGTGCTGACAAGGGGATGCCGAAGCGTGTTTCCTTGCCTTCCATGTTGCCGCCGTCGAGCCCAAGAGCGTGGACCAGCGGATTACCGGCAGCCTCGGCCCAGTAGCAGACAACAACACCCGCCATAAACAGAATGCCCATGACGGCGAAGATCGCCCAGCCTTGACGCTGGTTGCCGACCATGCGGCCGAACACATTGGTCAAAGCCGCGCTGATCGCAAGGATCGTCACCATCTGGATGAGGTTCGAGATGGCATCGGGATTTTCGAACGGATGCGCGGAATTGACGTTGAAGAAGCCACCGCCATTGGTGCCGAGCATCTTGATCGCGAGCTGCGAAGCAACCGGGCCAACAGCGATCGTCTGCTTCGCACCTTCCAGCGTCGTGGCATCCACATAGGTTCCGAGCGTTTGCGGAACGCCGAGATAGACGTAAACGACTGTCAGGACGATGCAGATCGGCAGCAGGATATAGAGCGTAGACCTGGTCAGATCGACCCAGAAATTACCGATTGACTTGCCGGATGCTCGTGCAAAGCCACGGATAAGCGCGATCGCTATGGCAATACCGGTTGCCGCCGAGACGAAATTCTGAACGGTAAAGCCTGCCATCTGCACGAGATACGACATCGTGCTTTCGCCGCCGTAATTCTGCCAGTTCGTATTGGTCACGAAGCTGACGGCCGTGTTGAATGCGAGCCCGGGCTCGGTTGCGCCCATTGCGGCAGGATTATAGGGAAGCGCTCCCTGAAACCGCTGCAAGAAATAGAGAACGATAAAGCCGGCCAAACTGAAGAACAGCAGCGCCGCTGTATACGTCGTCCAATGCTGCTCCTCCCGCTCGTTTGTTCCGGCTATGCGGTAAAGGCCTCGCTCCACGGGAACGAGGATGGGCGAAAGGAATGTGCGATCGCCGTTGAAGACGCGCGTCATGTAACCGCCGAGCGGTTTCACGAGCAAAATGATGATCCCGCAGAAGACGAGTATCTGTATCCAACCGTTGAGAGTCATGGTGTAGCTTTCCGGGCCTTGGCCGGTAATGCGCTGGAGACCGCTTGAGAATTCAGCTTGTCGAGGGAGCTGGTGCGGTTCTCGAGAACCGGAGCGCAGTGGACATTTTCGTCCATGAGCACCGGAAGCGAAGAGAACCGCATCAGATGCCCGTCAAGCTGGAGTAATCAACGGTCTCTTAGAAGCGCTCCGGACGAACGAGGGCATAGGTGAGGTAGGCGAGGAGGAACAACGTTACAGCGCCGCCGAGAATATAATCGATAGTCATTTGCTAATCCTCGCCATCACAGATTATCGCAGGCTTTGGTGTAAGCCAGCGAGAGGACGAAGAACAAAATACCTATCGCGAGAACAACAATGTCCATCGATAGAACTCCTTATTGATTGCATAAATGGTCCAATCAGATGGGGCAGTGGCAACACCGCCAAGCTCGCTGATCGCAGCGGAATATGGCTTGGAACGCCATAAAAGTTCGAGACGGGACAAAGGGAGAAGAAATAAAAAAACTATAAGGATTTGAAATTTACTGAGGCTGAGGCCGATGAGTACTGGTTGATCAGGGCAGGATTTTCATCAGGGAGGCAAGAGCTGCCATGAGGACAAGCATCCCCAGCGCGAGCGGAATGAGAGATCTGATGGATTTGATGTCTCCTGCCAGACCGTCCGGTTCTTTGACCTCGGCTTCAGACCTCTCTGAAGCCGCATTTCGTGATATTTCGCGCATCACCCTGTCACCAGCCAGCTGCTCAACAGGATGACGGCCACGCCCGCAAGGATGACCAACCAAAGGCGCAGGAAAACACCAAGTTCCTCCCGGTAGCCTGCGGAGGTGATTTCAGAGTCTTGGATTTTATGCGGGGGCAAGGTGACCCGCTGTGCATGGTGCATATGCTGGGCTGCATAATAGATTCCTGAACGCGGAAGCATCGTATTCATCCTTCTGATTGCCGTGGTTTGACGGTCGGACAAATCCACAGCGCGAGGATAGAAGGGGATGAATATTTTTTCGATTGGACTGCAAGGGCAAAGATATAAAAACGGCGTAGTGAGCAAACGACGAAACGAACACGCCAGTTTGCCGCAGCGCTCGCGGCAACTTTGTTTATTTTCGTGCGTTGCACAACTCCAGGGTCTCCATTCAAGGGTCAGCCATGAAAACTGCCTTTCTCATCATAGGTGCGTTGCTGGTGCTCGCACTGCTCGCGGCGGCCGGCGTCTACTTCTATTCGCGGGAGTCCGCGACAATTCCCGTTGAACAGGGATACGGCCCCGACCCGACCTTGCCTCCGCCCAATCCCAAACCCATCACCACGGTCAACATCGCCGAGGCTTCCTCTTGGCCGGAAGGCAAAACGCCGACAGTTGCTGCAGGGATGAAAGTCAACGTCTTCGCCAAGGACCTTGACCATCCGCGCTGGCTGCATGTCCTGCCCAATGGCGATGTGCTTGTAGCCGAAACCAATGCGCCCGCCCGGCAGAACCAATCCTTCAGCATCCGCAGTTGGGTCGAAGGCCTCGTCATGGGCAGGGCTGGTGCGGGGGTGACAAGCCCGAACCGCATCACGCTACTGCGCGATGCCGACAATGACGGCGTGGCCGAGACAAAGGAGCCGTTTCTTGAGAACCTGAATTCGCCGTTTGGGATGGCCCTTTCTGGCGGCAAGCTCTACATCGCCAATACCGATGCGATCGTCGCTTATCCCTATAGCGATGGCGAGACCAAAATAACCGCGGCACCCGAAAAGATCGCGAATCTGCCAGGCGGCCCGATCAATCACCACTGGACGAAAGATGTGATCGCCAGCGCCGACGGGACAAAACTCTATGCGACGGTCGGATCGAACAGCAATGTCGGCGAGAACGGCATCGACGCGGAAGCCAACCGGGCCGCCGTCCTCGAGATCGACCTGAACACGAAAAAAACCAGGCTGTTTGCGTGGGGTCTGCGAAACCCGAATGGACTGTCCTGGAACCCCGACAATGGCGCACTCTGGGTCGCGGTCAATGAGCGCGACGAGATCGGCAGCGATCTTGTCCCGGACTATATGACATCGGTCAAGGATGGCGGGTTTTATGGCTGGCCATACAGCTACTACGGCCAGAACGTCGATGTGCGGGTCAGCCCGCAAAACCCGGAGCTTGTCGCCTCAGCGATAAAGCCGGATTATGCACTTGGGCCACATACGGCTTCGCTGGGTTTGACGTTCTATACCGGTTCACTGTTTGGCCCTGAATACAAAAACGGCGCGTTTGTCGGCCAGCATGGCTCCTGGAACCGCCAGCCCCGCAGCGGATACAAGGTCATCTTCGTTCCTTTCAGCAACGGCAAGCCGAATGGACCTCCGCAAGATATCCTGACGGGCTTTGTCGATGGCGATAAGGCTCTCGGTCGTCCGGTAGGCGTTGCCGTCGACAAGGCCGGCGCTCTTCTGGTGGCGGACGATGTTGGCAACACCATATGGCGAGTCACACCCTCCGCGCCGTGAATCGGGAACCTATTGTGCGCTCGTCGGTTAGAGCCGAAACGGGAGTGCAACCATGGCTGAGTATTCATGGCTTCTGATACTAATTGGTGGGCCCTTCATATTGGGCCTGTTGCTGGCACTCGGAATGAGGCAGCGCCGGCTGAGCCGTTATGAACGGGAAGCCCGCGATCGGGCCACCGACCGCATCTATCATGAAGAGTAGTAGCAGCTGGCCTCGGATCTGAGTTCGCTCAAGGAGTTTGCGGTGAGACGTTCGCCCGCCAATAGCTTGTCCACAGCGATCTATCCGGCGCCTATCTGCGAATGATTTCGTGAAACTCGTCGCGTTGGCCTGGCACGTCCTCCGCAACCACGAGACCGAGGCCTTCCTGATCGAACAGGGCGAACCATTCATCCCATTCTACGAGACGCGGCCCGCCGAAATCCTCAGGACGATCCGCGCCCTGGTGGTCATCATCCTCATAGGCATGCTGGCCGAACCGGATGGAGAGCACGGGTTCGTCGCTTCCAATCAGTTCTTCTGCATCGCGAATGGCGGGTATGCCGGATCGCGCCGCCGCCCAGTCTCGTATCTCTTGATGGTCCGTAAGCAATCTGGTCTCCGTCATGGGGTATTTCTCCTATGCTTTTTTAACGCGTCAAAAGTACCCGGGTTCCCGTGAAGAATAGACTCGGTACGGTTCGTTCACTTTTTCATTCGCCGGGAACATTTTGCTTCCTTGCGGCTTAAAACTCAACGAAGCTCCGGTCAGTCAATTGCAAAAAAGGAATAGACCATGGATAGCGGCATCACGATCAAACCATATTCTCACCCCGTGACCGTACGATTTCACAATGTCGTAATAGCTTCGACGGAACGGGCATTGGAATTACTGGAACCCGGACACAATCCAGTTCTCTATATCCCCTTCGACGATATCTATTTCGCCCATCTCGAAAAGACCGAAACCAGCACGAAATGCCCTTGGAAGGGCAACGCCTCCTACTGGCGGGTCACAGGTCAGGGCGAGTCGGCCAGCGATGCCATGTGGGCTTATGAAGACCCCATACCGGACGTCGCTGCAATCCGGGATCATGCAGCATTCGATCCAAAGAAAGTAACATTCGAGTGAACGATCACTGGAGGTTTCAAAATGGCCGGCAAGCCAAAAGAGAAATGGTCAAAGGATGTCACCGAGAATAGTGACGCGCTCGACCTTGAAGCCCATGTTTTCGAACAGCACGACCCGCACAAGATTGCCGTCTCGCTGAAGCGGTCCGCAGAAGCGTCGGACCGACGAAAATCAAGTCCTTACCGGTCCGCGATGTCGATGTTGACGTTCTATATCAACCGTGCCGGCCACAACTTACCCGACAAACAAAAGAATGTATTGGAGCGTGCCAAAGACGAACTGAGGAGGGAATTTGGCCGTACCTGAAGGTGCGATCCGGCAACATGAGCTGCTTTGTCTGCTGCTAGACATATAATTGCGCTTGTTTACAAACGGCGTAATGTTGTCTTGCATGCAATGCGAAGGGGTACTTGGATGGGCCAAAGGCTGGACCACAAATTGGAATGCGCAAACTGTGGTACAATCTATCTGGACATACCTGCAGACATAAATTCAAATTCGCCGATACACTGTAGTTCCTGCGGCAATTTTCTTGGCTCATGGGGCGATCTAGAGACCGATTTTGCCCGCCAGGGTGGGCAACACGGTGTTTTCCGCATGGAAAAAGGTATGATTACCCGGCTTGATGAGCCCGGGCAAATTTTTCACGGTGCAGCCAACGAAAACGCACCCAAGCCTCTGAAACCCGATGAGGTAGGCTAGAGCGCCATGAGTGCCGCCCTCCTCAATAGCCGCCAACCACGGGCAGAATCTCGCCAGTAATGTAGCTTGAGCAATGGGACGACGCCAGGAATACATAGGCGGGTGCCAGCTCTTCAGGCTGGGCGGGTCGCTTCATCGGCGTATTTGAACCGAACTTCGAGACGTCCCTTGCCTCCCTTGCTTGCGGACGTGGCGATGACGATGACGATGACGATACAACGTCTTCCTTCCTTCTCGACCAGTTTCTTTGTCATCTGAATCTCCTTCATCGCATCTGATGCTACCCCCCAAGCATCCGAATTGTTCATGCTGCAATGGAGGAACTATCTGCTTCCATCTGGCGTTTTCGACCAACAGCACAACCGAGGGACGACCGATGACCAAACAACCGACGATTGCCCGCATTTGGCGTGGCCGAACCCAGCCGGAACACGCGGATGAATACGAGGCGTATAATTACGAAGCTGGCATCAAGCCGCTGATCGAAAAAGCGCTCGGGGTTCAGACCCTGCGGGAGGACCGGGAGGACGAGACCGAGTTCATGACGATCTCTTATTGGGAGGACGTGGAGTCGATGGCGCACTTCACTGGAGGCGACCCCAACAGCATCCATCATCTCGCCCGGGACAGTGAATTCCTGATCGAGCTGCCTACCCACATACAAGTTCTCAAAATCCGTTCGGCTCACGGCCTGACTGGATTTGGCAAATTCGTTGCAGACTTCCGATGAGAATATTCGCCTTCGGCACTTTAAAGAAAGGTTTCCCGCTGCATGCCCACGGCCTGAATGATGCCGTGTTTCTGGGAAATTGCCGCACGGTCGAGCGATTTCCCATGCTCATTGCCGGATCCTGGTTTGCTCCGATGATGCTGGATTTGCCGGGCACCGGTTTTCGCGTAAAAGGCGAACTCTACGACATTGCCGAAAGCCAATTGCCTCTTCTGGACGCACTCGAATCCGTTGGCTTGCCCGGCAATTTTCGCAAGTCGATCAAAATCTGCGATGAAGACGGCAACCTCGCAGGCTGGGCGTTTGCATTCCTCAAATCGCCAGATCTCGCCATCCCGGTTCATTCCGGCTACCTGGATGAATATCTGGATGGAAGGTTCATCCCTCCATGGGAACGGCAGAAATAGAGAAAAGCCCGCCACTGGATGACGGGCTTTCTGGATCATTTTTCTTTTTTTTCGGAGCGTTTTGCAGATAGTCAGGCAGCCGCTGCCCGGTTGAGTGAGCCTTCGGCCAGTTTCGACAGCGCGGCGTCGGTGGCGATTTCCTCCTGCAAGGTTGCTCCCAGCAGTTTCTTCGCGTCGGGCATATTCAAATCTCCGGCCCAGCGCGCCAAGGTTCCGTATCGCGCGATCTCATAATGTTCAACGGCTTGAGCTGCGGATGCCAATCCGGCATCCAGAGCAGGTTGATCCTTGAATTCGTCCAGAATTTCCTCGCCCTCGGCGATAATACCTTCTATGGCCTCGCAAGTCTTGCCCTGTGCACGCTTGCCGAAAATTTCGAAAACCTGTTGCAGACGCTCGACATGGACTTCCGTCTCGTCCCTATGCTTCTCGAAAGCAGCTTTTAGTTGCGGGGACGCCGCCCCCTTTGCCATTTTCGGCAGGGCTTTTAAAATCTTGCGCTCGGCGTAGTAGATATCCTTCAGAGTTTCATGAAAGAGTTTGTCCAGTGTCTTCTCGGCCATTGTAAGACTCCCATTCGTTTGGCGGTTTCGCGATTAACGCAATCTGACGTTGCGCAAGTAATCGACCGCGGGAGTAACGAAGGTGCTGGACAATGGTTCCTTGGTCTGACTGGAAAGATAACCCGTCGCCTGTAATAAATTAGCCGAATGAATATCCCGCGCCGCGCACTGTGCGGATCGGATCGATGGAGCGACCAATATTGATAGCCTTGCGCAAGCGCCCGACATGCACGTCGACGGTGCGGTCATCTACATAGATGTCGGCGCCCCAAACATTGTCGAGCAGCTGACCGCGCGAAAAGACACGGCCGGGAGATTGCATCAGGAATTCCAGGAGACGGAATTCCGTCGGGCCGAGTTTGAGTTCGCGTTCCTTGCGGTAGACGCGGTGTTGCTCGCGGTCGAGCTTGAGGTCGCCAAAGCTCAGCACATGCGACAGAAGGCTTGGATTGACCCGGCGCAGCATGGATTTGATGCGAGCAAGCAGCTCCGGTGTAGAGAACGGCTTGACCATATAATCGTCCGCGCCGGTCGCAAGGCCGCGCACCCGCTCGCTTTCCTCGCCGCGTGCCGTCAGCATGATGATCGGCAGGATTTCCGTTTCGCGCCTTGCTCTCAGTCGCCGGCACAATTCGATGCCGGAAAGGCCGGGCAGCATCCAGTCCAGGATCAACAGATCCGGCACTTTCTCTCGCAAAGCTATTTCCGCTTCGTCGCCGCGCGCGATCGTCTCGACTGCATAGCCTTCAGCTTCAAGATTGTACCTGAGGAGGACGCTCAAGGCTTCCTCGTCTTCCACAACGGTGATTTTGGGAGCTATAGCCATTTTCTACCTTTGAAAACTAGGACGCGAGAGGTTCATCCACTACGATTGTGTGGGATTGATCTTCCTTCGGGCGCTCTGCCGGAAGCTGCGTTCCCGTCACAATATAATAAACTGTCTCTGCTATATTCGTCGCATGATCGCCGATGCGTTCGATGTTCTTTGCACAGAAAAGTAGATGCGTGCAGGCGGAGATATTGCGCGGATCTTCCATCATGTAGGTCAGAAGTTCGCGGAACAATGACGTATAGAGTGCATCGATCTCGTCGTCGCGCTCGCGCACGATATTGACCTGCGCGACCGAACGTGTGGCGTAGGCGTCGAGTACGTCCTTGAGCTGCGTCAAAGCCAGTTCGGCGATCGTCTGCAACCCGCGATAGACCGAAAGTGTCTGCCTGGTATCGGTGACCGCAACCACGCGCTTGGCAATGTTCTTGCCAAGATCGCCGATGCGTTCCAGATCCGATGAAATGCGGATCGTGCCTATGACTTCACGCAGGTCGATAGCCATGGGCTGGCGCTTGCCGATGATGGTAATCGCCTTTTCGTCGATCTCGCGTTGACCGGCATCAAGGATCAAATCGTCCGAGATCACCCGCTGTGCCAACGCATTGTCCGAATTGACCATGGCAGCGACGGCCTGCTCGACCATGCGTTCCGCATGCCCGCCCATCTCGGCGATCTTGTGCGTCAGGAATTTCAGTTCTTCGTCGTAGGAACGGACGGTGTGCTGAGCTGTCTGTTCGGTCATGATATTAACCTCTTTCCCGTGATCAGCCGAAGCGTCCGGTGATGTAGTCTTGCGTGCGCTTTTCCGTCGGGCTGGTGAACATCATTTCCGTATCACCTACCTCAACGAGATTGCCCAGATGGAACATCGCGGTGCGCTGTGATACGCGTGCCGCCTGCTGCATCGAGTGCGTCACGATGACGATCGTATAATTCTCGCGCAATTCGTCGATCAGTTCCTCCACCTTGGCGGTGGCGATGGGATCTAGCGCTGAGCACGGCTCATCCATCAGGATGACTTCCGGACTGACGGCGATGGCGCGCGCAATGCAAAGGCGCTGCTGCTGGCCGCCGGAAAGACCTGTACCCGCTTCGTGCAGGCGATCTTTCACCTCTTCGAACAGGCTGGCACGGCGCAGGCTCTTCTCGACAATTTCATCGAGTTGCTGGCGGTTCTTGGCAAGACCATGAATACGCGGGCCATAAGCCACGTTCTCGAAGATCGACTTCGGGAAGGGATTGGGCTTCTGGAAAACCATGCCAACGCGGGCACGCAACTCCACCACGTCGATTTTTGGATTGTAGATGTCCTCGTCATCGAGCGTAAGAAGGCCGCCGACCTTGCAGCCTTCGATCGTGTCGTTCATGCGGTTCAGGCTGCGCAGGAATGTGGACTTGCCGCAGCCCGAGGGGCCGATCAGGGCCGTTACCATCTTCTCCGGCACATCGAGGCTGACACCGAACAGGGCTTGCTTGTCACCATAGTGGACGGTGACGTCCTTGCCCTGCATCTTGATCGCATTTCCCTGAGCGCTCATTTTGTCGTTTACCGCTTTTTCGAGATTTCGTTCCGTCATCAGGTTCATAATTAGAGCCTTTCCCGACCCGTTACCACCGCCGCTCGAAGCGGCGACGCAGAATGATAGCTGTGATGTT
The DNA here is from genome assembly GCF_014192095.1 of Phyllobacterium trifolii. Classification (GTDB taxonomy): domain Bacteria; phylum Pseudomonadota; class Alphaproteobacteria; order Rhizobiales; family Rhizobiaceae; genus Phyllobacterium; species Phyllobacterium trifolii. The sequence continues at coordinate 125,367 of NZ_JACHXN010000012.1, forward strand.
CATGACCGCGAGGAAAATCAACAACACGATGATAGCGCCAGACGTCCGCTCGACAAAGGCGCGCTCCGCCTCGTTGGCCCACATGTAGATCTGCACTGGCAGCGCCGTGGAAGGATCGAGCGGCGTTACTGGACTGTTGGCGACGAAAGCGACCATGCCGATCAGAAGCAGCGGCGCCGTTTCCCCGAGCGCGTGCGCGAGACCGATGATCGTGCCAGTCAGGATGCCGGGGGCGGCCAGCGGCAGGACGTGGTGGAAAACCATCTGGGTCTTCGACGCTCCGACGCCCAGAGCCGCCGCGCGGATCGATGGCGGAACGGCTCGCAGCGCTGCGCGCGTTGCGATGATGATCGTTGGCAATGTCATCAGCGTCAGCACCATACCGCCGACCAGCGAGGCCGAGCGAGGCATGTGGAAGAAGTTGATGAAGACGGCCAATCCAAGAAGGCCGAACACGATCGACGGAACAGCCGCGAGATTATTGATATTGACTTCGATGATGTCCGTCAGCCGGTTCTTCTTGGCGTACTCCTCAAGATAGATGGACGCTGCGACACCAATTGGCAGGGAGAGACACAGGACGATCAGCATCATGTAGAGCGAGCCGATGAGCGCAACACCAAGACCAGATGTCTCGGGGCGGCTCGACGCGCCATAGGTGAAGAGGCCGGTATTGAAGCGCTGGGACATCGCGCGCTCACCCTTCAGCTTGTTCATCCACTCGACCTGCTGGTCAGAAACCTTGCGGCGGGTCTGATCGACGGTCAGATCGATCTGGCCCTTGAAGGCGGAGTCGATATCCGCACCAGTCAGCACCCAGACGCTCTGCGTCGTGCCAATAAGCGAAGGATTGGCGACGACGAGGTCGCGCAATTGTCCGCGCACCCCTTCCGAAAACAGCTTGCCGAGTTCACGCATTGCAGGCTTGTTCGTCGCTGGCACGCCCAATTTTTCCGCCAGTGCATTGCGTGCCAGGATCGGATAATTGGCTGTCAGCAGGACGTTCGGATCAGTCGCGCGCTTGTTGTCGGGATCGATAATCTTCGGGTCGAGATTGATCGCGAGATTGACCTCGGTCTGCCAGAAGGCCGTGTAACCGTTGGAAAACACCGAATACATCAAGGCGACCAGGAAGAAGAGACCGATGGCAATCGCGGTGATACCGTAGAGCTTGAAACGGCGTTCGGCGGCATAACGGCGCTTCAGCCCGATGTCACGGCGCGCCGGACGTGCAGATGCTGGTGCAGCGGGATTGAGGGCTATGTCGGTCATTCGTACTGCTCCCGATACTTACGCACGATGTAGAGCGCAAAGATGTTCATCGCCAGAGTGATGAAAAAGAGGGTGAGGCCCAAGGCAAACGCCACCAGGGTTTGCGGTGAATTGAATTCGAGATCGCCCGTCAACTGATTGACGATCTTGACGGTGATCGTCGTCATCGCTTCGAAAGGGTTGATGTTGAGGTTGGCGGCAACGCCGGCAGCCAGCACAACGATCATGGTTTCGCCGATGGCGCGCGACGCGGTCAAAAGCAGCGCGCCCACGATGCCCGGCAAGGCTGCCGGAAGAACAACACGGCGGATTGTTTCGGACTTGGTCGAACCGAGACCCAGCGATCCATCGCGCAGCGAACCAGGAACCGCGGTGATGATGTCATCGGAAAGCGACGAGACGAAGGGGATCAGCATGACACCCATGACGATGCCTGCAGTCAAAACGCTCTGCGCCTGGATAAAGGCATAACCACCGGAAAGTGCTGCACTGAGATCGCGCAGGAATGGACCGACTGTGACGAGCGCGAAGAAGCCATAGACGATCGTCGGGATACCGGCCAGCACCTCAAGCAGCGGCTTGACGACGGAACGTACGCTGCGGCTTGCATATTCCGCCATATAGATGGCGGCGAACAGGCCCACCGGGACGGCGAACAGCATGGCAACGAACGCGATATAAAGCGTGCCGGCGAGCAGAGGGATCAGGCCGAACTGCCCTTGTGAACCGCCGGAACCCGCCGCTGCAAAGCGCGGATCCCAGACCGTGCCGAAGAAGAACGTCGAAGGCGATACCGATTGGAAGAAGGTTATTGTCTGGAAAAGCATCGAGAGGATGATGCCGATGGTGGTGAGAATGGCGATAGCCGACGCCGCGATGAGCGCGCCAAGGATAACACGTTCCACATTGTTACGGGCCCGCGCCCGGACGTGGACGCCGGAGAGGCCGAAGACCGCGCCGGCAAGTGCCAGCACTATCGCGACAATTCCGCCAATCCTGCTTGCCCAGGCGGTGTTCCTGTTCCACTCGGTGGCGATGGGGATCATATAGTCCTGACCCTCGGTCGCAAGCGCCACACCCTTGTTGGCGAGAAGCGGCTGCAACTCTGCAAAGGTTTGCGGAAGATTGGCCCGTTCTGCATCGCTAAGCCTGTCCAGGCCGCGAGCAATCCCGCTGACCATGCCAAGCTCAAGGCTTTGGCTGGCGATGACAGTGTCGGCAGTGCGTGGTGGCAGCTCGGCAATGGCTGACCGCTCCAGGTAGACCCCGGTTCCGGCAGCCCACACCGCGATAAAAAGGATAGCCGGGAGCGCAGAAGCCAGGAAAACCCACCATCCATGATAATGCGGCAGGGAATGCGGCTTGACGTTTCCGCCCTCTTTGCTGACAGCGCGCTGGCGACCGATGAAGTATCCTGCCGCGGCAATCGCTATGACAATCACAAGCACCATTAAAGTGGACATCTAGGATCTTCCCCGTCCCGCAAAATTCACGTCAATTAAAAAGATAAACGGGCAGCCGAAGCCGCCCGTTTACGTAAGCCGAAGCTTACTTCATTGTTGTACCGGCAGCAAATGCATCGCGCTGGGCTTTGCGTTCTGTATCCGGGGCGGCAACCAGGCCGTACTCGACGAGCGGGCTGTCCGGGCCGATCATCTGATCGTTGAGGAAGAAGTCGACATATTCCTTCAGACCAGGAATGACACCGAGATGAGCCTTCTTGACGTAGAAGAACAGCGGGCGCGAAACCGGATATTTGCCGGAAGAAATGGTTTCCGTGCTCGGAACGACACCTTCAACCGTAGCAACCTTCAGCTTGTCGGCATTGTTTTCATAGAATGCGAGGCCGAAGACGCCAACGCCGGTCTTGTTGGCATCGATACGAGCCAGCGTTTCCGGATAATCGCCATCGATATCGATTGCCTTGCCATCCTTGCGGATCTTGACGCAGGCAGCAGCGGCGGCCTTTTCGTCAAGGCCGAGCTTCTTGATCGCATCGGCAGCCCCAGTAGCTTTACAGCCACCGGTCATCAGCTTCTCTTCGAAAACTTCGCGTGTGCCGTGCTTTTCGCCAGGAATGTAAGCGGCAATATCCCAGTCCGGGAGGGCCGGGTTCACCTGGTTCCACTTGGTGTTTGGATTGTCGGCGAGCTTGCCGTCAACAACGATCTGGGCGGCAAGCGCTGTGTAAATGTCCTTCGGTGCCAAAGCCCAATCCGGACCCTTGATGTCGGTGGCGAAAACGATGCCATCGTAGCCAATGCGGATTTCCTCGACGTCTTTGACGCCTGCATCGGCGCAAGACTTCAATTCACTTTCCTTGATTGGGCGGGATGAATTGGCAATGTCGACCGTGTCTTCGCCAACGCCCTTGCAGAATTCCTTGATGCCTGCGCCGGAACCACCGGATTCAACGACTGGCGTCTTGAAATTCGGATATGTTTCACCGAAGGTTTCGGCAACGATCTTGGCGTATGGCAGGACCGTCGAAGAGCCCGAGACCTGGACCTGGTCGCGTGCAGACGCTGCAACCGTGGACGCGCCTACGGCGATCGCAAGCACTGCAGCTGTAGTTAGAAGCTTGTTCATCGTTTTACTCCCGTTAGAAAACTGTTCAAGTAAGCGCTGTCTACAGAAGGTTTATAACAGTCATGTGACAGATATATTACAGTTTGGTCACAAGGGGAGGGTCGCGGAAATACGCGCCTTAACGAATTGAAATTGTTCAATTAAATGAATTGTAAGCCGGCTGTGCCCATCGTATCCGAGGGCGATGACCGTCAAAGATTCAACGATTTCAATAACATCCTTCGGGTGAATTGCGACAGCTTTTACAACCGTAAGCGACGAAAGCCGCTTTGCACAGCTGCGTCATCTCTGCGCTAGTGCAAAAGACGGTCAGGACTCTAATTCTCGCGCCCATGCGGACGGCGCGAGACAGGCGTATCCGCTGCAGCAACCTCACGCCACTTCAGCTCATTTCAACGTGGGCTTGCCTATCAACACACCCGCGCGCTGCGCGGCAATGACGAATGCTTGCCTCGCCTTTGCCGGCGGCATCCAGCCTTCTAGGGCATCCCGGCACATTCGCGTGGCACGCCGGTATTCGACCCCATCCTGCTGCGGCCATTGGTTCTTGAGACACTCCAATGCCTCCCATGCCGAAGAGACGAGGCGAAGCCCCATGGCACCGAGGCTGATCAGTACTGGAGATGAAAAAGACTTGTCGTTCATGACCCGCTGCCCCCCGTTTTGTACGAAACAGCGATATTTGCGTAGCTTGAATTCGAAATCATAGTTGTACTCCATCGAGAATTACGAACTATGTTTCCTCCTGTTCCCTGGTCTTTTTATTTGGACTTCTAGGATGAGCGATGATCTCAGATTTGCATTTACCCCGCAATACCCCAATTCGGACGATACACCTATTTCAGTCGTTCCATAGTCCCGCCGGATTACTGGTTCCGACGTTGTTCTCGTTCCCGCTTGCCAAAACGGTTCAGATCAAGTGACCAGAGGAGAGACACATGGCAAAGCAGAGCGCCGGCATTCTCATGTACCGCGGTAACGGCAACGATCACAAGGTATTGCTAGTCCATCCCGGCGGCCCCTTCTGGCGCAACAAGGATCTCTCAGCCTGGTCTATTCCGAAAGGCGAGTATAGCGAAGGCGATGATCCGGAACTGACGGCGCGACGCGAATTTGCCGAGGAAACAGGCATGGTTCTTGATGGGGAACTCCAGTCTCTGGGCTCCATCCGCCAAGCGGGCGGCAAGGTTGTGACCGGATTTGCGCTCGAAGGCAATTTCGACGTGGCCGGGCTCGTCAGCAATACCTTTGAAATCGAGTGGCCGCCTCGGAGCGGCCGCAAGGAAACCTTCCCGGAAGTCGACCGCGCGGAGTGGTTTTCATTCGATGAAGCGCACCGAAAAATCATAACGGGTCAGCGCCCGCTTCTTGATCGCCTTCAGGAAATGCTTGCGCCCCGGATTGATTAGCCGGCCCTCCAAGCCTTCCCTTCCGCATCGAGCGCGGCGAATTCCTCGCTGGAAAGTTCGATTGCCGCGGCTGCTATGTTCTCCTCCAGATGCGCCGCCCTGGATGTACCCGGGATTGGCAGCATCACCGGGCTGCGCTTCAGGACCCAGGCCAGCGCGATCTGGCTTGGACCGGCGCCGTGAGCCGAAGCCAACTTGTCGAGGAGAGATCCCGGCTTGGCCAGACCGCCCGCGGCAAGCGGGGACCACGGAATGAAACCGATATTGTTTTCGCTGCAATAGTCGAGCACGTCCTCGCTGGTTCGATCGACAAGATTATAGCGGTTCTGGACCGTCGCCACTTTAAAATGCTTCGATGCCGCCTTGATGGCGGCAACCGACACCTCGCTCAGGCCGGCATGGCGGATGACCCCATCATCAAGGAGCTTCCTTACCGCCGAAAACTGCTCGTCTTCTGGCACCTTCGTATCGATCCGGTGCAATTGCCAGAGACCGATCTGTTCCACACCAAGCCGGCGGCAGCTTGCATACGCCTGCTGGATCAAATATTCCGGTCGCCCGAGCGGGGTCCACAGGTTCGGGCCGGTACGCGCAAGCCCGGCTTTTGTTGCGATCAACATACCGCGATAGGGATGCAACGCTTCCCTGATCAACTCTTCGGAGACATTGGGACCGTAGGAATCGGCAGTATCGATGAAATTGACGCCAAGTTCGGGAAGTCTCAACGTGCGGATCGCTTCCGCACGATCGGCCGGTTCACCCCATATCCCTGGACCCGTAATTCGCATGGCGCCGAAGCCGAGGCGATTGATCTCGATGTCTCCGCCAATTCTGAATGTGCCCGAAAGCGCTGCATTGGATTTGGACATGTCCCATCCCTTCGCTTGGTTGGTTTATCGTGAGATAAGTGTGCGAGGTCGTAAACTCATAAATCTGGTAGAAAAGGCGCCTGAAACGGCAAGAAGATGCGAGATGGCCTCATACCATTTCAATCAGATTTATGAGTTCACGACCTGCATTAAACTCTGCGGCCATTCGTTCGACAAATCACTGAAGATTTACTTTGCCACCGATCGGGATTTTGACTGGAACAAAATCTTCGGCGGTTCATTTTCTTTTCGCCTGATATGCTGCACTGTGCGATCAGATCAGCCGGTCCAAATGGGAGAACTTTCATGCATCTCACCTATCATGTCCATGCCCATGACGGCGGTTGGGCCTACAAGCTCGGAGACGTCTGGTCTGAGAAGTTTCCCTCCCATGACGCCGCATTGAGAGCTGCCAGGGAGGCAGCGAAACGCCAGCAAATTGGCGGCGAGGATGCGCAGATCAGCTATGAGACTTCAGATGGCACATGGCATCAGGAATCGGTCAGGGGAAGTGACCGGCCTGAAGTCGATGTCGAGGATGACGCCAAGACCTGATGGAGCTAGGAAGCGGCAATGAGCAAGTATGTTCTCATCGGATCGGAAGGTTGCGGGTCGGTTATCGTCGAATTGGCATTGCTCAAGGCAGGCGCTGAATTCGAACTCGAGGAGATCCCTTATCTCGAGCCGGGCCCCGATCGCGACCGTTTGCTGGAATTGAACCCGCTCGGGCAGGTTCCCACGCTGATCATGCCGGGCGGCGATGTCATGACGGAAAGCGCAGCGATTATTCTTCATCTGGCCGATGCATTTCCTGATGCACAACTCGCGCCTGCAACCAGCGACCGACAACGGCCGGCCTTCCTGCGATGGCTCATTTACATCGTCAGCGAAATCTACCCGACGTCGAACTTCAGCGATGATCCGGCTCGCTGGCAATTGCCAAAAGATGCGCAGGACGACTACAAGCGGACTGTCGATCAATATCGCAAGACATTGTGGGGCCACGTGGAGGATGTCGCCGATACGCCTTGTTTCCTCGGCAATGATTTCTGTGCGATCGACCTCTATATTGCAGTCATGCGCAACTGGCGCCCGGGAAGGAAAGAATTCACGCAATCTTTTCCGAAGCTGACCGAAATCGCCGACAACATAGCCAGTAACCCGATGTTCTCAGGCGTTCTCAAGCGCAACTTTGATACGTGACCTAAAGTCTCTTCGCCGGATAGTCGACGAATATGCGAGCTTCTTTGGCCGCTTCGATGAATGCCGAGCGGCACTCCGTAATCGTTACCTTACCATCGAGCGCATCGAGACATTTCTGCCTTGCCGCCTTCAGTTTGACGCCATCATGGATTGGCCAGTCCATCAACAGGACTTCGGCGGCCTCTGGGACAGAAGCGATGTTCCGGGACTTCCCGGCAGGCTGGATTTCAATGGTCACGGAGGGAAACGGTGTGGTCATAGCGCAACCTAACGTTTCAATATGACAGTTGTTCCATGAAGGTTTCCCGCCGCCGAAATTAGCTGAAAGACATCTCGTTTGGTGCGACTAGCGTTCAATGACGAGATCACTTAGCGGTCTGGAACAGCACGGCAGGAAGAAACCAGCGTCGATCTCTCGTTGCCTGATCCCTCCGTCGTGTTTCATGTCGACGGCACCGCTCACAAGTTTGGACTTGCAGGTCCCGCAGATACCGCTTGCACATGATGATGGAATCCTGACACCGGATTTTTTGGCACAGGAGAGAACCGTCTGATCGGCGCGGACTTCGACAGACTTGCCCTGTTTCGAAAATTGCACACTGAACGATTTCGTTTCGACAACCCCGGAAGCTGACGCTGGAGCTTCTTCGATGACAACGGCGTCGAAGCTTTCTTCAAGGTAGTTGGATTCGGGAACACCCAGTTCGGCACTGATCTTTCTCGCAGCTGCCATGAACGGCGCGGGTCCGCAGCACATGACGACGCGGTCGGCGATATCGGGTGCTGCCAGGGAAAGGAATTCCCTGGAAATCCGGCCTGAAATGCCCGGCCAACCTCGTTCGGCTCCGATGTCCTCGGGAAGCAGCAGAATTCTGAACCCTTCGACGCGTCGGGCAATGTTTGCAATCTCTTCGCGGAAGATAAGGTCTTTTGGAGTTCTACCAGCGTGCAGAAAGATGACATCGGTCGACTCGGCTGTGTCAGCAAGTTCCCGCGCCATCGACATGAGCGGCGTGATTCCTGAGCCACCCGACAGGAAAACGTACTTCTTCGCCGCTGGCCGGACGAAACGTCCGAGTGGCCCCGACGCGCGGACGGCCGCGCTCGGGATCAGATTGTCGTGCAGCCAGTTCGATACCTTTCCACCCGGTACACGCTTCACCGTGACTGTAATGGCGTTCTTGCGAAGTGGAGACGATGAGACGCTGTAGCAGCGCCCGTCGTCTTCGTTGTCGAGGCCGAGCTCGAATTTGAAATATTGCCCGGCGCTGAATTCGAATTGTTTCCGCTCGGGCGACACGAACGTGAAACTTTTCACGTCATGCGTTTCGTCATGAACGTCGATGCAAACGAGTTCGTCGTCGATCTCCGGGTCCCAATATCCGCCGCTTGCCGGACCCACAGCCTTGAGGAGGAGATCAGTAACCATGAGCGCGCATCCGTTCAATGTACCAGGTCGCGAAGTCGTCGAGCGCGACTTCGGTGAACCTGGAATAAGGGCCAGGTTCGTAGCCTGGGTCCTGAACGCCGGCCTGGGCGCGAGCAACGAGCTCTGCGTCCTGATTGGTGGTCTCGGTCCATACGTGGGCAAGTTTGGCAAGATCGTAGTCGACGCCCTCGATCGCATCCTTGTGAACAAGCCATTTCGTCCGGATGAGGGTTGTATCGGCAGAGAGCGGGATTGCGATGGAGATCACGGCATGGTCGCCCATGAAGTGACACCAGCTGCTGTGTCCCCAAAGATGCGTGTCGCCGAGATCCTTGCGGGTCATGGTCCCCAACAGTTTCGACGAGGCGGCGGTCGAGTCTTCCGTCTGAGACTCACCCGCCCCGGCGATAATCAGGCGCTGGGTGCGGAAATTGGTTTCACAGTTCCGCACCTGTTCGACCGTTGATGATGGAAATCCGTCTGCCTCCCAGCCTTTCGTGCGCTCGCCGTACATGGCGAAATGCGCTTCCGCCTCCTCCCGGTCCTCCGGGCTCAGGCTGTCGGGATCATATCCGAAGTCAAGATCGACGAACGAAACACACAGCTCCGGATGGTTGGCCGAGCAGTGATAGCACTCCCGGTTGTTCTCCATGGTGAGCTTCCAGTTGCCCTTCTCGATGACATCCAGCTGGTGTGCGACCTTGGCGTTCCGGATATCATAGGGCGCTAGCCGCCCAGCCATGACCTCCTCCAGCCGCTTGATATCTTCCGGAGGATTGTCGGAAAGACAGACATAGATCAGGCCGCCGATCGACTTGAAGTTGACCGCCTTCAGGCTCCTGCAACTCTTGTCGAAGTTCTTCCCCATATGCGGCGCATAACTGAGTTCACCCGAAAGCTCGTAAGTCCATTGGTGGTAGGGGCAGACCAGCTTGGAAATGACGGTTGACCCAGCGTCCAGCAGCCGCGCGCCGCGATGGCGACAAACATTGCGGACCACCCGGATGTCGTTATCGTCGTCCCTCAGCAAAATCAGGCTCGTCGATCCGATGTCGATGACCACAGCGTCGCCGGCTTCCGGAACATCGCACTCGAGACCAACATGAATCCAGTGCCTGGAAAAAAACACGTCCAGGTCCGCCTGGAAGACATCTTCGCGGGTGTACAGCCCAGCGGGCAGAGAGTGCCCGTCGATACGCGCGTCGAGCAAGGAAGAGATCGGCGATGGGAACGTATTGAGCATAATGTTTCCTTATGGATCAATCGTGTCTAGAATCGCAGCAAATTGGGATATTTCAACTGCACAAATGTGCGCCATTGACATTACCTGAGGTAATGGGAAACTCTGATCGCCGCTCAGCGAAATCGGAGTGAAGAGTGAAAAGCTTGAGGAAACAGCTGCCACCATTGACGGCACTTACCGTATTCGAAGCGGCGTCGAGGCTGTCGAGCTTTACGAGGGCCGCCGAGGAGCTCGGCGTCACCCAGGCTGCGGTCAGTCGCCAGATACATCTTCTCGAGAAGGACTTTGGCTTCGCTCTTTTTACGCGGCTGCACCGCAAGGTGGTTTTGACGGACAAGGGCAAAGCGCTTTCGACGGCCACCAGCGACGCCTTCAATCTCATCGCGGAAGCTGTTACCGACCTTCGCAAGGATGCTTCCAGCGACGAGCTGACGATCTCTGCGACAGTTGCATTCTCGCATTTCTGGCTGATGCCCAGGATTTCAGAGTTCTCGCGCCAATATCCCTACACCAACCTCCGCATCCTCTCTCAGGACAACATGCCGAACCTCCGACTGGGCGAGGTGGACGTTGCGATCAGATTCGGCAATGGCATGTGGCCGGATGGTCATGCGGAATTGCTGTTCGAGGACGAAGTCTTCCCGGTCTGCAGCCCGGGATATACCGGGGCAGACGGCCGCATCAAAACTCCGGCGGACTTGACCTCATATTCCCTCATTTCCAACGAAACCGACGATCCAACGTGGACAGGCTGGAATGAGTGGCTTTCGTCATTTTCCATCGTGGTTCCCAAGAAGACGCTGGGATTGCGTTGCAGCTTTTACACCGAAGCGATCTATGCCGCACTCAACGGTCAGGGGATCGCGCTGGGCTGGACACATCTCGTGGAAGACCTGTTGCAGCAGGGACGGCTGGTTCGCCTGACTGATGCCGCGATCAAGCCCAGAGGGGCTTATTTCGTCGTGGTCCCGACAAGGCAGCATAACAATGAGGCTGCCGGCCTCTTCGTCAATTGGCTGCAGATAGCAGCGCAGGAACCGGAAGCGCACCTCTAGACGATGATCCCGTGTCTTATGGGATTTTCACCGCAGCCCTGTGTTTTTTGAACGTGTCCGATGCGCCGCCTGTTTTGCCCTGTTTCCGCAGAGTGCCATACTGCACCACCGACGCGATTTGCGCCTTGTGCGATCAACGAACATGAGCGTGCATGCGTGACCCTCGCAGGCCTTCACATCTGAGAAGTCTTCCTCGCAGACGAATTTGGCCAGCGATTGTCCAACCGGCAAAAGCAGTGATTCAGGTGAGCGCCAACGGCGCGACATCTTTGTCTTGATCCCTCCGTCCTCCGCTGCCACAATCTCGGTAAAAGCCTCGTCTCTCTGGAGAAGCCTATTGAGCGGCTCCAGCTCCTTCAGGTGTTTCTCCGACAAAGCAGTTCCCTTATGCTCACGGACAAAGCCTCGAAACCATTCGCGGAGGCTTCGTGCCTGATCGGCAACCTTGTCCAGTTCGCCCGGCATCGCGCCGGCCTTGATTTCGGCAAGCACCGTCTCCGGCACAAGGTTGGCTTGTGAAAGCCAATCAACAAGACCATCGCCTCCGCCGATCCAGTCCACTACCGAATCCACGGGCGTTGCAACAGAATTCAAAAAATCAAGTCCAGGACTATCGGCAACGAAAATTGCAGGCGGGTATGCGTGCCCCATATATATTGTTCCTTCTCCCCGATGCGTGATTTGGCTCTGAGTGATGTAACCACTCTAAGACGCGTTGACAAGTTATGTTTTTCTTGAGTAACCTTCAAACGAGCGATAAAGCGGTTACTTAACGCAGACATCAAGGACTGAGACGATGGATTTCAAAGGCACGACAGTCGTGCTTGTACACGGTGCATGGGCTGATGGATTGAGCTGGGCAAGCGTGATTGCTTCTCTCAAGTCGCATGGTGTCAAGGTGGTGGCTGCGCCATTGCCCTTGACCTCTCTGGCTGATGACGTAGCGGCAGTTAGCCATACCATCGCGCGGATTGACGGTCCAGTGGTGCTCGTCGGTCATGCCTATGCCGGTGCGGTGATTGGCGAGACACACTCCGACAAAGTCAAGGCACTGGTCTATGTGGCTGCACTTGCTCCCGATGAAGGAGAAACGGTGGCCGACGTCTTTTATCGCGCCGAGCCGCATCCGCAAGCGCCAAAGCTTGCACCGGACGAGAACTCTCTGATCTGGCTTCCGGATGACGCCTTTGCTAAGGCTTTCGCACCGAACGCCGATCCCGAAATGCAGGGCATGCTGGCCGCTGTTCAGCGTCCGATTGCCATTGCCTGCATCACTGTGCCTGCCGGTGTTCCTGCATGGCGCAGCCTGCCAAGTTGGTATCTACTGGCTCAGGACGATCGTATGATTATCGCTGGCACACAGCGCTTTATGGCAGAGCGCATGAAGGCCCACGTGAGGGTGCATTCCGTGGATCATACGCCAAGTGTCACAGCGCCTTCCGTAGTCGTGGACATCATTGAAGAAGCAATCCGCGCCGCGGCCTGATGTTAATCTGGCCTTCGAACGGGAAGTATTGACACAGGCGGATTCGACCATGATGCCTGACCAGGCACGCCAGCTCGCTCGCCGCCGGACTTTTGCTGCGCTCGGAATCTTTGCGCTGGCAGCCCTGGTATCGCCGTTCGTTCCCCTGCTGGGTTTTGGGCTGATCTGCTCCGCTTTGGTTCTCTACGTAAGACCGGAGGCTATCAGTGGACGGGTTGCCTGAAATTTTGGTTTCACGACATCCCTGTCGATTAGTCGAAAGGGGGACGGTCGCAAATACGCAGTAACCTGCTAATACCATCTTGACAGGTTACTAACCAATGAGCCATAACCATCATGCAAGTGGCAAAACGGTTACGGCACAGAGACAGGAGAACTCCAATGACCACCACCAAATATCTCACCGCCAATGTCGACGGCTTCAACGTCTTCTATCGAGAAGCTGGCCCTGCGGACGCGCCGATCCTGCTGCTGCTGCACGGTTTCCCGAGCGCAGGGCATATGTTTCGCGATCTGATCCCGCTTCTCAGTGACAAATATCGTATCATCGCTCCGGATCTTCCGGGCTTCGGTCAATCGGACATGCCTTCTCGCGATAAGTTTAGCTACACCTTCGACAATGTTGCCGGCGTAATCGAACGCTTTACGGAGGTCCTGCATCTTGAGCGCTTTGCCGTCTATGTTTTCGACTACGGCGCACCAACCGGCTTTCGATTGGCCATGCGGCATCCCGAGCGCATCACCGCGATCATCTCGCAAAACGGCAACGCCTATGAAGAAGGCCTGAGCGACGGGTGGAATCCGATCCGCGCCTACTGGCAAGATTCTTCGAAGGAAAATCGCGATGCGTTGCGCGCTATGCTGACACCCGAAACGACCCGCTGGCAATATACCCACGGCGTCAGCGATGTAGCGATGGTGTCGCCGGATGGTCAATCGCTCGATAATTTCTATCTCGCGCGTCCGGGTGCTGCCGACATACAGCTCGACCTCTTCGGCGATTACAAAAGCAACGTTGCCCTCTATCCAGCGTTCCAGACCTATTTCCGCACGCACAAACCGCCGTTTCTAGCGGTGTGGGGCAAGAACGATCCGTTCTTCCTGCCGCCGGGCGCCGAGGCATTCAAGCGCGATATCCCCGATGCCGATGTAAGGTTCTTTGACACCGGACATTTCGCGCTCGAAACGCATGCCGGGGAAATCGCCGCAGCCATTCGCGAATTCCTTTCTCGCTCTTGAATCGTTGGAGATTTGGCATGCAAAAGTCTGTTGCAATTGTTACCGGCGCGAGCCAGGGGATCGGTCACTCCACGGCGATCCGGCTCGCGCGAGACTTCTCTTCGATCGTGCTGGTGTCACGCAATCGTGCCAAGCTTGAGGCCACGGCGGAAATGGTGAGGACGACTGGTGCCGACGCTCTCGTGCTTGACCTCGATCTGGCACAACCGGACGCAGCGAGGGTGGTTGTTGACCAGACCCTTTCGACCTATGGCCGCATCGATGCCCTGCTGAATATTGCCGGCGCGGTGCCGCAAATCGATCTTTTTGAAATGACCGATGAACAATGGGAGGGCGGCCTCGCCCTCAAGCTTCACGGCGCACGCCGGCTGACGATTGCCGCTTGGCCGGCTTTGAAAGACGCTAAAGGTTCGGTAGTACTGATGTCAGGCAACTCCGCGCTTTTTCCAAAAGCACCCTATGCCGCAGTTGGCACGATCAACGCTGCGATCGTGGCACTGGCAAAGGCATTTTCAGATCGGGGAATCACGGACGGCGTTCAGGTGAACAGCGTTCTCCCGGGCCCGGTGATGACCGGCCGCCGTCGATCCTATCTCGAACATTGGGCATCGATCCACAATATGAGCGTGGAAGCGGCAACCACAAAGTTCCCGCAGGATGCAGGCATCGCTCGTTATGGCGAACCGGAGGAGATTGCCGAGCTGATGGCTTTTCTTGTCTCACCCGGCGCTCGATGGATGACCGGTTCGACACTCCGTATGGACGGCGGCGAGGTCAAGTCGATCTAACATCAAGCGGCACGACGACAGGCTCACCACAGACCGGGCACAAGCCTGTATCGCACTTTTTCCATATAGTCCGAATAGCCTTCGAGTTCCTGTTGCAGCATCTCTTCCTCGTCCAGAATGCGCAACATCAGGATCGGCACATTGAGCAGCAGGAACAACAGGCCCCAGTATGAACCCAAGGCGAGCGGTGTCCCAACAACGAGGACGAGCACCCCGACATACATCGGGTGCCTGACCCGTGCATATGGTCCGGTCGAGATCACCTTTTGATCCTCCATCTTTTCGATCGTCGAAGCGCCGTAGCTGTTCTCTCGGAAGACCCGAAGATCGATCATCAGGCTCAGCGCCACCAAGGCGTTTCCCAGTACGGAGACTGAAGTCGGCACGTGTGACCAGCCGAAACGATAATCAAGCGCAGAGACAGCCGGCAAAGCAATGGCGCCGGCAAAGGCGACTGTTATCAGTGCCTTTTGCAACGGACGCGTTTCAGCGCCAGGCCCGGCTTTCAGGCGACGCTCCAGCAGTGCTGGATCTTTGATTGCAAGATAGACACCAATGAGGTTTGTCGAGAGTGTAAAGACGACAATGAAGGCCCAGCCTTGCCAGTAGTCTAGTGTCCCGGCCGACCCGAAGATGATGGCGCCGAGGGCAAGCAGGCCCAGAATGGCACTTCTCGCAGTCCGAACAATGAGATTCATCGCACAGGGCTCCGCCCCAATTCATTTGGAATCGCAACTTCAGCATAGACGCCAAATGGAGTGAGCCCATTCACAATCAGTTCAACTTAGAGGGATTTGGTCGCCGCAGGCTTGGTCCGAGGCTTGAACAGGATGACAAAAAGCACGCCGACGACTATCAGCGCAGCGCCTTCGAGATGATAGGTTTGCAGGCGCTCGCCAAGGATAAAATAGGCGAGTATGGCGACGAATATCGTTTGGATGTAGAGAAGCACGCCCGCCCGACCTGCCCCCAACGCTTCGACACTCCAATTGAAGAGGTAATACATCAGCGCTCCGCCGGGGATCGCCACATAGGCCAGGGCTAGAAGCCCGTTGCTGTCGAGGGCCGAGCGTTCGTCGGAAGCAAGTTCCCAAAGGTAAAAGGGGAGCGCTGTCAGCGCTGCAGCCCCGAGCAGCAGCACCAGAAGCGGAAGACGCTCTTGATCGAATTTCGCGCGGCGGAGCAGAACCGCATAGAGGCCGAAACAGAAAGCACCGGCGACGAGCCACAGTTCGCCGGGATTCACGTCGAGACGCATCAGCGCCGCGGGGCTGCCTTTGACAATGATGACCACGATCCCGACGAAGGCGACGATCGATCCGATCGCCTGCCATCTCCCCATCGGCTCACCCAGGATCAAACGGGCGAGGATCATTGTGATGATCGGGATGAGCGCCATGATGATGCCGGCCGTGGTGGCGTCAGCTTTCTCGAGCCCCATAAAGACCATGCCCTGACATATCGCGAGCCCGATGCCGCCGACGAGAATCAGCTCCAGCGGGCGCGCCCGCACGAGCGCAGCCATGGAGCCGAAATGACCGCGCACGATCGGCAGCAGGATCGCCCACGCAATGAGGACGCGCCAGAAGCACAACGCCCATGGCGGCATTTCGGGAGAGACCCATTTTGCTGAGATATAGACGCCGGCGGACAGCAGCCAGCACAGCACAGCCACGGTGTAGCCAACGGCCAGCGAATTGCCCGCTGCCTGCTCCGTCTCGCCGCCGCTGTTGTGGACTGCCAAGAGACTTATCGCCATCGCTCATCTATGCCACAATTTCTTAGACCTGCACAGGTGGCGGGCGCGCCTCGACTGGCGGTTTCGCCGCTTAAGTCGCGAGGTGTCTGTTTATGAACGCGCCCGCCGAGGCGATCGCCTCTCGCCCCGAAGCCAGCCGTGCCGCCCACAGGGGCCAGGCGTGGATCATGTGCGGCCAGATCTCGAGGTTCGTCGCCACTTCGGCAGCGCCAAGCCGACGCGCGATTCGCGCTGCATCGTCGAGAAGTGTCTCGGCCGAACCAACCTGAATGAGGATCGGCGGGAGTCCCGCAAGCTCAGCATGGAGCGGCGAAACGAGCGGCTCGCGAGCGCTGGTCTCACCAAGATAGGCGCCCGCGAGCTCTTCGAGATAGTCGCGGTGAATCAGCGGATCGACGGCAGCCTTCTCGTCCATGCTCGCGCCGGTCATTTCGAGATCGACCCATGGCGATACCAACCATGCGCAGCCGGGCAGCGGTCTGCCAGCGTCACGCAGACGTATCATGGTCGCCAGCGTCAGCCCGCCCCCAGCACTGTCGCCGCCAATCGCAATCGACGCCGCGGGAACGCCTTGTGTGATCAGGAACGCGAAAGCGGCAAGCGCATCGTCCAGCGCAGCCGGAAAGGGGTTCTCGGGCGCCAGCCTGTAACCAAGTGCAAGCGTGCGCACACGCGCGGCGCGACCTGTTTCGGCGACCATCCTGCGATGACTTTTGATCGATCCGGAGCAATAGCCGCCGCCGTGAAAAAACAGCAGCGTCTTAGTGCTGTCGCTTCCCGGCGCCAGCGACCATTCAGCCTCAATCGTACCGACCATTTGATGCTTGAACTGGATATCGGGGGCGATTGGATCGTCGGCCGCGACGAGATCGAGGCGCTGGCGACGCTCGGCAAGGCTCGTTGGTCGCGGATGAGACTGCAGCAGGGCCCTGACCGCATCAATCTCGTGTTCATCCATTGTCGCTATCCCCCCAGCGTTTAAAGATGATCAAAACGATTGCCTTCCCGATGATCGCTCTGGGAAGGCAACGGAGAAGATATCACAGACCAACGCGCAGCCGGGATTGCCGGCATCAGGTTAGTATTTTGACGGAACGTAAAGTTCGGGCGGCAACACTTTACGTTCATAGTCCGGGTTGAACACGCGATTAGGCAAGGTGATCTCCTCGTGTGGTACGGGCTCGTAGGGAACCTGTGAAAGAAGGTGCGCAATGCAGTTGAGACGGGCACGCTTCTTGTCATTGCCTTCAACGATATACCAGGGCGCTTCGGGTATGTTGGTGCGGGCGAAGGTTTCTTCCTTGGCTTTGGTGTAACTTTCCCAGCGCACGCGCGATTGCAGATCCATGGGAGACAGTTTCCACTGCTTCAGCGGGTCATGAATGCGCATGAGGAAGCGCAACTGTTGCTCCTCGTCAGTTATGGAGAACCAGTACTTGATAACCCTGATGCCGGATCGGACAAGCATGCGTTCGAATTCCGGCACATCGTGGAAGAATTGCTGAACCTGGTCTTCATTTGCGAATCCCATCACCCGTTCGACGCCGGAACGATTGTACCAGGATCGATCGAACAGTACGATTTCACCGCCGGCGGGCAAATGCGGCACGTAGCGCTGGAAGTACCACTGGGATTTTTCCCGGTCCGAAGGAGCTGGCAGCGCCACGACGCGCGCAGTGCGCGGGTTGAGCCGCTGGGTAATGCGCTTGATGACACCGCCCTTGCCGGCAGAGTCGCGTCCCTCAAATACGACGACGACCTTTTCCTTGTGATAGGCGACCCAGTCCTGCAGTTTGATCAACTCAGCCTGGAGTGAAAGCAAGGCCCGAAAATACTCGATACGCGGGATGGTTGGTGGATGAGTCTTGCGGTAGATTTTGCGAATCTCGTCGGACAGTGCCGGCTCGGAAAGTTCGAGCTCATAATCCTCGTCGAGTGTATCGGCGAGCTCGGCTTCAAGCCAATCCTGGTTTGCCGCCTCATGCTTTGGATCGTTCATTTCAGCCCCTCTGATAGTCGTTCGCGCCGCGCCGCCACGGCACGTATCATGCAACTCTGCGGGCACTTATGCCATAACTCCATGAACCAAATTTGAAGTTGCGTTTGACCACAGACTCATGATCAAGCGAGAACCTGCAATTGGCATCCCGCGTCAACGCTATTTCACACACAGGCGATGCGAAACCTAAAGCCCCGCGATTGTCCGCAGGTCGTCAACGGCACCTGTGGCGGCTGCAAGCACAGGTGAGCCTTTTGTGAGGCCATCGCCTTCGACCGGAAATGGAAGATGCCACCCACCGGCTTCCTTGACGAGACAATAGCCCGCCATACAGTCCCAGGCATGCATATAAGGCTCGTAATAGCCAACAAGGCGACCCGCGGCGACATAGGCAAGCATCAGGGCGCCCGAGCCGTTGCGAATGAAGTTTCCACCTGCATCAAGCAGTTTTTCGACGATCGACGCGACAGTCGCCGGTGCCACGTGATTGTTGGCGCCGATGCCGGTCACGGCATTACGGATCGTCCGGCTTGCATCGAGCCGTAAAGTTTTGCCATTCAATGTGGCGCCCATGCCATCGGCAGCGGCGTAGAGCTCGTCATTGCACGGCACGTAAATAACACCGATGGCTATTTCCTCCCCGTGCAGGGCAGCAATGGAAATGCACCACGTCGGCATGCCATTGACGAATGGGCTCGTGCCGTCGATCGGATCGACGACCCAGGTGTAATCCGATGTACCCGAGCTGACACCGTACTCCTCGCCAAGGATCGCATCGGCCGGAAAAGTTGCGGCAATCCGGGTCCGAATAAGATCTTCAACTTCGCGGTCGGCAATCGAAACGACGTCGTGTGGATCCGCCTTGGTTTCAATAACCAGCCTTTCGCGCGCGTTGAAATGCGCAAGAGCCACGGCCCCCGCCTCAATCGCCATCTTCTGGGCCAGGGCAAAGCGATCCTGAAGATCAACGGTGACGTCGGATGTCATATTCTTTCCTTAGATATGAATGCAGATTTCAATTGTTGATGATGGCGATGCCGCGATGGTGAAAGCCGATGCTGACATTGGTCGCCGGTGGAAGCGTTCTGTCGATGGCCGGATCTACGACGAATAATGTGCCAGCCTCCGTCTCGACTTCATATTCCACATGATCCCCGAGATAGGCCGCATGCCGTATGCTGCCGGGAAACGCCCCGCTCTCTGCCGCCTCGAGCGTGATCGCATTGGGCCTGAC
Source organism: Phyllobacterium trifolii (assembly GCF_014192095.1). Lineage (GTDB taxonomy): Bacteria > Pseudomonadota > Alphaproteobacteria > Rhizobiales > Rhizobiaceae > Phyllobacterium > Phyllobacterium trifolii. Next base: position 144,941 of record NZ_JACHXN010000012.1, read on the forward strand.
AGCGATCCTTGCCGGTCCCGGGCGGGCGCTCCGGCCTGGCACAGAATGTTCCAGCTTTCCGACTCGAATGATCGCCTGCCCCCCATCGCTACGCAGGACCTCGCAAGGCAGGACGTTCGCCTCGCCGATGAAGTCGGCGATGAATGACGATGCGGGAGCTTCGTAGAGCTCGCGTGGCGAACCCTGCTGAGCAACAGCGCCGTCCTGCATGACAATGATCCTGTCCGATACCGCAAGCGCCTCTTCCTGGTCATGGGTGACATAGACTGCGGTAAACCCCAGACGCTGCTGTAGTTCGCGGATTTCCGTGCGCACACGGCGCCGCAGGCGCGCATCGAGATTGGAAAGGGGTTCATCCAGCAAGAGCACCTGCGGCTCGAGCACCAGAGCTCTGGCGACCGCAACGCGCTGCTGCTGTCCTCCCGAGAGTTCAGCAGGCAGCCTCTGGCCGTACCCGGCAAGACCGACCTGCTTCAGCCCCTCTTCCGCCCGTTCCCGCGCCTCGCTCCTTTTCATCTTCGATGATTCAAGCCCGTAAGCAACGTTCTCCAGCACTGACATATGCGGGAACAGCGCGTAGGACTGGAACACCATTGAGACATCGCGTTCGTTGGCGGGAAGCATGGTGACATTCTTGCCGCCGATGAGAATGCGTCCTGCAGTTGGATGCTCGAGCCCGGCGAGCATGCGCAGGGTCGTCGTCTTGCCACAGCCTGATGGGCCCAGCAGCGTTACAAGTGTGCCAGGTTCGATGTCCAGAGACAGATCGTGGATGGCCGTAAACGTGCCGAACTGCTTTTTGACATTGGTGAAAACAACAGAGCCGGTGTGATGAGTGGTCATGATGCGGCCTTCTCTTGTGGTGCGGCAGACGGAATAAAGGCCGTTGCAACGCGATTCTCGCGGCGCAATTTCCGTTCACCCACCAGCAGCTGGAAACAGGTAATGATAACGATCATGACGACAATGAGCATTGACGAGTAGGCGACGGCCACGCCGTATTCGCCGTTCTCGACGAGCCCGACAATGTAGGAAGTTGCCATGTTATATTCGGCACTGACCAGGAATATGACAGCACTGATCGATGTAATGGCGCGGACGAACGAATAGACCAGCGCAGCAACGATCGCCGGACGAAGCAAGGGCAGGATGACCTTGCGGATGGTGCGGAAGCTCGTTGCCCGCAAGGTTAAGGATGCCTCATCCAGACTCTTGTCGAGCTGGCTCATCGCCGCCACGCCGCCGCGCACGCCAACCGGCATGTTGCGGAAGACAAAGCAGGCTACGAGGATCAGCGCCGTGCCAGTCATTTCCAGCGGCGGGAGATTGAAGGCCATGATGTAACTGATACCGATGACAGTGCCTGGGATGGCAAAACTCATCATCAGCGCGAATTCAAATACATTTCGTCCGACAAACCGCTGCCTGACGATCAGGTAGGCGGTCAGCAACCCGACCGCCGCTGTAAGCGGGGCCGAAATCAACGCGATCTTTATCGTTGTCCAGAATGAGTTCCAGGCAACGCCGGTCCAGGCGATAGCGCCGTTCTCAAAGCTGAAAGAGAAAGCGCGCTGGTAGTGCTCGAAGGTCAGGGTGTTGTCGAGGCCCCATGTGCGGACAAAGCCTCCGAACAGGATCATGCCGTAGATGACCAGCGTGAACAATATCCACGGAATGACGATGGCATGAACGCCAATGGACAGTGATCGCGGCAAGGCAATATGCGCGCCCGAATCTCCCTTGCCGGTCACGGTCGCGAAGCTCTTGCCTGCCAGCCATAGTCGTTGCGCAAGGAAGGCCGAGAGCGTGAAGAACAAAAGGATGATCGCCAGCACCGCGGCACGCGAAGGATCGTTTTGCGAGCCGACAACGGCAAAGAAGATTTCCGTCGAGAGCACCCCATGGCTACCGCCGAGCACCAAAGGGTTACCGAAATCCGCCATGCTCTCGATGAAGCCGATCAGAAAGGCATTGGCGAGACCGGGCTTCATCAAAGGCAACGAGACTTTCCAGAACGTACGCCAGCGATCCGCCCGCAGGGTTTGCGATGCTTCCTCCATTGACGGGCTGACACCCTCGACGACGCCGATGAGCACCAGAAACGAGATGGGCGTGAAAGACAGGACCTGTGCAATCCAGATGCCGGTCAGGCCATAAAGCCAACGGCCCGGCTCAATCCCGAAGAGGTTGGAAAGCTGATGGGTCACGACACCGGCGCGGCCGAAAAGAAGGATAAGCGCGAGGCCAATGACGAAGGGAGGCGTGATGATCGGCAGGATTGTCAGCAGCCGCAGTCCCTTCTTGAACGGAAAGCGGGTGCGGGTGGCAACCAGCGCGAAGCAGAGCCCGAGCAATGTGGAGCCGAACGCCGACAGGATAGCCAGCATTAGCGTGCGCCATGCGACACCACAGCGATTACCCCCAACAAGACAATCCAGACTCCAGATCGATGGATCCTGAATGTTGCGGACAAATCCGGAGGGATCGAACGAGCCGTCAAAACTTTGAAAGGCACCGATGAACATGCTGCCCACGGGGTAGAACACAAAGATACTGACAAGGAAGACAAGCAGCGCGATTGAAGCGACCACGAAGGCATCGCCCCGGAGCACGCCGCGCTCGGCAAGTCCGAAGGAAAACATCAGGACGAAGGAAAGCGCCACGAGCCCCGCGCCCGCACCCATCGAAGGCTGGCCATCGGCAAGCGGTCCGAACAGCGCTTCCGTTATCGTCCAGGTCCAGCCGGTAAACCCGACAGCGAGCCCCTGCAGCACAAGGAAAACAATTCCAGCGGCGCCGGCCGCAATCAGCAGATTTGAACGAAGCGACGAGACTTTGAAAGCCCGCGCGCATAGGCCCACAGTGAAGAGCAGCGCGATGCCGGCAAGTGTCCAGCGGCCGTGTGCGAATATCTGCAGAAGAGCAGGCGCTTCGTTGGAACCGTTCGGAAAATTGCCGAGCCAATCGAGGCCGAAAAAACCGCTTTCGATCCTGTACCACGGGACAAGGCTCAACCCGGCGAGCCCGATGCCGAGCGCAATATTCAATCTCCGGTCGCTAGGTTCCATAACGCCACCCGCCCTCGTTCATCGCAGAAGTTACTTGCGCTGAAGATATGTCCGGAACGATCCGGACATATCGCATCAGGCAAAAGCAAGTTCAGTTGGCGCTTGCACCAATCTCCTTGTCCCAGCGATCAAGCAGTTCCTTGCGTTTGGCAGGATCGCCATAGGTCTTGAAATCATAATCGATGAGCTTGATATCCTCGAATTTCGGGGCTTCAGGCGGAACGGTGGCAGATTTGTTCGATGGCAGCTGAAAGGACTTTGCATCCTTCATATGCGACTGCACTTCGGCGGAAAGAGCCCAATCATACCATTTCTTGGCCGCGTCGAGATTGCGCGCACCCTTGATGATTGACATCGAGCCGATTTCGTAACCGGTACCTTCGCAAGGAGCAACGGCCTTGACGGGGAAGCCTTCAGCAATCTGGGCAACAGCATCATGCATGAAGACGATACCGAGCGCCGTTTCGCCGCGCGCCGCTGCCTTAACCGGCGCCGAACCTGATTTTGTATATTGCGATACATTCGCGTTCAGCTGTTTCAGGTAATCGAATGCCTTGTCCTCACCCATGATCTGAACCAGGGAAGCCAGCGCGGTATAGGCAGTGCCGGACGAATTGGGGTTGGCGATCTGGATTTCGCCCTTGAAGGATGGATCGATCAGGTCGGCCCAGCACTTGGCCTCCTTCAGGCCCTTTTTCTTGACGATCTCGGTGTTATAGCCCCAGCCAAGCGCACCCGCATAAACGCCAACGGTCTTATAATCTGCGCTCTCGGCCTGCTTCTTCGCCCAATCCTGCAACTGGTCGAGCATGGGCGATTTATATTCCTGGGTGAGCCCTTCGGAGGCGGCCTGCAAATGCGGATCACCAGTGCCTGCCCACCAGATATCGGTTTTCGGATTGCGTGCCTCGGCGCGAATCTTGGCATAGGTCTCGCCCGATGACAGGCGGACCATATTGACCTGGATACCCGTCTCCTTCTCGAACATGCCCTTCATCAATTCACAGATAACGACATCGGCCGAACAGATAAGATTAAGATTGTCCGCTGCGCGCGCCTCGGTTGGCATCATTTGAAGACCAACAGCAAAAGCGGCGGCAATTGCGAATACAGAACGCATGATTTTCCTCCCTGACAAAGCGGCACCTCCATGCCGCACGCTTTTTTGCAAGCGTGTGCAAAAGTTTCACACGATATGTCTCCCTGTCAAGCGGACTATTGCGTTCCTTCAATAAAATTAGCGGTCTGGTGGTTGCAGTAGCACGCAAGCGCGTGCAAGATACCGTGAACAACTATGGATTCATGCAGTTGAACAAATCATTCGTCAGCGCTGATGACGTGGCAAAGCGGGCGGGCGTTTCGCGCTCGGCTGTATCCCGCACGTTTACGCCCGGCGCGAGTGTTTCGGAGGAAACACGCCAGCGGGTCATGGAGGCTGCGCAAGCGCTTGGCTATCACGTCAACCAGCTTGCACGCGGCCTGATGCGCAGTGAAAGCGGTATCGTCTGCCTGGTCGTGTCCGAGATGGATACGCCCTACCGCGCCCGTCTGGTGCGCGCTCTCACCCACGAATTGCAAACGGCGGGCAAGATTGCCATGCTCATCAACACAGATCGTTCCGATGGCAGTGTTGACGCGGCACTCCGGCAAACCCTGCACTACCGCGCCGACGCGTCCATCCTGTTGTCTGGTCTTCCGGACAAGGCGATCACCCGGCTTTGCCTCAACAGCGGCCAGCGCATCGTGCTGATCAATCGCGACGATGATATTGATGGGCCGTTCCGTATCAATCTCGACGATGGTCAAGCGGCACGGGTGGCCGTGAGTGCATTCCTGCGCGCCGGCTGCAGACACCTCGCATTCGCCAACTCCGACGTTGGAACACCAAGTCTGATGGCGCGCGAACGCGGCTTCATCGCAGCGGCCGCCGAATTCGGACTTGAGGTCACGGTCGTGCGCCACGGGAACACCGTCTATGAGAGCGGCCGCAAGATTGCGCAGACATTGTTCACCGAACCGAAGCGACCCGACGCTGTATTCTGTGTCAACGATCTGATGGCATTCGGGCTGATGGACGGTGCACGGTACGACTTTGGGCTGAACATTCCGGAAGATCTCTGCATCGTCGGCTTCGACGATATCGAGCAGTCCTCATGGACGTCCTATAACTTGACGACGTTTTCGCAGCCAGTGGATGAAATCGTAAAGAGCAGTGTCGCCTGGCTCCAAAGCGATGCGACCGCCGGTCGGGTGCGGTCTGCCAACCTGCACGCACCGCTGATCTGGAGAAAAACAATCCGGAACAAACTATAGAATCGTTTGGTTGCGTCGACCGGCAACCTCACCTCATGGCGTTGCGGGTCAAGCGCGCCGCAGACGAGAGTTTGTATCTGGCTGACAGTGGCCAAGATGAAATAGTCGTCGTAGGCTGCTTCAAAATCAAGTTTGACGAATCGGGGACGCATCAGCTTGAATCACATGAGGCTTTTGAAGAAATGCAAGACGCTTGCCGTGATCGCCTTAATCCTGTTTTTCGGCCAGGTTACTCCCTCTTTTAGCGACGATGCCAAGAGCTGCGTCATCGGGACCGAAAACGAAAAAGGTTGGCTTTTCGTCAACAATTGTGATCGCGACGTGGTCATCGAAATCTGCTTTGAGGAGGCATCCGAAGAACCATTGAATTGTGCCAGCGTAGTACAACACCAAGGTGACCAATTATATCCGGCCACGGTGATCGCCGCAAAAGGGGGACTACAGCTTTTGAGTGTTGCTGGGCGTTCCGGGATCAGGTGGGGAGCCTGTTATCATAACCCAAGAGACGACAGGAACCCGGGAAAGCCCGAAGGAGAATACAAATTTACGTATCGCTGCATGGAGTCCAACGTCGAGTGACCGCGGCAGCCCACGGAAATTACAAATCAAGCTCCCGTCGCAAAGTCTCCAGCCGTTCCATGGCTATCACCCCATCATGAATTGTCGGGGCAGCAGTCGACGCACCGCCGAGGGCCGGAACCACATCGGCCAAGAGTGAATAATAACCCTTCGGATCTTCATTCGCCGCTGCCGTAAAATTTGGCTTCCATGTCAGAGTGTCGACATCGTCGGCGAGTGTCGCTTCGGGATCGTCTACCTTGAAGGGCGGGTTGCGGTTCCACCGCACCTCAATCACATCATCTACCTCGAGACGCTGGTGGTCACCCATCAACTCGATGCGTTCGACCGGCGTGCCCCGCGACTGGATCGTACCCATTGCGATATTTCCAATGGCGCCGCACTCGAACTCGAACCCGACGTGGAAAAGAAGCCTGCCCGGTGTTTTTTCCACCTTTCGCGCTGAAATGGTTCGCACCGGCGACACGAAGAATGACACCAGATCCATATAGTGCACGCAGTGATGCAGGAAGAAGCCGGTATAATCGACATTGCCGGTAAAGTAGCCCGGCGCGGTCATGTAGTATCCGGTAAGGCCAAGCACCGGCCCGAACCGCCCGGACTTGATGATGTTGTGGGCAATCTTGTTGCCGACCGAATAACGTTTCATGAAACCGACGAGCAACGGTTTACCGGCGCGCTCCGACGCAGCGCGAAGTTCCCGCGCGCCAGCCGCTGTTCCTGACGGGGGTTTTTCCATAAACACAGGCAGACCCCGATCGAGCGCAAGTTTGCCGAAATGCAGATGCTGATCCGGCCCCACGGCCATGCCGATCGCATCGATTCCCGGCGTTCGGATGAGTTCCTCGGCGTCGCTGGTCAGGCGCGCAACGCCAAACTGCCGGCCGGCATCGCCAAGACGCTTGCCATCGATATCGCAGAGCGCGACGATTTCGACGTCATGGCGGACCAATTGGGGAAGTAGCATCTGGGTTGCGTGAATGCCGCAACCGATCCAACCGATTTTCAGTGTCATCGCCGATATTCCGTCAGTGTGAGATGGGATTTGATGAACGCCGCGCTCGCCGCGAGGCGCTCGCTTTCGTCCTCATGCGGTGGACGCCACTGCGCGAATGGAACGCCAAAACGATCATCATTGCGGCGGAAAGGCTCAAGCGATACCGGGCCTTTGTAGTTCACCTCGTGCAGCGCACGACAAACTGCAACCCAGTCGGTCGAACCGGTGCCGGGGAAGCCGCGATGATTTTCGTTGGCCTGGAAATGCACGAGATGACCGCCGCCAAGCCGGATGGCCTCGGGGATCGACGCCTCCTCCATGTGCATGTGAAATGTGTCGAGCATCAACTTGACCGCCGGATGGTCCACTGTGTCGAGCAGCTCGATGGCTTGTTGTGTCGTGCACAACACATCGCTTTCGAAGCGATTGAGTGGTTCGACGGCGAGCAGAATACCGGCCTTCGCAGCGTGATCGCCCGCTTCCTTCAGTCCCGCGACACAGCGGTCCTTGCGCGCCAACCGCTCTTCTTCGGTTACTGGTACTGGCGCACGCCCGGCAAACACCAGTGGATTGCCGGTCAGAGGGCCGCCAACAACGGTCGCACCGAGTTCCGCTGCGCAGTCCGCCGTATAGCGCAGGTAGTCGATGCCGGCGCGGTGGGCATCTTTCTCGTGCGATGAAAGGTTGCGTTGCATATTGACGCGCGCGGCGAGGACGACGCCAAGTCCTGCATCGTCCAATGCGCGCCGGGCTTCGGCAAGATCGATTTCGCCGGGCTCGGGCACCAGCAGTTCGACGAAGTCAAAGCCAAGTTCGCGCATTTTCTTGAAGAGATGGAAATGCTCGGCGGTGAATGGCCTTGCATATTGCATGGAGATCAATCCGATGGGATTCATCATGGGTCCTTCTTTGATATTAATAAGAGTCATCCCTTCACTGCGCCTTGGGTGAGGCCGCCGATAAGCCGGCGTTGAACGAGAAGGAAAAGCAGAGTGGCGGGAAGCGCACCGACGACACCGCCGGCGGCGAGCAGACCCCATTCGATCTGGTATTCGCCTATCAGCGTCTGGATGGCGACGGTAACGGGGCGGACGTTCCGGCCGCCAAGTGTCAGGGCGTAGAGATATTCGTTCCACGCGGTAATGAAGATATAGATGCCTGTCGAAATGATGCCGGGCATGGCCAGCGGCAGAACGACGCGACGCAACGCCTGCAGCCGGGAACAGCCATCGATCATCGCCGCTTCATCGAGGCTGCGGGGAATAGCGCCGATGTAACTCCTCAGCATCCAGACCGCGAACGGAATGGCGACAGTTGAATTGGCGAGGATCAGCGCAAGATGCGTATCGAGAAGGCCAATCTTCCGCATCAGGATAAAGAGCGGCAAGATCAGGAGCACGATCGGAAACATGTTGACCAGCAGAAACTGCAGCATGACCAGCTTGCGGCCCGGGAAGCGGAAACGCGACAGCGCGTAGGCCGCAGTGATTGAAACTGCGAGGCCCAGGACGACAGTACCAGCAGCAATGATCAGACTGTCCAGCATATTGCCGAGAAACGAGGTCTGTTCCAGCAGGCGGATATAATTGTCCATGCTCCACCCCGCCGGCGACAGGGATACGCCGGACGCAGATAATTGCGCGGTCGGTGTCAGGGACGTCAGGATCATCCAGACGAACGGCCCCATGGCGAGCATTATGATGAAAACGACAGGAATATCCGTCGTGAGAATCCGGCGGAGCGTCGAGGGTTTGTTCATCGTTCCACCTCGCGCATGGTGCGGACGATATAGACCGCCACGATGGCACCAAGAAGGATCGTGAACGTAACGGCAATGGCGGTGCCATAGCCGAAATCGAGATTTTGCCGGGCCTTGATAAACGCATAAAGCGGCAGTGTGTGCGTGGCATAGCCCGGGCCGCCACCTGTCATGACGAAGATGACATCCATGGAATTTGCGACCCAGATAATACGCAGCAGGCCCGCCGTCGCCAGCACGGGTGCTATTCCCGGAAGGGTAATATGGACGAACTGACGCCACGTGCTGGCCCCGTCGATAGAGGCGGCTTCATACTGGCTTTGGGGTATCCCCTGCAAACCGGCAAGGATCATCACCGCGAAAAACGGAAAGCCCTGCCAGGTCAAGGTGGCAATCACCGCATAGAGCGCAAGATGCGGATCGGCAAGCCAGGGTACGGTTGAATGGATAATCGACAGGTACAGCAGGATGTCATTGAGCACCCCGGTGGTTGGATCATAAATCCAGCGCCACATCAGCGCGATGACAACGCTCGGCAAGGCCCACGGAATTATCACGAGGGCACGCGCCAGACCGCGCCATGGGAACTCGCGATTGAGCAGGAGCGCGGCGACCAGGCCAAGACCCATCTGCAAGGGCACCGTCAAGCCGATCCATATGGCAGTATGCCCGAGCGAAATCCAGAATACCGGGTCATGCAAGAGCTTGATGTAGTTGCCGAAGCCCACGAACCGGCTGGCATTGGGTTTCCACAGGACCAGGTCGTAGAAGCTGGTGACGACCGCCTGAACCATCGGGAAGAAAACGATGAACAATGTCACGAGCACTGCCGGCGCCAGCAGGGCATACGGCATCAGCCGGCTGCGCAGCGTGCGAACCTGCGTGAGATCGTGAGGTGCTGATGGTGCAAGCGTTGACATGGACAATCTACTTTCGGCGGACGTCGACCAGTGCTGCGAAACCCCTCCGCGCTACTGCGCGAAGAGGCTCTCAAGCTGCTGCATCATCTGTTGCGAGGTGATCTGGCCGGTGAGCGCTTGCTGCATTGACGTTTGCCACGCGGTATTGACGAACTCCGCTGTCGCGGTGCTTTGCGGCAGCACGTGAGCAAACGGCAGAGACTGGACCGTGGCGTCAACGAAACGGCGTTCATGCAGGGTCCAATGCTCGGAACCGCTCTTGGTTACAGTCATCTGGCCCGTCGCCTTGTTGAAGGCAACGTTGTTTTCACCCTCGGCGAGAAAGGATATCCACTTCCAGGCAGCGTCCTTCACCTGTGACGACGAGAAAATCGCCAGGGATTCATCGCCATAGGAGGTCCACTGCTTGCCGCCGCATTTGGGGGCGGGAACAGCGGAAACCTTATCTCCCAACGCTTTGACCAAATCATTGGATGAGCCAATATGATGAATGGTCATGGCCGTCTTGCCAGCCTTGAACGCTGCGACAATTTCCTGGAAGCCGTCATTTGGAGCCGATGGCGGGATAACCTTGTCTTTTTGGAACAGATCGATCACCCACTGGTTAGCCGCGACAGCTTCAGGGTTGGTAAGGCCGCCCGGCTTGAGTTCCGCGCCTTGCGAGAAGACGAATGTTCCCCACTGGTCCCAGCCGCCCTTGCCGCCGCGCAGGCCAAAACCATAGGTGTCGGGCGCTTTGGTCAATTTCTGCGCTGCCGTGCGGAAGTCTTCGCATGTCACCGGTGGATTGAGGCCCGCCTCCTTGAAGAGATCGGCGCGGTAGTAAAGATACAGCACGACGTACTGGATCGGCAGGTAATACTGCTGCCCATCCGGCCCCTTGTTCAATTCCAGCAGATTATCGAGAAGATCGGCTTTGCCCGGCCAGGCGTTGATACGGTCGCCAATCGGCTCCAGCGCACCCATTTCAGCCAGTCGCGGCTGCGCAAAAAGCTTGACCATCCCGGCGTCCGGCGCATTGCCGCCAACCAGAGAGGTATACAGATTGTCGTAGTAGCTGTTCCATGGAACATTTTCCGCTTCAATTTTGATATCGGGGTTTTTCGCCTCGAACTTCGCCACGAGATCCGACATCGGATTTTCCGGATTGTCGAAATGATACCAGAACCGCACCGTTTCGGCCGCATTGGCGGCGCTCACCGCCAGGCCGGCCATGAATGCGCAACTGATACCCAGTTTCTTGAGAATGCTCATTGTTTCCTCCACCTTTGTTATGGGTCTTCAACTGCCGCGGATCATTCCTCGAGCAGCCTCCCCGGCCGCCACAAGCGCCTCCCGCGCAGCAGCCAGTTCATTCGTGTTTTGCAGAAATCCATGCGTTACCCCCGGCAAAACAGTGAGGGGATCGTTGCGGCCAACAGCCTTCAGCCGATCAGCAAACAGAAGCGTGTCGGACAAGAGGGGATCGACGCCGGCGGCCAGGAGATAGAGCGGCGGCAATGCGCGCAGTATAGGGTCATCGGCGTGTAACGGTGCCACCAGCGGATTGCGGCGGGCATCCTCATCCGCGCAATACCAGTTCCAGTATCGTTGCATCTTGCCACGCGTCAGACCGGGGCCCTCGGCAAACTGGCCATACGACTCCGTGGTGAAGTCGGCACCAAACGCGCCGTAGAACAGAAGCATGCCCGACGGCAGTGAACGTCCAGCTCTCTCTTCGTGCATGACGGCTGCAAGCGCGAGATTGGCCCCCGCCGAATCTCCTGCGATGATGAGCGGTCCCGTGGATACGCCTGCTTCTGCAGTCGCCGCGAATGCGGCACGCAGGCAGGCGACAACGTCGTGCAGGCCCGCTGGAAATGGATGTTCCGGGGCTAGTCGATAATCGGGAACGAGCACGGGCAGCGCGGTTTCATTGGCGAGAACCCGGGCACAACGCTCATGCGTTTCAGGACTGCAGAACGCAAAACCTCCGCCATGAACGAACAGGACAGCACCGGCGCCCGCATCATGCGGCACAAGCACGCGCATGCGGCAATCCTGGGAACCAAGTTCCGTATTGGCGGCAACGATTATGTTTCGCGTCCGAGCAAGCGGCGGCAGGTTTACATTGTTGCGCTGGTTTGAACGTTCGGATTGCGCCCTGCCCTCTTCCGGTGGCAGCAATGTGGGATCAGGTAGCGGCCCCAGCTCCTCTTCGACGCGCAGCAACAACGCGCGCATTTCCGCTGAAAGTTCATTGGAAAAACCGGCGCCGTTCATTGATCAGCGTCCGGAAACACAGTTGGCCCGAAGTCAACAATCGTCGCGATATGATGATGCAAGGCTTGCGTTGCAGCGGCTACATCGCCCTGCTCTATAGCTTCAATTATGACGCGATGCCGTAGTGCTGTCGCCATGAGATCGCGGGAACCGATACTTCTTGAGATCTTGAAGCGATGATTGTGAACGAGGCACCGGTGCAAGATCGGATCGAGCGCCGGCAGGTCGGCATCGCGAAAAATCCGCCGATGGAAATCCCGGTCGAGCGCCGCGAGCTGGAGCTCGTCGCCGTTGTTTGCGGACTCTGCCATATCGTCCGCAAGTTCCTGAAGATCGGAAACGAGAGTCCGGCTCTTGTGGCGCAGCGCGCGAACGATGCCATTGCATTCGATCTGCTGGCGCACGCGGAACATTTCAACGGCTTCATCGACCGTGCAGGCAGATACCTGGGTGCCCCGGTGCCCCTGGCGTCGCACCAACCCTTCTTCCTGCAACTGCAGCAAAGCCTCGCGAATCGTACCCTGGCTGCACTGGAACCGCGCCGCCAGATCAAGCTCCGTCAACGGCTCGCCGGCGCGCAACTCTCCCAGCATGATATCCCGCTTCAATTGATCGAACGCCACGGCCGCCTTTGCTGGAAGCGGACTATAGGATGGGCGATTTGATCTGCGAGTGATGGAGTCGTCGGGCACTGCAAGCTCTCCTCTTGATTGCAGATGACGCTAATTATCATTATTGATATTGATATCGATAATTAAAGTCAATAACGTATCGGGCGGAGGAATAATCGAATGACAGCGATCAGTCTGAAGCAGATCCGAAAGCTCTACGGGACAGTTCCCGTGATCCACGGGGTAAATATCGATGTCGCGAGCGGCGAGTTTCTCGTTCTTGTTGGTCCGTCCGGTTGCGGGAAATCCACCCTGCTCCGAATGATCGCCGGGCTGGAAGAAATCAGCGCGGGTGAATTGAGGATTGGTGACAAGGTCGTCAATGCCCTGCCGCCCTCCGACCGCGACATTGCCATGGTCTTCCAGGATTATGCGCTGTACCCCCATATGAGCGTTGAAGAAAACATGGCGTTTGGCCTGAAAATGCGCGGCGAGACCACCAATGAAATTGACAAGCGCGTGACAAGCGCGGCCGATATCCTCAAGCTTCAGGATTATCTTGAGCGTCGGCCGGCACAACTTTCGGGCGGCCAACGCCAGCGGGTTGCGATGGGCCGCGCCATCGTTCGCCGACCGAAGGCATTCCTGTTCGACGAACCGCTGTCGAATCTCGATGCCGCACTTCGCGTCGAGATGCGGCTTGAAATTGCCAAGCTGCATCGCCGCATGCAGGCGACGACCGTCTACGTCACGCACGATCAAGTGGAGGCTATGACACTCGCTGATCGGATTGTCGTTATGAACGCGGGTAACGTCGAACAGATCGGGCATCCGCTTGACCTCTACCGCAAGCCAGCAAGTCTCTTCGTGGCACGTTTCATCGGCAGTCCGACCATGAATACCTTGCAGGTGAATGTCGTTGAATCCACCCGGAACAAATTTGTTCTGCAATTGCCGGCAGGCAACGTCGCTATAAGTGCTGGGGACGGACCAGCCGTGGCATTAAAGACGGTTACCTTCGGCATCCGTCCGGAAGACCTGACCGTCTGCGACGCCACCGAGGGGTGGTTCAGCGGCGAATTGGCGGTGGTCGAACGGCTTGGCAGCCAGACCTTCGGTTACCTCGATGCCGGAACCGAAAAACTTATCACCATCGAATTCCCGAGATCAGCTGAAGTCCGGGTCGGCGAGCGGCTCTCGGTAAAGGGTGATATTGCCAACACTCACCTCTTCGAGACCGAGAAAGGCCAGCGGATCAATTGAAATACGAATCTTTATGTTGCCGACCGCACTAGTTTTCAACTGACGGCTTGCGCTTGACTGGCAATCACCGTGCATCTGAGCCAGGCTGCCAACGACATTCGTATCGTATGCTGTTGCGAGAGGTCGACTATGAAAACGGCTATTGTATTTGATTGCGAGTTTCTTTGCATCGAGGGGTCGCAACGTCGATTTTGGTGCGCAGCGGCTGATCCCGATCCGGTCATTGCCCAAATCGGAGCCGTTAGACTGGGCCTCGAGGGCGCGTTTCCTCTCCTGGATACCTACAAGGCTTATGTTCGATCGATTGATCGGTTTGGCGAAAAATATCCGCTCGATCCCTATTTCACCAATCTCACCGGCATCACTGAAGAAAACATCGCCACCAACGGCCTGACCTTGCAAGAGGCCCTTTCTGGCCTTGACAGCTTCTCGGATGGTGCTCGGTTCTGGTCGTGGGGTAAGGATGAGCTGAACATGGTTGCCATCAGCTGCTATATCGCGGGGATTCAGCCGCCCATCCCGGCTCACCGGTTCGATAACGCTGTCAAGCTTCTAATCGCCGCGGGAATGCCTATCGAGGATTTAGCGAAGACACCCAGCAACAAGTTGGCGGACTACTATCGCGTCGAACATCCACCGTTGCAGGGGCATGATGCGTTGGACGACGCCCTGTCCATATCATACACGTTGCAACATCTGATGAAGACCGGAAAATTGCAACCCGAGGTCTTCGACCGCACTTCGCCTTTTCTGGCGCTTTGAAGCAATACTCGCCCCGCGAAGACGGGACGACGTCACAATTTTCGGAGCGAAATCCTCAAACCTTTCCATGACCCAAGATTTGAGAAGAGAGCCCGATCAAATCAGCAATCAAACCATGCCAAAGGGTCTAGTTCCGGAGGTGTTGCAATTCGTCTAGGGATAGCAAAATAGGCGCTGTATCGTCGTTTCGGCTTTGGTTGCCGTTGCGCGGATGTCGGTTGGTTCTGTTGCATATTCTACGGAAGCGAGCTACTCGAGGATTTCTCTCGACGTTCGTTTCTTTCAGCATCGTCACAGGAAAATCGGAACGGGCTGGCACATTCCCTGAAATCTGGCCGCAGTTTCTGGCCCCGTTTCGATTTTCATGTGGCGATCAAATGGCGCGACCGATCAGCCTTCGTCCGCGTATCAGAACTTGGCTACAGGCGAAAAACGGGGGAGGCGAATGCAGCGAAGAAGGTATCGAGGGGTTCCTCCATCGCGGCACAGGTTATTGGCAGGCGGACCATGAACTCACCGAGGGGTACGGACTGGAAGATGGACTTTCTCGAGAGCAGGAATCCTTGAACAGACGACCTTCGTAGCGGATATAGAGAGCGAATCCTATATACCACGCAGGACCTCCATCGACTCCATATCATTCTCCCGAATGAGAATCCCAAGAGACAACATGTGCAGCATCGGAGACGATTGGGCGCATTTTTCTACTCACATCCTCAACTCGTTCTGTAAAAATCGGAATGTTGGGGACACGCTCAAGATCGTCGGATCCTATGGTTCGTGCCAAAAAGACTGCGGCAATGATCTATCTGTCTGCCAAACAAGCATCCCATCTGGCCGTACACGCGATATCAGCGGATTCTTTGTCACGGTCAGATCGATCTGGCTGTGTTGCGCGTTTTCCGTGCTGATTCTATTTCGCCCAGAGACCGACATCATTGCGCCGGCAGCAATGCCGGACAATCCTTGAATGGCATCCAGCCACCAAGAGAGAGCCAGACCGCAATGAAAAATTCCACTCCCAGAAAAAATCGCAAGCCTGAAGGCGATTATATCATCCACGTAGCGGAGGCTTATTACCTCAACGCAGATTGGACGCCGTCGCGCCGCTTCCATTCCGGAAGACTCCTGTTCAAGGAGCCGGGAGGCAAAACCCACATGACTGAGGTCAACGCCGTCGCCTTGAAGTTGAGAAAGCTGCATTACTGCGTACCGGACGATGCAACTGCCGACGCCAAGGCCAAGGCTTCCGAATACAAGCGGTATGTCCGGGCGTTGGAATTGCATCGGGAATTCTACCAGCGGACCGGACAGCGTTACGAGGTCCTGCGCGAAGCGGACCGGTCCTTGCCGTACCTGCCGGTCGGTCGGGGCGCTGATACGGCTCATCTCCGACCCGGTCATACGCACGTGTAGTTTCGGTACGAATGTCCGTTTCGCGCCCTATTCCGGCCGTCAAACGGTACACCACGAGTTCCTAAAAGCAGACGCGCAGCAGATGCGACAAGGTGCCCATTGACGGGTGAGTACTACCTGATCGCCGGCGGCGGCTTGTCGTGGCCACGTGACTGTAAGCTGCCAAAGCGCTCGCTTTCTTTCTCCCCATATTGCTATAGGCTTGGCCATGCTCACCCTCAAACATCCAGAACTAGCGCCTTTAGTTTACGGGTATCCCGGCGGCTTGTTGCCGATCAGGCATCCCGAGAGCGGCAAGCTGTTGCTCGTCATCAAAGCTCGAAAAGAATACATCCTGGCTGCCCGGTTAAATAGTGGTTTCAGCTTCTACCTCGCTCCGCTGATGTCCACATCAGGGCTCACCGTCGCATTGACTGCCTTCTTCGATGATTACGAGGAGCCCCTGGTCATTCAGACGGGCATCTTTAATGACCCCGATGGCAAGGACATCCTCGAATTGCTCGGTTACGGCGAGCTCGATATCCACTTCCTAGACGAGCATAACCGGGAGTGGATGAGCTACCGGGCCACCCTTCGGGACGGGGGTAGCGTGATTGCCGAGCGCACGCCGATCGGCCTGCTTACCTACCACAACGAGACCGTGACCGGGATCTACGCCGCCCTGACGCAGTGGTTCGGTCATAGGACCACTGCAGACGACGACAAGGCTATAAAGGTCGTCTTCAAAGATGAACTCTTTCCTTCCGACATCTTCATCACGGACATCCGTCCCGAGGTCCATGACTACCTTGGCAGCGGGGGACATTCGCGTTCCACGCTTGAGCGCGAAGATGCCGGTTATTTCCAGGAGCGGGACATAGTCCTCAATCTGAAAAGCGCGTTTAGAGGCCCCCAAATCGCCCTGAATCCAGTCCGCAGAGATACGGGTAAAGAACTCGTCGATGTGATGGCGGGAAATTCTACTCATCTGGTTCTGATACAGGCCAAGGACAGTCCCAATACCGGGTCGAGCTTGGCCCGTACGCTGGATCGGAAGCGGCGTACCTCACAAAACCAGATCGAGAAAGCCGTCAACCAGGCAAAGGGGGCAGCGAAATATGTGCGCGGACACGATATCCTCGAGCTTACCGTCGATGACAACGACCTGGACGTCGAAGCTTCCGGCAAAAGCATTGTCAGCCTAATCATAGTCCAGGAAATGTTCTTGGACGAAGGCAGTCAATTCGTCGCTCGATACCGTGAGATGCAGGGTCTCGTAGACTTTTTCGTCATGCTCGACTACTCGGCTTTCAGTCAGTTCTGCTACGAGTTTCCCAATGACCAGGACCTCCTGGCAGCCCTGACCACTTACAGCTCCGATATCGTAAAGAATGGTATCTGGATCGAGCCGCAGGCGTATGTAATCAATCACAGGAAAAAGCGAATGGGCCGCTAGCCAGACAATTCAGCTGAAAACGATATTGACCTAACCGACCACATGTCGCCGTTCGCGCGCTCAATGTAGGCAAACGAGAAGTTACGAGGGATAGATGCCTGAAAACAAGACATCGGATCGGGCGGCGTTGCGACGTCGCACGACTGGGAGTACCTTTGTTCAGGACAATATAGGCCGGAGCGCAATTTGAAACTGAATGTTGTTTCTTTAAAAAACTATCGTCTCATTCGCGAAGCTCGCGTTAATCTTCATACGGAAGGGGGAACGACAGTTTTTGTCGGACCGAATAACAGTGGCAAGACTTCGGTCGCTGAAGCTTTGCGCATGTTTCTTAACGCTACCCAAAAAGGCTTCGGGTTTGATGATTTCTGGGGAGGCACCCATCCCACTTTTGCGGCCTTCGAGATGGCCGTGCTTGCGGGTGGGAATCTGCCTCCGCTGCCGCTCATCAGGATGGAGTTGACCTTCAGCTATTCCGATATCGCAGAAGACCTTTCCGTTGCCGAGGAACTTCTCATGGACCTCGACGACACCAAAGCAGAGGTCGTGCTTCGCATCGACTACTGCTCGCGCTCCCCCGAACAGACAGCACAGGATTTCAAGGCATTCCGTATCATGCGGCCGGAACAGCCTCTCACAGCGATGCTGAAGGAGACGCTGGAGCGCCAGTATGAACTTCGACACTATAAGGTTTCGACCGACGGCAACGACAGCGAAATGCTCGCTCCATCTGCCGCCAACGCGTTGCTCAAGCGTCTTGTCAAGGTGGACTTCCTTCCCGCCCAACGTCATATGGAGGATCAGGAAGCCTCCTCTCAGGCCACGAAGTTGTCGCGGTTACTGCATGTGCATTACGAGCGGCGGTTCAAGACGAGCGATCCCGAGAACTATGCGGCAGTCGAAGCCGTGGTGAGCGCCCAAGCGGTCGAGCTGACGGCGAAATATGGCGAGGCCTTTAAGGAGGTGACTGAGGCGCTGAAGCTCTTCGGCTATCCCGAAACACCAGAGATATTGGTGCAAGCAGAGCTGTCTGCAGGTGGCATCTTCAAGGACAGCACAAAAATATACTACGTCGCTTCCATCGATCCCGCCGGCGACATTGAGGGTGAAGAAGCAAAGACCCATCAGCTTCCCGAGCGGTTTAATGGTCTGGGATTCAAAAATCTCATCTACATGGTCCTTCAGCTCAAGGCCTTTCGTGACGCATTGATCGGTGAAGACGGCTTCCGCCCGAGGGTTCACCTCATTGTTGTCGAGGAACCGGAGGCCCATCTTCATCCGCAGATGCAGACTGTTTTCTTGCGGAAGGCCCAGTCCTTCCTGAGTCATGCCGGAGAGGAAGGGACACAATTGGTCATCACAACTCACTCGTCACACATCACCGCTGCTGCAGGGTTGTCTGCCGTGCGATACTTCCGCAAAAAAGGAGGGAGCGCGGGCGTAAAAGACCTGATGGCCTTCAAGGGAGAGGAAACTGCGAAGGGCCAAGGAGAAGCATTTGAGTTTGTCGCAAAATACCTGACCCTGACGCGATGCGACCTCTTCTATGCTGACAAGGCAATTTTGATTGAAGGGTCCGTCGAACGTCTACTGCTACCACGCATGATCGAAGCGGCAAGTGCCGAGGGAGTTGACCTCACGCCAAGCTATCTGTCGATCGTCGAAGTCGGCGGTGCCTATGCCCATATTTTCAAGGACTTCCTCGAGTTCCTTGGCATCCCTACCCTGATCATTACCGATCTGGATTCAATCAAGGTGAAGCGGGTAAAGTGTCGCGTCGATGAAGGGATTACGACCAGCAATGCCACGTTGACAAAATGGCTGCCAGGCAAGGTTCCGCTTGCGGATATCCGCGCGGCAACGCCGGAGCAATTGACAGATGGCGTGATCCGGGTCGCGTTCCAAGTAAGTGAAACCAATGCGGGTCTTTGTGGCCGAAGCTTTGAAGAGGCCTTTTGTTACGCGAATGCCGAATGGCTTTATGCGAACAAGGGCAAGCTGCTGGGAACCGGCGATCTTTTCCAGCACGCTGATGCAGCAGCCCTGATTGCGGATGCCTATAACATCGAATTTCCGAAGGCAGACTTCGCTGTTGACCTCATGCTTGTCGCCGGATGGAAGACACCGAAGTATATTAAAGATGGTTTGGCGTGGCTCGCGGGAGTTCAGGGATGACCTCCGCTGACGAACAACTCGCTGAATGCATCAAAACACGCACCAGCTTTCTGCTGGATGCCGGTGCGGGCGCCGGCAAGACATACTCGCTCGTGAAAGTGTTGCAACTGATCCTGCGCCAACACTCTGCCGAGCTGAGGGCGAAGGGGCAGAAGGTTGCCTGCATCACCTTCACCAACGTCGCCAAGAACGAAATCGCGTCACGGGTAAATCTCGATCCGCTCATTTCGGTCACGACAATTCACGACTTCCTTTGGAGTCTCATTGCTTCCCATCAGAAGGAGCTGCGGGCTGCTGTCTTGGTATTTAACGACGGCCTAAAACCTGAAAGCAGCAGGAAGGTTGAGGCCGCAGAATTGGCCGCCGCGCTGATTGGAAAGCGTATAGTTTACGCAGATCTTGGGACCAATCTGCGCAAGGGTCGGCTTTTCCACGACGACCTGCTTGACGTTGCCCGGATCATGTTCAAGGAACATCCCCGACTCGCTCAGATAGCGGTCGCCAAGTACCCCTTTATCTTCATTGACGAATATCAGGACACCAGTCGCCCGGTTATCGACATCGTTCTGGACACCATTCTGCCGACAGCAAAGGACAAAGTTATTGTCGGCCTCTTTGGCGACAAGATGCAGAACATCTTCAGTGGGTCTAGCCACCCGGGTATTGGTGAAATCCCGGCAGAGCTTCGCGCACGACTCCATCCCGTAGTTAAGCCGGACAATCGGCGTTGTCCGATCGCAGTCATCAACCTGCTCAACCATGTGCGTGACGACATCAAGCAAGTCCCCGCGGCCGACAACGCGCAGGGCGAGGCGATTTATATTGGTGCGCCGCCTGAAGGCGGTTTGGATGCGGCAGAGGCACTCTTGAAGGAACGTGGCTGGACCCTGAACGCGGAGGAAACCAAACAGCTTTTGCTGACCCACAAGCTAATCGCACGCAAGGGAGGCTATTTTGAGCTGGTTAGCATCTACGGCGACCGTGGGGGATTCTTTCGTGAAGACCTCCTTGGAGGGGAAGACAAGACCATCGCCTTTTTCATTGACAAGGTAGAGTCGCTGGTAGCGGCCTGGGAAGCCGGGCGGCACGGGCAGGCTATTTCGATTTTGAAACTCAGCAATTTCAGGCTGGGATCTATCGCGGACAAGGCACGGGTGCGCAAGCTCCTTGAAGGACTGGTGCAGATCAGGAGGACAGGAACCGTCCGAGACGTTCTTCTATTTCTACGGGAAGCGCAGCTTTTCGACCTACTGGAGGACCTTGCCACGCGATTAGATGGCCCACTGCCGGTGCCAGACCAAGACGCCGTCGACGCCAAATATCGCGCTGCTGACGAAAAATTCTACGCCGCCCTTCTGGAGCTGCCCTACACGCAGGTAATTGGTTTTGTGGACTTCTTTCTCGATCATACGCCCTTTGCCACGAAGCATGGTGTGAAAGGAGCGGAGTTTCCCGACGTCATTGTCGTGCTGGATGACGCGGGGTCAAACTGGACCCAATATTCCTTTGACAAGTACCTTACGGACTTCGATTTGGAGAAAAACCCGCGCCGCTGGGCCAAAACACGTAACTTATTCTACGTCTCTTGCTCGCGACCGAAAAGGCGACTTGCAGTTATTGACCTCAATCCCCCCTCAGACGCAAAGACCGAAAAAATGAAGACCTGGTTCGGTCCGGACAACGTCATCATGGTCCGGTCTGCCAACTAGCCCGATACCAGAGTTCCTGCTTAGGGCTCCGCAACCAGCGCGGCCAAGTGTGTCCCCAAACTTCCGCTCTGCGCTTGCGCAAGCCGGCAAATCTCAGGCCTAGTCGATTCTTGCACATAGAGGTGCGATGGCAGCTTTGGTTGTTCGCGCGCCCGTAAGCTGCCCGGCCGGAAACGGCCCCAACCACGTCGACTGTTAGGAACGCTGGGAGTGACAGCTTTCGGGAAGCCGTCAATGACCTTGGATCGACCGCAATGAGGTCGGATCCGGTCAGTCTGCAAAGCGCCCGCATTTCGGTCATTGTGGCAGGTCTTGCCTCATCCCAAAACCGGACGTTTCATCTTGGTCGCTTGATCGACCGCTCGCCGATCGCGGCCAACGTTCTAATGTCGAACTCATAGCGAACTGCGTATGGCCGCCTCAAGGCGAGCGGTCAGTTTGCGACCGCGTGTCACTCTACGGGGATTAACCTCCGTAAGCTGATCAGGTTGGACTAATCCAACGGGGTGAGTTCCGCTGGATGGTCATCTCACTTAGAACCGACCGATTGCTCGGTCCACTGCACGAAGCACGTACGCAGATCCGGCATCGTTCCGCTTTGGAAGCTGTAGCGCCAAAAATGAATGCCGGCAAAAACAAATGTGGGCCGAATTTCATGCGAGCGATGCGGCTTCACGAAGACCGCTGCTGCGGATCAAACGCTTAAAGAGTGTCCCAATTGTTCTTTTACGAAATGGATTATAGGTTTACAAGCGGTTGACCTCGACTAATCGCGGCCAACCGCTTAAACCGCGCCGTTATTAGAAAAGGATAGAATTGCAAGGGCAAGCGCCACCGAATCCAACGCTTGCGGCTGATGAAGCGACCGCCTTCGGTTCGTTCGTCCTCTATGCGGGGCGGCATCTGTTGCTCAAAGACGGCGAGCCCGTCACAATCGGCTCGCGGGCGCTCGAAGTTCTCATCACATTGACCGGGCGATCGGGCGAGCTGGCAACGAAGGATGAACTAATCGCGAGTGCCTGGCCAAATACCACGGTCGAGGAGTCGAATCTTAGAGTTCAGATCGCGTTGCTTCGAAGGGTGCTCGGCGACAATCAAGCCGCTCCCCGGTATATCGCCGCCGTCCCTTCAAGGGGCTATCGTTTCGTTGCTCCTCTCACCCGTTCCCGCGTTGAAAACGAACCTGAAACAACAACTGCGCCGAACAACCTTCCACGACAGCTGATCCAAGCCATCGGACGTGACGAAGCGATCAAGTTCGTCGAAGGACGGTTTAAACGGTTACGGATGGTGACGATCGTTGGCCCAGGCGGCATTGGAAAGACGACCGTCGGCCTTCGTGTGGCGGAACAGTTGTCATCATCGCACAAGCACGGCCTTTGCTTCGTCGACTTGGCTCCGATCACGAATCCTCAACTCGTCCCTTCAGTGCTAGCTTCACAGCTTCGCCTCCCGGAGACATCGGGTGACCCGACCGCGACCCTTATCGGGTATCTTCGCGAAAAACAGATGTTGCTC